>NZ_CP046913.1:1200000-2400000 GCF_009789675.1 Paraburkholderia acidisoli | reverse complement strand
TCGGCACACGTTCGACCTCGACAGCGGCGCGGTCGGGCCGCGCGAAGACTGGGTCACGTTCACGCCCACCGACACCGACCGCGGGCGCCCCGACGGCGCCTCGGTCGACAGCGAAGGCTACTACTGGGCGGCGCTCTACGAGGGCGCGCGCGTGGTGCGCATCTCGCCCGAAGGCAAGGTGGTCGAGGCGCACCCGTTGCCCGCGCGCTGCCCCACCATGTGCGCGTTCGGCGGCGAGGACCTGCGCACGCTCTACGTGACCACGGCGCGCCAGGGCCGTCCCGCCGCGGAGATCGCGCAGTATCCGCAATCGGGCGGCGTGTTCGCCATGCGCGTGAGCGTGCCGGGCCTGATCGAGCCGCGCAGCAACGTCACCCGCTGATCCCGCTCAGGCGCTTTCGCGTTCGACGATCTCGTAGGACAGCAGGTTGTCGCGCGCGATGGCGCTGGTGGGCGAGTCTTCTTCGATGGCGCGCAGCAGTTCGATCACGCGCATTGCCGCGATCTTGCCCATTTCGTAGCGCGGCGGCCGCACCGTGGTCAGCGAGGGCACGAGTTTGTCCGCGATCGACAGGTCGCCGAATCCCATCACCGCGCAGGCCTGCGGGATCGCGATCTTCTCGCGCAGGCCGTGCAACAGCGCGCCGGCGGCGAGATTGTCGTTGGAGAACAGCAGGGCGTCGGCGGGTTTGCGGCCGCCCGTGAGCGTGCGGAAGGCCTCGGCGCCCGCCTCGAGCAGCACCGAGGCCTGCGGGCGAAACGTCATGGGCGTGAGATCGAGTTCGCGCATGGCCGCTTCGTAGCCGCTCGCGCGATCGTTCGCGCCCATGTCGTCGGTGCGTTGCGGATGCACGAACACGATGCGGCGGTGCCCGCGTTCGTGGAGGTAGCGCGTGCAGTCGCGTCCCACCGAGGGATTCGAAAATCCCACCTGGATATGCTGCGGCCGCGCCCGGTGCGCCCAGGTTTCCACTACCGGAATGCTCGCGTTGGCCAGCAGTTCCGTGGTCTTGCGCGAGCGCTTCTGGCCCGTGAGGATGATCGCGGCGGGCGCCCAGCCCATGAACGCGCGCACGGCCGCTTCTTCTTCCTCGGTCGAATAGTTCGACGACGCCAGCAGCAACTGATAGCCGAACGGGCGCAGCGTGTCGGTCACGGCCTGCACCGTTTCGGCGTACACGCCACCCGCGATATGCGGGATCACCATGCCGACCGAGCGCCCGCGCGCCGAAGCCAGCGAACCCGCGAACACGTTGCGCACATAGCCGGTTTGCTCGATGGCGGCCGAAATGCGCTTCTGGATGTCGATACCCACGCCATCCTTGTTGTTGAAGTAGCGCGAAACCGTCATTGCCGACACGCCCGCCAGTTCGGCGACGTCATGCAAGGTGGTGCGGCCGGAGCCGCGCCGCTTGCGGGCTGGTTGAGTCATTACCAGGGAAATCCTTGAACGAGTTGAGTTGACTTCGCGTTAGCGCTAACCAATACTAGCTCACGTTAGCGCTAACGTCGCGACGTTTCTTCCGTCTCTTCCATTTCTTCCATGACGGCGTAGTCGACGTGACGGCGCATCGCACGCCCCGGCGCATTTATCCCCGCACGCCGCACCTCGCGCGGCAGCCGTCTCATCGAAGGAAAGCATGAACGTCAACACGAAGCGCAAATGTCTCGAAGATCTGCGCAGCCAGCGCTGGCTCGCGCCCGACAACACGCGGTCGTTCGCGCACCGGCAGCGCTTGCAGCAGATGGGCCTGCGCCGCGAGGAGTTTCTCGCGCGTCCCGTGATCGCCATCGTCAATACGTGGAGCGACCTCTCGCCGTGCCACGCGCATTTGCGCGAGCGCGCCGAAGCCGTGAAGCGCGGCATTCTGCTCGCGGGCGGCATGCCGTTCGAACTGCCCGCCATGTCGCTCGGCGAAGTGCTCGTCAAGCCGACCACCATGCTCTACCGGAACTTTCTGGCGATGGAAGTGGAAGAACTGCTGCGCTCGCTGCCTGTCGACGGCGCCGTGTTGCTGGGCGGTTGCGACAAGACCGTGCCGGGCCTCCTGATGGGCGCGCTGAGCGCCGACTTGCCCTGCATCTTCGTGCCCGCCGGGCCCATGCTCAACGACCGGTATCGCGGCGAGAAAGTGGGCGCGGGCACGCACACGCGCAAGTTCTGGGACGAGCGCCAGGCCGGCCACCTGGGCGCGCGCGAGTGGATCGCGCTCGAGTCGAAGATGGCGCGCACGCCGGGCACCTGCAACACCATGGGCACGGCGAGCACGATGACACTCGTCGCCGAGGCCATGGGCTTCACCTTGCCCAACGCCGCGAGCATCCCGGCCATGGACGCCGCGCACACGCGCATGGCGTCGCAAAGCGGCGAGCGCATCGTCGGCATGGTGTGGGAGGACCTGAAGCCTTCGTCGTTCTTCAACGCCGATTCGGTCGCGAACGGCATCGCCGCGTATATGGCGATAGGCGGTTCGACCAACGCCGCGATCCACCTGATCGCGATCGCGGGGCGCGGCAACGTGCCCCTGACGCTCGACGACATCCAGCACAAGGGCAAGGACATTCCCGTGCTCGCGAACATCCTGCCCTCGGGCGCCGCGCTGATGGAAGACTTCTATTTCGCGGGCGGCTTGCCGGCGCTGCTGCAGCGCGTGCATGCGCGGCTCGTGCCGGACTGCCTGACCGTGAACGGCCGCACGCTCGGCGAGAATCTCGAACCTGCGCGCTGCGACGACAACGAGGTCGTGCGGCCGCTCGCCGCGCCGGTGAGCGAACGCAACGCGCTCACGGTGTTGCGCGGCAATCTCGCGCCCGACGGCGCCGTCATCAAGCCGAGCGCGGCCAGCGAGAACCTGCTCCGCCACACGGGCCGCGCGCTCGTGTTCGATTCGATGGCGGACCTCAACGCGCGTATCGACGACCC
Source organism: Paraburkholderia acidisoli (assembly GCF_009789675.1). NCBI lineage: Bacteria > Pseudomonadati > Pseudomonadota > Betaproteobacteria > Burkholderiales > Burkholderiaceae > Paraburkholderia > Paraburkholderia acidisoli. Next base: position 2,397,077 of record NZ_CP046913.1, on the reverse strand, counting down.
CGATCTCGATGTCGATGCGAACACCGTGCTCGTGCTGCGCAACGGCGGCCCGCTCGGTGCGCCGGGCATGCCCGAGTGGGGCAATCTGCCGATCCCGAAGAAGCTGCTCGCGCAAGGCGTGCGCGACATGGTGCGCATTTCCGACGCGCGCATGAGCGGCACGCATTACGGCACCTGCGTGCTGCACGTCGCGCCCGAAGCCGCGGCCGGCGGCCCGCTCGCGTTGCTGCGCACGGGCGATCTCGTCGAGCTGGACGTGGGCGTCGGCCGGCTCGCCATGCTGGTTTCGGATGACGAACTATCCGCCCGCCGCGCCGTATGGCAGCCCGGTGTGCGCAGGCCGGCACGCGGCTACACGAAGCTGTTCCTCGACCACGTCACGCAGGCGAACGAAGGCTGCGATTTCGATTTCCTCGCGGGCTGGAGCGAGCCGACCGAACCGGTGATTTATTGATAGCGGAGATGACCCAGTGAACAACGACTTTCTGGCCTTGCTCGAACCGGGCAACGCCGACGATCCGGACCAGCGCGCGCCGCTCGGCACGTGGCTCATGGCCGGCACGGCGAGCAATGCGGAAGCGCTCGGCCACGCCGGTTTCGACTGGCTGCTGATCGACATGGAGCACGGCCCGATCGAGTTTCGCGATGCGTGGCAGATGATGCAGGCCGTCGATTGCACGCGCGCCGTGCCGGTCGTGCGGGTGTCCGGCAGCGACGATCCCTCGCTGGTGAAGCGCGCGCTCGATCTGGGCGCGCGCACGCTGATGTTCCCCTACGTGCAGAGCGCGGAACAGGCGCGCCGCGTGGTCGACGCCATGAAATATCCGCCGCTCGGCCAGCGCGGTTTCGCGGGCGTGCACCGCGCGAGCCGCTACGGCATGGTGAGCGACTACGGCAAGCGCGCGAATGCGTTGACCGCGTGCATCGTGCAGCTCGAAACGCCGCAAGCCATCGGGCAGCTCGAAGCGATCGCCGCCGTGGAAGGCGTCGACGCGCTCTTCGTCGGTCCCGGCGATCTCTCGGCGGCGCTCGGTTGCATCGGCGATCTCAAGGACGCGCGCGTGCAGGCGCTCATGCGCGAGGCGGCGCAGCGCGCGCGGGCGGTCGGCAAACCGATCGGCACGCTCGGCCCGAATCCGGAAATGGTGAGCGGCTTTCTCGACATGGGTTACGACTACGTCGCGGTCGGCTCCGACCTCGTGTTCATGATGCAGCAGGCGAAGGCGGTGCTTGCGCGCATGAAGGGCGCAGAGGGCGAGGCCGGCCCGGCCGCGATGCAGGTGGCCTACTGATGGGCGCGCGCTATGCCTCGCTCGAAGGCGCGGTGGTGTTCGTGTCGGGCGGCGCCTCGGGCATCGGTGCCGCGCTGGTCGAGGCGTTCGTCGCGCAACAGGCGCGCGTGGCCTTCTGCGATCTCGACGAAGCGGCGGGGCGGGCGCTGTGCGAGCGCTTTCCGGCGCACGCGCGGCCCTGGTTCGGGCGTTGCGACATTCGCGACATCGAAGCCTACCGGGGCGTGCTCGACGCCGCGGCGGCGGCGCTCGGCCCGATTCGCGTGCTCGTGAACAACGCGGGCCGCGACGACCGCGGCGCGCTCGACGACCTCACACCCGAACGCTGGGCCGACATGCTGCACACGAACCTCACGCATCACGTGTTCGCCGCGCAGCGCGTGGCGAGCGCGATGGCAAGCGCGGGCGGCGGCTCGATCGTCAACATGGGGTCGATCTCGTGGCTGCGCGGGCGGCCGAACCTGATCGCCTACACGGCCTCGAAGGCGGCCATCAGCGGCATTTCGCGCACGCTGGCGCGCGAGCTGGGCGGCGGCAACATCCGCGTGAACTGCGTGCTGCCCGGTCCCGTGCTCACCGAGCGGCAAAAGGCGCTGTGGTTCGATTCCGCCGACGCGCAGCGCTTCGTCGAGTTGCAGTGCCTGAAGTTTCCGGTCGAGACGAAGCATATCGCCGACATGGTGCTGTTCCTCGCCTCGGACCAGTCGGCGGCCGTGACGGGGCAGAACCTGATCGTCGATGCGGGGCTGGCGCAAGTGTCGGTGGTGGGGTAGCGCACGACGATCCACCGAAGGAGACCCGCGCCCGCGATCGACGGCTCGACCACACAACCGCACACCACGAAGCCCGCAGGCGCGTCGTTCGAGAAAACCAAAAATGGAGCGAGACAACCATGAAATCCGAAACCCTCACGTATTTTCCCGCGCGCTCGCGGCATCGCGCGCGCATGGCGTACCTGTTCGGCGCGCTGGGCGGCATCCTGTTCGGCTATGACAGCGGCGTGATCGCCGGCGCGCTGCTGTTCATCCGCAAGGACATGACGCTCGACGCGCGCCTGCAAGGCCTCGTGGTGGGCGGTCTGCTGCTCGGCGCGATGGTCGGCGCGTTCGGCACGGGGCGGATCGCCGACCGCTACGGCCCGCGCAAGATGCTGATCGGCGCGGGCGTGATGTTCATCGTCACGTCGATCCTCTCGGCGCTCGCGCCCGATCCCGTCACGCTGATCGTCGCGCGCGTGCTGATCGGCGTGACCATTGGCGTCTCGACGATCCAGGTGCCGCTCTATCTCTCCGAAATCGCGCCCAAGCACATTCGCGGCGGCCTCGCCTCGATGAACCAGCTCGCGATCGCCATCGGCATCCTGATCTCGTACATCGTCTGCTATGGGCTGGCGGCGCATGCGCAATGGCGCTGGATGCTCGGGCTCGCGGCCGTACCTTCGGTATTCCTCACGATCGGCATGCTGTTCCAGCCCGACTCGCCGCGCTGGCTCGTGCGTCAGGGGCGCGTGGACGAAGCGCGCCGCGTGCTCGAAATCACCAACACGCCGCAGGACGCCGCGGATTCGCTGCGCGAGATCCAGCAGGCGAGCGACGCCACCCGCACGGTGCGTCTCGTCGACGTGTTCCGCTCGAAGGCGCTGCGCCCGACGCTTGTCAGCGTGTTCGGGCTCGCCGTGCTGCAACAGGCGCTCGGCATCAACACGATCGTCTATTACGCCCCGACGATCCTGCGCGCGGCGGGCTTCGGGGAGTCGGCGGCGCTGCTCAACGCCGTGGGCCTCGGCGTGCTCTCGATCATCATGACGATCTGCGCGGCGCGCGTGGTGGATCGCGTGGGGCGGCGTCCGCTGCTGGTGTGCGGCGCGCTCGTGATGGCGCTCAGCATGGTCGTGCTCGGCGTGGTGTTCCATGCGGGCGTCACGACCTCCGCGGCGGGCAGCGTGGTGGCCGTGGGCGCGCTCGCGTTCTTCAAGGCCGCGTTCTCGTTCAGCTGGGGCCCGCTCGTGTGGGTGATGATGCCGGAGCTGCTGCCCTTGCGCATTCGCGCGCGGACCATGTCGGCGGCGGCGCTCGCCATGTTCCTCACCAACTTCATCGTCGCGGCGACGTTTCCGGCGCTGCTCGAAATGGGCGCGGCTTCGGCGTTCGCGGTGTTTTCGGCGTGCTGCGTCGTGGCCTTTCTGTTCGCGATTTATCGTCTGCGCGAAACGGCGGGCTTGAGTCTCGAGGAAATCGAAAAGGGCGTGGGTTGAGGCGCGGGGTCCCGCGCACCGGCTCGACGCACGGACAAATACGTTAGCGCTAACGAAAAACCCCGCGCATCACGATCAAAAACAACATCTGGAGACAGCTTCGTGAAGACTTCTTTTCGACGCATGGCAACGTTCTGCGCCACGGGCGCGGCGGTGCTCCCGGCGCTCGCCCCGCTCGCGGCACATGCGCAGAGCAGCGTCACGCTCTACGGCACGGTCGACAACGCCATCGCGTGGTCGAACAGCCAGACCGCGCTCGGCTCGAATGCCAACGGCCGCCACAACGTGCAGATGGCGCCCGGCACGTGGGACGGCAGCAAGTTCGGCTTTCAGGGCCGCGAAGATCTCGGCGACGGCTGGGCCGCGATCTTCAACCTGATGTCGCGCTTCAATTCGGCGAACGGCAACGCGCAATACTCGGGCGCGATGTTCGGCCAGCAGGCATGGGTCGGCATGACGAACGCGCGCTACGGCAGTCTCACGCTGGGCCGCCAGCTCACCTCGTACTACTGGATGGTCGCGCCGTGGTCGCCCACCAACTGGCTCACCGGCTTCTCGGGTGCTCACCCGGGCGATCTCGACAACTTCGACACGATCTACAAGACCAGCAATACCGCGCTCTACAAGTCGCCGAGCTTTTATGGCCTGACCGTGAGCGGCGCGTACGCGCTGGGCGGCCAGCCCGGCAGTCTCGCGCAGGGCTCGAGCTGGAGCGCGGGCCTGCAGTACCGGCTGGGCGCGTTCGGCGTGGGCGCGGGCATCGAGCGCTTCAACAACGCGACGCCGGGCGGCGGCGCCTGGGACCCGAACTCCACGGCGTCGCAGGCGGGGGAGATCGGCGTATCGGCGGTGACCAACGGCTATCGCACGGCGGCGGCGCAGCAGCGCATCGCGGTCACGGGCGGTTATGCGATCACGTCGAACGTCGATGTTTCGGCGTCGTATTCGAACGTCCAGTACGTGCCGGGCGCCGGCTCGGCGTTTCGCTCGACGGAAGTCTGGAATACCTTCGGCGCCGTGTTGCACGTGCGGCTCGCGGCGGTGTGGGATCTGGCGGCGGGTTACAGCTACACGCGCGCGAGCCAGGCGAACGGCATCACGAGCGGCGCGCAGTATCAGCAGGGATCGCTGGCGGAGTACTACAGCCTGTCGAAGCAGACAGGCCTCTATTTCCTGCAGGCTTACCAGCGCGCCAATGGGCAGACGCTGGGCACGGACGGCGTGTCGATCATCAATGCCACGCCGACGATCGGCGACGGTTTCAACGGCTCACCGTCGTCGTCGCGCAGCATGGTGACGGTCGCGGCGGGCTTGATCCACCGCTTCTGATCGAGCGCGCCTCAGCTCGCCGCCGGCTCCATCACGGCGAGCCGCTTGCCGAGGCTGACCACGGCGTCGGCGCGATAACCGAGCGCGTCGTAGAACGCGAGCACGTCGGGCTTGTCGCTGAGCACCTGCAAGTTGAGCTTGAGGCAGCCCAGCGCGGCGAGCGCGGCTTCGGCGTGGCGCACGAGGCGCGTGCCGAGACCGTGCCGCCGCGCGGGCGGCGCGACCGCGAGCGAATAGAGCCAGCCGCGATGGCCGTCGTAACCCGCCATCACCGTGCCAACGAGCGTGGGTTGTTCGCCATCGCCGTCCTGCTCGGCGACGAAGAACAGCTCCGGCTGCGTCCCGAGCTTGTTCGCGATCGACAGGCGCGGATTGCGATGCGGCCGGCTCGCGTCGTTGTACTCGGGAAAGGCGTCGAGCCAGAGCGCGAGCACGGCCTCGGTATCGGCCTCGGTGAAGGTGCGGATCGTGATGGACATCCGGTTTCCCAGTTCTGCTGACGGTCGGTCGGGCTGGCTCAGAGCGAGTCGAGCACCGTGCGCAGCATCGCCATCATCTGGTCGATCTCGGCGTTCGTCACGTTGAGCGCGGGCATGAAGCGCAGCAGGTTCGGACGCGCGGCGTTGAGCAGCAGGCCGTCCGGCTGCATGTCGCGCGCCTTCTCGACGATCTGCGGGCCAATGTCCTTGCCGAGCAGCAGCGCGCGCAGCAAGCCTTCGCCGCGCTCGCCCTCGAAGCCGCGTTCGGCCGAGAGTTCGAGCAGCTGGTCGCGCAGGTAGTCGGCGCGCGCGCGCACGCCTTCGAGGAAGCCCGGCGCCACCAGTTGCGAGATCACCGAATAGCCCACGGCCGTCATCAGCGGATTGCCGTTGTAGGTGCCGCCCTGGTCGCCCGCTTCGAACACGCAGGCGCTCTCCTTCGCGCACAGCGCCGCGAGCGGTACGCCGCCGCCAATGCCCTTGCCGAGCGTCATGATGTCCGGCTCGATACCCGAGAGTTCGTAGGCGAACAGCGTGCCCGCGCGGCCGCAACCGCTTTGCACTTCATCGGCGATCAGCAGGATGCCGTGCTTTTGCGTGAGCGCGCGCAGCGCCTGCATGAATTCGCGCGTGGCCGGAATCACGCCGCCTTCGCCCTGGATCGGCTCGAGCATGACTGCGACGGTCTTCGCGTTGATGAGCTTCTCGACCGAAGCGATGTCGTTGAGGTCGGCCTTCGGGAAGCCCGGCACCTGCGGCGCGTAGATCGTGTCCCAGCCCGGCTTGCCGCTCGCCGACATGGTCGCGATCGTGCGGCCGTGGAAGCTGTGATCGAACGTGATGATCTCGAACGCGCCGTCGCGATGCTTCTTGCCCCACTTGCGCGCGAGCTTGATCGCGCCTTCGTTGGCTTCGGCGCCGCTGTTCGCAAAGAACACCTTGTCGAAGCAGCTATTCGCCGTGAGCAGGTCCGCGAGCTTCGCCATCGGCGCGTTGTAGAACGCCGGCGACGGGTTGATGAGCAGACGCGACTGCTTTTCGAGCGCCTCGATCATGCCGTCGTTGCAGTGGCCCAGGCTGTTGACCGCCCAGCCCTGGATGAAGTCGAGGTAGCGTTTGCCTTCGTTGTCGTAGAGCCACGACCCCTTGCCATGCGTGAAAACGATTTCGGGCCGGTTGGTGATGTACATCAGCGACTCGATCGGGTACTCGGAAAAATTCATGGCAACGGGCTCCGCGCAGGGACTGCAAAGGGTTGAAAGACAGCTGCCGAAGTGACACCAGCGACGGCTGCAAAAACAAAAAGCCACGGACTGGCCGTGGCTTTCGTAATTCGAACTTTCCTGTGCGCCGGTGGGTTCAACCCTTCACGACGCGCGTCCGCGACTAAGCCAGGCCCTAAAGGTGGGGCAAGCGGCGACGTCGAAGTTCGGACAGGATGCGGTTCATGGGCGCAAGAATACGACAAGCGGCGCGGCGATGTAAACCATCAATGTACGCACCGACCAGGAAATTTTCTTGACGGTCGGCGTGAACCGGCGGGGCAGGTGCACGCGAAAGGTGGCGCGCGCCTGGCCCGCACGCCGGTGTCAGACCGGATTCGCGAGGTCCGCGGCGCTCGTGAAGGAGTCCGCATAGAACTCGTCCTCGGGCAGGCCGTGATGCTGCGAGAAGTCGCGCTGCGCCGATTCCACCATGACCGGCGCGCCGCACGCGTAGACCTGGTACGCCGAGAGATCGGGCAGATCCTCGACCACGGCGCGGTGCACGAAGCCCGTGCGGCCCGTCCAGGCGTCGCTGGCGGCGGGCTCGGAGAGCACGGGCACGAAGCGGAAGTTGGGGATGTCGCGCGCCCATTGTTCGGCGAGTTCCATCAGGTACAGGTCCTTCTTCTGGCGCGCGCCCCAGTAGAGCGCCATCGGCCGGTTCAGGTTCTTGTGGACCGCGTGCTCGACGATGGCCTTGATCGGCGCGAAACCGGTGCCCGAGGCGAGCAGCACGATGGGCTTGTCCGAGTCCTCGCGCAGGAAAAAGGTGCCGAGCGGCGCCTCGAAGCGCAGGATGTCGCGCTCTTTCATCTGCGAGAAGACGTGGTCGGTGAACTTGCCGCCCGGCATGTGGCGGATATGCAACTCCAGCGGGCCTTCCTCGTGCGGCGCCGAGGCCATCGAATAACTGCGGCGCGTGCCGTCCTTGAGGATGAACTCGAGGTACTGGCCGGCGAGATATTGCAGACGCTCGTTCGCGGGCAGTTGCAGCTTGATGACGACGACGTCGTCGGCGCGGCGCTCGATCGCGGCAATGCGGGTTGGCAGCTTGCGCACCTGCATGTCGCCCACGCCGGCGATCTCGCGGATGTCGATTTCGAGGTCGGTTTGCGCCGTCGCGCAGCAGAAGAGGGCCATGCCGCGCGTGCGTTCGTCGTTCGACAGCGCCGATGCCGCGTGCGCGCGCTGCTCGACTTCGCCCGCGCAAACCGTGCCCTTGCACGATCCGCACGCGCCGTTCTTGCAACCGTACGGCAGACCGATGCCCTGGCGCAGAGCCGCGTTGAGGATGAATTCGTCGGGCTCGACCTGGAACTGGCGGCCGCTTTGCTTGAGCGTTACGTTGAAAGCCATAGTGGGGAAAGCGAAAGTCTCGATTTCGAAAGTTGAAACGGCTGCGCGGGCGCTTGCAACAGGCGATAAAGCCTGGGCGGCCCCCGGCGGCTAAAATGGTTCCACCATGATTGCCACCAGAAAACTGCGCCGGGCGCGCATCCTGATAGTGGGCGCGGGCGACGTCGGGCTGCGCTGTCTCCACCCGTTGCGGGCGCACGCCAGCGGCGCACGCGTGTTCGCGCTCACGCGCCGCACCGAACGCGCCGGCGAACTGCGCGCCGCGGGCGCCGTGCCCGTGGCGGGCGACCTCGATACGCGCGCGAGCCTCGCGCGGCTTGCCGGTCTTGCGCGCGTCGTGCTGCACCTCGCGCCGCCGCAGAAAACCGGCGACGACGACCTGCGCACGCGCCGTTTGATCGCCGCGCTTTCGGCGCGCCGCCGCGCGGTTGCGCGAGCGCCGCAACCGGCGCTGGCGGGCGCTTCGCGGTCCGCATTCTGGCGCACCGTTCGCAGCGCCGGAATCAGTGCGGGACCGTTCGCCAGACCGTTCGCCATTGTACCCGAGCGCACTTTGCGCTCCCGGCGCGCGCAGCGTGCTGCTCCTCATGCACCTCGTGCCACCCGTGCCGTTCCGCCGCGCACGCGGCTGGTCTACGCGAGCACGACAGGCGTGTACGGCGACTGCGGCGGCGCGCGCATCGACGAAACCCGCACCCCGCGGCCCGCCAACGCCCGCGCGATCCGGCGTATTTCCGCTGAACGGCAGTTGCGCCGCGCCACCGCGCGCGGCGCGCTTACGGCAACAATCGCGCGCATTCCCGGCATTTACGCGGCCAGCCGCTTGCCGCTCGCGCGTCTGGAAAAGCGCACGCCGGCGCTGGTGGCAGCCGACGACGTTTACACGAGCCATATCCACGCCGACGATCTCGCGGCCATCCTGTTGCGCCTCGCCACGCACGGCCGGCCCGCCCGCACGATACACGCGAGCGACGACAGCGAACTGAAGATGGGCGAGTACTTCGACCGCGTGGCCGATGCCTTCGGTTTGGCGCGTGCGCCGCGCGTGAGCCGCGCCGAGGCCGAGCGCGAACTCGATCCCGTGCTGCTGTCGTTCATGCGTGAGTCGCGGCGTCTCGCCAATACGCGGCTCAAGCGCGAGGTACGCGCGCGCCTGAAGTATCCGGATGTCGATGCGTTTTTGCGCACGCTGCCGCCGCGTTCATGACGGCCGGATCGAAATGATCGCGGGCCGGAGCGCGCGGCGGCCGGGCGCAAAGCGTGCCGTTCACGTGATGGCCGGCAGCGCCTCGATAAGGAGGAAGCACAATAGAGCGCCAATCAGCGCGCCGATCAGATTCGGGTGGTATTGATGCCGGAAATGCATCGACGCCAGCAGCCCACCGATCAGAATCGCCCCTAGCGCCACGAATGCCATCAACACGGTTGAGATCTGGAATGTGCCGTTGATGATCATGATGCCCCTCCTTGCTGCTTGTAATCGTTGTTTAAACGAGTATAGGGCGCATCGTCAGGAAGGGCATGCTGCACCGCCGCGAAAATGGGGGCAGTTTGCAAAGATCCGTGCGTCAACGCACTGAGGGGCGGGCGTCGGCGCGAGCAGCCGTGGTTTACCCGTTGTTGCGCAGCGCGTCGAGGGCGGCGGCGTCGAGCCATTGCCATTGGCCCGGTGCGAGCGTGCCGGGCAGCCCGAAACCGCCGATGCGCTCGCGATGCAGTGCCTCCACGCGGTTGCCCGCCGCGGCCACCATGCGCTTGACCTGGTGGTACTTGCCTTCGAGCACCGTGAGTTCGAGCGTGTGCTCGCCGCGCGCGACGGCCGCGACGGCGGCGCTGGGCGCGCGCTCGCCGTGCAGCAGAACGCCTTCGCGCAGGGCCTGCAACTGGGTTTCGTCGATGGCATGACGCGTGGTCGCGAGATAGACCTTCGGCACCTTGCGTTTGGGCGAGGTGAACGCGTGCACGAACTGGCCGTCGTCGGAGAGCAGCAGGAGGCCCGTGGTGTCCTGATCGAGGCGGCCGACGCACTGCACGTTGCGCTCGGCGAACTGCGGCGGCAGCAGATGAAACACACTCAGGTGATGCTGCGGATCGCGCGAACACTCGTAACCGGCGGGCTTGTTGAGCGCGACATAGGCGTGCGCGTGATACGGCCACGCCGCGCCGTCGACGCTGAAGACGAGGCCGGCCGGGTCGAAGTCGGCGAGCGGGTCGGTGCACGTTGCGCCCGCGACGGCGACGCGCGCATCGGCGATCATTGCGCGACATTGGCGGCGCGTGCCGAAACCCTGGCTGAAGAGAATGCTTTCGAGATTCATGACGGCGATGGACGGCGTGAACGACGCGAATAGCGCGCCGAGCGGCGTATTTTAGCGGTCGCGCGGCGTTCGCAGCTTAGCCGCGCAATCGTGGCGCGATCTTGCAGCGGTCGTGCCGCGATTGTGCCTTCCCGGCGGCGCGGGACCGGCAGGTTGGCGGCCCGCGCGGGCGCGCCCGGCGCGTCGCGGCGCAAGCTCGAACGCCTCGGGTCCCGTTATCTCTTGTCAGATCACGCCGCACACTTCACGTCGATTGCAGGCCCATTTCGCGCGCCTTTCACATGCGCACGGCTTGACCACGTGTTTTGCGCGGATGGCGTAACGTAGCGCGAGGCATCGGCAGGTAGGGTCCACGCGCGTCGTGCTACGCGCGAACCGGCCGCACGCAGCGCACGCCGGTGCCCATCCCCATTCCTCACGCGCAGCGCCACGGCCGCGAACTTGCCACGCGTGCTGCGCCGACCGTTCACGTGGAGAACAGCAATGGCGAAGACGATCGCGGATCATCTGGCGAAAACGCTCGAAGCAGTGGGTGTCGAGCGTATCTGGGGCGTAACGGGCGACAGCCTCAACGGCCTCTCGGCGAGCTTGCGCAAGCTCGGCACGATCCGCTGGATGCACACGCGCCACGAAGAAGTCGCGGCGTTCGCGGCCGGCGCCGAAGCGGCGGCAACGGGGCGCCTCGCGGTGTGCGCGGGCAGTTGCGGACCGGGCAATCTGCATCTCATCAACGGACTCTACGACGCGCATCGCAACCGCTCGCCGGTGCTCGCGATCGCGGCGCATATTCCGTCGACGGAAATCGGCCTCGGCTATTTCCAGGAAACGCATCCGACCGAACTGTTCCGCGAATGCAGCCATTACGTCGAACTCGTGACGAACGCCTCGCAGTTTCCGCGCGTGCTCGACACGGCGCTGCGCACGGCGATCGACCAGAAGGGCGTGGCCGTGATCGTGCTGCCCGGCGACGTCGCGCTGCTCGAAGCGCCCGACGAAGACGCCACCTGGGCGCAGGCCGCGCGCCCCGCGACGCTGCCTTCCTCGGCCGACATCGACCGGCTCGCCGAACTGCTCAACCGCTCGGAAGCTGTGACGCTGCTGTGCGGCAGCGGCTGCAAGAACGCGCACGACGAAGTGGTGGCGTTCGCCGACGCGCTCGGCGCGCCGACCGTGCACGCGCTGCGCGGCAAGCAATATGTCGAATGGGATAACCCGTACGACGTGGGCATGACGGGCTTGATCGGCTTCAGCTCGGGGTATCACGCGATGATGTCGTGCGACACGCTCGTGATGCTCGGCACCGACTTTCCGTATCGCAACTTCTATCCGCAGAACGTGAACATCGTGCAGATCGATCGCGACGCCGCCGCGCTCGGCAAGCGTGCGCCGCTCACGCTGGGCTTGATCGGCGACGTGCGCGAGACGTTGCGCGCGCTCGCGCCCAAGCTCACGCGCAAGCAGGATCGCCGCTTTCTGGAGCGCGCGCGCGACCACTACGCGGAGGCGCGCAAGGGACTCGACGATCTCGCGCGCCCGGCCGCCGCGGGCAAGCCGCTGCATCCGCAATACGTGGTGGCGCGCCTGAACGAAATTGCCGACGACGACGCGATCTTCGCCGTGGATGTCGGCACGCCGACGCTGTGGGCCGCGCGCTATCTGACGATGAACGGCCGGCGCCGTCTGCATGGCTCGTTCAACCACGGCTCGATGGCGAACGCGATGCCGCAGGCGCTCGGCGCGCAGGCCGCGCATGCGGGTCGTCAGGTCGTGTCGCTCTCGGGGGACGGCGGTTTGTCGATGCTGCTCGGCGACATTCTCACGGCGCGCCAGCTCGATCTGCCGATCAAGATAGTGGTCCTGAACAACGGCTCGCTCGGTTTCGTGGCGATGGAGATGAAAGCGGGCGGCTACGTGGAGACGGGCACCGATCTCGCCGCCACCAATTTCGCCGAGATCGCGAAGGGCGCGGGCCTCTTCGGCGTGCGCGTGGAGACCTCGGAGGCGCTCGACGAAGGCTTGCGCGCGGCGTTCGCGCATCCGGGACCGGCGCTCGTGGACGTGGTGACGACGAAGCACGAACTCGCGATGCCGCCGAAGCTGCAATGGGCGCAGGCGAAGGGTTTCAGTCTGTATATGCTGCGCGCGGTGCTGAGCGGTCGCGGCGACGAAGTGGTGGAACTGGCGCAGACGAATTTGCGCTGACAACGAAAAACCCCGCGAAGGCGCGAGCTTTCGCGGGGTTTTAGCGTTCTGGTGCTCGGGCCGGAATGAAATATCGGCCGCTAAGCCTTGTCAGATGGGAGTTTCGGGGCTTGCGATCCATGAAAAACCCCCAAAAAAACCCCCGACACCTCTTGGCTAGAGCACACTGAGGTCGTTGCAATTTGACGATTATGTCCCCATGTTGGTGGGCAGCAATCGCAAAGTTTGGCTAGCTTTGGCTCCGATCTTATCGGCCCTTGGTACAATGCCAGCAAAACGGGATGTTGTAATTCTGACCGACGCTAACTAACAACATGGATCTCAGCGCTCTCTATCCGGCTGGCGGGAATCACGCGATACAGAACGTCGCGTTCGTCCTTGAGTGGCCCGTACCCTTGACGGAGAGCAATATTGCTACCGCGAAAGAGATCCATCAGCGGCACTTACTGAAGGCGTTTCCAAGAGCCGAAACGCCGCAAATCATCACGTTCAATTTTCAAGCAGGTATCGGTGCGCCTCCCCAGCCTCCCCAGGCCGGTATCGGATTGATGCTGACGCGCCCGAGGGGAACTGCCGCCGGCAACAACGTCGCGGCAAGTATCCAGATCACCCAGCAGAATTGCGTGATCGTGGTCAACGAGTACACCCGATGGGCCACGATTTGGGCGGATGTGTCTCACTGGCTAAGGCTGCTCTTGCCGGCTATTCAGAAAGACGGTAATCCGCTCACGGGAGCAACTCTCCAGTACACCGACGCCTTCGAATGGCGAGGAAATCCCCGCGAGTTTATTCCCAAAGTGCTGTTCTCGGCAGACTCCACATTTGTGCCAAAAAACGCCTTGTCATCACTTGGTCTATGGCATTCGCATCATGGTTTTTTTGTCGAGGTTGATCCGAGCGACGGGTATCAACTTTTGGAAAATGTGAACGTTAACGTTCATGAGCATCCTGAATCCCGGCAGCGCGCGGTGGTTGTTATGACGAGCCATAAAGCGACGTTCAGCGAGGGAATATGGGGTTCGGATAAGGCTGTCGACGCGCTCGATCCCCTTATGACCCGATTACATGAAAGAAACAAAGACATCCTGAGAGACATGCTCGCCAGCGATGTAAAGAAGATGATTAAGCTTGATGTAGCTAATTAAGAGGGGGCAATCGTGTCATTCGCAGTGAGCACTATGATTATGTGGGTTGGCCTCGCTCAGCAACCGGTAACACTGTTAAACGGCGTAGAAAGCGTCGTTCAGGCGGCTCCGTATGTGGCTCGTTCGAGCGGAACGACGATTAATCTTTTTGCGACCACGACGCATGCGCCCTCGGAAAATACCGCTGCAGACATTCCTCCCGTGCTAACCAAGATTGAGGCTTTAAGAGCAGAGATCAACGACTACGCCGGCCTTGCGGATGGATGGGACGGAGAGGGCAGTCGCGCACCTAGCGCCGACGCGGTGGTAGACGCAATCTGTTTAACGATGCACCTGCCTGCTGGCATTCCCGTTCCTCGAGCGATGGTTTCTGCGAATGGCGAAGTTGGCCTGTATTGGAGATCAGACCGGGCATACGTAGATATCGCAATTGAAGATGGTGGCACTATTTCCATCTATGCGCGCGACAAGGCCAATGGTGATCAAGAGCAATTTTGGGATGAATTGCCAGCCAGTAAGGTTACGACGGCTGATCTTTCGAACTATCTTGCAATCTTGGCGGCTTAATCGTGACGGGGCAGCCTCACGATACGGATGAAAATCCGTGCCAGTCCTTTTTTGAAGCCAACGAAGAAAATAAGGAAAAAGTTAAGGCGCTTCAGAAACATCCCCGGTTGTCAGAATTTGAGAATTTGACCGCCTCGCGGTTATCGCCTGGAGTCGTGGCCGGTGGTGAAGATTTGCTGAGGCAAGTCTTTAATCCATTACATATCGAGCTGGATACGGGAGATTTGAAGCCTTCAGCGTTCGACGACGCGAGTAGCATGGGCCTGTCTGTGGATCGCGAGGCCCACCGTGCTGCGAAGGCGACTGTGACAGAAGGGCTGGCTCGAGCGGAGGCGGCTAACGCACGTGAAGGTTCTACGCCCCGAAAACTTCATGGAGTCGCGCGTTTGAGGGCCTGCGACGTACGCGAACTGAAGACAGAGGGCGCGCGATGCTTCGGGGTATATGACACCGCGATTGAATCAAACATAGCTCACGCTGACGTATGTCAACTGATTGCGGGTAAATTGCCGGGACGCAGTGCTAGGTCCAAATTAGTGGAACTGGCTCAAAACAAAGTCATTCTGTACGCACCCGAAGAAGGTTCCGGGGCTGCCTGACAGTTGCTATCGATCGGCGCCCTTCACCGCGGCTTCCAGTGCGAACTCGTGGCCAACGCGCTCGGCGATTGTTTGTCGTAGAACTTGTTCATGTCCTCTTTAACGGCTCTGGGCCAAACGTCCGGAGTATCGCAGTATTCGTTCTTTCCATCATCACGTCTAGCGGATGAGATCATCCGCTAGCGTTCGGCTAATCGATCATCATGACGCAACCGTTATAGATGCACGTACAAATAAAAGACTATTAGTCGAGCGAAGTTCCGCACAGCCGGCGGCCTCGGATCGTGATGGTTTGTCCTGAACCCGGGGCGGATCCTGAAAATATGAGATCGTTGCCTGTGACCTGCCCTGTAAGCTGAAGGGTATATTCGCCGCCTTTGGTATTGAATACGCTGACGGCGTTCGGAGCAAAGGCCTTTATCTTTAGAACTGCGCGAAGCTGGTCATCGGAGCCGGAGACCTCGCCCGAATACAGATACTCGTTATCGCCGCCGCGGACCTTACCGTTCTCCACGACAACTAGACCGCCACCCCGCAGGAGAGCGCTGAAACTAACAGCATAAAATCCATCGATCGTCATTTGACTCTCCGGTTACATTTAAGAATATGCATTGCCATACGACTTTTGTACGCAACGCGCCGCCCCAAATTGCTTTGGCACGGTCCGCAATGAATGCGATACGTTGAAACTGCCGCTACTGCACTTTCCTATTAGTAACCCGGACTTTTATGTCCCGCTTGGCCGGTGTAAGGGTTGACGTTGCCTTGACTCGAATAGTTGTTATAAGGGTTAGAGTCGGGCGCAGTGCGATGATACGGCTCAACGTACGTGCCATTGCTGCGCGTGTAGCCGCTCACCATCTGATCATTTCCATAGCTATTACTACCGGCGTTTCCGTACGACGAACCGCTCGAATGGCTGCTTCCGTAGTAGCTTTGAGCAAAGGCAGGTGCCGTTGCCAGACAGGCGGCAAGTAGAAGTGTGTGTTTCACGGTGGTCCCCGGTGTCGCTGTATGTGAGCGGCTGGTTGGTCTGACAGTAATTAATTTCTTTGTGTTGTTTGCCAGATAGTGCCACGATTCGCTAAGTTTACAAAATCCATGCGTTTCGAATCAGGCGACCCTAGTGAAACACTGCACCATACCGGAAGAAGAGATGTTTCTGCGCCGGGCGCATTGAGCCACAGACACGGCGGAAACGAACGGGTGCGTGCCGAGGGCGCCGTTTGCCACGGTGAGGCCGGAAATTCGGCGGAACAGTCGCCACGCCGTCAAACACTGACGGCTGGCGGCGTGCGGTGACATCTGCCCGAGCGAGCCGTGCATCCAATGTTGCCGGTTGGATCGCGAAGTGCCGGGCGATTGCTCCGCTATCGCCGTCGAATTGGTCGAACACGTGGTAGTAGGCGACAGCCTCTGAGAACTGCGCGTGCATGACTCGAGCGGCTTCGGCAGCCTCTTCCGCCAGCTCGATCGCAATCTCTGGCTCGTAGTTCTGCGGCGCTGCCAGGCGAGCAGATATGGCGTTTTCCCGGTAGTCCCCATCGTCGTCGCGGTCCTCATGGTCGAGCCGGGCCGCGAAGCGCATTGCCCGGTTCACAAAACGACCGAATAACTTGTGCAGACGCGTCACGACGGTCTCTTGCAGGTCTGCGTCCTCTGGCTCGACAGCGCCGCCGCGCTCCGCCTTGACCTCTTCGGCGATGATCCACGCTTCGCTCTTCAGATCATCAACCGAGTGCTCGCCTTGACTAGCGCCAGCGATCTGGCGCAGATGCTTGAGCATCGGGGCGATGAGTCGATCAAAAAAGGACGCGTCATTTCGCTGGGCCATCGCACCGCCTTTGAGAGAGGAAGCTGGAACCACATTGCGCCGGCAGTCTATTCCGCAGCCGTGACATTTGAAGTGCGGCCGTCGGGCGCACCGGCAATTGAGCACGCATATCGACAGGCTACGGACTTTCACGGACCTCTTGACCGCGCGGTGCCTTGTGCTATTCTGAACTTGCTGCTGAAACAACAGCGGCCGGGTTTGGCGACCTGATACTCAAGGCGGACGACGACCGCCACATGGCGGTATTTTTTCGTCTGTACACTACGCAAGCGCCCAATCAACGGGCGGGCGATGGTGGGGATACCTTCGGGTATGCCGGATTCCTTGAGTACCGGTTCGCCAACCCTGTCATCCGCCCGCCCACCCCATTTGGCGATGGGAAGCGGGTTCCAATACTCAGGGACCCACTATGCTTCAGACCTCTGCTCGTTCCGAGCAAAAGCAGTCCATCATTGAGATCATCCGCGCTGCTCTGCGTGCCGCTGCGCTTTCGGACCGGCCGAATGACGCTATCGACACGTTGGCCGATGCACTTATCCGCTTGATTGAAATCGCGGAGGTGTGTCATGCATGAAGTTAAGATCACTTTTCCCGAGGCTGCACGAGCCGTCTTGATCTCCATCGATACGGATGGTGAACTCGTCACGCTTCCAATCGACTCGGGCTTTTCGGTGCTGAACATCGAACGCGATCTCATGTCGCATCTCAATGAGCGCCCGTTTAGCGACGAACGGCTGAGCCAACTGATGAACTATGTTGCCGGGCGCATTGAGGCGCGCCAGCGAGCAGCTGCGTCCCGTGGCGTTGCTTTTCCTTCCGGCAGCGAATGGCGTGTCGTCGAGGGGGCGGTGCGATGATCTCTGAAAATTTTCTCAACGATTCATTCTCGATTTTCACTGACGCTGCGGTCGAGGCTACCGCTCATGGAGCGCTCATCCGTTCGGAGCCGCTGCTTCATCAGATGAACCGCGCTTTTCTTGTTACGCGCGGCGTTCGCGAGATCATGAAGATTACGCGAGCCAATCTGATCCGAGAAACCGTCTACGCCACCGGTGCCAATGATGGATTGGAGCCGCCTCTCGATCGCGCGTCGATCGAAGCCCTGCTGGGCCTTGGGGTCGCTGTCACAGAGATGTTCGAAGAAAGCCTTGAGGACACTGCGTCGTGGGCCGATAGGGAAGCAAATAACGATCAAATGGAGGTACAGCGATGAGCCGCCACAGCTATCTCCAACAGAATTTTCCTCGGTTTTCTGAGCGAGTCGTTACGGCGGCGCGCGACGGCCGCCTGGACGCTGCACCTTTGATTGATGTGTTGGAGCGCGCGTCAGTTGTCGCCAGCGGGGTGTCCGCAGTCCTCACCATTGAGGCTGCCAACACTGTCCGAGGCGAAGTGATTACCCCCGACGACGGACTTGAACCGCCGTTGTCGAGCGGCATCATGTACAGATTGATAGGGCTGGCACGTATTGCGGCGGAATCCCTTGAACGCGAGATCGAGCGCGTCGCCGAATGGGCAGAGGAACACGGCGTTCAGGAGTGCGCCGAAAAGTAGCGCGAATCGCTGCAGCGTGCCCTGTTTCATCCGCAGGTCGGTGTAAATGGCATCGGCTGACGCATAATTGTTTCCACCGCGCCTAGCTCGACGGGGCGAAAACCGGGCTCCCTTACCCGGCCGGCGCGGTTCCTATCACGAGGGGACGCGTTTAAGGGGCGCGATATGCCATACGAAAACCTGTATCAGCAGCATGCGTTAGACGACACGCTGCATTACGCGATTTCACTACGCGAAGCAGCGTTATTGATCGCTCTCGATAACGATGATCGAGATCAAAGCGAGATCGAAGCGGAAATGCCAAACGGTGGCGATTACGTGGTGGGAATGTCCCCATTGCTTGAGCCTTCAGGAAAGCTTAGAACGGCTCGCGACCACATCGAAAAGAGCATTCTACGAGCGATCGAATCTCGCCGAATCGACTTCGCGCTTTGTGCTCGGACTCAAGACGATAAGATCGATGCAGTGTATTCGCTGGTTTCTGGTAGCGATGTTGAAAGCTGGTGCAACGAGCACGACATGCGGTACGGCGAATGGTGGATGCGTTGGCAGGAAGACGAAAACGAATTCCTTGTTGCAATCGCTGACGATGTCGTCGCGCGTCGAATGCCCGCGCCTTTGGAGCGAGCCCCATCTCCAGGCGACGAAGAGATCATGGCCCAGTTCCTCAACTCTGAAGAGGATCAGCGAAAGTGGATGTTCAAAAAGCTGCAGGACGAATTGCATGAGGCGAAGCAAAAGTCGAAGTCGCCGACTGTTGAGCACGAGACGCTTGGCACGCGTGAAAGAAACACACTTCTGACGATCATCGCTGCCCTCATCGACGAGTTGGGTGATCGGCTGCCGAGCGGCACGTACAAGCGAGCGCAGGCCGTCGCGGCAATAACTCATAGAATTGGCGCTTCGCTCGCCGATAACACGGTGGATAGCGTATTGAAAAAGGCCGCAGCTACCATCGACCGCCGCCCGCGAGATTCTGCTTGACCCGCCTCAGTTTGGGTGAAAGCCGCCTCAATTGAGTTTTTTCGGGGCCGCTGAAACATAGCATTCGTTCACCAACTCCTACCAAGAACGGTGAACGAATGAAGAACACTTCTGAGGCGTCAATCGGTGCTCCTTCGGCCGAGATCGTGGCCCTGCCGATCCTCCCGGCGATCGGCCTTTCAAAGTGGCCTCAGATCGCTCCGTTCCTCCCCATCGGTCGCGAAACGTGGCGCAAACTGGTCCGTGCGGGTAAAGCTCCGCAGCCGATTCGGTTGTCCGGGACTTGCGTTGTTTACCGCAACGAAGAGATCCATCAATACCTTGCCGATCCGCTCGGCTATCGCTCCTGATGGTGGTGCCAGTGCGAACCAGCGCGAATCGAGTTTCGCCAATCAGTGCGCGTCGGCGATTCGGTGGACTTGGCACCACACCGGTTTCCTTTCACGTGGTGCGTGGACCCTGGGTCGTTCAGAAGGACCTCGCGTGGCCGGCTATCACGTGGAACGACGGTCGCTGCTGGGCATACCTACACGATATGACGCCAGCGGCCGTCCAGCACGTCCTCGAATGCTTGCGCGAGGCAGAGCTTGACCGTTGCCAGCCGCATGGCCTGCTCACGGGGTGGTGATATGAGCGCCAAAACCATATCAGCCGTTGAAGTCGTGCCGGTTGCGAAAGCTCGATACCGAAAAATCGAGGTGCGCATGTGGGGCGACGAGAAGTTCTGCGCGCTCTCTCCGATTCAGCCGTCGGCGCAAGCTCTCTGGATTTTCCTGCTCACCGGACCTCATACGGGGCCGATTCCAGGCCTTTTCCGCTCCGGGCGCGCTGCAATGGCCGAAGAGCTCAACTGGGGTCCGGAAGCCTTCGAGGAAGCCTTCCGGGAAGTCTTTCAGCAAGGCATGGCGCAGGCCGACTGGAAAGCCAAGGTCGTATGGATTCCGAATGCCATCAAGTGCAACCGCCCCGAGTCTCCGAACGTCGTCCGATCTTGGGCGAGTGAGTGGGCTTTGATCCCCGAGTGCGACCTCAAGCGAGAGGCATATGAATCGCTGAGAGCCAATATCCACGGGCTTGGAGAGGCTTACGGCAAGGCTTTCGAAGAGGCTTTCGGAAAGGCTTCCGGGAAGCCTAGCGGCAAGACATGCGGGAATCAGGAACAGGAACAGGAACAGGAACAGGAGAAAAGCTTGGCGGCTAACGCCGCTGTCGACAACTGCGCTGGCGCGCCTTTGATCGACCTCCTTGGAGCAGAGATCGGGAATAGCAAAGACGTGACAAAAGGCACAGGTGTCGCGCAACTGCTTTGCCCTACGGATCGAATTGTTCGCGCTTATCACGAGGTGATGCCGGATAACCCGCGAGTCAAGGTGCTGAATAACGGTCGCCGAAAGAGCATTGCCGCTCGGTGGAAGGAGGCTGCACGGCTGGATTGCAAGCCGTTCGGCTACAGCACTGTTGCGGAGGGCCTGGCAGCGTGGCGCGCGTTTTTTGAAGTCTGCGCTCAGTCCGAATTTTTGACCGGCAGATCCAAACCGCAGCCCGGCAAGCCGCCGTTCGTAGCGGATATCGATTTTCTGATGTCGCCCGGCGGCTTCTCGAAATGCCTCGAGAACAAATATCACAGGGATGCAGCATGAACGCCCCTCACGAACTTGATGAACTCGGCGTGCGTGTGCCGCCAGCCGCGATTGAGATGGAGCAGTCTGTGTTGGGCGCGCTGCTTCTCGACAACGACGCAATTGATCGAATTGGGGATCTCCGCGCCGAGCACTTCTATCGCTATGAGCATCGGCTGATCTTCGAAACGATTCAAAAAATGCTGATGGCGTCGCGTTCGGCGGACGTAATGACGGTCTTCGAATGGATGCAGTCGGCGGGAACTCTCGATCGCACAGGCGGCTTGCAATATCTAAACGCACTGGCAGGCACCGCAATGGGATCCGCGAACATCGCGCGCTATGCGCAGATCGTTGTCGACCGGTGGAAGCTGCGCGGCGTGCTGGCGGCGCTTGATGAGGTTGGGGCAATGGTCCACAACCGCAATGGCCGGGAGGTTGGCGAGATCATCGCAGAAGCGCAGACGCGGCTCGAATCGCTCGCCGATACCGCCGTGCAGGCGCCACAGCTTGCAGCGGCCGGACTCGCAGAACTCGTTACGGAGCTCGACGCACAGTTTCACGGCACGCCGACGAGCGCGACGGTAGTGAAGACCGGATTTACCGACGTCGACCGGAAGCTTGACGGTGGGATGCGTGGTGGGGACTTGGTTGTCGTTGCGGGGCGTCCGTCGATGGGCAAGACGGCTTTTTCGATGGCGATCTCCGATCATGCCGCTGCCCACGCAGGTCCTGCACTCGTGTTTTCGATCGAAATGCCCACGAAGCAGTTGAATATGCGGCTTCTTGCACGAGCTGGGAATCTTCCTATCGGGAAGTTGAAAGACGGTTCAAAGATGGAGGACGGAGACTGGCCGAAGCTGACGCGCGCCGTTCAACACATCTCGGACTTACCGCTCTACATCGACGAGTCCGGGAGCGTCTCGCTTCCCGACATCGTCAGCCGAGCGCGCGCGCTAAAGCGCCGTGAAGGCCTCTCGCTGATCGTCGTCGACTATCTGGGCCTCGTGAAGCTCGGCAAGGAGGAGCGCCATGATCTTCAGATCGCCGCGGTAACGCGCGGGCTGAAAGAGCTCGCGAAGCAACTCGACGTGCCGGTGCTGTTGCTCTGCCAATTGAGCCGCGAGGTTGAAAAGCGTCCGAACAAACGCCCGCAGATGTCCGACCTCCGTGATTCAGGTGCGATCGAGCAGGACGCCGACGTGATTCTCTTTTTGTATCGGGACGAGGTCTATCACCGGGACACCGCAGATAAAGGCGTCGCGGAAGTGATCTTTGCCAAGCAGAGGAACGGGGCGCTCGGAAAGGTTGGCCTCGCATTCGTTGGTGATCACGCCAAGTTTGCGGATCTCGATGCGGGACGTCTTTTGGGGAGCAGCGAGTCGCGAGCTACTCGAGCACGGGGCTTTGACTAGCGAAGAAGCCGCTGCTCCACGGGGCTCATGAAACGGATCGGCAGACCGCGACCAACGAAATAGCTCAATTCGATCAGATCTGAAAACCGATAAAGGCCTATTTGTGGCAGGTGGATTGAGTGAAAAAACGTCCTTAGCGACGTTGTCGCCACGCTAAGTAGTTGCGAACGAGATAGGGTCATCGCGCTGAAGCGTAACCGGCGTGTTGTCTGAATCCGGACTCGCTGTCGATCTCGAGAGGATAGACATCAACGATGTGGGTGAATGCAAAGGGGGGCGGGATGAACAGGCCGTTTCTGGTAGGCGATCTGAAGATAGCAATTCAAAGCGTTCCTGACGACGCCGTAGTCATGGTGCGTATCAACCACGATCTCGGCTTCAATCCGGGCGACGAAGGTTACGAGCCGGCTTGGGGCGACGTCTTCTACTGCGTTGACGACAACAGTCTGAACGTCGAGTGAGGCTCGAATGCTTCTTGCGGACAAACGGTGCAAGTGATGGCGCGAATTCATAAGTGCTGCACGTGCCGGCAAGCGCGGTAACTAAGAGCCTATGCCACAACTCGCGCCTCGAGTTGTGTCGACACTGACAGAGCCCAACGACGTGAAATTCTCGTATGCGTCTTCCGTGTCTGGAAAGGCGGTGGGAATTTCCGCACACCAAAAAGAAAACCGCAGGACTGCGCTAAGCGTTTAGATCGAGACAGAAGCTAGGTACGCTAGTCGCGATCGGCCGCGAACCTGAGGCTCAGGCGAGCAGTATTCGCCTGAATAGCCCGCTGAAACGTTTCTTATGGGCAGCTACAAACAAGGTGAAAACACATATGGATAACTTCCTGCTGATCGCGATTAACACTGACGTGATGCCGTTGCGCACAGCCCTTCAGCGCAATCCTGATCTTTGGGGCGCCAATTCTGTTCGGCAAGATTTTGCAAACTCCCCGCACGCGGACGTGCGGGACATCTTGTTGAGATTTTCTGACACTTCGGCTTCGAATATCGGAGACCAGCTTGTTTGCTCCAGCATGCCCGCGCTTGCTCAACTGCCCGAGGCTCGTCCATTGATTCACGGCTTGTTGGCGCGCGTCAACGCCACGATGCTAGGGCGAGTCCTGATAACGCGGTTGCCTGCCGGCAAATCTATCAAGCCGCATCGCGACGTCCTTGGTGCTTATGCGCATCACTATCAGCGCTACCACATACCTCTTCAAAGCCTTCCTGGTTGCTCCTTTTGTGCCGGTGGCGAACACGTGTTCATGAAGCCTGGCGAAGTTTGGTGGTTCAACGCTAGTGTGGACCATGAAGTCGTGAACAACAGCGCTGACGATCGTATCCATCTCATCATTGACGCCCGTTCGGATTGACTGACTATGAACAATTTCCCTGTCGAACAATTTTCCGCGGCGCTTGCCGATACCTTGGCGCTCTACGAATACGGTCGTTGGTTCGAAGGTTACCAACCGCCCCTCGGTGCGGTTCACCCTTCGTCGTCTTCGGGCGAAATGTTCACTGCGATGCTAAAGCAGCAGCGGAATCACGCTCACTTGGCGCGGCGATTGCGTGACGAAATCGCGGCTCGTCGAAGTGATACGAGCCTTGTCACGACCTCTGCGACTGATTGACCTATGTCGTCAAGCCAGGGCCCCGCGTTCGGAGCGATGAGGCAGCCGATCGACTTCAATTTGCTTGAGACCGCAATTGACCAAGCACGCCGCGGCGGCTCGCATTGGCTGAAAAAGTACGAAATCGAAAGGGCTTGGATGGTGATACAGACCCGGCATCGCGCTAGCTTCCGTTGGAAGGCACGCAAATCGCCGGATTCGCCATGATGGTCGCGGTCCCGTTCATTGCTCGCCTCCCCCGTGATATGGTTCGCTCGCAACGACCACAACTCACGGGGAGAACGCGTTGAAAAAAGCGGCCGCATTGTTTTGCCTAACCACTTTGGTGGCGGGTTGCGTTAGTACGAGCGAAGTCACGCAAATTGGGAAGGATACCTATACCGTTGGAACTACCGCACGGGGTGGTTTGAATTCCCGCGCGGAGATCATGGCGACGACAGTAAAGATCGCGGCCCAGTACTGCACGAGTCTGAACAAGAAGATGCAACTCTCGCATTCCGATGCCTCTGGTGTGCAGGGCTGGACGCCGGTCGAGACGGACATCGTTTTTCAGTGCTTGGATGAAACCGATCCGGGGTACGGCCGCGTTACTGAGCACCGAGACATCGGGGCAATTCAAGTGACGCACTGATCTCTACCGAAAGAGGTTTCGCAGGGGAAGACAGAGGATGTTCGACATCGCATGTTGCACAATCACAACGCGGCAGCTTTCGTTGCTCTCGCAGCGTCACTTTGTGAAATCAGGGCCTGTCACAGCGCCCTCATGAAAAATGAAATGCGTCACTCTGCGAACGAGACCGGCACCACGGGGACGATGGCCAATGCTATGCGGAAATGCTTGCCGGCTGACCGCTCACCGGCTAATCTCGCTGCAAACCCGCCTGGATAGGCATCGACTTCAAAACCCGGAGACTCTGGGGTAGGGGCTTCATTGCCCGCAGCACCCCCGAGGCTTCGAGATCAGCTGGGATACCCAGCCATTAATTGTGAAAGCTCGCCTTGCGGGCGCGGTGGTTTGCTTCACCGTTTGAATTTCTTGAGTTGGGCCTGAGGCCCAAAATCCGTCCATCGGTTTTAGATGGGCTATGCAACAGCTTCGTCGACAGGCGAGGCGTCCCGTCTGCCTTTCCGCTCCGGTGGAAGGCATGTAGTGCAATCCCCGTTCGCCGCTTCTGCGGCATTAATCCGTGACGTGCGCTCCCCAGCGCCTACGCCGCGCCTCGTTGCGTCCGTCGTCTTCGTCCGTGTGACGAGCGTCGGCGCGCGTGGTCGCGGCCTCTGCAATGTCGTGTCAGCTCGTCTGGCACCCATCAATTCGCGCGGTCAGGGCATTGGCGCCCCCTGATCGGTCGCACAGCCAAATTCACGGAACGAACGGGGAGAAGCGTTCACCTGTTGCGGCTTTCGCCCATGGCGAAGTCGTACAGGCTGCGTCGGCCTGCCGGCGCTGCACGCTCCCAAACTCACCAGCACGAGGCTCGTGCCCCCGTTCGTTGTCTCTCATGCGCATCGCGCGCAGGGCCGCCGTGGCCCGTGCGAGAGACAACCTGGGGTCGAGCCTCACACTGGATTGACGGGGTACGCATGTCTCACAAATCATTGGCGGCCGACCTGTGCCGCGCTGCGCGCTCGGCGCGCGGGAAACAGGCAGATCACACCCGGAAGGGGCGTGATCAATCTCTCATGCGCTTCGCGGTTAGCGTTTGGGAGGCAGGATTTCAGGTTCACACGGCTGGCGGGATCAAGGAGAAGCACATCGAGGCATGGGCTGCGGATATGGAATCGCGCGGCCTGTCCAAGCGCACCCGAGCAAACAACCTCGCGCATATTCGTACCGCACTGGAGGGCGTTGGACGCCGCCCGTTTGCGGACAAGCTGTCCAACTCACGTCTGGATGCCGCGGGGGCCAGTCGGGCCGGCACGAAGCGGCCGATGCCGCACGAGGCACTCGCTGTCTATCTGCCGACCGTCGCAGCGATCGACCCCGGCGTCGCGGTGGTCCTCGAACTGATGGCGCAATTCGGGTTGCGCGCGGAGGAGGGCGTGCGGGCTGTGAAGTCGCTTGCCGACTGGCTTCGTGCGTTGCGCAATCCGGCTGCTGACGGGTTCGTAACTGTCATCCATGGCACGAAGGGCGGTAAAACCCGGCGCAGCCCATCGTTGGACCGCCAGCACGCGGCAACGCTGGTTGAGCGCGCAATCGATCTCACAAAGGCGTCCGGCGGCAAGCTTGTGCGGAAACCCGACCTAAAGCGGGCAATGGATCGCTTCCACTACGTGGTGCGCAAGGCGGGGATGACCGGCGCGGATGCCCCGCACAGCCTCCGTTATGCGTACACGGCGGAACACCTCAGGCGCCTGAAGGCAGTCGGCGTGTCGCGGCGCGAAGCGGCGGCCGGCGTGTCGACGTGGCTCGGTCATGGAGATGGCCGCGGCACTTGGGTGGAGTACGTGTACGGTCGGAAAGAGCTGGCGGCCGAGGAGGTGGGGAATGCATAAGCACACCGACACTCTGCCGCTTGTGGGTCTTTCGCGCTGGGACCAGATTGCGCCGTTCGTCGGCGTTTCTCGTGAGACTTGGCGCAAGCGCTGTCTGGAAGGGAGGGCGCCTAAACCGATCCAGCTGACCTTGCGTTGCACCGTGTGGAAAAACGAGGAGGTGCATTGCTGGCTGGGCGATCCGGTCGGGTACCGCGTCCCGAGCGTCGCCGACGTTGGAACCGACGCTTGACGGATTGTGGGCGCCGCTGGGTCGCTGTTAAGGCGGCGCGATTCTTCACACCGAAAAAGAGCACGCACGCGTCCACTACGCGCGCGCGAATGACGCGCTGTTGACGAACCAGTAAGGTGAGCTAGCATTGGATGCGCGTGGGAGCTTGCGTGACGAAAGTCCGCACTATAGGACGCGCGCGAGCTCCACGGAAAGGGATCCCAGAGTACTGCCGAAGAGGAGCCACGCAGCACCGCAGAGCGTCAGATCAAGGCCACCTGTTGCCGTCATTTCCAATTTTTGGTGAATTTCCACATCGGCTGTCGAACGACTAGTAGATTCGGCTTCTATAAGATTTTGATGTTCAGCCAACTTCTGAAGAAGCTCGGTCTTGTCTCGTGTCGCGTTTATCATGATTTCTTGCATTTGCTTCTCTAACACCAGCACGCGAGCATCGATTGGTTGAGCGGTACTCGCAGTTACTCCAACTGTGCCGACGGCGGCACTTGTGCTGATTCCGCCGAGGCTGGCGCCAACGGCGACGATTGCCGATTTTGGGAAGCGGGGCCGTTCACGGATAAATGCCTCGACGCGATCAGCTAGAGAAGGGCGTCCGAACTGCCTTCGAGTGCTTGCTACACCGATGGCGACGTTGAATACACCGAGGGTCTGCAGGAAAAGCCCTGACCATCGGAAATGTGGCTCTGTACAGCCCACCAGCCACAACCACGCAATGACGCTAACGATTGGCAAGATGGCGAGAACTGCCATCCGTAATCTCGCTAGCCAACGGCCTAGCTGCTTCAGCCAGATGAGGGTCAGTGCTTTCCTGTCGACGGAACTCATGATCGCAGTCTGCTCCGGTATTGTTGTACGTCACGGCTCGCTGCTGGAGTCATCCAAGCACTAGATCGAAGATAGCTCCTAAGCCACTCTGGCTGTCGGATTCATCGAAATAACGTGCGCGCCTGCCTTGAGTCCTTCGAGATAATCCGCCCACTTCTGCATCATTGCGCGCCGCTCCTTGAGGAACTTCGTGCGGTTGTAAGCTTTTCCGAGGTTATCGGGAACCGAGTGCGCGAGCTGGTGCTCGATGACTTCCGGCTTTTGCTC
The DNA here is from genome assembly GCF_009789675.1 of Paraburkholderia acidisoli. NCBI lineage: Bacteria > Pseudomonadati > Pseudomonadota > Betaproteobacteria > Burkholderiales > Burkholderiaceae > Paraburkholderia > Paraburkholderia acidisoli. Next base: position 2,369,421 of record NZ_CP046913.1, on the reverse strand, counting down.
CAACTCCTCGTGGAGGATAGTACGCGCCATCGCGCGGAAGCCGTGGCCGGTGATTTCCGTGCGCGTGTCATACCCGAGGCGACGCAGCGCCGCGTTAACCGTAGCTTCGCTCATGGGGCGTTTTCGGTCGCGTGCGCCGGGGAACACGTAACGATCGGAGCCGGTCAGCGCGTGCAACTCGCGCAAGATGACGACCGCCCGCGTGGCCAACGGCACGAGATGCTCCGTCTTCGTCTTGCTGACGTGGTAGCGCCATTCGCCTTTGTCCAGATCGATCTCCGTCCATTCGGCCTGCCTCAGTTCGCCGGGCCGAACGAACAACATCGGCGCGAGCTTGAGCGCGCACAGCACCGGGAAGGTGCCAGTGAAACCGTCGAATGCACGCAGCATCTCGCCGACCTTGGCCGGCTCGGTGATGGACGCGAAATGCTCAGTCTTGGCTGGCGGGATTGCCCCGACCAGATCACGAGCGGGATCGGACTTGCAAAAGCCTTCCTTGATCCCATAGCGGAACACACGGCTGATCTCGCCGCGCAGACGGTGAGCCGTGAAGCGTGCGCCGCGGCTATCGACGCGCTTTAGCGCATCAAGAATCTCTGGCGCATCAATCTCGGAGATGGGGCGCTTGCCGAGCCAGGGAAAAGCGTCGTTCTTGAATCGTGCCAGCGTCTTATCGTATTGCGCCGGTTCAACGTACGGGCGCCGCTCGTCCATCCACGCCAGCGCAACGGCTTCGAACGAGTTGGCAGCCGCCAGCTTCGCCGCGCGCTTGTCAGCCTTCTTGGCTTCGCCCGGATCAGTGCCCGCCGCCAGCTTTTCCCGCGCGGCGTCGCGCCGCTTGCGGGCTTCGACCACCGAGACTTCGGGATAAGTGCCGAGCGCGAGGCTCTTTTCCTTGCCGCCGATCCGATACTTCAGCACCCAGCGCTTGCCGCCAGCTGGTGTGACGAGAAGGAAGAGACCGCCAGCGTCGAACAGCTTCTGCTGTTTTTCCGCCGGCTTGGCGTTGCGAACCGCGAGATCGGTGAGAGCCATGTGGGTGCTCCGTGCGACGGTCGCAGGGGTCTTTTCGGGGGTCTTTTTCACCGCCGACTTGCCCGAACGCAGGACAACCCCCGGAAGAACCCCCGCATGGGGGTTGTTGGTACTGGTGAAAGTTGGGAGTAGTTTGCAATAAAAAACCCCGCGAGACTATATCTGGCGGGGTTTTCTGGTCAAACGTGGTGGACGTTTGGAAGGTATATGGTGCCTCGGGCCGGAATCGAACCGGCACTCCTTTCGGAACCGGATTTTGAGTCCGGCGCGTCTACCAATTTCACCACCGAGGCGGGTAGCCGGTGATTATGACGCAAATCCCCCGCTCAGGCAACCGCGGCAACCGCCGCCTCAGATCGTCCGCGAAAACCGGTCGGGCCGCTGCGCGCCCAGGTAGCGGTCGAACACCATCGCGATATTGCGCACGAACATGCGTCCGGCCGGCAGCACCTCGAGCCGGTTCGCACCGCGCGCCACCAGGCCGTCGCGCTCGAAACCGGCGAGGCGTTCGAGTTCGTCGCTGAACGTGGCCGCGAAACGCACGCCGTAGGCGGCTTCGAACTCGTCGTATCGCAGTTCGAGATTGCACATGAGTTCGGTGATGATGTCGCGGCGCAGACGGTCGTCGGCGGTAAGGCGCACACCGCGCGCGATCGCGAGGCGCCCGGCGTCGATCGCCGCGCCGTAGCCGGGCAGGTCTTTCGCGTTCTGCGCGTACACGTCGCCGACCTTGCCGATGGAAGACGCGCCGAAGCCGATCAGATCGCAGTCGGCGCGCGTGCTGTAGCCCTGGAAATTACGATGCAGCGTGCGCCTCGCCTGCGCGCGCGCGAGTTCGTCGGTGGGCAGCGCGAAGTGATCCATGCCGATGTAGACGTAACCGGCGTCGGTCAGCTGTTCGACCACGAGTTGCAGCAGCGCGAGGCGCGTGGCCGGGGTGGGCAGCGTGGCTTCGTCCATCTGGCGCTGCATCTTGAAGAGATGCGGCATGTGCGCGTAGCCGAACACGGAAATGCGATCGGGTGCGAGCAGCAGCATCGTGTCGAGCGTACGGCGGAAACTTTTCACGCTCTGATGCGGCAGGCCGTAGATCAGATCGACGCTGATCGATTCGAAGCCGTTCGCGCGCGCGGCGTTCATCACGTCCACCGTGAGTTCGAGCGGCTGCACGCGGTTGATCGCCTGCTGCACGACCGGGTCGAAGTCCTGCACGCCGAGGCTCAGCCGGTTGAAGCCGAGCGAGCGCAGATGTGCGACGGTCTGCGCCGACGCCTCGCGCGGGTCGATCTCGATCGAATACTCCGCTTCGTCGTCGGGGCGCAGCGCGAAGCGTTCGCGCGTCGCGGTCATCAGCGTGCTCATCTCGTCGAGCGAGAGGAACGTGGGCGTGCCGCCGCCCCAATGCAGCTGCGAAACCGGGCGCTTCGTGTCGAACAGCGCGGCCTGGCGGTCCAGCTCGCGAATCATCTGCGCGAGATACGGCTTCGCGCGGGCGCGGTTTTTTGTCGCGATCTTGTTGCAGCCGCAATAAAAGCAGACCGTGTCGCAGAACGGAATGTGGAAGTAGAGCGAGAGGTCGGTGTCGCTCGCGCCGGGATCGGCGGCGGCGCGCGCGTAGTGGGCGAGATCGAAGTCGTCGCGGAACTGCAGCGCCGTGGGGTAGGACGTGTAGCGCGGGCCGTTGGCGCCATATTTGGCGAGCAGGTCGGGACGGAAGAGCAGGTCGGCGTCGCTCATGCGGACTCTCGGGGGTGGGCGGCGCGCGCCGGGTCGTGTCCGACAGCGCCTGTGACAGAAAGTGTAAGAGCGTGTCGGACGAAGCGTTTGCGTAAAAAGGTCGCAGACCCGTCGATGGCACAATGCGGGGGGCGCCACCGGCGTGCGCCTGGGTCGCTGCCGTTCCCGTTGTTGAACGCGCGTCGACACGTTTTGTCAGAATCGCCGGACGTTTTCAGGAAACCCGTTGTGACTTCCGTTGTTCTTACCGATGTGTCCGCGCACGCCTGCCGTCCCGGCTGTGGCGCGTGCTGCATCGCGCCTTCCATTTCGAGCCCGATTCCGGGCATGCCCGAGGGGAAGCCGGCCGGCGTGCGCTGCGTGCAGCTCGGCGACGATCTGCGTTGCCGGATTTTCGGCTCGCCGCTGCGGCCTGCCTGCTGTTCGGGCCTGCAGCCGCAAGCGGAAATGTGCGGCGAGTCGCGCGACGAGGCGCTCGCCTGGATCGCGCGTCTCGAAAGCGAGACGCAGCCGGCACGCTGAGTTTCGCGCGCCGGTTCCTGCAAGCCGTGCGCGCCTTCGGCCAGAATGTCGGCTGCGCGCGACGGCGCTGTTCGCTGCGCGCCCATTTCATCGAGGAGATTTCGCATGATCCGTACCGCAACGCGCGTGTCCCGTCGCGCCTTCCTGCTTGCCGCGTGCGCCGCGGCGGGCTCGGCGATGTCGCTCGGCGCGTGTGCGACGGGGATTTTCCCGTTCATTCCCGACCACTACACGTTCTCGCAGCAGCAGGTGCAGGAAGCGGTGCAGCGCAAGTTTCCGTATCACCGCTCGATGCAGCAGATCTTCGACGTTTCGCTCGCGAATCCGGTCGTGACGCTCTTGCCCGATCGCAACCGCGTGGCCGTGCGGCTCGACGTGCATCTGGAAAGTCCGCTCGCGCAGGAGCCCGTGAACGGCGCGTTCACGATGTCGAGCGAACTCGCCTACGACGCGCAGAGCCGCGCCGTCGTGCTGCGCTCGCCGTCCGTCGATAGCGTCGATATGGCGGGCAACGCGGCCGCCTACGCGCAGCAGGTCAATGCGGTGGCCGCGCTGGTCGCGACGCAGTTGCTCAACAACTATCCCGTCTATACGTTCAAGCCCGAACAGCTGCAATTTGCCGGCGTGAATTACGAACCCGGTACAATCACCATCCTTACAAACGGCATACGCGTGCAGATCGTCGAAAAATAGACGGACTACTTCGCGCCGGCGCGCGCCACCGCTTCCAGCGCGCGTCCTTACGACCACAAGGAAAAGGGATGGACTGGTTATTGACCTGCAAGGCCTTGATTCTCGGCATCGTCGAGGGGCTGACGGAGTTCCTGCCCGTGTCGAGCACGGGCCATCTGATCGTCGCGGGCAGCGTGCTCAACTTCGAGGGCGACTTCGCCAAGACTTTTGACGTGGTGATCCAGTTCGGCGCGATCCTGGCCGTGTGCTGGGAGTTCCGCCGCAAGATCGGCGACGTCGTGACCGGCCTGCCCAAACGCGCCAACGCGCGGCGTTTCGCGCTCAACGTGATCGTCGCGACGATCCCCGCCGTCGTGCTCGGCCTGTTGTTCGAGAAGGCGATCAAGTCGGTGCTGTTCGCGCCGGTGCCGGTGGCGTTCGCGCTCGTGGCGGGCGGTATCGTCATCCTCTGGGTCGAGGCGCGCTTGCGTCGCGGCGCGAAGGCGCGCGCGGCCGCGCCGGTCGAGGCCCAGGCTGAAGCCCAGCTTCAGGCGAAGGCACCGCGCCCCGCGCGCGTGAATTCGCTCGACGAGATCACGCCGCTCGACGCGCTCAAGGTGGGGTTCGCCCAGTGCTGCGCGCTGATTCCGGGCATGTCGCGCTCGGGCTCGACGATTATCGGCGGGATGCTGTTCGGTATCGAGCGGCGCGTCGCCACCGAGTTCTCGTTCTTTCTCGCGATTCCCGTGATCTTCGGCGCCACGCTCTACGAGATGCACAAGGCGTGGCACGCGCTCTCGGCCGACTGGCTCGGGCTGTTCGGCGTGGGTTTCATCGCCGCGTTCGTGAGCGCGTTCGCCTGCGTGCGCTGGTTGCTGCGCTTCGTCGCCTCGCACGACTTCACGGCGTTCGCGTGGTATCGCATCGCGTTCGGCCTCGTGATCCTGCTGTTCGGCTATGGCGGCGGCCTCGGCTGGGACGAGTGATTGCACGCCGATCAAGCGGGCTGCAAACGCAAAACGGGCGCCGATATCGGCGCCCGTTTTTTTGTTGCGCGCCGCTCGAAAGACGGAGCGCCGCAGACGGAGCGGTGGGCCTCAGTCCGCGCGGCGGCGGAACACCAGATCCCACACGCCATGACCGAGACGCAGCCCGCGGCGCTCGAACTTCGTCACGGGACGATAGTCGGGGCGCGGCGCGTAGTCGGCGGCCGTGTTTTCGAGCGCGGGCTCGGCGCTGAGCACTTCGAGCATCTGCTCGGCGTAGTTCTGCCAGTCGGTCGCGCAATGCAGGTACGCGCCCGGCTTCAGATGCGCGACGAGTTGCGCGACGAACTTCGGCTGGATCAGGCGGCGCTTGTGATGACGCGCCTTGTGCCACGGATCGGGGAAGAAGATGTGCACGCCGTCGAGGCTGGCGGGCGCGATCATGTGCTCGAGCACTTCCACCGCGTCGTGCTGGATGATGCGGATGTTGGTGAGGTTCTGCTCGCCGATCAGCTTGAGCAACGCGCCCACGCCGGGCTCGTGAACCTCCACGCCCAGAAAGTCGTCCTGCGGGCGCAAGGCGGCGATCTCGGCCGTGCTCGCGCCCATGCCGAAACCGATCTCCAGCACGCGCGGCGCTTCACGGCCGAACACCGCGTTCCAGTCGGCGGGTTGCGGCGCGTAGGGCACGACGAAGCGCGGGCCGAATTCGTCCATGGCGCGGCGCTGGCCGGTCGAGACGCGGCCGGCGCGGGTCACGAAGCTGCGGATGCGGCGATGGCGCAGGCCATCCGCGCCGGATTCGTCGCTGGCCTCGTCGATGGCCTCGTCGATGATGTCGTCGGCCGGGGCGGCGGCTTGTGCAGCTTGTGCGGCCGCGTCCGCGGCGGCGTCATGGGCGTCGTTGGACGGCGTGCAGTCGGGACGGACTGCGTCGTTGGGATCGTGATTCATCTTCGCGGATGGTGGTGAGAGCCGCGGAAGTCGCGGCGCTCGATAACGGGGTTTGCCGCGGGGCCGGCGCGCGGGCCACGCGAGTGGGCCCGGATCGGCGATCGGCGCAAGGCGCGCGGCCTTCGGCGACGGCGCTTCGTGGCGAACGTGCCGGCGAGCATGTCGCGCCAGGGCCACGACCGGTGTGGCCGGGTGTGGCCCGGCGTTGCCCGGTGTTGCCCGTTTGCCGCGGGCGGGCTCGCCGATAACAGCGAGCTTCCTGTTCGCCTCGCGCGGCTCGATTTCGCACGGCGCGGCCGGTGCAGCGTCGACGCGCATTATATCAGCGGGTCATGGCCGGTCTGGCCGCGCGGCGGGCGGGTGACGCCGGCCGCACGCGCGGGGCGATCGCGGCCGGTATCGCGGTCGGTATCGGCGGAAATTTGGTGTAGGAAGTCAGTCGGCGGAAATCACGACATGCATGCGCGTGGGCTCGGTGAGCTCGAACGTGTCGACGCGGCCCGCGCGCACGTCGAGCAGCACGCTCAGGAGCCGCTCGGCGGCGTTGTGCAGGCGCGTGGCATCGGCGGGCAGGCGCTCGCTGGCATCGGCAAGGAGCGCCTTGCGCGATTTCACGATCAACGCGATCGCGCTCGGCCGGGACATGAAGAATCGATCCATCGTTGACTGACGCGCCGAAGGGCGCGCGGCAAGCCGCTCAGTGTGCTCAGTGTGGATGCGTACGCGGTCGCGCGGATGACAGATCGGGGAACCGGCTCGCGGCATGCAACGACCGCTGCGAGGGACGCAATCGCGCCAACGTGCCAACGCGAAAACCCGGCGACACTCGACGCCGTGATACTGAAGGCCAACGATGGAGTTCCGGTCTTGCGGCACGAACCGGCTAAGGCGGCTCAGCCACGCCGGGGCGCGCGCCAGAATGCCTCGAAGCGAGGCCGGTCACCGATGTGAAGTCGCGCGAGAAGCCGCGATGCAGGCTACTTGAGACTGGGTGGAGCGGGCGATGGGAATCGAACCCACGTCATCAGCTTGGGAAGCTGAGGTAATGGCCATTATACGACGCCCGCAGAGCGCGCTATTTTACGCGGTTTCGGCCGCACCGCGCAATGACGCCGGCGCGGCCCTGTCCGCGCACGAGGCGCAGCAGGGCCGCGAACCGGTCAAATCCCGAACAGCGTGAGCGAGACCGCCACGCGCGTCACCACCATCAGCAGGACCTGCACGATCACGAACAGCAGGATCGGCGAGAGGTCGAGGCCGCCCAGGTTCGGCAGGATGCGGCGCAGCGGATTCAGGAACGGCGCGGTGAGCTGGAACAGCGCCGGCATGGCGGGCGAGCGCGGATTGAGCCACGACAGCAGCGCCATCAGGATCGTGAGCCAGATCAGCAGGTTGAGCGCCCACTTGACCAGCGTGAGCAGCGCGACGATCAGCAGCGTGGGCAGCAGACCGATCGGATCGACGCCCGCGAGCCACACCATCGCCAGCACGAACACGATGGCCGAGATCAACGCCCCGACCACGCTCGCCCAGTCCACGCCGCGCGTGCCGGGAACGATGTGCCGCAGCGGCAGCACGAGCCAGTTGGTGACCTGCTGGATCGCATGGGTCACCGGGTTGTACGGCGGCACGCGCACGTATTGCAGCCAGGCGCGCAGCAGCAGCGCCGCGCCGAACAGCGTGAAGACCGTATTGAGCAGAAAGCGGGCGATATCGCCGAACATCGGTGTTGTTTCCTTCGTGTGTTGGGTAGCCGGATGGATTCAGCGCAACGCGTTCCGTGCAGGAGGTGGCGTGTCGCGCTGTCGTCGTTCGTACGGCCCCGTTCCGTCCGGACGACATACCGCGTGGAATATCAGACCGACACCTTGATCTCGCTGATCAGGATGCGGCCGTTTCCGCCGTCGGTGTAATTGGGAATATCGTCGAGCAGCGTGTCGGCGTGCGGCTGGAACGCCGCGTAGAACGCGTCCATCGTCTCGAACAGGAAGTGTCCGACCGCGACGTAAGGCGGCGGCGAGCCCGGCGGCCCCGCATTGACGCCGATGTCGACCGACCAGCCCTTGAGCGCGCTGCCGAAGAGCTTCGCCGCGAGCGGCATGTGGTGCGTGCAGTAGTACTCGGTGTCGAAGCGCCCGTTTTCGCGATACGGATAGAGGATGCTGACCTTGATCATTGTGCGTTCTCGTCGATGAATCCGCCTGGCGCGCGGCGTGTGGCATCGCGCCGTCGCCACATTACCACGGCTTACGCCCCGCCAGTATCCGCGATCGGTGCGGGTGCGCGGCGCCCCACGTTCGGCGCGGCGGGGCAGCGGGCTGCCGATGTCATCGTAGGCGAATTTCTTGTGAAGAATAAGAAAGCTCCGACTCGAATCAGGTTTTTCCGCACCGGGTTACAGTGGGTTCGACAGCGTGTTGAACGGCTTCCGAACGCATCGCCGCGCATCGCATCGACGATCGCGGACGAAGAACGGCGCATTCGTCGACGGCAGGACAGGCGCGAACGGTGGCGGAAGCATGGCTTCGCGCGCCGCCGAACCCGGCGCGCAACAAAGCGGGACGGTACGCGGCACGCGATATGCGGGTTAGCAAACAGGCGCACGAAGGCGCCCGAGTCCGAACCCAGCACGGCGCGGCCACGACGAACAGCATGGCGCGCTTATGAGATAACCGTGCGGCTATCACGCAACACGGCATCGCCGTTATCCCATAATCTGAGCACAATACTTCGCATCGTTTCGGTTTCGTTGTTGCAGTCGTGCACCTGGGTTTGTTCCTGTCGGTAGTCCGATTCGGGGAGTTCACCATGAGCATCTTCGCTTACCGAAAGCATCTGCGTTTCCTTACGCCCGTTCAACGCCGCCGCTGGTGGGATCAAAAGAAGCGTCTCTCGCCGCGGGTACGGATCAGCGTCGCCTATGTGCCGCCGAGCGTTACGCGCGAGTTCGCCTATGTGAAGGTCGGCTAGCGATAGCGCCGTCATACGTGCAGGAAACTGCCGTGGGGTGTTGCCGATTTTGTTGCCGATTGCCAGCGTAGCCAATGGCTGATGGCCGACGCATTCCGCCGCCGATGCACTCCGAAGCCCGGTCCGACGATCGGGCTTCGTCGCTTCCAGACCGCTGCCTGGCGGACGAAACCCTGCAAAGCGAGCCGGGCCGAGCCTTACCACGCGCGGTTTTTCCAACCAATTTGTAATCAAACATTTCCGGAAAACCGGCGGATTTTTGCGTGCGAGTCGGTAATTACGACAGTTCGCACGTCCGTTCGCCCAAGCGTGCCTTGATGCGGCGCTTTTACGGCCTTTCCGGACGCCCGATTTTTCCGCGAGCCTTGATCCGGCGCCAGGCAACCCGCAAATGGGATTGCAATTCGAAACAAATGGCTACGGTTGCCAGCCCCTGTTTTCTATACATTGAATGCGTGGGCTGTGCCCGTTACATGAGCGTGCCGCTGTCGGCCGCCAGGAGAAGAGAAGTGAAAAAGACCGTTTCGTTCATCGTTGCCGCTGCGCTGGGTGTGGGGTTTGTCAGCGCGGCTCAGGCGCACGTTTCGGTGGGTATCGGCATTGGTGTGCCGGTCGCGCCGGCTTATCCCGTCTATGCCGCGCCGGTCTACGCTCCGCCGCCGCCGCCCGTGGTGTACGCGCCGCCCCCGCCGCCGGTTGTCTACGCTCCGCCGCCGGCTGTCGTGGTGGGCGGTTACGGTGGCTATGGTTACTACGGCCACCCGTACTGGCATCACGGTTACTACCATGGCTATGGCCGTGGTTACTATCGTCGCTGATCGAGTTCGGGCGATGGCGCGCGACGGCTTCGTGGCCCGCTGACATCGTCGGAAGCCGGGAAAAAACGGCGCAACGCCGGCTGACGCCGCGTTGCGCCGTTTTGTTGCGCCGTGTTTGCTATGCGCGCGCCGCAATCCGCGTGTTGAGTGTTCAGGTCGCGCGTGGCAGAAGCAGATCGTGGTAACCCTGCACGATCACGCTGTACGAAAAATAGGCGAACAGCAGCGCCGAAAATACGTGGCACACGCGCAGCAAGCCGGCGCCCGCGCGCTTGCGGCCGTGACTCGCGAGGCCGCAGAGGAACAACGTCCAGCCGAGTCCGCCCGCGAAAAAGCCGATCAGAAACAGCGCCGCCGCAGCCGCGCTCGTGGCCCCCGACTTCGCGATCAACGCGCCGCCCACGGCCGCGAACCACAGAATCGCGCTCGGCGAAGAGAGCGCGAGCACGACGCCGCGCACGAAGCTGCGCCAGGGTCGCGGCAACGGCGCGGTGTTATCGGCGTCGCCGGCCACGGGCGGCGCGGCGGCCGGGTTCAGCGCTTCGCGCGCCATCTTCACGGTGAGCAGCAACAAGAGCGCCGATCCACCGATCCAGACGATCCAGCGCACCGCGGAGAATTGCAGCAGTGCGGCCATGCCCGCGAGCGCGAGCGCCGCATAGATCAGATCGCCGAAACACGAACCGAGGCCGAGCCAGAAGCCCGGCCGGAAGCCGTGCGTGAGCGTGAGCGAGAGGATCGCCACATTGACGAGACCGATGTCGAGGCACAGCGAGAGCGACAGGAAAAAGCCGTCGGACAGCAGGGAAACGTGAGGCATCGATACGGGATGAAAGCGAAGGCCGGCTGAGCGTTATCGGCGCGGCGCCCGCCTGCCATGACAGGGAGGCGCCGCGCCCGGAACCGAATCTTCAGCCGGATGGGTAGCCGGGTGCTGGCGAAATTGACCGCGCCGGGGCAGGGCGCCGCGCCCAGCGCGCCGTTCGTCGATTAAAAGCCGAGTTCGTCGTAAAGCCGGTCGACGCGCGTTTTCACGTCGGCCGACATCTCGATCGCGCGGCCCCATTCGCGGTCCGTTTCGCCCGGCCACTTGTTGGTCGCGTCGAGTCCCATCTTCGAACCGAGTCCCGCCACGGGCGAGGCGAAATCCAGATAGTCGATGGGCGTGTTCTCGACCAGCACGGTGTCGCGCGCGGGATCGATACGCGTGGTGATCGCCCAGATCACTTCCTTCCAGTCGCGGATGTTGACGTCGTCGTCCACGACCACAATGAACTTCGTATACATGAACTGGCGCAGGAAGCTCCACACACCGAACATCACGCGCTTCGCGTGGCCCGGATAGCTCTTCTTCATCTGCACGATCGCCATGCGATAGCTGCAACCTTCGGGCGGCAGATAGAAGTCGGTGATCTCGGGAAACTGCTTTTGCAGCAGCGGCACGAACACTTCGTTGAGCGCGACGCCGAGCACGGCCGGTTCGTCGGGCGGCTTGCCGGTATAGGTCGAGTGATAGATGGCGTCGCGGCGCAGGGTGATGCGCTCGACCGTGAACACGGGAAACCACTCCTGCTCGTTGTAATAGCCGGTGTGATCGCCGTACGGGCCTTCGAGCGCGTGTTCGTACGCCGCGCTCGCGCCTTTCGCCGGGCGCGGCGGCGCACCCGCGGGCGCTGGACCGGGCGCGCCGTCCTGCGGATAGATGAAGCCTTCGAGCACGATCTCGGCGCGCGCGGGCACCTGCAAGGTATCCACGCCGGGCGTGATGCACTTTGCGAGTTCCGTGCGGCTGCCGCGCAGCAGGCCCGCGAACTGGTATTCGGAGAGCGTGTCCGGCACCGGCGTGACGGCGCCGAGAATGGTGGCCGGATCGGCGCCGAGCACCACGGCCACCGGGTACGGCTTGCCTGGATTACGCAGCGCGAACTCGCGAAAATCGAGCGCGCCGCCGCGATGCGCGAGCCAGCGCATGATGAGTTTGTTACGGCCGATGAGCTGCTGGCGGTAAATGCCGAGATTTTGGCGGCTCTTGTTCGGGCCGCGCGTGACGGTCAAACCCCATGTCACAAGCGGTCCGGCGTCGCCGGGCCAGCAGGTCTGAATCGGCAATTTTGCGAGGTCGACATCGTCGCCTTCCCAGACGATCTCCTGGCAAGGCGGGGCGCTCACCGTTTTGGGTGCCATATCCCAAACGGCTTTGGCGAGCGTGAACAGCTTGCCCGCATCCTTCAAGCCGCGCGGCGGTTCGGGTTCCTTGAGCGCCGACAGCAGACGGCCCACGTCGCGCAGCGACTCGAGCGCCGCACCGTTGGCGTCGTCGCCCGGTTTGCCAACGTTCGCGTCGATACCCATGCCGAGCGCCACACGCCGAGGTGTGCCGAACAGATTGCCGAGCACCGGAAACGCATGCGTGGCGCGGTTCTCGAACAGCAGGGCCGGGCCGCCCGCGCGCAAGACGCGATCGCAAAGCTCGGTCATTTCCAGAACCGGGGAGACGGCTTGCGGGACGCGGCGCAATTCGCCGAGCGTCTCCAGGCGACCGACGAAGTCGCGCAGATCTTTATATTTCATTGGGAGTGGCGAGTTGGATCGAGTGTCTTATTCGAATTAGATTCAAACCCTAATAATCAGCGCGGGCCATTAACTTTGCGAATAAGACATTTGGCAATCAAGTCACAAATAGGTCGCAAACGCGGCACGGCACCTGCTATCACGCACCGGCGTCGCGTCGAGGCGGATTCTTCAGCGCATTACACGATTGTCGATTTTACCTGTGTTGGCTGACGCACGCCGTCAGCCGAATCGCATAACTGTCTGAAGACGCGCTTGGCGCGTGGATCTCCACGAGTTGAACGCCGTTTATCATTACAAATAGTTATAACTTTGACATTCTATAGTATTGACGATCTATAAAACGCTGCTAGAATCCGTCCACACTGGTTGCAGGGCTTGAAATTTTTAACCACTTCCCGGTCCTTCAGACGCAACGCGTCGCCGTTTAGCCGACTCCCTGCACGGCTTTGTTCGGTTTAGATTGGTTGTCCTCGCCAGCGCCCATCGCGCTGGCTGTTCGCGTGAGAGCTTCCGCGCGCGCCCACAGCGCGCCTCGGTTGCCTTGGAAGCTCCACCCACGGCGCACTTTGCCGTTTTCCCGACGTCGCAGCCGCACCAGCCAGGGCGCGCGATGTCTTGATCCTGCTTCGGCCGTCAGCCTCGCGCCGACTCCGCTGCCGGGTCATGCAACATGGGGAGATCTGTAGATGAATACCTGGTTATCGTGGTGGCGTGCCGATGAGCGTGTCGCTCTTGGCCTCCGTGCGCTGCTACGTCGTGGCACCCGCCTGAGTCATCACCTGTTCAGCATCGTCGGCGGTTGTGCCGTTCTGCTCGCGCTCGCCATCTGGCTGCTGCCCACGTGGCGCGGCACGCTCGCGGCGCGCATGATGCCCTTCGTTTCGGCTGCCGTGCAGGCCGGCCCGGCACGCCTGCTGCAAGGCAATCCGCTGCCGTCGCTCGCGCCGCCCAGCACGCCGGACAACGAACCGCTCGCCAGCAATGGCAACAATGCCGATGCCGGCGAAACGCCCACCGTGGCGCCCGCGCTGGTGCCCGACACGGGCGTGACGCCGCAAGGCTCGAACGGCACGGTGTCGCGTGTCGCGAGTTCGGTGTCCAACGGCGGCATCGCCACGCTCGACGCGGTCACGCTCAACGGTCTCGACCCGCGCGCGCTGCCGAGCGTCGGTTCGCTGGCGCGCATGATTCCGGCCCAGCGCATCACCCCCGACGCCCGCGACGACCGCGTGCTCGTTTCGGCGCGCGAACAGGCGCTCGTCGCCACGTATCTCTCGCGCCGCTATCGCGTGGCGCAGGAGCCCGTTGGCGAGCTCGTAAAGGCGGCGTTCGACACGGGGCGCGAAGTCGGTCTCGACCCGCTGCTGCTGCTCGCGGTCATGGCGATCGAATCGGGCTTCAACCCGTACGCCGAAAGCGGCGTGGGCGCACAAGGCCTGATGCAGGTCATGTCGAAGGTGCATTCGGACAAGTTCCAGTACTTCGGCGGCCAGAACGCGGCGCTCGATCCGCTCGCGAACATCAAGGTCGGCGCACTCGTGCTGAAGGATTGCATCGCACGCGGCGGCTCGCTGCCGGGCGGCTTGCGTCTGTACGTCGGGTCGACGTCGCCGGACGACGGCGGCTACGGCGCCAAGGTGATGGCCGAGCGCGGCCGGCTGCGCGACGTCGCCCGTGGCCGCAACGTGCCGATCAATGCGCCGCAGGCGCCGGTCACGACCACCGTCAGCGCGCCCGTCGCGCAGAAGGTGGCGAGCGAATCCGGCGACAAGCGTGTGCACGTGACGCTCGACGGCGCCCACGCGCTGGTCGAGAAGGTCGCGACGCCCGTGAAGGCTTCGTCCGAACAGGACGACGCCAGCAGCGGCGGCACGGCGCAAAAGCACGGCTCGCCCGAACTCGGCGCCTGACGCGTGGCGTTTGCGGCGTTTGTCGCGGTTTTCAAGCGCCAATCGTTGTAGAAGGACCGGACCAGTGAAAAAGGCACCCACGGGTGCCTTTTTGCATTGAAGCGGCGTTTTCGTCGACAGAACTTCATCGACCGGACTTCGTCGACAACACGCCATCGACGGAATTCAGCGCCCGAAGAACCCGCGCAGCCGTTCGACCGCTTCTTCCAGCCGCGCATACGCCGTGGCGTACGAGAGCCGCACGTACTGGCGCGGCGCGGCCACGCCGAAGTCCATGCCCGGCACGAGCACCGTGCCCGCGTCGTGCAGCATCGCGCGTGTGAGCGCGTCGCTGTCGCCCGCGGCGGCGTGGTTCACGTTCGAGCAGTCGGCGTACACGTAGAAGGCGCCGTCGGGCATCACGGGCACCGTGAAGCCGAGCGATTCGAGCGCGGGCGCGATGAAGTCGCGGCGACGCTTGAATTCGAGCCGGCGCGCCTCGTAGATCGCGAGCGTGTCCGGCTCAAAGCACGCGAGCGCCGCGTGCTGCGCGAGCGCCGACGCGCAGATGAAGAGGTTCTGCGTGAGCTTCTCGAACGCCCCGACGAGCGCGGGCGGCACCACCAGCCAGCCGAGGCGCCAGCCCGTCATGTTGAAATACTTCGAAAAGCTGTTGACCGTCACCACGTCGTCGCCGAACGAGAGCGCGGAGACGGGCGGCGCGTCGTACGACAGGCCCTGGTAGATTTCGTCGACGATCGTGAAGCCGCCGCGCGCCCGCACCGCATGGACGATGCGCTCCAGCTCGGCCGGTTCGATCGACGTGCCCGTGGGATTGGACGGCGAGGCGAGCAGCACGCCACGCGTGCGTGCCGTCCAGAGGCGTTCGACGTCGGCGGCGGTGAGCTGGAAGCGCGCTTCCGGACCGCTCGGCACGAGCACCGGCTTGCCTTCCGCCGCGGCCACGAAGTGGCGGTTGCACGGGTAGCTCGGGTCGGGCATCAGCACTTCGTCGTCGCGATCGACCAGCGCCGTGCAGGCGAGCAGCAGCGCCGCCGAGGCGCCCGCCGTCACCACGATGCGCGCGGGATCGACATGAATGCCGTAGGCGTGCTGGTAATGCGCGGCGATGGCTTCGCGCAGCGCGTGAATGCCGAGCGCGCCCGTGTACTGCGTGACGCCCCGGCGCAGCGCGGCGGCCGCGGCCTCCACGACGGGTTCGGGCGCCGTGAAATCGGGCTCGCCGATCCCCATGTGGATGATGTCGCGCCCGGCGCGTTCGAGCGCGGCGGCTTCCTTCGCCAGTTCCATGACATAGAACGGCTGGATCGCGTCGACGCGCGCGGCAAGCCGCAACAGCGGTTCGGCAACGGTGTTCATGCGGGTCTTTCCAGAACTTCGGATACTTCGAGTACAAATGGAGCGCGCCGCGCGAGGCGGGCGGGCGCGACTACCGAGCCTGGCCCGCCGCCGCGCGGCGCGTGATGACGACGCTTTACGAGCGGCGCGCGGCCTGGGCTTCGGTCGAACGCAGTTGCGCCGCGATCTTGTCGAGCACGCCGTTCACGTACTTGTAGCCGTCCGAGCCGCCGAACGTCTTGGTCAGTTCGACCGCCTCGTTGATGACAACACGGTACGGAATGTCGACGTGATGCTTGAACTCGTAGGTCGCGACCATCAGCACCGCGCGTTCGACCGGCGAAAGCTGTTCGATCGGACGGTCGAGACACGGCGCGATGTCGGCCGACAGCGTGTCCGCCTCGCGGATCACGCCGTGCAGGATCGCGTCCAGATGCTCGTGGTCGGCCTTGTCGTAGCCCTGCGAACCGCGCAGTTGCGCGTCGATCTCGCCGGCGGGCACACCCGACAGCAGCCACTGATACAACCCCTGCGTGGCCAGTTCGCGGGAGCGGCGGCGAGCGCTCTTCATTGCTGTTCCTCTTCGTCTTCCTCGTCTTCTTCGTCGTCGCCGCCGTCGAGTTGTTCGAGGGCGACCGTGAGGTTCGCCATCTCGACCGCGACGCGCGCCGCGTCACGACCCTTTTCGGTCATGCGCGCGACAGCCTGTTCGTCGTTTTCCGTGGTCAGCACCGCGTTCGCGATGGGCACGTTGAAGTCGAGCGAGACGCGCGAGATGCCCGAGCCGCTTTCGTTCGAGACGAGCTCGAAGTGATACGTTTCGCCGCGCACGACCGCGCCGAGCGCGATGAGCGCGTCGAACTGGCCGCTTTCGGCGAGCTTTTGCAGCGCGAGCGGGATTTCCAGCGCGCCCGGCACCGTGACGAGCAGCACGTCTTCGCCCGTCACGCCGAGGCGTTCGAGTTCTTCGATGCAGGCGTCGGCGAGGCCGTTGCAGACGGGTTCGTTAAAGCGCGACTGGACGATGCCGATGCGCAGGCCGTCGCCGTCGAGGTTCGGTTGGTATTGTCCGATTTCCATGTGGTATCCGTTATCCGTTCGTTGGTTCGGTTGAGCGTGGTGACGCGTATTGAGTTGGGCGCGAGCGTGGCGGCGTTTAGCGCGTAACCGTTTCGGGCGGGCAGGGCGCTTCGGCGCCGCCGCCCGGCATCGGCACGAAGCCGGTCACTTCCAGGCCATAGCCCGACATGCTGCCGAGGCGGCGCGGCTTCGAGAGCACCTGCATGCGGCCCACGCCGAGATCGCGCAGGATCTGTGCGCCGATCCCGTAGGTCTTGAAGTCCACGGGGCGGCGCGCGAGGGCTTCCGCGCGTTCCTTCTGGTCGAACGCCTTGAAGACGTCGACCAGATGTTCCTTGCTCTCGCCACAATTGAGCATGACGATCACGCCGAGTTCCCGCGCGGCGATTTCGCGCATGGCGGCGTCGACCGTCCACGAGTGCGTGGACGAGCCGGTTTCGAGCAGATCGAGCATCGAGAGCGGCTCGTGCACGCGCACCGGCGTTTCGACGTCGGGCGCGGGCGTGCCGCGCACGAGCGCGATGTGCGGCGTGCCGCTCGGTTCGTCGACATACATGATCGCGCGGAAATTGCCGTGCGCGGTGTGCATGGTGCGCTCGGCCACGCGCTTGACGATGGACTCCGTGCGGCTGCGATAGTGGATCAGGTCGGCGATGGTGCCCACCTTCAGGCCGTGCTCCTGCGCGAACTCCATGAGGTCGGGCAGGCGCGCCATCGTGCCGTCGTCCTTGATGACTTCGCAGATCACCGAGGCCGGCGTGAGCCCCGCGAGCGCCGTGAAGTCGCAACCGGCTTCCGTGTGGCCCGCGCGCACGAGCACGCCGCCGGGCTGCGCCATGATCGGGAACACGTGGCCCGGTTGCACGATGTGCTCGGCGCGCGCGTTGGGCGCGACGGCCGCCTGGATCGTGCGCGCGCGGTCGGCGGCCGAAATGCCGGTGGTGACGCCTTCCGCGGCCTCGATGCTGACCGTGAACGCCGTGCCGTACTGCGTGCCGTTGCGATGCGTCATGAGCGGCAGGTTGAGCAGCTTGCAGCGCTCCTGCGTGAGCGTGAGGCAGATCAACCCGCGGCCGTGCTTCGCCATGAAGTTGATCGCTTCGGGCGTGACGAACTCCGCAGCGATGACGAGGTCGCCCTCGTTCTCCCGGTCTTCTTCGTCGACAAGGATGACCATCTTGCCGGCTTTGAGTTCGGCGATGATCTCTAGGGTGGAGGCGAGCGTCATGTTGGGATTCTGGCTGGAAAGCGCGTATTTTACGCCACGCGGGCGGGCGCGTCGCCCGAAACGGGGGGCGCGCACACGCACGGCGTGGACCGTTGCGGCGCCGGCCGGGCGGGCCGCACGGGACGATATTGGCCGAATGGCCGACTGGTGCGGGCCACGCGGCTTTCTCATAATAGTAACGCTTGACGTTAATAACGCACAACGTTACTATCATGATCACTTCGTTTGCCTGCCGCGACACGGCGGCGCTCTTCGCCGGGCGCCGCGTCGCCCGCTTCGCCGCCATTGAAAAGGTGGCCGTGCGCAAGCTGCAACAGATTCACGCGGCGGCCACGCTCTCGTTCCTGAAGGTCCCGCCGGGCAACCGGCTGGAACTGCCGGCGGGCGAGCTCGACGGCTGGTACAGCATCCGCATCAACGTGCAGTGGCGCGTGTGTTTTCACTTCAGCGTTCACGCCACGCACGGCGAGGCATCCGAAGTTCGTATTCTCGATTACCACTGAGGAGCTTCACATGCCACGCGACGTTCCGCTCGCCACGCCCGGCGAGATTCTCGCCGAAGACTGGCTCAAGCCCATGAGCATCAGCCAGTACGCGCTCGCCAAGGCGATTGGCGTGCCGCCGCGTCGCATCAACGAAATCGTGCTCGGCAAGCGCGCGATCACGGCCGACACAGCGGTGCGCCTCGCCGTTTATTTCGGCACGGACGCGCGTAGCTGGATGGAACTCCAGGCGCACTACGACACCGAAATCGCGCGCGAGACGCTGGCCGGGGTGCTGGCCAATATTCGTCCGCATGCGAGTGCCGCTGCGGTCACAACCGCCGCCACCGGCGCCGCTGAGGGCACCGGCGGTCAGGGCGCCGCCTAGCGGAAGATCACGTCGTCGGCGAGACCCTTCGTCAGCTCCAGCGCCTGGCGCTCGAACAGCCGCCGGTACAGCCCGTTTTCGCGCCGCACGAGTGCGTCGTGCGTGCCTTCCTCGACCACCCGGCCGCGTTCGAGCACGATCAGCCGGTCGAGCGCGCGCACGGTCGAGAGCCGGTGCGCGATCACGACCGTCGTGCGGCCCACCATGAGCCGTTCCATGGCCTGCTGGATCAGCACTTCGCTTTCGCTGTCGAGGCTGGAGGTGGCTTCGTCGAAGATCAGGATGGGCGCGTTGGCGAGGAACGCGCGCGCAATGGCCACGCGCTGGCGCTCGCCGCCCGAGAGCTTCACGCCGCGCTCGCCCACCAGCGTGTCATAGCCGTTCGGCAGCGCCATGATGAAGTCGTGCGCGCTCGCGAGCTTCGCGGCGTGTTCGATCTCGGCATGCGTCGCACCCGGCCGCGCATAGGCGATGTTCTCCGCGAGCGAGCGGTGGAACAGCACCGGCTCCTGCTGGACGATGGCGATCTGCGAGCGCAACGAAGCCTGCTGCACACGCGCGATGTCCTGCGCGTCGATCGTCACGCGGCCGCCGGAAACATCGTAGAGGCGCTGGATCAGCTTCACGAGCGTCGTCTTGCCCGAGCCCGAATGGCCCACGAGTCCCACGCGCTCGCCCGGCGCGATACGCAGCGTGAGGTTCTCGTAGAGCGGCCGTTCGAGCGCGCCGTAGCGGAACGTCATGTTCTCGAAGCGGATGTCGCCCTGATCGATGACGATGGGCGGCGCGCCGGGCATGTCGTCGATACCGAGCGGTTCCGCGTCGAGCATCACGAGTTCTTCCATGTCGTTGATGGAGCGTTGCAGGTTGCGCACGTGCATGCCCACGTCGCGCAAATAGCCTTTCAGCAAGAAGAACAGCGTGAGCGCGAACGTGATGTCGCCCACGCTCGCGAGCCCGCGGGCCCACAGCATGAGCGCCGCGCCCAGAATGGCCGCCTGCATGCCCACCAGCAGCACGCCTTGCACGCCGCCGTTGAAGGTGCCGCGCCGCCACGTGCGGCGCGTGCGGCTGTTCCATTTGGTGATGACGCGCGCGAGTCGCGCTTCCTCGCGCGCTTCGGCGCCGAACGCCTTGACCACGGCGTTGCACGAAATGGCGTCGGCGAGCGCGCCGCCCATCTTCGTGTCCCACTGGTTGGCGAGGCGCGCGGAAGGCGCGACGTAGAACAGCGACAGCGACACCGTGATCGCGAGATAGAGCGCCGAGCCCACGCCAACCACGAGGCCCATCACGTGCCATTGCAGCGCGAGCAGCAGCGTCGAGCCGACCAGCATCACGAGCGAGGGAAACAGCGCGACGAGCAGCGTGTCGTTGAGCAGGTCGAGCGCCCACATGCCGCGCGTGATCTTGCGCACGGTCGAGCCGGCAAAGCTGTTCGCGTGCCAGTCGGTCGAAAAGCGCTGCACGCGGTGGAACGCCTGGGTGGCGATCTCGCTCATCATGCGCAGCGTGAGCACGATGATGTTGCGAAACGCCGCCTGGCGCATCATCGTGCCCACGAGCCCGAGCGCCGTGAGCGCCCAGAACGCCACCACGGCGGCGTGCCACGCGGCGGCGTTGCCGGCCGTGGCGTCGTGCGTGAGCGCGTCGACCAGTTGACCCGCGTAGTGCGGCGTGAGCACGTCGGCCACGGCGCCGAGCAGCGAGGCGAGCGCGACCGTGCCCACGCGCGCGGGCTGGCGGCCCCAGTGGCGGAAGGTGAAGCCGAGAACCTTGCGGAACGTTTGTCCGCCCGAGTCGGGTTTTTTGCTGGATTCTGTCATGGACAGTCTGCTCCGGGCGCGACGCCCGAAGACACTCCTGAGATAAGGCGCTACTTGGCGATAAATCGAAACACGGGATTCGCGCGCCCGAACCCCACGGGCCGGACGGCACAAACTGAACCGATTGGAAACGCAGCGCGGCGGCTCGAGCCAACGTGCCGCGCTTGAGTCAACGCTGAATTCAACGACTCATTCAGCGACTGCGCGAACGCTACGGCAGTGCGGGGAGTGGGAGCGTTGCCCGAACTCGCGGCAGGGCGGCAGCGGTCGTGTCGATCATTGCCATACCTGCCTCCTCGTGCGGTTCGGGCGAATTGGAGCGTGGGTGCGAGCGGCGCGCCGTAATGGCCGCGCGCGAAGAAAGAACTTCGATATTATCAGCGGCCGGGCGCGCGTGCTCGCACCCAGCTTGTTCTCGCGCAGCGTTTTCAGTCCTTGTCGACGAGTTTGTCGGCGCTGAGCATGCGCTCCACATACCGCGCGATCAGGTCGATCTCCAGATTGACCTTGCTGCCCGCTTGCAGATGCTTGAGCGTGGTCACTTCCACCGTGTGCGGGATCAGGTTGATCGAGAACTCGCAGCCTTCGGCGCGATCGTCCACGGTGTTCACTGTCAGGCTCACGCCGTTCACCGTGATCGAGCCCTTGTAGGCGAGATAGCGGCCGATTTCGGCGGGCGCGAGGATGCGCAGTTCGTGCGATTCGCCCACGGGCGCGAAGCGCGTGACCGTGCCGAGGCCGTCCACGTGACCCGAGACGATATGGCCGCCCAGCCGGTCGTTCGCGCGCAGCGCTTTTTCGAGATTCACTTCGCCCGTTTGCGTGAGGCCGACCGTGCGGTTGAGGCTTTCGCGCGATACGTCGACGTCAAAGGTCGTGGCGGTCTTGGCGATGGCGGTCATGCACGCGCCCTGAATGGCAATGCTGTCGCCGAGCTGCACGTCGTCGAGACCGAGCGTGCCCGCGCTCACGGTGAGACGCACGCCCGCGTTGTCGTCGGCGCCGAGCGGCGTGATCGATTCGATGCGGCCCACTGCCGCGACGATTCCGGTAAACATCGTGTGGTTCCTTGTATTCGAGATCGATAAAAACGGTCGATAAAAACGGCTTCAGTCGTCCTGCGCCGCGACGACGCGCGCCAGGATGCGCAGGTCGCCGCCAATGCGGTCGACGGCATGGAAAGCGAGCCGCGTGCGCCAGTCGAGCTTGTCGGGCGCGGCGATGTCGATCATGCCGAGCGAGTTCGTGCCGAGCAGCGCCGGCGCCATGTAGAGCAGCAGTTCGTCCACGCAGCCTTCGCGCATGAGCGAGCCGTTGAGCTTGTAGCCCGCTTCCACGTGCAATTCGTTCACGCCGCGCGCAGCCAGCTCGGCGAGCATGGCGGGCAGGTCGACCTTGCCGTGCGCATTGCCGAGCGCGACGATTTCCGCGCCGCGCGCGCGCAGTTGCTCGGCGCGTTCCTCGTTGCTCGCGTCGAGCACCGAGCAGAACACGAGCGTGGGCGCGCCCACGAAAATCTGCGAGAGCGGCGAGGCGTCGAGGCGGCTGTCGATCAGCACGCGTTTGGGCTGGCGCGGCGTGTCGATCGCGCGCACGGTCATGCGCGGATCGTCTTCCTTCACCGTGCCGATGCCGGTCAGGATCGCCGAGGCGCGCGCGCGCCACGCGTGACCGTCGGCGCGCGCGGCTTCGCCCGTGATCCACTGGCTTTCGCCCGAAGGCAGGCCGGTGCGGCCGTCGAGCGTCGCGGCCACTTTCACGCGCACCCACGGGCGCTTGCGCGTCATGCGCGAGACGAAGCCGATGTTCAGCTCGCGCGCCTCGTTGGCGAGCAGGCCGCAACGCACGTCGATCCCGGCGTCGCGCAACATCGCGAGACCGCGGCCCGAGACCTGCGGATTCGGATCTTCCATCGCGGCGATCACGCGCCCGACCTTCGCCTCGATCAGCGCGTTCGCGCAGGGCGGCGTGCGGCCGAAGTGGCTGCACGGTTCGAGCGTCACGTAAGCGGTCGCGCCGCGCAGGTCGTTGCCGCGCGCGCGGGCGTCCTTCATCGCCTGGATTTCGGCGTGGTCGAAACCGGCGGGCTGCGTGAAACCTTCGCCGATCACCACGCCGTCCTTCACGAGCACGCAGCCCACGCGCGGGTTCGGATCGGTCGTGTAAAGGCCGCGCACCGCGAGGGCGAGCGCGCGTTCCATATGGACGAAATCGGATTGCGAGAACATCGGCGTGCTTTCTCTCGGGCGGCAACTAACGGTGATGCGCGGTTGGCGCAACGCGCGAGCGGACCACGGCGCTCGCGAGCGATGACGAGGCGCGCCCGGCCTTCTTCACGAAGGCGCGAAGCGCGCGGGCGGTTTATTGCTTGACGTTTTCGGCCGCGGCTTCGGCGGCGAAGGCGCGGCGCGCGGCTTCGATCGTTTCGTCGAGCAGGGCGTCGCTGTGCACGCTCGACACGAAGCCCGCTTCGTACGCCGAAGGCGCGAAGTACACGCCCGCGTCGAGCATCGCGTGGAAGAAGCGGTTGAAGCGCGCGACGTCGCTCTTCGTGACTTCGGCGAAGCTGCCCGGCACGTTGTCGGCGAAGTAGAGGCCGAACATGCCGCCCACGGAGTCGGCGGCGAACGGCACCTTCGCTTCGCGCGCGGCGGCCGTCATGCCCTTCACGAGGCGCTCGGTCTTGAGCGTGAGCTGCTCGTAAAAGCCCGGCGCCTGGATCAGTTGCAGCGTCTTGAGACCGGCCGCGACGGCGATCGGGTTGCCCGAAAGCGTGCCCGCCTGATACACGGTGCCGTTGGGCGCGAGGTGGTCCATGATCTCGCGCCGGCCGCCGAACGCCGCCGCGGGCATGCCGCCGCCGATCACCTTGCCGAGACACACGAGGTCGGCCTCGACGCCGTAGAGCGCCTGCGCGCCGCGCAGACCCACGCGGAAACCGCACATCACTTCGTCGAAAATCAGCACGCTGCCGTGCTTCGCCGTGAGGCTGCGCAGCGCGCCGATGAATTCGGGCGTGGCCTTCACGAGATTCATGTTGCCCGCGACGGGCTCGACGATCACGGCCGCGATCTCGTCGCCGAACGCCTTGAACGCTTCTTCGAGCGCGGCGACGTTGTTGTACTCGAGCACCGTGGTGTGCTTCGCGACGTCGACGGGCACGCCCGCCGAGGTCGGGTTGCCGAACGTGAGCAGGCCCGAACCGGCCTTCACGAGCAGGCTGTCGGCGTGACCGTGGTAGCAGCCTTCGAACTTGACGATGCGGTCGCGCTTCGTGAAACCGCGCGCGAGACGCAGCGCGCTCATGGTCGCCTCGGTGCCGCTCGAGACCATGCGCACCTGTTCCATCGACGGCACGATCTTGCAGATTTCCTCGGCGATCTCGATCTCGGCCTCGGTGGGCGCGCCAAACGAGAAGCCGTTGGCGAGCACGCGCTGCACGGCTTCGAGCACGTCGGGATGCACGTGGCCGACGATCATCGGGCCCCACGAGCCGATGTAGTCGATGTAGCGCTTGCCTTCGGCGTCCCAGAAATACGGGCCTTGCGCGCGCTCGATGAAGCGCGGCGTGCCGCCGACCGAGCGGAACGCGCGCACCGGCGAGTTCACACCGCCGGGAATCGTGCGCTGGGCGCGTTCGAAGAGGGCGGCGTTGCGCGACGTCGTGGTGGCTTGCGAAGTAGTGGTGTCGGACATGAGTGCTGGACCTGCGAGAGTATTGGGGCGCGTGGCTGCGCGGCACGGCTTGCCTGCGAAGTACGCGGGCAGCGCGCTGCGGGCGACGGCCGAAGGGCGACCCCATGCGGCGCCGCGAGGCGCCGGCGATGGGGCGAGCGATCAGTCGGTTCTGCCGAAATTGTACCTAAGACGCGCCGATCGGGCCGGGCGCTCCGGCGGCCGGGCGCACGCGCCCGCGCCGCTTCGCGCCCGGCGGGTTCCGGCGAGCATGGTGTGCCGGGCGGGTCGCAGCGGCGTGGGGCCGCCGTCGGTCGCGATGCCGGTTCCGCGCCGGTTCAGCGCGCCGCGCGCGTGCGCGGGCGCCTGGGGGCGGCGGGCTGCGGCGCCGTGTCGCGCGGTTTCGTCGAGGCGCCGGCGGCGTTCGTCCGCTTGCGCGCGGGTTTGCCGCCGCCCGGTTTCGTCGATGCCGATCGCGCGCCGTGGGCCGTTTCGTCCGCCTTATCCGATAGCGGCGCTTGCGCCGCCTTCGCGCGCTGCGCGTCGTGCCACGCCGTGAGCGCCACGACGGCGGCGAGAGGCATCGGCCGTTTGCCGGTCAGCTCGGCCCAGCGCTTTTCGAGCGGCCCCTCCACCACGGGCTTGATGACGGTGCCCGAACTCTGCGCGTCCCATGTCTGCACGGACCACGGATGCGCGCGCAGCGCGTCGCGCGCGATCACCACGTCCTCGCCGGCATCGGCGAGCCAGTCGTACACGAAGTCGATGCACAGGCGGTAGCCACGTTTATAGGCGGCGTCCGGCACTTCGTAGGGCGCGCGCGTGACGTAGCCGGAGCCGAACAGCCCGCGCGGTTCGGCGGCCACGCGATGCAGGAACACCCGGTCGCCGGGCAGGATGCCGCGCGCAAAGCCGCAGCCCCAGGTGTCGGCGACGGCCTCGCCCGCGCGCACGCGGCGCGCGAAGTCGGGCAGCTCGGGCCACGGCCATTTCTTGGGGCTCCAGATCAGCAGGAAGGCGGTCATGTCGTCACGTCGTCACGGGAAAGCGCCGGCGGCGCCAGGCGCGGAGCTTAGCGCAAAGGCGCGTGCCCGTGGCGACGGGCGCCGCGCGCCGTGCAACGGGCAACGTGCAACGGGCAACGGGCAACGGGCAACGCGCAACGGGCAACGGGCAACGGGCAACGGGCAACGGGCAACGGGCGAGGAGGCGCGCACCGCGTTGCCGCTGGCAGCGCGGGCCGCAATGAAGGCGTGTAGTAAGCGTCGGTTACAATGCGACGGCACCGTTGCCGCCGTTCGAGCGTCGATGGCCCCGCGTACGCGGGCCGTCCCGCGCGACCGGTCCGGCAACCCGAATCGAACGTCGAATCGCATTCCGGGGCGCGCCAGCCGCGCCTCGCCGTCACTCACACCATGTCCCATTCTCCGCGCCGCCGGCCCGATGGCCGGCTGATCGTATTGCTCGGTGCGCTGGCCGCCTGCGGCCCGCTCGCCACCGACATGTACCTGCCGAGCCTGCCCGCCATCGCGCAGTCGTTCGGCGTCAGCGCCTCGGCGGCCGCCGCGACGCTCACCAGTTTCATGGCCGGCTTCTCGATCGGCATGCTGCTCTACGGCCCCGTCTCCGACGCTTACGGCCGCCGCCCCGTGCTGCTCGGCGGCATCGCGCTCTTCACGGTCGCGAGCATCGCGTGCTGGCTGTCGTTTTCGGCGGGCGAACTCGCCATCGTGCGCTTCCTGCAGGCGCTCGGCGCGGGCGCGGCCTCGGTGCTCGCGCGGGCCATCGCGCGCGACGCCCACGAGCCGTCCGACGCCGCCAAGGTTCTGTCGATGGTCGCGATCGTCACCTCGATCGGGCCGCTGCTCGCGCCGCTCATCGGCGGCCAGTTGCTGCTGATCGGCGGCTGGCGCGTGGTGTTCGTCGCGCTCACGCTGTTCGGCCTCGCGTGCGGCGTCGCCGCGTACTGGCGCGTGCCCGAAACCTGGCCCGCCGAGAAGCGCGAGAGCGCGGCCGTGCTGCGTTCGTTCGCGGCCTATGGCCGGCTGCTGCGCGACCCACTCGTCTGGGGGCACATGCTCTGCGGCGGCATGGCGTTCGCCTCGATGTTCACCTACATCTCCGCGACGCCCTTCGTCTACATCGAGTACTTCCACGTCTCGCCGCAGCACTATGGGTTCTTCTTCGGCATGAACGTGTTCGGCATCATGCTCGGCAACTTCCTCAACACGCGCTTCATCGGCCAGTTCGGCACGCTGCGCATGGTGTCGATGGCGTCGAGCGTGAGCATCGTCGCGTCGTTGTTCGTGGCGCTCGTGTGCATCACGGGGTGGGGCGGCCTGTGGTCGATCGTGGCCGGGCTGTTCTTCGTGGTGAGCGTGGTGGGCCTGCTTGGCGCGAACTGCGCGACGGACCTGATGTATCGCTACCCGAAGAACGCGGGCGCGGCGGCGGCGGTGTTCGGCGCCGCGCAGCTCGGCCTGGGCGCGTTCGCGAGCGCGGTGGTCGGCTGGTTTCCGGGCGTTTCGCCGTTCGGCATGGGCTGCACGATCGGCGCATGCGGGCTGATGACATGGGCCGGGCGCCGCATTGTCGTGAAATGGCATGGACGGCCCGCGCCGGGCGCGGCGGCGGTGTCGTCGGCGCAGTGAGGTTGCCTTGAGGCTCTATCGCAACTAACGGCGCCGTATTTTCGCGACGATGTGTGCCGGTTGATGGGTGCGTTGCCTACGCGCGATGGGCGAACGATGCGGCATGCGATGCGCGGCATGCGATGCGCGGCATTCAATGCACGACATGCGATGCACGACATGCGATGCACGACATGCGATGCACGACATGCGATGCACGACATGCAACGCGCGACATGCAATGCGCTTGCGGAGCAAAACAAAACGGGACGCCCACTGGACGTCCCGTTTTTCATGGTGCGGCGTGAATCCGCGAGCGGACGCTCACGCGCAAGATCAAGCGCAGGCTCGAACTCACTCGCGCGCCGAAGGCGACGCGCCGTGGCTCAGCCAGTCGAGTACCGCCGAGGCGTCGTCGTCCGCGTGCTCGCGCGCTTTTTCGACGGCGTTGTTCACGTTGGCGTCCGGCGAGGCGCGGCGAATCGCAACACCCACCGCGAGGATGTCGATCATCAGCAGATGCAGAATGCGCGAGATCATCGAGAGCTGCGACTCGCGCATTTCGATGTGATCCGTTTCGAGCGCCACCGTCGCGCGCTTGGCGAGCGGCGTGTTGCTCGAAGTGATGGCGATCACCTTCGCGCCCGCCTGCATCGCCACGTCGAGCACGCGCAGCAGTTCCGGCGCGCGGCCCGACTTCGACACGGCCACGATCACGTCGCCCTTGCCGAGCAGCGCGGCGGAAGCCGCCTGCATGTACAGGTCGCCATACGCGATGGTCGGAATGCCGAAGCGGAAGAACTTGTAGTGCGCGTCCTGCGCGACGATATGCGAGTTGCCGAGCCCGTAGAACTCGATGCGGCGCGCGCCGTTGAGCAGCGTGATGGCCTGCTCCACGTGCTCGAAGTTCAGATGCTCGCGCAGCTGCAAGATGGCCGAGACGGTGTTGTCGAGCACCTTCGCGCCGAAGTCCGTGGCCGTATCGCCGAGATGCACCTGGCTGTGGCTCACCGGAATCGTGCCCGTCAAACCCGTGGCGAGCTTGAGCTTGAAGTCCGAGAGACCCTGGCAGCCGAGCGAGCGGCAGAAGCGGATGACCGTGGGCTGGCTCACGTCGGCCTTGCGTGCGATGTCGACGATCGGATCGTTGATGATCGAACGCGGGTGATTCAGCGCGAGATCGGCCACGCGGCGCTCGGCGGGCGTGAGCGCGTCGCGCATCTGGCGAATGCGCTCGAACACGGCGGAAGACCCGCCGCCCGCGCGATTGGACAGCTGCTCCGCGAGAATCGCCGAAACGCCGAGGAACGCCGGATATTCCGCCGTGATCACGTAGGTGGGCACGTTGGCGAGATAGGCGTCGAAGCGGCCCTTCGCCTCGAAGCGCTGGCGGAACGACGAGCGCGTGAACAGCTCGCCGAGGCGCGGCACGACGCCGCCGCCCACGTAGATGCCGCCGAGCGAGCCGAGCGTCATGGCGATGTTGCCCGCGAAGCTGCCGAGAATGCCGCAGAAGCATTCGACGGTTTCGAGCGCGAGCGCGTCGCCGTCGTGCGCGAGCTTGACGATGTCGGCCGGATCGATGGGCTCGGCGGCCAGCTTCTTCTTGTCGCGGCCCGCGAGCGCGCGATAGATCAGCTCGATGCCGGGACCCGCGCAAACGCGCTCGAACGACACGTGCGGCCACTTCGTGCGCGCGAGCTGGAGCACGAGGTCTTCGCGTTCGTCCTGGGGCGAAAAGCTGGCGTGGCCGCCTTCGCTGCCGAGCGCGATCCAGCGGTCGTCGGCGGGAATCAGGCCCGAGACGCCCAGACCCGTGCCCGGCCCGAGCAGGCCGATCACGCTGTTCTGGCGGCGCTGGCCGCCGCCCACCTGCACGCGCTGCGAGTCGGTCAGGCCGGGCAGCGCCATGGCGAGCGCGGTGAAGTCGTTCACGACCAGCAGCGTGTCGAAGCCGAGCGCGCGGCGCGTGGCTTCGATCGAGAAGGTCCAGTCGTGATTGGTCATGCGCACCTGGTCGCCGTCGACCGGGTTCGCGATGGCGATGGCCGCGTGATTGACGCGGCCGATCTTCGTGTCTTTCAGATACTGCTGGATGACTTCCGCGACGCCCGGATACTGCGCACACGGATACACGCGCACCTGGCCGATCTCGCCGGGCGCCGTCTCCAGCGCGAAGCGCGCGTTGGTTCCGCCGATATCGGCGAGCAGCCTCGGTCCGTCGGCGTGCTGGCCCGCGGTGGGGGCAGTTTTAGTTGGCACACCAGTAGACATCGAGTCTCACTCCCTTGTCGTTCGCCAGTCTGGAAATGGCGTTGTTTTGTTCGGCCGCAGCGGCCTGTTGCAGCACTTCGAGCTTGCGTTGTCCCGCGATCAGCAGAAAGAGGCGGTCGACCTGGCGCAGCGCCTGCATCGACCACGAGACGCGCGCGTGCGGCGCGGCCTGCGGATGCACGGCCACGAACGGGCGCGCCGTGGTGATGGCTTCCTGCCATTCGGGCGCGTCGGCGAAGATCGAGGCGGTGTGGCCGTCCTCGCCCATGCCCAGCACGGCCACGTTCGGCAGCAGGCGCGTGGCGTCGGCGTTGAGCGCGGCCACGTGGGCGTCGAGTTCCTGCGTCACGTCGACGAGCGGCAGGAAACGCGCCTGCGCGGCTTCGTGCCGGAGCAGCGTCTCGCGCACGAGGCGCGCGTTGCTCGCGCTGTCGCTTTCGGGCACCCAGCGGTCGTCGACGAGCGTGACGTCGATATGCGCCCACTCGAAACGATGCGTCGACAAGCCTTCGAGAAACGGCCGCGGGCTCGTGCCGCCCGAGACGGCGAGCGTGGCGCGGTTCACCGCGCCGCCGGGCGCCGCTGTCTGAGCCGCGAGCGACGCATGTAGCGCGTCGCCCACGGCTCGCGCCAGCGCGTCGGATTGGACGCGCGGGTCGTCGAATACGTGAAGCTCGATCACTTCTCCTCCATGCTGCTTTTTTGTCAACCTGCGGTGTGGGTCGTCACGGTCAGGCACGTCCACGGTCAGGCACTGCGTTCAGTTCTCTTCCTCGAGCCAGCAGGTGCCGTGCTGCGCGAGCATCGCGCTCGCCGCCGCCGGTCCCCACGTGCCCGCCGCGTACGGCTTGGGCGGACGCGGTGCGGCGGCCCATTCGTTCAGGATGGGCTCGACCCACTTCCACGCCGCTTCCTGTTCGTCGCGGCGCACGAAGAGGGCGAGGCGGCCGTTGATCACGTCGAGCAACAAGCGCTGATACGCCTCCATCTGGCCTTCGCGGAAGAACTGGTCGAACGCGAGATCGAGATGCACGCTCGCGAGGTTCATGCCTTCGCCGGGCTGCTTCGCGAGGCAGTAGAGGCGGATGTTCTCGTTCGGCTGCAGGCGGATCACGAGCCGGTTCGCGCCCGCGCGCAATGCCGGCGCGCCGAGCGCCGAATGCGGCACCGGGCGGAAGTTCACGACGATCTCGGCCACGCGGTCGGCGAGACGCTTGCCGGTGCGCAGGAAAAAGGGCACGCCCGCCCAGCGCCAGTTCTCGATCTCGACCTTGAGCGCGACAAAGGTTTCCGTGCGGCTGTCCGGCTTCACGCCGTGCTCCGTGGCGTAGGCGGGCACCGCCTGGCCGCGGATCACGCCCGCGTGATACTGGCCGCGCACCGCGACCTTGTTGAT
This sequence comes from Paraburkholderia acidisoli, assembly GCF_009789675.1. NCBI lineage: Bacteria > Pseudomonadati > Pseudomonadota > Betaproteobacteria > Burkholderiales > Burkholderiaceae > Paraburkholderia > Paraburkholderia acidisoli. Next base: position 2,338,926 of record NZ_CP046913.1, on the reverse strand, counting down.
GTCGAGCGGCTCGATGGGCTTGAGCGCGCGCAGCACGCGCAGCTTCTCGTCGCGCACCGAGTCGGAGTCCATCGAATGCGGCGGCTCCATGGCGACGATCGACAGCAACTGCAACAGGTGATTTTGCACCATGTCGCGCAATGCGCCGGTGTTGTCATAAAAGTCGCCGCGCGCTTCCACGCCCAGTTCCTCGGCGATGGTGATCTGGATGCTCTCCACCCATTCGCGGCGCCACAGCGGTTCGAACAGCGCATTGCCGAAGCGCAGCGCGAGCAGGTTCTGCACCGGTTCTTTACCGAGGTAATGGTCGATGCGGTAGATCTGCTCTTCGGCGAAGATCTCGCCCACGGCGTCGTTGATCGCGTTCGACGACTTGAGGTCGTAGCCGAGCGGCTTTTCGAGCACGACGCGCGAATTCTGGTTCAGGCCCACCGTGGCGAGCGCGCGGCAGATCGGCACGAACAGCGAGGGACCCGTGGCCAGATAGAACACGCGAATCCCGGGCAGCTCGGCGATGCCGTCGCGCAGGTGCGTGAAATCTTCGGCGCGCGAGAGATCGAGCTTCACATAGACGATGCGTTCGAGAAAGCTCGCCCAGGCGGCCTCGTCGAACCCGCCGTTTTTCGTGACATGCGGCTTGACGTGCTCGTCCACCCACTGGATATAGGCCGCACGGTCCTCTTCGTGGCGCGCGACGCCCACGATCTTCCCGGCCGGCGCGAGCATGTTCGAGCGGTGCGCTTCATACAGGGCCGGGAGAATCTTGCGCATCGACAGGTCGCCGGTGGCGCCGAAGAGCACGAACGTGAAACCTGAATCGGTCTGGTTTTGCATGAGTCTCCGTCACAGTCCTGGGTGGCCGCGGCAAGCTTCGTCAAGCGTCATTTCCGATGATGACGGAAGGGCGGTTCGGGCGGCCGTAGTCCGATAAAATTTTTTTTGACACTGAATTGTAGTTTAACTACAATCCAAATCAAGAGGTAACGTTCATTCGATGTAAAAAGCGTGAGACGCAGGTGCTACGGCGGTCTTGCGCGGTTTCGCGAGCGGACGGAATGCCCACTCATGGTAACGGAGAACGTTGCGGGACCTTGCCGCGCTCGACCAGCGAGCCAGCAGCCCGAATCGCCGCTTGCCGCGAGGTTTGGGGCTTCGGGTCGCATGACGCAAGCGGCACCTCGGCCGGCTCAGACAGCCGGTGAAAATCAAAAGAGGAGACAGTCAAGTTGCATTCCGAACCACTCATCTCTTGAGCGTCCTGCGGCCGGACACCGGCACGCGGCCCGCGCGCATCGAACGACAAGTACGCGCGCGGCACTCCGGCGCCCGACCGTCCAGTGTTTTGCCTGTTTTAGCCTGTTTGACCAACCACCGCTCCCTGGCGGCTCAGGGGCCAACCGTTTTTTGTTCAGGTGTCTGGAGGAGATAAGCAATGAAATTCCGCGCGATCATGGGCGCCCTGTGCGCCGCAGGTCTGTTGGGCAGCGTCGCCACGGCGCAAGCGGCCGAGTCTCTCGAAGTGCTGCATTGGTGGACGTCGGGCGGCGAATCGAAAGCCGTCGGCGTGCTCAAGGACGACATGCAGAAGCAGGGCTATGTGTGGAAGGACTTCGCGGTCGCCGGTGGCGCGGGCGCGGCGGCCATGACCGCACTGAAGACCCAGGTGATCTCGGGCAACGCGCCCACGGCCGCCCAGATCAAGGGTCCGCTGATCCAGGAATGGGCTGAGCAAGGCGTGCTCGCACCGATCGATTCGGCCGCGACCGACTGGAAGGCCAACCTGCCGCCGCAGATCGACAAGATCATGCACGCCGACGGTCACTACGTTGCCGCGCCGTTCTCGGTGCACCGCGTGAACTGGGTGTGGATCAACAAGGCAGCGCTCGACAAGGTCGGTGCGAAGCCGCCCACCACGTGGCCGGAATTCTTCGCGGTCGCCGACAAGCTCAAGGCCGCGGGCATCCAGCCGGTCGCCGCCGGCGGTCAGCCGTGGCAAGACCTGACGCTGTGGGAAGACGTGGTCCTCTCGCAAGGCGCCGACTTCTACAAGAAGGCCATCGTCGATCTCGACCAGAAGACCCTCACGTCGCAGCAGATGGTCGGCGTGTTCGACACGGTCCGCAAGATCGAGTCGTACATGGATAACGGCCGCACGGGCCGCGACTGGAACCTCGCCACGGCCATGGTCATCAACGGCAAGGCCGGCATGCAGTTCATGGGCGACTGGGCCAAGGGCGAATTCGCGAACGCGAACAAGCAGCCGGGCACGGACTACATCTGCGCACCGGTGCCGGGCACGGCGAAGGGCTACACGTTCAACGTCGACTCGTTCGTGTTCTTCCAGCAGAAGGGCCAGAAGGCGGCCACGCCGGGTCAGCTCGCGCTCGCGAAGACCATCATGTCGCCGGCGTTCCAGGAGCAGTTCAGCCTGTACAAGGGCTCGATCCCGGTCCGTCTGGGCGTGGACATGAGCAAGTTCGACGCATGCGGCAAGCAGTCGTACGCCGACGAACAAACGGCGATCAAGTCGGGCGGCTATGTGCCGTCGCTCGCTCACGGCATGGCTCAGCCTGACGCCACGGCCGGCGCGATCACCGACGTCGTCACGAAGTTCATGAACTCGAACCAGGATTCGAAGAGCGCGGTGGAAGCGCTCGCGAAGGCTGCGAAGACGAAGTAAGTCTTGATCGGGTAGCAATGCAGTCGTAAAGCGGGGCGCGCCGTACGCGGCGCGCCCCGGGCATCACGGTTCCACCGAACCCCCTCATCGTGCGGAACCCACGCGGTTTCGCTCCGTACCAGGAGTTGCGCAGTGACTGCTTCTCTTAGCGGCAACGGCAAGGCGGCCACGCCTGCCCCACGCCGCGCGTCGCCGATGGCGGCGCTCGCAGACCGCTGGATTCCGAAGCTGGTGCTTTCACCCAGCATTCTGATCAGCATCGTATTCGTCTACGGCTTCATTCTCGTCACCGGCTATCTGTCGCTGTCCAGTTCGCGACTGATGCCGCGTTACGACTTCGCGGGCTTCGACCGCTACAGCGAGCTGTTCTCCAACGACGTCTGGTGGACGTCGGCGCAGAACCTCGGCTGGTTCGGCATTCCGTTCATCGCGATCTGCGTGGTCCTCGGGCTGTTGCTCGCGATCCTGCTCGACCAGCAGATCCGCCAGGAAGGCGCGCTGCGCGCGGTGTTCCTCTATCCGATGGCGCTCTCGTACATCGTGACGGGCACGGCATGGCAGTGGATCTTCAACCCCGACCTCGGCATCCAGCAGGTGCTGCACCAGTGGGGCTGGACGAGTTTCCAGCTCGACTGGCTCAACGACCCGGACAAGGCCATTTTCTGTATCGTGGTCGCGGCGGTGTGGCAGTCCACGGGCTTCTGCATGGCGCTGTTCCTCGCGGGCCTGCGCGGCGTGGACGCGGAAATCTTCAAGGCGGCCCAGGTCGACGGCGCGACGCTGCCCACGATCTACCGCAAGATCGTCATTCCGAGCATGCGTCCGGTGTTTTTCTCGGTGCTGCTCATTCTCTGCCACATCACGATCAAGACGTTCGACCTCGTGGTGGCGCTCACCGCGGGCGGTCCGGGCACGTCGTCTTCGCTGCCGGCCATCTTCATGTACACGTTTTCGTTCAATCGCGGGCAGCTCGGCGTCGGCGCGGCCTCGTCGATGATGATGCTCGCAACGGTGGTGGCCGTGCTCGTGCCGCTCATGTATCTGGAATCGAGGAGCACGCGCAATGCAGCCTAAGATGAAGCTGAGCCGCGTGTTCGTCTATGCGGCGCTGATCCTGTTCGCGTTGTACTTCCTGTTCCCGCTCTACGTGATGCTGTCGACGTCGTTCAAGTCGCTCGACCAGATTCACACGGGCAACATGCTCACGCTGCCCACGAGCCCGACCTTCGCGCCGTGGATCAAGGCGTGGAGCGAAGCCTGTACCGGCGTGCGCTGCGACGGCATGCAGCCGTTCTTCATGAACTCCGTGAAGATGGTGATCCCGGCCGTGCTGATCTCGTCGATCATCGGCGCGTTCAACGGCTACGTGCTCACGCACTGGCGCTTTCGTGGCGCGGACGCGCTGTTCACGATGCTGCTCGTGGGCTGCTTCATTCCGTTCCAGGCCATTCTTCTGCCGATGGCGCGCGTGGAAGGTTATTTCGGCCTCTCGAACACGATCGGCGGTCTGGTGCTGGTGCACGTGGTCTACGGTATCGCCTTCACCACCATGTTCTTCCGCAACTTCTACGTGAGCGTGCCGGCCGAACTCGTGAAGGCCGCGCGGATCGACGGGGCCGGCTTCTTCACGATCTTCAGCAAGATCATGATGCCGCTCTCGTTGCCCATCTTCATGGTGTGCCTGATCTGGCAATTCACGCAGATCTGGAATGACTTCCTGTTCGGCATCGTGTTCTCGGGCGTCGATTCGATGCCGATCACGGTCGCGCTGAACAATCTCGTGAACACGTCCACGGGCGTGAAGGAATACAACGTCGACATGGCCGGCGCGATCATCGCCGCGCTGCCCACGCTGCTCGTCTACGTGATCGCCGGCCGCTATTTCGTGCGCGGCCTCACGGCGGGCGCGGTGAAGGGCTAACTGCGCGACAGAACGCGCATTCGATTAAAGGATTCATAGCATGGCAAGCCTTTCCATTCGCGACGTCTACAAGACCTACCCGAACGGGGTGCCCGTCCTCAAGGGCGTGAACATCGACATCGAAGACGGCCAGTTCCTGATTCTGGTCGGCGGCTCGGGCTGCGGGAAGTCCACGCTGCTCAACATGATCGCGGGTCTCGAAACCGTGACCAAGGGCGAGATCATGATGGACGGCAAGGTGGTGAACAACCTCTCGCCGAAGGACCGCGACATCGCGATGGTGTTCCAGTCGTACGCGCTGTATCCGTCGATGACGGTGCGCGAGAACATCTCGTTCGGCCTGAACATCCGCAAGGTGCCGAAGGCCGAGCAGACGCAGATCGTCGACCGCGTGTCGAACATGCTGCAGATCCAGCATCTGCTCGACCGCAAGCCGGGCCAGCTCTCGGGCGGCCAGCGCCAGCGCGTCGCCATGGGCCGCGCGCTCGCCCGCGACCCCATCATGTTCCTGTTCGACGAACCGCTCTCGAACCTCGACGCCAAGCTGCGTATCGAGATGCGTTCGGAAATCAAGCTGCTGCATCAGCGCGTGGGCAAGACCATCGTCTACGTGACGCACGACCAGATCGAAGCCATGACGCTCGGCGACCGCATCGCCGTGATGAAGGACGGCATCGTGCAGCAGTTCGGCGCGCCGCAGGACATCTACGACTCGCCGTCGAACCTGTTCGTCGCGGGCTTCATCGGCGCGCCGCCGATGAACTTCATCAACGGCCGTCTGGTGGAGCAGGGCTCGGGCGTGGGCATCGAACTCGACACGGGCGTCGCGCGCAACGTGCTGAACCTGCCGTTCGACGCGAACAAGCTGCGCGGCCATATCGGCCAGGACGTGGTGCTGGGCCTGCGCCCGGAACGCATCACCGACGCGCGCAGCTCGCACGACGGCCATGGCCACGAACTCCAGCGCCACACGGTGAAGGTCGACGTGATCGAGCCGACCGGCCCGGACACGCTGGTGTTCGCGCAGGTCAACGGCAAGCGCGTGGTGAGCCGCGTGCACCCGGGCGCGAATCCGCAGCCGCTCAACAACATGGACCTGCTGTTCGACGTCTCGAAGGCCGTGCTGTTCGACCCGAAGACGGAAGAGCGCATCGCGTAAGCGTCGCGCACTCCACGTTTGCGGCGATAAAAAACCCCGCGCTGCGGTTGCAGCGGCGGGGTTTTTCTTTGGGCGCCGCGAGTTCGCGGCGCGGTGTCAGGGCGACTGCCGAGGCTGCGCGTGGGAATGCGAGTGCGGCTGTAACAACACGAGCACCGCGCCCGCGCCGCCGTCGTGCGGACGCGCCTCGCAAAACGCGATCACTTCTTCCTTCTGCACGAGCCACGCGCGCACCTTGCCCTTGAGCACGGGTTCCTTGCCGACCGAACCCAGCCCCTTGCCGTGGATCACGCGCACGCAGCGCAGCCCGCGCTTGCCCGCTTCGCGGATGAAGTTCTGCAGCGCCTCGCGGGCTTCCTCGCGGCGCAGGCCGTGCAGGTCGAGCTGCGCCTGCACGATCCACGCGCCGCGCCGCAGCTTCTTCACGACTTCGGCGCTCACGCCGGGGCGGTGATAGAACAGCGAGTCGCTGGTGTCGAGATACGCCTCGGGATCGAAGTCGTCGGAGATCGCTTCGTGCAGCACGGCCTGTTCATCGAGGCGCGTTTGCAGCGGCAGCGGCACGGGCGCCTCGCGGCGCGGCAGCGCACGCATGGGCGGCTTGAGCGGCGCGACCGAACCGATCTCGCGGCGAAACAGGTCGCTGTCCGCAGCGGCTTCGGTGCGCGCGGCTTTCTCGATCGCGCGCTCGCGTTCGCGTTGGCGCGTCTGCACTTTAAGCGCGTCGCGCAGGCTGCCGAGTCCGGCGAACCCCGACTGCGCGCTGGCGGCTTGCGCGAGTTCCTGCGGATCGGGGGTGGGTGGCGGCGCAGGTCGCGCGGGCGCGGCGCGGCGCGGCTCGCCCGGATGGGGCTTGTTCTTGGGCATGACAGGTTGCGCTGAAAAACTCTCGTGAGGGCGGCACGCGTGGCGCGCGGGTCGCGTCCTGGGTCTCGTCCTGAGTCTCGTCCCGATGGTGCGGCCTGGGCCGACGGCCGAAGTGCAAAAGCCCGGGCTCCCAAGCCGCAGGTTCAAAGCCGCAGGTTCAAAACCGCGGGTTCGAAGCCACGGTTTGAAAGCAAAAGGGCCGTCGGCCTGGCTGGCCACGGCCCTCTGCGTCTCGCGCGCGGCGGCGTGCCCGCTTGCGCTGCTCATCGCCGCGATTCATCGCCGCGATTCATTGCCACGATTCACCGCCGCGATTCACTACGATTCGCCGCGCTCCAGGCCAGCGCCGTCGTCCGGCGACGCCACGGCCCGACGCGCGCGATAGCGCCGCTTAGCGGTCGGCTTCGGCGCTCATCACGTGCGCCTGGCCGAGTTCGTGCACGCTTTCCAGATAGCGCTGCGCGTCGAGCGCGGCCATGCAGCCCGTGCCCGCGCTCGTGATGGCCTGGCGATACACGTGGTCCTGCACATCGCCGGCCGCGAACACGCCCGGCACGCTCGTGCCCGTGGCATTGCCGCTCAGGCCGCCGTTCGTGATGATGTAGCCGTTCTTCATCGTCAGCTGGCCTTCGAAGATGTCGGTGTTCGGCTTGTGGCCGATCGCGACGAACAGGCCCTGCAGGTCGATGTCGGTGGTCGTGCCCGTTTCCGTGCTCTTGATGCGCAGGCCGTTCACGCCGCCTTCGTTGCCCTTCACTTCGTCGAGCACGTGGTTCCACTTGATCTCGACCACGCCTTCCTTCTCTTTTTCCAGCAGACGGTCGATGAGGATCGGCTCGGCGCGGAACTTGTCGCGGCGGTGGATCACCGTGACCTTCTTCGCGATGCCCGAGAGGTACAGCGCTTCTTCCACGGCCGTGTTGCCGCCGCCCACCACGGCCACGTGCTGGTTGCGATAGAAGAAGCCGTCGCAGGTGGCGCACGCCGACACGCCGCGGCCCATGTACAGCTCTTCGCTCGGCAGGCCGAGGTATTGCGCCGAAGCGCCGGTCGCGATGATCAGCGAATCGCAGGTGTACTCGCCCGAGTCGCCGATCAGGCGAATGGGCTTTTCTTCGAGCTTGGCCGTGTGAATGTGATCGAACACGATTTCCGTGTTGAAGCGTTCAGCGTGCTCGAGGAAACGCTGCATGAGTTCGGGGCCTTGCACGCCATTCGGGTCCGCGGGCCAGTTTTCCACGTCGGTGGTGGTCATGAGCTGGCCGCCCTGCGCCAGACCGGTGACGAGCAGCGGCGAAAGGTTCGCGCGCGCCGCGTAGACGGCCGCCGTGTAACCGGCGGGGCCGGAACCGAGAATCAGGACTTTGGCGTGTTTGGTAGCGGGCATGATCGATTTCCGTAGAAAGACTGCGTGCGCCGGTTGCGGCGCGATGTTCCGTCGCCCGGCGCCGCCGTGGGGCGCGCTTGGGGCATAAGCCTCGGGCACACGGAGGTAATTGGGCATCAGCCCGCAATTATAAAGGGCGGGGGGATTCGCTGCCCGATGAGGCTTTTTCATCGTCCCGATAGCGTAGGCGTTCCGGCCGATACCCCGCGCGCTCAAGCCCGGCGGGGCGCGCGGGCCGGCGTTGTCAGTTACCGTCATTTACAGCGCGGGACCGCCGGGGCCTAAACAACGCGTTTACAATAGGCCGCAGACGGATCGACGCACACACGCTCGAATACACGGCTGCCGGCCCGCACGAAGGCGGCAGCGCCGGGCTTCGCGGCGCCTTCGGGCGGAGCGCGAACCGGCAAAACGCACAAGATTCAGCCCAGAGTTCAATGGCCAAAGCTCCTTTTTCCGCGCAGGCGCAGGCATTGCCGCATCGCATGTCGCGCCTTTTCACCGAAATCCGCTGGATTTTGCAGGTCGCGCTCGGCGTGTTCCTGCTGATGGCGCTCATCAGCTACAGCCGCCACGATCCGAGCTGGACGCACGCCGCGCAGGTCGATCACATCGCCAACTGGGCGGGCCGCGTGGGCGCGCGCATCGCCGACATCCTGCTGCTGCTGTTCGGTCTTTCCGCGTACTGGTGGGTCGTGCTGCTCGGGCGCTTCATTTCGGCGAACTACCGGCGCATCACGCATCGCGAGACCGCTGCCGAGGACGACGAAGACAAGCCGCGCGACATCACCTGGATCGCCGAGGCCTTCGCGTTCGCGCTCGTGCTGCTCTCGTGCTGCGGCATCGAGGCGCTGCGCATGTGGTCGCTCAAGGTCCAGTTGCCCGCCGACCCGGGCGGCGTGGTCGGCTCGGCGGTCGCGCGCGGCGTGTCGCACGCGCTCGGCTTCACGGGCGGCACGCTCGCCATGCTGCTCGCGCTCGCGATCGGCCTGTCGCTGTACTTCCGTTTCTCGTGGCTCACCGTCGCCGAAAAAGTCGGCGAATCGATCATCAACGCCGTGACCATGGCCAAGCTGCGCCGCGAGGCCGGCCGCGACCGCAAGCTCGGCGAGGCCGCCGCGGTCAAGCGCGAAGGCAAGGTCGAGCGCGGCCGCGTGAAGATCGAGGAACACGAGCCGGTCACGATCGTGCCGCCCGTGGTCACGCCGCAGCGCTCCGAGCGCGTGGAGAAAGAGCGCCAGGTGCCGCTCTTCACGGATCTGCCGGGCGACTCCACGCTGCCCGCGATCTCGCTGCTCGACCCCGCGCCCGCGACCCAGGAAACCATCTCCGACGACACGCTCGAATTTACCTCGCGTCTCATCGAGAAAAAGCTCAAGGACTTCGGCGTGGACGTGGCCGTGGTGGCCGCGTATCCGGGCCCGGTTGTCACGCGTTACGAGATCGAGCCCGCCACCGGCGTGAAGGGCAGCCAGATCGTCAACCTCGCCAAGGATCTCGCGCGTTCGCTCTCGCTCGTGTCGATTCGCGTGGTGGAAACGATCCCGGGCAAGAATTTCATGGCGCTCGAACTGCCGAACCAGCGCCGCCAGACCGTGAGGCTTTCGGAAATTCTCGGCTCGGCGGTCTATGCCGACGCGCCTTCGGCGCTCACCATGGGGCTCGGCAAGGACATCGGCGGCAAACCGGTGTGCGCCGATCTCGCGAAAATGCCGCACTTGCTGGTGGCCGGCACGACCGGTTCGGGCAAGTCGGTCGGCATCAACGCCATGATCCTCTCGCTGCTCTACAAGGCGAGCGCGGAACAGGTGCGCATGATCCTGATCGACCCGAAGATGCTCGAAATGAGCGTCTACGAAGGCATTCCGCATCTGCTGTGTCCGGTCGTGACCGACATGCGCCAGGCCGGCAACGCGCTGAACTGGACCGTGGCGGAAATGGAGCGCCGCTACAAGCTCATGAGCAAGCTGGGTGTGCGCAATCTCGCGGGCTTCAACAACAAGATCGAGGAAGCGAACAAGCGCGAGGAGAAGATCCCGAACCCGTTCAGCCTCACGCCCGACGACCCCGAACCGCTCTCGAAGCTGCCGAACATCGTCGTGGTGATCGACGAACTCGCCGACCTGATGATGGTGGTCGGCAAGAAGGTCGAAGAGCTGATCGCGCGCATCGCGCAGAAGGCGCGCGCGGCCGGCATTCACCTGATTCTCGCCACGCAGCGGCCGTCCGTCGACGTCATCACGGGTCTCATCAAGGCCAACGTGCCCACGCGCATGGCGTTCCAGGTGTCGTCGAAGATCGACTCGCGCACGATTCTCGACCAGATGGGCGCGGAGTCGCTGCTCGGCATGGGCGACATGCTCTATCTGCCGCCGGGTTCGGGTCTGCCGGTGCGCGTGCACGGCGCGTTCGTCTCCGACGAGGAAGTGCACCGCGTGGTGGACAAGCTCAAGGAGCAGGGCGAGCCGAACTATATCGAGGGCCTGCTTGAAGGCGGCGTGGCGGGCGAGGGCGACGAAGGCACGGCAAGTGCTTCGGGTACCGGCGACGAGTCCGATCCGCTCTACGATCAGGCCGTCGAAGTGGTCATCAAGAACAAGCGCGCGTCGATCTCGCTCGTGCAGCGGCATCTGCGCATCGGGTATAACCGTGCTGCGCGGCTGCTGGAGCAGATGGAGCAGTCGGGGCTGGTTTCGGCGATGTCGTCGAGCGGCAACCGCGAGATCCTCGTGCCCACGCGCGACAGCGAGTAAGCACGGCGAATCACCCGCGCCCCAGAATTTCCCTCTTGGAGAACGATAGATGCAGTTTTCGGCTGGACTTCCGACCCGCTTCGAGCGCTTCGCGCGCCGTGCCCTGTTCGCGGTGGCGGGCGCGTCGGTATTGATGGTCTCGCAGGCGTACGCGAGCGGCACCGACCAACTGAAGCAGTTCGTCTCGCAGGTTCACGCCGCGCGCGGCAGCTTCGTGCAACGCGAACTCAAGCCGCAATCGAACGCGAAGAACGCGAGCGACGCGGTCGCCACGGCCACGCTCAATTCCAAGGTGTCGAGCGGCACGTTCGTGTTCGCGCGGCCCGGCAAGTTCGTGTGGTCGTACGAGAAGCCGTATCAGCAGGTGCTGCAGTCTGACGGCGACAATCTCTACGTGTACGACAAGGACCTGAACCAGGTGACCGAGCGCAAGCTCGGCGGCGCGCTCGGCGCGAGCCCGGCCGCGATCCTGTTCGGCAGCAACGACCTCGACAAGAACTTCACGCTCTCCGACGCGGGCGTGAAGAACGGCATCGACTGGCTCGAACTGGTTCCGAAGGCGCGCGACACGCAGTTCAAGAGCGTGGGCATCGGCTTCAAGGACGGCAATCTGCAGGCCATGGAACTGCACGACGTGTTCGGCAACGTGACGCTGCTCACGTTCTCCAACATCGAGAAGAACCCGTCGCTGCCGGCCACCACGTTCAAGTTCGTGCGGCCCAAGGGCGCCGATCTGATCACGGGCGGCGGCAACTAAGGCGCTGGCATCGCGCTGCTATCGAGCTTCGCGGCAAGCCTTGCCGCAAGCCAAACGGGCGGTCTCTTCCGGGAGCCGCCCGTTTTTTATTACGCCGATGCGAGGTGCGCCCGATTCACCGCGGAGGCACGCGGCTCAAGGCGCGAAACGAATCACGCCGTTGGCGTCCGTCGAACGCTGGAGCTTGCCCGCGAGCCACAGCAAATGCAGATGCGCGAGCGCCTCACCCATCGCGAACGTCATCTGGTGGATGTCGAGCTGGCGCTTGAACATGAGCGGCACGATGTCGGCGGCGCTTTGCGGCGCGCGCTCGCAGGCCTCCATGACTTCGGCCACGCGCGCGTCGTGGTGCGCGCGCAGTTGCGCGATACGCGTGCGCACGCCGCGAAACGGCTTGCCGTGCGAGGGCAGCACGAGCGTGGCTTCGGGCAGCGTTTCGTAGCGGCCGAGCGAGTGCAGATACAGGCCGAGCGGATTGCCTTCGGGCTCCATGTCGAACACGGACACATTGGTCGAGATGCGCGGCAGCACCATGTCGCCCGAGATCAGCGTGTCGATTTCGGCGCTGTAGAGCGCGCAGTGTTCCGGCGAATGGCCGTAGCCGGTGATGACCTGCCAGTCGCGCCCGCCGATCCGCACCGTGTCCGCCTCGCGCAACCGGCGGTATTGCGGCGGCAGCGCCGGCACGAGCTTGCTGTAGTAATCGCGGCGATTGCGCAGCTTGTCGAGCGCGGCTTCGTCGGCGAGACCGTGACGCGCGAAGTGGCGCGCCGCGCCTTCGCCGCCCGCGTTCGAGCCGTCGCCGGACGCCATCACGCGCGCCTGCATGTACTCGCCGTGCGTGGTCCAGAGGCGCACGTCCCAGCGCTGCTTCTCGCCGCCCGCGCAGATCCAGTGCGCGAGGCCGATGTGGTCGGGATGACAATGCGTGACGATCACGCGCAGCACCGGCAGGCCTTCGAGCTGGCCGTCGAATACGTCTTCCCAGCGCGCCTTGATGGTGTCGTCGGTGATGCCGCAGTCGATCACGGTCCAGCCCGGCTGGCCGTCGATCTCGTCGCGCAGCAGCCACAGATTGATGTGGTCGAGCACGAACGGCAGCGGCATGCGCAGCCATTTCACGCCCGGCGCGACTTCGAAAACGTGACCGGGTTCGGGGAGCGTGTCGGCGAAGGGATAGTCGAGCTGGTGTTCGAGTGCGTTCATTGCGGGCGTCTTCTCGTGGTCTCGGGTTCTGGGTGGACGGTCTTTGCCATGGGGGCGGCATCGTCGGGCGTCCCGGGGCGAGCCGGGTTGCGAAACGCTCAGGTTGACGATAACGTAAACGTCGATTCTATCGCCGCTCGCGCCATCGTGCCGGCGACGTCCCACACGCTTCATCGCCCGACCATGACGACCCAGTACACGATCACCGAGCTTGCCCGCGAATTCGACGTGACGCCGCGCGCGATCCGCTTTTACGAAGATCAGGGCTTGCTTGCACCGAGCCGCGAGGGCGCGAGCGGGTTGCGGCGCGTGTTTTCGGGGCGCGATCGCACGCGGCTGAAGCTCACGCTGCGCGGCAAGCGCCTCGGCTTCACGCTCTCGGAAATCCGCACGCTGCTCGATCTCTACGAATCGCCCACCGACACGCTGCCGCAGCTTCAGGCGTTTCTCGACACGGTCGTGCATCACCGCGAGATTCTCGAACGCCAGCGCGCCGACCTCGACGCGACACTCGAAGACCTCGCGCAGTACGAAGCGCAGGCGCGCACGCTGCTCGACCGGACCACGGCGGGCGCGAAGCCATAGGAAACCGCGCGCGCTGCCATAAGCCGCCGCGCGCCGCCGCAGACGCGGTATCGACATCCCATTCGAGACATCCATCGAAGGAGAGACACCATGAGTGAGACAGCACGCAAACAGGAACAGGATCAGGACGCCGTCGTGATCGTCGCGGCGGCACGTACGCCGATGGCCGGTTTTCAGGGCGATTTCGCCTCGCTCACGGCGCCCGAACTGGGCGCGGCCGCGATCGCCGCGGCGGTCGAGCGCGCGGGCCTGAAGCCGGAGCAGATCGACGAAGTGGTGATGGGCTGCGTGCTGCCCGCGGGGCAGGGCCAGGCGCCCGCGCGTCAGGCGGCGCTGGGCGCGGGCTTGCCGCTCGCGGCGGGCGCGACCACCGTCAACAAGATGTGCGGCTCCGGCATGCGCGCGGCCATGTTCGCGCACGACATGCTGCGCGCCGGTTCCGTCGACGTGATCGTGGCGGGCGGCATGGAAAGCATGTCGAATGCGCCGTATCTGCTGCCCAAGGCGCGCGCGGGCATGCGCATGGGCCATGGCCAGGTGCTCGACCACATGTTCCTCGACGGCCTCGAAGACGCCTACGACAAAGGCCGTCTGATGGGCACGTTCGCCGAGGAATGCGCGGGCGAATACGACTTCTCGCGCGAGCGCCAGGACGCGTTCGCGATCGAATCGCTCGAGCGCGCGAAACGCGCCAACGAAGATGGCTCGTTCGGCTGGGAAATCGCGCCGGTGAAGGTCACGTCGCGCGCGGGGGAAACCACCATCGAGCGCGACGAGCAACCGTTCAAGGCCAGGCCCGACAAGATCCCCACGCTCAAGCCGGCGTTCAGCAAAACCGGCACGGTCACGGCCGCGAATTCGTCGTCGATTTCGGATGGCGCGGCGGCGCTCGTGATGATGCGCGAATCCACGGCCAAACGTCTGGGCGTCACGCCGCTCGCGCGCGTGACCGGCCATGCGACTTTCGCGCAGGAGCCGTCGAAGTTCACCACGGCGCCCGTCGGCGCGATCGCGAAGCTGTTCGGGAAAACCGGCTGGGAGGCGGGCGATGTCGACCTCTTCGAGATCAACGAGGCCTTCGCCGTGGTCACGATGGCCGCGATGAAAGCGCACGATCTGCCGCACGACAAGGTCAACGTGAACGGCGGCGCGTGCGCGCTCGGGCATCCCATCGGCGCCTCCGGCGCGCGCATTCTCGTCACGCTGATCGGCGCGTTGCGCGCGCGCGGCGGCAAGCGCGGCGTGGCGACGCTGTGCATCGGCGGGGGCGAGGCCACGGCGATGGGCGTCGAACTGCTGTAGGCTTGCGCCTGAACGTGCGCCGCAGGGAGGCGGCGCACGGCAAGACCGCACGCGGCGCCATGGCACGGAAGTTCGCGCATGGCCACGAGCCGCGGCAAGCAAACAAGGTGGCGAGATGAAAACAGCGTTGATCGTGGGAGCCTCGCGCGGGCTCGGTATCGAATTCGTGCATCAATACCGGAAGTCGGGCTGGCGCGTGCTGGCCACGGCGCGTTCGCCCGAAGCGCTCGACGCGCTGCGCGACGCGGGCGCGCAACCGTTCGCGCTCGACATCACGCGGCCGGAAGAGATCGCGGCGCTCGGCTGGAAGCTCGACGGCGAGCGTATCGACGTGGCGCTCATCAATTCGGGCGTGTACGGCCCGCGCACCGAAGGCGTCGAAACCGTCACGGCGGAAGACTTCGATCACGTCATGAGCACCAACGTGCGCGGCCCGATGCAACTGATTCCCACGGTGCTGCCGCTCGTGGAAGCGGCGCATGGCGTGCTGGCGGTGATGTCGAGCCGCATGGGCAGCATCTCGATGACCACCGGCACGACGGGCTGGCTCTATCGCGCGAGCAAGGCCGCGCTCAACGACGTGCTCAAGGTGACCGCGCTGCAAACGCGCCGCGCCACCTGCGTCTCGCTGCATCCGGGCTGGGTGCGCACAGATATGGGCGGCTCGCACGCGGCCATCGACGTGGCGGCGAGCGTGGCCGGCATGCGCGAGGTGCTCGCCGAGGCCGCCGCCGCGCGCGACGTGTTCAACGGCCGCTTCTTCCAGTACGACGGCACCGAACTGGACTGGTAAGGCGGGGCGCCGTTGCGCTACGCTGTGCGCCTTCTCGTTTCTATCCGAATGCAATGAACGCCGATACCCCGCGCGCCGCCCGGCCCGCCGATTGTCCCTGCGGCGGCGCCGCGCCGAATCTCAAGGCGAACGGGAAACCGCCGCGCTATGCGGCATGTTGCGGCCGCTTTATCGACGATCACGCCGTGCCCGCCAGCGCGCTCGAACTCATGCGCTCGCGCTACACGGCGTATGTGCTCGGCGACGTGGCGTACCTGCGTGCGACGTGGGCGCCGCAAACCTGTCCCGCCGACCTCGAGGTCGACCCCGCCGCACCCGATGCGCCGCGCTGGCTCGGTCTCGCCGTCAAACGCCACGAACAGACGGACGAGACGCACGCGATCGTCGAATTCGTCGCGCGCTACAAAACCGGCGGCCGCGCGTTTCGTCTGCATGAAACGAGTCGTTTCACACGCGAAAGCGACGGCCGCTGGCGTTATGTCGAAGGCGATGTCGATTCGCGCTGAAACGGCGCGGGATTTTATTTGACGCGGCAAATAAACGACCGTATTAAATCCGCTTATTACCGATTATTCAACGTTCGAAAACCGTGCAGAACAGCGCCTCTTTAAGAGGCACGCTTGCACCAGAACCGCCTCTGTTGGCCGCACGCGACGCCTGATTTCGCGACCTTTTTAATCTTTTTCGCCTTTCCCGTCGCTTACTGTTTTGCCGATGCGCCGCGCAGCAAGGCTTGCGCGGCGTTGGCACGCGTTATGCCGGGTAACCCCTGAATTGCACAACAATTATTTGTCGTGCGAGTATCGAATCACGGTGTTCGTTCCAGCACGTAAGCGCGTAGTGAAAAGCTTTTTCACGCAGCGTCTAAAGCGGGTTGCGAGCGAAGGCTGGCGGCGGGTCTGATCGACAGGAACTGCGCCGCGCAAGTATTCCGGTCGGTTTTACTTCCCCCGAGACGGGTCATGTGCCAGCGCCTGGCTTTCGAGCCATGCGCCACGGTGATTCGTTGTGCGTGCAACGGATTCGACCGGCGGCAAGTCAGATTCTCGGCAGGTTTTTTTGCAGGTGGTGTTGCGCATGGCGTTCAGGAAGCTTCTTACCGGATGGGTCGTAGCCGGCACCACGTGCCTGGTTTCGGTGGCTCACGCTGCGCCGCTGGCCGAGTCGGCCGCCAGGGGCGCTACGGCCGCGGCCAATGCCAATGCGCAAGCTGCCCAGTCGCGTGACACCGCGCGCGCCGCGCTCGCGGGCGGCCCGCTCGGCAACGCCAACGTGCCGCGCATCGCGCTCGACGACGCCTATCTCCCGGCCGTGCGCGCCGATCTCAACGAGCAGGTGATCCGCGTTCCCGTCGACGCATCGGGCGACGTCACGCTCGAAACCACGATCTATCGCCCGGACGGCCCCGGCCCGTTCCCCATGGTCGTGTTCAATCACGGCAAGATTCCCGGCGACCCGCGCCTGCAAACGCGCAGCGACCCGCTGTCGTTCGCGCGCGAATTCGTGCGCCGCGGCTACGTGGTCGTGGCACCCAACCGCCAGGGCTTCGCCGATTCCGGCGGCACTTATCAGCAGGACGGCTGCGACGTGGCGAGCAACGGTCTCGGCCAGGCGTCGGATGTGGCGGCGACGGTCGCGTACATGTCGAAGCAGTCGTACGTGGACCCCAACCAGATCGTCGTGGCGGGCACCTCGCACGGCGGCCTCGCGACCATGGCCTACGGCACCGAAGCCGCCAAGGGCGTGCGCGCGCTCATCAACTTCTCGGGTGGCCTGCGCCAGGACGCCTGCACAGGCTGGCAGGGCAATCTGACGCAAGCGTTCGGCGCATACGGCGGCAAGGCTCGCGTGGCCTCGCTCTGGCTCTACGGCGACAACGACTCGGTGTGGTCGCGCGATCTCGTCACGAAAATGTTCGCGGCTTACGAGGGCGCGCAAGGCGGCGAGGACCGTCCGGCAGCGGTTGCCAAGCTCGTCGACTTCGGTTCGTACAAGAACGACGCGCATCGTCTGGTCGGCGACCGTGACGGCGTGAAGATCTGGTGGCCCACGGTCGAAGCGTTCCTCGCCTCGGCGGGCCTGCCCACGGCGGTGCAGTATCGCGTGAACACGCCCGCCGCGCCGCACGGCACGGGCTACGCCTCGATCGATTCGGTCGGCGCCGTGCCGTTCCTCGATCAGGCCGGCCGCGACGGCTACCGCAACTTCCTCAAGCAGTACTCGAGCCGCGCGTTCGCGGTGTCCGACTCGGGCGCCTGGTCGTGGGCCGAAGGCGGCGACAACCCGATGAACGTCGCCATCTCGAACTGCGAAAAGCACAGCTCGGACCCGTGCCGCCTCTACGCGGTGAACGAAACGGTGGTCTGGAATGACGACACGGCCGCCACCACGGCGCAAAACGGCGCGAACGGCGGCAAGGACGCCGCGCCCGCCGCCACGGCATCGACGGACAACAACGCCGCCGACAACTCGCACTCGCTGGCCAGCCGTTAAGTTCGCGCGGCTTGACCCACACGTTTCCTGACCCGGGCGGCTCCTTCGCGAGCCGCCCGGCGTTTTTGCGTCCGGCTTTTTCCGTCGATGGCGCGGCTCCGGCGCGTTCGGCCATCGTCCAGCCGCGCCTCGGCCGGGCGCCAACGCGCGCCAAAATTCTCGCCCGCGTTACCCGCCCCGCGCCGTTTTCCGCCGCGCCGCAGATTTTTTTGCATAAGGCGGGTTCACTTTGTCGTCGCTATCTCCGGGCATTTCCGGCCTTTTCGATATAACAGCCGAAAGCGGCGCCGAACCCCGCGCAACCCCGCGCCGGCAGGGCTTTGGCGCTGTTTTCCGGGGTAGTGCAATGCGGCGGCGAACGCGCTAATCTCGGCCCGCTGTTGTTTCCGGAGCCGTACTTGAATCTGCACCCGAATTCCGCCCCCGGCGACGCGCACGACTGGATCGCTCGCAGCCTGCGCGCCGTGTGGCACCCCTGCACCCAGATGAAGCACCACGAGCGCGTGCCGCTCGTGGCCGTCGCGCGCGGCGAAGGCCCGTGGCTCTACGACCGCGAAGGCCGCCGTTATCTCGACGCGATCAGCTCGTGGTGGGTCAATCTGTTCGGCCACGCCAATCCGTCGATCAACGCCGCGCTCAAGGCGCAGCTCGACACGCTCGAACACGTGATGCTCGCGGGCTGCACGCACGAGCCCGCCGTCGAGCTGGCCGAGCGGCTGGCCGCGCGCACGAACCACACGCTCGGCCATGCGTTCTTCGCGTCCGATGGCGCTTCGGCGGTCGAGATCGCGTTGAAGATGAGCTTTCACGCGTGGCGCAATCGCGGCGAGACCGGCAAGCGCGAGTTCGTCTGCCTCGCCAACAGCTATCACGGCGAGACCATCGGCGCGCTCGGCGTGACCGACGTGAAGCTGTTTCGGGATGCTTACGATCCGCTGCTGCATCACGCGCACGTGGTCGCTTCGCCCGACGCGCGCCTCGCGCAGCCCGGCGAAACCGCGGCCGACGTGGCGGCGCGCGCGCTCGCCGACGTCGAGCGCCTGTTCGCCGAGCGCGACGGGCGCATTGCCGCGCTGATCGTCGAGCCGCTCGTGCAATGCGCGGCCGGCATGGCGATGCACGATCCCGCGTATCTGCAAGGCCTGCGCGCGCTCTGCGACCGTCACCGCGTGCATCTGATCGCCGACGAGATCGCCGTGGGCTGCGGGCGCACCGGCACGTTCTTCGCGTGCGAGCAGGCGGGCATCTGGCCGGATCTGCTCACGCTTTCGAAGGGCATCAGCGGCGGGTATCTGCCGCTCTCGATCGTGCTGTCGAGCGACGACATCTACGGCGCGTTCTACGACGACGACACCACGCGCGGCTTCCTGCACTCGCACTCGTACACGGGCAATCCGCTCGCGTGCCGCGCGGCGCTCGCGACGCTCGACCTGATCGAGCGCGACGACGTGCTCGCCGCGAACGCGCGCAAATCGGCGCAATTGCGCGCGGCGTTCGCGCCGCTCGAAGCGCATCCGCTCGTGCGCGACCTGCGCCAGTGCGGCACGATCCTCGCGTTCGACGTGGCGCTCGCCGACCCGCGGCGCGCTGCCACGTTCTCGCGCCGCTTCTTCGAACACGCGTTGCAGCGCGAACTGCTGCTGCGCCCGATCGGCACGACCGTCTACGTCATGCCGCCTTACATTCTGGACGCCGAAACGCAAGCGCTGCTTGCCGCGCGCACGCGCGACACCTTCGACGCCACCGTTGCGGAGGACCTGTGATGACGCTGCTTGATACGCTCGAACGAGGCCTGCGCGAGATCGACGCGCGCGGTTTGCGCCGCCGCCGCCGCACCGCCGACACGCCGTGCAGCGCGCACATGCAGGTGGACGGCCGCGCGACGATCGGTTTCGCGAGCAACGACTATCTCGGCCTCGCCGCGCATCCGCAGCTCGTGGCCGCGCTCGCCGAAGGCGCGCAGCGTTACGGCGCGGGCAGCGGCGGTTCGCACCTGCTGGGCGGTCATTCGCGCGCGCACGCGCAACTCGAGGACGATCTCGCCGCATTCGCGGGCACCTTCGTCGACGCGCCGCGCGCGCTGTACTTCAGCACCGGTTACATGGCGAATCTCGCCGTGCTCACCGCGCTCGCGGATCGCGGCACGACGATCTTTTCCGATTCGCTCAATCACGCCTCGCTGATCGACGGCGCGCGGCTCTCGCGGGCGCAGATCGAGATTTATCCGCATGCCGATGTCGATGCGCTGGCGGCGCGGCTCGAAGCCTCGGACGCGCCGGCCAAGCTCATCGTGAGCGACACGGTGTTCAGCATGGACGGCGACGTCGCGCCGCTCGCGCGTCTGCTCGGACTCGCGGAACGTCATGGCGCGTGGCTCGTGCTCGACGACGCGCACGGCTTCGGCGTGCTCGGCCCGCAAGGGCGCGGCGCGCTCGCGCACGCGGCGCTGCGCTCGAAACACCTCGTGCTGGTCGGCACGCTCGGCAAGGCGGCGGGTGTGTCGGGCGCGTTCGTCTGCGCGCACGAGACCGTGATCGAATGGCTCGTGCAGCGCGCGCGTCCGTACATCTTCACCACGGCGTCCTCGCCGGCGGTCGCGCATGCTGTGTCCGCGAGCCTGCGTTTGATCGCGGGCGAAGAGGGCGACGCGCGCCGCGCGCATCTCACGCGGCTCATCGCGCGCACGCGCGCGTTGCTCGCGCAAACCCGCTGGCAGCCCGTGGATTCGCACACGGCCGTGCAGCCGCTCGTGATCGGCGCGAACGACGCGACGCTCGCGCTGCAGGCGGCGCTCGAACGCGACGGCCTGTGGGTGCCCGCCATTCGTCCGCCAACGGTGCCCGAAGGCACCTCGCGTTTGCGCATTTCGCTTTCGGCCGCGCATTCGGAAGCCGATCTCGACCAGCTCGACGCCGCGTTCCAGCGCGCGAGCCTCGAGGCGCGGGAGTGTGCCGCATGACGCGCAACGCAACGCTTTCGCTCTTCGTCACCGGCACCGATACCGAGATCGGCAAGACCTTCGTGAGCGCGGCGCTGTTGCGCGGCCTCGCGCGCGCGGGCCTGCGCGCGACGGCGCTCAAGCCGATCGCCGCGGGCGCCTACGAGCGCGACGGCGTCTGGCACAACGAAGACGCCGATCAACTCGACGCCGCCGCGAGCGTGCTGCTGCCGCCCGAAATTCGCACGCCGTTTCTGCTGAAGGAACCGGCCGCGCCGCATATCGCCGCCGCGCTCGAAGGCGTGACGCTCGACATGGCGCGCATCGTCGCTTGCCATCGCGAGGCGTGCACGCGCGCCGACACGGTGGTGGTGGAAGGCGTGGGCGGGTTTCGCGTGCCGCTCACGCAGGAACACGACACGGCCGATCTCGCCGTGGCGCTCGGGCTGCCCGTGGTGCTCGTGGTGGGCATGCGGCTCGGCTGCATCAGCCATGCGCTGCTCACGGCCGAGGCGATCGCCGCGCGCGGCCTGCCGCTCGCGGGCTGGGTCGCGAACCGTATCGACCCGGCCATGACGTTCCCCGACGAAAACATCGAGGCGCTGCGCGAACGTCTCGCCGCGCAATACGGCGCGCCACTGCTCGGCGTGGTCCCGAATCTGCGCGATGCTTCGCTGGCGTCCGGCACGCTCGCCGACCAGGCCGCGGCGCATCTGAATATCGACGTCTTGCTCGCACGCCTCGCCGACCCGGCCGCGCGCGGCAACGCGTCCTGACGCTAAACAGTCAAAACGTCCCGAAGGATCACGACAACATGACGCAAACCCACATCGACCTCACTTCGCTCAAGTCCACCGCGCCGAGCGCGCAGGCCGCGGCCGAAGCCGCCGCGCGCTGGAAAGTCGCCGACGTCGCCGCGCTCTACGAGCTGCCGTTCAACGACCTGATTTTCCGCGCGCAGCAAGTGCATCGCGAGCACTTCGACGCGAACGCCGTGCAGCTTTCCACGCTGCTCTCGATCAAGACGGGCGGCTGCGAGGAAGACTGCGCGTACTGCCCGCAGTCGTCGCACTACGAAACCGAACTCGAAGCCGGCAAGCTGATGGCCGTGGACGCCGTGCTGGACGCCGCACGCGCGGCCAAGTCCAACGGCGCGACGCGCTTCTGCATGGGCGCGGCGTGGCGCAATCCGAAGGATCGTCACCTCGAGCCGATCAAGGACATGATTCGCGGCGTGAAGGCCATGGGCCTCGAAACCTGCGTGACGCTGGGCATGCTCGAAGATCACCAGGCGAAGGCGCTCGCCGACGCGGGCCTCGACTACTACAACCACAATCTCGATACCTCGCCGGAGTACTACGGCAAGATCATCACCACGCGCACTTACGAAGATCGTCTGGAAACGCTCGAGCGCGTGCGCGACGCGGGCATCAACGTGTGCTGCGGCGGTATCGTCGGCATGGGCGAGTCGCGTCGCGAACGCGCGGGCCTGATCGCGCAGCTCGCGAACATGGAGCCGTACCCGGAGTCGGTGCCCATCAACAATCTCGTGCAGGTGAGCGGCACGCCGCTCGACGGCACCGAGCCGCTCGATCCGTTCGAATTCGTGCGCACGATCGCCGTGGCGCGCATCACCATGCCGAAGGCGATGGTGCGTCTTTCGGCGGGCCGCGAGCAGATGGACGACGCGCTCCAGGCGCTGTGCTTCATGGCGGGCGCGAACTCGATTTTCTACGGCGACCAGCTGCTCACGACGAGCAACCCGCAAGCCGAAGCCGACCGCAAGCTGCTGCAGCGTCTGGGCATCAGCGCGCAGGCCGCGCAGCATCTGCCCGCCGACGAACATGGCCACGATCACGCGCATCACGGTCACTCGCACGGCGGTTGCGGCCACCGCGAGTAAGGTCCGTTTCGCGCTGACTCGCGTGCTGGATCGGCGCTGAAAACGAAAACGCCACGCTAACGAAGCGTGGCGTTTTTTTATTGCGTCGATGCCAACGCGGAAGACCGCGCGCGTTACGCGTAGGCCGCGCGGCGGCGCCCCGCGAGCACGAGGTAACACACCGCGCCCACGACGAGCGCGGGCAGCGTGGCGCCGAGATTCGGCAGCCATTGATTGAGCGCGTGATAGGCGCCGATGCCGAGCGCCCAGGCGATGAACGCGCTCACGTGCCAGCCGCCCGAATAGCCGTAGACGCCGTTGAGATCGGCGAGCGCCTTCGCTTCGATGCGGCGGCGGCGCACGATGAAGTGATCGGCGAGCACCACGCCGAACAGCGGCGCGAACACCGAGCCAATGAAGAGCAGGAAGTTTTCGTACTTCGCCATCGGCACGACGAGGCCGATCAGCGTGCAGAGCGCGCCGAACGCGGCCGAAAGCCAGGGCACGCTGCCGCGCGACCAGAACGTGCCGGTCGAAACGGCGGCCGAGTGGATGTCGGCGAAGGCGTTGTCGATTTCGTCGATCAGCACGAGCAGCAGCGCGAAGCCGCCGCCCGCCTGCGCGAGCGCCGTGGTGAGCAGCGCGTCGCCGCCGCCCGCCGCGAGGCCGTAGATCGCGCCGAGCGCGTAGAACCACAGGTTCGCGATGCCGTAGCCGAGCAGCGTGCCGCGGAAGGTTTCGCCCGCCTTGCGGCCGAAGCGCGTGTAATCGGCGATCAGCGGCAGCCACGAAAGCGGCATCGCCACGACGAGGTCGATGGCGCTGCCGAACGGCATCTCGCCCGTGCCCGGACGGCGCATGAGCGCGCCGATGTCGTGCTGCGCGAGCAGCGCGTAGGTGAGCCACGCCGCGCCGGCGAGCAGCAGCCAGATGCCCCACGTGCGCAGGAAGCGCCGCACGAACGAGAGCGGGCCGCTGATGGCGAGCAGGGTGGCGAGCACGCCGAAGATCACGGTCCAGACGAGCGGCATTGAGAGGCCGAACGACTGCTTCGCGAGCGCGTCGGCGGAATCGCGCATCACGATGATCTCGAACGAGCCCCAGCCCACCAGTTGCACCATGTTGATGACGGCCGGAATGGACGCGCCGCGCACGCCGAGCGTCGGGCGCAGCGACGACATGGCGGCCAGGCCCGTGTCCGTGCCGATCACGCCCGCGAGCGCGAGCAGCACGACGCCGATCACGCTGCCGATGCCGATCGCCCAGAGCGCGTGCGGCAGCGAGAGGCCCGGCACGAGCAGCGCGCCCGCCTGCGCGACCAGCAGGCCGATGCCGAGCGAGAACCAGAGCGCGAAGGCGTCGCCGGTGCGGAACTGGCGGCGCGCGTCCGGTACCGGCAGGTTCGGCGCGTAGGCCGACGCTTCGCTGGCGCTCGCGCCGGAGGTGGAGTCTTGAGTCATCTGGAACGCTTTCCCTGAAGTTGCTGTGATGTTGTGGGTTCCGGCGGCGTCGGCGTGGATCGCGCCGCGTCTCGCGTGGCGGCGGGCGCTGTCATAATGCTCGACTGCATCCGGCGCGCCCGGGCAACGGGCGGGGTATCGACGTGATCGATGCTGCCCCGATTCCCCGCGCGCTGCCGTCAAGCCGTCATTATCGCGAAAACGTCATGTTTGAAGAAACCCGTGCCAACGTCCCGCTCGCCGAGCGGCTGCGCCCGCGCTCCATCGACGAGGTCATCGGCCAGAAGCATCTGCTCGGGCCCAACAAGCCGCTGCGCGTGGCGTTCGAGTCCGGCGAAGCGCATTCGATGATCCTCTGGGGCCCGCCCGGCGTGGGCAAGACCACGCTCGCGCGCCTCATGGCCGACGCGTTCCACGCGCAGTTCATCGCGCTTTCGGCGGTGCTTTCGGGCGTGAAGGACATTCGCGAGGCGGTCGAGCAGGCGCAACTGCATCGCGCGCACGGCCACCAGACGCTGGTGTTCGTCGACGAGGTGCATCGCTTCAACAAGAGCCAGCAGGACGCGTTCTTGCCGCACGTGGAGTCGGGGTTGTTCGTGTTCGTCGGCGCGACCACCGAAAATCCGTCGTTCGAGGTGAACAGCGCATTGCTGTCGCGGGCGGCCGTCTACGTGCTCAGGAGCCTCGACGAGGAAGAGCAGGGCGAACTGCTCGCGCGCGCCAGCGCGGAGCTCGGCGGCCTCACGTTCACCGACGAAGCGAAGAAGGCGCTGATCGGTTCCGCCGACGGCGACGGCCGCAAGCTGCTGAACAATCTGGAGATCGTCGCGCGCGCGGCCGCGCAGCAGAAGAAAACGGAGATCGACGGCGAACTGCTCGGCAGCGCGCTCGCCGAAAACCTGCGCCGTTTCGACAAGGGCGGCGACGCGTTCTACGACCAGATCAGCGCGCTGCACAAGTCGGTGCGCGGCAGCAACCCGGACGGCGCGCTCTACTGGTTCTGCCGCATGCTCGACGGCGGCGCGGACCCGCGCTACCTCGCGCGGCGCATCGTGCGCATGGCGTGGGAGGACATCGGTCTGGCCGATCCGCGCGCGGCGCGCATGACGCTCGACGCCGCCGAGACCTACGAGCGCCTCGGCTCGCCCGAAGGCGAACTCGCGCTCGCGCAGGCCGTGATCTATCTCGCGGTGGCGCCCAAGTCGAACGCGGGCTACAACGCGTATAACGCGGCGCGCAGCTTCGTCGGCAAGGACCAGTCGCGCGCGGTGCCCATTCATTTGCGCAACGCGCCCACCAAGCTGATGAAGGAACTCGGCTACGGCCACGACTACCGTTACGCGCACGACGAACCCGACGCCTACGCGGCCGGCGAGACCTATCTGCCCGACGGCATGCGCGAGCCGCACTGGTATCGGCCCACGCCGCGCGGGCTCGAAGGCAAGATCGGCGAAAAGCTCGCGCGCCTCGCGGACCTCGACGCGCAGTGGCGCGAGGAACATCGCGACGAAATCGCCGAGGAAGCGCGCAACCGCAAGCGCCGGGGCTAAAGCGGCGGGGCGCGGTATCGCCGCGCCGGTGCGCTAAAATCGCCTCTTCACACAACGAAACTGCGTCTCACAATCCCATGCTCGACATCCAGCTGCTGCGCAAAGACCTCGACGGCGTCGCGAAGCGCCTCGCCGACCGCGGCTACACCCTCGACGTCGCGGCTTTTTCCGCGCTCGAAGCGGAACGCCGCGCCATCCAGACTCGCACCGAAGACTTGCAGGCGCGCCGCAACAGCCTGTCGAAGCAGATTGGCGCGATGAAAGGCCGGGGCGAGGACACCTCGGCGGTCATGGCCGAAGTGGGCGGTATCGGCGACGAAATGAAGGCGTCGCAGGTCACGCTCGACGAGATCCAGTCGAAGTTGTCCGATCTGCTGCTCGGCGTGCCGAACCTGCCGCACGAGAGCGTGCCCGCGGGCAAGGACGAAAAGGACAACGTGGAAGTGCGCCGCTGGGGCACGCCGCGCACGTTCGACTTCGCGGTGAAGGATCACGTGGACGTGGGCACGCCGCTCGGGCTCGACTTCGAGACCGGCGCGAAGCTCTCGGGCGCGCGTTTCACGATGCTGCGCGGCCAGATCGCGCGCCTGCACCGCGCGCTCGCGCAGTTCATGATCGACACGCACACGCTCAAGCACGGCTACACGGAAACGTACACGCCCTACATCGTCAATCCGGAAATCCTGTACGGCACGGGCCAGTTGCCCAAGTTCGCCGACGACATGTTCCGCGTGGAGAAGGGCGGCGACGAGAACACGGTCACGCAGTATCTGATCTCCACCTCGGAAATTTCGCTCACGAACACGGTGCGCGAGAGCATCGTCGAAGGCGACGCGCTGCCGATCAAGCTCACGGCGCATTCGCCGTGCTTCCGCTCGGAAGCGGGTTCGTACGGCCGCGACACGCGCGGCCTGATCCGTCAGCATCAGTTCGACAAGGTCGAAATGGTGCAGATCGTGGCGCCGGAAACGTCGTACGACGCGCTCGAGCAAATGGTCGTGCACGCGGAAGCCATCCTGCAAAAGCTCGGCCTGCCGTATCGCGTCATCACGCTGTGCACGGGCGACATGGGCTTCTCGGCCACCAAGACCTACGACCTCGAAGTCTGGCTGCCGGCGCAGGACACGTATCGCGAAATTTCGAGCTGCTCGAATACCGAGGCGTTCCAGGCGCGACGCATGCAGGCGCGCTACCGCAACGCGCAGGGCAAGCCGGAACTCGTGCACACGCTCAACGGTTCGGGTCTCGCCGTGGGCCGTACGCTCGTGGCGGTGCTGGAGAATTATCAGGAGGCGGACGGCTCGGTCACGGTGCCGGAAGTGCTGCGTCCGTACATGGGCGGTGTGGCGCGGCTCGAAGCGTCGGCTTAAGTGGGCAAATAAGCGGGTGAATGAGCGGCGCACGGAACCGCGTGTGCCAGCTGTCTGCTGAATCCGCCGAAAGTGCCTCAAAACCGGCCCGCAAATTTCTTCGCCGATTTTGCACACGAGGGCTTGCAAAAGCCTAAAAGTGTTCTATAATCTTCGCTTCTCTGGTCGCCGACCAAGACCTGAGAAGCAGTAAAAATGCAGGACGCCGGAGAGGTGGCAGAGTGGTCGAATGTACCTGACTCGAAATCAGGCGTACGGTAACCCCGTACCGTGGGTTCGAATCCCACCCTCTCCGCCAAATTCAGAAAACCCCGCAAGTCGAAAGACCTGCGGGGTTTTTGCTTTGCGGCGGCGAATTTGTGGATGTCGCCGAACGCGCGGCACCCATGCGCCGCGCCTGATTCACGCCTTCTCGTTACGGCTTCCTGTGCCCGCGCAATTCCAGCGCGCGCAGGTACGTGCCCGATATCGACGACGCGCCGTGATGCGTGATTTTCTCGTCGACGAGCGCCCACACCGGCATACCCGACTCGCGCACGCGCCGGCAGAACGACAGGTCCTCGGAGAGATAGACGCCTTGCTCGCTGATCGTGTCGAAAAAACCGTAGAAGCGGCCATCGGCGAGATACGGCGCGTACTGGGAAGGCGGGCGGTAAAGCTGCGTGCGCGGCAGGATCGCTTCGATCGCGTCGCGGCGCACGAGAAAGATGCCGGTGCCGATGTGATTCACCTCGGCCCAGCCGCCGTGCACGTGGCTGTTGCCCGTGGCGTCGGAGACGATCGCGGTGTTGTACGTGACGGTCTTTTCCTGCCATTCGCGCAGCGAAAGCCCGACGTCGGCGCTCGTGATTGTCGTGGCGCCGTCGAAGAAGCGGTACGGGCAGGCAATGCCGGCCACGGGCTTGTTGCCGGCGAGCAGGCGCGGGATGGCTTCGGCGGAGAAGTCCATGTCCGTGTCCAGAAACAGCAAATGCGTGAATTCGGGGCGGCTCAGGAAGTAGCTCGCGAAGAAGTTGCGCGCGCGAATGATGTGCGACGAGGCCGTATGAATGTATTCGTAGCCGATGCCGCGTTCCTTGAAGGTCGCCATGAGTTTGGCGAGCGCCATGGCGAAGTCGAAGTGCACCGAGTTGTCGTAGGTCGGCAGCGCGATGAGGATGTTGATGGGAGGCGCGGCGGCAGTGGGGGCACCCGTGGTACCCGTGGCGGAAGCGGTCATGAGCGAAAATCGCCTTGCGATGTAAGATATTTCTTATTCTTGACGGCGGGTTGCGCTACAACAATCGGACGTATCTGAAAATTCAATCGCAGCCGGCCGAGTTCCCGCGCAGCCGACGCCGCCGCGCCGGTACAATCGCTCCTTTGAATTTGCGGCGAGATGCCGCGTCGGTTACGTGGGTCACGTAGCCACGCGCGCCGCCGCCCACTTCGGTCTCCAGATGCCTATCACTTACAAGTCAGCCGACGATATCGCCCGCCTGCGCATTTCAGGCCGGCTCGCCGCCGACGTGCTCGCGATGATCGGCGAGCACGTCAAGCCGGGCGTCTCCACCGACGACCTCGACGCGATCTGCAACGACTTCATCGTCAATACGCTCAAGGCGGTGCCGGCCAACGTCGGCTACCTCGGCTTCCCGAAGACGATCTGCACCTCGGTCAACTCCGTGGTGTGCCACGGCATTCCGAACCGCGGCGAAGTCTTGAAGGACGGCGACATCATCAACATCGACGTGGCCGTGATCCGGGACGGCTATTTCGGGGACACGAGCCGCATGTACACCGTGGGCACGCCGAGCGCCGTGGGCCGCCAGCTCATCGACACGACCTACGAGGCGATGCTCGCCGGCATCCGCGAAGTGAAGCCGGGCGCGACGCTCGGCGACGTCGGGCACGCCATTCAGCGGCGTGCGCAGGCCGAGGGGTTTTCGATCGTGCGCGAGTATTGCGGCCACGGCATCGGCAAGGTCTATCACGAGGAACCGCAGGTGCTGCACTATGGCCAGCCGGGGCAGGGCGTGCGTCTGAAGCCGGGCATGGTCTTCACGATCGAGCCGATGGTCAACGCGGGCCGCGCGGGCACCACGGTGCAGCGCGACGGCTGGACCGTCGTCACCAAGGATCGCTCGCTCTCCGCGCAATGGGAGCACATGGTCGCCGTCACCGAGGACGGCTACGAACTGCTCACGCCCTGGCCGGACGGCACAGGCGCTTACGAGGCGCCGTGAGGGCGGCCGTGCGGGCGCTCACGCCCGCTGTCAAGAGCGGCGGCAGGGCTGGCGGCGCAACCGTTGTGCGGTGCGGCGCGCGGCATCAATTGTCAAATAAGGATTTGACTCTCAAGCCAGTTCGGTTAAAGCTACGCGTTAGCGCTTTATTGGGGTTTACGACTGCATGAGTCCGTCACTGTCACTGACCGTTCGCCGTATCGCCGCCGATCAGGGTGCCGTGCTCCGCGAGCTTCGAACCGCTTCGCTGCGAGACGCGCCCTATGCATTCGGCGACACGCTCGAAGACGCGCTTTCTGCCGACGCAGCCGTCTTCGACGCCGCGGCGGCCCGGCATGCGGACTCGCACACGGGCACGTCGTTCATTCTGTACACCGAGGGTCATCCCGCCGGATTGATCGGCGCGAGTTTCGAGAGCGCGCCGGCGCGCCGCGCGTTCGTTTCGGCGCTGTGGGTCGCGCCCGCCGTGCGTCATCTGCGCGGCGGCGAACTGCTGCTCAACGCGGCCATCGACTGGCTCGTGAGCGAAGGCGCCACGCAAATCTACGCGTGGATCACCGACTCGAACACCACGGCCATGCGCTTTTACGAGCGCCTCGGTTTCGTCGCCACGGGCGATCACGCGCGCAGCCAGCAGTCGCCCGAGCAATGGGAAACGCTGCTCATGCGCGACGTGAGCGCGCACGTCAAGGCGGCGTCTTCGTCGTAGTCCCTCAAATCGCGGGCGCCTGGGCGTCGCGCCCGGGCCGCGCTCGACGCCCGCCGGCGTCGCGTGATCGCGGCGTGCTTCCCATGTGATCGCCGCCGCGTGGCCGTGCTCGCGGCGCGCTTTGCCTGCCCCGCGATTTTTGTTCCGATTTTGTTTGCGCGAATCCGGCCGGCTAGCCCGCTAAAAATAATGGCCGTGCGCGTTGGCGCCTGTAAAATACGCAAAATTTTTAGCCGAACGCCATGTCGCCCAGGAAATCGCCATATTTTGAACTGAAGAGCGGTTCAGTCGATACGCTTCTGTTCGTGGTCAAGACGACCGAGCTCGACGCCATGCGCGCCGAACTCACGCGTCGCTTCGAGGCGACGCCTGAATTCTTCGCGAACGACACCGTCGCGATCGACTTGCGGCGTCTCGCCGAAGCGGAACAGGTCGCGCTCGGCGACATCGTGCGTCTGCTCGAAAGCGTGCGCATGCGCCCGGTCGGCGTGGTCGCGCATGCCGCGCAGCACGCGTGGGCCGCCGAGGCCGGGCTGCCGTTTCTCGAAGCGCGCGATCGCCGTGGCGCGAACGCGAAATCCGCCGAGGAAAGCAGCGAGCCGGCGAGCGCCGCGCCTGCCGCGAACGCGAGCGAGGTCGGGGCCACGGCTGCCACGGCTTCCGCTGAAGCCTCCACGGAGCCGGCCACGGCCGCTTCTGCCCAGCCTGAACTGTTTTCCCTCGAAGCCCAGAATGCCAGCGCCGCCGCGCCTGACGCCGCCACGCCTGAAGCCGGCGCGGCCGCCAACGCGCGTCCGGAAACGCTCGTGGTCGACCGGCCGCTGCGCTCGGGCCAGCGCATCTACGCGAAGGGCGACGTGGTCGTGCTCGGCCTCGTCTCGAACGGCGCCGAGGTCATCGCCGAGGGCAACATCCATATTTACGCGCCGTTGCGCGGCCGCGCGCTCGCGGGCGTGCACGGCAATCACGACGCACGCATCTTCTGCACGTGCCTCGAAGCGGAACTGATTTCGATCGCGGGCATCTACCGTACGACCGAGGTCCCGCTCACGGCCGACGTGAAGGGCAAGCCGGTGCAAATCCGGCTCGACGAAGAAAAGCTGTTGATCGAACCGTTGAGGCTCACCTGATTCGCCGCTCGCTCAAAGTTCAGGCGGCACGCGATGAGACCAAACTGGAAACTGACGAACGCAAGGTAAGGGAATGGCAAAAATCATTGTGGTGACTTCGGGCAAGGGTGGCGTCGGCAAGACGACCACGAGCGCGAGTTTCGCATCGGGCCTCGCGTTGCGCGGCCATAAAACCGCAGTCATCGACTTCGACGTGGGCCTGCGCAATCTCGACCTGATCATGGGTTGCGAGCGCCGCGTCGTGTACGACCTGATCAACGTGATCCAGGGCGAAGCGAACCTGAATCAGGCGCTCATCAAGGACAAGAAGTGCGAGACGCTCTTCGTCCTGCCCGCTTCGCAGACGCGCGACAAGGACGCGCTCACGAAGGAAGGCGTCGAGAAGGTCATCGACGATCTGATCAAGATGGACTTCGAATACATCATCTGCGACTCGCCGGCCGGTATCGAATCGGGCGCGCTGCTCGCGATGCATTTCGCCGACGAAGCACTGATCGTGACGAATCCGGAAGTGTCCTCGGTGCGCGACTCGGACCGTATTCTCGGCATGCTCTCGTCGAAGACGAAGCGCGCCATCGAAGGCAAGGACCCGATCAAGGAGCATCTGCTCATCACGCGTTACAACCCGAAGCGCGTGAGCGAAGGCGAAATGCTCTCGCTCTCCGACATCGCGGAAATCCTGCGCATCGAGCTGATCGGCGTGATTCCCGAATCGGAAGCCGTGCTGCACGCTTCGAACCAGGGCGTGCCCGCCGTCCACCTCGACGGCACCGACGTCGCCGAAGCGTATAAGGACGTCGTGGCGCGCTTTCTCGGCGAAGAAAAGACGCTTCGCTTCACCGACTACCAGAAGCCGGGGCTCCTGCAGCGCCTGTTCGGCAGCAAGTAAGGGAGGCGCACGTCATGTCGTTTCTTTCGTTTTTTCTCGGCGAGAAGAAGAAGTCCGCCTCGGTAGCGAAGGAACGCCTGCAGCTCATCATTGCTCACGAGCGCGCAGGCGGTCATCCGCCCGCCGATTATCTGCCGGCCCTGCAACGCGAACTCGTCGCGGTGATCTCGAAGTACGTGAAGATCTCCGACGAAGACATTCGCGTGAGCCTCGAACGTCAGGACGATCTCGAAGTGCTCGAGGTCAAGATCGAGATTCCGCAGGCTTGAGTTTCCGCGCGCGCGGCTGGGCATGCCGCGCGCGTAGTTGTGGTTGTCGTTGTCGTTGTGGTTCGTCGTCCATCGCCGTGGTGTGTCGATGTCCTTCCCGGTGCGCGTTCCGTGCGCGCCGTTCGCCGCGCTGAGCGCGCGCGGGCCCAGTCCGCTTGCGGCGCCTTCCCCGCTATTGCCTCGCCGAAATATTCGGTTTCACTTCACCCTGTGCCGTTACACCGTGCATGTCAGCGCGAACGTGCGCTCGCGCATTGTTCCGGTAACGCCGGATTGCGGCGTCCAACTACAAGGGTGATCGATATGAACAACACACTTCGTGGCTTCATCGCCAAGGCCGCCATCGTTGCGGCCGGTACCTGCGCCGTGGCCGCGCCCGCGTTCGCCGCGGTCGTGATCGTCGAGCCGAATGTCGCGCCGCCCGCCGAGCGCGTCGAGGTGATGCCGGCGCCGCGCGCGGGCTACGTCTGGGACAAAGGTCACTGGCAGTGGGCGCGCGGCCACTACGTGTGGGTGCAGGGCCACTGGCAGCACGAGCGCGTCGGCTATCACTGGGTGCCGGGCCACTGGGTCGCGCACGGTCCGAACTGGCGCTGGATCGAAGGCCATTGGGCCGCTTGATCCCGTGCGCGTCATGTTGATGGCGCGCGCTCGAACGCGCGCGCCGTGGGGGAGAACATCATGAGCAGGAAGCTGCTTGCCGTGGCCGCGCTGGCATTCGTGCTGGCGGGCTGCATCGTCGTACCCGTGCAGCCGGTGCATGTCCGGCCCGCGGTGGTGGTCTACTGACGTCGACTCATCGTCGATGCGGGATGCGCCCGGCGCGTCTCGGCGGTGCAGGTGTGCCGCCGGGACGTAGCCGGGCGTTTTTGCTTTTGTGCGTTCGTGTTTTGCTTTTACGTGAGATGCGCAGGCGGTTTTTCGCGTACGCGAAAATGCCTTCGACAACCTCGACGCCGCCGATCCGAACGACACCGATCACGCCGTTTTTCCGCGCCGCTTTCTATTACACGCTTGTTAGAAGTGTGCCCGTTGCCTGGCCGTCGTCGCGCGAAAAGCACGCCAGCGCGCGTCTCGCGAGCGTGGTGTTACATGGGCCATACCGCTGCTTACACTTTGCAACGCCTTGGGGGTTCGGCGTCGTGTTCAATCGGAACTGTCCAGCCGATACGCATTGAACCGCACTGCGTGACTGGCAAACCGATACTGACTCGACGGGAGAACGAAGTGAAACGATTGACGCTTACCCTCATCGCCGGCGCCTTGCTGGCGGCCTCGCTGGGCGGCTGCGTCGTGGTGCCGGCCGGCGGCTACTACGGCGGCGGCTACCATCACGGCTACTACTATCGCTGATCGCCGTCGGCCAACCCGGCTCGCCTGAGTTCAGGCGAGCAGCATTTCGATCGCGACGACGGCGGCAATGGCGGCCGCATTCGCCGCGATCGCTTCGAATACCACGGCGCGCCAGCTGGAGACTCGCCAGCGGAACGCCAGCAGCAGCGATATGCCTAGCGCGAGCGCCATGATCATCACGATGTCGGCATTGCTCAGATGCAGGTTCATGGTCGGCTCCCTGCGAGTTCGCTCGCGGCCTGTGAGTCGAGTATAGGAGCGCATCGGGTGTACCCGAAAGTAAACAAAAAAGCGCAAAAAAAACCGCGCACACGCTCAAGACAGAACGCAAAAAAGCGGCGCCGGATTGCTCCGGACGCCGCTTTTTTTATCGACGAATGATCGACGAAAACCGCGGGCTTTACGTGAGCGACGTGTGCCGCGTTTCGCGCATGCAGAGCACGCCGACGAGGCTCACCGCCGCCGCGATCGACACGTACATGCCGACCCACGACAGGCCGCCGCGCGCCGCCAGCACCTGCGCGATGTAGGGCGCCACCGAAGCGCCCAGGATGCCGCCAAGGTTGTAGGCCACGCCCGCGCCCGTGTAGCGCACGCTGGTGGGGAACAGCTCGGGCAGCAACGCGCCCATCGGGGCGAAGGTCGCGCCCATCAAGAACAGCTCGATCACGAGGAACAGCAGTACGAGCGGCAACTGGCCGCTGCCAAGCAGCGGTTGCATCGTGAAGCCCGAGAGAATCGCCAGAATGCAGCCGACGATCAGCACCGGCTTGCGGCCGTAGCGGTCGGAGAGCCAGGCCGAGATCGGCGTGGCGATGCCCATGAACACCACGGCGATACACAGCATGCCGAGGAAGGTCGGACGCGCGATGTGCAGCGCGCCCACGCCGTGCGAGAGCGAGAATACCGTGGCGTTGTAGAACAGCGTGTAGCAGACGACCATGGACAGCGCGCCGAGCAGCGTCGGCACCCAGTGCTTCGAAAGCAGCGTGGCGA
Organism: Paraburkholderia acidisoli; assembly: GCF_009789675.1. Lineage (NCBI taxonomy): Bacteria > Pseudomonadati > Pseudomonadota > Betaproteobacteria > Burkholderiales > Burkholderiaceae > Paraburkholderia > Paraburkholderia acidisoli. The sequence continues at coordinate 2,304,252 of NZ_CP046913.1, read as the reverse complement.
CCGGCACGCGCACGCGCTCCTTGCGCTCGATCGCGGCCTTGAACGCGGGCGTTTCAGCGATCTTCAGGCGCACGTAGAGACCCAGCGCGACGAGCACCGCCGAGACGATGAACGGCACGCGCCAGCCCCAGTCGCGGAACTGCTGGTCGGAGAGCGTCGTGGCGAGGCCGAAGAACAGGCCGTTCGAGGCGAGAAAGCCCACCGAGGGGCCGAGCTGCGGGAACATGCCGAACCAGCCGCGCTTGCCTTGCGGCGCGTATTCGGTGGCGAGCAGCGCCGCGCCGCCCCATTCGCCGCCCAGACCGATGCCCTGGCCGAAGCGCAGCACGCACAGCAGGATCGGTGCGAGGCTGCCGATGGCGTCGTAGCCGGGCACGAAGCCGATCAGCGTGGTCGAGAGGCCCATGACGAGCAGCGAGGCGACGAGCGTCGATTTACGGCCGATGCGGTCGCCGAAGTGGCCGAACAGGAACGAGCCGATCGGGCGCGCGACGAACGCGATGCCGAACGTGACGAACGCCGACAGCGCCTGCGCCGTGGCGGAGCCGTGCGGGAAGAACACAGGGCCGATCACGAGCGCGGCCGCGGTGGCGTAGACGTAAAAGTCGTAGAACTCGATCGCGGTGCCGATAAAGCTCGCGAAAATCACGCGCGCGGTGCTCTGCTGCCTGGCCGCGTTGGCGTCGTCGGCGCGCGCGGGTGAAATGGGGGAGGTGGACATCGAAGGTCTCCAGTCGTTGTGACGTGCGCTGGCGCTCGGAACGGGCCGTGGCGGCGCGGGCGTCTTTGTTCGGGCTTGCAGGCGTGGCAGGCGCCCCGAAGCAATGGCGCGCGTATCGATCTTCGAGGCGGGGTGATGCCGAATGGCCCGAATCGCCGTGGATCGACCGTCATGCGGCCAGTGCCGGTTTGTCAGTATGCATCGCGCCGCGCTGGCTGTGCGTGCGATGTTCGGGACCGCGCGAAGCGCGCGCCGATAGGCGCGAAAGGGCGCAACGCAGGGTCTTGCGTCCGGCGCGGCCGCACGGATGGCGCGTGGCGCGGGACTGCCGGCAGGCGCCGGCGAGGGATAACGAAAAATTATAACGACCGCGCATGCCGCGCAGCAAGGCGGCTGTTTGCTTTGCGTGCGTCTCGCGCGCGGCGGGAGCGCCGCGGCGGCGGTTTCAGTCGAAGTTTTGCGCCTGCGGCGAGGCCATGGAGCGGAGCTGGAATTTGCCGTTGTCGTTGAACAGCCAGTCTTCGAACAGCTCGATCTGACCGGCGGAATTGAGCAGGCGCGAGGGCGGCGCGGGCAGCGGTGCCGCGCGGCGCAGGGTGGAGAGGGCGGTGGCTTCGGCCTCGTCGTCGCCGTTGGTGCGATACACCGACGACTTCACGAGCTGGCCGTTGCGGTCGACGGTAAAGGAGACGACCACGAGCGAGCGCAGCATCGCTTGCGGCGAGCCATGGAGGATGTACGAGGGATTGCGGTCGACGATGCGCTTCGCGACCGCCGAGCGATAGTCGTCGAGCGCGCCGCTATTGAGCGCGGCGGGCGGCATGACGAGCAACGGTTTTTGCGGCAGCGTGATCGTACAGGCGGCGAGCCAGGCGCTCAAGCCGAGTGCGACGAGTGCGACGAGGGTGCCGAGGCGTTGCGCGAGCGCAGCGCGGGGCAGGGCAAGACGGGCACGACGAACGCGGATCGGCATGATCGGCTGGCTCGAAACGGAACCTGATTCGAGCTTAGCCGAAACGCGAGGGGTTTCAATCGGCACAGTCCCGCGTTGCATGTGGCGCGAGCCACGGCGCCCGCGCGGGACGATTTAACGCTTTATTCGACGGGGAATTGCGCGCAGGGGTCCGAGATGGTCGTGGCGCAGGCGTACGAGTATTCGCCGCTCTTCAGGAACAGCTCCTTGCCGACCTGGAAGTTCTCGCGCAGGTCCGGCGACGATTCCCACGCGATATAGCTGGAGCACATGGCGGCAAAGAGGCAGACGAAGGAAAAGGCGACCTTTTCCAGGATGTGGTGTTCGTGCGGCATGGTGAGTTATCCCTTCAGTGTGTGGGATTTTACCCTGGGATTAGGGTTTTCACCTAGGTTGTTGTGCAAATGCCGAAAAGATGGATTGTGGTTCGACCCTTTTATGGGTTATTCAGGATTTTTTCGTGTGATTTGCGCGCCGATTCCGTGAATAGCTTCAGCGGGCGGCCGCCGGCACGCGATGGGCCAGTTCGCGAAAACAATTCGCGCGGATGAAAGCGGGAAAGCGCAAAAGCGCAGGGTGCAATCACGGCTCGGTTCGCGGGCGAAACCGGCGAATGGGAAGAGGCGCGGAAGAGAAGCGAAGAGAACGTTGAACCGGAGTGATTCGGAAAGCGGCGATGCGTGGGTTCTGGCGGAGGCGGTGAGATTCGAACTCACGGAAGGATTACTCCTTCGCCGGTTTTCAAGACCGGTGCATTCAACCACTCTGCCACACCTCCGGAGCCGCGCATTGTAACCTGGATCACACACCCCACGGCAGGGCGCGCCTCGACTGCGTCAAAACTTTGAGTCCGCGCGCCTCGCTGGACCCTGTTTCAAGCCTCGTCCTTCAAAAACAGCCCTTGCAAGTCGTTGAGAAACCGCTGGCCCAGTTCGGTCGGCGCGATCTTTTCGTGGTCGCGCGCGATGAGCCCACGCCGCTCCGCTTCCTGCAGCGCCGGCTCGATCGTCGTGATCGGCAGACCCGTGCGTTCGATGAAACGGTGCACCGGAAAGCCTTCCACGAGCCGCAGCGCATTGAGCATGAATTCGAACGGCAGATCGTGCGCGCTCACTTCGTGCTGTTCGTGGATCGGCGTGCCCGCGCGCGCCTGCTCGATAAAGGTGGTCGGATGCTTGTAACGCATCTGGCGCACGATGCGGTTCGGAAACGACAGCTTCGAATGCGCGCCCGCACCAATGCCGAGGTAATCGCCGAAGCGCCAGTAGTTGAGATTGTGCTGCGATTGCCGGCCGGGTTGCGCATACGCCGAGACTTCGTAGCGCCCGTAGCCCGCTTCCGCTGTGCGCGCGTGGATCCACTCCTGCATGTCGGCGGATTGATCGTCGTCCGGGAGCACGGGCGGAAACTTCGCGAACAGCGTGTTCGGTTCGAGCGTCAGGTGATAGAGCGACAGATGCGGCGGCTTGAACGCGAGCGCCGTTTCGATATCGGCCTGACATTGCGCGAGCGTCTGCTGCGGCAACGCGAACATCAGATCGAGATTGAAGTTGTCGAAGGTGCTCGCCGCGACTTCGACGGCATGGCGCGCCTGCGCCGCGTCGTGGATGCGGCCGAGCGCCTTCAGGTGCGCCTCGTCGAAGCTCTGGATGCCCACCGAAAGCCGGTTCACGCCGCTCGCGCGAAACTGCGCGAACTTCGCGGCTTCGAAGGTGCCGGGATTCGCTTCGAGCGTGATTTCCGCGTCGGCGTCGAGCGGCAGCAGCGCGCGAATGTCCGACAGCATGCGGTCGAGCCCTTGCGCCGAAAGCAGGCTCGGCGTGCCGCCGCCGATGAAGATCGTGTGCACCTGGCGGCCCCACACGAGCGGGAGCGCCTGCTCGAGATCGGCGCGCAACGCGTCGAGATAATCGTTCTCGGGAAAGCGCTCGCCTTTCCATTCGTGCGAGTTGAAATCGCAATACGGGCACTTGCGCACGCACCACGGGAAATGCACGTAAAGCGAAAGCGGCGGCAGCGACGTCAGGCGCACGCTGCCCGGCATCGTGAACGACTTCACGACTTCGATGCCAATGCGGTGCTGCTGGCTCACGCTTCCTCCTCGAGCCGCGCGAGCAGTTGGCGCAGCGCGATCGCGCGATGGCTCGACGCGTTCTTCAGCGCCGGGTCCACTTCCGCGGCGGTGGCCTCGAGTTCGGGCACGTAGAAGTAGGGGTCGTAGCCGAAGCCGTTCGCGCCGCGCGGCGCGTCGAGCACGACGCCGTGCCAGCGGCCTTCGGCGATCAGCGGTTCGGGATCGTCCGCGTGACGCACGAGCGCGAGCACGCAGTAGTAGTACGCGCGGCGATCGGCGTGTTGCTCCAGATTGGCGACGAGCAGCGCGTTGTTGGCCGCGTCGCTCTTTTCGCCGCCCGCGAGTTGCGCGTAGCGCGCCGAGTACACGCCCGGCGCGCCGCGCAAGGCACGCACGCACAAGCCGGAATCGTCGGCGATGGCGGGCAGGCCCGTGAGCTTCGCCGCGTGACGCGCCTTGGCGAGCGCGTTCTCGACGAAGGTCGGATGTGGCTCCTCGGCTTCGGGCACGTTCAGCGCCCCTTGCGGCACGAGTTCGATGCCGGCCGCGCCGAGCAGCGCCGCGAACTCGCGCAGCTTGCCCGCGTTGTTCGAGGCGAGCACGACGCGCTTGAACACGCCGTCATTCGCCGCGTCGTTCGATACCTCAGCCATGCACGATCTCCAGCGCGGCTTTTTGCATGTCGATCAGCGAGCGGATGCCGCCTTGCGCGAGGTCGAGCAAGGCGTTGAGTTCCTCGCGCGAGAACGGCGCGCCTTCGGCCGTGCCCTGGACTTCGACCATGCCGCCCGAGCCCGTCATGACCACGTTCATGTCGGTATCGCACTGCGAGTCTTCGGCATAGTCGAGATCGAGCACGGGCAGGCCGTTGTGAATGCCGACCGAAATCGCGGCCACGTAGTCGCTGATCGGCGAGCGTTCGAGGCGGCCCGTCGCGAGCAGCTTCGACACGGCGTCGTGCGCCGCGACGAACGCGCCCGTGATGCTGGCCGTGCGCGTGCCGCCGTCGGCCTGCAGCACGTCGCAATCGAGGTTGATGGTGCGCGCGCCGAGCGCTTCGAGATCGAACACCGCGCGCATCGCGCGGCCGATCAGGCGCTGGATTTCCTGCGTGCGGCCGGTCTGCTTGCCGCGTGCGGCCTCGCGGTCGCTGCGCGTGTGGGTGGCGCGCGGCAGCATGCCGTATTCGGCCGTGAGCCAGCCCTGGCCCTTGTCGCGCAGGAACGGCGGCACGCTTTCGGAAACGCTCGCGGTGCACAGCACCTTGGTTTCGCCGAATTCGACGAGCACGGACCCTTCGGCGTACTTCGTGTAATGGCGGGTGATGCGGACGTCGCGAAGCTGGTCGGCGGCGCGGCCGGAGGGGCGCTGGATCGATTGGGTCATCGTGGGAGGTGCGTGCGCACCGCGGAAGGAGGGGAAAACGCAATTTTACCGCCTTCGCGCCACCCGCGATGCGCCGGGCCTCGCCGCCCACATCGACGAAACGCGCCGGCGTTGCCACGCGCCTCGGCGGACCCGCGTCGGGACCCCGGTTCGCGGGGCGCGCCGCCAAAAATGGGATAATACGGTTTCCCCGCCCCGCGCCTGTCGTCCGCTCCTCAATCGTCGACGACTTCCCGCCGGGCGCCTCGTTTTTCCCGCCGTGAATCGCGCGCTGCCGGCGCGGCATCACGGCTTTTTTCGCGAGACGAACCATGATTTACAGCATGACCGGCTATGCCAGCGCGACGCGCGAGCTTGCAGCGGCATCGGGCACGGGCGGCGCGAGTGTCTCCGTCGAATTGCGCACGGTGAATTCGCGCTTTCTCGACCTGAACTTTCGCATGCCCGAAGACGTGCGCGTGATCGAGCCCACGCTGCGCGAGATGCTGATGACGAAGCTCTCGCGCGGCAAGGTCGACATCCGCATCAACATCCAGCGCAGCGAGCAGGCGGCCAACGCGGGCGCGCTCAACCGCGACGCGCTCGAGCAGCTCGCCGTGCTGGAGCGCGCCGTGCTCGAAGCGTTCCCCGAGTCGGGGCGCCTGCGCACCGGCGAGATCCTGCGCTGGCCCGGCGTGATCGCCGAGAGCGGCGTGGCGGCCGAGGTGCTGCGCGACGCGGTGCTCGGTTGCGGCAAGCAGGCCATTGCCGACCTCATCGACGTGCGCGCGCGCGAAGGCGCGCAACTCGCGACCATGCTGCTCGCGAACGTCACGGAGATGGAAGCGATCGTCGCGCGCATCACGCCGCTCGTGCCGGAACTCATCGCGCGGCATCAGCAGAAGATCGTGGAGCGTTTGCAGGAAGCGCTCGGCATCGCCGCGCCGAACAGCGAGGCGAGCGGCACCATCGGCAGCGTGTCGCGCGACGAAGTGGCCGAACGCATTCGTCAGGAAGTGACGATGTACGGTATCCGCATCGACATCGCCGAAGAACTCTCGCGTCTCACCGCGCATCTGAACGAAACGCGTCACGTGATCGAGAAGGGCGGCCGCGTCGGCAAGCGTCTCGACTTCATGATGCAGGAACTGAATCGCGAAGCGAACACGCTCGGTTCGAAGGCGGCCGCGAAGGAACTCGCCGACGCCTCGATGACGCTCAAGCTGCTCATCGAGCAGATGCGCGAGCAGGTACAGAATCTGGAATAAGGAAGCAACGAACATGACCGACTCCACCCACACGCCGCTCTCGGAGATCAAGCCGGAGAAGAAGCGCAATCCGTACGTGGGCACGTACCCCGGCAATCTGTTCATGGTGGTGGCGCCTTCGGGCGCGGGCAAGTCGACGCTCGTGAACGCGCTGCTCGCGGAAGACAGCGCAATCCGTCTGTCGATCTCGTACACCACGCGCGCGCCGCGCTCGAAAGAGCGTGACGGCGAGCATTACCACTTCACGAGCGTCGACGATTTCCTCACGCGCCACGGCGCGGGCGAGTTCCTCGAAAGCGCGGAAGTGCACGGCAACTACTACGCCACTTCGCGCGTGTGGATCGAAGACCAGATGAAGAACGGCTGCGACGTGCTGCTCGAAATCGACTGGCAAGGCGCGCAGCAGGTGAAGAAACAGTTTCGCAACGCGGTGGAAATTTTCATTCTGCCGCCGTCGCTCGAAGCGCTCGCCGACCGCCTGAAAAAGCGCGGCGAAGACGAACCGAACGTGATCACGCGACGCCTGCTGGCGGCGGGCAGCGAGATCGCGCATGCGAGCGAGTCGGAGTACGTCGTCATCAACGAAAACTTCGATCGCGCGCTGCAGGAACTGCGCAACATCGTGAGCGCGACGCGTCTGCGTTTCGCTTCGCAATATGCGCGGCATACGGAGCTGTTCGTGCAGCTCGGTATCCACCAGCCCCAGCCCGGCGCATCGGGCACATAAGGTAGAATAAGAACCTGCTGAGAATGAGAAGGAAACCGACATGGCCCGCATCACCGTCGAAGATTGTCTGAAACAGATTCCGAACCGCTTCGAACTGGCGCTCGCCGCGACGTATCGCGCGCGTCAGCTCGCACAAGGTCACACGCCGAAGATCGAAAGCCGCGACAAGCCTACCGTCGTCGCGCTGCGCGAGATCGCTTCCGGCCAGGTGGGTCTGGAAATGCTGAAGAAGGTGCCGGTCTAACCACACCTGGCACGCTTAACCCGCGTGCCCGCTTTTCTGTATTGCCGTAGTGTGTAGTTCGCAACAAGTCATACGCGCAGTCGCATCGATCGCATCAACCGTCAACGCCTGACCTGATACGGAGGGGAACATGAGCACGACGCCCTCACCGGCCACCGAGGTGGACCAGGAAGCCGAGACGACGAGCCCTGCGCGCAATTACATCGACGCGGTCCTCGAACAGTCGTTTCGCCATCTGTTCGGACCGACCGCGACGCCGGAGCAGCCCCGCAAGCACGGGGTCGTCTCCATCGCCAATCTGACCGCCGCGCTTTCCGGTTACCTCACACCCGAGGAAATCAAGGAAGTGAAGGCGGCGTTCCACTTCAGCGACGAAGCCCACCTCGGGCAATATCGCCAGAGCGGCGAACCCTACATTACCCATCCCGTCGCGGTCGCGGAAATCTGCGCCGGCTGGAAGCTCGACGCGCAGTCGATCCAGGCGGCACTGCTGCACGACGTGATGGAAGACCAGGGCGTGACCAAGGCGGAACTCGCCGAGCGCTTCGGCGCGAAAGTCGCGGAACTGGTCGACGGTCTCTCGAAACTCGACAAGATGGAGTTTCGCAATCGCGAGGAAGCGCAGGCGGAAAATTTCCGCAAGATGCTGCTCGCGATGGCGCGCGACGTGCGCGTCATTCTCGTCAAGCTCGCCGACCGGCTGCACAACATGCGCACGCTCGGCGCGGTGCCGCCCGAGAAGCGCCGCCGCGTGGCGCGCGAGACCATCGACATCTATGCGCCCATCGCGCACCGTCTCGGCCTGAACAACACCTATCGCGAGCTGCAGGACCTGAGTTTCGCGAACTTCAATCCGAACCGCTATGCCACGCTCGAAAAAGCGGTGAAGTCGGCGCGCGGCAACCGGCGCGAGGTGGTGAGCAAGATCCTCGAAGCGGTGCAGCGCGCGATTGCCGAAGCGAAGCTCGACGCCGAGGTCACGGGCCGCGAGAAGACCATCTTCAGCATCTACAAGAAGATGCGCGACAAGCAGTTGTCGTTCTCGCAGGTGCTCGACGTGTACGGTTTTCGCGTCGTGGTGGAGTCGGCGCTCGAGTGCTATACGTGCATCGGCGCGCTGCATGCGCTCTACAAGCCGGTGCCGGGCAAGTTCAAGGATTACATCGCCATTCCCAAGGTGAATGGCTATCAGTCGCTGCACACCACGCTCGTGGGCCCGTTCGGCGCGCCCATCGAGTTCCAGGTGCGCACGCGCAAGATGCACGAGATCGCCGAGGCGGGCGTGGCCGCGCACTGGCTCTACAAGAACGGCGGCGCCGATCTCAACGACGTGCAAAAGCGCGCGCACCAGTGGCTCAAGTCGCTGCTCGACATCCAGAGCGAGGCGGGCGACTCGAGCGAATTCCTCGAACACGTCAAGATCGACCTGTTCCCGGACGCGGTTTACGTGTTCACGCCGAAGTCGAAGATCATGGCGCTGCCGCGCGGCGCCACGGCGCTCGACTTCGCGTATTCGATCCACAGCGACCTGGGCAACCAGTGCGTCGCGGTGAAGATCAACAACGAGCTGCTGCCGCTGCGCACGGAGTTGAAGAGCGGCGACATCGTCGAAGTGATCACGGCGCCGTATTCGAAACCGAACCCCGCGTGGCTCGGTTTCGTGCGCACCGGTAAGGCGCGCTCGGCGATCCGCCACTATCTCAAGACGATGCGGCTCACGGAGTCCGTGCAGCTGGGCGAGCGGCTCGTCGATCAGGCGCTCAAGGGCTACGGTTACCAGCTTTCGGAAGTCACGCCGGAGGTGTGGGAAAAGCTGGTCCTGTGGACCGGCAACAAGAATCGCCAGGAAATTTACGCCGACATCGGTCTCGGCCGGCGCGTGGCGGCGGTCATGGCCAAGCGCATCGAGGTGCTGATGAGCGGCCAGGACGCCGACGATCCCGAGCATCATCACGCGCCGCGCGACCCGAATGCGCCGCACGCGCCGCCGGTGGTCATCACGGGCACGGAAGGCATGTCGGTGCAGCTCTCGGCCTGCTGCCGCCCGATTCCCGGCGACGACATCATGGGTTACATCGGCATCGGGCTCGGCATGGCGATCCATACCACCGACTGCCGCGTGGCGCAGCGCATCCACCGCCGCGATCCGGGCCGCTGGATCGACGTGGCATGGGCGCCGCAGCCGGGCCGCCTGTTCGACGTGGCCGTGAAGGTGCTCGTGAAGAACACCAAGGGCGTGTTCGCGCGCGTGGCCGCCGACATCACGTCCGCCGACGCCAACATCGTGCACATCGCCATGGACGACGATCTGGCGCAGGAATCGAATCTCCTGCGCTTCGTGATCCAGGTGAGCGATCGTGTGCATCTCGCCAATGTCATGCGCCGCGTGCGCACGAACCCCGACGTGATGCGCATTTCGCGCGAGCGTCCGAGCGACGACGGGCACCATCGCCACGATGGCGGCATGCGCATCGACCGCGAGCGCGCCGACTACTGACGCGGCGCATTCGGCGCGGTCCACGCCGCGCGCTGGTTACGCACTCGCCGCGTATTGCGTCACGTTGCTGCGTCGCGTTTCCATCGCGCCCTGCGTCGTTCGGGGCGCTGCCCGGCACGTGATCGGGTAGTCTACTCAGGCAGTTCTGCCATTTCCCTTCGAATCCGCAACGAGGGCACACATGAACATCGCTGATCTCACCGGCACGGCGCTCGACTACTGGGTCGCGCGCAGCCTGCCGGAATTCGTACGCGAAATCTACTTCACCGACAGCGGCGAGACCGTCGCCGTGCGCGGCAACGATCGCGGCCGTCCGTGGGACGGGCGTTTCGTGCCGAGCGAATCGTGGGAAGCCGCTGGCGTGGTACTGGAACGTGTGCGGCGCATCGAGTTGCGCGACGGCGACCCGGCGTTCTGCGCAGCGGAGTTCGAGGGCGGCACGCGCGCCGTGCAGGCGTATGGCGCAACGCGGCGCGAGGCGCTCTTGCGGGCGTTCGTGGCGAGCCGCTTCGGCGAGACGGTCGGGACGATGGTGCGCCAGCCACAGGCGGTGGATGGCACGACCATGGAGCTGACCGCCGAACCGGGCGCGGTAGGCGACGTGGAGGATTTGCCGCGGCCCGATGCGCAGATCGGCGATGTGGGATCGCTGCCGCGTTGATGGCTTGACGTTGACGTCGACGAGAGCGGAGCAGGGCGCCGTGAAAACGGCGCTGAAATGACGGCCTCAATGACAAAAGGCCTTTCCGTCTGGAAAGGCCTTTTGAATGATGGTGCGGCTGGCAGGATTCGAACCCACGACCCCTTGGTTCGTAGCCAAGTACTCTATCCAACTGAGCTACAGCCGCACGTAAAACTGAACGTCTACAACAAAGACTGCTTGAAACACCTTCCGCCGAACAACAACGAAAAACGCTTCGAATAAGTGGCGCGGCTGGCAGGATTCGAACCCACGACCCCTTGGTTCGTAGCCAAGTACTCTATCCAACTGAGCTACAGCCGCACGCAGAAAAGAGATTATAGCAGGGGTTCGAGAAAAGGGAAGGGCTTTTCCGCGATTCATCTCGATTTGTCTTGCCGCGTGCTTCGCGTGTAACCTGACTGTAGTAGGTCCACGCTCAGAACGCGCATTTCAACGATCCATCATGAACAAGGCTTTTGTCAAAGAATCGACCGACGACGACGACGATCTCGACGGCGGTCAACCCGAGATTCCCGCGGGCACGAAAAACTACATCACGCCCGCCGGCTACGAACGCATGCGTAGCGAACTGCTGCACCTCATCGACGAAGCGCGGCCGGAAGTGGTCAAGCTCGTTTCGTGGGCGGCGTCGAACGGCGACCGTTCCGAGAACGGCGATTACATCTACGGCAAGCGCAGGCTGCGTGAGATCGACCGGCGCATCCGCTTTCTCACGAAGCGGCTCGACCTCGCCGAAGTCGTCGACAGCAGCCGCCAGGAGAGCGTCGATCAGGTGTTCTTCGGCGCGACCGTGGAGTACGGCACCGAAGACGGCGAGGCGCACACGATCACGATCGTGGGCATCGACGAGGTGGATCTCGACGTGGGCCACGTGAGCTGGATCTCGCCCATCGCGCGCGCGCTCATCAAGTCGAAGATCGGCGATCAGGTGATCCTGCACACGCCCGCGGGCCCCGCGCCCATCGACGTGCTCGACGTGCGCTATCCGGCGCCGTCGCAAGGCTGACGCGCGCTCGCTACGCGCTTGCCGCATTCGTCGGCAGAAATGAAAAAAGGCGCCGCAAGCGGCGCCTTTTCAGCTGCTGAACTGGCCAAAGCGGCCAGCCTCATGCGGCTTAGAAGCGGTGACGCATACCAACCGTCACAGCAACCTGGTCTTGCGTCGACGAAGCCGAACCCAGACCGTTCAGGTAAGCACCGATGTTCGCCGAGTTCGACGAGATGTGCTGCCAGTCGCCCTGGAGGTAGACGTCCGTGCGCTTCGACAGTGCGTAGTCCGACTGCAGAGCGACCGTGTTGTAGTTCGGGTTCACGCCGCCGCCGAGGTTCGCACGCGTGTACGTGTACGCGCCAGCCAGGCTCAGAGCCGGGGTCAGAGCGTAACGAACGTTGCCTTCGAAGTTCTGGAAGCGAGCGCTTGCGCCGTTGAAGCCGATGCCGCCCGTGCGACCCGATTGCGTGCTCGAGATGCCGCCACCGACGCCGCCGCCGAGGTTCGTCTGCGTGTACACGATGCCAGCCGTTGCCGGGCCGAACGTGTAGTTCACGCCGCCGCCGAACGTGCGCTGACGGCCAGCCAGGAACGTCCATTCGCCGGTTTGCGCGCCAGCGCCGGTCACTGCCGTGTTGGTGTTGCCGTTCGCGAACGGGGTGCCCGACAGGCTGTTGTTCAGTTGCAGGTAACCTGCAGCGACGTTCAGGCCAGCCCAGTTATACGAAGCACCGAAGCTGTATGCACGGTTGTTCGCGAATTGCGCGCTGTTCGAGAACGAGTACGTGCCGCCGAACTTGAAGCCAGCGTAGTTGACGCTGCTGTACTTGATCGTGTTGTTGAAACGGACCGAGTTGTTCAGGTTGTCGTTGTCGTACGGGTGAGCGGCGATCGTGCCACCGTATTGCGTGCCCGTGTTCGACAGCGGTGCCAGGTAGTCGACGACGGAGTCGTACTGACGGCCGAGGGTCACGGCGCCGTACTGGTTGCTTGCGAGACCGACGAAAGCTTGACGGCCGAACATACGGCTCGACTGGCTAGCCGTACCGTTGTCGATGTTGAAGCCGCTTTCCAACGTGAAGATGGCCTTCAGACCGCCACCGAGATCTTCCGAACCGCGCAGGCCCCAACGGCTACCGTTGACCGTGCCGCTCGATGCCTTCCACAGGCTGTGACCGCCCGAGTTGTTGGCGTACGTCACGCCGGCGTCGATCAGGCCGTACAGCGTAACGCTGCTTTGCGCGTGCGCAGCCGTTGCAAAAACGCCCGTCAGGGCAGCGACCATGAGAGTCTTTTTCATCTTTGTAAACTCCGAGAACAGAGGTGGGTTTCGTCGAACCCTGTTTGGGAAACCGTCCACATGAATCGCAGCGAGAGGCATGTTCACGTGGTACGAATTAATCCGCCTAGTCGGTTTCCAGACAGGCAGAGTGTAGAGAGGGTGTTCGAAAAGGAGGTATTCCGATTTGCGCAATAAAGTATTGCGGCAGAGGAAATTATTTAGCGGCTCGCTGTGAGCCCCGTCTGGAAAGGGATTGAGCGGATTTCGCCGCGGGGGGGAGAAAGTGTCAACCGCACAAGCGTTGTGCGATCGCTACAAGAAACACGCCGTAATTACGCAGGAAATCGTCTTAAAACTGGCTTTGATGATTATTGCGTCAGGCGTAACAGATGATTGTGTGCCGCAGACTTAATGGTCAGACGAGCCTGCGGCTATACTGCAATGGCTGCTTTTCGAAGCAGACTTTTTCGTTGACGAAAAAGATCTCCAAACCTTTGTCGGCGCGGCCTTTCAGCCGCGCTTTTTTTTTGCCCCGCGTTTTTGCCTTGCTCCCTGACGGGCGCTTTCGCCCTAGCGGGCTTCGGCGTGCGGGGGCTCGGGTTGCAGGCTCCAGTCTTCCATTACGTAATGCCGCGCGTCCATAGGGGAACACAGCAGGTTATGCCAGTGGTCGCCGTGCCATGGGCCATAGGTGTCGGCTTCTTCAGCCGTCGACGTAATGCCTTCGTTGCGCACGAGCCAATGAATCCAGCTACGTAGTGTCGTCAGCATGGTCACCTCCGCATTCCGCTAACCATTTCATTTTGAAATGAAGCGAATACACGAACAACCGGTGGAAACACTTACGTTTGACACGAATTGTTACACTCCGGGAAATCTTCCCGATAACAGAATGATCGGACAGATAATCGGGTAAAAATGACGCGCACTCACTTTTTTACGGGTGTCCATTCAGTGCGCATGCAATTTTTTGCATGATTTTTGATGTGTTCGGGTTTATCGTCGAAACGGGAATGCTGTTATAAAAAATTCGCTTGACTGGCGATTGGCGTTCCCCGTATAACAGCAAAGCTGATTTTGTTTCGCGACTTATCCATTATGTAGGGTCGGCGAATGCGGGACAGCGGAATGGGCTGACTTCGGCGTAAGGGTATTACCCGCGTCATTAAAATCTTGAGGGAAACAGAAACATGGAAACCGGTATCGTCAAATGGTTTAACGATGCAAAGGGCTTCGGCTTCATCACGTCTGACGCCGGCGGCGACGACCTGTTCGCGCACTTCTCGGAAATCCGCATCGACGGCTTCAAGTCGCTGAAGGAGAACCAGCGCGTGTCGTTCGACGTCAAGGTTGGCCCGAAGGGCAAGCAGGCAGCGAACATCCAGCCGATCTAAGCGCCGCTCCGGCGCGCTCGCTAAGCACGAGCGGCCGGCACCGCACAAGATCGCAAAAGCCCTGGGCAGTCCCGGGGCTTTTTTTATTTTGGCGTCACCATCTGCCGCGTAATAATATCGCCCGCATTTTTATCGATTTCTGGGGGAAACCCTGGTATTGGCTGATTTTCGTTTTCAGATTTGAATGTTCGGGTTTATCCCACTGGCTTTCAAAAACGAAAAACCGCCGTGCGAAAAGATAACGCCCGCGATTTAAATGCGGCAATCGGGCTCATGCGTCAAACTCTCCGGCGCGAACCGCCCAGACAGGGCATACTGAGTCCGTTTTCGTTCTCCGCCGTTGTTCCATCATGTTTGAACCCTCCCTCAGCGCCGCGCAGGACGCCGGCGACATCCCTCTCGTCTTTGTCGATCTGGAAACCACAGGCGGCTCGGTCGGCGAGCATCGTATTACCGAAGTCGGCATCGTCGAGGTCGTGGCAGGGCAGGTGACGCGCTGGAGCACGCTGGTCGATCCTGGCCAGTCGATCCCGCCCTTCATCCAGCAACTCACGGGTATCACGAACGCCATGGTGCGCGGCGCGCCGCGCTTTGCCGAGATCGCGCCCGCGTTGTTCGCGCGGCTCGCGGGCAAATTGTTCGTCGCGCATAACGCAGCCTTCGATCGCGGTTTCCTGCGCGCGGAGTTCGAGCGCGCCGGGCTTTCGTTCAATCCCGACGTACTGTGCACCGTGCGGCTGTCGCGCGCGCTGTTCCCCACGGAAAAGCGCCACGGTCTGGATGCGCTGGTCGAACGCCACGCGCTCGTGCCGTCGGATCGTCACCGCGCACTCGCCGACGCCGATCTGCTGTGGCAATTCTGGCAACGCCTGCCGACGCTGGTCGCCGCGCAAACACTCGCGGCACAGATCGAGCGCACCACGCGCCGTCACGTGCTCGCGGGCGACATCACCGACGAACTGATCGAAACGGCGCCGGCCGGTCATGGCGTCTATGTGTTCTACGGTGAGAATGACGCGCCGCTTTACGTGGGGCGCAGCGTGCGCGTGCGTCAGCGCGTGCGTTCGCATCTGTCGGGCGAACGGCGTTCGTCGCGCGAGCAGCGCATGGCGCAACTGGTGCGGCGCGTGGAGTGGCGCGCGACGGGCGGCGAACTGGGCGCGATGCTGGTCGAAGCGCAATGGATCGCCGAACTCAAGCCGAGCTTCAACCGTGTGCCGCGCGTCTCGAAGCGCGACCCCGTGGATCTGGGCGGCGCGCCCTGGCCGTTTGGCAGTGCGGTGCTCGTGCAAGAGCAGGACGCGGCGAGCGGCGCCGACGTCTTCCATCTGATCGACCGCTGGTGTTACGTGGGCGCGGGTGCCAGTGCGGCCGAAGCCGCGGCGCTCGCCGACGCCGCCATCGAGCGCCCGTTCGAGCCATCGACATGGCGCATTCTGCAAAGCCGCTTCGAACGCGGTTTGTGCGTGCAACCGTTGCAACCCGCGCAGGCCGACGCTCAGTCAACGGCTCAATCAAATGCTCAGTCAACCGCGCAAGCTGCCGCTGCGGTGGGCACACAGGCTGACAACGTCGCCGATCTCGTCTGACCCGTCAGGCCACGCCGCCCACGCCGCCCGATTCGCACACGTGGCCGAGCGCCTGATTCATCGCATTGGCGCGCGCGGAATCGTAGCGCGTCAATTCCTTCCAGCCCGACACCGCGCGCGCCACGCGCGCCGGGCAGTCGGCTGTCGCACGCAGCGGCTGGACGCGTGCGAGTGCGCCGATCAACTGGCCCGTGAGCCGATCGAGTTGCGGGCGCGTCGCCGTGGCGAGATCGGGCGCGGGATCGGTGGGCGCTTGCGAGCTGCGCCATGTTTCGAGCAACGACTTCTGCACCTGTGTGCTGGCGTCGATCTGGTCGCGGAAGAAGTCGTGCGCGAATGCCGGATCGACGCCCGCCGACTTCGCGCGCTTTTCGACATCGGCGAGGAGCGCGTTCTCGCGCGGCGTGTCGGTGATCGGCTTGTGATGCTGCCACTTCCAGTGCGCGACGGGTTCCGCAAGGGCGAGACGCTGCGAAACGAGCGCGACGAGATTGGTGAGAGCGGTGTCGTCGCCGTCGGCATGCGCCGAGGCAATGGGCAGAGCGAGGAGCAGCGCAGCGGCACAACGTACGCTGGCGCGAATGAGCAAAGTCATCGATCGGGAATGGCCGGCAGGAAAAAGCGAAGCATAGCCGGTTATGGCGCGCTTGCGTCTAGTGCGACCTGGTGCGCTCGTTTGGAACCCGGCGTGTGAGCGTAGCGCGAGCGCGCTAGTGTGAGATGGCTCAGCGGCAGTGCTTGAGACGAAATGCGTGAATGGCTGGCGCGATTAGCCGTGCGTGCAATGCGCGATTCGAAGCGCATCCCAACTCACTGGCACGCTCGCATGGGTCATAACGCATTCAAGCGCGGGGCAAATTCATCCGCGCGGCCGCAAGCAGCGCGCAACACGAGCGCACGATAACGTGCGCCGCCCCGTACGGGCTGGCCCCGCGCCGTCCCCTTACTTCTGTTCGTGACCTTTGCGTTGCTCGTCCAGAAACGCTCGCACGTGCGCGGGCAATTCGTCTCCGAGGAACTCGACAGCCACCGGTTCCGGGTCCGGGCTGAAGATCTGGTCCGGGGTCGGAATTCTCGGCGGTTTAGCGTCCATGATCTTTCTCCTGTGTGGATCGATTATCCGATTCAGCACTTCCGTTACGCTAGTGCAAAAAGCCGTAACACACCTTTTCCGGCGCGCGTGTTGCTTTAACCGCACAGCGTCACAACTTAATAACCGCTTGGGAATATAATGATTCGGATATCTTGTCGCCGAAAAAAGCCGTCCAGGCGCGCGCTTTTGGGTAACGACAAGCTTCTTCCCGCTCGTCCTGCTGCGTCTGCAAACTTCCTCACACCCGGCTCGATCTCGCTGCCGCCCATCGGGGCGGTGCCTGACGCCGCGTTGCCGCAACCTCCCGCCGTGCATTCGTTCGCCTCATCCATGGCTTCATTATCGGCGTAATGCGCGCCCGGTTTGAGTGAGAATGTTAAACATAATTAAAACGATGTAAGCGTTCGTTTTCTTGCTCAGCGAGTCAATCGTTAGGAAAGTCGCGCTAATGCAGCGGTTTATTGCGGCGCGCGTATAAATAACGGGCTTAATTCGCGCGATGTATTGATGTACTTCGATACCTCGTCAGGTTTGCAATCCGTTCGGCGATGAAACGTGCTGCACGTGCGGTCGTCGTCCGTGGGTGTCGTCGGTCGCAGATTTCAGAGACGTCTGATTCGGTCGCGCGCGAATCCTGTTTATTTTTAGCGCAGTGTCGGCGCGGTGGTCCCGCGCGTCCCGACACCCACGGCGCTCGTGCCGCCAGCGCCTTCCATCGACATTCACCCAACCCCCGCGCCGCCGTTCGGCCGCCATCAAGATGAGCCATTCCGCCACCGCGTCTGTCGATCATGCAGACGTGTCTCCCGCGCTCGCACTGGCCGACCGGCATTTCGAGCAAGGCCGTCTGAGCGAGGCGCTGAGCGCCTATCAAGCCGTGCTCGCCGAGTCTCCGCGTCACGTGCATGCGCTCCATCGCCTCGCGCTCGCACACTTTCGCGAGGGCAAGCCGGAGCGTGCGCGCGAGTTTCTCGACCGCGCCATTCAGGAAGCGCCCACGCGCGCCGATCTTTGGGAGCATCGCGGGCTGCTGGCCGCCATGGCGCGCGAACTCGCGCCGGCGGAAGCGTGCTACCGGCGCGCGCTGGCGTTGAGTGGCGGCACGGCCAGCCTGCATCGGAATCTCGCCGACGTGTTCAAACTCGGCGGTCGCATGCAGGAAGCGCGCGAGCACTATGAGCGGGCGCTCGACCGCGACCCGACGCTGCATCACGCGATACGGCGTCTCGCGGCATTGAGCACCGAAGCCGGGCGTCACGACGAAGCCGTCGCCTGGTGGCGCCGGGCTTGCGGGCTCAACGCCGCGCCCGGCGGTCCGTCCCGCTCTGCGGACACCGGCGCATCGCGTGGCTCGGCAGCCGGTGCGCCCGATATCGCGCGCGACAACGTGCGCGACAACGCGCGACAAAGCGATCGCATCGAATTGCTCAAAGCCATCGCGCGCCTGGGCGACGAAGCCGTGCTCGCAACACATATCGCGCAGCTACGCGCCGAATTCGCCACCGACATCGCGGCGCTGGAAGACCTGTCGTTCGCGCTGAACCAGTTGCATCGCTACGGCGACGCGTACGACGTCGCGCGGCACGGGCTCACGCTCGACGCCGCGAGCGGCGAGCTGCATCACAACGCGGGCTACGCGTCGAACATGCTCGGCGCGCACGCGCGCATGCGTCATCACGCGGTCGAGGCCGCGCGCTATCTCCCCGACGACGAGCACGTGCAGTTCAACGTCGCCGTTACGCAGTTGCGCGAGGGCGATTTCCTGAATGGCTGGCGCCAGTATCGCTGGCACGAACGGCTCGCGCAGAACGCGACACTCGTGCGCCCGAACTTCCCCGAATGGTTGGGCGAGCCGCTGGCGGGCAAGCGCTTTCTGCTGATCGGCGAGCAAGGGCTTGGCGACCAACTGCAGTCGCTGCGCTATATCTCGTGGTTGCAGCGTCAGGGCGCGAGCGTCGACGTCTGGGTCGACGAGGCCATCGGCGATGTCGCGGCTTGTGCGCGCGGCGTGCATCGCGCGTGGACCGCCATGCCGCGCGAACCGTATGACTTCTGGGGCCGCATGTTTCGCGTGCCCGAACCCATGCGGCTCACGCTCGACCAGTTACCGCTCGCGATGCCTTATCTCGGCGCGCCCGCGGATCAGCTCGTGCGCTGGCGTGAGCGGCTCGACCGCGTGACGCCGCGCGGAGCGGGCACGCTGCGCGTCGGTCTCGTCTGGGCCGGCAATCCCGCTTACGAATTCGATCGCTATCGTTCGCTGGCGTTGCGGGCGCTGCAGCCGGTGCTCGCGCAACGCAACGTCGTATGGTTTTCCTTGCAGAAGGGCGCGGCGCAGGACGAACTCGCGGCGCTGCCGGACGATATCGCGATCACGCTGCTCGGCCCGGAGATCGAGCGCTTCACGGACACGCTCGCCATTGTCGAGTCGCTCGATCTCGTGCTGACCGTCGATACCTCGGTGGCGCATCTCGCGGGCGCGGCGGGCGTGCCGGTCTGGATACTGTTGCCGACCTGCACCGACTGGCGCTGGATGACCGGCCGCGCGGACAGCCCGTGGTATCCGTCGGCGAGATTGTTCCGGCAGCGCGAACTGGGGCGTCGGGACGAGGTGATCGAGGAAGTGGGCAGGGCACTGGCCGCGCATCTGGCGGGGTTTCGCGCCTGAAACCGGGCGCGCGATAAAACCGGCGGGCTTGCATGGCCGCTGGTTTTATCGGCGATACAAAGCAAAAAGCCCAGTCGAAGACTGGGCTTTTTGTTGAAACTTGGTGGTGCCGGAAAGAGGAATCGAACCCCCGACCTTCGCATTACGAATGCGCTGCTCTACCGTCTGAGCTATTCCGGCGTCACATCAGAGAAGAAAGATTATAGAAAAGACTTCTGGAGAGCGCAAGTCTTTTCGCCATCTTTTTATTTTTTCGCGTTGGCCGCTTCGTGGTGATAGCGGGTGACGCGCTCGACTTCGTTCTTCGAGCCGAGGAACACGGCCACGCGCTCGTGCAGGCTCGTCGGCTGGATGTCGAGAATGCGCTGCTCGCCGTTGGTCGCGGCGCCGCCGGCCTGCTCGACGATGAACGACATCGGGTTCGCTTCGTACATGAGGCGCAGCTTGCCCGGCTTCGACGGGTCGCGCTTGTCGGCCGGGTACATGAAGATGCCGCCGCGGTTCAGGATGCGGTGCACGTCGGCGACCATCGACGCGATCCAGCGCATGTTGAAGTTCTCGCCGCGCGGGCCGTCCTTGCCGTCGTTGAGTTCGCCGATGTACTGCTGCACCGGCTCGTACCAGTGGCGCGAGTTCGACGCGTTGATCGCGTATTCGCGCGTGTCTTCGGGAATGCGCATGTTGCTCTGCGTGAGCACCCACGAACCGAGTTCGCGGTCGAGCGTGAAGCAGTTCACGCCGTGGCCGGTCGTGAGCACGAGCACGGTTTGCGGGCCGTACACGGCGTAGCCGGCGGCGACCTGCTTCGTGCCCGCTTGCAGGAACGATTCCTCGCTGGCCTGCTGGCCGTCCGGGCAGCGCAGCACCGAGAAGATCGTCCCGATCGACACGTTCACGTCGATGTTCGAGGAGCCGTCGAGCGGATCGAACACGAGCAGGTATTCGCCCTTCGGATAGTTCGCCGGGATCGGGAAGAACGTTTCCATTTCCTCGGACGCCATGGCGGCGAGGTTGCCGCCCCATTCGTTGGCTTCGAGCAGGATTTCGTTCGAGAGAATGTCGAGGTTCTTCTGCACCTCGCCCTGCACGTTCTCGCTGCCGGCGGTGCCGAGTGCGTCGCCGAGCGCGCCCTTGCTGACGTTGAAGCTGATCGCTTTGCACGCGCGCGCGACGACTTCGATCAACAGACGCAGATCGGCGGGCAGGTTACTGTGCTGGCGCTGCTGCTCGATCAGGTATTTCGTGAGTGTGGTACGACGTTGCAAAGCCATTGCTGTACTCCGGATACGCTTGGGGATGCCGCAATTCTACCCGCTCGACTGTGACTGGCCGCCGCACGGGCGCGCGAAATAAAGCCCGCGTCATGCCAGGCGAGGCGGGCGCGCCGAAAAATATCCGCAAAATAAGCGAAAAAAAAGCCGGCGGGAGGGCCGGCTTGCGGGGCGATCCGCGCGCCGCGTGAGCGATGCGCGCGGTTTTCGCTCGATACGATCAGGCGAGCGCCTTTTCGACGATTTCCCGCACGTCGCGCGATTTCACCTCGGCGGCCACGCGTTCGAGCGCCGCGCGCATCTTGTCGCGCAGCGCGGGCGTAAAGCGGCGCCACAGTTCGAGCGTGCGCGCGAGACGCGCGGCGACCTGCGGATTGAGCGCGTCGAGCGCGATCACCTGGTCGGCCCAGAACGCGTAGCCGGACCCGTCCGCCGCGTGGAACTGCGCGGGATTCGCGGCGCAGAAGCTGAAGATCAGCGAGCGCGCGCGGTTCGGGTTCTTGAGGTTGAACGCCGCGTGACGCATGAGCGCGCGCACCGTTTCGATGGTCGGGCGCTCGGCCGTGCCGCGTTGCGTGGCTTGCAGCGAGAACCATTTGTCGATGACGAGCGGCTCCTTCTCGAAGCGCGCATAGAAGTCTTCGAGCGCGGCGCGGGCGACGTCACGGCCCGTGGCGGCCTGCGCGTTGAGCAGCGCCGAAAGCGCCGCCGCGCGGTCGGTCATGTTGTTCGCCGCGTCGTACTGGGCCGTGGCGAGACGCACCGCGTCGGCCGGATCGTCGAGTTCCGAGAGATACGAAAGCGCGAGATTCTTCAGGCCGCGATGGCCGGCCGCTTCGGGCGTGGGCTCGTAGGCGCCCGGTGTGACGTTGCGCTCGTAAGCGGCGAGCCAGTCGGCCTTGAGCGCCGTGGCCAGTTGCTTGCGCACGAACTGGCGCGCGGCGTGCACGGCGGCCGGATCGGATTCGCTCATCTGCTCGGCGAGATAGGTTTCCGAAGGCAGCATCAGCGCGAGTTCGCGGAACGAGGGCGAGAGCGAAGCGTCGGTGAGCACGCGGCTGAACGCGCTCACGAGCGCGTCGCTCATCTGCAGCGGCTGGCCGGCGGCGGCGCGCGCGGCGAGCGCGAGCAATTCGCGCGTGGCGAGACGCTGGCCCGCTTCCCAGCGGTTGAACGGATCGCTGTCGTGCGCGAGCAGGAACGCGAGTTCGTCGTTGCCGTAGTCGTAATCGACGATCACCGGCGCCGAGAAGTTGCGCAGCAGCGAAGGCAGCGGGCGCGCCGCCACATCGACGAAAGTGAAGGTCTGCTGCGTTTCGGTGAATTCGAGCACGCGCGTCGTGCCTTGCGCGCTCGCTTCGCCTTCGAGACGCAGCGGCAGGTCCGCGCCGTTCGCGTCGATCAGACCGATCGCGAACGGAATATGCAGCGGGCCTTTTTGCGTTTCGCGCGCGGCCGCCGAGCCGTTGCCGTAACCCTGCGAGAGCGTCACGCTGTAGGTGCGCGCGGCTTCGTCGTAGCGCGTGGTCACGGCGATGCGCGGCGTGCCGGCCTGGCTGTACCAGCGCTCGAATTGCGCGAGGTCGCGGCCGTTGGCGTCGGCCATGGCGCGGCGGAAGTCGTCGCACGTCACGGCCTGGCCGTCGTGGCGCTGGAAGTACAGATCCATGCCCTTGCGGAAGCCGTCGCGGCCGAACAGCGTCTGATACATCCGCACGACTTCCGAGCCTTTCTCGTAGACGGTCATCGTGTAGAAGTTGTTGATCTCGACGTAGCTTTCGGGGCGCACCGGGTGCGCCATCGGGCCCGCGTCTTCGGCGAACTGCATCTGGCGCAGCACGCGCACGTCTTCGATCCGCTTGGTCGCGCGCGCCGCCTCGTTTTCGTCGCCGCCCGACATGGCCGCCGAAAACTCCTGGTCGCGGAACACCGTCAAGCCTTCCTTCAGGCTCAGCTGGAACCAGTCGCGGCAGGTCACGCGGTTGCCGGTCCAGTTGTGGAAGTATTCGTGGCCGACCACGGCTTCGATATTGGCGAAGTCGACGTCGGTGGCCGTTTCCGGGTTCGCGAGCACGTACTTCGTGTTGAAGATGTTGAGCCCCTTGTTCTCCATCGCGCCCATGTTGAAGTCGCTCACGGCGACGATCATGAAGCGGTCGAGATCGAGTTCGAGGCCGAACCGCTGCTCGTCCCAGCGAATCGAATGGATGAGCGAATCCATCGCGTGGCGCGTCTTGTCGAGATCGTGCGGCTCGACCCAGACTTGCAGCAGCTTTTCCTTGCCCGAGCCGCTTTGAATGCGTTCTTCGAGCGCGACGAGCTTGCCCGCGACCAGCGCGAACAGGTAGCTCGGCTTGCGGAACGGGTCTTCCCATTTCGCGAAATGGCGGTTGTCCGGCAGGTCGCCTTCTTCGATCAGGTTGCCGTTCGAGAGCAGCACCGGGTACTGGGTTTTGTCGGCGCGCAGCGTGACCGTGAAGGTGGACATGACGTCCGGGCGGTCGAGGAACCACGTGATGCGGCGAAAGCCTTCGGCTTCGCACTGCGTGAAGAAGTTGCCGCTCGAGACGTAGAGGCCCGAAAGCGTGGTGTTCGCGGCCGGATCGCACGCGCCGGTGAGCGTGAGCGTGAAGGCGTCGGGCACGTTCAGGACCGTGAGGCCGTGCTCCTGGGTGCGCACGTGCTCGTACGGCGTGCCGTCGATGGCGGCGCCGATGAACTCGAGCTGTTCGCCCATGAGTTCGAGGTTGTCCGCGTGGCGCGCCGCGGGGTTGCGGCGCACGCGCAGCGTGCTCTTGACCACCGTGCGCTCGGGCACGAGGTCGAATTCGAGGTCGACGGTGTCGATCAGGAAGGCGGGCGGGGCGTAGTCTTCGCGGCGGATCACGGTAGGCGTGGCGGTATCGGACATGGTCGGTGCGCTGGAGGCTTGGGGGCTCGTCGGATCAACATGACCGGCGGCGGTAGCCGCGCGCCCGGCGGGCGGGCGCGGCGGCACCTTCGCGCGGCGGATCGTCCCATTGTACAAAGGCTCGCGCCGCTTGTCCGGGAGCGGGCGGTGCGAGGTCCCGCTGCATCGCGGCGGCGTGCGCGCGCCCGGGCGAACTTTCGCGCCTTCGCGCGAGTCAGTATGATCGGGCTGCCGCGCAAAAGACGTGCGCGGACGTGCGCGGCGTTGCGCGATGCATCATCGGGGTTCGCCGATGATCGTGCGCCGGCCTGCGCGCCGCGGAATCCGCGTAACGAGAACGCCAGCGCGCGCACGGAATAAAATCGTCGGCAAAACCGTATTGAAAAAAAGCACGGAAACAGCGGTCCCCACCACTGCGACTTTCCAACCCAGGCAACACAGCTACGAGAAGACCATGATGCACGACCGATGGACCCGCCGCGCCCTGCTGTTACTGGCGGCGCTCGCCGTGACGCTGTCCGGCTGCACGACCTACGTCACGAGCCAGGTGACCGCTTTTTCCGCGTGGGACGGCGGCAGCGACGCCACGCGCACCTTTGCGTTCACGCGCAACCCCGACCAGCGCCAGAGCATCGAGCAGAGCACCTACGAGCAATACGTGGCCGACGGGCTCGCCTCCCATGCGTTCCGCCAGGTGGGCGAGCCGCAGGCGCACTATCTCGTGGGCCTCGCCTACGGCAGCCGCATGGATACCGTAACGGTCGCGCAGCCCGTGTTCTACAACCCGTGGCCCGGCCCGTACTGGGGCCCGTGGAATCCGTGGGGCGCATGGGGTCCGTACCAGCCGGCCTACGTGAACCAGACCTATCCGGTTTATTCGCACGCGCTCGGCATCCGCATCACGGACAAGGCGACCGGCAAGGAGCTGTACAACGTGAACGCGCGCACCTCGGGCGACGATCCCTCGCTCGTGCGCGCCATGCCGTATCTCGTGCGTAGCGCGCTCGCGAATTTCCCGCTCGCGAACGGCACGGTCACGCAGGTGCGTTTCCCCGTCGACAAAAACGGCGGCGCGCCCAACGAAACGGTCATGCCGCCGGCCGCGCCCGCGCCGCAAGCCGCGCCGGCGCCTCAGGCGAGCGCGCCCGCGAAATAAGCGCGGGTTCCGCATCCATAGAAAAACGCCCCGGACTCGTCATCCGGGGCGTTTTTTTTCATGCCGATGCGGCTTATTGCGTATCGCGTATCGCGCGTATCGCGCGTTGCAGCGCGGGCGTCAGAGCCGCACGCCGTCACGCTGGTGCACGCGCTCGCCGTACGCATAGGTTTCGAACACCGCGCGGTCGTCGCCGAGCAGCGCGAACGCGAACAGCAATTCTTCGAGCGATTCGGCGCGCGCGGTGCGGCGCGCGAGCAGCGGCGTCGCTTGCGGGTCGAGCACGACGAAGTCGGCTTCGCTGTGCGGCGCGAGCGTGCCGACCTTGTCGGCGAGATCGAGGGCCTGCGCCGCGCCCGCCGTCGCGAGCCAGAACATGCGCGTGGCCGTGAGGTGATGGCCGCCCATGCGCGCGACCTTGTGCGCTTCGTTCATGGTTTGCAGCATCGAGAACGAGGTGCCGCCGCCCACGTCGGTCGCGAGCGCGACGGGCATGGCCGCCGCGCCCGCCTTGTCGAAGTCGAACAGGCCGCTGCCGAGGAAGAGATTCGAGGTCGGGCAGTGCGCGGCCGTCGCGCCGGTTTGCGCCATGCGCCGGCGGTCTTCGTCGTCGAGCCAGATGCAGTGGCCGTACACGGCGCGGCGGCGCAGCAAGCCGTAGTGATCGTAGACGTCGAGATAGCTGCGATGGCCCGGAAACAGCTCGGCGACCCACTTCACCTCGTCCGGGTTCTCGGCCACGTGGCTCTGGATGAACACGTCGCCGTGCGCCTTCGCGAGCGCGCCACACGCTTCGAGCTGCGCTTCGGTCGAGGTGGGCGCGAAGCGCGGCGTGAGCGCGTACATCTGGCGGCCGCGGTCATGCCAGCGCGCGATCAGCTCGGCGCTGTCGTCGTAGCCCGTTTGCGGCGTGTCGCGCAGGAACTCGGGGCAGTGGCGGTCCATCAGCACCTTGCCCGCGACCATGCGCAGGTTCTTCGCCTCGCTCGCCGTGAAGAGCGCGTCGGCGGACTGCTTGTGCACCGTGCAGTAGACGAGCGCCGTGGTCGTGCCGCACGCGAGCAGTTCGTCGACGAAAAAGCGCGCCGTGTCCTGCGCCACCGCTGCGTTCTCGAAGCCGCGCTCGGTCGGGAACGTGTAGGTGTCGAGCCACGGCAGCAGACCCGGCGCGGGCGAGGCGATCATGTCGGTCTGCGGATAGTGAATGTGCGTGTCGATGAAGCCCGGCACGATCAGCTTGTCGCGCATCTCGTGAATGCGTGCCGTGGCGTTCACGCGCGACTTGAGCGCCGACCACGCGCCCGCCGCGACCACGTGGCCGTCTTCGACGATCACGACGCCGTCTTCGTCGTACACGGCGGCGCCGGACGATTGCGCGGGGTCGCCGGTGAACGTCAACAGTTTGGCGCGGTAAGCCGCTTGAGCCGCTTGAGCCGATTGAGTCATGGGAACTTCGTCTCCAGAAAAGTCAGTTGTCCTGCATGCTTGCGGCGCATCGCGCATGCCTTTGGGGGAAGCGCGCGAACCCGCGCGGGAACGCTGGCGCGCGCGAGCCTCGCGGGCCGGCGCGCGCGCCGGTCCGTCTGCGTCAAGCACAATGCGGCAAGCGCGCCGTGTCAGTTACTGCGACGCGTCGCTCCAGTACGCGTCGAGTTTCGCGATCAGCGCCGCGCGTTCCCCGGGCGTCACGAACGACGCCTCGAAACCGTTGCGCAGGATCGTGTAGACCTCGCGGTCGTCGAGCTTGAGCGCCTCGATGATGGCGCGGTAGTTCTCGTTGACGTAG
The DNA here is from genome assembly GCF_009789675.1 of Paraburkholderia acidisoli. Taxonomy (NCBI): domain Bacteria; kingdom Pseudomonadati; phylum Pseudomonadota; class Betaproteobacteria; order Burkholderiales; family Burkholderiaceae; genus Paraburkholderia; species Paraburkholderia acidisoli. Next base: position 2,277,539 of record NZ_CP046913.1, on the reverse strand, counting down.
CCGCCGAAGTAGGCCGGGTCGTCGGAATTGACGGTCACGGCCACGCCTTCGTCGAGCAATTGCTTGAGCGTGTGCTTCGTCATGTCGTCGAACACGCAGAGCTTGGTGTTCGAGAGCGGGCAAACGGTGAGCGCGACGCGCGTGTCGGCGAGACGCGTGACGAGCGCCGGATCTTCGATACTGCGCACGCCGTGATCGACGCGGTCGACCTTGAGCAGATCGAGCGCTTCGTAAATGTACGAGGGCGGACCTTCCTCGCCCGCGTGCGCGACGAGCTTCAGGCCCAGCGCGCGCGCCGCGGCGAACACGCGCTCGAATTTCGAAGGCGGATGGCCGCGCTCGGAGGAGTCGAGCCCCACGCCGATCAGGCGCGCGTAGCGCGCGAACAGCGGGCGCGCGGCGTCGAACGTGGCGAGCGCGTCGGCTTCGCTCAGATGGCGCAGGAAGCAGAGGATCAGCTTGCTGGTCAGGCCGCGCTTTTCGGCGTCGGCGAGCGCACGGTCGATGCCCGCGACCACGGTTTCGATCGACACGCCACGCTCGGTGTGCGTCTGCGGATCGAAGAAGATTTCGGCGTGCACGACGTTGTCGGCGAGCGCGCGCTCGCAATACGCCGTCGTCATGTCGTAGAAGTCCTGCTCGTGCAGCAGCACGCTCGCGCCCGCGTAGTAGATGTCGAGGAACGATTGCAGGTCGGTGAACGCGTAGGCCGCGCGCAGCGCCTCGATCGAGTCGTACGCGAGCGTCACGCGGTTGCGCTGCGCGAGCGCGAAGATCAGCTCGGGTTCGAGCGAGCCTTCGATATGGATGTGCAGCTCCGACTTCGGTGCGCGGGCTGCCTTGTCGACGAGCGTGGTGTCGTGGGTCGTGATCGTCATGGTTGTTTCGAAATGCGGTGTGGTTCGTTGAGTGACATCACGCGGATTGGGGAGCGGGCGCCCGCGCCGCCGCCGTGGCGGCCTCGATCGCCTGCAGCAGTTGCGCGGCGGCCGAGATCGCGATGACTTCGGGCGTCTTGTCGACGATGCCGTCCACGCCGAGCGGGCAGTTCATGCGCGCGATCTGCATCGGGTCGATGCCGCGCGCGGCGAGCCGGTGCTCGAACTGCTTGCGCTTCGAATGCGAGCCGATCATGCCGAAGAACACGAAGTCGCCGCGCCGCAGGATGCGCTCGGCGAGGTCGAGATCGCGCGCGTGGTCGTGCGTCATCACGATAAAGCTCGTGCCGGGCGGCGCGGCGTCCACGGCTGAGTCGGGCGCGTCGTTGGCGTCCATGGCCACGTTGGGCGCGTTGAGCAGCGCGAACGCTTCGGGCGTGGGAAACGCGGCGTCGCGTTCGTCCACCCAGAGCACGCGGCAGGGCAGCGTGCCGAGCACGCGCACGAGCGCCGCGCCCACGTGGCCCGCGCCGAACAGCACGACGGGAAAGTCGTTGGGCGCGATGGTTTCGGTGAGCAGCAGCGTGCCGCCGGTGGTGCCGCCCATCTCCCACAGCAGGCAGTCGGGCGCTTCCACGCCCGGTTCCGGCTCGGACAGCAGCACCGGATCGGCCGCGACGTTCTCGACGCTGGCGGGGCTCCCGTTCCGCGAGGAGCGAAATGATACGCTACGCACGGTCGAAGCGCCCACGGCAAGACGGCGCGCGAGCGTGGCGAGCCAGCCGAGGTCGGCCACGTCGAGTCGCTCGAACGCGAGCACGACGGCGCCGCCGCAGCACTGGCCCAGACTCGGGCCGAGCGCGAGCCGTTCGAGCCGGCGCGCGTGCGAGGTGTGCATGCCTTCGCGCAGCACCTGACGCGCGATCTCGATGGCCTTCCATTCGAGATGGCCGCCGCCGATCGTGTGGCGAGCGGCTTCGCGCGTGACGATCATCTTCGTGCCGGCTTCGCGCGGCGCCGATCCTTCGACGCGCGCAACGGTCACGAGCACGGCGGCGTCGCCGTGCGCGAGCAGTTGCTGCAGATCGGTGAGCCAGGCTTGCATCGGGCGATTCTCCCTGCGAGGCGGCGCGCGCGTGACATCGGTTGCGCTTGCGTGGGCCGCCGGTTGATCCGGATGCGCGCTTCGGTGGACTTTTCGGTGAACTTCCGGTCAACGTCGGCGCGCCGCGTGGCGATGGTGGCTATCGTCGCTATCGGCGGGCGCGAAACGCGGTCGGATTCGCGCGCCGGTTCTGCGGATTTTGCGCCAACGCGGGACGAAGCGCACCGGACGCGCGAAACGCGCCGAAGGAGACTCGGACGCTCGAGGCACGAATGGCGGCACGAACCGCGGCACGAACCGCGGCAGAATCGGAAGGCAACGGGAGGAAGCGTGCAAGCGGCAGGCAGTGCGCGCGCAAGGCCGAAACGGCGCGCACGAAGCCCGGGAGAGCGAAGCGGATGGTTGGCGTTGTCATGATGAATCCGGGGACATTGCGGATCAGGCGCGCGTTACGCTTCGAGCGCCGCGCTCCTGTCTCGAGCCGGCTCGCGCACGTAGATCGCCATCCAAATTTGAAGATATCACTGCTGGCGGCGCGAAAGTATTTCCGCCGCGAGATGAGGGTTATGCGGCCGCGCTCATGCCCATCGGATGAAACCGGCGGCGAGGTGCAAATAGCGTGCCTTATCGGCGATAAAGACGCGCAATTCCGGTGCCGATGCGCGGCATCGTGCAGATTGTTTGCGTGCGAGGTGGCTTCGCAAAACCGCATCGCCCAAACGATCCCCCCGGGCGATGCGCATCAAACATCCGGAAAAGCGGCGAAAACCGCTTCAGCGGCGAATGCCCGGCCACGACACCTGACGGCGGCGGTTACGCCACAGGCTCGCGGCGAGCAGGACGAACGCGACGACGAACGCCACCAGCGCCCAGATCGGCATGCTCAACCCGACGATCGGCGGATACGTGGTTTCGCACAGGCCTTGCACCTTGAACACGCTGGGCAGCCAGTGCGCGGGCGGCAGGGCGTCGACGATAGGCTGGAGCGTGTCGAAGCCGCAGCTGAAGCTCGGGAACGCCTGCACCCATGCGAGCCGCGCGGCCGTGACGATGCCGCCGAGCGCTGAAATCACGGCAAGCGCTTCGAGCACGCGCACGCCGCGCCAGCTCGTGAGGCGTGCGCCGAGGAACGCGAACACCGCCATCAGCAGGAAGAAATAGCGGATCAGGATGCACAGCGGGCAAGGATCTTCGTGTTGGGCGAACTGGAAGTAGAGCGCGCCACCCACCAGCGCGAGACAGATCAGGCCAAGCAGCACCAAAAGGCCGCGCTCGCGGCGCAACAGCGCGTTATCGTCGTTCATGTGGCTCGTTCGTTCGGTTTTTTTCGATGATGCAGCGCGGCGGCTGCCGCGGCTGTCATGACGTGACGGGATTCTAGCGCGAAGGGCGCGCGCGGCGCGGACGTGGCCGCGCTCGCTTACGGACGTAATGCTGGCGCGCAAGAGCGAAAGCGGGCCGGGCGATGAAACCCGCGCGCGGACAAGCGTGCCCGCGCTCCTATGCCGGGTTCAGCGCAGCGGCGCGAGCACCGCTTCCACGCCGCGCCCGATCGCGAGCAGCGCGTCGTCGGCGTAGGGCGCGGCGGCCAGCATCAGGCCGACCGGCGCCGCGCCGTGGCGATGCACCGGCAGCGAGAGCGCGCAGGCGTCGAGAAAGTTGAACGCGCTCGGGTTACGCAGCACGAGCGCATTGGTGCGCGCGAACACGTCGTCGTCGGCGGCGAGCGGCGCCACGGCGGGCGGCGCGATGGGCACGGTGGGCGCGATCACGGCGTCGAAACGCGACCACAGCGCGGCCTGCGCTTCCTCCATCACAGCCGCGCGCGCGGCGATCACGTCGAGGTAATCGGCGGCCGTCGCGGTTTCGCCCTTCAGAATGCGCACGAGCACGCGCGGATCGTAGTCGGCGCGATGCGTTTCGATCAGCGCGCGATGCCACGCATACGCTTCCATCGACGAGAAACCGATGCGGTTGATGCCGGCGAAACGCTCGAACGCCGAAAACCGCACCTCGCTGACGATCGCGCCCGCCGCGTCGAGATGCTTGAGCGCGGTGTCGATCGTTTCGGCGACTTCGGGGTCGACGTCATCGGTCACGTAGTTCGTCAGCACGCCGAGGCGCACGCCTTCCAGGTGGCGCGCGGCCAGCACGCGCGGTTCGAGCCCGGCGAGCACGCGGTCCACGAGCGCGCAGCACGCGACCGTATTGCCGATGGGGCCGAACGAATCGAGCGTGGTCGAGAGCGGCACGCCGCCCGTGCGCGGAATGCGCGCGGCCGTGGGTTTGAAGCCGGTCAGGCCGCAGAACGCCGCCGGAATGCGGATCGAGCCGCCCGTGTCCGTGCCGAGCGCGACGGCGGCCATGCCGTCCGCCACCGAGGCCGCCGCGCCCGAGGACGAACCGCCCGCGACCCGAGCGTCGCCGTCCACGCCGCGCCGGTAGGGCGAGAGCGGCGTGCCGTAGTGCGGATTGAGGCCGAGCCCGGAGAACGCGAATTCGCTCATGTTGGTGCGCCCCACGAGCACGGCGCCCGCGTGACGCAGCCGCGCGACCACGGCGGCGTCGGCCTGGGCGGGCGCGGCGTTCGCGAGCGCCGTCGAGCCCGCGCGCGTGACTTCGCCGGCCACGTCGAACAGATCCTTCACCGAAACGGGAATGCCCGCGAGCGGCGAGAGCACGGTGCCGCTCGCGCGCAGGCGGTCGTGCGCGTCGGCGGCGGCGCGCACGCGTTCGGCATCGACATGCAGAAACACCGTGGCGCCCTGGCCGGCCGGATCGGCGATGCGCGCGAGCGCCGCCTCCGCGAGCGCGCGGCTCGTGGTGCGGCCCGCGGCCAGGTCGGCGGCGAGGTCGGCGAGGGGCGCGAAGGGAGCAAGGGGCGTGGCGGAACTGGCGGCGTGGGTCATGGCGTCGGACGATCCTGATGGCGGAGGGCCGCATCATTGTAGGGCGGCAAAAACCTGAGCGTTGGGCGCGCGCCGTTATTCGGCGAGCGGCGCGCATCGGGTAACATGCGTTTTTAGATAGCCATTTGTAAGGAAAAGCCTCTATGCATCAGGGAATCGGCTTCATTCAGGATCTGGCAGTCGTGATGGCGATCGCGGGCATCGTCACCGTGCTGTTTCATCGCCTGAAGCAGCCGGTCGTGCTCGGCTATATCGCGGCGGGCGTGATCATCGGACCGTACACGCCGCCGTTCCAGCTCATCCACGACGAGCAGACCATTCAGACGATGGGCGAACTCGGCGTGGTGTTCCTGATGTTTTCGCTCGGCCTCGAATTCAGCCTGCGCAAGCTGTTCCAGGTGGGCGCGACCGCGATCGTCGCGGCGCTCTCGGAGATCGTGCTGATGCTGTGGCTCGGCTACGAGATCGGCCAGGCGTTCGGCTGGGCCGCGATGGATTCGCTGTTCCTCGGCGCGATCCTCGCCATTTCGTCGACGACCATCATCGTGAAGGCGCTCGCCGACCTGGGCGTGAAGCGCGAGCCGTTCGCGCAACTCGTGTTCGGCATTCTGATCGTCGAGGACATTCTCGGCATCGCCATGCTCGTGCTGCTCGGCGGCATCGCGCAAACCGGCGAGCTGTCGCCCGCCATCGCGTTCGTCACGCTCGGCAAACTGCTGCTGTTCATGGTGGTGTCGCTCGTGGTCGGCATTCTGGTCGTGCCGCGCGTGCTCGCCTACGTGGCGCGCTCCGGCAGCGACGAGATGCTGCTGGTTTCCGTGCTGGGCTTTTGCTTCGGCTTCTGCCTGCTGGTCGTGAAGCTCGATTATTCGATCGCGCTCGGCGCATTCCTGATCGGCGCGATCATGGCCGAGTCGCGCCATCTGCATCGCATCGAGCATCTGGTCGCGCCGCTGCGCGACGCGTTTTCGGCGATCTTCTTCGTGACGATCGGGCTGATGCTCAACCCGCTCGTGCTGGTCGACTACGCCTGGCCGATCGCGGTCATTTCGGTGGCCGTGGTGCTGGGCAAGCTGGTGTCGTGCGGGCTCGGCACCTTTCTCGCGGGCCGCGACGGCCGCACGGCGATGCGCGTGGGCATGACCGTGTCGCAGATCGGCGAGTTCTCGTTCATCATCGCCTCGCTCGGCCTCACGCTGAAGGTGACGAGCGGCTTTCTCTACCCGATCGCCGTGACCGTCTCGGCGATCACCACGCTCACCACGCCTTACCTCATCCGCATTGCCGATCCGCTCTCGCAGCGCCTCGCGCGCGCGATGCCGCCTTCGGTCGCCAACGTGTTCGGCATGTACAGCCAGTGGCTGCGCGCGCTGATGCCGCGTTCGGACGGCGGCCCCACGCTGTTCTCGCTCACGAAGCGCATCGTCGTGCAGATCGCGGTGAATCTCGCGCTGGTCTCGGCGATCTTTATCGGCGTGTCCTATGGCGCGCGCTATGCGGCGCCGTTCATCGCGCAATGGGTGGCGGACGAGCGCATCCAGCGCGTCGTGCTGTGGAGCGCGGCGCTCGTGCTCGCCATGCCGTTCCTCGTGGCCGTGTGGCGCAAGACGCAGTCGCTCGCGCTGCTGCTCGCCGAAGTGAGCGTGCAGCCGGAGAAGGCGGGGCGCTTCACGCGCGCGACGCGCCGTGCGATCGCCGAACTCGTGCCGGTGATCTCGATGATCGGCGTGTTCGTGCTGGTGGCCGCGCTCTCGGGCACGATCCTTCCGCCCACGGGCTTCCTGATCGGCGTGCTGGTGTGCGCCGCGCTGCTCACGATGCTGTTGTGGCGCTGGTGCGTGAAGATCCACGCGTCGATGCAGATCGCGTTGCGCGAGACGTTCGACGAGCGGCCGGACGCTTGAGGCGGCGCCAGACCGCGTTGCGCGGGCGGTCAGCTTTGTATCGGGATGTGAGCAATTGTGCGCGGCGGTGGCAGGCAGGTGTCGCAGGGTGGATAATCGGGACGTGTCCATTCGTTCGCGCACCGCGCGCCTGACCCAAACGTCATGAGCGATAACAAGACCGAACATCCCGATCATCCCGAAGGTTCCAACGGCCAGGCGGGCAACGCCAACCGTCCCGCCGATACGGCTGCCACGCCTTCGTCTCCTTCTTCTTCGCACGATTCTTCGCCCGCCGGTTCGTCCTCCACGGCTTCAACCGGCTCCGCGGCTGCCTCGACTTCCTCCGCTGCGCCCGCTCAGCCCGGTGCCGCTACGCCTGCCAGCGAGGCGGCGCAGCGCGCTTCGACCGATTCGCCCGCGAGCGCTTCGACCGTGACGCCAGGCGAGGGCGCGGCCGCCGGTTCGGCGGGCGCGTCTCAGGCGCCGCGCGAGCCTGGCGTGCAGCAGGGCGCGCCTTCGGCAGCAAACCCGGCAGCAAACCCGGCCGCGTCCGCGCCGCGCGCAGCGCCTTCGGCGGCGCCGAATATCCCGATCGAGACCACTGCCGATGCGGGCCAGCGCGCGCCCGCGCCCACGGCGCAGCCCGCGCCGCCCGGCACGGACGAGGCCGACAGCACCGCTGCCGTGGAAACGGCGGAAGCCGCGGCCGCGCGACCGGGCGCGGCACCCGCCGGTTTCGGCCAGGCGCCTGACTTCACGGCGCAGAATCCGCCGCCGCCCGGTTCGATTCCCACCGAGCCGCCGCGCTACCTGCGCCCGAGCGATTCGGCGTGGTCGGTGTTCGGCCGTATCGTCGCGGCGCGCGCGCGCCAACTGTTCGACCGCGCGGGACAACGCATCACGCAACGCACGCTGCGCATTGGCGTGTCGGCGCGCATCTTCCACCCGGAGCCGGGCGCGCAAGGTCTGCGCGGCAAGACGCTGCAATACCTCGAAGAGTCGATTGCGCACTGGGTGATGTCGCGCGACGTCATCGTGTTCATGATCCCGACGGTCGGCCACCAGGGCATGCTGCACCCGAGCAACATCCGCCTGCGCGACTACGCCAAGCATCTGGACGGCCTGTTGCTGCAAGGCGGCGCCGACGTCTCGCCGCAAACTTACGCGGAAGTCTCGCCGCGCCCCGAATGGCCGGGCGACCGCGTGCGCGACATGTACGAACTCGAGTTGCTGCACGAGTTCGTCGAGTCGGGTAAGCCGGTGCTGGGCGTATGCCGCGGCTGCCAGCTCATCAACGTGGCGTTCGGCGGCACGCTGTATCAGGACATTGCCAGCGACGTGCCGACGGCCGGCGTGCACGTGAGCGAGCACTACGACCAGCATCGCCATTCGATCAGCTTCCCGGAAGGCTCCACATTCGCCAGCATGTTCCCCGGCCAGCGTCAGGCGATCGTCAACTCGATTCACCATCAGGCCGTGAGGAGCCTCGGCCGCGACCTGACCGTGGAAGCCGTTTCGGCCGGCGATGGTCTGATCGAAGCGGTGCGATACCGCCGCGCGCCGTTCGTGGTGGGTGTGCAGTGGCACCCGGAGTTTCATCGCGCGGGCGGCCCCGAACTGCTCGACTGTACGCCGCTGCTCGACACGTTTTTGCGCTCGGCGCGCGAGACGCGTTTCTGACTGGCTTCCCTTCATCGACGATAAAGGCTGGGTAACGCGGCGCAAGTCGCGTGATCGAAGAAAAAACCGCGTGCAGTCCGGGCGCGGTTTTTTCTTTTGCCGATGCCGGGATGGTGCGGGATGCCGGGTTCGCGGCGGGCCCGATGGCGAGTCGCGGTGCGCTGGCGTAAGCGACATCGTCGGCGCCCATCGACCTGTCTCCCGCGTGCTGCGCATCGTCGCGCGCACGGCGCTTCCTACGCCCGACTTCTGCGTTTCTCCGTCCGACTGCCGACGTTCCCACATAGGAATAATCCGATTCCTGGTTATCCAAAATAAAAGCCCATTTTTGAGATTTTCACGCGGCGATAATCAAGGGTTACTGGAAATCCGGAATGGAACAGGCAGGTATGAAGCAATCAAACCCGTTGCGTCGCGCCGTGCTGAGCGCCGCGGTTCTCGTGCTCGTGCAGGGCAGCGTCGCGTGGGCAGGCATGCCGGTCGAGGCGGCGCAAGACCGCGCGCCGGTAGCGGGCAGCCGTCCGTCGCTCGGCAGTCTCACGCCGCAGCCGGCCAGCGCGGTGCCGTCGGCCCCGAGTCCCGGCGAGCAGGCGCAATCCAGCGCACAAGGCGACGTGGCCACGCTCATGCAGCTCATCCACGACGCACAACTCGTGGAACTGCGCACGACCTATAACGCGAGCTACGGCGCGAGCCTGTTTTTCTATCCGCCCGAAATGACGTATTACGTCGTGCTGTTTCAGGACAAGCACTTCTGGCGCGTGATTCGTTCGCAGGACGAAACACGCGCCGAGGCGATTTATGCCGACTTCGCGCGGCAAACGGCGCAACTCGCCGACGTCGAGATTCGCCGCACGCAGCTCGAAGCGCAGAAGGCGTTCATCGAGCGCGTGATCGCCGTGTCCGAAGACCGCGCGCGGCGCCTGCAGGCCGACCTCGCCATTGCGCGTACGCAGCAGGCGCGTGTCGACGACTATCAACGTCAGGTACAAGGCGACGCCCAGGCGCTCAACATGCAGAAGGCGCAAGCGCAGGCGCAACTGCGCGATCTCGAGCGTCAGGTGGACGTGTTGCAGCGTGCGACCGAGGCGGGCTTGCCGGGAACGCGCCGCTAGGCCACGGCCTCGCGCAGGTGAAATTCGTCGGGTTCTAATCGATGTAAGCGCCGTCCGGTCACGGGCGGCGCTTTTTTTGCCGTGTTCTGTTGATGCCGTGATCGCGCAGTGGGAAAAGAAAAAGCCCGGACCGTGCCGGGCTTTTTCTTTTGCGCGCTCGCTTATGGTTTTTGCGCGTTACTTCGCGAAGCGATCCGGAACTTCCGTCACGCGACGCTGCGAAACGTGATTGACCCAATCGGTGTTGTCTGCCGCAACGGGGGCGACGGTCGCGCGATTTACCGCAGGCGAGGCCGTATGCGTGTTCGCATAGGTGACGAGCGACGCGTACTCGTCGGCGGGATTCACGTTGGTCTGGCGCGGCGAGTAAGGCTGCGCCGCCGAATACGTACCACGCGAACGCTGCGTGGTTACCGGCGCGGTGTCGCGATACGGCGCGAACGCGCGCGCGTCGTGCACGGCGCCGCGTGTGCCGGCATGACGTGCCGACACTTTGCTCTGGGTTGCGCGACGTTCTTGCGCGGGTTTGAGCATACGTTCGCCGCGGCTCTCGCTGCGCGTGATCAACGTGGCGGGCACAGCGGTCTTGGCCGGGGTGCGCACGCTGAAGTCGGGTTGCGCGCGCGCGGGCGCGGCGGCGACCTTGGCAACGGGAGCGACGGCGACGGGTGAGGTCGTGGCCGTGGGCGCCGCGTTGAGCGCTGCCGTTTCGCCGATGGCCGGCGCTGCCGGGTTTGCCGGAACCGCAATCGTGGCAACGGCCACCGGTGTGGCCGGCGTCGCGTGCGAATTCGGCGTGATGGCGATCGTATGGGTGGCGACCGGCGCAGCGACTCGTGCCGAGGCCGTTGCCGGGCCCGCGGCGGGAGGCGCGGACGCCGCCACTTGCGCGGTTCCGGGCGCGACCTCCGTCCCCGCCGGCGACGCCGCGACGCCCGCCGTTACCGTATTGTCTTCACCCGGTGCAGTGCGCTCGCGCGAAGCAACCGGCGTGGCGGCTTGCGGCTCGCCGGCCGGGCGGGCGATTGCCTGTTCGTGCTGGGCGCGTGCATCGGCGAGGCGATGCGCGGAATCGTTCTGGGCGTTCGGCGCGGCGGCATGGTCGACCGGCGCGGTGTTGTGCGGCGCGTGGCTGGCAATGATCCACGCGAGCATGGCCGCGCCGCCGATGGCGACCGCGCCGCCCGTGAGTTTGTGCCGATCGGCAGGTGGCGTGCGTGCCGGCATTGCGCCGCGCCCCTTGGCGGCAGAAGCGGACGTTTGTGTCGTGGAGCGGGAATCCTGCCCGACCGGCGCCGAGACGGGAATACGCGCAACCGGTTCGGCCGCAGCCGCGGCGGGTGCCGGACTGCGCAAGTGATCCCACCGGTAAATCGAGCGGAAGGTTTCCGCGCTCAGGCACACCGTGCGCATGATGGCGGCGTACAGGGCGCGCAACTCGGTGCGCAGGCTGAAATGAGGAACGGTGAGCGCCCATTCCCGGCCGAACGACGCGGGCAGACGGGCGAGCGGCCGGATGTGCGGCAACGCTAAAACACCTTCGACCTGAACGAATGGAATGGTGGACATCGATCTCTCTCAGACCCGGTGTGACGACTGCGCCGGGCGGCAATGGCATGGATGCCACGCGTGGACGGTCGCCTGCGGTACGCCGCAAGGAAAAGAATGGGGTGCCGGAGATAATCGCTGCCGCGCGAACGGCTTTCTATCAGAAATGTCCGAAAAGACCGGTGAGTTTGATCGTCAGACAGGGTTCGTGCGCCGCGCTCCCGCCGCGCCAAACCGCGTCATACCGCGTCATACCGCGTCATACCGCGTCGAGCCGGTAGACGTAGCGCAGCGCCGTAATATCGACGCCGCCCATGCGGTCCGGCTCCGAGCCCGAGTAGGTCCAGCCCTGGCGCTCGTAGAACGCGATCGCGGGCGTATTGCCGTCGAGCACGTAGAGATAGAGCTGCGCTTCGCCTTGCGCGCGCGCCCAGTCCTGCGCCGCCTGCATGAGACGCTTGCCGACGCCCATGCCCTGATGGCCCGGCAGCGCGTGCAGATTGTCGAGCAGCACGCCCCATGGCGAGCCGGGCTGGCGCTCGACGCAGACGAAACCCACCGGCGTACCGTCGTCGAGTTGGGCGATCAGCACGAGCCGGCGCTCGCCGCCCGGCGCTTCCATGCGCGCGCGCCAGTACGCCGCGCGCTCGGCGCCGACTTCACGCTCGAGATAGTCCGCCGGCAGCAGCGACCGGTAGGTCGCCTGCCAGCTCGCGGCGTGCATGGCGGCGAGCAGCGGGGCGTCGGCGGGAGCGGCGGGGCGCAGCGAGAGAGCGTGATTCATGCGGATGGCGTCAAGCAAACGGCGTGATGGTTCGGCGAGGTTCGATAACCGGGACGACGATGAAAACCCGCTCGCTTTACTCGCGCGCGAGGGGCGTTCCATTGTGCACGATCCTTTCGCGGCGGCGAGCGCGGCTGCCATCGGCGTTATCATAAAGAAAGCAAATAGAAAGATTTATAGAATAAAAATGAAAGAATGTGGGTATAGCGGCGCATTTTAAGCGCGTGCTGTAAGGTATTACCCGGATATCTGACCATGCGTGCGCGCCGGATAATGAGCGCCCGCCCGGGCGCGCGCGCCAGCGGGCGTCCGCGTTCGGCGGGTGTTTGTTTCTCACTGTCCGCGCGGCCGGTTCAAACCTGATTTGAGCGCGGCAGCCGCGAACGGTCTCTTCAGAGAGTGTCATGTCTACCGCGTCCCACGCATCCCCCAGCGAATCGAAATTCCGGACCGTTTTCCGCGTCACCAGCGGCAACTTCCTGGAAATGTACGATTTCATGGTCTACGGCTATTACGCTTCGGCGATCGCCCGGACCTATTTCCCGAGCAATAACGCGTTCGCTTCGCTGATGCTGTCGCTCTCCGTGTTCGGCGCCGGCTTCCTCGTGCGACCGCTCGGCGCCATCATCCTCGGCGCGTACATCGACCATCACGGCCGCCGCAAAGGCCTGATCCTCACGCTCGGCCTCATGGCGCTCGGCACGCTCACCGTGGCCGTCGTGCCGGGGTACGCGACCATCGGCTTCCTCGCGCCCGCCATCGTGCTGCTCGGCCGCCTGCTGCAAGGCTTCTCCGCCGGCGTGGAGCTGGGCGGCGTCTCGGTGTATCTGTCCGAAATCGCGACCAAGGGCAACAAGGGCTTCTACGTTTCGTGGCAGTCGGGCAGCCAGCAGGTGGCCGTGGTGTTCGCGGCGCTGCTCGGCGTGCTGCTGCATCGCCTCCTGCCGCTCGAGGAAATGACGGCCTGGGGCTGGCGCGTGCCGTTCATCATCGGCTGTCTGATCGTGCCGTTCCTGTTCCTGATTCGCCGCTCGCTGCAGGAAACCGAGGAATTCGCGAACAAGAAGCATCGTCCGTCGATCAGCGAAATCATGGCGTCGATGGTGCAGAACTGGGGCGTCGTGATCGCCGGCATGGGCATGGTCATCATGACCACGGTCTCGTTCTACATGATCACGGCCTACACGCCGACTTTCGGCAAGGAAGTGCTCAAGCTCGGCGAACTCGACACGCTCGTCGTCACCGTTTGTATCGGTCTGTCGAATCTGTTCTGGCTGCCGGTTTCGGGCGCGATCTCGGATCGCATCGGCCGTCGTCCGGTGCTGATTGTCTTCACGGTGCTCACGATCCTCACGGCCTATCCGGCGGTGCAGTGGCTCGTGGCCGAGCCGTCGTTCGGGCGTCTGTTGATCGTGGAACTGTGGCTCTCGTTCCTGTACGGCTGCTACAACGGCGCGATGGTCGTGGCGCTCACCGAAGTCATGCCTGCCGACGTGCGCACGGCGGGCTTCTCGCTGGCCTACAGTCTCGCGACCACGATCGGCGGCTTCACGCCCGCGATCTCGACCTACCTCATCCACATGAGCGGCAACAAGGCCGCGCCGGGTGCGTGGATGGGCGTGGCGGGCGTGTGCGGGCTGATCGCGACACTCGTGCTCTATCGCACGGCCGAAGCGCGCAATCAGTACAAGACGGCTTGATGTAATCGTTCAGGCCGGGCGTTTCGCCGCGAGGCGGGACGCCGATAAAGGGCGCCCGGATTACCGGGCGCCCTTTTATCGGCGAAATCAAGGAACGAGGCTCAGGCCTCGCGCAATTCGCGCGCGACCGTGGCGACCACGTCGTCCCACGCATGTGGATGCGGCTGGCGCACGAGCCGCGCGCGCGGGTACCACGGGCTGTCGCTCGTGTGCGCGAACCAGCGCCAGTCGGCGGCGAACGGCAGCATGAGCCAGAGCTTCGCGCCCAGCGCGCCCGCGAGGTGACCGATGGAGGTGTCGATGGACACCACGCCGTCCAGACGTTCGATCACGGCGGCCGTATCGGCGAAATCTTCGAGCTTCGCGCCCAGCCGGTGAATCGAGCGCGAGCGCGGGTGGGCGTCGAGCGCGGCGTGTTCCGCGTCGCTCAGGGCGGGTTGCAGCACGATCCAGTCGATGCCTTCGAGCGCGAACAGCGGTTCGAGCGCGGCGAGCGGTATCGAACGATTCTCGTGCTTCTGCTGGCGGCCCGACCACGCGAGGCCGATCTTGCGACGCGCCTGGCCGCCGAGCGAGCCGCGCCATTTACGGCGATAAGCGGCGCTCGCCTCGAGATACGGCGTGCGCGCGGGCAGATCGTTCGCCTGCGTGCCGAGCGCGAGCGGCAGCGACAGCAGCGGGCAATGCAGGTCGGCGACAGGACGCGGCAGCGCGCCCTGCGCGACCAGCGTGACGCGCCACGCCTCGGCCGCCGGGGCGATCAGCGGAATCAGCGCGGCCTGCACTTCCAGCACGATGCGCGAGTTGGCGTTGCCCTCGCGCGCCGCCGCGACGAGCGGCACGAAGCGCACGAACTGGAGCGTGTCGCCGAAACCTTGCTCGGCCTGGATCAGCAGCGTGCGGCCGTTGAGCGCCTCGCCGTGCCAGCGCGGCGGCTGGCGGCTCGGGTTCGCGGCGGACACGGCACCCGGCGCATAGCCCGCGCCGCTCGGCGCGTTGGCGTGCGCGAACTCGCGCGCGGCCGGGTCGAGCCGCCATTCGTATTCGGGCAGCCCGCGCCGGAAGTCGCCGAGCGTGAGCCACGTGAGCGCGCGGTTCAAATGCGCGGCGGCGAGGTCGGGGCGCACGCGCAGCGCTTCGTCGAAGGCGCGCAGCGCGGCCGCATGGCGGCCGAGCGCGTGATGCGCCGTGCCGAGCGCAAGCCACGCGAGCGCGAATTTCGGGTCGGCGCCGATCGCGCGTTCATAGGGCGCGATGGCTTCGTCGTGACGGCCGAGCGCGGCGAGCGCGTTGCCGAGGCCGAACAGCGCCGGCACGAAGCGTGGCTGCAGCGCGAGCGCGGCTTCGAAACCGTGCACGGCGTTGCCGTGATAGCCGGTCGCGTCGAGCGTGTTCGCGAGATTGAAGTGCGCGGCGACGAAGCGCGGCTCGAGACGCAGCGCCTTCTGGAACTGCTCGACGGCGCCCGCGCTGTCGCCGAGCGCGTTGAGCGACATGCCGAGGTTGTTGTGCGCGCCCGCGTGGCCGGGGCGGATCTTGAGCGCGCGGCGGAACGCTTCGGCGGCTTCGGCATGGCGGCCGAGCGCGTGCAGGGCGTTGCCGAGGTTGTTGTGCGACGAGGCGTCGCCGGGTTGCAGGCGCACGGCGTGGCCGAACGCGTACATGGCGTCTTCGTGGCGGCCGATGGTCGCGTAGGCGTTGCCGAGGTTGTAGTGCGCGAGCGCGAAGGCGGGCGAGAGCGTGAGCGCGTTGCGAAAACGCTCGATCGCGCCCTCGAGCTGGCCGAGCGCCTTGAGCGTGTTGCCGAGGTTCAGCTGGAGCGCGGCGTCGTCGGGGCGCAGCGCGACGGCGCGGCGCACGAGGTCCGCGGCTTCCGCGTGCTGGCCTTGCTGATGGCGCAGCACGCCGAGCAGATGCAGCGCATCGACGTGCACGGGGTCGACGTCGAGCGTCGCGCGATAGCCGCGCTCGGCGTCGTCGAGCCGGCCGTCGCGATGTGCGGCGTACGCGCGGACAAATACGGGTTCCATGACTGATGAAGCAATACGATCGAAACGCAAACCCGGCATTTTCCCACACTCGGGCAACTGCTCCGCACGCTTGACGGGTTTTCCTTACGTTACTAACATATGAATACCTATTCATATGTCGATGATTCTCATGACCGACGCCGCCGCGCCGCTTTCCGCCGACGACGAGCGCATCATGCCGCTCGCCGACCTGTTCCGCCTGCTGGGCGACGCCACGCGGCTGCGCATCGTGCTCGCGTGCGTGCAGCAGCGGCGCGCGGTGGGCGCGATTGCGGAAGCGCTCGGCTTGTCGCCGTCGCTCGTGAGCCATCATCTGCGGCTATTGCGCGCGGCGCGCATCGTGCGCGCGGAACGCATGGGCAAGCAGGTGTTCTACGTCGCCGCCGACGCGCATATCAGCGCCATGCTCGGCGGCATGCTCGAGCACGTGGCCGAACCGGCCACGCATTGGCAGGAGAGCGCATGACGAGCCTCAAACCAGGCTTTAACCCGAGCTCCGGCCGTACACCGGCCGAGGGTTCCGATCACGCCGATCACGCCGATCACGCCGATCACGCCGATCACGCCGATCACGCCGATCGGCCGCATCAAGCCGAACAACGCGACGACGAGCACGCGCCCGTGTGGCTGGACGACGACGCGGCGCACGCGCACGACGATCACGCGGGTCATGCCGGTCATGCGCACGATCACGCTCGCGACGAACACCGCGCGCACGACAAACACGACCACCCCGACCACGACCACGCGCGCGGCGGCCATCATCATCACCATCACGGCGCGCCTGCCGCGGGCCACGGCCGCGCGTTCGCCATCGCCGTGGCGCTGAACGTGGTGATCGTGATCGTGCAGGCGATCTACGGCGTGCTCGCGCAATCGACCGCACTTCTCGCCGACGCCGGCCACAATCTCTCCGACGTGCTCGGCCTGCTGCTCGCGTGGGGCGCGGCCTGGCTCGCGACGAAGCGGCCTTCGGCGCGCTTCACGTTTGGCCTGGGCAGTTCGTCGATCCTCGCGTCGCTCGCCAATGCCGCGCTGCTGCTGGTCGCGTGCGGCGCGATCCTCGCCGAAGCGCTCGGGCGCCTGCTGCATCCGGCGAGCGTGGCGGGCTTCGACGTGTTCGTGGTCGCGCTCGTCGGCATGCTGGTCAACGGCTTTTCGGCGTGGCTCTTCATGCGCGGGCAGAAGGAAGACCTCAACGTGCGCGGCGCGTTTCTGCACATGGCGGCCGACGCGGGCGTGTCGGCGGCCGTGGCCGTGAGCGGCCTCGTGATACTCGCGACGGGCGCGAGCTGGGTCGATCCTGTCATGTCGATCGCGGTCGTGCTCGTGATCCTCTACGGCACGTGGGGCTTGCTGCGCGAATCGGTGCGGCTCGCGCTGGCGGCCGTGCCGGAGAACGTCGATATCGTCGAAGTGCGCGCGTTTTTGTCGCGTCAGGAAGGCGTGGTGGACGTGCACGACCTGCACGTGTGGGCGCTGTCGACCACGGGCTGCGCGCTCACCGCGCATCTGGTGATGCCGGCCGGCCATCCCGGCGACGCCGCGCTCGACGCCATGGTCGCGTCGCTCGGCACGCGCTTCGGCATGCGTCACGTCACGTTGCAGGTCGATCTCGGCACCACCGTGCATCGCTGCGCGCTGGAGACGCCGGTCGCCGCGAATCCCGCGCCGCATGGGCATTGAAGCGAGCGTGAAGCAAGCACGAAGCGCCGAGGCACCGACACGTTCTCTATCCGGCATCAAAACCGTTAACACGTCAAACCGTTAGTCAGCGCGCAGAAAGCCAGCGGTTTTGATGCGCTGCCGCGCGACCGTCACCGGCGCGGGCGATACACTTATGGGACGTATCGAGCGCTGGAGGTATGCATGACCGTGGCTTCTTCCCTCGCGCCCGTGCTCGTCGTGGGCGCGGGACCGACCGGCCTCGCCGCCGCAATGAGTCTCGCGCGCGCCCAGGTTCCCGTGCGTATCATCGACCGCGCGCCCGAACCGGCGCGGCATTCGCGCGCGATCGGCGTGCAGGCGCGCACGCTCGAACTGTTCGAGCAGCACCGCTGCGTCGAGCCGTTTCTCGATCTCGGGCATCGCGCGCACGTCGCGAATCTCTATTCCAACGGTCAGCGCCGTGCGCGGCTCGATTTCGATCCGCTCCTCACGCGCTATCCCTATCTGATCTTCATCGATCAAACCGTCACCGAACGTATCCTGACCGAGCATCTCGCCACGCTCGGCGTGGAGATCGAGCGCGGCGTGGAGCTGCTGGAATTCACGCAAGGCTCGGCGGGCGTGAACGCGGATCTGCGCTACGCCAATGGCCGTCACGAAGTGCTGCGCTGCGCGTATCTGATCGCCGCCGACGGCGCGCACAGCACGGTGCGGCATCGGCTCGGCATGCAGTTCGAGGGCGAGACCATGGCGCAGTCGTTTCTGCTCGCCGACCTCGCACTGACCACGCCGTGGCCCGAAGACGAATTCCATGTCTTCGCGTCGGGCGACGGGCTCGCCGCGCTATTTCCGTTCGGCCGGGGCCGTTTTCGCCTGATCGCCGATCACAAGGCGATGCTGCCCGCCGCGCCCGAAGGCACGATTCCGGTGCCCACGCTCGACGAGTGCCGCGCGATCGTCCAGCAGCGCGTGCATCATCCGGTTTCGGTCTCGGACATGACATGGGGCTCGTACTTCGGCATCAACAGCCGCATGGTGAAGCAGTTGCGCGAGCAGCGGACCTTCTTCGTCGGCGACGCGGCGCACGTGCATAGCCCGGCGGGCGCGCAGGGCATGAACACGGGCATTCAGGAAGCGTTCAACCTGGGGTGGAAACTCGCGCGCGTGCATGCGCTCGGCGCGCCCGAACGCCTGCTCGACACCTATCACGCCGAGCGTTACCCGATCGAGCGTCTCGTGCTGCAACAAACGAGCTTCATGACACAGCTCGTGGAAGCCGATCACGGCCCGCTCAAGCTGTTGCGCGAACGCGTGATGCCGGCGCTCGTCGCGCTCGGGCCGTTGCGCGACGCCGCGCGCCAGGCCGTGAGCGAACTGTCGATCCAGTATCGCCGCAGCCCGCTCACGCTCGATCGCACGCTCGACGGCGGCCCGCGCGCGGGCGAACGCGCGCCCGATGCGCTCGTGCATGTCGTCGACGGACCGCTCGGGCCGTCGCCCGGCAAAGGCCGCATCTTCGATCTGCACGATCCCGCGTGCTTTTCGCTGTTCGTGCTGGTGGACGAAGACACGCCGGCCGAGCAGCGCGCGATGCTGGAACGCTTCGTGGAAGCGGTCGAGCGCCTCTTTCCGCAAGCGTTGCGCGTATGGCGTATTGCCGGCTTGCCGCCGGGCGAAACGCCGCGGGCGGGCGAGGGCGGTCCGTCGCTCGACGAGTCGTACGGGCGCACGCGTCCCGCGTTCTATCTCGTGCGGCCCGACGGCTACATCTGCACGCGCGGGCGCCCCGCGTCGGATCTCAACGCGCTGTTGCGCCACTGCGAGACGTGGTTCGCGCCAACGCGTTACACCGCCTCGGCGCCCGCCGCGCCAATCGATCCCGACGCGTAATCCGGCGCGTCGCCGCTCCCGGTACGCTCAGGCCGCGGCCGGCATGAGCGTGTCGCGGTACTTCGTGAGCGCGGCCAGCACGATGTCCGTGAAGCCCGCGTCCTTGCCTTCGCCGTCGAACGCCGCGAGCAGCGCGCGGCGCATGCGCGGCTCCCAGAACTTGCGGATATGTTCGGCGATGCCCGTGAGCGCTTCCTCGCGGTCGGGCAGCGAGTCGAAGAACATGCCGATCTGGTTCGCCATCTCGATCAGGTGATCGGCTTTCATGTTATTTCCCTGACGTGGTGATCGCGTCGCGCTGCTTCAGCAAATCGAGTTGCGTCGCGTTGAAGCGCGAGTATTCGCGCTGCCATTCCGAAGGCTGCTGCACGTGACTCACCTGCACGGCCGTGACCTTGTACTCGGGGCAATTCGTGGCCCAGTCGGAGGCGTCCGTGGTGATGACGTTCGCGCCCGACTCGGGAAAGTGGAACGTGGTGTAGACCACGCCCGGCTGCATGCGCGTGCTGACCTTCGCGCGCAGCACGGTTTGCCCCGCGCGGGACTCGATGCCCACCCAGTCGCCGTCGCGAATGCCGCGATCTTCCGCGTCCACGGGATGCACTTCCAGCCGGTCCTCTTCGTGCCAGCGCGAGTTCTCGGTGCGGCGGGTTTGCGCGCCCACGTTGTACTGCGACAGGATGCGGCCCGTCGTGAGCAGCAGCGGAAAGCGCCGCGTGACCTTTTCCGGCGAGGCGATGAACTTCGTGATGACGAACTTGCCCTTGCCGCGCACGAATTCGTCGATGTGCATGATCGGCGTGCCGTCGGGCGCGTCCTCGTTGCAGGGCCACTGGATGCTGCCCAATTCGTCGAGCCGCTGGTACGAGACGCCGTGGAACGTGGGCGTGAGGCGCGCGATCTCGTCCATGATCTGCGAAGGATGCGTGTAGCCCATCTCGTAGCCGAGCGCGCGCGCGAGCAGGATCGTCACTTCCCAGTCGGAGTAACCGGCGATCGGCGGCATGACCTTGCGCACGCGCGAGATGCGGCGTTCGGCGTTCGTGAAGGTGCCGTCCTTTTCGAGGAACGACGAGCCCGGCAGCAGCACGTGTGCGTACTTCGCCGTTTCGTTGAGGAAGATGTCCTGCACGACGATGCATTCCATCTTCGAGAGCGCCGCCGCCACGTGTTGCGTGTTCGGGTCGGACTGCACGATGTCCTCGCCCTGGCAGTACAGGCCCATGAAGGTGCCGTCGAGCGCCGCTTCGAACATGTTGGGAATGCGCAGGCCCGGCTCGCTTTGCAGCGCGACGTTCCAGGCGCCCTCGAACAGGGCGCGCACGCTCGCGTCGCCCACATGCCGATAGCCCGGCAACTCGTGCGGGAACGAGCCCATGTCGCATGAACCCTGCACGTTGTTCTGGCCGCGCAGCGGATTCACGCCCACGCCTTCGCGGCCGATGTTGCCCGTGGCCATGGCGAGGTTCGCGATGCCCATCACCATGGTCGAGCCTTGCGCGTGCTCGGTCACGCCGAGGCCGTAATAGATCGCCGAATTGCCCTGCTTCGCGTAGAGGCGCGCGGCGGCGCGCACTTGCTCGGCGGGTACGCCGGTGACTTCGGCCATGGCTTCGGGCGAGTTCTCCGGCAGCGCGACGAAATCGCGCCATTGCTCGAACGCGCGCGTTTCGCAGCGCTCGGCTACGAACGCTTCGTTCACCAGACCTTCGGTGACGATCACGTGCGCGAGCGAGTTGACCATCGCGACGTTGGTGCCCGGGCGCAATTGCAGATGATGCTCGGCCTTCACGTGCGCGGTATCGACGATATCGATCGCGCGCGGGTCGACCACGATCAGTTGCGCGCCCTGGCGCACGCGGCGCTTCAGGCGCGAGCCGAACACCGGATGGCCGTCGGTCGGATTCGCGCCGATCACCATGATGACGTCGGCGTGATCGACGGAAGCAAAAGTTTGCGTGCCCGCCGATTCGCCCAGCGTCGTCTTCAGGCCGTAACCCGTGGGCGAATGGCAGACGCGCGCGCAGGTATCCACGTTGTTGTTGCCGAACGCGGCGCGCACGAGCTTTTGCACGAGATAGGTTTCCTCGTTCGTGCAGCGCGACGACGTGATGCCGCCGATCGAATCGCGGCCGTGCTTCGCCTGAATGCGGCGGAACTCGCTGGCGGCGTAATCGATCGCCTCGTCCCAGCTCACTTCGCGCCACGGGTCCGTGATCTTCGCGCGGATCATCGGCTTCTTGATGCGGTCCTTGTGCGTGGCGTAGCCCCAGGCAAAACGGCCCTTCACGCACGCGTGGCCTTCGTTGGCCTGGCCGTTCTTGTGCGGCACCATGCGCACGACTTCGTTGCCCTTCATCTCGGCCTTGAACGAGCAGCCCACGCCGCAATAGGCGCAGGTCGTGACCACCGAGTGTTCCGCCTGACCGAGCATCACGACGCTCTTTTCCTGCAACGTGGCGGTCGGGCAGGCGGCCACGCACGCGCCGCACGACACGCATTCGGAGTCCATGAACGCTTCGCTCGCGCCGGCGGCCACGCGCGACTCGAACCCGCGCGCCGCGATCGTGAGCGCGAAGGTGCCTTGGGTTTCCTCGCACGCGCGCACGCAGCGATTGCAGACGATGCACTTCGACGGGTCGTAGGTGAAATACGGGTTCGACTCGTCCTTCTTGTCCTTCAGGTGGTTCGCGCCGTCGAAGCCGTAGCGCACTTCGCGCAGGCCCGTCACGCCCGCCATGTCCTGCAGCTCGCAGTCGCCGTTCGCGGGGCAGGTGAGGCAGTCGAGCGGGTGATCGGAGATGTACAGCTCCATCACGTTGCGGCGCAGCTTTTGCAGACGGTCGGTTTGCGTGCGCACCTTCATGCCCGCTTCCACGGGCGTGGTGCACGACGCCGGATAGCCGCGCCGGCCTTCGATCTCGACGAGACACAGGCGGCACGAACCGAACGGTTCGAGCGAGTCGGTGGCGCAGAGCTTGGGCACGTTGACACCGGCCTCGATGGAGGCGCGCATCACCGAGGTGCCCGCGGGCACGGTCACGCATTGACCGTCGATTTCGAGCGTGACGTCGACGTCGGCGTGGCGCAGCGGCGTGCCGAAGTCGGTGTCGTCGAACGGTGAACGTGCATTTGCCTTGTTCATTGCCGCCGATTTGCAGGCGCAATTGCCGGAACCGCAGCCGGCCGTTTTCGTGAGCGTGTCGGACATGGTGGTTCCTCGTTCAGGCGGTCGCGCCGTCGTGCGCGACAGGTTCGAGACCGAAATCTTCAGGGAAATGATTGAGCGCGGAGAGCACGGGGTAGGGCGTCATGCCGCCCATCGCGCAGAGCGAGCCGGACACCATCGTGTCGCAGAGATCGCGCAGCAGCGTGACCTGTTTCTCCGAGGTGTCGCCCTTGCGGATCTTCGCGATCACCTCCACGCCGCGCGTCGAGCCGATGCGGCACGGCGTGCATTTGCCGCACGATTCGAGCGTGCAGAACTCCATGGCGTACTGCGCGAGATCGGCGAGATTCGAGGTGTCGTCGTGCACCACGAGACCGCCGTGGCCCACGACCGCGCCAACCGCCGCATACGCTTCGTAGTCCATGGGAATGTCCCACTGGCTTTCGGGCAGATAGGTGCCGAGCGGGCCGCCCACCTGCACGGCGCGCGCCGGGCGGCCGCTGGCCGTGCCGCCGCCGTAGTCCACCAGCAGTTCGCGCAGCGTCACGCCGAACGCCAGTTCGACGAGCCCGCCGCGCGCGATGTTGCCCGCGAGCTGGAACGGCAGCGTGCCGCGCGAGCGACCCATGCCGAAGTCTTTGTAGAACGCCGCGCCTTTCGCGAAGATGATGGGCACCGTGGCGAGCGTGATGACGTTGTTGATGACGGTGGGCTTGCCGTAGAGCCCGGCGAGCGCGGGCAGAGGCGGCTTCGCGCGCACGATGCCGCGCTTGCCTTCGAGCGATTCGAGCAGCGCCGTTTCCTCGCCACACACGTACGCGCCCGCGCCCTTGGCGACGAACAGGTCGAAGCGCTTGCCGCTGCCGAGCACGTTATCGCCGAGCCAGCCTTGCGCGCGCGCGCGCCGAATGGCTTCTTCGAGCGCGGCGATCGCGTGCGGATACTCGCTGCGCACGTAGATATGGCCGACCGTCGCGCCCACGGTGATCCCCGCGATGGTCATGCCTTCGATCAGCACGTACGGGTCGCTTTCCATCACGAGCCGGTCGGAGAAGGTGCCGGAGTCGCCTTCGTCGGCGTTGCAGACGATGTACTTCTGGTCCGCTTGCGCCTGGGCGACCGTGCGCCATTTGATGCCGGCCGGGAAAGCCGCGCCGCCGCGACCGCGCAGCCCCGATTCGATCAGCGCTTCGCAGGCGGCGGCGCTCGTTGTTGCGAGCGCGTTGCGCAGACCTTCGAGCCCGCCGTGCGCCACGTAGTCGTCGGTGGAAAGCGGATCGGTGATGCCGATGCGCGCGAACGTGAGGCGCTGTTGCTTGCGCAAGTACGGGATCTGTTCGACGAGCCCGACACCGCGCGCGTGCTGGGCGCCTTGCAGGAAGCCGGCGTCAAACAGCGCGGCGATCTCGTCGGCTTCGACATTCGCATAGCCCACGCGGCCGTCGGGCGTTTCGACTTCCACGAGCGGCTCGAGATAGAGCAGACCGCGCGAGCCGTTGCGCACGAGCTCAATGGGCTCGTTGCGCGCGGCGGCTTCGCGTTCGATGGCAACGGCCACGTCGTCGGCGCCAAGTGCGAGTGCCGCGGAATCGCGGGGAACGTAGACGCGGATCATGCGGCCTCCTCGGTGCGCGCGGCGGCCACGGCCTTCGCGAGCAGCGCGTCGAACTTTTGCGGGGTCACTTTCGCGTGCAAGGTGCCGTTAATCATCATGGCGGGCGAGAGCGCGCACTGGCCGAGGCAATACACCGACTCGAGCGCGACCTCGCCTTGTTCATGCGCGTGCGTGAGTTCCGCGGCGGCGTGGCCATGCTGATGAAAACGGCAGCCCGTATGCGCTTGCGCATGCTGCGCGAGCGCCTCGCTACCCATGCTGCGGCACGCTTCGGCACGGCAGAGCTGCACGGTGACGGCGGGGGGCGGCGCGGTGCGGAAGTGGTGGTAGTAAGTGATGACGCCGTGCACTTCCGCGCGCGACAGGTTCAGTGCCTTCGCGAGCGGCGCGACGGTGTCGGGCGGCACGAAGCCGGTTTCGTCCTGGATCGCGTGCAGGATCGCGAGCAGCGTGCGGCCGGGTTGCGCATGGCGACGCACGAGTGCATCCGGTGCCGCGGGCGCGCGAAGCGTTGTCTCTTCCACGGTGGGGTTCCTCCTGGCATATATGCACTTGTTATTCATAAAGTGTGCAACTATGCTCGGGTTGTCTTGTTGTCTGTTCGAACAATAGGCCCGTGCAAAAGCAGACGCAATAGGAAGGATGATTTCATAATGATCAAGGTCGAGTGTCAGGCGCAGCTGGTCGTGCGCGACGCGGAAGGCCGCGAGGCAAGCCTGACGGACGTCGTGCCGCTGCTTGCGCTCGTCGCGGAAGAAGGCAGCATCGCGCAGGCTGCGCAGCGTAAGGGTTTGTCCTATCGCCACGCGTGGGGCGTGCTGCGCGAAGTGGAGGAGCGCCTCGGCGGCGCGCTCATCGCGAAGGCGCGCGGGCGCGGTTCCGTGCTCTCGGAACTGGGCGAGGCGGTGTTGCGCTCGCAACGCCTGTGCGCTGAGCGCCTGCAAGGCAATCTCGACGCGCTCGCGAGCGAAGTGGCCAGCGATCTGAACCGCTGGCTCGCGCCGGCCGCGCAGGACCTGCGCATTCACGCGTCGCATGGCTACGCGGTGGCCGCGCTGGTGACGGCGCTCGTCGGCGATCAGGTGCCGGTGGAGATCAAATACCGCGACAGCGTGGATGCGATCAGCGCGCTTGCGCGCGGCGAATGCGATCTCGCGGGCTTCCATGTGCCGCGCGGCGACTTTCGCTCGGCATGCGCGAACGCGTATCGCGCGTGGCTCGATCCGCATCGCCACGTGCTGATCCACCTCACGCAGCGCAAGCAGGGGCTCTTCGTCGGGCGCGGCAACCCGAAGCGCGTGGCCGGACTCGCCGATCTCGCGCGCGGCGACATTCGTTTCGTGAACCGGCAGCCGGGTTCGGGCACGCGCATGCTGATCGACTTGCTCCTCACGCGCATCGGCGTCGATCCGGAGCGCGTGAACGGCTATGCGTCGTCGGAATTGACGCATTCGGCGATCGCCGCGTTCGTCGCCAGCGGCATGGCCGACGTGGGTTTTGGCGTGGAACCGGCCGCCCATCACTTCGGGCTGGATTTCATCGAAATCGCCGACGAAGACTACTATTTCGCGTGCGATCGCGCGCATCTCGAGCGCGAGCCGTTGTCGACCGTGTTGGCATTGCTGCGTGGGGCCGGATTTCGCGAAGCGGTCGCGCAGCTCGAGGGCTACGATCCGAGCGCCTGCGGCGAAGTCGTCGCGCTGGACGCCGCGTGGGGCGCGGACGGCCCGCGCACGGTGTTCTCGGTATAACGGGCACGGTTCGGGCGCGGCGCGCTGTAACGAAAGGCAATGCAACTCAAGCTTCACTGCCGGTCGACGCTGCAGAGAGCCGCGCTTTTTGTGATACTTTCGACCGGTATTTGCTCTTACGTTTCAGATGCGCGTTATCGCGCCGATCGACTATGAAATTTGTCCT
Source organism: Paraburkholderia acidisoli (assembly GCF_009789675.1). Classification (NCBI taxonomy): domain Bacteria; kingdom Pseudomonadati; phylum Pseudomonadota; class Betaproteobacteria; order Burkholderiales; family Burkholderiaceae; genus Paraburkholderia; species Paraburkholderia acidisoli. Next base: position 2,251,645 of record NZ_CP046913.1, on the reverse strand, counting down.
CAAAGTGTGTACCGTCGCCGCAACCGCGGCGGCCTTGTTCGCGACGGTGGATCTCGCCTTCGCACAGAATTCGCCGGGCGTGCCGGGCGGCATCCTGACCGACGAGTTCAAGCTCCAGGAACATCCGCAGATGCAGTTCGCGGCTTCGGCCCCCTCGGGCAAGTATCAGCACGGCAAGCCGACCGCGGCGCGCAAGCGCGGCGACATGGGCGATCCGAACGGCTGCAACCTGCAGTGTCCGCAGGATAATTGAGGGGTTTGAATCACGCGCGGGCGCTGCGCGAGTCGTGTGGCGTGCGTAAGCGGTTCGAGAAACTCGCGAGAGCCTGGGCGATCGCGAGTTTTTTTGTTGCGCGATCTTGGGCGTGAAGTGTGCAAGACACGGCGTGCCAAACAAAAAACCCCGCAAGCCATTGAGCGTGCGGGGTTTTTGCTTTTTGATGCGGCGAATCTGGTGGAGCCGGCGGGAATCGAACCCGCGTCCAGAAGCAGTCCATAAACAGTTCTACATGCGTAGTTCTGTCATTTGATTTAACCGGAGCGACGCGGACGAACACGCTGCGCTACGGCGATTCACTAAGTTTTCGACTCTGGCGTCGTGACGCCGACAGAGCTTAACTGACGTATATGACCTCTGGCGGTATTGCTACCGGTCTTGCGACACTAGCCCGTCAGTGAGCCAGGCAGAGGACGGCGGCCCTTAGGCTGCCAGTGCGAACGTTTCGTCGTTTGCAGTTACGTTTTTCCCATTGATTAACGAGGTGACGGGTCCTCGGCATGCCCTGCCTACTTCATAACCCCTGTCGAAACCAGGTCGGCCCCAGAGGAAGGGAGAATTATCCCATAGTTCGCCAGATGAGGCGAACCGTGCCCGTTTCAAGGGCGCGAGCCTTTAACGGCGCTCAAACCTTGGCGCCAAGGTGCTCCAGCAGCGCGAAAAGTTGCGATGTAGTCTCGGCAACATAGTGCGCGTTCCACTGCGTGGGCGGGACGTCGTTGCCGCAGTAGCCGTAGGCGGCGGCGATCGTCGCCATACCCGCGGCTTCGCCGGCCTGCACGTCGCGCAGGTCGTCGCCTACGTACACCACGCGCTGCGGCGCGACGCCGAGCGCCTCGGCCGCGTGCAGCAGCGGCGCCGGATGCGGCTTGGAGTAGGGCGTCGTGTCGCCGCTCACCACGCAGGCGGCGCGCGTGTCGAGATGCATCAGCTTGACGAGCGGATCGGTCAGGCGCGCCACCTTGTTCGTGACGATGCCCCAGCGCACGCCGCGCGCGTCGAGATCGTCCAGCACCGCGTCGATCCCGTCGAAGAGCGCGGTTTCCACGCGCAGGTTCGCCGCGTAATTGGCGAGGAATTCCTCGCGCATCGCCGCGAATTCGCGATCGTCGGGACCGATGCCGAACGCGCCGCCGATCAGCCCGCGCGCGCCCGCCGAGGCGAGCGGGCGCAGCTTGTCGAGCGGAGCGGGCTTGAGGCCGCGTGCGTGGCGCATCTGGTTCACGGCCGCCGCGAGGTCCGGCGCCGTGTCGGCGAGCGTGCCGTCGAAGTCGAACAGCACGGCGTCGCAGCTAGCCAGTGCCGCACCGCCGTCCGCGGCGGGTTGTGTCGGAGATGTGGTCATGTCGGGGCGAAGGAGAAAGGGCGGAACGGGACGCAAATGGGGCACGAAGCGACGGGCGAAACGGAATGTGAAACGGCGCAAAACGGGCCTCGAAATGCACCCCAAAGCGCGCCCCAAAGCGCGCCCCAAAGCGCGCCCCAAAACGCGCCCCAAAACGCGCCCCAAAACGCGCCTCGAAATGGCGCACGACCGCGCCGCTTCGCCATCGTCAGCGCGAAATTGCGGCTCAGGCGCCGCGCCGGCACGCCACCATGTAGTTGACGCTCGAATCGTTCGAGAGCGTGAAATGGCGCGTGAGCGGGTTGTACGTGATGCCCTTGATCTCGTCGAGATGCAGGTCGGCTTCGCGCACGAAGCGCGCGAGTTCGGAAGGGCGGATGAAGCGCGCGTAGTCGTGCGTGCCCTTCGGCAGCATCCGGGCGATGTATTCCGCGCCGATCACCGCGAGCAGATACGACTTCACGTTGCGATTGAGCGTGGAGAAGAACACCCAGCCGCCCGGCTTCACGAGCGTGGCGCACGCCTTCACGACTTCGGCGGGTTCCGGCACGTGCTCGAGCATTTCCATGCAGGTCACGACGTCGAACGAAGCCGGCTCGCGCGCGGCCAGCGCCTCGGCGGCGATCAGTTCGTAGTCGACGGTGACACCGCTTTCCAGGCTATGCAGATCGGCCACGCCGAGCGCTTCGCTCGACAGGTCGATGCCTTTGACGGTCGCGCCGAGTCCGGCCATCGACTCGGAAAGAATGCCGCCGCCGCAGCCGATATCGAGCACGCGCTTGCCCGGCAGATGCGCATGGCTATCGATCCAGCCGAGGCGCACGGGGTTCAGTTCGTGCAGCGGCTTGAATTCGGCATTCGGGTCCCACCAGCGATGAGCGAGATCGCTGAATTTCTGCAGTTCGTGGGGATCGGCGTTGGTCATGTCGTGGCAGCCTGAAGCGCGGCGCGGGAAGGTGGGAATAACCCCGGAGTATATAGGCCGGTGCGCAGGGCGGCAAAATGCGCGCCAGATGACGCATTCGCGGCTATCTCAATTTGTACGCGCTTCGTTCGAACGGGCGCGAGCCGAACGGCTTGCGAAATAGCGACGCTGGAAATTCCGCGCATAAAAAAAGCCCCGCCGAAGCGGGGCTTTTGAGACCTGCGGTCGAAAGCGCGCGATTACTGCTTTTGCGTGCCGACGACTTCGACTTCCACGCGACGGTCCGGTGCGAGGCAGGCGATGAGTTGCTTGCGGTTCTTCTGGTTGCAGCCAGTCGTAACCGGGTTGCGCTTGCCCTTGCCTTCCGTGTACACGCGTTCTGCCGGAACACCCTTGCTGACCAGGTACGACTTGACAGCTTGCGCACGGCGCAGCGACAGACGGTCGTTGTAAGCGTTCGAGCCGATGCGGTCGGTGTAACCCGTTGCCACGACGACTTCGAGGTTCAGCGCCTGGATCTTGCTTGCCAGATCGTCCAGCTTTTCCTTGCCAGCCGGCTTCAGGATTGCCTTGTCGAAGTCGAACAGGGCGTCAGCTTGATACGTGATCTTCTGGCTGGTGATGGCCGGCGGCGGCGGCGGAGCGACCGGCGGCTGCGGTGCCTGGGCGACCAGGGCGCCATCGCACTTGGCGTTGGCCGTGGCCGGCGTCCAGAATGCATCGCGCCAGCAAAGCTCGTTCGTGCCGTTCATCCACACGTATTCGCCGGTACCATTCACCCAGTTGTCATTGACGGCTTGTCGCGACGCCGGCACCGATTGTGCCTGAGCGGATGCAGCCACAACTGCGGTAGCTGCAATGAACGCGAGCTTTGAAAGTTTATTCATATTTCTCCTCTCGAAATTGAGATTACCGCAGGTTTACTGCGAGCCATATGACGAAGACAAGTCATACATTGCTCGAAGTATAACATTGGCAAGTTGTGGGGAACGTTTTGCGTTGTATAGACTTCGAGCGGTGTCTAACTTTGTGCGTTGGCATTTTGCCATATCGTTCCCTTCCTACGATAAAAAAAATTCTGCCCGTTCCGCTCCGGTCGGCGGAATGTGGTGGCTCAGCAACAAAAAGTTCCCGGCTTTTTTCGGGCAATTTCCCGAGTGCTCGGGCCTTGCCGCGCTGATGCGCCGTTGCGCTCGCCAGTCACTCCCACATCGCCGCCTGCCGTCGATTCCGCAGCGGAATTCCGGTCGTGCTTTCCGTGTTCTCCGGGTCGTTCCTCCGTCACGAATGTTCCACATTGTCATTCCATCGCATTTGTCGCGCAGTCAGCGCGTGCGCCGGTGTCGTTCGCGCGCCACGCCGTCATCCCGTAGCGCGCTTTGGAGCGTTCCGGCGCCACCCCTCTAATAGGTATACGTAGTCGGCGGCCGAGGGTGCCGTGCATGGTAGAATCGCGTGATGCGCTGCGTCCGCGGCGTCCATGCGACAGCAGGGCGTCTCGCGGTTCTGGTTTGCTCGTCCCATCGCTCGCCGCCCGCTTCATGGCGGCAGGAGCGGTTGTGACGGCGAGCGTCGCCCCAGCACCGCGCGTGCCCGAATCAGACATCGATAATGGATCAATTCGCCAAAGAGACTCTGCCTATCTCCCTCGAGGAGGAAATGCGCCGCTCGTATCTCGATTACGCGATGAGCGTGATCGTCGGGCGTGCACTTCCGGACGTGCGCGACGGCCTCAAGCCCGTGCACCGGCGCGTGCTATATGCCATGCACGAGCTGAACAACGACTGGAACCGCGCGTACAAGAAGTCGGCGCGTATCGTCGGCGACGTGATCGGTAAATACCATCCGCACGGCGACACGGCCGTCTACGACACCATCGTGCGGATGGCCCAGAACTTCTCGCTGCGCTACATGCTGGTCGACGGCCAGGGCAACTTCGGCTCGATCGACGGCGACAACGCCGCCGCCATGCGATACACCGAAATCCGCATGGCGAAGATCGGCCACGAGTTGCTCGCCGACATCGACAAGGAAACGGTCGACTTCGGGCCGAACTACGACGGCAGCGAAAGCGAGCCGCTCATCCTGCCCGCGCGTATCCCGAACCTGCTGATCAACGGCTCGTCGGGGATCGCGGTCGGCATGGCCACGAATATTCCGCCGCACAATCTCAACGAAGTTGTCGACGCCTGTCAGCACCTGCTGAAGAACCCCGAGACAACGATCGACGAGTTGATCGAGATCATCCCCGCGCCTGATTTCCCGACCGCCGGCATCATCTACGGCGTCGCTGGCGTGCGCGACGGCTATCGCACTGGCCGCGGCCGGGTGGTGATGCGCGCCGCCACGCACTTCGAGGAAATCGATCGCGGTCAGCGCATGGCGATCATCGTCGACGAACTGCCGTATCAGGTGAACAAGCGTTCGCTGCTCGAACGCATCGCCGAGCTGGTGAACGAGAAGAAGCTCGAAGGCATTTCTGACATTCGCGACGAGTCCGACAAGAGCGGCATGCGCGTGGTGATCGAGCTCAAGCGCGGCGAAGTGCCCGAGGTCATCCTCAATAATCTGTACAAGGCCACGCAGCTGCAGGACACGTTCGGCATGAATATGGTCGCGCTGGTGGACAACCAGCCGAAGCTGCTGAACCTGCGGGAAATGCTCCACCATTTCCTCTCGCACCGCCGCGAAGTGCTCACGCGGCGCACGGTGTACGAACTGCGCAAGGCGCGCGAACGCGGTCACGTGCTCGAAGGCCTGGCGGTCGCGCTCGCCAATATCGACTCGTTCATCGAGATCATCAAGGCCGCGCCCACGCCGCCGATCGCGAAACAGGAGTTGATGAACCGTTCGTGGGATTCCTCGCTCGTGCGCGACATGCTCACGCGCGCGGAGCAGGACAACGCCACGGCGGGCGGCCGCGACGCGTATCGTCCGGAAGGGCTGAACCCGCAATATGGTATGCAGGCCGACGGCCTCTACCGTCTGTCCGACACGCAGGCGCAGGAAATCCTGCAAATGCGTCTCCAGCGCCTGACCGGTCTGGAGCAGGACAAGATCATTGGCGAGTACCGCGAAGTCATGGCGCAGATCGCCGACCTGCTCGACATTCTGTCGCGCCCCGAGCGCGTAACGTCGATGATCTCCGACGAACTCACGTCGATCAAGAGCGAATTCGGCGACGAACGCCGCTCGAAGATCGAAATGAACGCCACGGAGCTGAACACCGAAGACCTCATCACGCCGCAGGACATGGTCGTGACGATGTCGCACTCCGGCTACGTGAAATCGCAGCCGTTGTCGGAATATCGGGCGCAAAAGCGCGGTGGTCGCGGCAAGCAGGCCACGCAGATGAAGGAAGACGACTGGATCGACACACTCTTCATCGCCAATACGCACGACCACATCCTGTGCTTCTCGAACCGCGGCCGCGTGTACTGGGTCAAGGTCTACGAAGTGCCGCAAGGCTCGCGCAACTCGCGCGGCCGTCCGATCGTCAACATGTTCCCGCTGCAGGACGGCGAGAAGATCAACGTCGTGCTGCCGGTCAAGGAATTCTCGGCCGACAAGTACGTGTTCATGGCCACGGCGCTCGGCACGGTCAAGAAGACGCCGCTCGAAGCCTTCAGCCGCCCGCTGCGCAAGGGCATCATCGCGGTCGGTCTGGATGACGGCGACTACCTGATCGGCGCGGCCATCACCGACGGCGAACACGACGTCATGCTGTTCTCGGACGCGGGCAAGGCCGTGCGCTTCGACGAAAATGACGTGCGCCCGATGGGCCGCGAGGCGCGCGGCGTGCGCGGCATGCAGCTCGACGACGGCCAGCAGGTCATCGCGCTGCTGGTGGCGGGCGACGAGCAGCAGTCGGTGCTCACCGCCACGCAAAACGGTTACGGCAAACGCACGCCGATCACCGAGTACACGCGCCACGGCCGCGGCACCAAGGGCATGATCGCGATCCAGACCTCGGAGCGCAACGGCAAGGTGGTGGCGGCAACGCTCGTCGACCCGGAAGCCGAGATCATGCTGATCACCACGACGGGCGTGCTGATCCGCACGCGCGTCTCGGAGATCCGCGAAATGGGCCGTGCAACGCAAGGTGTTACACTCATCAGCCTTGACGAAGGCACGAAGCTCTCAGGCCTGCAGCAGATCGCCGAGGCCGATGCCGAAGGCGACGTCGACGTCGAACCCGGTGAAGGCGCGGGTGAAAACGGCGAAGGCGAAGCCGCGGAGTAAGATGCCACGTTGGCCCGCGAGAGCGGGCCTTTTGGTAAGTGTCGTATCGACTGTCAGGTGACTGACAGGTGTGCTGGATGGACCGCGTGGTCCGGCCGGCGGGCGAGAGTGCCCCGTGGTCCGCGCGAGCCAGCACGTCGACACACGCACAAGAACGTACGATCACGCACGATCAATTTTTCAAAGGGAGTAATGATGCAAAAACGATTCAAGCAGGTGATGTTGCTGGCCGCTCTCGTGCCGACGTTTGCCATGGCTCAGTCGCTCCAGTCCCAGGCGCCCGGCACGGCGGCTCCGGCTGCGGCCGCAGCACCCGTCGATCCGGCCAAGCAAGCCGCGATCAAGGACCTGCTCGACGCGATCGACGCGCAAAAGCTCGTCGGCGCAATCGGCAACAGCGCCCAGATGCAAGCCAAGCAGCTCGTCCCGGCCATCCTGTCGGACGCGCTCTCGGAAAACAAGACGATGTCGGACAAGCAAAAGCAGGCCGCTGTCCCCACGCTGCAAAAGAACACCGTGCCGAAGCTGGTTGACTCGGCAGGTCAGGTCTTCGCGACCGACTCGTTCAAGCAGGACGCCATGCAAGCTCAGTACGACGCTTACGCGAAGTACTACAGCACGCAGGAAATCAAGGACCTGACCACGTTCTACCGCAGCCCGACCGGCCGCAAGTTCATCCAGGTGCAAGACCAGGTGGGCCGCGACGTCGTCAACGGTCTGATGCAGAAGTACATGCCGCAGTCGATCAAGGCCACGCGCGACCAGGCCGACAAGGAAGTCGCGTCGGTCAAGGTTGGCAAGTAAGTTGGCGGATTAGCTCGGCGCAATGCGCTGATGCTGCCGGGCGGCCCGCGTTGGCGGGTTCCCGGCGACAATGCGATAATGGTCGTTTGCGCGATAAGCGCAGACGGCCATTTTCTTTTTCTGGCGCGCTGAGCGGCTTTTTTGCGGCGGCGCCCGCCTCGGGGACCTTGTAACGATGCGCGTCTTCAACTTCTCAGCTGGTCCGGCGGCGTTGCCGGAAGAGGTTCTGCGCCAGGCGGCCGACGAAATGCTCGACTGGCACGGCAGTGGCATGGGCGTGATGGAAATGAGCCATCGCGGTCCGGAATTCATGCAGATCCACAGCGAAGCGCTGCTCGATCTGCGCGAGTTGCTGCAAGTGCCCGCGAGCCACCAGATTCTCTTTCTGCAAGGCGGCGGGATCGGCGAGAACGCCATCGTGCCGCTCAACCTGTTCGGCGCGAAGCCGCGCGCGGACTTCGTGATCACGGGTTCGTGGTCGCAGAAGTCGCAGAAGGAAGCGCTCAAGTACGGCGAGGCGCATATCGCCGCCACGGGCCGCACCGAAGCCGGCTTCACGCATTCGCCGGCGCACGGCGAGTGGCAGCTTTCCGACGACCCCGCCTACGTGCACCTGTGCACGAACGAGACGATCGACGGCGTCGAGACCTTCGAGATTCCCGACCTCGGCGACATTCCGCTGGTGGCCGACGCCTCGTCGCACATCCTGTCGCGCCCGATGGACATCGCCAAATACGGCGTGCTCTACGGCGGCGCGCAGAAGAACATCGGCATGGCGGGCGTGACGGTGTTGATCGTGCGCGAAGATCTGCTCGACCGCGCCATGCCCATCTGCCCCTCGGCGTTCGAATGGAAGACCGTGGCCGCGAACAACTCCATGTTCAACACGCCGCCCACCTATGCGATTTACATCGCCGGGCTCGTGTTCAAGTGGCTGAAGCGCCAGGGCGGTCTCGAAGCCATCGAGGCGCGCAATATCGAAAAGGCGAAGCTGCTCTACGACACGATCGACGCCAGCAGCTTCTACCAAAACAAGGTGGAGCGCCTCGCGCGCTCGCGGATGAACGTGCCGTTCTTCCTCGCCGACGAAACACGTAACGCGGATTTCCTCGCCGGCGCCAAAGCGCGCGGGCTGTTGCAGCTGAAGGGCCACAAGTCCGTCGGCGGCATGCGGGCATCGATTTACAACGCGGTGCCGCTCGAGGCAGTGAAGGCGCTGGTCGAGTACATGAAGGAATTCGAGGCGAAGCGCGCTTGAGCCATTTGGGCTCGCTTAACGCGCATCCTTTCCTATTGCCGGTTTCACGCATGGACGACGAACTCAATTCCCAACTCAAGCCGCTGCGCGAACGCATCGACGCGATCGACGCGCAGCTCATCTCGCTGCTGAACCAGCGCGCCAACGTCGCGCTCGAAGTGGGCGAGGTCAAGAAGCATTTCAACGCGCCGGTGTTCCGCCCCGAGCGCGAGATGCAGGTGATCGCGCGCTTGCAGGACATGAGCGACGGCCCGCTCGGCAACGAGCACATCAGCGCGATCTGGCGCGAGATCATGGCCGCGAGCCGCTCGCTCGAAAAGACCATTTCGGCGGCGTTTCTCGGGCCGGTCGGCACCTATAGCGAACAGGCGATGTACGCGTACTTCGGTCAGTCGATCGAAGGTCTCGCGTGCCCGTCGATCGACGAAGTGTTTCGTTCGGTCGAAGCGGGCGCGGCCGAGTTCGGCGTCGTGCCGGTCGAGAATTCGACCGAAGGCGCGGTGTCGCGCACGCTCGACCTGTTCCTCGAAACGCAGCTCGTGATCGGCGGGGAAATCGCCTTGCCGATCCAGCACAACCTGATGACGCAAAGCGGCACGCTGCAAGGCGTCACGCGCGTGTGCGCGCATCCGCAGTCGCTCGCGCAGTGCCAGCACTGGCTCAACGCGAACGCGCCGCATCTGGAACGTCAGGCCGTGGCGAGCAACGCCGAAGGCGCGCGTCTCGCCGCCGCCGATCCCACCGTGGCCGCGATCGCGGGCGAGCGCGCCGCGACGCACTACGGTCTGCTCATCGCCAACGCGCTGATCCAGGACGATCCGCACAATCGCACGCGCTTCGTGATGATCAGCAAGCAGGCGGCCGGCGCAACGGGCAAGGACCAGACCTCGATCATCGTCACGGTGAAGAACGAGTCGGGCGCCGTCTACAAGCTGCTCGAACCGCTCGCGCGCCACGGCGTGTCCATGACGCGTTTCGAGTCGCGTCCCGCGCGCCTCGGCAGCACGTGGGAGTACTACTTCTATATCGATTTCGAAGGCCATCGCGACGACGCGCCTGTGGTCGCCGCACTCGACGAACTCGGCCAGAAAGCCGCGTTCCTGAAGATCCTCGGTTCGTATCCGCGCGCGCGCTAAGCCGCTTCAAGCCGCGCGTTAAGTCGATTCATCCGCGCGCCGGGGCGCGAACCGCCGCTACGGTTTGCGCCTCGGCCGCCGCCCGAAGCGCGTGTCGATCGTGTGTCGACGTTGCGCGGCGGCACGGGCGGCGCGCTTTCCTCGCAACGACCAGACTCGCCGTCCACCGCACGCCCCGCGCGGCGCCCGGAACCCGGTTGGGAGACTCGCATGACCACGCCATTCGGCCCTTCGTACGTGCGCGCGATCGCGCCTTACCTCGCCGGCAAGCCGATTTCGGAAGTCGCACGCCAGTTCGGGCTCGACGAGGCACGCATCGTCAAGCTCGCGTCGAACGAGAATCCGCTCGGCATGCCCGAGTCGGCGCAGCGCGCGCTGGCCGCGGCGGCCGCCGAACTCGGGCGCTATCCGGATTCGAACGCGTTCGAACTGAAGGCTGCGCTCAGCCGCCGCTACGACGTGCCGCCCGAATGGATCACGCTCGGCAACGGCAGCAACGACATTCTGGAACTGGCCGCGCATGCGTTCGTCGAGCGCGGCGAGGCCATCGTCTATTCGCAGTATTCGTTCGCGGTCTACGCGCTCGCGACGCAAGGGCTCGGCGCGCGCCACGTGGTCACGCCGGCCGTGCGCCACGGTCACGATCTCGGCGCGATGCTGGCGGCGATCGATGCCGACACCCGGCTCGTGTTCGTGGCGAACCCGAACAATCCGACCGGCACCTTCATCGACGGCGCGGCGCTCGAGGCGTTCATCGCGAAGGTGCCCGCGCACGTGGTGGTCGTGCTCGACGAGGCCTACACGGAATATCTCGCGGCCGAGAAGCGCTACGACTCGATCGCGTGGGTGCGCCGGTATCCGAACCTGCTCGTCTCGCGCACGTTTTCGAAGGCGTACGGGCTCGCGGGTCTGCGCGTCGGTTTTGCGATCGCGCCGCCGGGGCTGACCGATCTGCTGAACCGCCTGCGCCAGCCGTTCAACGTCAACACGCTCGCGCAGGCGGCGGCCGTTGCCGCGCTCGGCGACACGGCGTTTCTCGAACGCAGCGCGCAACTCAACGCCGAAGGCTACCGCACGCTTACGGCCGCCTTCGCGCGGCTCGGCCTCGAGTACGTGCCTTCGGACGGCAATTTCGTGCTGGTGCGCGTGGCGCGTGACGCCAATGACGACGCGGCCGGCGAGCGCGTGAATCTCGCGCTGCTCGAGCAAGGCGTGATCGTGCGCCCGGTCGGCAACTACGGTTTGCCGCAGTGGCTGCGCGTGACGATCGGTCTCGCCGACGAGAATGCCGCGTTCGTCGCCGCGCTCGAACGCGCGCTCGGTGCGCGGTGAGTCGCGCAAACACAGGGCGCGATGAGATGCGCGAACCCGCCAACCATTTTTTCGTGGTGATGCCGTGAGTGCTTTTACCTTTAGCAAGCTGGTGATTTTCGGCGTCGGCCTGATCGGCGGATCGCTGGCGCGCGCGCTGCGCGAACGCGGCGCGGCGGTGCAGGGCGCCGAGGTGATCGGCGTGGGCCGCAACGCGCGGTCGGTCGAGCGCGCGCTCGAACTCGGCGTGATCGACACCGCCGTGACGCTCGACGACGACGCGGCGCTCGCCGTCGCGCTCGCGGGCGCCGACATCGTGCTGATCGCCGCGCCCGTCGCACAGACGCGGACGCTGCTCGAACGCATCGCGCCGCATCTCGACGCGAAGACCATCGTGACCGACGCGGGCAGCACCAAGAGCGACGTGATCGCGGCGGCGCGCGCGGTGCTGGGCGAACGTGTCCGGCAGTTCGTGCCGGCCCATCCGATCGCGGGCCGCGAGTCGAGCGGCGTCGAAGCCGCGCTGCCCGATCTCTACGTGGGGCGCAACGTCGTGCTGTGTCCGTTGCCGGAAAACGCGCCCGACACGGTCGCGTGCGTGGCGGCGATGTGGCAGGCCACCGGCGCCGTGATCGGCGAGATGTCGGGCGAGCAGCACGATCACGTGTTCGCCTCGGTCAGCCATCTGCCGCACGTGCTGTCGTTCGCGCTCGTCGACCAGATTCTCGACACGCCCGACGCCGAACTGAAGTTCTCTTTCGCCGCGGGCGGTTTCCGCGACTTCACGCGCATTGCCGCGTCGAGCCCCGAGATGTGGCGCGACGTGTGCCTCGCGAACCGTTCCGCGCTGCTCGCGGAACTCGACGGCTACACTGAAGTACTCGCGAAACTGCGCGCGGCCATCGACGCCGGCGACGGCGTGGCGCTCGAAACCGTGTTCGCGCGCTCGCGCGCGGCGCGCAAGGCGTGGCAGGAGCGCGGCGGCAATCACGCGGGTGCGGCGCCGGGCGCGGCGTCGGCAGCACTCGACGCCATGCCCGACAAATAAGCGGACCCGCCAGCGAACGCAACAGCACGCACATTGACAAGCAGCCGCGACGGCTCGCCTACCCGGCGGCCGCCGGCTCGGCAACAGGCATCACCAGGAAACGTTCATGGAACACCTCGATCTCGGACCGTTCACCCGTGCGACCGGCACGATCCGTCTGCCCGGCTCGAAGAGCATCTCGAACCGCGTGCTGCTGCTCGCGGCGCTTGCCGAGGGCGAAACGACCATCACGAATCTGCTCGATTCCGACGACACGCGCGTGATGCTCGACGCGCTCGACAAGCTCGGCGTGAAGCTCAAGCGCGAGGGCGACACCTGCGTCGTGCAGGGCACGCGCGGCGCGTTCCAGGCGGTGCGCGCCGACCTGTTCCTCGGCAACGCGGGCACGGCCGTGCGTCCGCTCACGGCGGCGCTCGCGGTCAATGGCGGCGACTACCGCATTCACGGCGTGCCGCGCATGCACGAACGGCCAATCGGCGATCTCGTCGACGGCCTGCGCCAGATCGGCGCGAAGATCGATTACGAAGAGAACGACGGCTATCCGCCGCTGCGCATCCGTCCGGCGCAGATCGACGTGACGGCGCCCATTCGCGTGCGCGGCGACGTGTCGAGCCAGTTCCTCACGGCGCTGCTGATGACGCTGCCGCTCGTGCGCGCCGAAGGCGGCGTGACCGTGGTCGAAGTGGAGGGCGAGCTGATCTCGAAGCCCTACATCGACATCACGATCAAGCTGATGGCGCGCTTCGGCGTGAACGTCGAGCGTAACAACGGCTGGCATCGCTTCGAGATTCCTGCGGGCGTGCGCTACCAGTCGCCGGGCAAGATCATGGTGGAAGGCGACGCGTCGAGCGCGTCGTATTTCCTCGCGGCGGGCGCCATCGGCGGCGGCCCGATTCGCGTGGAAGGCGTGGGCCGCGCGAGCATCCAGGGCGATGTCGCCTTCGCGGCGGCGCTCATGAAGATGGGCGCGAACGTCACGGTCGCGGACGACTGGATCGAGGTGCGCGGCATCGGCAACGATCACGGCAAGCTCGATCCCATCGACATGGACTTCAACCTGATTCCCGACGCGGCCATGACGATCGCCGTGGCCGCGCTGTTCGCCGACGGCGCGACCACGCTGCGCAACATCGCGAGCTGGCGCGTGAAGGAAACCGACCGTATTGCCGCGATGGCCACGGAACTGCGCAAGGTCGGCGCCGAAGTGGAGGAGGGCCCCGATTACCTGATCGTGCGCCCGCCCGAAAAGCTCACGCCCAACGCGGCCATCGACACCTACGACGATCACCGCATGGCCATGTGCTTCTCGCTCGTGAGCCTCGGCGGCGTGCCGGTGCGCATCAACGACCCGAAGTGCGTCGGCAAGACCTTCCCCGATTATTTCGAGCGCTTCCTGGCGCTCGCGCAACCCTGACTTTTCGTCGCGATAGCACACGCCGCATGAAACCGACTCGTCCCTTTTATCCGACGCCCGTCATCACGATCGACGGCCCCACCGCTTCCGGCAAGGGCACGGTGGCCACGCTGGTCGCCGCGCACATGGGCTTCCACCTGCTCGACAGCGGCGCGCTCTACCGGCTCGCGGCGCTCGCGAGCATGCGCTACGAGATCGCCGCCGACGACGCCGACGGCCTCGCGAGACTCATCGACGATCTCCACATCACGTTCCGCGAGGGGCTCGCGCAGCTCGACGGCGTTGACGTTTCGAACGAAATCCGCGCCGAGCAAGTGGGCAACCGCGCCTCGATGATCGCGGCGCATCCGGGCGTGCGTACCGCGCTGGTGGCGCGCCAGCGGGCGTTCCGCAAGCTGCCCGGCCTCGTCGCGGACGGCCGCGACATGGGCACGGTGATCTTCCCGGACGCGGTTCTGAAGGTCTTCCTGACGGCCAGCGTGGAGGCCCGCGCGGCCCGCCGGCATAAGCAATTGATCCAAAAAGGATTTTCTGCTAATATGGATGACTTGCTCCGGGATTTGCGTGAACGCGACGCGCGCGACAGTGGTCGTGCAGCCGCGCCGCTCAAGCCCGCAGCGGATGCGCAGCTGTTGGATACCTCGGCGCTGTCCATCGACCAGGCGGTCGAGCAGGTCGTGCAGTGGTATCAGGCATTGCCCGTGCGGCACTCCGAGGCTCACGGCAAAGCGCAGTGAAACAGGCAATACAGCAGTAGGTAGTGGTTGTTCCGTGTTGGTGCCCCGCATGAAGCAGGGCGTTATTTAACCCCTTAACCCCGTTTGGTTTTCGCATCCGTGCCGCGAACGTCGCGTTCCGGCCTCAACGCCAAGCCGTCAAGACTGACTGGCGAGGCAGCGCAAACCATGCAAATACAGATTTTTATGTCCGATCTGCAAACCTCCACCCCGAATACCGAATCTTTCGCGGCTCTGTTCGAAGAGTCGCTGACCCGCCAGGACATGCGTGCCGGCGAAGTCATCTCCGCTGAAGTCGTCCGCGTCGACCACAACTTCGTGGTTGTCAACGCTGGCCTGAAGTCCGAGGCCTACATTCCCATCGAGGAATTCCTGAACGACCAGGGCGAAGTGGAGGTTCAATCGGGCGATTTCGTTTCCGTCGCGATCGACGCGCTGGAAAACGGCTATGGCGACACGATCCTGTCGCGCGACAAGGCGAAGCGTCTCGCTTCGTGGCTGTCGCTGGAAAAGGCGCTCGACAACAACGAACTCGTGACCGGCACGATCACGGGCAAGGTCAAGGGCGGCATGACCGTGATGGTCAACGGCATCCGCGCGTTCCTGCCGGGTTCGCTCGTCGACACGCGTCCGGTCAAGGACACGACGCCGTACGAAGGCAAGACGCTCGAATTCCGCGTCATCAAGCTCGACCGCAAGCGTAACAACGTCGTGCTGTCGCGCCGCGCAGTGATCGAAGCCACGCAAGGCGAAGAGCGCGCAAAGCTGCTCGAAACGCTGAAGGAAGGCGCGATCGTCAACGGCGTGGTCAAGAACATCACCGACTACGGCGCGTTCGTGGACCTCGGCGGCATCGACGGCCTGCTGCACATCACCGACATCGCATGGCGTCGCGTGCGTCACCCGTCGGAAGTGCTGTCGGTCGGCCAGGAAGTCACGGCCAAGATCCTTAAGTTCGACCAGGAAAAGAACCGCGTTTCGCTCGGTATCAAGCAACTGGGCGACGATCCGTGGGAAGGCATCTCGCGCCGTTACCCGTCGGGCACGCGCCTGTTCGGTAAGGTCACGAATATCACCGACTACGGCGCGTTCGTCGAAGTCGAGTCGGGTATCGAAGGCCTCGTCCACGTTTCGGAAATGGACTGGACGAACAAGAACGTTGCACCGTCGAAGGTTGTGCAACTGGGCGACGAAGTCGAAGTCATGGTCCTCGAGATCGACGAAGACCGCCGCCGCATCTCGCTCGGCATGAAGCAGTGCAAGCCGAATCCGTGGGATGACTTCAGCCGCAACTACAAGAAGGGCGACAAGCTGCAAGGCGCGATCAAGTCGATCACCGACTTCGGCGTGTTCATCGGTCTGCCCGGCGGTATCGACGGTCTGGTTCACCTTTCGGACCTGTCGTGGTCGGAAACCGGCGAAGAAGCCGTCCGCAAGTACAAGAAGGGCGACGAAGTCGAAGCCGTGGTTCTGGGCATCGACGTCGAGAAGGAACGCATTTCGCTCGGCATCAAGCAGCTCGAAGGCGACCCGTTCAGCAACTTCGTGGCGATCAACGACAAGGGCGCAACGGTTGACGGCGTCGTGAAGTCGGTGGACGCGAAGGGTGCTGTCATCACGCTGACGGCCGACGTCGAAGGCTACCTGCGTGCTTCGGAAATCGCGCAAGACCGCGTGGAAGATGCTCGCAACGTGCTGAAGGAAGGCGACAAGGTCAACGCGATGATCATCAACATCGATCGCAAGTCGCGCGGCATCAACCTGTCGATCAAGGCCAAGGATTCGGCCGAGACGCAGGAAGCACTCCGCAGCATGTCGTCGGATAACGGTTCGGCTGCCACCGGCACGACCAACCTGGGCGCGCTGCTGAAGGCCAAGCTCGACGGCCAGAACCAGTAAGGCCTCAAACGGGGGCAAGCTGAAGTATGACCAAATCTGAATTGGTCGCGCAGCTGGCTACGCGATTTCCGCAACTTGTTCTCAAGGACGCGGATTTCGCGGTCAAAACGATGCTCGACGCGATGTCCGAGGCGCTTGCCAAGGGTCATCGCATCGAAATTCGTGGTTTTGGCAGCTTCGGCCTGAATCGCCGGCCGTCGCGCGTTGGGCGCAATCCCAAGTCGGGCGAAAAGGTGTTGGTGCCTGAGAAGTTCGTACCGCACTTCAAGCCTGGCAAGGAACTGCGCGAACGCGTGGACCGTCGATCGGGCGAGCCGCTCAAGGCCGAAGAGCCGGACGACGACCTGTAAGCGCTCGCTGTAATGGGCGATTGCGGTCGTCGGCGGTCAATGCCAGATGGCCAGAATGTATGGACCGGAAGAAAGCGCCGGGGTCTCGCGACCCCGGCGTTTTTCGTTCGCGGCTTTCGCGCCGCGGCGGGTGCGGCCGATGCGACGGCTGGCACGTGCCGGTGGGCGGGGCCTTCATTTACAATACGGGGCACTTCGCGGGACACATCGCAAAGCGCGCCGTACGCGCTGCGAAGGCGTGCAACGCCAGTCCCGCCCGTGCTTTTCGAAACTGCCAAGAGAATCCTTCATGAGATTGATCGCCTGGGTGATCCGTGTGCTGGTGTTCGTGCTGCTGCTCGTGCTCGCGCTCGCCAACACGCAAACCGCGACGCTTAACTTCCTGGCCGGATATTCGTGGCAGGCTCCGCTGATCCTGATCGGCCTCGCGTTCTTCGTGGTCGGCTTGCTGGCGGGGCTGCTGTCGGCGCTGCCGGCCGTGTTCCGGCTGCGCATGGAAAACGCGCGCCTGAAGCGCGAGCTGCGCGTGGCGCGTGAAACGCCCATCGCGCCGGTGGAGCCGCCGCTGCCGCCGCTCATCTGATTCCGCTTTGCCGCGCGCGCCTCGCGCGTGCGGTCCACAACTGCCCAACCCATCGCTCGCATGGATCTCGATTTTTGGTGGCTCCTCGTCATTCCGGTCGCGTTCGCGCTCGGCTGGATGGCGTCGCGCTACGACCTGAAGGCGCTGCTGTCCGAAAGCGCCAACCTGCCGCGCTCGTATTTCCGCGGTCTCAATTTCCTCTTGAACGAGCAGCCCGACAAGGCCATCGACGCGTTCATCGAGGTCGCCAAGCTCGACCCCGAAACGGTCGAGCTGCACTTCGCGCTCGGCAACCTGTTCCGCCGCCGCGGCGAAACCGACCGCGCGATCCGCGTGCATCAGAACCTGCTCTCGCGTTCCGACCTGCCCGTGAACGAGCGCGATCACGCGCTCTTCGAACTCGGCCAGGACTTCCTCAAGGCGGGCCTGCTCGACCGCGCGGAAGAAACCTTCGGCAAGCTCAAGTCGGGCGACTACGCGCTCGGCGCGCAGCGCGCGCTGCTCACGATCTACGAGATCGAGAAGGACTGGAACCGGTGTATCGATACGGCGCGCTCGCTCGAGACCATGGGCGCCGCGCCGCTCGGCCTCGAAATCGCGCAGTTCCATTGCGAGCTGGCGCAGGAAGCGCTGCAACAAAAGCAGGCCGATGAAGCGCGCCGCCAGTTGTCGCTCGCGCTCAAGGCGAACCCGCAGAACGTGCGCGCGACGATCCTCGCGGGCGACGTGGACGCGGCGAGCGGCGCGTCGGAGTCGGCGCTCGCGCATTGGCGCGAGGTCGAGGCGCAAAATCCCGCGTATCTGCCCCTTGTCGCCGAAAAGGTGATGAAGGCGTACGAAACGCTCGGCCGCGCCGACGAGGGCGCGCAGCTGCTCACGACCTGGGTGGATACGTATCCGTCCAACGATCTGCTCGATGTGGCCTATAAATATGTGGCGGCCCTGCGCGGCGCGGAGGCGGCGCACACGCTCGCCCGCACGCAGATGCAGAAGTCGCCGAATCTCGCGGGCATGTCGCGGCTGCTCGAAGCGCAGCACGCCACCGCCGAGGAGCCGCGCCGCAGCGAGCTGGAGCTCATGCGCAAGCTGTTGCAGCAGCGCACCAAGAATCTGCCGCGCTACACGTGCCAGAACTGCGGCTTCCGCGCGCGGCTTTTCTACTGGCAATGTCCGGGCTGCAGCGGCTGGGAAACCTATGCGCCGCGCCGCGTCGAACCGATTCCCGCTTCGAGCTGAGCCTGAACCCGCAGCACCACCAGGCCAGCGCGTTGCCCGAAGCAAGCCGGTAGTCCCGCGCGCGAAGCGCGGGCAACCGGGCGCCCCAACGTCTTTTCATCATCTGCTTCAGTCATCGGAGCGCCTATGAAGATCACCATTATCGGCACCGGCTATGTCGGCCTCGTCACGGGGGCGTGTCTGGCCGAAATCGGCCACGACGTGTTCTGCCTCGACGTCGATCCGCGCAAGATCGACATCCTCAACGGCGGCGGCGTGCCGATCCACGAACCGGGACTGCTCGAACTGATCGCGCGCAATCGCGCGGCCGGGCGCATCACGTTTTCCACCGATATCGCGGCAAGCGTCGCGCACGGCGAGGTGCAGTTCATCGCCGTCGGCACGCCGCCCGACGAAGACGGTTCGGCGGATCTCCAATACGTGCTCGAAGCCGCGCGCAGCATCGGCCGTTACATGGACGGCTTCAAGGTGATCGTCGACAAATCGACGGTGCCCGTGGGCACGGCGCAGCGCGTGCAGGCCGTGGTCGCCGAAGAACTCGCGAAGCGCGGTTTGGGCGCGAGCGCGCCGCATCGCTTCTCGGTGGTTTCGAACCCCGAGTTCCTCAAGGAAGGCGCGGCCGTCGACGACTTCATGCGGCCCGACCGCATCATCATCGGTATCGACGAAGACGAGAACGGCAAGCTCGCGCGCGAGAAGATGAAGCGCCTCTACGCGCCGTTCAACCGCAATCACGAACGCACGATCTACATGGACGTGCGTTCGGCCGAGTTCACGAAATACGCGGCCAACGCGATGCTGGCCACGCGCATCTCGTTCATGAACGAGATGGCGAATCTCGCCGATCGCGTGGGCGCCGACATCGAGGCGGTGCGCCGCGGCATCGGTTCCGATCCGCGCATCGGCTATCACTTTCTCTACGCGGGCTGCGGCTACGGCGGCTCGTGCTTCCCGAAGGACGTGCAGGCGCTGATCCGCACGGCCGCCGAGTCGGGCCAGAACCTGCGCATTCTCGAGGCGGTCGAGGACGTCAATCACGGGCAGAAGGAAGTGCTCGTGAAGAAGATCGTGAGCGCGTGCGGCGAGGATCTGACGGGCCAGCACTTCGCGGTCTGGGGTCTCGCGTTCAAGCCGAATACCGACGACATGCGCGAGGCGCCGAGCCGCCGCTTGATCGCCGATCTGCTCGCGCGCGGCGCGACCGTGGCGGCCTACGACCCCGTTGCGACCGAGGAAGCCAGGCGCGTGTTCGCGCTCGATCTCGCCGACGCGCCCGGGCAGCACGAACGTTTGACCTTCGCGACGAGCCAGGACGACGCGCTCGCGGGCGCCCACGCGCTGGTGATCGTCACCGAATGGACGGCGTTCAAGGCGCCCGACTTCGCGTATCTGAAGTCGGTGCTCAAGGCGCCGCGCATTTTCGACGGACGCAATCTCTACGAGCCGGACGCGATGGCCGAGCTCGGCATTGACTATTACTCGATTGGGCGACCCCATGCCAAACATGCAAACTCCACAGTCTGACACCGTGCCCAGCGTGAAGATCGTGCCACGCGAGACGCTGGCGAAATCGCGCGTGCTCGTGGTCGGCGACGTGATGCTCGACCGCTACTGGTTCGGCGACGTCAACCGCATCTCGCCGGAAGCGCCCGTGCCGGTCGTGCACGTGCAGCGTCAGGAAGACCGTCTGGGCGGCGCCGCGAACGTCGCGCGCAACGCGGTCGCGATCGGTGCGCAGGCGGGGCTGCTGTGCGTCGTGGGTCACGACGAGCCGGGCGAGCGTATCGTCGGGCTGCTCGGCGAGAGCAACGTGCAGGCGTATCTCGAGCGCGATCCCGCGCTGCCGACCACCATCAAGCTGCGCGTGCTGTCGCGCCAGCAGCAGTTGCTGCGTGTCGACTTCGAGAACACGCCCGCGCACGAAGTGCTGCTCGCGGGCCTCGCGCGCTTCGACGCGCTGCTGCCCAGCCACGATGTGATCCTCATGTCGGACTACGCGAAAGGCGGCCTCACGCACGTCACGCAGATGATCTCGAAGGCGCGCGCCGCCGGTAAAGCCGTGCTCGTCGATCCGAAGGGCGACGACTGGGAGCGTTATCGCGGCGCGAGCGTGATCACGCCGAATCGCGCGGAACTGCGCGAGGTGATCGGCACGTGGAAATCCGAGGAAGATCTGCTCGCGCGCGTGACGAAGCTGCGCCGCGACCTGCAGATCGACGCGCTGCTGCTCACGCGCTCGGAAGAGGGTATGACGCTCTTTTCCGACGAGGGCGTGAGGCACGCGGCCGCCGATGCACGCGAAGTGTATGATGTCTCGGGCGCCGGCGACACGGTCATCGCGACCGTGGCGGCCATGCTGGGCGCGGGCCTCCCGCTCGCCGAAGGCGTCGCGCTCGCGAACCGCGCGGCCGGCATTGTGGTCGGCAAGCTCGGTACGGCCACCGTCGACTACGACGAACTGTTTGCATGACGTTCCGCGCGCGGCGCGCGAGTTGCGCGCGGCCGTCAACGAAATCACGCCGGCCGGGACTTCTGGAGAGTGGTCCCGGCGGCGCATCAACCTCCTGTCAACCCGGCGTCAAGCGCGCTTCATCGCACAGCAATCATGACCCTCATCGTCACCGGCGCGGCCGGCTTCATCGGCAGCAATATCGTCAAGGCGCTCAACGAACGCGGCGAAGACCGCATCATCGCCGTCGACAATCTCACCCGCGCGGATAAATTCCGTAATCTCGTCGATTGCGAGATCGACGATTACATCGACAAGACCGAGTTCGTCGAACGCTTCGCGCGCGGCGACTTCGGCAAGGTCCGCGCGATCTTTCATGAAGGCGCCTGCTCGGACACGATGGAGACCGACGGCCGCTACATGATGGACAACAACTTCCGCTATAGCCGCGCCGTGCTCGACACGTGCCTCGCGCAAGGCGTGCAGTTTCTCTACGCGTCGTCGGCGGCGATCTATGGCGGCTCGAGCCGCTTTGTCGAAGACCGCGAAGTGGAAGCGCCGCTCAATGTGTACGGCTATTCGAAGTTCCTGTTCGACCAGGTGATCCGCCGCGTGCTGCCCACGGCGAAGAGCCAGATCGCGGGCTTTCGCTACTTCAACGTGTACGGCCAGCGCGAGACGCACAAGGCGCGCATGGCTTCGGTGGCGTTCCACAACTTCAACCAGTTCCGCGCCGAAGGCAAGGTCAAGCTGTTCGGCGAGTACAACGGCTATGCGCCGGGCGAGCAGACGCGCGACTTTGTTTCGGTCGAGGACGTGGTGAAGGTCAACCTGTTCTTCTTCGATCATCCGGAGAAGAGCGGCATCTTCAATCTGGGCAGCGGCCGCGCCCAGCCGTTCAACGACATTGCCACGAGCGTGGTCAACACGCTGCGCGCGATGGAAGGCAAGGGCGCGCTTTCGCTCGAGGAGCAGGTGAAGGAAGGCCTGATCGAGTACATCCCGTTCCCGGACGCGCTGCGCGGCAAGTACCAGTGCTTCACGCAGGCGGACCAGAGCAAGCTGCGCGCGGCGGGCTACGACGCGCCGTTCCTGACGGTTCAGGAAGGCGTGGATCGTTACGTACGTTGGCTGTCTGGCCAGGTGTAACGCGAAGCCGCGACTTCATAAACTGGACTCTCCTCGCCGGCGATGGTCGCCGGCGGGTGCTAACGGAGATCCAGCATGAAGATCAAGCAGTGGTTCGCAGCGGCGGCGTTGCTCGCCGCATTCGGCCAGGCGTTCGCGGCCGTGGACGTCAATAGCGCCAACGAAGACGCGCTGCGCGGCATCAAGGGCATCGGCCCCGCGCGCGCCAAAGCCATTCTCGACGAGCGGGGCGCGCACGGTCCGTTCAAGGACGCGTCCGATCTCGGCAAGCGCGTGAAGGGCCTGGGCGGCCACACCGTCGAGCGCTTGCAGGCCGAAGGGCTGGCGGTCGGGCCCGCGAACGCACAACCGGCGCAGGGGGCGCAGGCGGCTCAAAAGGTCGCGCAGGCGTCGCCTGCCAAACCGGGCGCGCAGACCACGCCCGCCGTGACGGTCAAGAAGTAGCCCGGCTCCAGTACTGAATCTTTTCGGGCGAGGCCGCCGGTGCGCAACGGCGGCATCGCCCAGGCAGTCTCCTTCAGGTGTCGCACAGGCGCAGCGCAAACGTAGCTGCGCCGCGACGTTGACCCGCAGCCCGCGCTGCGGGCTTTTTGCATCGGTGTTCGCGTTGCTGCCTTGAGTGGCTGTTCGGCTTGCCATACGAGCGCCACGTCCCCACGCGCAGCAGGGCTAAAGGTGCCCCTCAGCGGTGCATCCCCGCGTGGTTTAGAATCGATAGATCCAGTTAATCGCGCCTTACTGTCATCCCATGCCCTACAAGACCATCGAAGACACGATCGGCAACACGCCGCTCGTGCAACTCGTCCGCCTCGCCGACGAAGACATCCGCTCCCGCAACAACGTCATTCTCGCGAAGCTCGAGGGCAACAATCCGGCGGGTTCGGTGAAGGACCGTCCGGCGCTTTCGATGATCCGCAAGGCCGAAGAGCGTGGCCGCATCAAGCCGGGCGACACGCTGATCGAAGCGACCAGCGGCAACACGGGCATCGCGCTGGCCATGGCCGCGGCCATTCGCGGCTACAAGATGGTGCTGATCATGCCGGAAGACCTGTCGGTCGAGCGCCGTCAGAGCATGGCCGCCTATGGCGCGGAAATCCTGCTCACGCCCGTGAAGGGCGGCATGGAATACGCGCGCGATCTCGCCGACCAGATGCAGCGCGACGGCAAGGGCATCATCCTCGACCAGTTCGCGAACCCCGACAATCCGCTCGCGCACTACGAAACCACCGGCCCCGAGATCTGGCGCGAAACGGAAGGGCGCATCACGCACTTCGTTTCGTCGATGGGCACGACGGGCACGATCATGGGCACCTCGCAGTATCTGAAGGAAAAGAATCCCGCGATCGAGATCGTGGGGGCGCAGCCGGAAGACGGCTCGCGCATTCCCGGCATCCGCAAGTGGCCCGAAGCCTATTTGCCGAAGATCTTCGATCGCAGCCGCGTGGATCGCGTGGAAAACGTGAGCCAGGCCGCCGCCGAGAACATGGCGCGCCGTCTCGCCTCGGTCGAAGGCATCTTCGCCGGTATTTCCTCGGGCGGCGCGGGCGAAGTGGCGTTGCGCCTCGCGCGCCAGCTCGAAAACGCGACGATCGTGTTCATCGTCTGCGATCGCGGCGACCGTTATCTGTCGACGGGCGTGTTCCCGGCTTGATCGGCACGGCGGTAAACGCAAACGGCCTTCGGGGTTTCCGAAGGCCGTTTTGCTTTGAGGCGCGGCGTTGCCGGTTATGGCTGCGGCTGCGCGGGCAACTGGGCAGGCGGCATCGCGGCCGGATTCGTCGTGTTGCCGTTGTAGCGGGGATAGCCGCTGGCGGGCGAGGGCGCGGCGACGCCGGTGTTTGCGCCGTTGCTCAGGCCAGGGTTGAGACCGTTCGCCGCGCGGCTGGAAGGCATTGCCGGGGGAATGTTCGAAGCCGGCGCGCTCGAAGGCGCGCCTGAAGGCACATTCGAAGGCGCATTCGAAGGCATATTGGCGGGCGCATTCATGGGCGCCGTCGTCGTACTCTTCGTGGTGCTGATCCCCACGCCCGGCGCCGTTGCCAGCATCTGCGCCTTCACGCGCTGGCCGAGCTGATACACCGAAAGCGCGTAGAAGAAGCTGCGGTTATAGCGCGTGAGCACGTAGAAGTTCTTCAGGCCCAGCATGTATTCGGTGGCGCGGCCAGGCGTGGGCAGGTCGACGACCGTGACGGGCGTGCTCGCTTCCGCCGCGATGTCCACGTCGGGTTGATCGAGCGCGAGGCCCGAGCGCAGCAACTGGTCGAGCGGCCAGCGCGGTTCCGGCTTGCCGTCGGCGGCGGCCTGCGCGATGCCCAGGCTGCCCGCGTCGCTCGCGATGCGCCACACCACGGGGCGGCCCGTTTCCCAGCCGTTCTGCTTCAGATAGTTCGCGACGCTGCCGATCGCGTCGGCGGTGCTGTTGCGCAGATCGATATGGTGATCGCCTTGATAGTCGACGGCGTATTGCACGATGCTGCTCGGCAGGAACTGCGGAATGCCGATCGCGCCCGTGTACGAACCCAGCACCGACGACGGATCGATCTGCGCGTCGCGCGTCCACACCAGGTAGTCTTCGAGATTCTTGCGGAACGTTGCCATACGATCCGCGCGATTGGGCGTGTTCGGGTAATCGAACGCGAGCGTGGTGAGCGCGTCCAGCACGCGGAAGTTGCCCATGTAGCGGCCGTAGATCGTCTCCACGCCGATGATGCCGACGATCACTTCCGGCGGTACGCCGAACTCGTCCGACGCGCGTTGCAAGGTGGCCTGATTCGCGCGCCAGAACTTCACGCCCGCGTTGATGCGCACCGTGTCGAGAAAGCGCGCCTGATACGCGCGCCAGTTCTTGATGCCGGGCGTGGTCGAGGGCGTGACGAGCTTGACCGCCGTGGCCGAATAGCTCGCGCTCGCGAACAGCGCGTGCAGCGCGCCCGGGTCGAAGTCGTAACGCGCGACCATGTCGTTGATGAAACCGTCCACGTCGGGATTGTTCGCGTAGCGTTGCGGGACGATTTCCTCCTCGAACGTCTGGCCCTGCGACGCCGGCGCTTGCGGTTGAGCCTGCGCGGGCGTGACGGGTGCAGCGGGCGCAGCGGGTGCGACGGGGGCGCTGGGTACCGCGGGCGCGTTCGCCGGGGCACCCGTTTGCGCGCGCGCGGCCCCCGCGCTCAACGACGCCGCCACGCAGAGCGCGAGGGCGAGAGTCGTGCGATGCGTGCGGCCGGAGGCGGACGGGGCGGTCTTGAGCGTCATGTGCGGGGGGATCGAAGCGGTGGAGAATATCCGGGCCAGTATACCCGAGGGTCTGTTACGAACCGCCTCACTGTGCGCGGGCCCACACAGGGCGCGCGAAGTCGCTGTGGTAACGTGGTGGCTCGTTGCGGCGCGTTGTGAATGGATTGCGCGCGCCGCACGCAATCCATCAGCACATGGGGCGGGAGTCACTCCCGCCAACATTAAGGAGACCCGCGGCGTCGTGCAGGTGGCGAGCCGCGGCAAGCGCGACTCATGACGACCGGTTTCTTCACGCATCCCGACTTTTTGCGGCACGAGATGGGCGAGTGGCATCCCGAATGCCCCGCGCGTCTGCAGGCTATCGAAGATCAGCTGATCGCGGGCCGCATCGACACGTTGATCGAGCGCGACGAATCCGCGCCGCTCGCCAGCGAGGCCGATCTCCTGCGCGTGCACACGCAGGCGCACATCGACACGTTGCGCAAGATGGCGCCGCGGGAAGGCTACGCGGAACTCGACCCCGACACGCTGATGAACCCGCACACGTGGCAGGCCGCGCTGCGCGCCGCGGGCGCGGCGATCGCGGCCACCGACGCCGTGCTCGCGGGCCGTTACGAAAACGCGTTCTGCAGCGTGCGGCCGCCCGGCCATCACGCGGAACCGGCGCGCGCCATGGGCTTCTGCTTCTTCAACAACGTCGCGATCGCGGCGCGCCACGCGCTGGAGGTGCACGGGCTCGAGCGCGTGGCCATCGTCGACTTCGACGTGCATCACGGCAACGGCACCGAGGCCGCGTTCGCCAACGACTCGCGCGTGCTCATGTGCAGCTTCTTCCAGCATCCGTTCTATCCGTATTCGGGCGCCGAAGATCCCGCGCCGAACATGGTGAATCTGCCGATCGCCGCGCGCACCAAAGGCATGGACGTGCGCGAGGCCATCGACATCATGTGGCTGCCGCGCCTGCACGAATTCAAGCCGCAGATGCTGTTCGTCTCCGCGGGCTTCGACGCGCATCGCGAGGACGATCTCGGCAATCTCGGTCTCGTCGAGGACGACTTCGCGTGGATCACGGAGCAGGTGCGCGCGATCGCGAATCGCTACGCCAAAGGGCGCATCGTGAGCTGCCTCGAAGGCGGCTACAACCTTTCCGCGCTCGGGCGCAGCGTGGTCGCGCATTTGCGCGCGCTCGCCGATATCTGAGCGCTGCAACCGCACGCCGCCTGCGCGGCATCGATCGAAGGAGAAACGCGTCATGAATGCCGCTTCGCCGTCTTCCGCTGATTCCGCAGGACAAGTCGATACCGCGCCGCTCGTCGAAGTCACGCACGATGCGTACGGCGTACCCGGCGTCGCGCGCCTCACGCTCAACCGGCCCGACGCGTTCAACGCGCTCTCCGAAGCGCTCATCGACGCGCTGCAAGCCGAGCTACTGGCGCTCGCGAAGTCCGCGGCGCGCGTGGTCGTGATCGCGGCGGCGGGGCGCGCGTTCTGCGCGGGCCACGATCTCAAGGAAATGCGCGCGGCGCCCTCGCACGGCTATTACGCGAAGCTGTTCGAGCGCTGCTCGAAGATGATGCTGACGATCCAGAAGATGCCGCAGCCCGTGATCGCGCGCGTGCAGGGCGTGGCCACGGCCGCCGGTTGCCAGCTGGTGGCGATGTGCGATCTCGCGGTGGCCGCCGATAGCGCGCGCTTCGCCGTATCGGGTATCAATCTGGGCTTGTTCTGCTCGACGCCGGCCGTGCCGCTCACGCGCAACGTGTCGCGCAAGGCCGCGTTCGAGATGCTGATGACAGGCGACTTCATCGACGCGCCCACGGCATTGCGCGAAGGTCTCGTGAACCGCGTGGTGGCCGCCGGCGAACTCGATGCCGCCGTCACGGCCCTCGCCGCGAGTATCTGCGCGAAGCCGCGCGCGACGGTCGCGGCGGGCAAGGGCCTGTTCTACCGGCAGCTCGAAATGGGCGTGGAGGCCGCGTACCAGCTCGCCGGGCAGACCATGGCGTGCAACATGATGGACGACGCCGCGCTCGACGGCGTGCAGGCGTTCATCGACAAACGCGGCGTGAAATAACCGCGCCTGGCGCGACGGCGGACGTCACGCGAGATCGGTCGGCCAGGAGTGGCGGTCGATCCAGTCCATCATGGTGGCGATCACGCGCTCGCGATCGAGATCGTTGAGCGTCTCGTGATAACTCCCTTCGTAAAACGTGAGCGTGCGATCGGGCGAGCCCACGTGCTCGCCGAACGCGCGGCTGCCTTCGGGTTCCGTGAGCTTGTCCTCGGTGCCGTGCCACACCAGCACGGGCAGTCGTAACTGCGCGCGGCCCGCGGCGATGCGCTGCATCGCGCCGAGCAGTTCGGCGCCCGTGCGCGCGGGAATCGCGCCGTGATGCACGAGCGTGTCGGCGCGATTGGCGGCGACCACGGCGGGGTCGCGCGAGAGCAGCGCGGCGTCGATCTTCAGTGCGGGAAAGCGCGGCCACACGGCGCTCATCACGCGGCTCGCGGCGATCATCCACGCGGGCACGTCGCGGCCCGGCGCGAGCGCGGCGCTCGACAGCAGCAGTCCCGCGAGCGGCACGCGCGTGCGCGGCAGGCGTTCGACCGCATAGAGCGCCGCGATCGCGCCGCCCATGCTGTGGCCCATCAGAAAGAGCGGCGTGGCGCGCGGCGCGCATTCGGCGCTCGCATGGTCGATGAGCGCCGCGGCGTCGTCGAGATAATCGTCGAAGCGCGTGACCCAGGCGCGGCGGCCCGGCGCGTGGCCGTGCCCGCGCAAGTCGATGGCATAAACGTCGATGCCGGCGGCGCGTAACCGGGCGGCGAGGGCGGCGTAACGCGCCGCGTGCTCGGCGAGGCCGTGCAGCAGGGCGATGGCGGCACGCCGCGGCGGCTTCGCGCGCCAGACATAGAGCGGTAATTCGGTGCCGTCGCGCGTGCGCAGCGTCGAGCGTTGCGGCACTTCGGCAAAAGCGCCGGGCGTCGTGCGCGAAGTGGCGGCCAAAGGGGGCACGTCGGGCGCGCCCGCAGATGTCTCCGTCATTGTTGTTCCCGGTTAGAACGATTGTTGTCGGTGCCGGACTGTCGGAGGAGTGTAGCGGCCCGCGCCGGCCGACGAGTCGCGGCAATCCTCTAATGCTCTATCGTTATGAAAACATCAAAAACGATTATTAAAAGGAATGTGGGCGGCTGAGGTAAAATGCCGGGCTACATCCAGTCCACAACGGCGGCTGTCTGCCGGCGCGACGCGACTTCCCCGCGATGTTTTCATCGCCCGGAACCGCAAGCGGCGCGCGGCGCACCCGCCGTTTCGTTTTTTCCATGATCGAAATTCGAAACGTGTCCCAGCGCTTCGCCGGCCCACAAGGCTGGATCGAGGCGCTGCACAACGTCAATCTGACGGTTCCGCCGGGCGAAGTGTTCGGCATCATCGGGCGCAGCGGAGCGGGCAAGAGCACGCTCGTGCGCACCATCAATCTGCTCACGCGGCCCACCGAAGGCGATATCGTCGTCAACGGCCGCACGCTCACGTCGCTCTCCAGCGCGGACCTGCGCGAGGCGCGCCGCGAGATCGGCATGATCTTCCAGCATTTCAATCTGCTCTCGTCGCGTACGGTGTTCGACAACGTCGCGCTGCCGCTCGAACTCGCGGGCGTGAAGCGCGCCGAGATCGAGGCGACGGTGCTGCCGCTGCTCGAGCTCGTGGGCCTCACGGCGCAGAAGGACCGCTATCCCTCGCAGATCAGCGGCGGCCAGAAGCAGCGCGTGGGTATCGCGCGCGCGCTCGCGAGCAAGCCGAAGGTGCTGCTCTCGGACGAAGCGACTTCCGCGCTCGACCCCGAAACCACGCGCGCGATTCTCGATCTGCTGCGCAAGATCAATCGCGAGCTGAATCTGACGATCGTGATGATCACGCACCAGATGGAAGTGATCAAACAGGTCTGCGACCGCGTGGCCGTGCTCGACGCGGGCCGCGTGGTGGAAAGCGGTCCCGTGCTCGACGTGTTCCTGCAACCGCGCCACGAAGTCACGCGCGCGCTGCTCGGCGACGTGATCGCGCAGGAACTGCCGCCCGCGCTCAAGGCGCGCGTGGCCGAGCATCTCGCGAAGGGCAGCGGCCATTTGCTGCGCCTGGCGTTCAAGGGCACGGGCGTCGACCAGCCGGTGCTTTCGGAAACCATTCGCCGCTTCGAACTCGATTTCAACATCCTGCACGGCCAGATCGACGAGATCCAGGGTCAGGCGTTCGGTTCGCTCGCGGTGCTCGCGGGCGGCGATCCGGTCAAGGTGGCGCAGGCGATCGCCTGGCTGCGCGAACAAGGCGTGGTGGTGGAGGAACTGTCCCATGTGGAGTGAAATGTTCGACATGTTCGTCCAGTCGTTCTGGGAAACGCTCGTCATGGTGGGCATCTCGGGACTCGTGGGCGCGGCCATCGGCTTGCCGCTCGGCGTGCTGCTCTATCTCACCGACCGCAACGGCGTGCTGCAGAACATCGCCGCCAATCGCGTGATGGGTGTGATCGTCAATGCGGTGCGCTCGACGCCGTTCATCATCCTGCTCGTGGCCGTGATTCCGTTCACGCGCCTCGTGGTGGGGTCGTCGATCGGCACGGCCGCGGCCGTCGTGCCGCTCACCATCGCGGCGGCGCCGTTCATCGCGCGGCTCGTGGAAACGGCGTTGCGCGAGGTCGATCGCGGCCTGATCGAAGCGGCGCAGGCCATGGGCGCGAGCACGAGCCAGATCGTCTTCAAGGTGCTGTTGCCCGAGTCGCTGCCCGGCGTGGTGGCCGGTCTGACGATCACGTTCATCTCGCTCGTCGGCTATTCGGCGATGGCGGGCGCGATTGGCGGCGGCGGTCTCGGCGACCTCGGCATTCGCTACGGGTATCAGCGTTTCGAGCCCGAGGTCATGCTGATCGTGGTCGTGATCCTGATCGTGTTCGTGCAGCTCGTGCAGTCGTTCGGCGACTGGCTCGTGCGGCGCCTCAGTCACAAATGAGCCTTAAAACCAGCCGTAAATAATCACCATTACTCTTCGAGACAAAGGTTCGGTATGCAACGTCGCTTCATGATTCGTCTGGCCGCCGCGTTCGGCGCGGCTTCGCTCTTCGCCACGCTCGCACCGCTCGCGCACGCGGACGACACCATCAAGGTCGGCGTGACGGGCGGCCCGCACGAGCAGGTGATGGAAGTCGTGAAGCGCGTGGCCGCGAAGAATGGCCTCGCCATCAAGATCGTCGAATTTTCCGACTACGTGCAGCCGAACGCGGCGCTCGCGGGCGGCGATCTCGACGCGAACAGCTACCAGCACGGCCCGTATCTCGACGCGCAGGTGAAGGATCGCGGCTACAAGCTCATCAAGATCGCGGACACCATCACGTTCCCGATGGGCATCTACTCGAAGAAGATCAAGTCGCTCGCGGAACTGAAGCCGGGCGCGCGCATTGCGGTACCGAACGACCCGACCAATGGCGGGCGTGCGTTGCTGTTGCTGCAGAAGCAGGGCCTCATCAAGCTGCGCGCCGAAGCGGGCCTGAAGGCCACGCCGCTCGATATCGTCGATAACCCGCGCAAGCTGAAGATCGTCGAACTGGACGCCGCGCAGATTCCGCGTTCGCTCGACGACGTGGACGCCGCCGCCATCAACACGAATTTCGCGATGCAGGCGGGGCTGAAGCCGAGGCAGGACGCGATCGCGATCGAAGACCCGAAGGGCCCGTATGTGAACGTGCTGGTTATTCGCGAAGCCGACCGCAACAAGCCGTGGGTGGCGAAGCTGGTGGCCGCGTATCACTCGCCCGAGGTCAAGCAGTACGTGGAAGCGACGTTCGGCGGCGCGGTCATCACGTCCTGGTGAGCGCGTTTGCGCGTGATCGGGCATCGCTTGGCCGGGCCGATTAGAGATACCCGTCGGGTCCCGGGCTTGAGGCCCGGGTTTTTTCCGACTTAAAATCGCACGATCGTTCGCCCTTGCGTGCCCGCTTCAACGGCGCGTGGATCGGGCGGCTGGCGGCCCCGCCGCGAAGGCGCGGCGGCGGCAGTGCGGGAAAATGCTGGCGGCGCGGGCGCCCCGAAGGCCTCTCGCTATAATGTCCGCCAGGTTGACGTATTCGTAACTTTGGAGCGTGTGAATGAAAGTCCTTGTGCCAGTCAAACGCGTAGTGGATTACAACGTGAAGGTCCGTGTGAAGTCGGATGGCACGGGTGTGGATATCGCCAACGTGAAGATGTCGATGAATCCGTTCGACGAGATCGCCGTTGAAGAGGCGGTGCGTTTGAAGGAAGCGGGCGTGGCGACCGAAGTGATCGCCGTGTCGTGCGGCGTGACGCAAGCGCAGGAAACGCTGCGCACGGCGCTCGCGATTGGCGCGGACCGTGCGATTCTCGTGGAGTCGAGCGAGGATTTGCAGCCGCTGGCGGTGGCTAAATTGCTGAAGGCTTTGGTCGATAAAGAGCAACCTTCGTTGATTATTCTCGGCAAGCAAGCCATCGACGACGATTCGAACCAGACCGGCCAGATGCTCGCCGCGCTCGCGAATCTGCCGCAAGCGACGTTCGCCTCGAAAGTGACGGTTGCCGATGGCAAGGCCACGGTCGCGCGTGAAGTCGATGGCGGCGCGGAAACGCTTTCGCTCACGCTGCCCGCTGTCGTGACCACGGATCTTCGTTTGAACGAGCCGCGCTACGTCACGCTGCCGAACATCATGAAGGCAAAGAAGAAGCCTCTGGAGACGATCAAGCCCGAAGACCTTGGCGTGGATGTCACGCCGCGTCTGAAGACGCTCAAGGTCGCTGAACCGCCCAAGCGCAGCGCGGGCGTGAAGGTGCCGGACGTGAAGACGCTGGTCGAGAAGCTGAAGACCGAAGCCAAGGTGCTGTAAGGGGAGCCGAAAAATGACAACGCTGGTTATTGCTGAACACGACAACGCTACGATCAAGGCCGCGACGCTGAACACGGTTGCCGCTGCGCAGAAGATTGGTGGCGACGTGCACGTGCTGGTCGCGGGCCACAACGCACAGGCCGCCGCCGATGCCGCCGCGAAGATCGCAGGCGTGGCGAAGGTGCTGCTCGCCGATGCGCCACAACTCGAACAAGGCCTCGCGGAAAACGTCGAAGCGACGGTTTTGAACATCGCGAAGAACTACTCGCACATTCTCGCGCCCGCTACGGCCGCAGGTAAAAACGTCGCGCCGCGCATCGCCGCGAAGCTCGACGTTGCGCAGATCAGCGACATCACCGCAGTGGATTCCGCCGATACGTTCGAGCGTCCGATCTACGCGGGCAATGCCATCGCCACGGTGCAATCGGCGGATCCGATCAAGGTCATCACGGTTCGCGCAACGGGCTTCGAC
Organism: Paraburkholderia acidisoli; assembly: GCF_009789675.1. Taxonomy (NCBI): domain Bacteria; kingdom Pseudomonadati; phylum Pseudomonadota; class Betaproteobacteria; order Burkholderiales; family Burkholderiaceae; genus Paraburkholderia; species Paraburkholderia acidisoli. The sequence goes on along the minus strand of NZ_CP046913.1, from coordinate 2,218,892 downwards.
CCGGTCGCGGCGGAAGGCGGCAGCGCCTCGGTGGAAAAGATCGAAGCGGCCGCAGACAGCGGTCTCTCGCAGTTCGTGAGCCGCGAAGTCACCAAGCTCGATCGCCCGGAACTCACGAGCGCGAAGATCATCGTTTCGGGTGGCCGCGGTCTGGGCAGCGGCGAGAACTACACGAAGGTGCTGGAACCGCTCGCCGACAAACTCGGCGCGGCACTCGGCGCCTCGCGTGCCGCCGTGGACGCGGGCTACGTGCCGAACGACTTTCAGGTCGGCCAAACGGGCAAGATCGTCGCGCCGCAGCTTTATGTGGCCGTCGGTATCTCGGGCGCCATTCAGCATCTCGCGGGCATGAAGGACTCGAAGGTCATCGTCGCCATCAACAAGGACGAAGAAGCGCCGATCTTCAGCGTGGCCGATTACGGTCTCGTGGGCGACCTGTTCGCGGTCGTGCCGGAACTCGTGAAGGAACTCGGCTGATCGCCGAAGTCACACAGCAAAGCGCCGCCGTCATGACTCAGCACATTGACGCAGCGACGTAAGCGAAGCAACAAAGGGGCGCACAGGCGCCCCTTTGTCATTTGTGCATCAAGGTAAGCCCCGTCCACGCCAGCATCACCCAGCCACGGAGGAGACATGTACCAGGCGCCCACGAGCGACATGCTGTTCGTCATGAAGGAACTCGCCGGACTCGACGAGATCGCCGCGTTGCCGGGCTGCGAAGACGCCACGCCCGAAACCGTCGAAGCCGTGTTGCACGAAGCCGCGAAACTCTGCGGCGAAGTCATCGCGCCGTTGAACGAGGCGGGCGATCGCGATCCCAGCCGGTGGGTTGCCGAAAACGGCGGCACGGTCCACGCCACACCCGGTTTCGCCGAGGCCTTCCGGCAATACGTGGAAGGCGGCTGGCAGGGCGTGCAGCATCCTCAGGAATACGAAGGACAAGGCTTGCCGAAGCTGGTCGGCACGCCGTGCGTGGAGATGCTCAACGCGGCGAATCTCTCGTTCGCGCTGTGCCCCTTGCTCACCGACGGCGCCATCGAGGCCTTGCTCACCGCAGGCAGCGACGCGCAGAAGCAGCTATTCGTGCCGAAGCTGATTTCGGGCGAGTGGACCGGCACGATGAATCTCACGGAACCGCAGGCGGGCTCCGATCTCGCGGCTGTGCGCACGCGCGCCGAGCCGCAGGGCGACGGCACCTACAAGCTGTTCGGCACGAAAATCTTCATCACGTGGGGCGAGCACGACATGGCGGAGAACATCGTGCATCTCGTGCTCGCGCGTACGCCCGATGCGCCCGAAGGCGTCAAGGGCATTTCGCTCTTTATCGTGCCGAAGTTTCTCGTCGACGAAAACGGCGCGCTGGGCGCGCGCAACGACGTGCATTGCGTGTCGATCGAGCACAAGCTCGGCATCAAGGCGAGCCCGACGGCGGTGTTGCAGTACGGCGATCACGGCGGCGCGATCGGGCAGTTGATCGGCGAGGAAAACCGCGGGCTCGAATACATGTTCATCATGATGAACGCCGCGCGTTTCGCCGTGGGCATGCAAGGCGTGGCGATCGCCGACCGCGCGTACCAGAAGGCGCTCGCCTATGCGAAGGAACGCGTGCAGAGCCGCCCCGTGGACGGCTCCGCGAAAGCGGCGGCGACCATCATTCACCATCCCGACGTGCGCCGCATGCTCGGCACCATGCGCGCGCTCACCGAAGGCGCTCGCGCGCTCGCTTACGTGGCCGCGGGCGAGAGCGACCGCGCGCATCACGAGCCCGACGCCGAAGCGCGCGAACGTCACCGCGCGCGCTACGAATATCTCGTGCCGATCGTGAAGGGCTGGAGCACGGAACTCTCCGTCGACGTCACGAGCCTCGGTGTGCAGGTGCATGGCGGCATGGGTTTCATCGAGGAAACCGGCGCCGCGCAGTTCTATCGCGACGCGCGCATTCTGCCGATCTACGAAGGCACCACGGCGATCCAGGCGAACGACCTGATCGGGCGCAAGACGTTGCGCGACGGCGGGGCGGCCGCGAAGGCGCTGATCGACGACATGGGCGCAACGGTGCAGGCGCTCGGCGCACAAGACGGCGCCGCGTTCGAGTGGATGCAGCGGCATCTCGCGGCGGGGGCGAAGGCGTTCGCGTCGGCGGTGGACTTCGTGCTCGCGAATGCGAAGAACGATCCGAACGCGGTGTTCGCGGGCAGCGTGCCGTATCTGAAGCTCGCGGGCATCGTGTTGTGCGGCTGGCAAATGGCGCGCGCGATGCTCGCCTCGCAGCGCCTCATGAACGACGACCCGAAGTTCCACGGTGCGAAGATCGCGACGGCGCAGTGCTACGCGCAACAAGTGCTGCCGCAGGCCGTGGCGCTCGAGGCGGCCATCGTGAGCGCGAAGGGCGGCGAGGGCGTGCTCGCGCTGAGCGAAGATCAGTTCTGAGATCGGTGCGCATATCGGTGCAAATGCGCGGCGGGAAATGCAACACGGCGCCTCGCGAGGCGCCGTGTTGTTGTGTGCCGATAACGACCAACGACCGCGAAAGCGGCCCGCGCGTTACGCGTAAGCCGGACGATGCGCGCCGTGCGTGTCGCCGAGATAGCGATGCACCGAAAGATCGTCGGCCTTGATCGCGGGCTGCTTGCCCGAGATGAGGTCGGCCAGGAGCTGACCCGAGCCGCACGACATGGTCCAGCCGAGCGTGCCGTGGCCCGTGTTCAGGAACAGGTTCGAGAGCGGCGTGCGGCCGACCACGGGCGTGCCGTCCGGCGTCATCGGGCGCAGGCCGGTCCAGAAGGTGGCCTGGCTCGTGTCGCCGCCGCCGGGGAACAGATCGTTCACGCACATTTCCAGCGTTTCGCGGCGCGCCTGCTTGAGCGTCTTGTCGTAGCCGACGATCTCGGCCATGCCGCCCACGCGAATGCGATCGTCGAAACGCGTTATCGCGATCTTGTAGGTTTCGTCGAGCACGGTGGAAACCGGCGCGGCGCTCGCATTCACGATGGGCGCCGTGATCGAATACCCCTTGAGCGGATACACGGGAATCTTCACGAGGCCCGCGAGCATTTGCGTCGAGAACGAGCCGAGCGCGACCACGTAGGCGTCGGCGCGCACGACTTCCGCGCCGCACTGCACGCCGTTGATCTTGTCGCCGGAAACGATCAGGCCGTCGATGGGCGTGTTGTAGCGGAACTTCACGCCAAGCTCGGCCGCCATGGCCGCGAGGCGCGTGGTGAAGAGCTGGCAGTCGCCGGTTTCGTCGCCGGGCAGACGCAGGCCGCCCGTGAGCTTGCCCGCAACCGCGGCGAGCGCGGGTTCGGCGCGGCCCAGTTCGCTGGCGGTGAGCAGTTCGTAGGGCACGTTGGCGTCCTTGAGCACCGCGATGTCCTTCGCCGCGCCCTCGAATTGCTGCTGCGTGCGGAACACCTGGAGCGTGCCGCCGGTGCGGCCTTCGTACTGGATGCCGGTGTCGGCGCGCAGTGCTTGCAGGCAATCGCGGCTGTATTCGGCGAGACGCACCATGCGGCCCTTGTTGAGCGCATAGCGTTCGGCCGTGCAGTTCTGCAGCATCTGCCACATCCACTGCAGCTGAAACTTCGTGCCGTCGAGACGGATGGCGAGCGGCGCGTGCTTTTCGAACATCCACTTGATGGCCTTGAGCGGCACACCCGGAGCCGCCCACGGCGCCGCGTAGCCCGGCGAGATCTGGCCGGCGTTCGCAAAGCTGGTCTCGAGTGCGGGACCGGTTTCGCGGTCGATCACGGTCACTTCGTGGCCCGCGCGGGCAAGATACCAGGCGCTGGCCACCCCGACCACACCACTGCCCAACACGACGACTCGCATAGCTGCTCCTGAGGATTTGTTGACGCTACGCCGCGCTGCCTCGGGGCGCTCGGTGCTCGTTGTGGCACGCATAGCGGGGAAGGCACGAAAATTCGGGTGTAGCCAGTAATAACAGCTATGCTATTGTTCAACGTCCAGATTTTGTTATTGTATTTTTCTGATTTTCAGGAATAAATCATGAGAACGCAGCGTCAACCGGTTCGCGCGCTGGACCGTCTCGATCATCGCATCCTGAAACTGCTGCAACAGGACGGCCGCATGGCGATGAAAGACCTCGCGGAACAGGTCGGGCTGTCGGTCACGCCGTGCATCGAGCGTGTGAAGCGCATGGAGCGCGACGGCGTCATCACCGGCTATTACGCGCGTGTGAATCCCACGGTGCTGGGCGCGGCGCTGCTGGTGTTCGTGGAGATCACGCTCGACCACAAGAGCGGCAACATGTTCGACCAGTTTCGCCGCGAGGTGCAGAAGATTCCCGAGGTGCTCGAATGCCATCTGGTTTCGGGCGACTTCGACTATCTGATCAAGGCGCGTATTGGCGAAATGGCCGACTACCGCAAGCTGCTGGGCGACATCCTGCTGCAACTGCCGGGCGCGGTGCAGTCGAAGAGCTATGTGGTGATGGAAGAGATCAAGGAGACGCTGACGATCGCCGTGGGCGATTGAGCGCGACATGGGCGGAACGTAAGGGGAACGCGAGCGGAACGGCTGCATCGATCTTCCCATTCGCCGGGCAACAGTTCCCCGTTTTTACGGCTCGACAAAGCGGCTGAGTACTGTATATTCGTACAGTACCCAGCCGCTTTTGTTTTGTATTCCCGTGCCCGATTCCAAACCCCGTCCCGCTGTCGACCCCGACTCCGACTGGCAACCGCTGTTGCCGGCCAAACCGCTCGCGCCGCGCAAGGGGCGGGGCGCGGTCACGAATCTGCAGGGGCGCTACGAAATCGATCAGCGTGAAGCATTCGACGACGGCTGGCAGCACGTGAGCGAGCCGCAGGCAGGTGAAGAAGACGGCGAGCCCGCGTTGCGCACGCAGGTATTCGAGGAACGCGCGAAGAGCATCCTCACGCGCAACCAGTCGCCCGACATTCCGTTCAGCGTCTCGCTCAATCCGTATCGCGGTTGTGAGCACGGCTGCATCTACTGCTTCGCGCGGCCCACGCACAGTTATCTGGGCTTGTCGCCGGGGCTCGACTTCGAAAGCCGCATCTACGCCAAGATCAACGCGCGCGAGTTGCTGCTGCGCGAACTCGCGAAACCGTCTTACGAGCCGGAGCCCATCGCGCTGGGCGTGAACACCGACGCCTGGCAGCCGGTCGAGCGCGATCTGCGTCTCACGCGCGGCGTGGTCGAGGTGCTCGCCGAGCGTCAGCATCCGTTCGCGGCCATCACCAAGTCGTCGCTGATCGAGCGCGATCTCGACCTGCTCGTGCCCATGGCGCAGCGTCGGCAGTTCATGGCCGCCATCACCATCACCACGCTCGACGCCAATATCGCGCGCACGCTGGAGCCGCGCGCGGCCACGCCGTCGCGGCGGCTGCGCACCATCCGCACGCTGGCCGAGGCGGGCATTCCGGTGGGCGTGAGCATCGCGCCGGTGATCCCGTTCGTCACCGAGCCGGACATGGAGCGCGTGCTCGAAGCGTGCGCCGAGGCGGGCGCGACGAGCGCGAGCTATATCGTGCTGCGCTTGCCGTGGGAAGTCGCGCCGCTCTTTCACGACTGGCTCGCCGCGCATTTTCCGCAGCGCGCGGATCGCGTGATGAGCCGCGTGCGCGACATGCGCGGCGGCAAGGATTACAACTCGGATTTCGCGCAGCGCATGAAGGGCACGGGCTTGTGGGCCGACCTGCTCAAGCAGCGCTTTCACAATGCCGTGAAGCGCCTCGGTCTCAACGAGCGGCGCCACGGCATTCTCGACATGTCGGCGTTCATGCGCGACAAGACCGTGCGCGAGAAGCCGCAGCTCGATCTGTTTTGAGCGCCCAAAGCCGCGTCGTTCGAGCGTCGTTATTGCGAGATTGCCTTGGCCGCCTCGACCTGCGATTCGAAGTACGTCTGGAACGAGAGCGCGAGACCCGTCATCAGCAGAAACGCGCCAATCAATAACGAGAAGATGACGACGAAGATCACGGTCCAGCCCGAGCGGCTCGCGCGCCCGGCCTGCGCGAAGGCGGCGTTGAACTGCGCGTCCCATTTCGCGTCGGGGCGCAGACCGTAGACGATGGCCGCGAGAAACGCCGAGAGCACCGAAACCGCGCCGATCACGGCCAGCACCCAGCCGAAAATCGAAGCGCGTTCGGTCGCCGCGAGCAGCATCACGCCCGGAATACCGAGCAGTGTGCCGATCACGTGCGCCCAACCCCACACGTCGCGCGGGCCATATAAATAGAAGCGATGCGCGCCGAGGCTGCCGAACAGGAAGGCGAGCGCGGCGGTGAGCGTCTTGGAGCGAAAGCGTGCGGCGTTGTTCTCGTTGGGCATGGGCTCGGGCGGTCGTGGACGTCGGCTGGCATTGTATGTCGCGCGCGAGCGTCCCAACACCAGCGCGCGCTTATGCCAGCAACCAGAGCGCACAACGCGCGAACGCGAACCGAGGCCGAAGCGCGACGCTTACGGCTTGCTGTACGTCACGCGATAAATCGCGCCCGCATAGTCGTCGCTGATGAGCAGCGACCCGTCGGGCAGCGGCAGCACGTCGGCGGGGCGGCCCCACTGGCTTTCGTCGCCATCGAGCCAGCCTTGCGCGAACACGTCCTGGCGCGCGTTCGCGCCGTTCGCGTCCACGCTCACGCGCACCACGCGATAGCCCGCTTTCTTGCTGCGATTCCACGAGCCGTGTTCGGCGATGAAGATGCTGTTCGCGTACCCGGCCGGGAACATCGTGCCGGTGTAGAAGCGCATGCCGAGCGCCGCGACGTGCGCGCCGAGTTTCGCCACGGGCGGCGTGAAGCCGCTGCACGGGTGGCCCGCGCCGAACTCGGGGTCGGGCACGTTGCCGCCGTGGCAATACGGAAAGCCGAAGTCTTCGCCCACGTGCGCGAGACGGTTGAGCTTGTCGTCGGGGATGTCGTCGCCCAGCATGTCGCGGCCGTTGTCGGTGAACCAGAGTTCGTGCGTCTGCGGATGCCACGCGAAGCCCACGGTGTTGCGCACACCGCGCGCGATGGTTTCGTAGTGCGAGCCGTCCGGGTCCATGCGGCCGAGCATGGCGAAGTGCGTGCGCTGCGGATCGTTCGGCGGCAGGCAGACGTTGCAGGGCGCGCCTTGCGGCACGTAGAGCTTGCCGTCGGGGCCGAAGGCGATGAACTTCCAGCCGTGGTGGCGCTCCTTCGGCAGGGCATCGGTGACCATGACCGGCCTGGGCGGCGAGTCGAGATGCCGGTCGATATCGGGCAGGCGCACGATCGACGAAACGGCGGAAACATAGAGCGAGCCGTCGTGCCATGCCACGCCCACCGGCATGGTGAGCCCCGAGGCCACCACGTGGCGCTTCGCGAGCTTGCCGTCCTTGAGTTCGAGCGCGTAGACATCGCCGGTCATGCTGCCCACATACAGAATGCCGCTGTCGGACAGCGTCATTTCGCGCGCGCCCGGCACCTCGGCGGAAAGCACTTCTATATGGAAGCCGGGCGGCAGCTTGATCCGGTCGATGGGCAGCGCCGCGCGCGCGAACGGCGCCGCGAGCAGCAGGAGGAGGGCGAGCGCGAGCCATGCCGTGCGCAACCGCGCCGTCGCACCGGCTGACGCGCGCGCGAAAAACGGCACCGTATCGCGCGAGCAACGGGGCTGCGGGCGTTTTCCGGGGCTTGCCAGATTGGTCGTCACATTCCGCTCCAGGGCCCGCCCGCCGTGGATCATAGTGGGGCGCGAGCCGGTTGATTGAAGGTCGCGTAGCGCCGCTTTCGGCGCGGCCTGCGGGGCTGCTGGCGGCGGGCTTTGCCGGGATTCTTTGTCGCTTGACGCGCAAATTCCCGTTAAGTGTTTGTTATGCCTCTGGTTTCCAGCTATAATCGCGTGTTTCAGTAGTCCCGAACCCCCGGTTTTCAAGGATTTTAGTATGGTCATCATCCGTCTGGCACGCGGCGGCTCGAAGAAGCGCCCGTTCTACAACATCGTCGCAACCGATTCGCGCAACCGTCGCGACGGCCGTTTCATCGAGCGCGTGGGCTTCTACAACCCGGTCGCTACCAAGGGTGAAACGCTGCGTATCGCTCAAGATCGCGTGACGTACTGGAAGGAAAACGGCGCGCAAATGTCGCCGGCCGTCGAGCGTCTCGTGAAGGAATCGCAAAAGGCTGCTGCCGCTACGCCGGCTGCTTAAGTCTTTTCGACAGTTGTACGTGTTTCATCTTCGTGCGCACATGAGGGTTGGTATGGCGTGCGCGTACGAGTTCAAGCTGGCCGCGAGGGTTGCCGATGTCTGCGCATGACGACGCCAAATCTGCCGTAACGGCAAACACAGCGTCGAGCGACGAAGCAACCGGCGGCGCGAATCGCCGTAACGCTCCGTCGTTTGGCGCATTCGTCCGCAAGCCGGCGCGCGACAGCGCGGCGAAAGCCGCGCCTGCGGCAGAGCCGCTGCGCGCCGAATCCACGGCAAGCTGGCCGGCCGACGCGGTCGAAGTCGGCGCGGTGGTCGACGCCTACGGCCTCAAAGGCTGGGTCAAGGTGGCGCCGCACGCACAGGACGGCCGCGCGCTGCTGTCGGCCACGCGCTGGTGGCTCATCAAGGGCCGCGAAGGTCAGTCGCATCGCGAGTTCCATTCCGCAGGGCGCGTGAGCGCCAAGGTGCACGGCGACAGCGTCGTCGCGCAGCTGGCGGGCGTGGACGACCGCGAGGCGGCGCTGCGCCTGCGCGGTGCGCGCGTCTACGTGACGCGTGCCGAATTCCCCGCGCCCGAAGCCGACGAGTATTACTGGGTCGACCTGATCGGGCTCGACGTCGCCAACGAGGCGGGCGTGGAGCTGGGCAAGGTTGCCGACCTGATCGACAACGGCGCGCAGTCGGTATTGCGCATCACGTATCCGTCCACGGACAAGGAAGGCAAGCCGGTCACCGGCGAGCGCCTGATTCCGTTCGTCGGCGTATTCGTGAAGACGGTGGACCTGGCGGCGAAGCGTATCGTCGTCGACTGGGACGCCGATTATTGATCCTGGGTTCGACCCTTCGGGTTGAGCCTCTGGGTTTGTCCCTGATTCGCTGACGGAGAGAGCGATGCAGTTCGATGTCGTAACGCTCTTTCCCGAGATGTTCCGCGCGCTGACCGACTGGGGTATCACCAGCCGGGCGGTGAAGCAGGAGCGCTACGCGTTGCGTACGTGGAATCCGCGCGATTTCACGACCGACAACTACCGTACGATCGACGATCGCCCGTATGGCGGCGGCCCCGGCATGGTCATGCTGGCCAAGCCGCTCGAAGCGGCGATCGGTGCGGCGAAAGCGGCCCAGGCGCAAGCCGGTGTCGCGGCGCCGCGCGTGCTGCTGATGTCGCCCCAAGGCAAGCCGCTCACGCACGAACGCGTGATGGGCTTCGCGCAGGAGCCCGGTCTGGTGCTGCTGTGCGGCCGCTACGAGGCGATCGACCAGCGGCTCGTCGACCGTCACGTCGACGAAGAAGTCAGCCTCGGCGACTTCGTGCTGTCGGGCGGCGAACTGCCCGCGATGGCGTTGATGGACGCGGTGGTGCGGCATCTGCCGGGCGTGCTCAACGACGCGCTTTCGGCGGTGCAGGACAGCTTCGTCGACGGTTTGCTCGATTGCGCGCACTATACGCGTCCGGAAGAATACGACGGCGTGCGGGTGCCCGATGTGCTGCTCGGCGGCCATCACAAGGAAATCGAGCAGTGGCGTCGCCGCGAGGCGTTGCGCAACACGTGGAACAAACGGCCCGATCTGATCGAGCGGGCCAGAAAGAACAAGATGCTGAGCCGTGCCGACGAGGCATGGCTCGCAAGTCTCGCGAAGGAATCGAACGGAGCGTAAGGCTGCGGTCGAGGGCGCGCGGGGCGCCATAGGCGGTGCCGCTTCATGCGTGAACGGTGCCAGTTGTGAATCCATCCTCTATCGGGGCCGTCGTTGCTGAGCGTGCGAACGCCAGCGCAGGTACGAACGCCGACAAGATGGCTTTAGGAGTCAGTCATGAATCTGATTGCAAAACTCGAACAGGAAGAAATCCAGCGCGTGCTGGGCGAGAAGACCATCCCCGAATTCGCTCCCGGCGATACGGTGATCGTCAACGTGAACGTGGTTGAAGGTAACCGCAAGCGCGTTCAGGCATACGAAGGCGTCGTGATCGCGAAGCGTAACCGCGGCCTGAACTCGTCGTTCATCGTGCGCAAGATCTCGTCGGGTGAAGGCGTCGAGCGTACGTTCCAGACGTACTCGCCGCTGCTCGCCAGCATCGTGGTGAAGCGTCGTGGCGACGTGCGTCGCGCGAAGCTGTACTACCTGCGCAACCTCTCGGGCAAGAAGGCACGTATCAAGGAAAAGCTGGTGTCGAAAGACCGCGCAGCTGCTCCGGCCGCCGAGCAGGCGTAAAAGCTGTAAGAAAAAGCACCCTTCGGGGTGCTTTTTTCTTTTTGGCCTCAAACTATTCGTCGATGCGAATAATCCGAGATAGCCGTTGATCCGTCCTGTATTTGAACCCGAAAGCCTGCCGATCGAATCGACGGGCGCCGACCTGCCTCCCGTCGATCCCGCGCGGCTCACGCCCGAGGGCTTGCGCGCGCGCTTCGCGCAGCGCCTGCCGTGGGACCCGGAGCCGCAGGAAGCCCGCAAAGCCGATATTCGCGATCCGCGCGAAGCCGCCGTGCTCGTGCCGCTGGTGGTGCGCGCGGCGGGCCTGAGCGTGATGCTCACGCAGCGCGCCGACAATCTCAGCAATCACGCGGGCCAGGTGAGCTTTCCGGGCGGCAGCCGCGAACCCGCCGACGCCACGCCCGCGGCGGCCGCGTTGCGCGAGGCACAGGAGGAGGTCGATCTCGATCCCGCACGCGTCGAGGTGCTGGGCGCGCTGCCCGACTATCTCACCGGCACGGGCTTTCGCGTGACGCCCGTGATCGGCCTCGTGCACGAGCCCTTCACGGTGACCGCCGACTCGCTCGAAGTGGCGAGCATCTTCGAAGTGCCGCTCGCGTTTCTGATGAACCCGGCCAATCACGAAGTGCGCGTCTTCCGCTGGGAAGGCGGCGAGCGCCGTTTCTTCGCGATGCCGTATCCGCAGCAGGGCGCGGCCGTGGGCGCCGATCACTTCATCTGGGGCGCGACGGCGGGCATGTTGCGCAACTTCTACCGGTTCCTGCGCGCCTAGCACGCGGCGTGGCGCGGCGCGCGCACGCCGCGTGCGACGGCGCAGGACTGTTGCGTGTTTGCAGCCGGGTTCGCTGCCGCATGTCAGGCACATCTGGCCCTGTGATATCGTTGCAAAATTCCAAAAACCCCGAAATTGCACGGCGTTTCGCATGACCTTCTTCTCCGTATTGCTGGCCCTCGTCATCGAGCAGGTGCGGGCGCTGTCGCCCAATAATCCCGTCATGGCGCTCGTGCGCCTCAATGCGGAATGGGCCGCGCACGGCTTCGACGCCGGCAAGCAGAAGCACGGTGTGCTGGCGTGGCTCGTGGTGGTGCTGCCGTGGACGCTCGCCACCGCGCTCGTCTACTACGTGCTGTTCCACATCAGCTTCGTGCTGGCGTTCCTGTGGAACGTGGTGGTGGTGTATTTCACGCTGGGCTTCCGCCAGTTCAGCCACTATTTCACCGACATTCACCTCGCGCTCAACAACGACGACGTGCCGCGCGCCCGCGAAATCCTCAGCGAATGGACCGGCATCGACGCCGTGGACATGCCCGTGAGCGAGATCGTGCGCCACACGCTCATCCACGCCGTGGTGGCCTCCCACCGCCACGTGTTCGGCGTGTTCTTCTGGTTTCTCGTGCCGATCGGGCCGGCCGGCGCGGTGCTGTACCGTATCGCCGAATATCTGGCGCGCGAATGGTCGCGTCCCGCCGACGACCGCACCGAGGCGTTTTCGAATTTCGCGCAGCAGGTGTTCTTCGTGATCGACTGGATTCCGGCGCGCCTCACGTCGCTTGGCTTCGCCATCGTCGGTAATTTCGAGGACGCGATCTACGCGTGGCGCAATCACACCAACACGTGGCCCGACACCAACGAAGGCGTGCTGCTCGCCACGGGCAGCGGCGCGCTGGGCGCGCGTCTTTCCGGGCCGCTCGCCGAGGCGCCGAGCGTGGAGGTCATCGCGCAGCAGCCGGGCGAGGGCGGCCCGTACACCGTGGGCGACGACTGCACGCCGCGCACGCTGCAATCGGCCGTGGGCCTCGTGTGGCGCGCCGTGATCCTGTGGATGATCCTGCTGCTCATGCTGACGATCGCGGTCTGGCTGTAACGCCAGCCGCGCGTCGTAAAAAGGGCCGCTAATCAGCGGCCCTTGTTGTTTTTACGTCGATGCGCGGCGATGTCATTCGTCCAGCAGGTCGCGCACGTCGCGGTCGCGCCCGCAATTCCAGCACACGGTGAACTGCGCTTCGAGCGTCTCGCCGCACTGCGCGCAGCGCCATGACGGCGCACCCGCGGGCGGCCCTTGCGTGGCTTCGTCGATCAGGCGCCGCGCGAGCTTTTCGTCGCGCTCGTCGGTGAGCCAGATTTCGGGCGCGCATTGCTCGGCTGGAATCTCGCCCATCGCGCCGCTCAGGTAGCGGTTGTGCAACTCGCACGGCACGCCGGCGGTGGCCAGGATGTTCATCCAGTGCTGGGCGATCAGCAGATTCGGCGCGCGCACGAGCTTGAGCATAGGCGGCGCCGTTAGCGCACGATCTGGCTGATCTCGTGCACGAGCTGCGCGTAGAGCGCGTGACGCTCGGGCGCGATGCGGCCGTCCTGCACCGCCTCGAGAATCGCGCAGCCCGGCTCGTGCAGGTGATGGCAGTTGTAGAAGCGGCAATTTGGCAGCAACGGGCGAAACTCGGGGAACGCGCGTTCCAGCGTGCCTTCGGTGAGGTGATAGAGGCCGAATTCCTGGAAGCCCGGCGAATCGATCAGCGCGCCGCCGCTTTGCGAGTCCATGGCGGGCAGTTTGTACAGCCGCGTGAACGTGGTGGTGTGGCGGCCGCTGTTGAGCGCCGTCGAGATCTCGCGCGTGGCGGCTTCGGCGTCGGGAATCAGCAGGTTCACGAGCGTCGATTTGCCCATACCCGACTGCCCGAGCAGGATGGTCTGATGACCGTGCAGATGGTCGGCGAGCGCGGCGCGCGCCGCTTCGGGCCGGCCCTTCACGGAAAGCTCCAGCACCGTATAACCCAACGCGCGATAGCGTTCGAGCCGCTGGCGCGCGAGCGGCAACGCGGCTTCCACGTCGATCTTGTTGAGCACGATGAGCGGCGTGAGGCCGTTGGCTTCCGCCGCCACGAGCGCGCGTCCGAGCAGGTCTTCGCTGAAATGCGGCTCTGTGGCGAGCACGATCAGCAGTTGATCGAGATTCGCCGCGAAGAGCTTGGACTTGTACTGGTCCGAGCGATAGAGCAGATTGCGCCGCTCGCCGATCGCGACGATCACGCCCTGGTCGGCGGAGGTCGACTGATACTCGACGCGATCGCCCACGGCCACCTCGCTTTTCTTGCCGCGCGGGAAGCATTGCAGGTTCGCGCCGCCGCTGTCGGGCGCAACGAGATAGTGGCGCCCGTGCGCGGCGATCACCACGCCGTGCAGCGTGTCGCCCGTGGCTTTGCCGCCGCCGCCGGCCTTCGATGCGCGCCGGTTCATGCGTGCGCGAGCAGGCGGTCGATCCGCTGCGACGCCGGCGGATGCGAGTAATAGAACGCGGTGTAGAGCGGGTCGGGCGTGAGCGTGGACGCGTTGTCTTCGTAGAGCTTCACGAGCGCGTTGACGAGGTGCTGCGCGTCGGTTTGCGTGGCGGCGAAGGCGTCGGCTTCGAACTCGTGCTTGCGCGACGAGAGGCTGCCGAGCGGCGTGACGAAGAACAGGAACACGGGCACCGCGAGGAAGAACAGCACGAGCGCGAGGCCTTCGTTGCCGCCGAGCAGCGAGGGCCGCACGCCGAGGCCTTCGAAGAACCACACGCGCTGCGAGAGCCAGCCGAGCAGCGCGAGCAGCACGAGGCTGATCGCGAACGTGACGACCATGCGCTTGATGACGTGGCGGCGCTTGAAGTGGCCGAGTTCGTGCGCGAGCACGGCTTCGATCTCGCTGCCCGAGAGACGCGCGAGCAGGGTGTCGAAGAACACGATGCGCTTGGCCGCGCCGAAGCCCGTGAAATAGGCGTTGCCGTGCGCCGAGCGGCGGCTGCCGTCCATCACGAACAAGCCCTTGGCCGCAAAGCCGCAGCGTTGCATGAGCGCCTCGATACGCGAGCGCAGCGCTTCGTCGCGCAGCGGTTCGAACTTGTTGAAGAGCGGCGCGATGAAGCTCGGGTAGAGCACCAGCACGAGCATCTGGAACGCGACCCACACGGCCCACGTCCACAGCCACCAGTAGCTGCCGGCCTGCTTCATCAGCCAGAGCACGACGAACAGCAGCGGAATGCCGAACGCCGCGCCGATCACCAGACCCTTGATGCGGTCCATGAAGAAAATGCGCTTCGTCATGCGATTGAAGCCGAAACGCTCCTCGACCACGAACTGGCGGTAGTAATCGAGCGGCAGCTCGACCACGCCCGAAATGGCCAGCACGGCGGCGATCAACGCGATCTGGCCGACATAGTCGCGGCCGAGCGCGTCCGACATGCCGAGATCGACCGCCTGCACGCCGCCGAGCAGCGTGAGCGCGATCAGCACCACGGCGCTCAGCACGATTTCGATCATGCCGAGGCGTGTGCGCGCGATGGTGTAATCGGCGGCGCGCTGGTGCGCCGTGAGCGCGATGGTGGAGGCGAATTGCGCGGGCACGGCCTCGCGGTGCGCCGCGACGAAGCGAACCTGGCGCGAAGCGAGCCAAAGCTTGGTCGCGACCATGCCGAGCACGGCCACGACGAACAGTGCGCTGAAGTACAGCGCCGGGGAGGGGGACAGATTAGGCATCCAGGAAGTCCGTGGTATCTATGCGACAATTATATGTTCTTGCCGGCCCGGCATCGCATCCTCGCTGTGTCGACGCGCGTGTGCGGCCCGCTTGCCGCGCTTCCCCCGTTTCCAGGTTGCCTCTCATGACTGACATCACCTCCGACCAGACCGCGTCGATCGAACGCACCGACATGAACCTGATCTGGCTCGACATGGAAATGACGGGCCTCGATCCCGACAACGACCGCATCATCGAGATCGCGGTCGTGGTCACGAACTCGACGCTCGACAAGCTCATTGAAGGCCCGGTGATCGCGATACATCAGCCGGAGTCGGTGCTCGACCGCATGGACGAGTGGAACCGCAACACGCACGGCCGCTCGGGCCTCACCGAGCGCGTGCGCGCCTCGACTATCGACGAAGAAACGGCCACCGAACAGATCATGGCGTTTCTCGCGCAATACGTGCCGCCGGGCAAGTCGCCGATGTGCGGCAATTCCATTTGCCAGGACCGCCGCTTCATGGCGCGCTGGATGCCCACGCTGGAGCGCTTCTTCCACTATCGCAATCTCGACGTGAGCACGCTCAAGGAACTGTGCCGCCGCTGGCAACCGGCCATCTACAAGGGCTTCCAGAAGCGCGCGATGCACACGGCGCTCGCCGACATCCACGAGTCGATCGACGAACTCAAGTACTACCGCGAGCATTTCCTGATTCCGGGCAGCGGCATCGCGCCCGACGCGGCTTCCGGCGCGGCGGGGCCGGCGCTGTAAGGCTGGCTGGCGGCGCCTGGTGCCGTACTCAATGCCGTAACAAAGCAGCGCTGAAAACAAAAAACGCGCGGTCCGTTCAGGCGGGCCGCGCGTTTTTCATAGTGACGCGGAGAGGCGTCATTCCGCGCGCGGCGCGCGCTGCGCGCTTTTCGGGCGGAACGCGGCCACCACGTTCGGATCGGTTTCGATATACGGGCCGCCGATCAGGTCGATGCAATACGGCACCGCCGCGAAGATACCCGGCACCTTCACGGCGCCATGCTCGTCGCGCAGGCCTTCGAGCGTTTCCTTGATCGACTTCGGCTGACCGGGCAGGTTGATGATGAGCGCGGCGTGAGCGGCGGTTTCGCGAATCACGGCCACCTGGCGCGAAAGGATCGCCGTCGGCACGAAATTCAGGCTGATCTGGCGCATCTGCTCGCCGAAGCCGGGCATTGCCTTCGTGGCGACCGCGAGCGTGGCTTCGGGCGTGACGTCGCGGCGCGCGGGGCCGGTGCCGCCGGTGGTGAGCACGAGATCGCAGCCGAGGCCGTCTACTAGCGCCGTGAGCGTGGCCGAGATCGTGGCCGCGTCGTCGTGGATCAGGCGGGTTTCGGCGCGCCACGGCGTCTTGAAGGCGCTGCCGAGCCAAGCCATGAGAGCGGGAATGCCCTTGTCCTCGTAGACGCCCGCGGTCGCGCGGTCGCTGACCGACACGAGGCCGATCACGAGTTCGTCAGGGTGGTTGCGCTCAGGTCTCACGTCAGGTTTCGTCATCGTCGTGATCGCCTTCTTCCGCCGTGTCGTCGCTCTCGTTGCCTTGCGCGCTCACGTCCTTGATCCACTGGAACAGTTCGCGGAAGTACTTGGGCGGTTTCGACTGCTCGTGCTCGCGGCGGGCGTTGCGGATCAGCGTGCGGCCTTCCTGCGGGTCGGCGGCCGGGTGCTGGCGCACGAATTCGGTGAGCGCGGCGTCGTCGGCGAGCAGCTTTTCGCGGGTGCGCTCGATCCAGTGCAGGCGCGCCGTGGCGGCCTTGTTCACGCCGCGATGTTCTTCGAACTTGGTGCGCAGCGCGGCCACTTCGGCCTCCGTCAGGCCGCGCATCATGCGGCCCACGTACTGGAGCTGGCGGCGCTTGCCTTCGTGGTCGGTGATGCGGCGGCACTCGTGGACGGCGTCCGCGAGGTCTTCCGTCATGGGCATGCGCTTGAGCGCGTCCTTCGGCAGTTCCACGAGGGCCTGGCCGAGTTCCTGGAGCGCTTCCATTTCGCGCTTGAGCTGCGATTTGCTCGGGCGATCGTAACCGTTGTCGTCGGGTTCGGCGACAGCGTCGTTCATCGGTTGAATGCGGGTTTTGCGTTTCATGGCGCGTATTGTAACGCGCGCGTGCGCGAGGGCCGTTGCGCGCGGCGTTCGTTGGGCGATGCAGCGGCGTGGCGCCGGGCGAGCGCGACGCGGGGACGGCGCGCGAACCCGGCGTGAACCCAGCGCGAACCCAGCGTGAACCCGGCATGAAAGAAGCGCCCTCGATGCGGGTTCGCATACCTTGCTATGATCGCGGGATGCGTTTGCCGAACGCGGCGCGCGCATTTCAGCGCGATGCCGCGACCGCGCGCAGCGCAACACGACATCAGCGGGCCACGGCAACGCGTGGCCCAGAACCGGACCGTAACGACAATGGCAGCAGACATCGAAGCCCGGCAGCGCTTTTTCCCGCACACCCAGGACGAACTCAGAGAGATCGCCTCGGAGATCCTTCGCCATGCGAAGACGCTCGGCGCGAGCGACGCGGCGACCGAAATCTCCGAGGGCGACGGCTTGTCCGTCTCGGTGCGGCGCGGCGAAGTCGAAACCATCGAGCATAACCGCGACAAGATGGTCGGCGTGACCGTCTATATCGGCCAGAAACGCGGCAACGCGAGCACCTCGGACTTTTCGCCGCAGGCGCTCAAGGACACCGTGGCGGCCGCGTACAACATCGCGCGCTTCACCGCCGACGACGACTGCGCGGGCCTCGCCGAGCCCGACCTGCTCGAAACCGCGCCGCGCGACCTCGACCTCTATCACCCGTGGAATCTCTCGGCGGAAGAAGCCGTGGAGATCGCGCGCCGCGCCGAAGACGCCGCGTTCGCCGTCGATCCGCGCGTGAAGAACTCGGAAGGCGCGAGCGTCTCCGCGCAGCACTCGCAGTTCGTGCTCGCCACCAGCGGCGGCTTCGTGGGCGGCTATCCGTACTCGCGCCACTACGTCTCGTGCGCGCCCATCGCGGGCACGGGCCGCCACATGCAGCGCGACGACTGGTACACCTCGCGCCGCAGCGCGGCCGAACTCGCCTCGCCCGAAGCCGTGGGCCGCTATGCCGCGGAGCGCGCGCTCGCGCGTCTGAACGCGCGCAGCCTCGACACGCGCAAGGTGCCGGTGCTGTTCGAGGCGCCGCTCGCGGCGGGCCTGCTCGGCGCGTTCGTGCAGGCCGTGAGCGGCGGCGCGCTGTATCGCAAGACCTCGTTCCTCGTGGATAGCCTCGGCAAGCCGGTGTTCGCGCCGCATATCCAGGTGGTGGAAGATCCGCACGTGCCGCGCGCGGCCGGCAGCGCGCCGTTCGACGAAGAAGGCGTGCGCACGCAGCGCCGCGAAGTCGTCAAGGACGGCATCGTGCAGGGCTATTTCCTCTCGTCGTATTCGGCGCGCAAGCTCGGCATGCAGACCACCGGCAACGCGGGCGGCTCGCACAACCTGCAACTGCAAAGCTCGCTCACGCAGGCCGAGGACGACTTCGAGGCCATGCTCAAGAAGCTCGGCACGGGTCTCCTGCTGACCGAACTGATGGGGCAGGGCGTGAACTTCGTGACGGGCGATTATTCGCGCGGCGCGTCGGGTTTCTGGGTCGAGAACGGCGTGATCCAGTATCCGGTGGAAGAAATCACGGTCGCGTCCACGCTGCAGGAGATGTTCCACAACATCGTCGCGGTGGGCGCGGACACGCTCGCGCGCGGCACGCGCCAGACCGGCTCGGTGCTGATCGAACGCATGACGATCGCGGGGCAGTAAGGGGTTTTTTTCTGCGGCTCGATCCGCGAATGGAAAGAAAAACGGCACGCCTTGGCGTGCCGTTTTGCGTTGGGGCGGGGTGAGGGCCTTGCTCAGCACCCGCCGATCAGTACTTCGGCTGGAATGTGCAGCCCCGCGTGCAGCCGCCGAATCATCGCGAGGCTTAGAGCGCGTTTGCCGGCCAGTACCTCGTAGACCCGGTTGGCGTTACCGATATACGGTTGCATGTCCGGTACCGACAAACCTTGCTGCTCCATCCGGAACTTGATGGCTTCGATGGGGTCGGGCGCCGCCATCGAAAAATGCTCGGTTTCGTAGCGCTCGACGAGGATCGAGAGAATTTCCAGCTCATCGCCTTCAGGCGTGCCTTGCGCTGGATCGATGTCGACGAGCGTTGCCACGGTGGCGAGCGCGTGGCGGTAATCTGCCTCAGTGTGCAGCGGACGAATATTCATCGCTTTACTCCAGTTCCACAGTAGCTGCGTCGATCCGGTCATAGTCGGCATGCGTCCCGACGAACTTGATGTAGACCACACCAATTTGATAGGCAACCGCGACGATCAGCCGAAAGTCGTTGCCTTTGATGTTGAACACCACCCGATTTCTGCCGACGAAGCTGGCCGATGCATAGTATGCCTTGATGTCTTGCGGGCTGCGCCAAACGGCTTTGGCTGCTTCGGCATACCACGCGAGCAGCGGCTGTCGCGTTTGCGCGTGTTTCTCGATGAAATCCAGCAGCGTTTTTCGGGCAACAATTCGCATGACGTCAAGTTTAGTCCCAATTTGGGACTTCGTAAAGCAAGGCGTCTCGGCCCACCTCTGTCAACCTTCAATCCCGCCGCGCATACCGCACGAACGCGAAGTCGAAGTTGTTCGGCGCATGCGCGTGCAGCGTCTCGCGCGAGGTTTCCTGCCACACGTCGAGGTCGGGCGCGGGGAACGTGGCGTCGCCGTCGAAGTCCGCCGAAATTTCGGTGACAACGAGTTCGTGCGCGAGCGCGAGGCCTTCCGCATACAACTGCGCGCCGCCGATCAGAAACGCCTCCGGTGCCGAATCCTGCGCGGCGAGCGTGAGCGCCTCGGCGAGGCTCGTGGCCGTGTCGCAGCCGGGAAAGCGCTTGCCGGCGTCGCGCGTGACGACGATGTTGCGGCGGCCCGGCAGCGCGCGGCCGATCGATTCGTGCGTCTTGCGGCCCATGATGATGGGCGCGCCCATCGTGGTGCGTTTGAAAAACGCGAGGTCTTCGGGGAGTCGCCACGGCAGCGCGTTGTCGCGGCCGATCACGCCGTTGCGGGCGCGCGCGACGATAAGGGTGAGGGTTGTCATCGGGTGAGAGAAAGTGCCAAGGGATCGCACCGATTCTACCCGAGCGGGGTGACGCGGCTGACGCGTGCTCAGTCCTGCGTTTGCGTGGACGATTCCGGGGCGGTATCGGCGTGATCCTCGGACTGGTTTTCCGCATCGGCGCCAAAGATCGATTTTTCGTCGCGCAAGCCGTGCGTGCCCATCAGCCGGTACAGCGTCACGCGCGAGATGCCGAGATCGGCGGCCGCCTCGGACAGCCGGTGCCGGTGGCGCAGCAGCGCCGCCTCGATCGTGCGCTTTTCGGCGGCTTCGCGCGCCTGCGCGAGCGTGACCGTCTGCTGCTCCGTGAACTGCGCGAGGTCGAGGTCTTCGGCCGAAATCAGCTTGCTCTCGGCCATGACGATGGCGCGCCGCACGCGGTTGATCATCTCGCGCACGTTGCCGGGCCAGTTGTAGTTGTACATGGCTTCGATCGCGTCGGGCGTGAAACCGCGAATGCGTCGCGCGCTGTCGCCCTTGAACTTGTGCAGCATGTGATGCGCGATGATCTCGATGTCCTTGCCGCGCGCGCGCAGCGGCGGTTCGTCCACGCGCAGCACGCACAGGCGATGGAACAGGTCCGCGCGAAAGCGTCCGTCGCGCATGGCCGCTTCGAGATCGACGTGGGTGGCCGAGATGATGCGCACGTCCACGCTGATCTGCTCGTGACCGCCGAGCCGCTCGATCTTGCCTTCCTGCAGGAAGCGCAGCAGGCTCGCCTGGCTTTCGAGCGGCAGGTCGCCGATTTCGTCGAGAAAGAGCGTGCCGCCGTTGGCCGACTCCACGCGCCCGATCTTGCGCTGGTTCGCGCCCGTGAACGCGCCGCGCTCGTAGCCGAATAGTTCGGATTGCAGAAGATGATTGGGAATCGCGCCGCAGTTGATCGGCACGAACGGGGCCTTGCGCCGCGACGAGCGTTCGTGGATCGCGAGCGCCGTGAGTTCCTTGCCCGTGCCCGATTCGCCCGAGATGAAGATGGAGGCGTCGTTGTTGGCGACCTTGCGGATGGTGCGAAAGAGCTGCTGCATGGCGTCGCAGGTGCCCACCATCTCGTCTTCGTCCGGCGCGCCGGAGGCGCCGGGTGAAGCCGCCGCGTCGAGATCGCAGAGCGCGACCATGCCGAACGCGTGGCCGACGAGATAGTCGAGCGTCGCGTGCGCGACCGGCATGTGCACGTAGTCGAAGCAGTAGTGGCGGATCATGCGGCGCACGTCGGCGTCGGCGATACGGGTGCCGTCGGTGAGCGCGATCCAGCCCACCTGCTGCAGCCGCAGGATCGCCTCGAGCCCGGCGAATTCGCGCGGCGCGAAGCCCGTGAGATCGACGATGCCCGCGCACGGCGCGTCGGGTTTCACGAGCCGCGACGCTTCGTGCGCGGTGCGCGCGGTCGCGAGTTCCCAGCCGCGGCTCTTCAGATACGCGCCGAGCAGCGGATCGGGCGAGCGCGCCACGTAGAGCAGGGTGCGTTCGAGCGCCGCGGCGGGCTGCGCGCTCGCGGCTTGCCGCGCCTCGCGTGCGCTGCGCACGACGCCCGCGTCCACCGGGCGTTGGCTCGAACCGGCAAGCGGTGTCACGGTGGCGCTCAGGTGAGAGGTTTCGCGCACGATCTGCCTCATGTCGTCAGAAGGTGTAAGGGAAGCGCACGCCGACGACGAAGTTCGGCGCGTCGGGCGTGAGGCCCACCGACACCGCGCCGTTGATCGTCAGGTGCTTGTTGACCACGTGATTCAGGCCGAAGTTGAGCACCGAGGCGGTGGTTTCGCTGCCCGGCACGCCGGTCCAGCCGCCGCCCGGCGACTTCGTCTTCGACTGCGGCTCGATCGCCATGGTGTAGGAGATGCTCGCGGAATCCTTGTCGGAGAACGCGAGCGCGACACCGCCGCCGAACTGCACGACGTCGCCGAGCTTCACCTGGGCTGGCTGCGTCTGGCCGACCACCGAGGAGATGTCGGCGAACGAGCGCGCGATGTTATAGGTGTACGAGAGGCTGCCGAACAGCACGACCGGGTCGTACGTCTTCAGCACCGAAACGCCCGCCGTGACGTTCCAGAAGCCCGTGCCCGTGGGCAGCTTGCTCGGTGCGACGAGGTTGGTGTTGTCGGGCGCGAGCTGCTGCACCTTGATGCCGAAGGGCGACGTGCCCGTGGGCGTTTTCACGCGCAGGCTGCCGACCACGTCGGGCAGATTGTTGGTTTCCTTCAGGAACTGGTAGTAGATCCCGAAGTTCACGTCGCCGATGGCGTTCGAGTTCACCGAAGCGTCCGACAGCGTGCTCGCCGAGCCGCCCGCGCCACCCACGATGAAGCTGCTGTGGCGGTAGACGTAGGGCACGTCCACGTCGATGCTCATGCGGTCGGTGAGACCGTAGCGCGTGTCCAGATCGGCGGTCACCTGGTGGGACTTGGTCTGCCCCAGGTTGATGTTGCCGAGGAAGATCGCGTCGAGCGCGAGGAAGCCCGAGAGCTGAAGCTGGCGGCGGTCGTAGTAGGTGTCGCTGATACCCCAGTCGAGCGTGAGCTTGTGGTCGAACAGCGGCGCGTGCTCGCGCTGCACCACGGCTTCTTCGGCCTGGGTGCGCGAGGGCTCGGCGTTTTTCTGCGTTTCGCCGATGGTGCCGGTCGTGCCGTTCGTGGCGCCCGTGCCCGCCACCGCGCCGGGCGCGTTCGGATTCACGCCCACGGGCGCGCCTTGCTGCGGACCGCTCGACGCCGAGGCGCCCGTGGCGCCCGACGTCGTCCCCGCATCGGGCGAAGGCGGGTTGACCGGCACGCCGGTCGCGGTGCCCGTGAGCGCGCCCGGCGCGTTGGCGCCCGGCAGCGCCTGGGCGAGCGGCGGCAGGGGCACGGGCAGGCCGTCGGCGCCCGGCTGGTCGGCGACCGCGGCGTCGGGACTCGCGGCGAGCGCCGCTGCGCCCGGCATGCCGCGCCCGCGTTGCGTCATCTCCAGGTTCGTCACCTGGCGTTCGAGCGACTGGATCTGGCGCTGCTGCTCGTCCACCACGCGCATGAGCATGTTCAGACGGTCTTCGAGCGACTGGTTCGACAGCGCCTGCGCCTGGGCGGATTGCGCAAGCGCGAACAACATGACTGCGGCTGGAATGGCGGCCAGCGTCAACCGCGGCGCCGCCGTTCTCGACATCGTGTTCATTTTTTCTTCCCCCGGATCGAATGCGGGCGCACGGAGGAACCCCCTGGTTCCGCGCCCGCGCACGTCGATGCTCCTTCTTCAAGTGCCTGCTGCTGGTGCGGGTGCGTGGCCCGCGTGGTGGTCTCCTCGTTGTTCCGCTCGGGGCGGCTCTGTGGTTAGTGAAGGTTGCGCAGGGCCTGGAGTACGCCGGTCTGCCGGATCATTTGCGACGTCATCTGCTGCGTCTGCAGACTCAGTTGCAACTGGTTGGCGACCTGCTGGTTATTGCCTGCGACCTGGAGCAGCTGGGCGATCGCGCCGGCCTGCTGCGCGGTGCCCGGCACGATGTTTTGCGTGGCGATGCCGGCCGGCGTCTGCAGCGTCACGTTCACGCCGTTGCTGCCGAACGAGATGCCCGCCTTGATGTTGCCGCTCGCGTTCGAGGCCGAGGCGCTCGACTGATTGGCACCGGCACCGGGTACGCTCGCCACCGGTTGCGCGTTGTTGTCCCAGGCGATGGTCGCGGCGTTGGAGCCCGCGTTGCCGTTGCCGGCCACCTGGGTGATCTGCGAAACGCCGTTGACCGACACGCTCTGGCCACCGGTGGCCGTCGCGCTGGGGTTGGCGCCGCTCGTCTGTGTCGTGGTGCCGCCCGCGTTCGTGCCTTGCGTCGGGTCGATCACCTGCGCATACGTCTTGACCTGCGCACTCATCTGGTTCGCCGCGTTCTGGGCGACGGAGAGCGCGCCTTGCGCGACCGCCGTCGCGCCGTTGGGCAACTGCCATTGCGAAAGCAGGTTCAGGACGAACCCGGAAATCATCTCGCTGCCGGCGTATTTGCCGGACTGATGCGCGAGCACGTCGTCGCCGACGGCTTCGCAGTGGATGCGCTGCTCCTGCTGGCCAGCACCCGAAAGAAACGCCGGCACGGGTTGCAGCACCTGCGCTGCGGCCGGCGGTGACGCGGCGATGCTTTCGGCGGCTGACGCACCGCTCGCAAAAGCGCAAGCGAAAGCGCAGACACCTGCCGCGATGCCACACTGTGAGAGGTTGCGGTTCATGACTCTGGACTTTCAGAACATGACGGCCTTGTCGAGGCCGTACTCGAAAAAGGGTGTCGCGGCGGTGCCGTTGTGCAATGCCCCTTCACGCAGCTTGAGCGCCAGCGACTCGTTGTTCTGCAACAGCGGAGAGTCCTCCAGAAACGGTTTGCCGAGCACCGCGAAGACGAGGCCGTTCCAGGTCTTCGTGAAATCGTCCTCGGCGACGATACGGTTGCCGAGCGCGGGGTCCGCAATGAAGATGCGGCCGTCCTCGGCGTGCTTGACGATCACGAAATGCTCGTAGCCCGAGATGTTCATGAGCACGAGCACGGGAATCTGCAGGTGGTAGAGCGCATCGACGTTGACGCGAAAACCCCGCCCGCGCAGGCCGATCGTTTCGACGAACTTCTTCATGTCGAGCATGGAGAAGCCGTTCTTGACGACCACCTCGGGCGTGGAGAACACCATCATCTGGCGGATCAGTTCCGGCTCGGGAATGTCGATGCCGTAGCCATACTTCAGCAGCGTCGCCAGTGCGGCGGCGCCGCAGCTGTAGTCGTATTGCTGATTGACGATGCTGCGATAGCGCAGGTCCCGCATGGAGTGGATCGGAAGCTTGATCGGCACGCCGGCGAGCCTGGTCGCATCGAGCGTCGACTGCGCATGGACTGGCGCGAACCCCGCACTGGCGGCGAACGCCAGCGCGACGGCGCAGATCCTTGACGCCGGGGACGAAACGGACCCGGACATGGTGGTCTCCTGTCGACCTGAGCCAGCGCATGCACGCCGGACTCCGGTCCTTGCACAGCTTGTGGATCACGCGCCGGCCGCGGTGTAGACGGCCCGTGCGTCGGGTTGGTGCGTCGTTGCTCGACTGCTTTTGCTGCGCGATGCGTGTTGCGATGCGGCTGCTACCGGAGCGGGTCCCGCGTGCGGCTGCGGGACCCGTTGCGCTACAGCGTGCCTTTCGGACCGGTCTGCCGACCGAACTCCGGCCGTGCTGCTCAGTGGCCGTTGTTCATGGCGGCGATCGCCATGCCGTTGTGCTGCAGGTTGCCGATACCGCCGGCGATGTTCACGCCGATGTTGCCGGTCGCGCCCGTGAGCGTGTTGGCGCCGAGCATCGCCGTGCCCTGGAACTGGCCGTTGGCGCTCATGTTGGCGTTTTGCACGTTGTTATCCGTGGCGACCATCGCGACCGTCGAGTACGAACCCGAGGCGGACGTCGTGACCGAGCCGGCGAGGCTGTTGTTCTGCGCGTTGCCGATACCCGATGCGACGTTCACGCCCACGTTGCCCGACACGCCCGCGAGCGAGCCGTCGCCGACCGACGCGTTCAGGTTGAAGTTCTTCACCGTGGCCGAACCGCTCGACGCCTGGGTGTTGAAGACCTGTGCGTTGCCGAAGACGTTGCCCATGTCGACGGAAGCGAGCGCGACGTCGTTGCTTTGCGCGTTGTTGATGCCTTCCGCGATATTCACGCCGAGATTGCCCGTCACGCCGGTCGCGGCGTTGTTGCCCGTGCCCGCGTTGAGCGTGCCGGCCTGTTGCGTGTCGATGTGCTGCGTGACCGAACCCGTCGTGTGTTCGTCGACGGTGTTCAGCGTGTCGTTCACGCTATAGCCCCAGCCGCTCGCCGAGTTCTTCGCATACGAAGCCGACTGGCTGTGCGAAGCCGAGTTGCTCGACGACGCGCTGTCCGTGTGGGCGTAGGCCGTCGACGAGGTCTTCTGCTTGCTGCTCGAGCCGTTCACGTTGGCCGTGAGCGAAGCGCTGCCGGCGCCGTCGGCGTAGGCGGTGTTGGCGCTCGTCGTGGTGTTGCTGGCGTTCTTCGTGTCGCTGTTGTTCCAGGCCGAAGCAATGCCCTTCGTGTCGCTGTCGTTATGCGAGTTCGTGTTCGTATGCGTGCTGCCTTCCGAACCCGTGGCTTGCAGCGAAGCGCCGCCGTTGTGCGAGTTGCCGCTGCTCGCCCACGACGCGCCCACCGTGAAGCCGCCGCTGCCGTTCTGCGACTTCGTCGACGTGTTGTTGCCCTGGCTCGCGTAGCTCTGGCCGTAGTTCTTGCTGCCGACGTCGCTCGAGGTGCTGTTCGCGGTCGTCTTGCTCGAGCCGCCGTTGTCCGTGGCCACGTGGTAGTCGGCGCTGACGCTGGCGTTCAGGCTCTTGCCGAAGCTCGAGCTGCTCGACGAGCTCTTCGTCGTGGAAGCGTTCGCCTGATGCGAATCCGACGCGCTGTTCGAAGCCGACCAGCTGCTCGACGAGCTGCCGTTCGAATACTTGTAGGACGAGTTCGTGCCCGTGCCGTTCACGCTTTGCGTGCTGTCGTTGAAGGTGGTTTTGATGTTGCCCGACAGGTAGCTTTGCGCTTGCGGCGTCAGCGTGCCGCCGCCGGTCGTTTGTGCGTTGTTGATGACGGCGCCGGCGGTGCTCGAGACATCGACGCAGCCGTACAGCGTGACCCAACCGTTGATACCCACGCCTTCGCTGACGCCCGTGGCGTTGAACAGATACGCCATGTTCGAGGGAACTGCGTAAGCGGAACCGGCCGCCGACGCGAACACTGCCGCTGCTATGAGGGTGCGCTTCATGATTTCGCTCCGATACTGAGTGGTCAGTTAGAAAAGAGTGCCCGCCGGGGGACGGAGCACAAAACTGTTTGCCGTGACGTTACCGGCACCGGCTGCCTGGTTCACCTGCACTAGACCCGTCGCATTCCTGAATGCCGCATTGTCGATGCGTACCTCACGAATACCCCCTGCCTGGGCTCTTTGCCCCTGGCTGCCGTTCGTTGCGGCGGCGGCGGACAGCTCCCCGTCCGATACCGCCACAACTCCCATCGCGCCACTGCTGATCAAGGCAGTGTTGCGCTGGACATTGCCCACGCCCGCCGACTGATTCACCATCATTGCGCCGGTCGTGTTCGCAAACGCGCCCGCACCGATCGTCGCGCTCGCGTTCTTCACGTGCGCCGTCACGGTGGCGAGCTGTTCGTCGCCGTTGACGCTGACCGCCACGCTGCCGCTCGTGACCGTCAGCTGGTTGGCCTGGGCGTTGTTCACGCCGGCCGTTTCGTTCACTGCGAGTGCGCCCGTCGACGAGGTGCCGGCGTTGGGCGCGATGACTGCCGTGGCGCCCACCGTGGCCTGCGCCTGGGCGTGCGCGGCAAACGCGCACAGACCGAAGGCGAGGGCGGCGCACACGGCGAGCGCGCGCGGCGCGCGCAGGTCGAACGAGTTGCGGATCAAGCGATTCATTTGATGGCCCCCATGGCGCCCGTGAGCGGCGCGAGCGCGCCGGTGATCGTCGAGGAAATCGTGCCGCCGAGTCCGCTCACCGCGCCGCCGCTGGCGCCGGGGCCGGCGGCCATGTTCGAACCGGTGGCGTTGCCCGAGAGGATGTGCGTGATGGCTTGCATGCCCGCGGACTGCGCGTTCATGGCGCCGTTCGCGTTCACGCCGCTGTTGCCGCGTGCGTTGGTGAGATCGGTGTCGGTGACGAGCGTCGCCATCGCCGGATCGAAGCTGTTCTTGGGGAACGTGGTGGCGCGCACGAGCACCGGGTCCTGGCTTTTCGGCACGCTGGCGAAGGCGCTGCGCGGCGTGACGTCGCGTTCGACGACGATATCGCCGGGATTGACGGTCTGCTGCGCCGCGGCCCCCGCCGTGACTCCCGCCGCCAGGACGCCGCATACGGCCACGGCCACCCGGAGCGAACGCCGGCTCGCGCCAGGCGTCGTCATGTTGCGTGCTCTCATTTCGGTCTCCTTGCCCGGACGGCGGGTCTTTCGCCTTGCGCCGTCCGATTCCGTGCGCTCGTAGCGACACGGTCTGCTATCTCGATCTGGTCTTGCCCACTGCCGGTGCTGCGTGTTCGGTACTGCGACCGCTCGATGCCTGATTCACGATGACGGCTCGGCCGCGGCGCCTTACTTGCGCGTGTAGCTCGCCACGTTGCCCTGCGCGTTCTGCGCGGCATCGACGGGAATCGGCAGCGGTGCGGGCGGCGCGATTTCGTCCCACAGCGTCACGCTGTTGCCGCCGCGCATGAGTTGCGGCGTCGCGGCCACCATCACCATGCCGACGGCGCCGCCGCGCTGGCGCGAGAGCGTCTGGTCGTCGAGCGCGCCCATGCCGGCGAGCATGCCGTCGTCGCCCGACGCGCCGGGGTCGGCGGCCGGGCGGAACGTCAGGACCGCGGACTCGACGCCGGCGCTGCGCGTGCTGCTATCGCTCGCGTTCGTATCGGCGGTGCCGGCCTGCTGCATGTCCGGCGCGGCCGTGGCGGCGCTGGCGGACGATTCCACTGCGGTTGCATCGCTGGGCGTCGGCGTCGTCGCCGGCGAGAGCGTCGCGGTTGTTACAGGAACGACATCCGCCGCGGCGTTCGTCACGCTGGCGACGCTTGCGGCTGGCACAGTCGACGGGTCGACCGATTGAGCCTGGGCGAGCGGCGCGAAGACGACGAGCGCGGCAGGCACGAGCGCGGCTGCACAGGCTAGGCTGCTGCTCATGACACTGCGGCGGACTTGCTGGAAGTTGAGTCGCATGGCGTATCTCCTGGTGCGGAGACATTTAGCGAAACGTGTGCCATCGGCCGCAATCCGTTGATACGCCTCGGTCCGGGTTTTTAGCTGCGGATTTTTATCAGCGGATATAGGCCAAAATGTTTCAGCCTTGAAACGCGAGGCGGCTTAAACCCGTCGGCATTGCAAAACGGTTTCAAGAGAGAACGTTTGCGTTCAGGTTTTTGAAGTGATTAAGCGAATGAAAACATACGTAATTATTTCTGAACTGACAAAATGCTCTCGGTAAGTGGAAGCCTTTCCATTTCAGTGGAAATGCTTCCATCGGTCCCTTATCGATTCCATTCGCATAAATCCTATCCAAGTGCCACGAGGCTATAGTAAGCTTCAGAAAAAGCCGTATAACGAGAAAAGAAAAGCCCGCCATCGGGCACGTTGACACACACGCCAACTCGGGGATTCACTGTCAGCAAAAGCCTGTCCGTTCGCCACATTCCGGGCGTCCGGCCAAGCGGGTGTTTGCTGCGTGTCTGGTCATTCAGGTGCGTGCCGTCATTCCAAACGATGTGTTGGCAAGAGGATCTGAATAATGGAACCTGCAACGCGGCAATTGGTGTACGTGACGCGCAATCCCATTGCGGCGCTGAACGATCGCTTCCACGAACGTGGCTGGCAGGTCGAGGTCGTCGGCAACGCGCGCGACGCGCGTCGGGCATTGCGCTCAGGTACGCCGGCAGGGGGGCTGATCGACTTGTCGAGCGACTTTCATCTGAATGAAATCGGTTCGTTCGAGCCTTGTCTCACCTTGCCCAACGTCGGCTGGGTGGCCGCCACGACCACGGGGCAATTGCAGGACGCGACGCTGCGCCGTCTGGTGCGCGATTACTGTTTCGATTACGTAACGGTGCCGTGGAACGGCGACCGTATCGTCGATTCCGTGGGCCATGCGTACGGCATGGTTTCGCTCGGCGAAGCCTCGGCCAACGACACCACGGGCGGCACCGAAGGCGAGATGGTGGGCTCCTGCGAGGCGATGCTCGCGTTGTTCCGCTCGATCCGCAAGGTCGCCATGACCGACGCGCCCGTTTTCATTTCGGGCGAATCGGGCACCGGCAAGGAACTCACGGCGGTGGCGATCCACGAGCGCTCGTCGCGCCGCAATGCGCCGTTCGTGCCGATCAACTGCGGCGCGATCCCGCCGCATCTGCTGCAATCCGAGCTGTTCGGCTACGAGCGCGGCGCCTTCACGGGCGCGAACCAGCGCAAGGTCGGCCGGGTGGAATCGGCGCATGGCGGCACGCTGTTCCTCGACGAAATCGGCGACTTGCCGATGGAAAGCCAGGCGAGCCTGCTGCGCTTTCTCCAGGAAGGCAAGATCGAACGCCTAGGCGGCCATCAGTCGATTCCCGTCGACGTGCGCATCATCTCGGCCACCCACGTCGACATGCGCGCGGCCATGGTGGAAGGGCGCTTCCGCCAGGATTTGTATCACCGCCTGTGCGTGCTGCAGATCGACGAGCCGCCGCTGCGCGCGCGCGGCAAAGACATTGAGCTGCTCGCGCGCCACATGCTCGAACGGTTCAAGAAGGACGGCACGCGGCGTCTGCGCGGCTTCTCGCCCGACGCCATCGCTGCGCTGCACAACTACAGCTGGCCCGGCAACGTGCGCGAGCTGATCAACCGCGTGCGTCGCGCGATCGTCATGTCGGAAGGCCGCGCGATCACGGCGCGTGATCTCGAACTCGGCGATTACGTGGAAGTCGTGCCGGTGTCGCTCTCGCAGGCGCGCGAGGCGGCCGAGCGACAGGCGATCGAACTCGCCTTGCTGCGTCATCGTGGCCGTCTCGGCGACGCCGCGCGCGAGCTGGGCATTTCGCGTGTCACGCTGTATCGGCTGCTGTGCGCGCACGGCATGCGGCATCTGGAAAGCGAACCGCTGGCGCCGCATCCCGGCGGTCTGGCTTCGAGCGGCAACGCATAAGCGTTTCTTCTCTGCAATTCCATTCGAATCAGCAAAACGGGCAGCGCAATCGCGTTGCCCGTTTTTTTTGTTGGTTGCGGCCGCAACTAGCTTTACACGTTTTAGCTTTTCAAAAACGCGATTTTTTCTTGTTCAATATCGATTTCAGCGCGAGGTATTTGAATCGCTTCCTGCTGGAATGCCGGGAGCGATACACGCCGCGATCGCGCTCGTGATTCCCGCCACGATTCCCGCGCGCAGGCGGGGGCGCAGGTGGGGGCGCAGGTGGAGTTATTGGCCGCGCCGGGCGGCCGCGCGCTGCACTTGCTAAAATCGCGGTTTTGACTCCGCCCCGGCGCCGCATCCACGCCGAGCCGCCCGCCGAAGGAACCCGCATGAAACAGTATCTCGAGCTTGTCCGCTCGATTCTCGACACCGGCACGTGGCAGGAAAACCGCACCGGCATCCGCACCATCAGCCAGCCGGGCGCGATGCTGCGCTTCGACCTCCAGCAAGGCTTTCCGGCCGTGACGACCAAAAAGCTCGCGTTCAAGTCGGCCGTGGGCGAGCTGATCGGGTTCCTGCGCGCCTCGCGCAACGCGGCGGAGTTCCGCGCGCTCGGCTGCAAGGTCTGGGACGCGAACGCCAACGCCAACGAGCAATGGCTCGCCAACCCGTACCGCGAGGGCACCGACGATCTCGGCGATGTCTACGGCGTGCAATGGCGCAAATGGCCCGCCTACAAGGTGCTCGAGGCCGGCGCGGCCGCGCAGATCGCCGACGCGCAGGCGCGCGGCTACGCTCAGGTCGCGCAGTTCAGCGAAGACGGCCAGCCCAAGGTGCTGCTCTACAAGGCCATCGACCAGTTGCGCCAGTGCCTCGACACCATCATGAACAACCCCACGGACCGGCGCATTTTGTTTCATGCCTGGAACCCGGCGGTGCTCGAGGAAATCGCGCTGCCCGCGTGCCACCTGCTGTACCAGTTCCTGCCGAATCCGACGAAGCGCGAAATCTCGCTGTGTCTCTACATCCGCAGCAACGACGTGGGCCTCGGCACGCCGTTCAACCTGACCGAAGGCGCGGTGCTGCTGCACCTGGTCGGCCGCCTGACGGGCTACACGCCGCGCTGGTTCACGTATTTCATCGGCGACGCGCACATCTACGAAAACCAGCTCGACATGCTCAACGAACAGTTGCGCCGCGAGCCGTTCCCGAGCCCGCAACTCGCCATTTCGGAGCGCGTGCCCGAGTACGCGAAAACCGGCGTCTACGCGCCCGAGTGGCTCGACCAGGTCGAACCGTCCGACTTTTCGCTCGTCGGTTACCAGCATCACCAGCCGCTTACGGCGCCGATGGCGGTTTGAGCGTCGGCAGGAGAATGGTTCGTTTGCGTCGATGAGCGTTCGATGAGCGTCGATGAAAAAAGCCCGCGAGATTCGCGGGCTTTTTTGTTTCCGGGCGAGACCGGAGTGGTGCTCGCGCCGATCAGCCGTGGTGATGCTCGTCATGATTGCCGCCGCCGGCCGCGCGTTCCTGCGGATGCGGCTGGGGTTGCGGTTGGGGATGCGGCTGCGGTTGCGGCCGCGGCGCCTCGGCGTGCTGCTGGGGTTGCGGCTGCGGATGGAACTCCGGACGCGCTTGCGCTTGCGGCTGCGGGTGAAATTCCGCGCGCGGCGGCTGCTGAGGCTGCGGACGAGACTCGGCGCGCGGTTGCTGCTGAGGCTGCGGATGGAACTCGGCACGCGGTTGCTGCTGCGGTTGCGGTTGCGCCTGAGCTTGCGGATGAACCTCCGCGCGCGGCTGGGCTGGCGCTTGCGGATGCGCTTCCGGACGGGCCTGCGGCTGCTGCGCCATCTGCGGGGCGTGCTGTTCCGCGCCCGGTTGCGGCACATGCGGCGCGTTGGCTTCGCGACCGGCTACGTTTTCGGCGCCGTGCGGCTGTTGCATCGCCATCGCCGGAGCGTGGGCCGCCTGTTGACCCGCTGGATGGCCCGCTTCGTTGCCGCCCGGCTGGCCGCGCATGGCCATCGGCGTGTGCTGCTGCGTCCACACCGGCTGATGCTGGGCGCCTTCCGCCGCACGCGCGGCGTTTAGGGCGTTCGGTGCGCCCGGCGCGGGTTGCGCCCCGGGTTGCCCCGCGTGCGGATTCGCCGGCATGCCACCCTCCGGACGGCCCGCGAACTGCGGCGGACGCGGCACGCCGTGCTCCCCGGCTTGCGCTCCAGCCTGCGCTCCCGCTTGCACGGCGGCCGGCGCGCCCGGCTGGCCGTGTTCCGCGCCGCGCTGCATGGCGTTCATGGCGGGCGCGCCGCCATTCGGCCCATTGCCCGGCGCGCCCGGCCGTCCGGCCTGCGCTTCGCCCGGCCGACCCGCCGCGCTCATGACGGGCGTGTGCGGCCCGACCACGCGCACGTTCTGCGCGCTCCAGCCGCCGCGATTGGCCGGCGAGAACGGCGAAAACGACGCGTGCGCCGGAGCCGCCGTGCGGATCACGGGGGCGCCCGCGCCCGGCACCGTGCCACCCGCATGCGCATAACGCTGCGCGAGACTGTCGTGGAAGGCGGGCGGGGCGACCGGTGCGCGCGTGGCGACCACCTGACGCTGATTCAGCGCGGCGGGCGGACGGTAATCGGCGCGCCGCTGGTTCGGCCCGAAGCTGCCCTTGACCGGCGCGATGCCCGGCGTGCCCGACTCGGGCCGCGCGTTGCGCCACTGCTGCGGATCCACGTGCTGCGCGAACCGCGACGCCGACTGCCCGTGCACGAACGCCGTTGCGGGCACGGCCGTCACGGCGCCCGGCACGCGGTAATTGACGAACGTGTTGTGCACGTTGATGTTCACGTTCTGCCGGTAATTGTTGATGACGACGGGACGATTCACGCGGTCGTAGTAGTGCGGGCTCCAGTCGGCCCAGCGCGGATGCCACGCCTCGCCCGGCCCGAGCGCGAACCACGCGACGCCCGCCGCGGCCACGCCGCCCACCGCCAGATTCACGCCCCAGTCGGCGCCGCCGCCGCCGCCGCCCACGAACGCGACCAGCGCGGGCGCATACACGGGCGGCGCGCTCTCGACGAGCGGCCCCGGCACCCACGCCCACGAATCGTCGACATGCGCCCAGCGGCCATAGTGATAAGGCGCGAAGCCCCACGGCGCGTCGTCGACCCAGGTCCAGCCCCAAGGCGCCTGCCAGACCCAGTGGCCGTCGTGATAGGGCGCCCAGCCCGCGGGCTCCGCGTTCGGAATCCAGACCGCGCCGTACTGCGGGTCGTTGCGCCACGTGCCGTTGGCGTCGAGATCCTGATACCCCGGCATGTCGCGCGACACGTAACGCGCCGAAACCGAGCGGTCCTCGGCGGCGTCGCGCGAGAGCGCCCACTGGTCGAAGGCGTCGGCGGGCGGCGCGGCGTTGCTGGCCGTCTGCTGCAAACCGGTGCCCGCGAAGCGGATCTGCTGGCCCGCCGTCATCGGCACCTGGCCGTTCTCCCCGTATACGGTCACATTGCCGCTGCGCACGGTCACGGTGGTGGCGCTGCCGTCGGGCGCGACATCGACACGGTAATCGCCGGGGCTCGTCACGCCGAGCGCGAGATTGGGCGTGTCGATTTCATACGAGGTGCCCGCGGGAATCTCGCGCACGCGCGTGGAGAGCGTGCCTTGCGCGACCTTGAGCTGCGTGCTCTGGTCGTCGAGATCGAGCACGTCGAGGCTCGTTTGCGGCCCCATGCGCACGGCCGTCGAGCCGATGTGCAGTTCCGAGCGCGCGTTGGCGTCGTTCCAGAGCTGGTCGCCGGTTGTGAGCGGGCGGTTGAGCTGCGCGTAGGACCAGTCGCTCGCGCCGGCCGGCTCGGTCGTCACGGCGCCGGCCATGTAGTCGAGACGCGCGATACGGCCGGGCGGATCGCCGGCCGCGTTCTGTGCCTGGGGCGCGGCGACCGGCGCGGGCGGCGCTTCGGCGGTCTGCGCGAACGCGACCGGCGCGGCGGCGAGATTCAGCGCGGCGAGCGCGGCACAGGCGAGCAGCGTGAGCGAGGCGGCGGGTCGGCGGGAAATCGGTCGGCGGGACATCGGTCGCTGGGACATCGGCCAGGCGGCATGGTTGCGCCGCGAAAGTTGCGGGGACGGTGTGTTCTCGGGCGTGGGCTTGCGCGTTGTCATGTTCGTTCTCCAGGGCGCCAGCGTGCTTGCGGCGCTCCATGACGGCCACTCTATCCGGCGCGCCTGTTTCCAGGCTGTCGGAATTGTTAGGGCTTATGCAGGAGATGTAACAGAACGTGTGACCGCGCGGAAAGCGGCCATGATCGGCGCCGAACGCCACGGGTTAGGGGCACGTAATCGTTCTTTACGCGTCCCTCGCCGTGCATGGGTCAGTCTTTTTCCGCCGATGCCGGTCACCGCGCGCCGGAGTTCATCAGCGCGTCGAATTCGCGTTGCCCCGGCGGCGTGATGCGCAGCACGCGCGGGCGGCTCGCGCGCTCCACCCAGCCGCGCTGCGTCCACGAGTCGAGCAGCGCCGCGCCCAGCGCGCCGCCCAGATGCGGCCGCCGTTCGCTCCAGTCCAGGCAGGTGCACGCGAAGCGCCGCCGCCGCGCGCGCAGCGCCGGCACGTCGACGCCCCAGCCCGCGAGGCGCGCGGTGCCCGCGGGCGTCACGTCGAGCGTGTCGCCGTTACGCGTGAGCAGACCGCCATCGACGAGACGCTCGAACATCTGCACCGCGACTTCGCCTGCCATGTGGTCGTAGCAGGTGCGCGCGTGGCGCATGTCCAGCGGCACGGTGCGGGCGGGCCGCGTGGCCGGGCGCGATCCCGTGTGCGACCCGCCGGGAGCATCGGCAACCGCGTGGCTGATCGGGCCGGCGTCCGGATCGGCACGCGCGCCGGCCTGCGTCCCGGGCCGCACGGGCGTGGCAGTTTGCGCGACGTTCATCAGCGCTTCGATCGCGGCGGCGATCTCGGGCGTGGCGATCCGGTAATAGCGATGCCGGCCGCGCGCGTCGAGCGCGAGCAGGCCGCCTTCGGTGAGGCGCGCGAGATGGCCGCTCGCCGCCGAGGGCGACAGACCGGCGACCAGCGTGAGTTCGCCCGCCGGGCGCGCGCTGCCGTCCATGAGCGCCCAGAGCATGGCGGCGCGGCCCGGGTCGGCGAGCAGCGCGGCGACCCGCGCAAGACCGGGGAAATGGCTCGATTCGGGAGCGGGGAGGGGCATGGCGAGTCCTCGGATGGCCGGAAACTGACGGGCGGCAAACGTGTCGATTTCGTTACTCTAACGAAACGCCGCATGCGACGTTTCAGTGCGGCGTGAAATGTCGATGCACGAACGCCGGCGTACGAGACGAGCGCGTTCTGCGGCCGCGCGGGGCGCCGCGCTAAAATTGGCTTCTCTTCAGCCCGTGGTTTTCCGCTCATGACACGCTTTCTCGCTTCGCTTGCCGCCCTCGCGCTCACGCTATCGTGCGTTGCCTGCGCGGGCGGCGGTTCGGGTTCCGGCTCCGGGTCGTCCAGCGGCGCGAGCGGCATCACGATGTACGGCACGATCGACGAAGGCGTCACGTTTCATAAGTGACGCGCGCGGTGTTGGCGTGGGTGTCGAAGCGCCTGTTGGCAGAAATTGATGTCGATATGACCTGACTGCCATTGGCGCGCATGCGATGATCGGCCCATCGTCGTCATGATTGCCGTCGCCATGCCTCCTTGTTTCGACTCGCTCCCCTCGGCGCCCGCCGCGAACACCGCCGCGCGCCACGTCGTCTTTGCCGTCGCGCCCGCCCTCGTGCTGCTGGACGCGTGCGGCCCCGTCGAGGCTTTCTGGCGCGCCGAACTGGCGATGCGCGCCGCACGGGGCGTGTCGGCACCTCACGCCGCAACGCACGGCGATTCGCGCGATGGCGCCACGCGTCGGCCGCGCATCGAACCTGCCGCAACGGCTTACCGCACGACGCTCGCCTCGATCGACGGCGGCGTGCTGCCCACGTTCGCGGGCCTGCCCATCGTCACCGAGCGGCTCGACACGCTCGATCCCGCCACCATCGACACGCTGATCGTGCCGGGCGTGCCCATCGACGAGACTTCGCCGCTGCAGCCCGCCCTCGTCGACTGGATCGCCGCCGCGGCGCCGCACGCGCGGCGGCTGGCGTCGGTGTGCACGGGAGCGTTTTATCTCGCGGCGGCCGGTTTGCTCGACGGTCGCCGTGCCGCCACGCACTGGCGCAACGCGGCGCAGCTCGCGCGCCGTTTTCCGCGCGTCGACGTCGATCCCGAGCCGATCTTCGTGCGCGACGAGCGCGACGGGCGCGTCGTCTGGACTTCGGCGGGCGTGACCGCGGGCATCGACCTCGCGCTCGCGCTGATCGAGGAGGACTGCGGCCACGCGGTCGCGATGCAGGCCGCGCGCCGCCTCGTCGTGTTCATGAAGCGGCCGGGCGGCCAGGCGCAGTTCAGCGAGATGCTGGCGGCGCAGGCGTCGGCGGGCGGCGAATTCGACACGTTGCACACGTGGATGGCGGGCAATCTGCAAGGCGAACTGAGCATCGAACGGCTCGCCGAGGCCGCCTGCATGAGCCCGCGCACCTTCGCGCGCCGCTACGTGGAGGCGGTCGGGCGCACGCCCGCGCGCACCGTCGCGGCCATGCGCGTGGAAGCGGCCGCGCAGGCGCTCTCGGCGTCGCGGCGGCCGCTCAAGCGCATCGCCGTGGATTGCGGGTTCGGCAGCGAGCAGAATTTGCGGCGCGCGTTCGAGCGGCGTTACGGCGTGCTGCCGCTCGACTACCGCGCGCGTTTTGCGGCGAGTTGAGCGGCGAGTTGAGGGCGAGTTGAGCGGCGCGTCGGGTGGTGAGCCGGGCGAGGGCTCGAACGAGCGTCGGGCGACGAAGCGCGCAACCCGCGCCGCCCGCTGACCGCCGCGCGCCGCCCGCCGCTCCCCGCGCGCGCACATTACATCCACATATTGCGCTCGTATAATCCGCCCCATCCCCCAATCGAACGCCGCGCGAGCGGCCTTGCCATGAGCGCACACGAGATGAAGACGCCTTCCCAACCGCTGGATCGTTCGGAAACGACGTTCCGTTTCCTTGCCGAACCGACCTCGGTGAATTTCGGCGGCAAAGTGCACG
This sequence comes from Paraburkholderia acidisoli, assembly GCF_009789675.1. Classification (NCBI taxonomy): domain Bacteria; kingdom Pseudomonadati; phylum Pseudomonadota; class Betaproteobacteria; order Burkholderiales; family Burkholderiaceae; genus Paraburkholderia; species Paraburkholderia acidisoli. Next base: position 2,181,116 of record NZ_CP046913.1, on the reverse strand, counting down.
GCGGTGCGCTGATGAAGTGGATCGACGAAACCGCCTATGCGTGCGCGGCCGTCTGGTCTGGCCGCTACTGCGTGACGGTGAGCGTGGGCAATATCCGCTTTCGCCGCCCGATCCTCGTCGGCAACATGGTCGAGTTGCGCGCGCGCGTGGTCGCCACCGGCCGCACGTCGATGCATATCCACATCACCGTGCATGCGGGCGACCCGAAGAGCGGCCAGTTGCGCCTCACCACGGATTGCCTGATCGTGTTCGTGGCCGTCGACGAAAACGGCAACCCCATTCCGGTGCCGACCTTCGTGCCGGAAACCGACGAGCAGAAGCGCCTCGCGAAATACGCGCTCGACGTGAAGGAAGCGCTCGACGCGATCGTCGAACTCAAGCCCGAGGAAGTCGCGAAGGGCGAAGTCTGACGCGGCAGCGTTGCGTATCGGCGTGAAAACGTCGGCATAACATCGCCAAAAACGCAACGGGCGGCGAGCCATTCCGCTCGCCGCCCGTTTTTTATCGACGCGACATCACGCCTTCAGGTTGCCCACCATTTCGTGCGGCTTCACCCATTCGTCGAACTGCTGTTCGGTCACATGGCCGAGCGCGAGCGCGGCGGCCTTGAGCGTGGTGCCTTCCTTGTGCGCCTTCTTGGCGATCTGCGCGGCCTTGTCGTAGCCAATGTGCGGATTGAGCGCCGTCACGAGCATCAGCGACTCGTTCAGCAACGTGTCGATGCGCGGACGATTCGGCTCGATGCCCACCGCGCAGTGATCGTTGAAGCTGAGCGCGCCGTCGGCGAGCAGGCGGATCGATTGCAGCACGTTGTGCGCGATCATCGGGCGGAACACGTTCAGCTCGAAGTTGCCGCTCGCGCCGCCCACGTTCACGGCCACGTCGTTGCCGAACACCTGGCAGCACAGCATGGTCACGGCTTCGGACTGCGTGGGGTTGACCTTGCCCGGCATGATCGAGCTGCCCGGCTCGTTTTCGGGAATCGACAGTTCGCCGAGGCCGCAGCGCGGGCCGCTCGCGAGCCAGCGCACGTCGTTGGCGATCTTCATGAGGCTCGCGGCCACGGTTTTCAGCGCGCCGTGCGCGAACACGAGCGCGTCGGCGGCGGCCATCACCTCGAACTTGTTGGGCGCCGTGACGAACGGCACGCCGGTGAGCTTCGCGATGTTCTCGGCGACCTTCTGCGCAAACTGCGGATGCGCGTTCAGACCCGTGCCCACGGCCGTGCCGCCCTGCGCGAGTTCGTACAGATGCGGCAGCGTGGATTCCACGTGCTTGATGCCGTGATCGAGCTGCGCCACGTAGCCCGAGAATTCCTGGCCGAGCGTGAGCGGCGTGGCGTCCTGCAAGTGCGTGCGGCCGATCTTGACGATGTCGGCGAACGCCTTCGCCTTGGTGTCGAGCGTGTCGCGCAGCGTCTTGAGCGCGGGCAGCAGATGCTTGACGATGCCCACGGCGGCGGCCACGTGCATGGCGGTCGGAAACACGTCGTTGGACGACTGGCCGCGGTTCACGTCGTCGTTCGGGTGCACCTTGCGCGCCTCGCCGCGCTCGCCGCCGAGCAGCTCGCTCGCGCGGTTCGCGATCACCTCGTTGAGGTTCATGTTGGTTTGCGTGCCGGAGCCCGTTTGCCAGACGGCGAGCGGGAACTCGCCCGCATGCTGGCCCGCGATGATCTCGTCGGCGGCCTTGACGATGGCCTGCGCCTTGGCTTCGTCGAGCACGCCCAGCGAGAGATTCACTTCGGCGGCGGCGCGCTTGATGGTCGCGAGCGCGGTGACGAGTTCGGGCGACTGTTTTTCCGTGGAGATGCGAAAGTTCTGCAGCGATCGCTGCGTTTGCGCGCCCCATAGCTGCTGCGCGGGCACGGCAATCTCGCCAAACGTGTCGCGCTCCATGCGGACGTTGTCATTGCTTGCGGTCATTGAATACTCCGGTGATTGAAGCGGTGCCTGGCGTGACGGCCGGGCGCCGCTTGCGTGACGGGTTCGGAATCCGCGCGGTGGCTGACTGCGGGCAGGCGGGGCGCTTCGACGGATTTCGCAAGTGCGGTACGTCGGGGCGCGGCGCTCGCGCAAAGTGCGCGGCTGGCTAGGCAGCTGATAAGCAGCGGAATAAGCGGCTAAATAAGCGGCTGACCAGGCGGCTGGCTAGGCGGCGGATCGTGCAGCGCGGTCGAGCGAGCCGCCGTGTGCGTGGCGAATCGCGAGCGCGAATCGCCACGGCAAATCACAACTGGCTATCGACCGGCAACAGCAAGAATAGCCCGGTTAGGAGATTTCGGTAAAAACCCGCACCGGGATCGAGGTTGTAGGTGCGGATCGCGCCGTCTTCCTCGTCGGTCCAGACGAGCGGCGAAGCGGTCGCGCTGCCGCGCAGTTGCGCGAGTTCGGCGGGCGTGGCGAGCGTCACGTGATAGCTGACCTTGGGCGAGGTCGCGAGCCGGAAATAGCCGGCCACCCGCTGCGCGAGCGGCGGACTTTCGATGATGAGCGCGAGTTCCGTGTTGAGGTTCGCCGAGCGCGGGTCGAGATTGAGCGAGCCGATCACAAGCGTGCTTTCGTCCACCACGTAGGTTTTCGCGTGCAGACTCGCGCGCGATTTCGACCCGACGATACCGAGGCGGCGCGAGTCGTTGGGCGAGGGCAGCGTGGGCTTGAATTCGTAGAGCTGCGCGCCCGCCTGCAGCATGGGCACGCGGTACGGGCTGTAGCCCGCCTGCACGGCCACGGCGTCGGTGGCGGCGAGCGAGTTCGTGAGGATCGACACCTGCACGCCGCGCGCCTGCAGCTTGCGGATCGCCTCCACGCCGGTGTCGTGCGGCACGAAATATGGCGAGAAGATCAGCACGCTCTTTTGCGCGGCGTTCATGCGCGCGAGCGTCGCGCGCATCGCGTCGCCCATGTCGCCGTCGGGCAGGCCCGCGATCTTCTCGGGTTTGTCGGCCACGAACTGGCAAGTGGCCCACGTGAGCCCGAGTTCGCCGCGCGCGATCTGCTGGGCGAGCGGCGTGGCGTTGAGCGGTTTCGCGTTGTACGGGTCCGCGTCCTTGTGCCAGTGCGCGCGCAGGTCGTCGCGCGCCACGTCGAGATCGTGTGCGTCGAACTTCTGGTGATTGAGCGTGCGCAGCGGATAGGCGAAGTCGCTGTTCCAGTAAGCGTCGAAGCTCTGCGAGATCTGCGTCGTGACCGGGCCCGCCGCGAGCACGTCGAGATCGCTGAACTGGAGCGTCGGACTCGCGCTGAAGTATTCGTCGCCCAGATTGCGGCCGCCCACGATCGCCAGCTGGTTATCGACGATCATCGCCTTGTTGTGCATGCGGCGCGTGAAGGCGTCGATGTTGGTGAAGACGTTGGTCGTGCGGCGGAACACGCTTTCCTGCGAGCTGCCGTACGGATTGAACACGCGAATCTCGATGTTCGGATGGCTGTTCAGCGACGCCATCAGCTGGTCGATGTCGTGGAAATTCAGGTCGTCGACGAGCATGCGCACACGCACGCCGCGATCGGCCGCATAGAGCGCGGCGCCGAGCAGCAGCTTGCCGGTCGTGTCTTCATTGGCGATGTAGTACTGCATGTCGAGCGTCTTCGTCGCGGCGCGCGCGAGCGCGATGCGCATCTGCAACGCGTCGGTGCCGGTGGCGAGCAGACGAAAGCCGGTTTGCCCCGGATGCGCGGCCTCGGGCGCCGCGAGCGCCGCGCCGAGCGGCGTGGCCGTGGAGGGCGCCACGGCCTCGGTGTGCTGGCGTTGCAGGTCGCTCGCGGGCGGCCGCGTGGCGCAACCGGCCGCGAGCGCGAGGCAGGCAATGGCGAAACCCGTGCGCAGCACGGCGGCGGCGCGCGCGCGGTAACTGGCAGCGGCGAGCGAAAGGTGTGGCGTGGGCAAGCGAATTCTCCTCTTCGACCGCGTGGCGGCGTGCTTTGCTTTGATGTGCGTCGGGGGCGCGCTTCGGCCGCGTCGTGTTCGCGCTGTGCTTCGTTCGCGCGTGGTTCACGCTTCGTTCGCGTTCGTTCGTTTTCATTGCACGATTTGCGTGTCGATTCTACGCAAACCGGCACGGCGCCTCGCGCTGGCGCGCACCCAGCGAAGACGGCAAGCAATTTGCGGGCCGCATCGGCATGGCGATGCACGCGCCGGGCATGAGGGCGGGTTTGGCGCCTTCTGTCGACGCAAGGCCGCTAGCGGGAACGATGGAGAGGGGGAAGGCGCGCGGGGTGGCGCGAGGGCGCACGCGCGTTGTTGCTCGCGCCCGGCGTCCGGGCGCGCATCGACAGTCGACAGGAGAGGCGGCGAGCGCGTGCTTCGGCGGACGAAACAGCGCTCGCGTGCGATCAGCCGCGAAGAGTCGCAGGCAGCCGCAAGCAGCCGCAATCAGCCGCGTTCGGCCGAACCGGCGACGGCCTTGGCTTCGGCGGCATCGCGCTCGCTGCCGCGCGCGGGCTTGCCGGCCCAGTAACCCGCGAGCAGCGAGCCCGAGAGGTTGTGCCAGACCGAGAACAGCGCGCCGGGCAACGCGGCGAGCGGCGTGAAATAGATCTTGCCGAGCGTCGCGGCGAGGCCGGAGTTCTGCATGCCCACTTCGATCGCGAGCGTGCGGCACACCGACTCGTTGAAGCCGAGCAGGCGGCCGCCCCAGTAGCCGCCCAGCAGGCCGATACCGTTGTGCAGCACCACGCCCACCGCGACCACCGGGCCAACGGTTGCGATGCTCGCGTGCGTGCCGCCCACCACGGCCGCGATGATGGCGAGGATCGACACCATCGAGACGAGCGGCAGCACCGGTTCGATACGGCGCACGAGACCGCCCGCCAGGCGGTTCACGACGAGACCGATGGCGATCGGCAGGCCGACGATCTGCAAAATGCTCATGAGCATGCCGTGCACGTCCACGACGATCGAGGCATCCACGTACAGGCGCGTGAGCAGCGGCGTCGCGAACACGCCCACGAGCGTGGAGAGCGCGCTGATCGTCACCGACAAGGCCACGTCGCCGCGCGCGAGATAGATCATCACGTTCGAGGCCGTGCCGCTCGCCACGCTGCCCACCAGCACCATGCCCGCCGTGAGGTCGGGCGGCATGCGCAGCACCTTGGCGATAGCCCAGGCGGCGAGCGGCATCACGAGGTAATGCAGGAAGATGCCGGCCGCGACGGGCGCGGGCCGCGTGAAGACGCGCTGGAAGTCGGCGAACGAGAGCGTCACGCCCATGGCCAGCATGATGATCATCAAGAGCGTCGTGACGTGCGGCGCGATCGGGGCGACGGCGCCCGGATTGAAGTACGCGAAGACCGAGGCGAGCACGGCCCAGAGCGGGAAAAGTCGGGTGATCGGGGCAAGCATGAAAAGAATCCCTGAGGGTGGCCGGTTAAGGCGGTCCGTATGAATGGTTTCGTTATGTCGTGGCGCACCACGTCACGCGAGCGCGCAGGCAGGCGTGGGCGACGCGCGGCCGCGCGCGCTTACGTTGCGACGAGTCGACATGGGTCGATGCGAGACTCGCGTCGAAGCCAGTTGCGCGGCGGGGTTTCGGGTCGCGCAGGTCGTGACGCGCAGGGCGGGACACGGCGAGTCACGACACGATGCGGCGACGTCGCGCGCGGCACGCGTTGCCGGGTTGGCCGGCGAGGCGGGCAGGGCGCGGTCTCCTGCTCGTGATGGATGCCCTCGTGGGACGGACGGCGCCAGACCTCGATCGTCGACCGGGTGATCGAGACCGTGGCTGTCGCGCCAGCCGCGTATTTTAACGGCTTGCGCACGCCGTCCTTTCAACGCGTCGGAAAGCGTTGTTACGACGTGACGGTAAAGCGTGCCGAAGCGACGGCGGCGCGAGTTCCGGTTCAGTCCTGGCAGCGGCTCAGGCTGATGCGGTGAAAGCGCCACGTCATCAGCACGGCGACGCTCGCGAGCCCCGCCGCGAGTCCCCACCAGAGCCCGAGCGCGCCCATGCCGAAGTGGAACGCGAGCACATAGCCCACGGTAAAACCGATGCCCCAGTAGCCGAGCGTGGCGGCGACCATCGGCACGCGCGTGTCCTTGTAGGCGCGCAGGCAGCCCGAGCCGACCGTCTGCACGCCATCTACGATCTGAAACAGCGCCGCCACGCCCAGCAACGTGGTGGCGAGCGCGACGGTGTTGGCGTTGGCGGGATCGTCGAGATGCAGATACAGGCCCACGATCGAGTGCGGCGCGAGCACCATGACGAGCGCGGAAAGCGTCATGAACGCGGTCCCGAGCGCGAGCGCGACGAAGCCCGCGTGGCGCGCCGCGCGCGGCTGCCCCGCGCCGATCCAGTAGCCCACGCGCACGTTGGCCGCCTGGCCGATCGAGAGCGGCACCATGAAGGTCACGGACGCCACGTTGAGCGCGATCTGGTGCGCCGCGAGCGGCATTTCGCCGAGCAGGCCCGCGAGCAGGCCGGTTGCGAGAAAAAGCGTGGCCTCGACCGCATAGGTGATGGCGACCGGCCAGCCGATCGTGAACAGCTCGCCCATGAGCGGCGCCGTGGGGCGGCGCGCCGCCACGAAGTGCTGGTGCGAAGGCCGCAGATGCAGGAGCGCCATCAGCACGAGCGCCGTCAGCCAGACCGTGACCGTCGTGGCCGCCGCCGAACCGAGCAGACCCATGCGCGGCAAGCCCCACGCGCCGTAGATCAGCCCGTAGTTGAGAAAGCCGTTGAAGAACACGCAGCCGATCGAGATCCAGAGCAGCCGCCGCGCCGCGCCGATCGCGGGCAAAAACGCGCGCATCAGGCCCACGCCGATCAGGCTCGCGGGCGCGCCCCAGCGCAGCACGGCCGCGTAGTCGCCCACGTGTTGCGCGAGCAGCGCCGGTTCGCCTAGCGCGACCAGGATGGGCGTGGCGAACGAGAGCAGCGCGAAGGCGGGCAGCGAAAGCAGCAGCGAGAGCGCGAAGCCGGTCCAGTAGATGTGCGGCACGCGGCTTTCGTCGTCGGCGCCGCGCGCCTGCGCGACGCTCACGCTCACCGAGGTCAGCACGCCTTGCAGCACCGTCACGATCACGAAGAACAGGTTCGCGCCGAGGCCGCCGGCCGCGAGCGCGTCGGCGCCGAGCGAGCCGAGCAGGATGGTGTCGGTGACGCTCATCGCCATCTGCGAAAGCTGGGCGATGGCGAGCGGCCCGGCGAGGCGGGCGGTATCGGCGGCGTGGCGGCTCAGCGTGGGCGGCGCGGCGGCCGCGCGGCTGGCAAGGGTGCGGGTGGTGCGGGTCATGAAGGCGGGGCGGCGCGAGCGGTGTTGGCGGCTGGCGCGTCTTTCTGGTGATAGACGTATCGAGCCTGAAAGCTTATTGCCTCGCGGCGCGCTTGTCGATGCGAATGCCCGAATCTGGTGCATTCGGGAGCGGCGCTTTTCCGGGTGGGTTCGTTATGCCGATGGCGTGCGGGAGGCCGCGGCGGTTCGATTCAGGTCGATGCGCTCCGATTGCCGCGCCGCGGGCGAAGGCGCTGTGCGCAACGTGTTCCAGCCCGCTGCGCGGTCAGTCGGCTTCCTTCACGGCGATGCGCGTGTCGCCGAGCAGCACGGACTGACCCGCGCGGATCTTGCAGGTTTTACGCAGCTCGACTTCGCCGTCGACCTTCACCGCGCCCGAGGCGACGATCTGTTTGGCCGAGCCGCCGCTGTCGGCGAGGCCGATGATCTTGAGGAGATTGTGCAGTTCGACGAAATCGCCGGTCAGCGTGAAATCGAGATTGGGCATGGCGTGGAGGATTCGCTGAAATTCGCTCGAGACGAGTTGAGACGAGTTTGAAACAGACACCGTGCGCGCGCGGCGCGGCGCCGGAAGGGTGAGCATCATACGCGATCGGCGGTTTCGCGCTGGCGGCTTCCGTGGCGGCGTTGTTACGTCTTGGGGCCAGATGTTATGAATCTGTCAGTAAATGAAACGGTGAGTAACGCTGCGGGACCGCGCGTCAATCTTCAGATGACAATGGGTTCACGCCGGATCGAAACCGCCGTCCCGCAGCCGGGACGAGCCGGAACGAAACCCGGCGCGGCTCTCACGGGTATGCCCGTTGCAACCGCACTTTTTGGAACCACTGCAAAGAGGATACGCCATGACCCAGATTCGCAAGCTCATCACCAGCACCGCTCTCGTTTCGGCCGCCGTATTCGCTCAGGGCGCCTTCGCCCAGTCGACGGCCACGCCGCCCGCCAATCCGGCGCCGGCCATGCAAGCCCCCGCCATGGCGCCTGGCGCCGCGCCGGGCCAGGCGCCCGCCGCTGCCGGCATCGCGCAACCCGCGCCCGCGCCGCAGAATCTGACGGCGCCGCAATCGCCGGATCCGCTCGTGCAGAAGCGTAACGCCAACGCGCAGGCGAACGCCGAGTACAAGGATGCGAAGAAGTCGGCCAACGCGGACTACAAGGACGCGAAGAAGTCGGCCAAGTCGCAGTACAAGTCGAGCGTCAAGGACGCCAAGATCAACCGTAAGGCCGATCATCAGGCCAACAATTCGGAAATGAAGGACCAGATGAACGGCATGTCGGCGCAGCAGCAGGGCGGCCAGCAGCAGCCGTAAGCGTTCTTTGCGCTGCTTCTTCTCTCCAGGAGATCGAGCAGGTAGTTCGCGAGCCAGACGGCGGCGCTCCGGAAACGGGGCGCCGCCGTTGTCGTTTGCGGCGGCCGCGGCGGCGCGGCATTCCGCGCGAAGATCGTCGTAAATATCGCCAGATCACGGCATGATCGCGTGCTTGCCGAGGCGGGGTGTATGGATATACAGTGTGCGACGCGTCTTTCCATCGACCGTTTATTTTTGCTTTCGCCACCGAGCGCGCGCCCTGTGTCCACCGTCTCCAGCGTTCCTCCCGCCGTTTCTCCTACCTCTGATCCGGTTTCCCGCGCGGCGGCCGAAGCGGCGAGCGCCGTTTCCGCGTGGCTGGCCAAGCTCAACGACGCCCAGCGCGCGGCGGTCGAGCACGGCAGCGAGACCGGCTTCGCGCCGGGCGCGCCCATGCCGCAAGCGCTGCTCGTGATCGCCGGTGCGGGGTCGGGTAAAACCAATACGCTCGCGCATCGTGTCGCGCATCTGATCGCAAATGGCGCCGATCCGCATCGCATTCTGCTGCTAACGTTCTCGCGTCGCGCGGCGCAGGAAATGACCCGGCGCGTGGCGCGCATTGCCGCGAGTGCGCCGGGTGCGGCCGCCGTGCTGGCACAAGGGCTGACTTGGGCGGGGACGTTTCACGGCGTAGGCGCGCGTTTGCTGCGTGAATACGCCGAGCAGATCGGCCTTTCGCCCGCGTTCACGATCAACGACCGCGAAGACTCCGCCGACCTGATGAACCTCGTACGTCACGAATTGGGGTTTTCGGCGAAAGAGAAGCGTTTTCCCGCCAAATCGACGTGTCTTGCGATCTATTCGCGCGTTGTGAACACCGGCGACTCGCTGGCCAACGTGCTCAATCGCTCGTTTTCGTGGTGTCTCGAGTGGGAGCCGCAACTGCGTGTGCTGTTCGCGTCTTATGTGGATGCCAAGCAAAAGCAGAACGTGCTCGATTACGACGATTTGCTGCTCTATTGGGCGACGATGGCGGCAGAACCCGTCATTGCGGCCGACCTGGCGGGCCGTTTCGATCATATTCTCGTCGACGAATACCAGGACACGAACCGGCTCCAGGCGTCGATCCTGCTCGCCCTCAAGCCCGACGGCCGCGGCCTGACCGTGGTCGGCGACGACGCGCAGGCCATCTACTCGTTTCGTGGCGCAACGGTGCGCAATATCCTCGATTTTCCGGCGCAGTTCGATCCGCCCGCGCGCCAGGTCACGCTGGAGCGCAACTACCGCTCGACGGCGCCCATCCTCGCGGCCTCGAACGCCGTGATCGACGCCGCGACCGAACGCTTCACGAAGAATCTGTGGACCGATCGGCCCTCGCAGCAGCGGCCGCGCCTCGTGACCGTCGCCGACGAAGCCACCCAGGCGCGCTACGTGGTCGAGCAGATTCTCGAAGCGCGCGAAGCGGGTATGACGCTCAAGCAGCAGGCGGTCCTGTTTCGCGCCGCGCACCATAGCGCCACGCTCGAAATCGAACTCGCGCGGCGCAATATCCCGTTCGTCAAATTCGGCGGCCTGCGTTTTCTCGACGCGGCGCATGTGAAGGACGTGCTCGCCGTGCTGCGCTGGGCGGAAAACCCGCTCGATCGCGTGGCCGGGTTTCGTGTCACGCAGCTGCTGCCGGGCGTCGGGCCGGCGAATGCGGCGCGCCTGCTCGATCAGGTCGCGGCGTGCACGGGCGCGTACCGCGCCGCCGAGGCGCTGGCGGCGTTCGCCGCGCCGCCGCGCGCGGCCGAGGACTGGCCCGCGTTCGCCTCGCTCATCGACAATCTCTCCATGCGCGCCACGCCCTGGCCCGCCGAATTCGAGCGCGTGCGGCGCTGGTACGAGCCGCATCTCGAGCGCAATCACGAAGACGCGCCGGTGCGGCACGCCGACCTGCTGCAAATGGAGAGCATCGCGAGCACCTACGCCTCGCGCGAGCGCTTTCTCACCGAACTCACGCTCGACCCGCCCGACGCGACCAGCGCCGAATCGGCCGACCCGCTGCTCGACGAGGACTATCTGATCCTCTCCACGATCCATTCGGCCAAAGGCCAGGAGTGGCGCAACGTGTTCGTGCTCAACGGCGTGGACGGCTGCATTCCGTCCGATCTGGGCGCGGGCAGCGACGAGGAACTCGAGGAAGAGCGGCGTCTGCTCTACGTGGCCATGACGCGCGCGAAGGAAGACCTGCATATCGTCGTGCCGCAGCGCTTCTACGTGCACAACCAGGCGGCGGCGGGCGACCGGCATGTGTGGGCGTCGCGTACGCGCTTTATCGGCACGGCCATGTTGCCGCTGTTCGAGTCGCGCGCATGGCCGCCTCCCCCCGTGGCGAGCGCGCCGAGCGCGGCCGGGCTGGCCGCGGCGGCGCAAGCGAAGGTCGAGATCGCCGCGAAGCTCAGGAAGATGTGGGATTGAAGCCCAGGCCGGGCGCGCGCCGGAGCGGGCGCGCCCGGGTTTCGTCAGCGCTGCTGCTCGCGTGCCGCCGTGGCCTGCGGCACGAAGAAGTTGCGCAGCCACGCGGCGAGGCGCGTGAACACGTCGTCGGGTTCCTCGACGAAAATTTCCGGCTTCAGCAGGCGCAGATATTCCATGATCTGCTGCGCCTCCTGCTTCTGAAACACGCCGTGCGTGATGCCCAGCCGCAAAAAGCCGCGCAGTTCGCCGAGCTTCTCGCGCGCCACGCTGCCGCTCGCCTGTTCGCAGGCGATCTTCGCTTCATAGGTGCGCTGGCGCAGTGACTCCGTCAGGCGCCACGCGGGCGTCTGCATCGCTTCTTCGAGCGTCTGGATGTCCTGCACGCCGGACTTGATCTGCGCGGCGAGCGGGTCGACCAGCGATTCGTCGCCTTGCGCCTCGGTCACAATGGCTGCCGCCCAGTCGCGCGATTGTTTCGCCAGTTCGTCGGGCGTCCATTCCGGGCGCGACGCGAAACCAAAACCGAACTCGCTCGCCTGGCGCAGCAGGATCGAGACGACCTCGGGGAACTCCTTGTCGAGCGTGCGCTTCGCCCACGCGTACTGGCCGCCCTGCAGCAGACGCTGCACGGCGTGCTCGGTCAGCGGCGTCATGTTGTCGAGCAACTTCGCGCGCAGATAATCCTCGAAAGACGGCGTCGCGAACTGCGGATCGAGCTTGAGCGACACGCGCAAAAACGCGTCGAAATCCTTGCGCAGCGACGCGATCGTTTCGTCTTTCAGGTTGAGGGTGATGTTCCCCATGATGGTTGCCCCGATGTGTTGCTTGCCGCGCTCGCGCCGTGTCCGCGCCAGCGGCTCGCCTTGCGGCGGCGCTCGGCGCCCTGCGGTCCGCTCGCGGGACGCGCGCTCCCTGTGAAAGCGCGACCCGCCGCCGGCGGGCTGCGTCTTCACGATTGCGCAGCGCCTCCAGGGCAGGCCTTGACGGGTTTATCGGCCAACCGGGGTGAAACTTGAGCGAAGCCCTTGGGGACGCTCAGCGCAGCACGACGCCTTGCCAGAAGAAGAACACGCCGAGCCCCACGGCGATGGTGAGCAGCGGGCGTTTGGTGAGCGCGCTCACGGCGATGGCGGCGAGCGCGCCCACGAGCTGCGGATTGCGCCACGTGAGTTCGGCGCCCTGGCCGTGCGGGGAAACCGCCATCGGCACGATGATCGCCGTGAGCACCGTCACGGGCACGAAGCCGAGCGCGGTGCGCACGAGCGGCGGAAACACGAGGCGTTCGCCGAGCACGAACACGGCGGTGCGCACGATCCACGTGACGAGCGCCATGCCGAGAATGAGGACGACGTAGTTCATTGGCCGGCTCCGGCGGTGCGTTGAACGGTGGGCGGCTTGCGCGGCGTGTCGTGCGGGGCGCTGGCTTCGCGCGCGGCGCGCGGCCGCGACAGCACGACGCCCACGAGCACGCCCGCGAGCACGGCGCCGAGCAGCCCGAGCTTGTACGGCCAGCCCTGCCAGAAGTAGGCGAGCGCGCCGGCCGTCACGGCGGCGGCCAGATAGCGCAGCGCCACGAGCTGCGGCACGACGATGGCGATGAAGGTCGCCACCATGGCGAAGTCGAGGCCGAGCGACTGCAAACCGGGAAACGCCGCGCCGAACAGCAGGCCGACCGCGGTCCAGAGCTGCCAGTTCAGATACATCGAGATGCCCGAGCCGAGGAAGTGCCACGGCGAAACGGTGTCGCCGGGCGGATGGCGGCGGAAGTGCGCCCAGGCGACGGCGAACACTTCGTCGGTGAGCACGGCGCCGAGCACGAGACGCCAGCGCAGCGGCAGATGCGAAACGTAGGGCGCGAGCGTCGCGCTATAGAGCACGTGACGCAGATTGACGATGAGCGTGGTCGCCAGGATCACGGCGAAGCTCGCGTGCGTGGCAATGAGCCCGATGGCGATGAACTGCGCCGAGCCCGCGAACACGGCGAGCGACATGAACTGGCCGAGCCAGAGCGAGAGCGGGCCCGAGGTGACGAGCGTGCCGAAGATCACGCCGAAGGGCGCGGCGCCGATCATCATCGGGATCATGTCGCGCGCGCCGGCGACGAATTCGGCGAAACGGTGAGGGTGCGTGGTCAAGCGGTTCTCCTGATACGGAGACCGAGCTTAAGCGAGCGCGGCGCGCCTGGCTTGTACGTTCTTGCTGAGGGCGCCGGGAATCATTCCGACTGCCAGCGCCCCGGCGGCACGCCGAACATGCGGCGGAAGTGGCGCGTGAAATGGCTCTGGTCGGTGAAGCCTTGCGCGGCGGCGACATCGGCGACGGTGCGGCCTTCGCGCAGCGGCGCGAGCGCGCGTTGCAGGCGCAATTGCGTGCGCCACGCGTGCGGCGGCAGGCCGGTCGCCTGGGTGAAGAGCCGCGTGGCGTGAAACGCCGAAAGCCCGACGGCCTGGGCGAGATCGGCCACGCGCAGCGGCGTGGCGAGGTCGGCGGCGAGCAGCGCCTTCATCGTCTCCACGCGCGCGTCGTGCGCGCCCGGCGCGACATGCGCAGCCGGCCCGAGCGGAGCTTCCTCGGTGCGGGCGTAGCGCTTGAGCAGCGTGGAGAGCGCGTCGATGAGCGCGCCTTCCACGGCGAGCAGGTCGCTCGCGGGATGCGGGCCGGCGGCCGGGTTGTCGAGGAGGCGGCGCCGGCCGGCGTCGGCTTCGAGCAGGCGATGCGCGCGCGACAAGCGGTGCGCGAGATCGAGATCGTGGATCACTTCGCTCGGGAACCACGGCAGCGGTTGCGCGCGTCCCGCGATCTCGCCGGCCAGATCGTGCAAATAGTCGATCGGCACGTACATCACGCGATAGCTCCAGCCCTCGTCGACCGCGCGCGAGCCCGTGTGCACCTCGCCCGGATTGATGACGGGCACGGTGCCGCTCGCGGCCACGTGCTGCGCGCCGCGATAGCGAAAGCATTCCGCGCCGCGCTCGATCACGGGAATCGTGTAGGCCTCGTGCCAGTGCGGCGCGAAACTGTGCTCGTGATAGTCGGCGGTGACGAGATCCGCGCCCGGCAGCAGCGGCGTGCGCCAATAGCGGGCGTGATCGCGCAAAGGTGTGTCGGTCATGAGTCGATCCCGCGCGAGACCTGACAGTTTAGCGCAGCGGGATGGTCGTGCCGGCGGGCACGGGAACGGCCGTGACGCTGTTCTTGGCGCTGCCGCTCACGACGCGGTCGCTGTAGGTGAGATACACGAGCGCGTTGCGTTTGGCGTCGACCACGCGCACCACGTGCAGCGTCTTGAAGAGAAACGACATGCGCTCGCTGAACACATCGGCTTGCTGCTTGAGCGGCCCGGCAAACGTGATGGGCCCGACCTGACGGCAGGCGATGGACGCTTCGGTCGGGTCTTCCGCGATGCCGAGCGTGCCTTTCACGCCGCCCGTGCGGGCGCGCGAGACGTAGCACGTGACGCCTTGCACCTGCGGGTCGTCGTAGGCTTCGACCACGACCTTGTCGGAGCCGGTCACGCGAAAGTTGGTGCTGACGCTGCCGATCTGTTCGGCGTGCGCGGCCGTGGCAAAGACGCTGGCGCTGGCGAGGAAGGCGGCGACGGTGGAGACGGAGACGAGAGGGCGGCGTGTCATGCGAAGTCCCGAAGATGGCGATGCGTCATTATCGGGCAGACGAGGGCGCGCGCCTCGTTGCATGCGAAACAGGATGGGTAAAATCGCGTGGCGAAAGCGCGATGCAAAAGAAAAAGGGGTTGCGTTCAAAAACGCAACCCCTCGATATTTGGCTCCCCGACCTGGGCTCGAACCAGGGACCTACGGATTAACAGTCCGGCGCTCTACCGACTGAGCTATCGGGGAACAGCAGTACAACTTTAACTTCTAAAAAGCTCGTTCTGGTTAACGAACTCTTGTGAATCGCTTTTGCTAATCTTGGCTCCCCGACCTGGGCTCGAACCAGGGACCTACGGATTAACAGTCCGGCGCTCTACCGACTGAGCTATCGGGGAATCAACAAAAGCAGAGAACGAGATTCTATGGGGTCTGTTGGAGGCTGTCAACACCCAATCGCCATATCAATCCATCTCTTTAATGCGAACGCCCTTCAAAACGTCGCAAGAGGGGATTGGGCGAGGCCCCGAGGCAGCGTTAGCGCGCGAGCAGCGCGAGCTTGTCCTTCACGTCCTTGAATTCGTCGGCTTCGGGCAGCGGCGCCTTGGTCTTGGTGATGCTCGGCCAGCCCTTCGCGAGTTCGGCGTTCAGCGCGGTGAATTCCTGCTGGTCGCCAGGCACGTCTTCTTCGGCGTAGATCGCGTTCACCGGGCATTCGGCAACGCACACGGCACAGTCGATGCACTCGTCCGGATCGATCGCGAGGAAGTTGGGACCTTCGCGAAAGCAGTCCACCGGGCACACATCGACGCAGTCGGTATAGCGGCACTTGATGCAGCTTTCGGTCACAACGTGGGTCATTCGAGCAGCTCCTGCATGCTTTTGTATCGGGGGATGGCGGGGTTCGCCAAAAGCGGTATTGTAACTGATGCGGAATTTCCCTACCCAGCGCCCGGTGCGCGGGAAGTTACGTTTCCTTAGATCGTTTCGTGATTAGTTTATAAGCGGTCGCGCGGCGGCGTCTCGTGGGCTCTTGGGGCGTCTCGCGGCGTCTTGTTGCCTGCGCGAGCGCCGCCGCAATCGCCCGTCGCCCCGATTTGCCCCTTCTGCGCAAGGGGACGTGTCGTCGCGGGCACGGCACGCGCTAGGCTTGGGGTAACATGAGCGCACCGTTGGCGCCCGCCGTCCCGAAGCCGCCGCTGGTTTGCCGCAAGCCTTGTGCCGCAAGGCTTCGCGACGTTCCGGCACGCATGCGAGATGGCGCGGGCGCACCTTATCGCAGTCCGGCTCGCCATCATGATCATTACTTCGCTGCTCGATACCGATCTGTACAAATTCACGATGATGCAGGTGGTGCTGCATCATTTCCCCGCCGCCAACGTGGAATACCGCTTCCGCTGCCGCACGCCGAACGTGGACCTCGTGCCTTATGTCGACGAGATCCGGGGCGAGATCCAGAAGCTGTGCCGCCTGCGTTTTGCCGAGCCCGAGCTCGACTACCTGCGCCGCATGCGCTTCATCAAGAACGACTTCATCGACTTTCTCGCGCTCTTTCATCTGAACGAGAAGTACATCTCGGTCACGCCTTCGGCCAAGGGCAACGGCGAGATCGACATCGAGATCAAGGGGCCGTGGCTGCACACGATCCTGTTCGAGATTCCGGTGCTCGCGATCGTCAACGAGGTCTATTTCCGCAACACGCAGCAGCATCCGCAGTACGACGAAGGCCGCGAGCGCCTGCGCCATAAAATCGAATTGCTGGGCGCGAAGCCCGAATTCGCCGATTGCAAGATTGCCGATTACGGCACGCGCCGCCGCTTCTCGAAGCGCTGGCACGAAGAGGTGATCTTGACGCTCAAGGAGCATCTCGGCGAGCAGTTCACGGGCACGAGCAACGTGTATTACGCGCTCAAGCACAACCTCACGCCGCTCGGCACGATGGCGCACGAGTATCTGCAGGCGTGCCAGGCGCTCGGGCCGCGCTTGCGCGACTCGCAGATCTTCGGCTTCGAGATGTGGGCGAAGGAATATCGCGGCGACCTGGGCATCGCGCTCTCGGACGTTTATGGCATGCAAGCGTTTCTGCGCGACTTCGACATGTACTTCTGCAAGCTCTTCGACGGCGCGCGCCACGACTCCGGCGATCCGTTCGAATGGGGCGAGCGCCTGCTCCAGCACTACGAGGACAATCGCGTCGATGCGCGGGCGAAGACCATGATCTTTTCCGACGCGCTCGACATTCCCAAGGTGCTGCGCCTCTACGAACGTTTTCGCGGGCGTTGCCGGCTGGCGTTCGGCGTGGGCACGAATCTCACCAACGACCTCGGCTATCAGCCGCTGCAGATCGTCATCAAGATGGTGCGGTGCAACGGCCAGCCCGTCGCCAAGCTGTCCGACTCGCCGGGCAAGAACATGTGCGACGACAAGGCGTATCTCGCGTATCTGCGTCAGGTGTTCGGCATCGAGCAGCCGACCGAAGTGGAGTGCGCGAGCTAGTCACGCGCGCTTTTCAGTGAGTCGGGCCGCCCGCTGCGCGGCGCGAAGCGGCAAAAATTCAAGGCGACGCCCCGTTATAATCGGCGCGTCGCTTTTCTTCATCTGACGAGGACGTTCATGGACACGACGGCCGCCCGCCGCAGCATACTCGCGCGCATTCGCGCCGCGCAGGGACGCGAGGCCACGCCCGCGGCGCACGAGCGGGAAGCCGTGGCGGATTACCTCGCGAGTCATCCGCAAGGACCGCGCCCCGAACTCGAAGGCGATCTCGTCGCGCGCTTCATGGCCGAGGCGCGCAAGATGGCGAGCACGGTGGACGAAGTGCAGCAACTCGCCGAAGTGCCCGCCGCGGCGCAACGCTATCTCGCCGAACGCAATCTGCCGATGCAGGCCGTCGCGTGGCAAACGCTCGAGGCGCTCGACTGGCGCGGCGCGGGTCTCGACGTCGCTTTCCGCAAACCCGCCGACGGCGACCTCGTCGGGTTCACCGGCTGCTTCTGCGCCACGGCCGAAACCGGCACGCTCGTGTTGCTCTCCGGCCCGCAAACGTGGGCCTCGGGCGCGCTGCTGCCGGAAACGCATATTGCCGTGGTGCCCGCCTCGCGTATCGTGGCCGGTCACGAAGACGCGTTCGCGCTCATGCGCGCCGAACGCGGCGAGCTGCCGCGCGCGGTCAACTTCGTCTCGGGGCCGTCGCGCACCGGCGACATCGAACAGACCATCATTCTGGGGGCGCACGGACCGTATCGCGTGCATGTGATCGTCGTGCATGGCGCGTGAGGGGATCGCAGCGGGGAGCGCTCGCCCTCGCGTTCGCCGCGCCCGGTTTCATCGGCACGAATGCCGCGGCGGGGCCGCCCGGCGGCGCGGCGCTGAACGCGCTCTGGGCGTGGCCGTTCGCGGGCATGCGGCTCTCGATCGGCTGCGTGCCGACGATTGCCGGCGCGTTCTGGCGTCGCCATTTCGGCAAGATCGTGGCGGTGCGGGCGCTCGCGTTCCTGCTGCCGTTCGCGGCCTCGCACGGTTACGCCAGCGCAATCGCCTCTATCCGCAACACCCGCAATTTCATGGTCCACGCGATCGCGCCGTCGCGCGGCGTGCGCATGCCGGGTGTCTTCGGCTATCCTGGCGGGTCGGGCGCGGTGCTCGTGCCGGTTTTCCTCGCGGCCACGTGGCTAGTCTTCGCGTGAGCGCGCGCAACGCAAGCATGGCGGTTTCCGGATCAACGACTGACGACTGAAGTGTGGAGAGCAACGATGCAAAAGATTCTCGTGGCACGCCCGATCTTTCCCGAGGTGATCGATCGGCTTAAGCAGTATTTCGATGTCGAATGGAACGAGGGCGACGTGCTCTCGCCCGAGGCGCTCAATGCGCGTCTCGCCGACAAGGACGGCGCGCTCACGGCGGGCGACCCGGTCAACGCGGCCACCTTCGCGGCCGCGCCCAGGCTGCGCGTGGTCTCGCAGATGGCGGTGGGCTACAACAACTTCGACATGGCCGCGTTCAATGCCGCGAACGTGCTCGGCACCAACACGCCCGACGTGCTCAACGAAACCACGGCCGACTTCGGCTGGGCGCTGATGATGGCGGCGGCGCGCCGCGTGGCTGAATCGGAGCACTTCCTGCGCGCGGGCAAGTGGGGCAAATGGTCGTTCGACATGTTTCTCGGCTCCGACGTGTACGGCTCCACGCTCGGCGTGATCGGCATGGGCCGCATCGGCCAGGCGCTCGCGCGCCGCGCGCGCGGCTTCGACATGCGCGTGATCTATCACAACCGCTCGCGCGTCGCGCCCGAGATCGAGACGGAACTGAACGCCGAATACCGCTCGAAGCCGGATCTGCTCAAGGAAGCCGATCACGTCGTGCTCGTGCTGCCGTACACGGCCGGGAACCATCACACGATCGGCGCCGCCGAGCTCGCGCTGATGAAGCCCACGGCCACGCTCACGAATATCGCGCGCGGCGGCATCGTCGACGACGCGGCGCTCGCCGAGGCGCTGCGCACGCGCCAGATCGCGGCCGCCGGTCTCGACGTGTTCGAGGGCGAGCCGAGCGTGCATCCCGCGCTGCTCACGGTCGAGAACGTCGTGCTCACGCCGCACATCGCGAGCGCGAGCGAGGCCACGCGCCGCGCCATGGCGAACCTCGCGGCTGACAATCTGATCGCCGCGCTGGGCAAGGGACCGCGCGCGGGCCAGCCGCCCAATCCGATCAATCCCGATGTGCTGGGGAACGCGCGTTCATGAGTTCGCTGGCAGTCATGTCGATCGCGCTGGCGGTGCTCGCGATCGCTTTCGTCGCGACGCTGGTGGCCTTGCTGCGCGCGCGCCAGCCTCATGACGACGACGCGGCGCTCGACGCGCTCGATCAATTGAGCGACCGCGTCGCGGCTTCGACGGACACGCAGGCGCGCGCGGCCGAGCGCATCGAACGCGAGTTGCGCAACGAGATCGCGCGCACGGCGCAGGCGTCGCGCAGCGAGTTCGGCGGCGGTTTCGCGCAGGTCCAGCAGGCGCTCGCGGCGCAACTCACGAGCATCGCGACCGTGCAGAACAGCCAGATCGACGGCTTCGCGCAGCAACTCGCGAAGCTCACGACAAGCAATACGCAACAGCTCGACGCGGTGCGCGCGAGTCTGCACGCGCAGGCGCAGCAGGCGCGCGACGAACAGGGCGCCGCGCTGCGCCACTTCGGCACGTTGCTCACGCAGCAGCTCGCGCAGCTCACCGAGGTCAACGACCGGCGCTTCGCCGAAGTGCGCGCGACGCTCGAACAGCGCCTGAAGGACATCGAGGCGAACAACGCGGCGAAGCTCGAGGAGATGCGCCGCACCGTCGACGAAAAACTGCACGCCACGCTCGAACAGCGGCTCGGCGAGTCGTTCAAGCTGGTCTCCGACCGGCTCGAACAGGTGCATCGCGGGCTCGGCGAAATGCAGACGCTCGCGGCCGGCGTGGGCGACCTGAAGAAGGTGCTGACCAACGTGAAGACGCGCGGCACGTGGGGCGAAGTGCAGCTCGAAGCGCTGCTCGAACAGATCCTCACGCCCGACCAGTACGCGAAGAACGTGGCGACCGTGCCGAAGAGCAACGAGCGTGTGGAGTTCGCGATTCGTTTGCCGGGGCGCGGCGTGGGTGCCGCGAGCGAGAGCGAGCCGGTGTGGCTGCCCATCGACGCGAAATTTCCGCGTGAAGACTACGAGCGGCTCATCGACGCGCAGGAGCGCGCCGACGTGGCCGCGATCGAAGAAGCGGGGCGCGCGCTCGAAGTGCGCATTCGCGCGGAGGCACGCACCATCGCCGAAAAATACGTGGCGCCGCCGCACACGACCGACTTCGCGCTGCTGTTCCTGCCGACCGAAGGGCTCTACGCGGAGATCCTGCGCCGCCCCGGTCTCACCGACGTGTTGCAGCGCGACTACCGCGTGAGCGTCGCCGGGCCGACCACGCTCACGGCGCTGCTCAACAGCTTGCAGATGGGTTTCCGCACGCTCGCGATCGAGCGGCGTTCGAGCGAGGTGTGGCAGGTGCTGGGCGCGGTGAAGACGGAGTTCGGCAAGTTCGGCGACGTACTGGCGCGCACGAAGTCGCAGCTCGAAACGGTGACGCGCTCGATCGAAGCCGCCGAGGTGCGCACGCGCGCCATGAACCGCAAGCTGCGCGATGTCGAAGCGCTGCCCGGCGACGCGGCCGCGAACCTGCTCGGCGACGCGCTGCGCGGCGCGGAAGGCGAGGGCCCGTTTGGCGACGAATAAGGTGGTCTCGAGGTTCTGACGAAAAAGCGAAAACGAAACGGGCCGCTTGCCTTCAGGTGCAAGCGGCCCGTTTCGTTTAAACGTTTCGATGCGCGCGGTTTTAGTCGATTGTCGATGCGGCCGGCGCCGCGAGCTTGTCGAGCGCCTCGCCCGTCATGCGCACCACGCGCCAGTCGGGCAGCACGGTCGCGCCGAGCTTTTCATAGAAGCCGATCGCGGGCGCGTTCCAGTCGAGCACCGTCCACTCGAAGCGCGCGCAGCCGCGTTCGACGGCAATCGCCGCGAGCGCGCGCAGCATGGCCGTGCCGAGTCCCGTGCCGCGCTGGGAAGGCTGCACGTAGAGGTCTTCGAGGTACAGGCCGCGGCGGCTGAGGAAGGTCGAATAGTTGTGGAAGAACAGCGCATAGGCGACGATGCGGCCGCCCTCGGCGTCGTCCTCGGCCACCAGCGCCTCGGCGGCCGGCCGCGCGCCGAACAGCGCCTCGGCGAGCCCTTCGGGCGTGCCCGTGAACAGATGCGTGAGCTTCTCGAACTCGGCGAGTTCGTACATCAGCGCGTGCATCGCGCCGACGTCGGCGGGCGTGGCGGCGCGGATCGCTGCCGTCATCAGGCTTCCTCGGGCACGTCGGAGAGATGGATCTCGATGCCGCCGAAGCGCGACGCGACCCAGTTGTACAGATGGCACGCGATCCACAGCAGCACGAAGCCGACAATCGCGTTCAGCAGCAGCGCGCTGAAGACCGTGCCGAGTTCGAAGGTGCCGTAGCGAATGAACGCGACCACCGCGACGAGCAGCACGATCGGCACGCTGAACGTCAGGTACACGAGGATGAGCGCCTTGGCGGTCTGGCCCGCGGCGATGAACGAGATCTGTTTTTTCATATGAGTCGGTCCGGAAAGACGTGTCGGTGTAATTACTGGGCTCGGCGAGCGCGGGCGCTCACACGAGTCCGTCAAACAGCATGATGTCGACGGCGTCGCCGGCATCGAGATCGGTGGCCTCGTGGGCAAGCACGATGAAGCAGTTCGCTTCGCTCATCGTGCTGAGCGCGCCCGAGCTTTGCGAGCCGGTGGGCGTGACGCGCCATTGGCCCCGGGCGTCGCGGTGCGCGAGGCCGCGCTGGAATTCGGTGCGGCCCGCGCGCTTGCGAATGGGCGCGTCGCTCACGGCCGGCACGAGCGGCACGGGTTGCGGCTGCGCGCCGGACATGGCCATGAGCGCGGGGCGCACGATCTGGTAGAACGAGACCATGGTCGCGACGGGATTGCCGGGCAGGCCGAACAGCAGCGCCGCGCGGCCCGCGCCGGGATGTCCGCCCGACCAGATGCGGCCGAACGCGAGCGGGCGGCCGGGGCGCATCGCGAGTCCCCAGAACGAGACGTCGCCGAGCGTTTGCAACTGGGCGCGCGTGAAATCGGCTTCGCCGACCGAAACGCCGCCGGAGGTTAGCACGACGTCGGCGGTTTCGGCGGCGAGTTTGAGCGTGGCGGCGAGCGCGGCGGGATCGTCGCGCACCACGCCGAGGTCGATCGGCTCGACGTTCAGGCGTTGCAGCATCGCGCCGAGCGCGTAGCGATTGCTGTCGTAGATGCAGCCGGGTTCGAGCGGTTCGCCGGGCGAGCGCAATTCGTCGCCGGTGGAGAAGTAGGCGACGCGCAAGCGTTGCTTGACGTGGGCCTCGACGCCGCCGAGCGATGCCAGCAAGCCGATGTCGGAGGCGCGCAGCACGCGGCCCGCGGCGAGCGCCACGCCGCCGCGCGCGAGATCTTCGCCCCGGCGGCGGCGGTTCGCGCCGGGCGTTTGCGCGGCAGCCTCGAACGTGACGACATCGTCCTGCACCTGCACGCGCTCCTGCGGCACCACGGTGTCGCAGCCGGCGGGCATGGGCGCGCCGGTCATGATGCGCACGCACTGGCCGGGCGCGACGGCGCCCGCGTACGCATGGCCCGCGAAGGCCTTGCCGCACACCGTGAGCGAGAGCGCGCCGGAAGCCGCGGCGCCAGCCAGCGCGGCGCCGTCGAACGCGTAGCCGTCCATGGCGGCGTTGTCGTGCGCGGGCACGTCGATCGGCGAAATCACATCGGCGGCGAGCACGCGCGCGAGCGCATCACGCAGCGGCACGCGCTCGCTCGCGGCCAGCGGCGTGACCCACTGCAGCACGATGGCCTGCGCGGCGCTAACGGGCAATGCTTGTGGATCGTACTGGCTGATACACGCGGAGCGGCGGTCGTTGTGATTAGGCGTGGTCATCGAGTGGGGAAGCGTCGCATCCGCACGGCGTGTGCGGCGATCGTCCGGGCGGCTTGCCGTGCGGGTGCCGAAGGGCGGCGGGCCGGTCGCGCAGGGTCTCTATTGGCGGTCGTGTCAGGCGCGGTCGAAGGCAGCCAGGTCCTGTAAGGAATTGATATTGTAAAACGCACGTTCGTCGTGAAACGGCACAACGGCAGCCGTGTGGCGCGCGTACCACGCACGCACCTTGCGCTCGCCGGCCTCGAGATACGCGGCGAGATCGTCGGCGAGCGTCGTGCGGATCAGCGCGAAAACGGGATGCATCGACACCTCGCCCGCGGCGTCCGTGGTGCTGGCCGTGACAATGCTGGCGTCGCGCGCGAGCGCGGTTTCCATGCAGCGCGCGGCGAGATCCGCGGGCAGCCACGGCGAGTCGCAGGGCGCGCTCAGCAGCCAGTCCGTGCGCGCTTCGCGCAGACCTGCCAGCAGACCGGCGAGCGGGCCGGGAAAGTCGGGCAGCGTGTCGGCGAGCACGCGCGCGTGCCACGGTGCGCCGAGCGCCGCGTAAGTCTGGGAATTGCGATTGGCGCTGATCAGCAGCGTGCCCGTTTGCGGCGCGAGGCGCGCCAGCACATGCGCCGCGAGCGGCTGGCCGTGCAGGGGCTGCAGGCCTTTATCCACGCCGCCCATGCGCTGGCCGCGCCCGCCCGCGAGGACGAGGCCGGTAATGTCGGCGCAAGCGAAGGGGCGGGCGGTCATCGGCCGATCGGGGCGCTCAGCCGCCGATGTACGACATTTCGATACGGCGCTCTTCGGCGAGCGCGGGCGCGGCGGCACTGCCGCGCAACTGCGAGTAGCGGTCGGCGCGGCCTTCCCAGACCTGGGCGATGGCGCCCGCGATGGCCGGGTCGGTGGCGCCGTTGCGCAAGAGCGCGCGCAGGTCGTAACCCATCGACGCGAACAGGCAGAGGTAGAGCTTGCCTTCCGTCGAGAGCCGCGCGCGCGTGCAGTCGCCGCAAAACGCGCGCGTGACGCTCGAGATCACGCCGATCTCGCCCGCGCCGTCGGTATAGCCCCAGCGCTGCGCCGTTTCGGCGGCGTTGTGCGCTTCGAGCGGCACGAGCGGCCAATGCCCGGCGAGCCGCGCGACGACTTCGGCGGAAGGCAGCACTTCCGTCATGTTCCAGCCGTTCGACGTGCCGACATCCATGTATTCGATAAAGCGCAGCGTTACGCCCGAGTCGCGGAAGTGGCGCGCCATCGGCACGATTTCGCTGTCGTTGGTGCCGCGCTTGACGACCATGTTGACCTTGAGCGGCGCGAGCCCCACGGCCTGCGCGGCTTCGATGCCGTTCAGCACGTCGGCGACCGCGAAGTCGGCGTCGTTCATGCGACGGAACAGCGTGTCGTCGAGCGCGTCGAGGCTCACCGTCACGCGCGAGAGACCCGCGTCGCGCAGCGCGCGCGCCTTGCGGGCGAGGATCGAGCCGTTGGTCGTGAGCGTGAGATCGAGCGGCGCGCCGTCCACGGTGCGCAGCGCGGCGAGGCGCTCGATCAGGAATTCGATGTTTTTGCGCAACAGCGGCTCACCGCCCGTCAGCCGGATCTTGGTGACGCCCTGTGCGACGAAAAGCCGCGCCAGCCGCTCGATTTCCTCGAGCGTGAGCAGGTCGGCGTGGGGCAGGAACGAGTAATCCTTGTCGAAGACCGCGCGCGGCATGCAGTAGACGCAGCGGAAATTGCAGCGGTCCGTGACGGAAATGCGCAGGTCGCGCAGCGGGCGCCCGAGCGCGTCGGAGACCTCGCCGGACGGCGCGCGCGCGATTCCCGCTGCGGGCCTGGGCGGCAGCGACCGGACATCGGCAACGGGAATGATGCGTCGGGACATGGTCTCGTCTTTCTCTCGATGATTCGATTTTAGCCGAACCCCGGTCGAGCCATGGACAAGGGAGAACGCTGATATATCAAAAAAGCCCGCCGGTGAGGGCGGGCTTTTGCGGGGTACGACTGCGGTACGAAGGCGCCGGGCGTGGCGGCCCGGCGCTTGACGCGGGTCGGTCGGGCTTTACGCCTCGCGCGACGTTTCGACCTGTTGCATCGGCGCAGCGTCGACCGGCGGCAGCGGCTTGCGCTCGCGCGGCGCGCGGGCCGGCTTCGCGACCTGCGCGGCCGCCTGCTGGGCGGCTTGCAGCTTGCCGGCGTCGGTGTTGACCCACACGAGGCCAGCCGATTCGAGCATGCCGTGCAGATCGTCGGCCTTGGCGGACGCCGATGCCGGTGCCGTTTGCGCCACCGGTGCGACCGGCGCGGCCGGTTCGGTCACGGCGATCACGGCCGGTGCGGCCTGAACCGCTTCGACCGGCTGCTGGACCGGCTCCGGCGTAACGATCGGCTGGACCGGCTCGACCGCTTCGACTGGCGCGGCTTCGACGCGATCTTCGCGAGCGACCGGCAGCTCGGCGGCGACGGGCGCGGGCTCGGCCGTTTCCGTCGATGCGACCGGCGCGGCGGTTTCCACCGGCGCGACCGGAGCGATGGTCTCGACCGGCGCGACCGGAGCGGGCGCTTCCGCCTTCGGCTCGGCAGCCGGCGTCGTATCGACAGCCAGCGGCGCGGCTTCGGCGGGGGCGTGCTCGACCGGCGCGTGCGTCGTCGTGACTTCGGCGGCTTCAGCCGCTTCCGGCGCGACGGTTTCGACCGGCGTGGTCGTCACTGCGGTCGACGGCGTCTGACCGGCTTCGGCCACCACGGCGGCGGCGGGGAGCGCCGTCACCACAGCCGCTTCCACGACGGTTTCCACGCGGGTTTCGACCACCGACGTTTCCTGAGGCGTTTCCTGAGCCGCGTGCGCGACGTGCGCTTCAGCCGGTGCGGCTGCGGGCGCTTCGGGGGCGTGCGTTTCGACTGCGTGCGTTTCGGAGGCATGCGTCTCGGCGGTGTACGCCGGGGCGGCTTCGTCGCTGCCTTCCGGTGCGCCTTCGCCTGCTGCCACGCCTTCGATTTCACGCTCGCGACGACCGCCACGACGGCCGCGACGGCGGCGGCGACGCTCTTCGCCTTCACGCGGTGCGCCGTCTTCGTCGGTGCCTGCCGCGCCTTCCGGCAGGTCCGTCAGCGGAGCCTCGAGGTCTTCCGCGGCGGCATCCAGACGCGCTTCCTGCGCCTCGGCTGCCTCGGCCTGCGGCTGGCGGCGGCGCGGCTGTTCGCTGCGCTCGCCACGCTCACGGCGTTCGCCGCGTTCCTGACGCTCGCCGCGTGCGCCGGCTTCCGCCGTCACGTCGCTGCGATCCTGACCACGCTCGACGCGTTCGACACGCGCTTCGCGCGGCTCACGCGGTTCGCGGGCTTCGCGCGGCTCGCGGCCTTCACGGGCGCCACGGCCTTCGCGTGCCTCGCGCGGCTCGCGTTGTTCGCGGGCTTCACGCGGCTCGCGGATTTCACGCGGCTCGCGACCTTCGCGCGGTTCGCGCTCCTCGCGACGGCCTGCCTGACCCGTGCGCGTGCCGCCGGTGCTGCTCGCGCTGGCGCCTTCGCCACGGCCAGCCGCGTCGCGGCCGCCGGTGCGGCGGTTACGGTTGCGGTCGCCGCCGGTCTTGTCGCCGCGTTCGGTACGCGCTTCGCGGCTCGGACGCGCTGCCTTGTCCTGCTGGACGGCCGGAGCCGGAGCCGGTGCGGGTGCCGCCGCCGGTTCGCCGCCGAAGAGGCGCTTGAGCCAGCCGAAGAAACCGCCGCTCGCGGGCGCGACGACCACGTGCGCCGGGATCGGCGCGGCCGGCACGGGCTTGGCCGGAGCCGAAGGCGCCGGGCGCTCGGGCGTGATGCCCTTGACCGCCGCTTCCTGCTTGGGCTTGGCTTCGGCGTTGCGCTTGCTGTAGCCGGTTTCCGACTCGAGTTCGCGAGCCGCTTCCTCGGCCATCTTCCACGAGGCGCGCGGATCGTCCAGACGCGTATCGTCGTGACGCAGACGCTCGAGCTTGTAGTGCGGCGTTTCGAGATGCTTGTTCGGAATCAGCACGACGCCGACCTTGAAGCGCGACTCGATCTTGTTGATTTCCGAACGCTTTTCGTTCAGCAGGAAGGCGGTCACTTCGACCGGCACCTGGCAATGGATCGCCGCGGTGTTTTCCTTCATCGCTTCTTCCTGGATGATGCGCAGGACCTGAAGCGCCGACGATTCCGTATCGCGGATATGACCCGTGCCGTTACAGCGCGGGCAGGTGACGTGGCTGCCTTCCGAGAGGGCCGGGCGCAGACGCTGGCGCGACAGCTCCATCAGGCCGAAACGCGAGATCTTGCCCATCTGCACGCGTGCGCGGTCGTGGCGCAGGGCGTCCTTCAGGCGTTGCTCGACTTCACGCTGGCTCTTGGCCGACTCCATGTCGATGAAGTCGATCACGATCAGGCCGCCCAGGTCGCGCAGACGCAACTGGCGCGCGACTTCGTCGGCGGCTTCGAGGTTGGTGCGCGCGGCGGTTTCCTCGATGTCGGCGCCCTTGGTGGCGCGCGCCGAGTTCACGTCGATGGCGACCAGCGCTTCGGTGTGGTCGATCACGATCGCGCCGCCCGAGGGCAGCGGCACCGTGCGCGAGTACGCCGTCTCGATCTGGTGCTCGATCTGGAAGCGCGAGAACAACGGCACGTCGTCGTGGTAGCGCTTCACCTTGTTGACATTGTCCGGCATCACGATATCCATGAAGGCGCGCGCCTGGTCATAGATTTCCGTGGTGTCGATGAGAATTTCGCCGATGTCGGGCTGGAAGTAGTCGCGGATCGCGCGGATCACGAGGCTCGATTCCAGGTAGATCAGCATCGGCTGACCGGTCGTGCCGGCCTGCGACGCGGCTTCGATCGCGCGCCACAGTTGCAGCAGGTAGTTCAGGTCCCACTGGAGCTCTTCGGCGGAGCGGCCGATGCCGGCCGTGCGCGCGATGATGCTCATGCCGTCCGGCAGTTGCAACTGCGCCATGGTTTCGCGCAGTTCCTGACGGTCGTCGCCCTCGATACGGCGCGACACGCCGCCGCCGCGCGGGTTGTTCGGCATGAGGACGAGGTAGCGGCCGGCGAGCGAGATGAACGTGGTCAGGGCCGCGCCCTTGTTGCCGCGCTCTTCCTTTTCGACCTGGACGATGAGTTCCTGGCCTTCCTTGAGGGCGTCCTGAATGCGCGCGCCGCGCATGTCGACGCCGTCACGGAAGTACTGGCGGGCGACTTCCTTGAACGGCAGGAAGCCGTGGCGGTCTTCGCCGTAGTTGACGAAACACGCTTCGAGCGAAGGCTCGATACGGGTGACGATCCCCTTGTAGATATTGCCTTTGCGCTGTTCGCGCCCGGCGGTTTCGATGTCGATGTCGATCAGCTTCTGTCCATCGACGATAGCGACACGCAGTTCTTCCTGCTGTGTCGCGTTGAACAGCATTCGTTTCATTGAACGACTCCAGTGCGGCTTTCGCGCGCATGCCGCACAGTGCGCGCAGACAGGCGCGCGGCACCGTGCAGGCAGCGGCAGGCCGCGCCTTGTTGTGTTGTCACAAGCACGCTGGAGCAGGAACGATGGCGGGGAGAATTGCCTTTTGTGCGCCCGGTCCGGTTTGACGTTCGTGACGTTGCCATGGACGGGCCGCGTGGGCACATGCGAAATACGGCTTCAAGCAGCGACGAGGCATGCCGCGGGATAGCGACAGCACGATGTTCCTGCGCTTCCGATCCGGCTGCCGGGCGCCAAAGCGGCCACAGCAACAACATGCCGCAGCCGCGAACGGCGCGCTGCCGGCAGGATCTGGTCACGGCCGCCTGCTTGAATCAGGGCCGCGCACGGGAAGCTCTCAGGTACGCCCGTCTTCCCCCTCGGGGTGTCTCGCCACTTTTGACGTCGCCTTGTCCCGCACGTTGCCGGGACGCTTCGGGCGCTCGCCGTATTTTCGCCACCAGCGCCTCCTGCGGCGGTCACTTCGACCGCGCGGCCAGACGCGCTGGATAGATTCTTTATACCAATGTTCCGTTACCGTCGGACCCGATCCAGCCGAACGTGCCTGTGGGCGCCGTCCCTGCCGATGCGGAATTCCGTGCGTGCAACTCGTTGCTTCTCTTTCAGACAGGGTGAGCAACCAGCCCCGGGCGCAAGTAAAATAACGGTTTATCGCTTGCCGCCTGCGCATGCCGCATGGTTCAAGCCCAGGATCACCGCCCTTCATCTGTATCGGGCGGTTCGCAGAACTTTTGGCCGTTTGGCCTACCGTCGCGTCAGCGCTGGGCAAATTATATTCAGAATGAAAGGGTTAGGCAAAACATCCCAGAATCAGGTCGCAAGTGACCAGGTTTCTTTCGTGGAAATCGACGATGGCGCGGCCGGTCAGCGCATCGACAATTTCCTCGTGCGCGTCTGCAAGGGCGTGCCGAAAAGCCACATCTACCGCATCCTGCGCAGCGGGGAAGTGCGTGTGAACAAGGGTCGGATCGACGCGCAATACCGGCTCGAACTCGGCGACATCGTGCGCGTGCCGCCCATCCGCATCGCGCAGCCGAACGAAACGGCGGCCGCCGCGCCGGTGCCGCCCGCCGAGTTTCCGGTGTTGTTCGAAGACGACGCCTTGCTCGTCATCGACAAACCGGCCGGCGTGGCCGTGCACGGCGGCAGCGGCGTGGCGTTCGGCGTGATCGAGCAGTTGCGCCAGGCGCGCCCGGAAGGGCGCTTTCTCGAACTCGTGCACCGGCTCGATCGTGAAACCTCGGGCGTGCTCATGCTCGCCAAGAAGCGTTCGGCGCTCGTGGGCCTGCACGCGCAAATCCGCGACAACCAGACCGATAAACGCTATTTCGCCTGCGTGCACGGCGATTGGGCCGCCGACTGGGGCCGCCGCCGCGCGGTCAAGGAACCGTTGCACAAGTATCTGACCCCGGAAGGCGAGCGGCGCGTGCGCGTGCAGGAAGACGGCATGCCGTCGCACACCGTGTTCAATCTCGTCGACCGCTGGCCGGACTACGCGTTGCTCGAAGCCGAACTCAAGACGGGCCGCACGCACCAGATTCGCGTGCATCTCGCGCATCTGGGGCTGCCCATCGTCGGCGACGCCAAATACGGCGACTTCGCCCTCAACAAGGCGCTCGCCCGCAACGGCGCGCAGCCTGGCATCAAGCGCATGTTCCTGCACGCGCACCGGCTCAAGCTCGCGCATCCGCTCACGGGCGAGACGCTGCAGTTCGAGGCGCCGCTGCCGGCCGACTGCCGCGCGTTCGTCAACGCGCTGAAGGCCCAGCGCGAGGCGGCTCGGGGCGACGAGTCCGGCGAGGATGGCGTGTCGTGAGCGCCGCGAGACCATCAAGACCAAGAACAACCGTGTTTGGAGAAGCCGCGCATGGCCCGAGAGCAATTTGACCTGATTGTGTTCGACTGGGACGGCACCCTGATGGATTCGACCGCCCATATCACACGCAGCATCCAGGCGGCCTGCCGCGACCTGGGACTGCCCGTGCCCGGCGACGAGGCTGCGAGCTACGTGATCGGCCTCGGTTTGCGCGAGGCCTTGCAGATCGCCGCGCCCACGCTCGATCCGTCCGATTATCCGCGGCTCGTCGAGCGCTATCGCATTCACTATCTGCTGAAGGATCAGGAAACCGAGCTGTTCGCGGGCGTGCGCGAGATGCTGGCGGAACTGCGCGACACCGGCTATCTGCTGGCCGTGGCCACGGGCAAGAGCCGCGTGGGGCTGAACCGCGCGCTCGCCGAGTCGCATCTCACGAGTCTGTTCGACGGGACGCGCTGTGCCGACGAAACCTTCTCGAAGCCGCATCCGGCCATGCTCCAGGAGCTCACGCGGGAACTGGGGCAGGATCTCGGCCGCACGGTCATGATCGGCGATACGACCCACGACCTGCAGATGGCGATCAACGCGGGCGTGGCGGGCGTGGGCGTGGCGTACGGCGCGCACGCTTCGGCGGCGCTCGAAAAGCTCGAGCCGCGCTTCGTCGCGCCGAACGTCGACGCATTGGCCGGCTGGCTGCGGGAGCACGCATGAGCGAGACGCACGCTCCCGTGCGCGTTTGCGCCGCCGCTGAACTTGTCGATGGCGGCGCGGGCCAGCGCCTGAACGCCACCTACGCGGGCGGCGACGCGGTCGTGTTTTTCGTGCGCTATGCGGGCGAGGCCTACGGCTATCTGAACCGCTGCGCGCACGTGCCCATGGAACTCGACTGGGTCGAAGGCCAGTTCTTCGAGTCGTCGGGGCTCTATCTGATGTGCGCGACGCACGGCGCGATCTACCAGCCGGAGACCGGCAAGTGTGTGGGCGGACCGTGCCGCGGCGGCCGTTTGCGCCCCGTGCGCGTCGAGGAACGGGACACGCCGGAGGGCCGTGCGGTATTCTGGCTGCCCGACGACGATTTGCGTCCCAAATCGCCCTGATTTTTTCTCAGACCTTTCTCCGCTCGCATGTCCGACCTTCAGAATCCTGATCCGAACGAGCCGCGCGCGGCCTCGTCAGACCGCCGCGCCGCTGCGCCCGCCACGCCTGGCTGGGAACGCGAGGCGCTCGAACGCATCGCGCTGGCCGCCATCAAGGAACAGCGCGCCGCGCGGCGCTGGCGCATCTTCTTCCGTTTCGCGTTTCTCGCGGTGCTCATCGTCATCGCGTGGGGCGTGTTCGACTTCTCGGGCGCGCGCGTCGAGGGCGGCGGCCGCCACACGGCGCTCGTTTCGCTCGACGGCGAGATTTCCGCCGATACCCCCGCGAACGCCGACGACATCGTCAACGCGCTCGACAGCGCCTTCGACGACGAGGGCACGGCGGGCGTGATCCTGCACATCGACAGCCCCGGCGGCAGCCCGGTGCAGGCCGGCATCATCAACGACGAAATCGGCCGTCTGCGCAAGAAATATCCGGCGATCCCGCTTTACGTGGTCGTCGGCGACATGTGCGCTTCGGGCGGCTACTACGTCGCGGCCGCCGCCGACAAGATCTACGTGAACAAGGCGAGCATCGTCGGCTCGATCGGCGTGCTGATGGACAGCTTCGGCTTCACCGGCCTGATGGACAAGCTCGGCGTCGAGCGGCGCCTGCGCACTTCGGGCGAGAACAAGGGCTTCTACGACCCGTTCTCGCCGGACACGCCCAAGATGGACGCGCATGCGCAGGAAATGCTCGACCAGATCCACCAGCAGTTCATCGACGCCGTGAAGGCCGGCCGCGGCCAGCGTCTGAAGGACTCGCCGGATCTGTTCTCGGGGCTGTTCTGGACCGGCCAGAAGAGCGTGGAACTGGGCCTCGCCGACGGTTTCGGCGACACCGACTACGTGGCGCGCGACGTCATCAAGGCGCCCGACATCGTCGATTACACGGTCAAGCAAGGCATCACGGAACGCGTGGCGAAGCGCTTCGGCGCGAGCATCGGCTCGGCGGCCGTGCATTCGCTGGTCGAGGGCGGGAAGTTCTCGCTGCGGTGAAGCGTTCCGGCTGAATTCGCGTGGCAAAACGAAAAAACCGGCCGTCATGGCCGGTTTTTTTATGCGGGCGCGTGCCGGCAAGTCACTGCGCGAGCAGCAGAAAAATCGCCGGACGCTTCTGCAACTCGGGCGCGCCTTTCTTCTTCCAGTCGGACACGGCGCGGCTCAGGATGGTTTCGGTCGGCAGCGTGAGATCGGCGGCCACGCATACGAGCGTCGAAGGCGCGCAGTTAGTCAGCAGCGCGTCGAGCATCGCCTTGTTGCGATACGGCGTCTCGATAAAGATCTGCGTCTGCTTCGCCTTGCGCGACGCCTGTTCCAGCTCGCGCAGCTTCTTCACGCGCTCGTTGGCGTCCATGGGCAGATAGCCGTGAAACGCGAAGCTCTGGCCGTTGAGGCCCGAGGCCATCAACGCGAGCAGGATCGAACTCGGCCCGACCAGCGGCACGACCTGGATGCCGCGTTCGTGCGCGCGCCGCACCAGCAGCGCGCCCGGATCGGCGACGGCCGGCACGCCCGCTTCGGAAACGAGGCCCGTGTCGATGCCCGCGAGCAACGGCGCGAGCAACTTGTCGACGGCGCCCGCGGGCGTGTTGACGTTGAGCTCGTGGATCTCGATTTCCTGGATCGGCCGCGTGGTCCCGACGCGCTTCAGGAACGCGCGCGTGGTCTTGGCGTTTTCGCCGATATAACTCGCGAGCGTGCCCGCGCGTTCGCGCACGGGCGCGGGCAGCACGGCGGCGAGCGCGGCGTCGTCGCCGTCGCCCAGCGTGTTCGGGATCAGGTACAGCGTGCCTTTCTGGCTCATGCGCGGGTCTCCAGCAGCGGGTAGCGGGCGGCGAGCAGCATGCGCGTGAGCGCGATGAGCGGCAGGCCGATCAGCGCGGTCGGGTCGTCGGAGTCGATCGCTTCGAGCAGCACGATGCCGAGCCCTTCCGATTTCGCGCTGCCCGCGCAGTCATAAGGCGTTTCGGCACGCAGATAAGCGTCGAGCGCGGCGTCCGGCAGGTCGCGAAAGCGCACGGTCGTCACGACATCGACGGTATCCGCGTGGCCGGTCGCGGTGTCGAGCAGACTCAGTGCACTATGGAACAGCACTTCGCGGCCGCGCATCGACCGCAATTGCTCGAGCGCGCGCTCGTGCGTGCCGGGCTTGCCGATCTGGCGGCCGTCGAAGGTCGCAACCTGGTCGGAGCCGATCACGAGCGTGCGGCCGGCATTGGCGGGCAGCGTCGCGGCCACGGCGCGAGCCTTGGCTTCGGCGAGGCGCAGCGCGGTCGCTTCGGGCGTCTCGCCGGCCTGCGGCGTTTCGTCGAGGGCGGGCACGGCGGTCGAAAACGGAATGCGCAGGCGTTCGAGCAACTCGCGGCGGTAGCGCGAACTCGAGGCAAGGATCAGGGCGGGGCGGGAAAATTCCGGCATGATGGTTCGTGATGAAAAGCGGGATGGCGCGCGTGGCGGCCGGTTCGGGTGATTCTGGGCGCAGCGGGCCGATATCGGTGCCGAAAAACGGGGGCGGGTTCTAACCGCGACGCCGTTCATGGGGGCCGAAATCGCCGCTCGCACACGCACTTGCAAACGCGAGCTTAAGTGTTTGACTCACAAAGATAAAGGCGCTATGATTTTGGGCTTTTCATCGGTACGCTCACGCTGTACGTCCAACGGGACGGCGCCGGCGAACGTTAGTGAACGCTGAGGCAGCACGCTAAGGCAACTAAGGCAACCGATGCAGGAGACGCTCGTATGACCGAACATCCTGAAAAAAGCGCGGACAAGTCCGTGCTCAATCCGCGTGATTTCGACATCTTCGAATTCGCGCGCAGCGGGCGGGAAGCGGCAGGCGTGGTGCGCCTCTCGCAACTGCCGCGCATGTTAAATGAAGTTCCGGCCGACGCGCCAGACCGCGACACCGCGTTCACCTGGCAAGCCGCGGGCTTCAAGCAGCAAGAATTGCAAGACGACGGCACCGAAGGGCCTCAGCCTTATCTGCGGCTTGCGATTCACGGTGGCGCGTGGCTCACGTGTCAACGTTGCCTGGCTCCCTACGAGCAGGCATTCAATGCGGATGCAGTCTTCCGTATCGTCCAGACGGAAGAAGAGGCGGATGAGTTTCCGCTCGACGACGATGAAGTCGAAGTGATCGTGGGCTCGCGCCAGTTCGATCTCGTCGACTTGATCGAAGAGGAGTTGTTGCTCGCGCTGCCGCTGGTGCCGAAGCACGAAGTTTGTCCGGCAATTCACGAAAGTCTCGCCTCGGGTGCCGATGGCGCGGACGGCGTGGATTCCGTCGACGACGTGCCTGAGCAGGAAATCGAGTCGGAAGAGCGCGTCAACCCGTTTGCGGCGCTCGAATCGCTCAAGAAGGACGGCCCGGACAGCAAGCACTGACGCCATCGGCATCAGGCGGCTGCAGGGCAGGCAGTAACCGATACGTGGGCCTGAGCCCGGAGTCCGGCCATCCCCCTGGGTGGCGGCGGCCGGATCGGGCTGTGTTAGAATCCGGAAAATTTTCAGGAGTTATCATGGCAGTTCAACAAAACAAGAAGTCGCCGTCGAAGCGCGGCATGCACCGCTCGCACGATTTCCTCACGGGCGCGCCGCTGGCCGTCGAGCCGAGCACGGGTGAAGTGCATCTGCGTCACCACATCAGCCCGAACGGCTACTACCGCGGCAAGAAAGTCGTCAAGACCAAGAACGACTAATCGTTCCAGCGTGCGGCGCGAACCTCATGGGTTACGTGCCGCGCATGGCGATTCCGTTCGCTTGACCATATTTCGGCTCGGCGCAAAAAAAGCGGCATTCGACTGCCGCTTTTTTGTGCCTGAAAACCGTCGCATTCCATGACTGTTACGCTCACGATAGATTGCATGGGAGGCGACCACGGCCCGTCCGTCACGGTCCCGGCCGCAGTCCATTTCGTCCGCTCGCACCCCGACGCGCATCTCATGCTCGTCGGTGTCGAGTCGGCGGTTCGCGCCCAGTTGAAGAAGCTGAAGGCGTCGGACCATCCTGCGCTCTCCGTCGTACCCGCCACCGAGGTCGTCGCCATGGACGATCCGGTCGAGGTCGCCCTGCGCAAGAAGAAAGATTCGTCGATGCGCGTCGCGCTCAATCGCGTGAAGGAAGGCGAGGCCCAGGCCTGCGTCTCCGCCGGCAACACCGGCGCGCTGATGGCGGTGTCGCGCTACGTGCTCAAGACGCTGCCCGGCATCGAGCGCCCGGCCATCGCGTTCGCGATGCCCAATCCCGTTGGCTACACCACGATGCTCGACCTTGGCGCGAACGTCGACTGCGAGCCGCAGCATCTGCTGCAGTTCGCGGAGATGGGACACGCGCTCGTGGCCGCGCTCGAAGGCAAGGAGCGCCCGACCATCGGCCTCCTGAACATCGGCGAAGAAGTCATCAAGGGCAACGAGACGATCAAGCGCGCGGGCGAACTCCTGCGCGCGAGCACGCTCAACTTCTACGGCAACGTGGAAGGCAACGACATTTTCAAGGGCACCGTCGACGTCATCGTCTGTGACGGTTTCGTTGGGAATGTCGCGCTCAAGACGTCGGAAGGCCTCGCGCAGATGCTCAACGACATGATCAAGGAAGAGTTTGGCCGCTCGTGGCTCACCAGGCTCATGGCGCTCGCGGCGCTGCCCGTGCTCATGCACTTCAAGAAGCGCGTCGATCATCGCCAGTACAACGGCGCGGCGCTGCTCGGCCTGAAGAGTCTCGTGATCAAGAGCCACGGCTCGGCCGACGCCTACGCGTTTGAGTGTGCGATCAATCGCGGGTATGATGCCGTCAAAAATGGCGTGCTGGAGCGCCTCGCGCACGCCATGGAAGAGAATGCCGGTTCGCTGGAACGGGCAACTGGCGAGGCAACGGCCGCGGCGGCCGGCGAGAGCGCCGGCAACGGCGCCCACGGCGGCGCTCAAGACGCCGCGGTTCCCGCCCCGCAGGTCACGCCGCCCGCCACCCAGTCTGCCGACTCGTCCGGCCCCGCGGGAACCATCGTCCCGCCCGGCGCCGCATCATCCTCGAAGGCATAATGGCTCAATCGACTCAATATTCCCGCGTGCTCGGCACGGGCAGCTATCTTCCGCCCGAGCGCGTCACCAATCAGGAACTGGCCGAGCGCCTCGCCGCCAAGGGCGTCGAAACCAGCGACGAATGGATCGTCGCCCGCACGGGCATCCACGCGCGCTATTTCGCCGCGCCCGACGTCACCACCAGCGATCTCGCGCTGGCCGCCTCGCAGCGCGCCATCGCAGCCGCCGACGTCGACCCGCAGGCCATCGACCTCATCATCGTCGCGACCTCCACGCCCGATTTCGTGTTTCCGAGCACCGCCTGCCTGCTGCAGAACAAGCTCGGCATCCGCAATCACGGCGCGGCGTTCGACGTGCAGGCCGTCTGCTCGGGCTTCGCTTACGCCGTTTCGGTGGCGGACAGCCTGATTCGCAGCGGCCAGCATCGCACGGCGCTCGTGGTGGGCGCGGAAACCTTCTCGCGCATTCTCGACTTCAACGACCGCACCACCTGCGTGTTGTTCGGTGACGGCGCCGGCGCCATCGTGCTGCAGGCGTCGGACGAGCCGGGCGTGCTCTCGAGCGCGCTCCACGCCGACGGCAGCTACGCGCACATCCTGTGCACGCCGGGCAACGTGAACGGCGGCGTGATCGCCGGCAACGCGTTCCTGCACATGGACGGCCAGGCCGTGTTCAAGCTCGCCGTGAACGTGCTCGAAAAGGTCGCGCACGAAGCGCTCGACAAGGCGCAACTGAGCGCCGACCAGATCGACTGGCTGATCCCGCACCAGGCCAACATCCGCATCATGCAGGGCACCTGCCGCAAGCTCGGCCTGCCCGCGGAGCGCATGGTCGTGACGGTGGGCGAGCATGGCAACACCTCGGCGGCGTCGATTCCGCTCGCGTTCGACGTCGCCGTGCGCGACGGCCGCATCAAACGCGGCCAGAACGTGCTGATCGAAGGCGTGGGCGGCGGCTTCACCTGGGGCGCCTCCGTCATCCGCTTCTGAATTTCCCGAGCGGGCTTTCGCGCTCCCGCCCAGAGGCCGCACGCAATTTGCGTGCGGTCCGTAGCGGTACACCCGAGCGCATCGCCCATCTGTTTTGATCGAATTTGGGGACGTTATGAAATTCGCGTTCGTTTTTCCCGGACAAGGCTCGCAGGCCGTCGGCATGCTCGACGTGTTCGGCGATAGCGCCATCGTGCGCGAGACGCTGCAGGAAGCGTCCGACGCACTCAACCAGGATCTCGGCAAGCTGATCGCCGAAGGTCCCGCCGAAGAACTCAATCTCACCACCAACACGCAGCCGGTCATGCTGAGCGCCGCCTACGCCGTTTATCGCGCGTGGCAGCAGGCAGGCGGCCCGGCGCCGGCGATCGTCGCGGGCCACAGCCTCGGCGAATACACGGCGCTCGTCGCCGCCGGCGTGCTGGCGTTCCGCGACGCCGTGCCGCTGGTGCGCTTCCGTGCCCAGGCGATGCAGAATGCCGTGCCGGTGGGCGAGGGCGGCATGGCCGCGATCCTCGGTCTCGACGACGACACCGTGCGCGCCGTCTGCACCGAAGCCGCCGAACAAAGCGGCGGCGTGGTCGAAGCCGTCAACTTCAATGCGCCGGCCCAGGTCGTGATCGCGGGCCACAAGGGCGCGGTCGAGAAGGCCTGCGAAGTCGCCAAGGCGAAGGGCGCGAAGCGCGCGCTGCCGCTGCCGGTCTCGGCGCCGTTCCACTCGTCGCTGC
The DNA here is from genome assembly GCF_009789675.1 of Paraburkholderia acidisoli. NCBI lineage: Bacteria > Pseudomonadati > Pseudomonadota > Betaproteobacteria > Burkholderiales > Burkholderiaceae > Paraburkholderia > Paraburkholderia acidisoli. Next base: position 2,142,857 of record NZ_CP046913.1, on the reverse strand, counting down.
TCAAGCCCGCTTCGGACCAGCTGCGCGACTATCTCGCGAGCGTCACGCTGAACGCACCGCAGATCCCGGTCGTGAACAACATCGACGTGGCCTTCGAAACCGATCCCGCGAAGATCCGCGACGCGCTCGTGCGTCAGGCCGCCGGTCCGGTGCGCTGGGTCGAATGCGTGAAGGCGATCGCCGCGCAAGGCGCGACGCACGTGATCGAGTGCGGTCCGGGCAAGGTGCTCGCGGGCCTCACGAAGCGGATCGACGGCAATCTGGTCGGCGCTTCGGTGGCCGATCCGAAGTCGCTCGAAGAAGCGCTCGCGCTGGTCAAGGCATAACTCGCAACGGATTCGAATGATGGAAAAGACTCTCGACAATCAAGCCGCCATCGTCACGGGCGCCTCGCGCGGCATCGGCCGCGCGATCGCGCTCGAACTCGCGCGTCAGGGCGCGACCGTGATCGGCACCGCCACGAGCGAAGCCGGCGCGCAGGCCATCACCGCCGCGTTCGAGGAAGCGGGCGTGAAGGGCCGCGGCGCGGTGCTCAATGTGAACGACGCGGCGGCGGCGGAAGCGCTCATCGACGCGACGGTCAAGGAATTCGGCGGTCTCGCGGTGCTCGTGAACAACGCGGGCATCACGCAGGACAACCTCGCGATGCGCATGAAGGACGACGAGTGGGATTCGGTCATCGACACGAACCTGAAGTCGGTGTTCCGCCTCTCGCGCGCCGTGCTGCGCCCGATGATGAAGGCGCGCACGGGCCGCATCATCAACATCACCTCGGTGGTCGGTTCGTCGGGCAACCCCGGCCAGGCCAACTACGCGGCCGCGAAGGCGGGCGTGGCGGGCATGACGCGCGCGCTCGCGCGTGAGATCGGCAGCCGCGGCATCACGGTGAACTGCGTGGCGCCGGGCTTCATCGACACCGACATGACGAAGGACCTGCCGGCCGAGCAGCAAACCGCGCTCAAGCAGCAGATTCCGCTGGGCCGCCTCGGCAGCCCGGAGGACATCGCGCACGCCGTCGCGTTTCTCGCTTCGCCGCAAGCGGCCTACATCACGGGCACGACGCTGCACGTGAACGGCGGCATGTATATGTCTTAACCGGTTTGGGGTACTATCCGCGGCGCGAACTACCAGCTAACTTGAGCCAGGTAATTTCGTGTCAGCAGTACTGCCGCAGATGGCCTTTCCGGAACTTTGAGCGCCGCTTTTCTGCCAGGTCAAACCTGATAAAATGCGCGCACTCGCATTCATGAGCTAACTTTTTTCCCTTGGAGGGGTAATGGACAACATCGAACAGCGCGTCAAGAAGATCGTCGCCGAGCAACTGGGCGTCGCCGAAGCTGAAATCAAGAACGAAGCTTCGTTCGTGAACGATCTGGGCGCCGACTCGCTCGACACCGTCGAACTGGTGATGGCCCTCGAAGACGAATTCGGCATGGAAATCCCGGACGAGGAAGCCGAGAAGATCACGACCGTTCAGCAAGCGATCGACTACGCTCGCGCGAACGTCAAGGCCTGAGTTCAGGCTTTCGCGACTCTATCCCGCTCGGGCCGCGCGTGCCTTTGGTCGCGCCGCGGTCCGTGAAGGACGCTCGCCAGTGAAACCGCATACGCCCGCCGCACTCGCTGCGGGGCATCTGCCGGTCAACTAGCCACAGGGCTCACAGGAGCATTTCCTGTGGCCTCTGTGGCTTTTGTTTTTGTCATCTATGGAAAAGGGGTTACCGTGAGCCGTCGTCGAGTTGTCGTTACAGGCCTGGGGCTGATTTCGCCTGTTGGCAATAATGTTGCCGACGGCTGGGCCAATCTGGTCGCCGGGAAGTCCGGCATCGCCAATATCACGAAGTTCGACGCCACGAACTTCTCCACGCGCTTTGCGGGCGAAGTGAAGGGCTTCAACATCGAGGAATACCTTCCCGCCAAAGAAGCGCGCCATATGGATACCTTCATCCATTACGGCATCGCCGCGGGCATGCAGGCGATCAAGGACAGCGGCCTCGAAGTTACCGAAGAGAACGCGGAACGCATCGGCGTGAACGTCGGTTCGGGCATCGGCGGTCTGCCGATGATCGAAGTCACGCAAACGGAACTGCTCAATCGCGGTCCGCGCCGGATTTCGCCGTTCTTCGTGCCGGCCTCGATCATCAACATGATCTCGGGCCACCTGTCGATCAAATTTGGCCTCAAGGGCCCGAATCTGTCGATGGTCACCGCGTGCACGACCGGTCTGCACTGCATCGGCGAAGCGTCGCGGCTGATCGAATACGGCGACTGCGACGTGATGATCGCGGGCGGCGCGGAATCGACCGTTTCGCCGCTCGGTATCGGCGGCTTCGCGGCGGCGCGTGCGCTCTCGCAACGCAACGACGACCCGGCCACGGCGAGCCGCCCGTGGGACAAGGACCGTGACGGTTTCGTGCTCGGCGAAGGCGCGGGCGTGATGGTGCTCGAAGAGTACGAGCACGCGAAGGCGCGCGGCGCGAAGATCTACGCCGAAATCGGCGGCTACGGCATGAGCGGCGACGCTTATCACATGACCGCACCGCTCGAAAACGGCGACGGCGCTCGTCGCTGCATGCTGGCTGCGATAAAGAACGCCGGCGTGAACGCCAACGAAGTCAACTGGCTCAGCGCGCACGGTACGTCCACGCCGCTCGGCGACCTCGCGGAAACCGTCGCGATCAAGCGCGCGTTCGGCGACCACGCGAAGGACATCGTCGTGAATTCGACCAAGTCGATGACGGGTCACCTGCTGGGTGGCGCGGGCGGCCTCGAGTCGGTGTTCACGGTGCTGGCCGTTCACAACCAGGTCTCGCCGCCGACGATCAACATCTTCAACCAGGACCCCGAGTGCGACCTGGACTACTGCGCGAACACCGCGCGGGACATGAAGATCGACGTCGCGCTGAAGAACTCGTTCGGGTTCGGCGGCACGAACGGCACGCTGGTCTTCAAGCGCCACGCTTGATCCCCGTCAAGAAGACGGCGGCCGCGCCGGCGCTTTCGCACATCATGCGAGCGCCGGCCGGTCGTGATCCCGGTTTTGCGCGGCGCCATGGCGCGCCGCGTCTCTCCCTTCGCTCGTCGCTCGCGCTGCATGGCCTCGTGAGCGCAACGCTTCTTCTCGCCGCTTTGGCGATGTATACGACGCTCGCGCCGTGGTGGGGCGTCTGGCGCGCCTTGCCGCCCGCGCTGGCTTGTCTCGCCACGGGTGCGCTTGCCGCGCTGCGCTGGCATCGGCGGCAGCCGGCTTTTCTCGAAATTGGGGCGGATTCGCTCACCGCGTGGTCGCGCGACGAAGTTTGCGTCGCGGCGGGGCAACTCGTGGGTGCGTCGCAATGGGGTGGCTGGCTGCTTGCGCTCGTGGTGGAAGCGGGCGCGCGCCGTTCCACCGTGCTGATCGCCGCCGACTCGGTCTCGCCCGACACCTTTCGCACGCTGGCCGTACGCGCCCGCAGCGCGGCCGGCCGCTGATTGCGCCCTGTAACGACTGTAACCGCCGTTACGCTCTAACATCGCACGGTGACGGGGACGCTACAATGGTGCCCCCGCGTCTACTTATGAGCTAACGGATTTCAGGTGAGCGAAAAAGAAATTGATCAGGTTCTGGTCGAGCGCGTCCAAAAAGGCGATAAAGCCGCGTTCGAGCTACTGGTCTCGAAATACCACCGCAAGATCATCCGGCTGATCTCGCGCCTCGTGCGAGACCCCGCCGAGGTCGAGGACGTGGCCCAGGACGCGTTCATCAAGGCTTACCGGGCATTGCCGCAGTTCCGCGGGGAATCGGCTTTCTATACGTGGTTGTACCGAATTGCCGTGAATACGGCGAAGAACTACCTTGCGACCCAAGGGCGACGCGCGCCCACCTCGACGGAAGCGGATGCTGAAGAAGCCGAAACTTTTTCGGACGCCGATCAACTAAGGGATATCAACACGCCCGAGTCGATGTTGATGAGCAAGCAGATCGCGCAGACGGTCAATGCTGCGATGGCACTGTTGCCGGAAGAATTGCGCACCGCCATCACACTTCGGGAAATCGAAGGTTTGAGCTACGAGGAAATTGCCGAAATGATGGGTTGCCCGATCGGCACCGTCAGATCGAGAATTTTCCGCGCTCGGGAAGCCATTGCGGCAAAATTGCGTCCGCTGCTGGACACACCGGAAGGCAAGCGCTGGTAATACCGCGTTTGCACCGGGCGGCGACGCGATCACCTGGTTGGTGTCACTATTTGGGGCGCTGAAAGCGTCTTCAGGGAATTGGGGAGCATCATGGGGTCGGTCTCGATGCAATCGGAATTGAATTCGGTCGCGAGCTCGCGCGGCGAGCGCCTGTCTGCCATCGTCGACGGCGAATGGCTCGCAGCGCAACAGCCGAACGCGAATTTCGCTGAACTCGATCAAGAGGGCCACGCGGCCTGGGCGGACTATCACCTGATCGGCGACGTGCTGCGCTCTGACGATCTGGCCCTGAGCCAGGCCGCGAGCCGCGCGTTCATGTCGGGGTTCGCCGCGCGCTTCGAAGCGGAGCCGCACTTGCTCGCGCCCGCAGCCGCACAAGTCAGCGCGCAGGCGTCGGAGCGCAACGCGCGCGTCGGCCGCATACTCGCGCTGCGCCGCCGTGTCGTGCCTTCGCTCGCCGTGGCAGCCGCCGCGGCCACGCTCACGTGGATCGTCATGCCGCAAATGCGCGGTGCCGGTATGGCCGGCGCGCCGCAGATCGCCGCGGTCCAGCAGGGCGACGGCATGCAACGCGTCGGCCTGAACACGGTGCCGGCTGCGGCCACGGGCGGTCAGGACGCCAACATCATCCGCGACGCCCAGCTCGACGCGTATCTCGAAGCCCATCAGCAGTTCGCGCAGCAGCCGGTCATGTCGGACTCGATGCCGTACATCCGATCGGCGGCCCTTACCACGCAAGGCCAATAAGCTTGATGCAGACATCGCGGTTGAATAAAACGACAAACTGGGGGCGGTTGCCGGCATTCCTGTGCTGCGCGGCCGTGATGTTCACCGCTCTGTCTGCTGCCTCGCAGGCCCACGCGCAAGGCGCGTCGGCCGCTGCCGCCGATCCGGCCACGCGCCAGAACGCCGCGCAGCTCCTCGATCGTATCCAGCAGGCTGCCCAGCAGCAAAATTACGAAGGCACGTTCGTCTATCAGCGCGGCGCGTTCGTGCAGTCGTCGCGCATTGCGCACTACGCCACGAAAGCCGACGGCGAGTTCGAGCAGCTCGAAAGCCTCGACGGCAAGCCGCGCAAGATGCTGCGCCATAACGACGATCTCTATACGTTCGTGCCGGAGCGCAAGCTGCTCGTCGTCGAAAAACGCCAGAACAAGGACGCGTTTCCGGCGCTGCTCTCCACGAGCGGCGACCAGGTGCTGAGCGTCTACGAGCCGAAGCTGCTCGGCACCGACCGCGTGGCGGGCATCGACAGTCAGGTCGTCGAACTCGATCCGAAAGACAATTTCCGTTTCGCCTATAAGCTGTGGGCGGACGCCAAAACGGGTCTGCTGCTGCGCTCGCAGATGCTCGATCCGTCGAACGGCCAGGTGCTGCAGCAGCTCGCGTTTACGCAAGTGCGCATCGGCACCGGCCTGGCGGGCGACAAGACCGCGATCGTCAACGGTATGCGCAACACGGCGGGCTGGACGGTGGTGCGGCCGCCGCTGGAAACCGTTGACATGGAGTCGCAGGGCTGGTCGTTCGGCGCGGGCGCGCCGGGCTTTCGCAAAATTCGCGAGCTGCGCCGCCCGATGGCCGCGCGCGATCCGAACGAGCCGCCCATTCCGGTCGATCAGGCGGTGTTCTCGGACGGTTTGTCGGCCATCTCCATTTTCGTCGAGCCCGTCGAGCACAACAGCCGCAAGGAAGGTTCGGGCAGCAACGGCGCCACCCACGTGCTGGTGAAGCGCAGCGGCGATTACTTCATTACTTTGCTCGGCGAAGTGCCTCAAGCCACGTTGCAGCAGTTCGCGTCTGCCATAGAATACAAGGCTCCCAGGTAACCCCTTCCTTCGGCTGACTTCGATATGACGATTCTCCCGCTGCGCAAATTCTTCGCGGCCGCGGTCGTGGCGGCTTGCCTGCCGTTCGCGCCGCATGTGGCATCGGCGGCGCCGGCTGCCAATCTGCCCGATTTTGCCGACCTCGTGGACAAGGTGGGGCCTTCCGTCGTCAACATCCGCACGACCACGCGTGTCGCGCTCTCGCAGCGCGGCTTGCCGCCGGGCATGGACAACGGCGACATGTCGGAATTCTTCCGCCGCTTCTTCGGCATTCCGCTGCCGCAGGGTCCGCAAGGCGGCGGCCAGTCGCCGCGCGGCGGGCAGGGTGGCCAAGGCGGTCAGGGCGGTCAAGGCGGTGGCAGCCAGGGCGGCCAGGGTAGCGACTCCGGCCCGGACAGCGGCAGCGACTCCGAACAGAACAGCGGCGTGGGCTCGGGCTTCATCCTCTCGAGCGACGGTTACGTGATGACCAACGCGCACGTGGTGGACGACGCGGACAGCATCTACGTCACGCTCACCGACAAGCGCGAATTCAAGGCGAAGCTGATCGGCGTGGACGACCGCACCGACGTCGCCGTGGTCAAGATCCAGGCCACCAATCTGCCGGCTGTGGCCATGGGCGACTCGAACAAGGTGCGGGTGGGCGAGTGGGTCGTGGCGATCGGCTCGCCGTTCGGGCTCGAAAACACGGTCACGGCCGGCATTGTCAGCGCCAAGGGGCGCGACACGGGCGACTATCTGCCGTTCATCCAGACCGACGTGGCCGTGAACCCCGGCAACTCGGGCGGTCCGCTCATCAACATGCAGGGCGAGGTGATCGGCATCAACTCGCAAATCTATAGCCGCACCGGCGGTTTCATGGGCATTTCGTTCGCGATTCCGATCGACGAGGCGATGCGCGTGGCCGATCAACTGAAGACGAGCGGCAAGGTCACGCGCGGCCGTATCGCCGTGGCGATCGGCGAAGTGACGAAGGACGTGGCCGACTCGCTCGGTCTGCCGAAGGCGCAAGGCGCGCTCGTCTCGAGCGTCGAGCCGGGCGGTCCGGCCGAGAAGGCGGGTATCCAGCCGGGCGACATCATCCTGAAGTTCAACGGTCAAACGGTCGATGCGGCCACCGACTTGCCGCGCATGGTCGGCGACACCAAGCCGGGCACCAAATCGACGATCACGATCTGGCGCAAGGGCGCCACGCGCGACCTGCCGATCACGGTTGCCGAGATGCAGTCCGACAAGGCGGCCAAGGCGGACCAGCGCAAGGCGCCGGAACCGAAGCCGCGGCCCTCGAACGCGCTCGGTCTCGCCGTGGTGGACGTGCCCGCCGACCAGATGGCGCAGCTCAAGATCAAGGGCGGCGCGCTGGTCGACACGGTGGACGGCCCCGCGGCGCGCGCCGGTCTGCAGAAGGGCGACATCATCCTGCGCGTGGGCGACACGGATATCACGAGCGCGAAGCAGTTCCAGGAAGCGACCGCGCATCTCGACCCGCAGAAGATGGTGGCGGTGCTCGTGCGTCGCGGCGACAACACCCAGTTCGTGCCGATCCGTCCGCGCGCGCCGGGTCAGAAGTAAGGAGCGGCAGGCGCATGAATTCGCGAACCACGCCCGCCATTCAGCCGCCGGTGCAGCGCGCGAGCGCGCATCTGGTGCTGTATGGCCGTGCGTGGTGTCATCTCTGCGAGGACATGCGCATCGCGCTGGAGCCGCTGGTGGCGGCGGCCGGCGCGCGGCTCGACGTGGTCGATGTCGATTCCGACCCCGCGCTCGTCGCGCGTTACGACGAACTCGTGCCGGTGCTCGTGTGCGACGGTATCGAGCTGTGTCACTACCGGCTCGACGAGGCGCGCGTGCGTGCCACATTGGGCGTCAGCGCGGGCGCGCCCGAAAGCGGCGCGTAAAAAAGCGGGGTCGCGGCGCGCTCGTCGAACACGCTTCATGCGACGGTTCGCCTGCCGCACCCCTTTTCGGCTAAAATAGCTCGGTTTTTCATCTGTTTACGAGGCGTGCCCAGCTTTCGTTGGGGCGCGCCTTTTTCGCTTGATCGGCACTGAATGGATCATATTCGTAACTTCTCGATCATTGCGCACATCGACCATGGCAAGTCGACGCTCGCCGATCGCATCATCCAGATTTGCGGCGGTCTCTCCGACCGCGAAATGGAATCGCAGGTACTCGACTCGATGGATCTCGAGCGCGAGCGTGGCATCACGATCAAGGCGCAGACCGCCGCGCTCTCGTACAAGGCACGAGACGGCAAGGTCTATAACCTGAACCTGATCGACACGCCAGGGCACGTCGACTTCTCGTACGAGGTCAGCCGCTCGCTGTCCGCGTGCGAGGGCGCGCTGCTCGTGGTGGACGCGAGCCAGGGCGTGGAAGCGCAAACGGTGGCGAACTGCTACACGGCGATCGAACTCGGCGTGGAAGTCGTGCCGGTGCTCAACAAGATCGACCTGCCCGCCGCCAACCCCGAAAACGCCATCGAGGAAATCGAGGACGTGATCGGCATCGACGCGACCGACGCCACGCGCTGTAGCGCGAAGACCGGCCTCGGCGTGGACGAGGTGCTCGAAGCGCTGATCGCCAAGGTGCCGCCGCCCAAGGGCGACCCGGAAGCGCCGCTGCAGGCGCTTATCATCGACTCGTGGTTCGACAACTACGTCGGCGTGGTCATGCTCGTGCGTATCGTCAACGGCACGCTGCGTCCGAAGGACAAGATCAAGCTGATGGCGACCGGCGCGCAGTATCCGGTCGAGCACGTGGGCGTGTTCTCGCCGAAGTCGCGCAACCTGGAATCGCTGTCGGCGGGGCAGGTGGGCTTCATCATCGCGGGCATCAAGGAACTCGCCGCCACCAAGGTGGGCGACACCGTCACGCTCGTGAACCGGCCTGCCGCCGAACCGCTGCCGGGCTTCAAGGAAGTCAAGCCGCAGGTGTTCGCGGGGCTGTATCCGGTCGAGGCGAACCAGTACGACGCGCTGCGCGAATCGCTCGAAAAGCTCAAGCTCAACGACGCCTCGCTGCAATACGAGCCGGAAGTGTCGCAGGCGCTCGGCTTCGGGTTCCGTTGCGGCTTCCTCGGTCTCCTGCACATGGAGATCGTGCAGGAGCGGCTCGAGCGCGAGTTCGACATGGACCTCATCACCACGGCGCCCACCGTGGTGTACGAAGTCGTGCAGCCCGACGGCACGACCATCAAGGTCGAGAATCCGGCCAAGATGCCGGAGCCGCACAAGATCGCCGAGATCCGCGAGCCGATCGTCACCGTGAACCTGTACATGCCGCAGGACTACGTGGGCTCGGTCATCACGCTCTGTACGCAAAAGCGCGGCACGCAGATCAACATGCAGTATCACGGCCGCCAGGTGCAGCTCACGTACGAAATTCCGATGGCGGAAATCGTGCTCGACTTCTTCGACCGTCTGAAGTCGGTGTCGCGCGGTTATGCGTCGATGGACTACGAGTTCAAGGAATACCGCAGCGCGGACGTCGTGAAGGTCGACATGCTGATCAACAGCGACAAGGTCGACGCGCTGTCCATCATCGTGCACCGCTCGCAGTCGCAGTATCGCGGCCGCGAAGTGGCGGCGAAGATGCGCGAAATCATTCCGCGCCAGATGTACGACGTGGCCATTCAGGCGGCTATCGGCGCGCACATCATCGCGCGCGAAAACATCAAGGCGCTGCGCAAGAACGTGCTGGCCAAGTGCTACGGCGGCGACATCTCCCGTAAGAAGAAGCTCCTCGAGAAGCAGAAGGAAGGCAAGAAGCGCATGAAGCAGGTGGGCTCGGTGGAAATTCCGCAAGAGGCCTTCCTCGCCATCCTTCGTGTCGAAGACAAATAAGTCACGCCAATAAGCCGCACTACGGACCTCTACATGAATTTTGCGCTGATTCTTTTTGTGCTCGTCTTGCTGACGGGCATTGCGTGGGTAGCAGACAAACTGGTTTTCATGCCGCGCCGGCGTCTCGCCGCCGATGCGGCGGTGGCGGAGTTCGATCAGCAGCAAACGCGCGTGGGTGAGCGTTTCGCCGACGAAAACGCCGCGGAGACGCGGCAGAGTTTGCGCAACGACAAGCTGCGCCAGCCGTGGTGGCTCGAATACACGGCGAGCTTTTTCCCCGTGATTCTCGTCGTGTTCCTCGTGCGCTCGTTCGTGGTCGAGCCGTTCAAGATTCCGTCGGGTTCGATGGTGCCCACGCTGCTGGTGGGCGACTTCATCCTCGTGAACAAGTTCGACTACGGCATTCGTCTGCCGATCACGAACGCCAAGATCACGCAGGGTCGCCCGCTCGAACGCGGCGACGTGGTGGTGTTCCGTTATCCGAAAGACGAGTCGGTCGACTACATCAAGCGCGTGATCGGCCTGCCCGGCGACGTGGTCGCGTATCAGGACAAGCAGCTCACCATCAACGGCAAGCCCGTGCCCGAAGTGCCGCAAGGCGATTACTTCGACGAAGAGCGCATCGGTTACGCGAAGCAGTTCACGGAAGACCTCGGCAACGGCCGCAAGAACAACATCCTGAACAATCCCGCCGTGCCGCCGTTCGTCGTCGGTGCCGAAGACTATCCGTTCCGCGACAACTGCCAGTACAACGAGCGCGGCGAGATCTGCAAGGTGCCGCCGGGTCACTACTTCATGATGGGCGACAATCGCGACAACAGCGCGGACAGCCGCTACTGGGGCTTCGTGCCCGACGCGAACATCGTCGGCCGCGCGTTCTTTATCTGGATGAACTTCAGCAGCCTCAAGCGCATCGGTTCGTTCGATTAAGTTCGCGCATCAGGCGAGGCGAACGGCGCTTACGTTCTTCGCGCGCTACTTGAAGAACCGCCGGTAACGTCGCTTCGTGATGGTTTTTCGCCCGCCGCCCCGTGTTTTCGCCCGGGGCGGCGGGCGCGTTATACTCTCCCCATGCCCCTATCTCCGTTGGAAAGCCGTTTGCGCTACGAATTTCGCAATGCGGAATTGTTGCGCCAGGCTTTAACGCACCGCAGTCACAGTGCCACGCATAACGAACGCCTCGAGTTTCTCGGCGACTCGGTTCTGAATTGCGCGGTGGCGGCCCTATTGTTCCAACGATTTGGCAAGCTGGACGAAGGCGACCTGTCGCGCGTGCGCGCGAATCTGGTCAAGCAGCAGTCGCTTTACGAAATCGCTCAGGCCCTGAATATTGCCGACGGCCTGCGTCTCGGCGAAGGCGAGTTGCGCAGCGGCGGTTTCCGTCGTCCGTCGATCCTGGCGGATGCGCTCGAAGCGATTTTCGGCGCGATCTTTCTCGACGGCGGTTTCGACGCCGCCCAGACGGTCATCAAGCGCCTCTACGTACCGATCCTCGATCACATCGACCCGCGCACGCTGGGCAAGGATGCCAAGACGCTGCTGCAGGAATATCTGCAAGGTCACAAGATCGCGCTGCCGACCTATACGGTCGTGGCAACGCATGGTGCAGCGCACAATCAGCAGTTCGAAGTCGAATGCACGGTGCCGAAACTCGACGTGAAGGTGTCGGGTTCCGGTGCCAGCCGTCGCGCGGCCGAGCAGGCCGCCGCGAAGAAGGCGCTCGACGAGGTGATGGCGGCGGCGCCCGCGCTGGCCGCGAAGCCTCGCCGCTCGAAGGGCGCGCGCGCGCCGCGGCCGGAACCCGAAGTCGTGCCCGGCGTGACGGGCGTGCAAGGCGCGCTCGATCTGCGTACGCCGGAGCGCCGCGAACGTGCCGCGCGCGGCGAGGCGCGGGCCGAACGGCCGGTGCTGCATGCCACGGGCGCCGCCAGTGCCGCGGGCACGAACGCGGCCGAAGAAGGCAGCGAATCCGCGCAAGCCGCGCAGGCCGGTCAAACCGCGCCGCTCGCCGTGATTCGCGCGGCGCATGTGCAGGAGCGTCCGGCGGAGAAGGACAAGCCGGCGCATGCCGACAACGTGCCATCCGCGACTGCCGTGGGTCATCGTGCGGGCGCGTCGAAGTCGGAGTCGTCGTTGCGCGCCGTCGAGCGCGGCGAAGCGGTGGCGGCTGGCGAACGCTCGCCGCAGCGTCATCGCGACACGTCGAACGCCAATGCGAACGCGAATGCGGGCGATGCGGCCGAGCGCGCCAGCAAGCACGACGCGCGCGCCGAGGGCGACACCGAAGCGCGCGCCGACGCCGCCATGCCGGTCCGCGCGGCCGACGCCGGTCACTGATTTCATCCGGGCGCGCCGCGAGCGCGCCTCCCGTTTTTCTCTCCCGATCCGATCATGAACGCTCCCACTTCCACTCCTGCCGGTTTTCGTTGCGGCATGGTCGCGATCGTCGGCCGGCCCAACGTGGGTAAATCCACGCTGATGAATGCGCTGGTCGGCCAGAAGATCAGCATCACGTCGCGCAAGGCGCAAACCACGCGTCACCGCATCACCGGCATCAACACGACCGAAGACGCGCAGTACATCTTCGTCGACACACCCGGTTTTCAGACGCGCCACAGCACGGCGCTCAACCGTTCGCTCAATCGCGCGGTGACGTCCACGCTGAGTTCCGTGGATGCCGTGCTGTTCGTGATCGAAGCGGGCAAGTTCGGCCCCGACGACCAGAAGGTGCTCGATCTGATTCCGCCGGGCGCGCCTACGATCCTGATCGCCAACAAGATCGATCGCGTGAGCGACAAGGCCACGCTGTATCCGTTCATCCAGCAGGTGCAAGGGCTGCGCGAATTCCGCGAAATCGTGCCGCTTTCGGCGCAGAACGCGGACGACATCAAGCGCCTGCTCGCCACGCTCAAGCCGTATCTGCCCGAAGGCGAGCCGATCTACGGCGAAGACGATCTCACGGATCGCAGCGAGCGCTTCCTCGCCGCCGAAATCCTGCGCGAAAAAGTCTTCCGCTGGACCGGCGACGAATTGCCGTACACGAGCACCGTGCTGATCGACAAGTTCGAGCAGGAAGGGCGCCTGCGCCGCATTTTCGCGACGATCCTCGTCGAGCGCGACACGCAGAAGGCCATGGTGATCGGCCAGAAAGGCGCGAAGCTCAAGCAGATCAGCACCGAGGCGCGCCTCGACATGGAAAAGCTCTTCGACGGTCCCGTGTATCTCGAAACCTTCGTCAAGGTGAAGAGCGGCTGGGCCGACAACGAAGCCGGCCTGCGCGCCTACGGTTACGAGTAAGCGCCACGGACTGTCTATGAACGACGGCGCCGCCGCCACCGTGCAAGACGACTGGCCCACAGACGAAGCGCCGTCGGACGACGCCGGCTACGACGAGGCGCGCCCGCGCGCCGTCAAGCCGCCCAAGGCGTTCAAGCGCGGCAAGTCCGCGAGCGCCGCGGCCGGCGAGCGCGACGCCATGAGCGAAAACGCCGACGCCACGCTCGAAGGCCGCGCGCCGTCTCGCCCCGAGTCTCGCTCCGGTTCCAGCCCGCGTAAAACCACAGCGCGCTCGCAATTGCCGCGCGCGTCGCGCAGCGCCACGCCCGATTACCGCGTGGCCGAACAGCCGGCCTTCGTGCTGCACAGCTATCCGTATCGCGAGACGAGTCTCATCATCGACGTGCTCACGCGCGATCACGGCCGCGTCGCGCTCGTCGCGAAAGGCGCGAAGCGTCCGCATTCGGCGCTGCGCGGCGTGCTGCAAACCTTCCAGCCGCTCACGCTTTCATGGTCCGGCAAGGGCGAAGTGCGCACGCTCACCGGCGCCGAGTGGGTTGGCGGCATGTTGCCGCTCGCCGGCGGCGCGTTGCTGTGCGGCTTCTACGTGAACGAATTGCTGGTCAAGTTCCTCGCGCGCGAAGACTCGCACCCTGCGCTCTTTCGCCACTACGTGGTCACGCTCACGCGCCTCGCGCACGACGAGCCGCCCGTGCAGGTGCTGCGCTCGTTCGAGCGCGTGCTGCTGCGCGAAACCGGCTATGCGCTCGCGCTCAACCGCACCGTCGCGCGCAAGACCGTGGTGGCCGAAGGCCGCTACGTGTTCGACCCCGAGCGCGGCGTGCGCGAAGCCTCCGACGAATGGCCCGCGCAGTGGCCCGTGCTTTCCGGCCAGACGTTGCTCGACATGGAAGAGGACGATTACCATCGTCCCCAGACTGTTTCGCAGAGCAAGGCGCTCATGCGCTTCCTGCTGAACACCTACCTCGGCGGCACGCCGCTCGCGACGCGCCAGATCCTGATCGACTTGCAGAACCTATGAGCTTCTTTCTGACTTCGCCCAACGTGATCGACTTAGGCGTCAACATCGACCACGTCGCCACGCTGCGCAACGCGCGCGGCACCGCTTACCCCGATCCGATCCGCGCGGCGCTGCTCGCCGAAGAGGCGGGCGCCGACGCGATCACGCTGCACCTGCGCGAGGATCGCCGTCATATCGTCGATGCCGACGTGCGCGCGCTGCGCCCGCAGCTCAAGACGCGCATGAATCTCGAATGCGCGGTCACGAGCGAGATGCTCGACATCGCGTGCGAGATCAAGCCGCACGACGTTTGCCTCGTGCCCGAAAAGCGCGAGGAGCTGACGACCGAAGGCGGCCTCGACGTGGCAGGCCATTTCGACGCCGTCGCGGCCGCGTGCCGTCAACTCGCCGACGCGGGCTGCCGCGTCTCGCTCTTCATCGACCCCGACGAAACGCAGATTCGCGCCGCGCACGAAGCCGGCGCGCCCGTGATCGAGTTGCACACGGGCCGCTACGCCGAAGCGCACGACGCCACGGAACAGGCGCGCGAATTCGAGCGCGTGGTGACGGGCGTGAACGCGGGCAACAGCCTCGGCCTCAAGGTCAACGCGGGGCACGGTCTGCACTACACGAACGTGCAGCCCATCGCGGCGATCGAAGGCATCGTCGAGCTGAACATCGGCCATGCGATCGTCGCGCACGCGATCTTCGCGGGCTGGGAAAACGCGGTGCGCGAAATGAAGGCGATCATGGTCGCCGCGCGTCTCGGCTCGCAAGGCTGAGCGCCGCATCCGGCTCACGCGCCGCGTCGCGGCAGGACGCGCGCGCCCACTTCTCATCACCGGCGGACCCCTCATGGCGATCTACGGTATCGGCACCGACATCATCCAGGTGAGCCGCGTCGCGGCGGTCATGGAGCGCACCCAGGGCCGCTTCGCGGCGCGTGTGCTCGGCCCCGAGGAACTCGCGGTCTACGAGGCGCGCAAGGCGCGTTCGGAAGTGCGCGGCCTCGCGTATCTGTGCACGCGGTTTTCGGCGAAAGAAGCGTTCTCGAAGGCGATCGGCCTCGGCATGCGCATGCCGATGACATGGCGCGCGATGCAAACGCTCAACGAACGCAGCGGGCGCCCCGTGATCGTCACGTCGGGTGTGCTCAAGGCATGGCTCGACGAACGCGGCATCACCGCGCACGTGACCATCACCGACGAGCGCGACTACGCGGTGTCGTTCGTCGTCGCCGAAACGAAATAAGCGGATCCCCCGGCGAATCGGCGCGAGAGCCGATACGCTTTTGCCGCCTCAACCTTTCTCCCAGACTGATCGATGAAGAGACCTCCCGGACCGGTAATGCTCGACGTGGTCGGCACCACGCTGACCGACGACGACGTGCGCCGCCTCGCGCACCCGATGACCGGCGGCGTGATCCTGTTCGCGCGCCACTACGAAAACCGCGCGCAGCTCGTCGCGCTCACCGACGCGATTCGCGCCGTGCGCGAAGACCTGCTGATCGCCGTCGACCACGAAGGCGGGCGGGTGCAGCGCTTTCGCACCGACGGCTTCACCGTGCTGCCCGCCATGGGCCGCATCGGCGCGCTGTGGGACAAGGACGTGCTGCTCGCGACCAAGCTCGCCACGGCGGTGGGCTATATCCTCGCGAGCGAGTTGCGCGCGTGCGGCATCGACCTGTCGTTCACGCCGGTGCTCGATCTCGGCTACGGCCAGTCGAAGGTCGTGGGCGACCGCGCGTTTCACCGCGACCCGCGCGTGGTCACGCTGCTCGCCAAGAGCCTGAATCATGGCCTCGCGCTCGCGGGCATGGCGAACTGCGGCAAGCATTTCCCGGGGCACGGCTTCGCCACCGCCGACTCGCACGTCGCGGTGCCGGTGGACGAGCGGCCGCTCGACTCCATTCTGTGCGAGGACGCGCTGCCGTACGACTGGCTCGGCCTGTCGCTCTCGGCGGTGATGCCGGGCCACGTGATCTACCCGAAGGTCGACGCCAAACCGGCGGGCTTCTCGCGTATCTGGGTCGAGGAAATCCTGCGCAGGCGCCTGCGTTTCACGGGCGCGATCTTCAGCGACGATCTCTCGATGGAAGCGGCGCGCCAGGGCGGCACGCTCGCCGAAGGCGCGCGCGCGGCGCTCGAGGCGGGCTGCGACATGGTGCTGATCTGCAACCAGCCGCACGAAGCGGAAAAGGTGCTCGACGCGCTGCGCGCGGTCGAGCCGCGGCGTTCGCCGAAGGCCTCGGCGCGCCGCATCAAGCGCATGAGCGCGCGCGGCAAGGCGCAGCGCTGGGACAAGCTCGTGGCCGACCCGGGCTACATCGAAGCGCAAGCGCTACTGCGTTCCGTGCTCCCCTGAACGGCGCGCGCTACGTCGGCGTTACGTTACAGGCGGCCGTAACGTTGGCGGTTTCGTCACCATGAAAAAACGGGCCTTCATCACTGAAGGCCCGTTTTTTTGCGTTTGCCGACGGTTCGAGACGACGCCCGGCGTCAGTTCAGCCGCATGCGCTGCAACTTGTTGTAGAGCGTTTTCGGGCTGATGCCGAGCAGCGAAGCCGCGCGATGGCGCGTGCCGCCCACGGCGTCGAGCGTTGCGCGAATCAGCATTTCCTCGACATCGGCGAGCGGCGTGCCCACGGTGACCTGCACGCGGCCGCCGTTCACGTCGCGCCCGCCGGAGCCGCTGGTGTCTTCGGCGTGCAGCGTTTCCACCACTTCGCCCGAGGCTTGCCACGCGCGCTTCACGCGTTCGTGCAGTTCGCGCACGTTGCCGGGCCAGTCGTAGGTCAGGCATTCGCGGATGAACGACGGCGCAATGAGGCGCGTCGTGCCCGAAATGCCATGGCCGTTGCCGTTGCCGTTTCCATTCCCGTTGCCATTGCCGTTGCCGTGGTGATGCGACTGGCGATTCAGCTCGTCGATACAGGCGATGGCGAGCAGCGCGGCGTCTTCGTCGCGTTCGCGCAGCGGCGGCAACTGGATCGCGGCGGCGTCGAGACGCATCCACAGGTCCTCGTGCAGCGCGCCCTGGCGCACCGCGTCGCGCGGCGGCACGCGGGTCGCCGCGATCAGGCGGAAGTCGGTGCCGACTTCGCTGTTGCCGCCCACGCGCATGAAGGTTTGCGAGTCGAGCGCGCGCAACAGCGCTTCCTGCTGGTCGCGCGGCAGTTCCGTCAGTTCGTCGATGAACAGCGTGCCGCCGCTCGCCTGGTCGACGAGACCGGGCTCGCGCTGCTCCGCGCCCGCGAACGCGCCGCGTTCATGGCCGAACAGCACGCTCGCGAGCGGGCGGCCGCTGGCGGCTTCGGCGACGAGGGAACGCGCGTCGCAGAGCACGAACGGCCCCTTGCGGCGGCGGCTCAGCTGATGCAGCGTGCGCGCGGTCACTTCCTTGCCCGTGCCGGGTTCGCCGTGCACGAGAATCGCGGATTCGGTGGGGGCGAGCTGTTCGAGCGCGTCGTAGACATGCTGGATCGCGTTGCTGCGGCCGAGCATCGGGCCGAAGCGGCCGAGTTCGCGCAGCGTCGTACGCAGCGCGCGAACCTCTTCGGTCAGCTCGTACGGACGCGGAATGCGCGCGAGCAGGCTGCGCAGGCGCGGAATGTTGACGGGCTTGAGCAGATAGTCCCAGATGCCGTGGCGCAAGCCTTCGATCGCGCTTTCGACCGTGGCGTTGCCGGTCATGACGATCACGGGCAACGCGCCGCCGGGCGGCTGCGCGGGCAGGTTGGGCAGCAGTTCGAGACCGCCGCCGTCGGGGAGATTCAGATCGACGAGCACGACATCGGGGATGAAGCGTGCGAGGGCGGCGCGCGCTTCGGCGAGCGTCGCGGCGGTGTCGACGGAAAAACCGTCCGCCGACAAAATGGCCGAAAGGCCGGACAGGCTATTAGGATCGTCTTCGACAATCAGCGCGTGGGGCATGGCGGTAGGGCTTACGGATGAGCGCGGTCGCGCCCGAGCACCGCGGGCAGGGCGGTCGCCCGGCACACGGACTCGCGGCGCGCAACGGCGCGGCACGATACGAAAGATGTCACCGAGATCACCGAGATGTCTCGAATCGGGTTATTCAGTTCCGGTCCTCCCAGTTATGCTGCGCCAGATCGGGGGCGCGGCGGCGCTACCGGCAGCGAGCTGCCGGCGGCCGTCTGTTGGCGCATGCCGGAATTCGTTGTGGATTCGGCGTGCGCGCAACCCCCGTTCTGAGCCGCAAGTGGGCAGAGCCAGCCATGCCTCGGAGTCGTATCAGTCGATCGGCCGGTTCGCGTCGAACCAGCGGCGCACTTCGAGTTCCGCCTCGTCGCGCGTCTTGCCGTACTTTTCCTGGATGAGCCCGGCGAGGCGATCGGCGCGGCCTTCCGCCTTGATGAGCTCGTCGTCCGTCAACTCGCCCCAGGCGGCCTTGGCCTTGCCAACCATCTGCTTCCACTTGCCTTCAGCAATGTCATTGTTCATCGTGTTTCTCCAGTGAGAGGAAAGAGCGCGTCGAACGCTTCCTCGTTCAGAGCAGAAACCGTGCCACGAGAGTTTTATCGGTTTGATTACGTTCAAGAACCACTTAAAACGTAGCGGCGACGCGGTGCCTGGACCGCTATGCCGCCTACTTTCGTGCAGGGGCAAACGTAAAAACCGGTAAGAATTCCCGTAGAAGCCTCAAACATACACGTTCAGACGAAAAAGAAAAAGCGCCCCGAGGGGCGCTTTCTTCATACAATTCGCCATGCATGATTGCCGCGCATCAAAATGCGCCGCGCATGGACGTTCGCTTACGCGCGGCTACGATATTCGTTCGTGCGCGTGTCGATTTCGATCTTGTCGCCGATATTGCAGAAGAGCGGCACTTGCAGTTCGAAGCCGGTTTGCAGCTTGGCGGTCTTGAGGACCTTGCCCGACGACGTGTCGCCCTTGACTGCCGGTTCCGTGTAGATGATTTCGCGAACCAGAACCGTCGGCAGTTCGACCGAGATGGCCTTCTCGTTGTAGAACACGACTTCGCAAGCCATGCCGTCTTCGAGGTAGTTGAGGGCGTCGCCCATCATTTCGCCTTCGACTTCGTACTGGTTGTAGTCGGCGTCCATGAACACGTACATCGGGTCGGCGAAGTACGAGTACGTCACTTCCTTGCGGTCGAGCACGACGACGTCGAACTTGTCGTCGGCCTTGTAGACGGTTTCCATGCCTGCGCCCGACAGCAGGTTCTTGAACTTCATCTTCACGACGGCCGAGTTACGGCCCGACTTGTTGTACTCGGCCTTCTGCACGACCATGGCGTCGTTACCGATCATCACGACGTTGCCGACGCGGAGTTCCTGTGCGGTCTTCATAAAAAACTGTCCTGTCCAGATTAAATAGCTTCGAGTGTGCGCGGCGGCAAACGTCGCAAGCGGATTTGCGTGAAACCTGGGCGATGCGACCCCGATGTAACTCTCGCGATACCCTCGTGATGCAGCTTGAAACGAGGGGTATAGGAGAATCCGCCTGGAGGCCCGCCCGGGCCCCGCTCAAAAGCCCGCTTGAGACGGCTGCCGCCGGATAACCGCTTATTTTAACTGACTTTTTGCGAATTCGGCTAGGTTTGCGGCGAGGTCGCCCACCTGCGCGAGTTCGTCGCGCCAGGCCTGCGCGCGCGCCGTATAGGCGGGCAGATGCGCGGCAAATTCGGTCCAGTCGGGCGTGCCGCGGCCGTTCCACGCGTGCCAGAAGCGTTCAAGCGCGGCGCGCGGCGCCTCGGGCAGCGTGCGGTCGTAATGCGCGAGCGCGGCGTCGAGCTTGGGCAGATGCGCTTCGTCGGCTTGCGGATAGATGTGCCAGACGAACGGCTTGCCCGCCCATTGCGCGCGCACGAACGAATCCTCGCCACGCACGAAATTCAGGTCGCTAGCCCACAACAGCGGGTCGTAACCGCGCTGCTCCGTGAACGCGAGCGCGTGCGCGCGCAGCGAGCCGCGTTCGGCCCGAACGGGCGCGGTGAACGCGGGCACGCCGAAAAAGCGCGCCAGCGCGCCCGAGATGCGGCCTTCGGGCACGAGCAGGACGATGGGCGTGGCGCTGTCGCGCCATTGCGCGAGCAGACCGTCGATGGCCGGGTTTTCGTAGGCGAACAGCGAGATCACCGTGGCTTCGGCGGCGGGCGGCGGCCCGCCGGTCGCGCGCTGCCACCACGCGGCGCGCGCCTCGGGCGAGCTTTCGAATTCGGCGCGCGCGGCGTCGAGCGTGCGTTCCTTGATGACGCCGCCCGTGCCCGGTCCGAGCCCCGGAAAGAAGAAGTGCTTGGCGAGCGCGTAGCGCGGATGCGGCGAGGGGCGCAGATGGAAGTCGGCGATCCAGTCTTCGGCGCTCAGGTATTCGAGATTGAGCCAGACCGGTTTGCTCGCGCGCTCGGCCATTGCCGCCACGTAGACAGGCGGCAACTCGCACGCGAACGCCTCGATCACGACATCGGCGATACGCAGCGTTTCGCCGGCGTGCGCGGGCTCGTGCCAATGTTCGACGAAAACGCCCTCGACGGTTTGCGTCGCGCGCGCCGTGTCGAGCGCCGGGCACAGCTTCCGGAACGCGTGCAGGTCGTCGACGAACAGGCGCACCTGCCAGCCATGCTCGCTCGCGAGCTGACGCGCGAGACGCCAGCACACGCCGATGTCGCCGAAGTTGTCGATCACCGCGCAGAACAGGTCGCAGGCGATGGTCGAATCGGCGGCGGCGGAAGCGGGGGAGGCAGCAGCGATGGCGGTCGAATCTGTGGAATCGGGCGCAGCGGTCGGTTCGGTCATGAGAGGGCGGCAGCGCGGCACCCGGCAGGCAGGTTCGGCGCGGCGCGGAATGATCTAAACTTGCGATTCTAGGACAGCGTCATGAATGCGTCGCGACGGCTGCGCAGTCGGTGCCGCCGCTTCGGCCGCCCGCCGTGGCGATCGCGCTGGCGGCGCGGCATCAACGCCAAACGGCGCAACACGACGCAACACGACGCAAAACGACGCAAAACGACGCAGAGCGACACACCACGAGGCGCAACGCCCGCGCCCGCATGACCGCAACATTGCTGCAAGCTCGTTGCAGCCCCCAACCCGTCCCCGACACTGGATGACCGACACCGACGTTTTCGACCCGAAAAAGACGCTCGCGCAATTGCCGCATCTGCCCGGCGTCTATCGCTATTACGACGCGCACGGCGCCGTGCTCTATGTCGGCAAGGCGCGCGACCTCAAGAAGCGGGTCTCGAGCTACTTCACGAAGACGCTGCTTTCGCCGCGCATCGCCATGATGGTGTCGCGCATCGCACGCATCGAGACCACGGTCACGCGTTCTGAGGCCGAGGCGCTGCTGCTTGAGAACAATCTCATCAAAGCCCTCGCGCCGCGCTACAACATCCTGTTTCGCGACGATAAGTCCTATCCGTTTCTCAAGCTCACGGGGCACAAGTTTCCGCGCATGGCGTACTACCGCGGCGCCGTCGATCGCAAGAATCAGTACTTCGGGCCGTTCCCGAGCGCGTCGGCGGTGCGCGAGAGCATCCAGATCCTGCAACGCGTGTTTCAGTTGCGCACCTGCGAGGACTCGGTGTTCAACAACCGCACGCGGCCGTGTCTGCTGCATCAGATCGCGCGCTGCACGGCGCCGTGCGTGGGCGCGATCAACGCCGAGGACTACGCGCGCGACGTGAACAACGCGTCGCGTTTCCTGCTCGGCCGTCAGAACGAGGTGATGAAGGAACTCGAAACGAAGATGCACGCGTTCGCCGCGGATCTGAAGTTCGAGCAGGCGGCGTCGGTGCGTAACCAGATGAGTTCGCTCTCGACGGTGCTGCATCAGCAGGTGATCGAAACGGGCAGCGAGAGCGACGTCGACATTCTGGCCGTGGTCGCGCTGGGCGGGCGCGTGTGCGTGAATCTGGCGATGGTGCGCGGCGGCCGCCACCTCGGCGACAAGGCGTACTTCCCGGCGCATGTGGAGCGCGCGCTCACCGACGAGGAGGGCGGCGTGGCCGAAGCGATCGACAGCGAAACCGTGCTCGCGGCGAGCGCGCTCAAGTCGCTGCCGTCGCTGGCGCGCAAGACGGTGGAGGATTTCGTCGACGAGGTGAACGCCGAAGACGAAGCGAGCGCGGAGCAGCGCGCGATGCCGGAGGCCGATGGCGCGTTCGATGGCGAATTCGACGCCGGGATGCCCGACGCGCTCGCGCTCGCGGCCGATCTCGCCAGCGACGAGGCCAGCGACGAGGCCAGCGACGAGGCCAGCGAGGATGCGACCGCCGCCGCGACCCGCGGCGAAGCGACCGAAGCCGGCACCGGAGCCACATCGGCGAAAGCCGGCAAGCGCAAGCCGCGCGAAGCGGGCATCGAATCCGAAGTGCTCGACGCGTTCATCGCCCAGCATTACTTCGGCAACCGCGTGCCGCCGGTGCTGGTGGTGAGCCACCCGCCCGCGAACCGCGAACTCGTCGACGTGCTCAGCGAGCAGGCCGGTCACAAGGTCACGCTGCTGCGTCAGCCGCAAGGGCAGAAGCGCGCGTGGCTCGCGATGGCCGAGCAGAACGCTCGGCTCGCGTTGGCGCGCCTGCTTTCGGAACAAGGCTCGCAGCAGGCGCGCACGCGCACGCTCGCGCAGCTCCTCGGCCTCGAACTCGACGATCTCGCGCATCTGCGCATCGAGTGCTTCGACATCAGCCATACGATGGGCGAGGCGACCCAGGCGTCGTGCGTGGTCTATCACCATCACAAGATGCAGTCGGCCGAATATCGCCGCTACAACATCACGGGCATCACGCCCGGCGACGACTACGCGGCCATGCGTCAGGTGCTCACGCGCCGCTACGAGAAGATGGTCGCGCAGGCCGCGCAGGCGCCCGTGCCCGACGCCACGCACACGGTGCCGCCGCCCACGGATCCCGCCGACCCGGACGCGCCCGCGCTCGAAGCCGAAGCCGAAGCACAAGCGGAGGACCAGCTGGAAGACCAGGCGGAAGATCGGGTGGAAGGCGGTGAAGCGATCGACGTCGGCGATGCGCCGCCGCCTGGCGCGATGCTGCCCAACATCGTGTTGATCGACGGTGGCAAGGGCCAGGTGGAGATCGCGCGCCAGGTGTTCAGCGAACTGGGTCTCGATCCGGCCATGCTCGTTGGCGTGGCGAAGGGCGAGGGCCGTAAGGTCGGGCTGGAAACGCTCGTGTTCGCCGACGGCCGCGCGCCGCTCGAGCTCGGCAAGGAAAGCGCGGCGCTCATGCTGGTCGCGCAGATTCGCGACGAGGCGCACCGCTTCGCCATCACCGGCATGCGCGCGAAGCGCGGCAAGACGCGCCAGACCTCGCGTCTCGAAGAGCTGGAAGGCGTGGGCGCGAAGCGGCGCCAGCGCTTGCTGGCGCGCTTCGGCGGGCTGCGCGGCGTGATGTCGGCGAGCGTCGACGATCTCGCGAGCGTGGAGGGTATTTCGCATGCGCTCGCGGAGCAGATCTATCAGCAACTGCACTAGCGCCGCGCGAGAACCGCGTGCCGGCAACCGACACCGCGTGGGGTCGCCGGCCACTTTGCTTGTGGGAGGACAGGCGACGCGGCACAATTGCATCTCCTTTATTGCATCCATCCTGACAGACAGCGCCAGCCGATGCCGTTCAATATTCCGATTCTCCTGACGTGGCTGCGGATCCTGGCGATTCCGCTCGTGGTGGGCGTGTTCTATCTGCCGCAGACGATGCTCTCTCCAATGCAGCAGAACGTGGCGGCGATGCTGATCTTCGTGCTGGCGGCGCTCACCGACTGGTTCGACGGCTTTCTTGCGCGCAAATGGAATCAGACCTCGTCGTTCGGCGCGTTCCTCGACCCGGTCGCGGACAAGCTCATGGTGACCGCCGCCTTGCTCGTGCTCGTGCATCTGCAGCGGCTCGACGCCGTGATCGCGCTCGTGATCGTCGGTCGCGAGATTGCGATTTCGGCGCTGCGCGAGTGGATGGCGCAGATCGGCGCTTCGAAGAGCGTGGCCGTGAACTCGCTCGGCAAGTTCAAGACGGCATGCCAGATGGTCGCGATCCCGATGCTGCTGTTCTACGCACCGCTCACGCTCGGCGGCGTGACGCTGTTCGATTCGCGCATCTGGGGCGCGTGGCTGATTTACGTGGCGGCGTTCCTGACCATCTGGTCGATGCTCTATTACATGAAGCTCGCCTGGCCGCAGATCCGCGAGCGGGGCAGTCTGTGAGTGTTCGCGTTGGCGCGGCGTTCAACCCGCCGCGCAGATTTTTCTAAAAAGATGGCGCGAAGGGGTTGACACCATTCCGCAGCTTATACATAATCTCACTTCTCCGCTGCACACGCAGCAGCAAACAAGCAGATGCGGTGGAGTTGGCCGAAGATAAGCGGTAGTTAAGCGAAGTCGGTGGCGCGGTAGCAAAATGCGGGAGTAGCTCAGTTGGTAGAGCGCAACCTTGCCAAGGTTGAGGTCGCGAGTTCGAGACTCGTCTCCCGCTCCAGTTTAAGGTGCGGCGTTTTAGCGGTAATGAACGAAGTGCCCAGGCAGTAAAGCGTAGTAGCAATGCGGGAGTAGCTCAGTTGGTAGAGCGCAACCTTGCCAAGGTTGAGGTCGCGAGTTCGAGACTCGTCTCCCGCTCCACATGCCAAGGGGAAGCAGCGCTTCCCTTTTTGTTTGGTAGGCCTTGAGTCCACGTCGGGCCGCCGTACATTATCTGTCCGGTCGTTGTGTTGCCGGTCAGTCCGCTTCTGGCGCGATAGCAAAGCGGTTATGCAGCGGCCTGCAAAGCCGTGTAGGCCGGTTCGACTCCGGCTCGCGCCTCCAGATGAATCAAAAAGCCACCTTCGGGTGGCTTTTTGTTTTGCCCCACGGCATTGCACGATCGCGCCATCGCGCGGCTGTCGCATCGCCGCTATTGCACCGCCGTTGCTGCACCGCCTTTGCTGCACAATAGCCGCCGTCATCTCTTCGCCTGCGAGACCCCCATGTCCATCGAACTTCCCGAAGACGCGCGCACTCAGGCGATCGCGTCGATCCAGCGTTACTTCGACACCAACATGGACGAGCCTATCGGCAATATCGCCGCGGGCGCGCTGCTCGGCTTCTTTCTCGAAGAGATCGCACCGGCCGTGTACAACCAGGCGATCGTGGATGCGCAGGACAGCTTACAGGCGCGCATCGTCGAGCTCGACATCGACCTGCACGAAGAGCCGTTCAAATACTGGCGCAAATACGCGGAGCCGCGCCGGCGTAAATGAGCGCGTCGGCGTCATGGCACGATGCGCCGCGCGCAGGAGGCGCGGCATAATCGTGGCCACCTTCCCCTGTTCTGACGGAAATCACGAATCATGACTGCGCAGTCTCCCGCTTCGCCCCCGACCACGCAACTCGCCTTCGACTGGCAATGGCAGGCCTTCGACGCGCTCAGCCCACGCGAAGTCTATGCGCTGCTCAAGCTGCGCTCGGAGGTGTTCGTCGTCGAGCAGAACTGCGTGTATGGCGACATCGACGGTCTCGATCTCGGCGCCTGGCATCTGTTCGCCTGGCACGATCGCGATGGCGCGCGGGCACTCGCGGGCTATCTGCGCGTGCTGGTGCCCGACGCCGGCGAGGCGAGCGTGCGCATCGGCCGCGTGGTGACTTCGCCGGATTATCGCGGCATCAAGCTCGGCAACGCGTTGCTCGAACGCGCGATTGCGCGGATCGGCCAGCAGTGGCCCGGCGTGCCGATGCGTTTGCACGCGCAGGCGCATCTGCAAAAGTTCTATGGGGCGTTCGGTTTCGTGCCCGAAGGCGAGATCCACGACGAGGACGGCATCCCGCACGTGTGGATGCGTTCGGCCTGAGTTCGCCCAGCCGCCTGGTGTGGCTCAGGGGCGGCTTATAAGCGGCTTATTGGCGGGCTTATAGGCGGGCTAGGCGGCTTAAGTGCGCAAGGTTTGGCGCTTCCCGGCATCCGCGCCGGCCGTGTGCGCACGGCGTGGCTGCGGCAGACGTCCGCGCGCGGAGAGCCGCATCCAGTGGCGCAGCGCGATCAGCGCGCCGATCACGCTCATCATCGAGCCGGGAATCCACAGCAATAGCCCGCCGATCTGCTGATCGCGCAGCGGCGAGAGCCACGTGAAGGCGCGGCCGCAGATCGAATAGACGGGATACAGCTCGCGCGGCGTGAAGAAAATGAATGCGCCGAGCACGATCTGCGGCGGGATCGCCGCGATCACCACCAGCACGCGCTTGCCCGGCGAGAGTCGCGCGGGCGGCGCGGGGCGCGCGTCGAGTACCAGCCACCAGAACAGCAGCCCGTCGATGACCATGCTCCAGTTCATCACGCGATACAGGCGCCAGTCGAGCATCGCGATGAAGTGTATCGGCGAGAACAGCCAGAAATAGATGAGGCCGACGAAGAGCGTCACGGCGACGACGGGATGCATCACCACGTCGAGCGCGAGACGCACGGGCCGCGCGGCGAGGGCGGGGCGCACGAAGCGCTGCCGCCACGCGAACGGGATGCCGGCGCGCAGCGCCGCGCCCGGATACGCGAGCGCGATGAAGAACGGCCCCAGATGATGGAGCACGAGATGCTGCGCGCGATGCATGAAGAACTCGTGCTCGAAGAAGTAATCGAGCCGCGTGTGCAACGCGACGTAGAGCGCGCCCAGGCCGAACCAGAACGATAGCTGCCGCGCGAACGTGACGCGCGCATGGCGCTTGCCGCGCACGAACAGCACCGCCGTGATCAGCATGACGATCACGACGGTCGGCGAGGGCTCCCAGGGTTCGAGCCAGTAGAGCGGATTCATCGCGGGTGACTCAACGGGTTCATCGCGGGTGGCTCACGGGTTCATCGCGGGCGGCTCAACGGGTTCATCGCGGGGCTCAATGGCTCCTCGCACGATGCGCCCGCAACGATTCGCGCCGCGTTACTGCCCGGCGGGCGACTTCACCGCGAACGGCGTATCGAGCGTCTCGCCGTCCGAGAAGTGCAGCTTCACGTTGACGGTGTCGCCGGGCGCGATCTTGTGCTTCGCCTGTTCGAGCATCAGGTGATAGCCACCCGGCGCGATCGCGAGCGTGCCGTGCGCGGGCACTGTCGCCTTGTGCACCATCACCATCTTTTGCGTCGAACCGTTCGACACGGTCTGATGCAGCATGACCATGCCGTAGGCGTCGCTCGACACATCGACGAGATCGACGGGCTTGTCGCCGTCGTTCTTGAGCGTCACGTAACCGCCGGCCGGCAGATTGTTGGGCAGCCAGCGCACCCAGGCGTTGTCCGCGCTGAGCGTGCCGGCGGCCTGCGCGGCCGTGGGCGCGAAGGCGGCGACCGTGCCCAGTGCAAAGCCGAAAGCGGCGGTCAGTGACTTGAGGTTCTTCGTCATAAGGCTTCCTGTTGCGTGTTTCCGTGGTGTTGAAGGTGAGGCGGGCGGCGCGGCCGTGACGCGCGCTAGGTCGTGCCGCGTATCACGCGACGCAGGTCGTGCGCGATGGCGTCCGGCGTATCGTGGTCGGTGGCGAGCAGGCGCGCGCGGCCCTCGGCGTCGAATACGTAGACCGCCGAGCTGTGCGTGACTTCGTAGTCGCCGTTCGGGTCGCGCTGCTCCATCTGATACGCGACACGGTAGCGCTTCGCGAGCGCCTCGACCTGCGCGTCGCTGCCGGTGAGGCCGCGCGCGTGCTGCGCGTCGAACGCGCCCACATAGGCGTGCAGCGCGGCGGGCGTGTCGCGCGCGGGATCGACGCTGATAAAGAGAATGCGTACGTCCTGCGCGTCGGGGCCGAGTTTTGCTAAAACGCTCATCAGCCGCGCCATGGTCTCGGGGCAGACGTCGGGGCAATGCGTGTAGCCGAAATACACCAGCGCCGTCTTGCCGCGAAAGCTCGCGCCGGTCGCGGGCTGGCCGTTGTCGGCGGTGAGCGCGAAGTCGAGATCGGGCAGATGACCGCTCACGTTGGTCAGCTCCCACGGCTGGCCGCGCGGCGAGCAGGCGGCCAGTAGCGTCGCGCCCGCTGTCAGCAGGGCAAGCGCGCCGGTGCGAAGCCGGACCCGCGGTCGTGAACGAGCAATCAACGCAATAAGTGGCACAAGCGGTAGCAAAGCGGCGGCACAAGCGGTAGCAAAGCGGTGGCAAAAGCGTCTCGAAGACCCGGTCGATACGATGGCGGCGACCGCGCACTGGCGCGGTGCATCGTCTGCGAATGTAGCAAAATTGGCTGCGCGGTGCCGCGCGCGGCACGATATGGGCTCGCGCCGCGTCGATTGGTCGCGCCCGCTGAAAGTGAACCGTAGCCGCATCGACAGACATGTGTACGCAAAACGTGTCGATTCCGCATGGCTGCGGCACCGGCCCGGTGGGCGCGGCGCCCAGCCTTACTTTCTCGAAAATCATCTGAAGGCGCGGTAAGATGCGCACACTTCTCCGGTAGCCGTTCGCGGCCCGGAACCAACCCGGCCAAGGCCGAGGGACGAACCGACGTAATGCAAGCCTCTTCGCAAGCACTTCCGACAGTCCTGCCGCCTGATCAGACGGCATTTTTCTTCGATTTCGACGGCACGCTCGTCGAACTCGCGCCCACGCCCGACGGCGTGCTGGTGCGTCCCGACATGCTCGCGCTGCTCGCCGAGCTGCGGCGCCTGACGCACGGCGCCGTAGCCATCGTCTCGGGCCGCGGCATCGACAGCATCGACGCGTTCCTCGGCATGCCCGATCTGCCGATCGCGGGTCTGCACGGCGCCGAGCGGCGCGATGCCAATGGCGACACGCAGCGTGTCGGCTTTCACGACGAGCGGCTGCTGCACATGGAGCAGGTGCTCGCCGAAGTCGTGCGCACGCATCCGGGCATGCTGCTGGAGATCAAAGGCGCGGCGCTCGCGCTCCATTACCGCAACGCGCCCGACTACGAACCCGCCGCGCGCGCCGCGACCGAGCGGCTCGCCGCCGAGTTCGCGAACGCTTACGTGCTGCAGCCCGGCAAGATGGTCTACGAAATCAAGCCGAAGGACGTCGACAAGGGCCGCGCGCTGCGCGCTTTCCTCGACGAGCCGCCGTTCGCGGGGCGCCGCCCCGTGTTCGCCGGCGACGATCTGACCGACGAGAAGGGCTTCGCGGTCGTCAACGAAAAGGGCGGCGTGTCGATCAAGGTCGGCGGCGGCGACACCATCGCCACCACGCGCGTGGAGTCGGTCGAAGCGCTGCTCGGCTGGCTGCAAACGCTCGTGGCCGCAATGCGCGCTTCGAAGTGATGGTGCCGATGATTCACGCGATTCCCCCGTTCTTCGCCGGAGCCGACGCCGCATGAGCCGACTCATCATCGTCTCGAACCGCGTCGCGCCGATCTCGGAAGGCGGTCCGGCCGCGGGCGGCCTCGCCGTGGGCGTGTACGACGCGCTCAAGGAAACCGGCGGCATGTGGTTCGGCTGGAGCGGCGACGTGCTGCCCTCGGGCCAGCCGCAGATCGCGGTGGAGGAGCGCGGTCCCGTCACGTTCGCGACCATCGGCCTGCTGCGCCGCGACTACGACCAGTACTATCGCGGCTTCTCGAACGCCACGCTCTGGCCCGCATTCCATTACCGCGCCGATCTCGTCCAGTACGACCGCCACGAGTACGAAGGCTATTGCCGCGTGAACACGTGGCTCGCGCAGCAACTCGTGCCGCTCCTGCGCGACGACGACGTGATCTGGGTCCACGACTATCACCTGATTCCGTTTGCCCAGGCGCTGCGCGCGGCGGGCGTGAAGAACCGTATCGGCTTTTTCCTGCACATTCCGTTTCCGGCCTCGCAGGTGCTGCTGGCGGTGCCGCCGCATCGCGAACTCGTGCAGGCGCTGTGTTCGTTCGATCTGCTCGGCTTTCAGACGAAGCCCGACCTGCGCGCGTTCTGCGATTACATCGTGAACGAGGCGGACGGCAGCGTCGCCAAAGAGGCGGGCGGCCTCACGCGCATCGAGGCCTTCGGTCAGACGCTCTACGCGAACGATTACCCGATCGGCGTGTATCCCGACGAGATCGCCGAACTCGCGAAGGCCGGCGAAAACGACAAGCCGGTGCGCACGCTCAAGTCGACGCTGCATGGCCGCAAGGTCATCATGAGCGTCGACCGGCTCGATTATTCGAAGGGGCTCGTCGAGCGGTTCCGCGCGTTCGAGCGCCTGCTCGATCACGGCGCCGCGCAGCGCAACAAGGTCTCGTTCGTGCAGATCGCGCCGCCCACGCGCGCCGACCTGCATGCGTACCAGGACATCCGGCTGCGGCTCGAAGCCGAGTCGGGGCGCATCAACGGACGCTACGCCGAACTCGACTGGACGCCGATCTGGTACATCCACCGCCAGTACGAACGCTCGGTGCTCGCCGCGCTGTTTCGCGCGTCGCACGTGGGCTACGTCACGCCGCTGCGCGACGGCATGAATCTCGTCGCCAAGGAATACGTCTCGGCGCAGGATCCCGAAGATCCGGGCGTGCTGGTGCTGTCGCGCTTCGCGGGCGCGGCGCAGGAGCTGGAAGGCGCGCTGATCGTCAATCCGCTCGACATCGACGGCATGGCCGACGCGCTCAACGCGGCGCTGACCATGCCGCTCGCCGAGCGCGTGGCGCGTTACCGCGACATGATGGTGCAACTGCGCGAGAACAACGTTTCGGTGTGGCGTGACCGCTTCATGCGCGATCTCGGGGCATTGTTGGCGCGCTGACGGCGCGCTCAGGTCGCCTTGCGCTTGCGCTTCATCATCGGCAGAAAACAAAAAGCCGCTTCGAACTTCGAAGCGGCTTTTTTGCCTGGCCGGAGGGCGGGGCGCCCGACGCCCGGGCGTCAGGCCACGTGCTGCTCGTCGGGCTTCTTGCTGCCCAGATGCAGGGTGGATTGCTTGCCGTATTGCTTCGACAGCAGATCGCGATAGAGGCCCGGACGATTGCGCAACTCGTCGGGGCTGCCGTCGTCGATCACCTTGCCCGCGCTCATCACGATGATGCGGTCGAAGTTGTTGAGCGTGGACAGCCGGTGCGCGATGGCGATCACGGTGCGGCCCACCATGAGCCGGTCGAGCGCCTGCTGGATCGCTTCCTCCGAAGCGCTGTCGAGCGCGGAGGTGGCTTCGTCGAGCAACAGGATGGGCGCGTTCTTGAGGATCGCGCGCGCAATGGCGATACGCTGGCGCTGGCCGCCCGAAAGCTTCACGCCGCGGTCGCCCACGATGGTGTCATAGCCTTCCGGCATCGCCTCGATGAACTCCGAGCAGCGCGCCTCGCGGGCCGCCGCGAGCACTTCCTCGCGGCTCGCCTCGGGGCGGCCGTAGGCGATGTTCTCGTAGATCGAGCGATGCAGCAGCGAAATGTCCTGCGGCACCAGCGCGATCGCATGACGCAGGCTGTCCTGCGTCATGTGCGCGATGTCCTGGCCGTCGATCTTGATCGAGCCGCCCTGCGTGTAATAGAAGTGCTGCAGCAGCGCGAGCACCGTGGTCTTGCCCGCGCCCGACTTGCCGATCAGGCCCACGCGCTGGCCCGCCTCGATGCGCAGATCGAAGTGATCGAGAATGGGCTTGCGATGCGGGTAGGCGAAGGTCACGCCTTCGAATTCCACGCGGCCGCCCTGGGCCACGAGTTCGGCGGCGTCGTCGCGGTCGGGCATGCCGTGCGGTTCGAGCAGCGTCTGCACGGCCTCGGCGAGACGCGCCACGTGCTGCGTCACGTCGACGAGCGCCACCGCGAGGTCGCGCGTGCCGTGCAGGATCGTGAAGCCGAGCGAGCTGACGAGCACGATGTCGCCCGAGGTCGCCTTGCCCTGGTTCCAGAGCCACAGCGCCCAGCCGAGCAGGCCGGCCGAGAGCATGGCCGTGATCACGGCGTGCAGCAGGCGCAGCTTTTCGAGGTAGAGCAGGCTCTGGCGGCGCGCGTCGAGTTCGGCCTTCACGGTCGAGCCGAAGCGGTTCTGCTCGCGCATCGTCATGCCGAAGGCGCGCACCAGCGCCATGTTGCCGATCACGTCCACCAGTTCGCCGTCCACGGCGGCCGCCTTGGAGGCGAACGTGTGGTGCTTCGACGACCCGCGCCCGGCGAGCTTGAAGAGGATCACCGAGAGAATCGCCGAGCAGATCAGCAAGCCTGCCGCCATCAACGGATTGACGGCGATGATCATGACGATGGCGCCCGCCACGGCGATACACGGCGGCAGCACGTTCCACGCGGTGGTGTTCTCGGCCGTGTACACAGCGTTCGAGGTGGCCGTGATGCGGCTCGCCAGGGTGCCGGGCTGCTTTTCCGCGTAGTAAGTGGGCGAATGACCGCTCAGATACTGGAAAAGATCGCGCCGCAGGTCGCCCGTCACCTGGACGAACGTGTGCGCCGCGAACCAGCCGCCAACCCGCCAGAGCAGGTTGTCGGCGGCGATCAGGCCCACGAGGATGGCGAAGGCGCTCCACAGCGGGCCCGGATGGTGGCGGCCGGCGCCGAGCACGTCGATCAGATGCTTGATCGCGTATTGCGAGGCGAGCGCGCAGCCCACGGCCGCGAAAACGCTGGCGAGCACCACGGCGTGGGCGAACGGATGGCGCTTGATATAGCGGAATAGGAACGCGAGCGGACGCCGCGCATAGCTCGCGAGCTTTGCGTTGTGGGCGTTACGCTGGGCGATGGTCAGATGTTCCAATTGTTCGGTGGTCGGTCTGACGGAGCTTGGTCCGTGCAAGTTCAAAGGTAGTCGGGAATCGCGCGTTAGCAAACCGTGTCAAAAAACGCGGCTTTCGCGCGCCGAAACGAGGGCGGACCCTGCGCATTGTAAACACGCATGGGCCAAGTCGCACTGTGTGTGCCCGGCGGAGGCGCATCATATCGCGACATGGGGACAGAAAATACGTCATGTCCCCGTGATGTTGCAGCCAAGGTTCAGCGGGATTTGCGCACCGATTTCAAGATAGAATTGCGGATTGCATTCGGGACCGGCTCGTGCGCTGGAGCAGGTTGCTGTTCCAGAACGTGAGCACGGCGCGCTCCTGCCGGACGCGACGAAAGAAAACTGTCATCTTGCTGCGACTTCCTCGCGCAGTGTCCGCCGTTCTCTTTCGCCGCGTAGCCCCCAATCTAGAACTGTGTTTGAAAACAAGGGGTTGCCGAGTGTTTCCGGTTTGTAACAACGTAAAGACTTTGAAATGATCTTGTCCGCGTTTTCCCTGGATCGGGATAATGCGAACTCGAACGACGTAGGGAATTTGACAGCTTCTTTGTCAACGACCGCGAGCCCTGCGCGTTTACCGCCTGAACCGCCGCGTGTACCGATTGCATGAGTCGTACTTTTCTGACGAATCCTGCAACTGCGTCGGGTCTGTGTCCGGATCACCGGCGCGGTTATGCGGTACTCACGCCTGGCGGTGCGCGGCATACGGAAAAGCCGCAGTCTGCCCGGGTCGATTGTCAAATTTGCAGTTTTTTGCCCGATTTATTACGAGGAAGGAGTTCACCACTATGCGAATCGCTCAAATCGCTCCGTTGCACGAGGCGGTTCCTCCCAAGCTGTACGGCGGCACGGAACGGGTGGTCTCCTACCTGACCGAAGCGCTGGTCGAGCAGGGCCACGACGTCACGCTTTTCGCGAGCGGCGATTCGGTTACCTCGGCGAAGCTCGAAGCGTTCTGGCCGCAGGCACTGCGTCTCGACCCGACGATCCGCGACGTCATGGCGCCGCACATGCTGCTGCTCGAAGAAGTCCGCCGCCGCGCGGAAGAATTCGACGTGCTGCACTTCCACATCGACTATTACCCGTTCTCGCTGTTCCAGCGTCAGCCGGTCCCGTTCGTCACGACGATGCACGGCCGTCTCGACCTGCCGGAACTGCAACCGATCTTCAACGCGTTCAACGACGTGCCGGTCGTGTCGATTTCCGACAACCAGCGCATTCCGCTCGCGCAGGCGAACTGGCAGCAGACCGTCTATCACGGCCTGCCGGAAGACGTGCTCACGCCGATCCCCAACGTCGAACCGGGCTACCTCGCGTTCCTCGGCCGCGTTTCGCCGGAGAAGGGGCTTGACCGCGCGATCCGTATTGCCGGCCAGGCAGGCATGAAGCTCAAGGTCGCCGCCAAGATCGACAAGGCCGACCGCGCCTACTACGAAGAAACCATCAAGCCGCTGATGGCGCTCCCGCACGTCGAGTACATCGGCGAAATCGGCGAAGCCGAAAAGCGCGAGTTCCTCGGCAACGCGCACGCGCTGGTGTTCCCGATCGACTGGCCGGAGCCCTTCGGTCTGGTGATGATCGAAGCCATGGCCTGCGGCACGCCGGTGATCGCGTTCAAGCGCGGCTCGGTGCCGGAAGTCATCGAAAACGGCGTCTCGGGTTTCGTCGTCGAAGACGAAATCAGCGCGGTGGCAGCGCTCAAGCGTCTGCCGTCGCTGTCGCGCGCCGGCGTGCGCAAGGCGTTCGAAGACCGCTTCTCGTCGAAGGTGATGGCGCGTAATTACGTGGCCGTCTACGAAGAGCTGCTGCGTCAGAAGCACCGCACGGTGCTGCGCGAAGTCAACGCAGGCTAAGCGCGCCGATGCCGGAGGCGCCAGGCGCGCATCCGGTTTCCGCTTTTCTTACAGCGCCCCGATGCTTCGGTATCGGGGCGCTGTCATATTCGGGGCCGATGCTTGCGGCGGGGCAACCTGCGCGAGCGCGCGAGGCGGCTCGCGAAGTGTCTCGAATATGCGGCAGCGCGTGAGACGCGCACGCAATGTCCCTATAATGGCCCTGCCGCAAAAACCGCGACTTTGGAGAACGACCTTGCCGAGAACCCGACCGACGCCCACGGCCACCGTACCCGGTGCCGGGACGCTGTTCGCGCTGCGCGCGATCGGTCTCGTCATGCTCGCGCGCTGGCTCCATTCCATGGGGCAGATGAACTTCTTCGCCGCGCTCGAAAGCATGGCGTCGTCGCCGGCCGCGTGCCTGAATCTCGTCTTCCTGTTTTTGCTGATCGTGCTGCCGGGCGCCAAGGCGCGCGTCGAGCGGCCGTATCACCCGTTGCCGCAATGGCTGCGTCAGGCGCTGCGCTTCCTCGGGCTGCTCGGTTTCCTGTTCGCGATCGGTTCCATCGGCATGTTCGTCTGGGCGGCGGGCTGGCGGCGCACGGTCATGGCCATCGCCGAGACCAACGGCTGGCTTGTCGCCGCGCCCGCGCTCTATCTTGCCGTTGTGTGGATCTGCCGTCCGCGCGCGTTGTGGCGCACCAATATCGCGGCGCGCCGGTTCGCGATCGGCCGCTTCGCCGTGTCGATCGACGCCGCGACCCGCACGACCGTGGTCTGGCAGGAAAGCCGCAAGCTCGGCCAGTACGATGCGCGCGAACTTGCGGTGCGCTGGCTCGCGGGCGCGCCGCAGGGCGGGGCGGCGGTGGCGCCGCTGCCCGCGTTGCTGCCGGCGCCGGTGAGCGCGGTTTCGTCTCATGGGGAGGCGTACGGCGTGTCTTCGTCCGGCGTGGCTTCGCCCGGCGTGGCTTCGCCCGGCGTGGCTTCGCCGGTGCATGACGCCGAAACCCCCGCCGTCGAAACACCCGCCGTTGAAATACATCACGCGCCGGAAGTCATGCCGGTCGCATCGCCGGATCACGCCGAAAGCGCGGGTGCCAGCCCCACCGCAAACCCTGCGGCAACCACCGCGCCCGCCCGCGCCGTGCCGCCGGCCGCACCCACGCCCGCACCGCAGCGCTCGCGCTGGCCGAAGATCGAATTGCTCTGGGACTCGCCCGCCGCGGCCGGTCACAACCGTCAGACGGTGTTTCGCGTCGGGCTGCGCAGCGAAAACGACCGCTTGGCGGCACGCGCGCTCGACACCGCGCTGCGTCAAGCCTGAACGAGCGGGCCTGGGCGCCCAGGCGCCACGCGCGCCGAACATCGAGCATCATCGCTATGTCGCCGTTTGCGCCCGGGCGCGCTGGCGGCATTGCCGTTGAGCTGTTGCTTTGCCGATCCCGTCGTCGCTACCGAAGGAGTCGCAATGCTCACACGCTGGTTGCTGGCCGCCATCCACCTGCTCGCCTTCGGGTTCGCGCTCGCCTCGATCTTGCGGCGCACGCGTGGCCTGCGCCGCTGCACCTCCACCGAAGCGCTGCCGCTGATCTTCAGCGCCGACAACGGCTGGGGCGGCTCCGCGCTCGTGCTGATCGTGACCGGCGTGATGCGCGCGTTCGGCGGCTTCGAAAAGGGCGCCGATTATTATCTGCACGCGCCGCTCTTTCACGTGAAGATGGCCGCGCTCGTCCTCATTCTCGCGCTCGAAGTCGCCCCGATGATGGCGATGCTGCGCTGGCGCAACGCCGTGCGGCGCGGCGACGTGCCCGATCTCACGGGTGCGCCGAAGTACGCGCGTATCGGTACGTGGCAGACGCTGCTGCTGATCGTGATGGTGTTTGCCGCAACCGGCATGGCGCGCGGCATCGGCTTCGACTCAGGCGCCGGCGCGGACGCGGGCTAGGGCGCGGGTCTGGCGTGAATCAGGCGTGAATCAGGCGCGTCGGGCGAGGCGACCCCGCCGCGTGCCGATCCCGTCGACGAAAAAAAAAGACCCGCGCGCGGCGGGTCGTCAAGGCAACAAGCCACTGCAACGTCTCACTGGATCATTGCAGATTGCCCGCCACCGCCACGGTCTGCCCCGTGATGTAGTTCGATTCCGGCGAACAGAATAGATAGACGCCGCCCGCCGCTTCTTCGGGCGTGCCGCCACGGCCGAGCGGATTGCGCTGCGCGTGCGTCTTGAGCATCTCGGGGTTCAGGCCCACGCGAATGTCGCGGCCGTCGATCCGCACCGTCGCGCCCGCCTTGGCGTCGGCGGACGTCATGCGCGTGTGGATCAGCCCGAACGCGACCGCGTTCACGTTCACGTTGAAGCGTCCCCATTCGCGGGCGAGTGCGCGCGTCATGCCGATCACGCCCGCCTTCGCCGACGAGTAGTTCATCTGCCCGGCGTTGCCGTTGAGCGCCGAGACGGAAGAAATGTTGACGATCTTGCGATACACCTCGCGGCCTTCGGCAACGTCGGCGGCATGCAGCGCCTTCACGTGCGGGTAGGCCGCGCGCAGGATGCGAAACGGCGCGGTCATGTGACAGTCGATGATCGCGTACCACTGCTCGTCGGTCATCTTCTGGATCACGTCGTCCCACGTGTAGCCCGCGTTGTTCACGATGATGTCGATACCCTGGTACGCGCTCATCGCCGTGTTGACGAAGCGTTCGGCGAAGTCGGGCGCGGTGACGTTGCCCACGCACGCGGTGGCCTGCGCGCCCATCTTCTTCAGCGCTTCGACGGTTTCGTGCGCCGGCTCGGCGTCGAGATCGTTCACGACGATGCGCGCGCCCTCGCTCGCGAGTTTTTCGACGATCGCGCGACCGATGCCGCGCCCCGAACCGGTGACGAGCGCCACCTTGCCATCGAGCTTGCCCATGCTGCTGTCTCCTTCAAACGAGTGATTCGAAGCGGATTCAATGCGTTGATTCAAAGCGCGACCACGGCGTCGCCCACGACGCGCGTTTCGCCGTACTGATTGGCTGTCTGGATTTCGAGGCGCACGCGGCGCTCGCCGTCGGCCTCGAATTTATCGACCACACGCCCCGTGCAGACGATGCGATGCCCGAGCTGCGTGATGCCGACGAAGCGCACACCGAACTGGCGCAACTCCCGCTGATCCACCCATTGCGTGAGCAGCCGGCCGAGCCACGCCATCGAGAGCATGCCGTGCGCGAACACGTCGGGCATGCCCGCGCGGCGCGCGTAATCGATGTCGATATGCACCGCGTTGTGGTCGCCCGAGGCGCCTGCGAACAGCGCGAGCATCGTGCGGTCGACGGCGGGGAGTGCCAGCGGCGGCAGCGTGTCGCCGAGCTGGATCGTGTCGAAGTTCAGTGAAGTCATGCGCCGTCTCCGTTAGCCGTTGCGTTGCACGATCACGCTGCGCAGATCCGCCACGAGTTCTCCGCGCGGGTTCGTCACGCGCGTCTCGCGCACCACGAATTCGAGCGCGCCCGCTTTCTTGTCGTAAATATCGGCGATGCGCGACTCGAACAGCAGCGCCTCGCCGGCATAAGCCAGCCGGTGATACGTGAAGGTCTGCTCGCCGTGCAGGATGCGCGGCAGCTCGATGCCGATCTCGTCGCGCCAGGCGTTGTCGGGGCGCCCGAACTCCAGCGAGAACAGGAACGTGGGCGGCAGCGGCAGGCCCGGATGCCCGGCGTCGCGCGCGGCCGCTTCGTCGAAATAAACCGGATTCGTCTCGCCGGTCGCCTTCGCGAAAAAGCGCAGCCGGCCCGCTTCGGCCACCGCGCGAAACGCGGGTAGCGTCTTGCCGATGAATTGCTTGTCGATCATGTCGATCGCTCCGTGACGTGCGCGCTCAGACCGATTGATAAATGGTGACCACGCATGCGCCGCCGAGGCCCACGTTGTGCGCGAGCGCGACCTTCGCTCCTTCGACCTGGCGCTCCCGCGCCGCGCCGCGCAATTGCTGCGTGAGTTCGTAACATTGCGCAAGACCGGTCGCGCCGAGCGGATGCCCCTTGGAGAGCAAGCCGCCCGAAGGATTGACGACCCACTTGCCGCCGTAGGTGTTGTCGCCGTCGTTGACGAGCTGTTCGCCCGCGCCTTCCTCGCAGAGGCCGAGGCCTTCGTACGTGAGCAACTCGTTCTGCGCGAAACAGTCGTGCAGCTCGATCACGTCGATGTCGCGCGGCCCCACGCCGGCTTGCTCGTACGCGCTGCGTGCCGCGGCTTGCGTCATCTCGAAGCCGACCACGCGGATCATGTCGCGCGCGTCATAGGTGCTTGGCGTGTCGGTGGTGAGCGCCTGGCCCGCGATGACGACGTCGGTGCGCAGCCCGTGCTTCTTTGCGAACGCCTCGGACACCACGAGCGCCGCCGCCGCGCCGCACGTGGGCGGGCAGGCCATCAGGCGCGTGAGCACGCCGTCCCAGAGCATGGGCGCGGCCATCACGTCTTCCGTCGACACGACGTTGCGGAACACGGCGAGCGGATTGCGCGCCGCATGCTGGCTTGCCTTGGCGCGGATCTTCGCGAAGGTTTCGAGCTTCGTGCCGTACTTCTTCATGTGCGCCATGCCGGCGCCCGCGAACTGGCGGATCGCGTTGCTCAGGCCTTCGGGGCGGCCCACGAGTTCGTCGGTCATGTCGAGCGCGCGCTCCAGCGCACTTGCGCGATCCGTCCACACCGACTTCAGCGCGCCCGGTCCCATGAACTCGAAACCCACCGCGAGCGCGCACTCGACGGCGCCGCTCTGCACGGCCTGGCGCGCGAGAAAGAGCGCCGACGAACCCGTTGCGCAGTTGTTGTTCACGTTGATGACGGGAATGCCCGTCATGCCCACGCGGTAGAGCGCTTTCTGCCCGCAGGTGGAATCGCCGTACACGTAACCCGCGTAGGCCTGCTGCACCTCGCGGTAGTCGAGGCCCGCGTCGTCGAGCGCCTGGCGGATGGCGGTCGCGCCCATCACGTCGTAGGTGTCGCTCGTGCCGGGCTTCTTGAACGGAATCATGCCGACGCCGGCGATGCATGCACTGCGTGTCATATCAGTACTCCTGATCAATAGCGAAACGATGAAGGTGCGGCG
The DNA here is from genome assembly GCF_009789675.1 of Paraburkholderia acidisoli. Taxonomy (NCBI): domain Bacteria; kingdom Pseudomonadati; phylum Pseudomonadota; class Betaproteobacteria; order Burkholderiales; family Burkholderiaceae; genus Paraburkholderia; species Paraburkholderia acidisoli. The sequence goes on along the minus strand of NZ_CP046913.1, from coordinate 2,103,164 downwards.
AGGCGCGTGGTATCAGAGCGTGCGCGAGATGAGGTCGCGCATGACCTCGCTGGTGCCGCCGTAGATGCGCGTGACGCGCGCGTCGGCGAACGCGCGGGCCACCGGGTATTCGAGCATGTAGCCGTAGCCGCCATGCAGTTGCACCATGTCGTCGAGCGCCTTGCCGAGCGCTTCCGTGGCGAACAGCTTGACCACGGCCGCTTCTTCGAGCGTGAGGCGGCGGCGCACGTGTTCGCCGAGATAGTGATCGACCATGAGCCGGACGGCGAGCGCCTGCGCCTTGATGTCGGCGAGCTTGAACCTGGTGTTCTGGAAGTCCCACACGGTCTGGTTGAACGCGCGGCGGTCCTTCACGTAGTTGAGCGTGTGTTCGAGACAGGCTTCGAGCTTCGCGGCGGCGCCCACGGCAATCGACAGGCGTTCCTGCGGCAGTTCGGCCATCAGATACGCAAAGCCTTTGCCTTCCTCGCCGAGCCGGTTCGACACCGGTACGCGCACGTTGTCGAAGAAGAGTTCCGACGTGTCCTGCGCATGCTGGCCCACCTTGTCGAGCTTGCGGCCGCGCCGGAAGCCCTCGCGGTCCGCCTCGACGACGATCAGGCTCACGCCCTTCGAACCCGCCGCCGGGTCGGTCTTGCAGACCATGATGATGAGGTCGGCGTTCAGGCCGTTGCTGATGAAGGTCTTGCTGCCGTTGATGACGTAGTCGTCGCCGTCGCGCAAGGCGGTGGTGCGCACGGCCTTGAGATCGCTGCCGGTGCCCGGTTCGGTCATGCCGATGGCGAGAATCGCTTCGCCCGAGCAGACCTTCGGCAGCCAGCGCTGCTTCTGTTCCTCGGTGCCGAGGCGCGCGAGGTAAGGCGCGATGATGTCCGAGTGCACCGAAAAGCCCAGGCCGCTCACGCCCGCGCGGTTGATCTCTTCGTTGAGCACGGCCGCGTGGCCGAAGTCGCCGCCGCCGCCGCCGTATTCGGTCGGCAGCGTGAGGCAGAGCAGGCCTTCGCGGCCGGCCTTGAGCCAGGTCTCGCGATCGACCTTGCCGGCCTTGTCCCATTCGGCTTGCTTCGGCACGCATTCCTTTTCGAGGAAGCGGCGCGCGCTGGTGCGCAGCATCTCGTGGTCGTCGCGAAAGACGGTGCGGTTGATTTGCATGACGGATTCCTGGCTGGAAACGGTGGGAAAAAGTAAGGGGCGCAATGAGCGCAACGAGCGTAATGAACGCGACGATCGATCAGCGTGCGCGAGCGATGTGCGGCGCGGGGTCGGGCTGGAACAGCAGGTCGACGAGCGGCGCACGCCGTGCGCGCGTGACGGCCTGATTGACGTAGCCCTTGTCGGCGATTTCGTTGGCATCCATCGAAGGCGGCTCCGCCATCAGCAGGAGGCGTTCGACGGCGAGGCTCGCGCCTCGCGCGTCGCTGGACGCGTACTGGCCGCGCAGCCGCTCGCTCAAGGCCGCGACCACGCGCGGATGCCGCGCGAGCGCGGCGGCGTCGAGGCCTTCGAGTTCGGGCGCGAGGCGCTGGCAGGCGGCAACGTTGGGCCACGCAAGCGCCGCGAGATAAGCGTGATCGTGGCCGCAGATCACGGCGTCGGTGACGAGCGGCGCGCAGTGTTCGAGCAGTGCGAGGCGGACCGCGCCGGTGCGCACCCACGTGCCGTTCGTGAGCTTGAAGTCCTCGACCACGCGGCCCGCGAACACCATGCCTTGCGCGGGATCGTCGGGATTGGCGAGGCGCACGGCGTCGCCGAGTTTGAAGAAGCCTTCGCTGTCGAACGCCGCCGCCGTGAGGTCGGGTTGCTTGATGTAGCCGCCGAACACGTTGGCGCCGCGCATGCGGATTTCGTAGCGTCCGTCGCTGCCTTCGAGCGGCACGAGCTTGACCTCCGAGCCCGGTACCGGCGTGCCGATGTTGCCGGGTGTGGCCGATTCCCAACTGCAATACGTGCCCATGCCGCTCGTTTCCGTGCAGGCGAGGCCGGTGAGAAACGCGATGCGCTGGCCGATCGTGCGCTGCGCCACGCGTTGGATGCGCTCCAGCACGTCGGTGGGCAAACTCGCGCCGCCGTAGCCGAAGAAGTGGGCCTTCGAGAACAGGCTCGCGGCGAGTTCGGTGTTGTGTTCGAGTTCGTCGGCGAGCACGGTCCACGCGGACGGCACGCTCGTGAAGATCGTGGGCGCGACTTCGCGCAGATTGCGCACCGTGCGCTCGATCATGCCGGGCACGGGGCGGCCATCGTCGATGTAATGCGTCGCGCCGAACTGCACCGAACGGCCCAGATTGAGCACGCCGCCCAGGCCGTGATGCCAGGGCAGCCAGTCGAGGAATACGGGTTCGGTATCGCTCAGGAACGTGAAGTTGTCGGCGAAATACGCGGCCACGGCCTTGAGGTTGCCGAACGTGAGCGGCACGCCTTTGGGCACGCCGGTCGAGCCCGAGGTGAAGAGCACGCGCGCGGTGCTCGCCGGCGTGATGTTGGCGCGGGCGGCGGCGATGGCGGCGCGGCGCGCGGGCGTGAGTTCGGTCGCGGCCAGCGTGGCCCAGTCGCGATACCGCGCGTGTTGGTGCTCTTTCGCCCCGTGCACGGCGATTACCGGCGCGTTGCCGTGTCCTGTTGCGGAAAGTGCGTCGAGCGCGCGCTCGAACGTTTTCGCATCCTGCACGAACACGGCGGCGGGCGGCACGCTTTCCGCGACGGCCTTCAGGCGCGCAAAGTCCTTGCTGAGCATCGCGTAGGCGGGCGAGACGGGTGCAGCGGGCACGCCCACGTATTCGGCGGCGAGCAGCAGCACGGCCTGCTCGATCGAATTGCCCGAAAGCAGCATGAGCGGATGCGTTTGATCCAGGCCCAGTTCGAGCAGCGCCGCGCCCACCGACTGCACCTGCTGCCACAACTCGCGCCAGCTGACGCCGCGCCATGCGCCGTGGCTGTCGCGCTGGCGAAACGCGGGCGTCTCGCCGCGCGTGCGCGCCCAGGCTTCTATGAAGTCGGCGAAACTCGCCTGAGCGATGGCAGGCGGCGGATAGGCCGAGCGAAGGATCAGGCTGCCGTCGTGACGCCGCTCGACGAGCGTGCGGCGCTGCGGCATGCGAACCGGGCGCACCGGATGGATCGCGTCCCCCGGCGAGGGGCGGGCCGTGAGCGTAGTCATGACGCCGTGTCTCCTGAACGTTTGCGTGCGACCGCTTCGCGATGAGAACGGCGAGCGGGGCACTACGTTGATTGTGTCGGAGCGCCGCGCCGTGGGGATGGCCGAGCGGACGCGATCTCCTTGAAACCCAGCATAGCGGCCGGCGTGACGCGCGACACCACCCGAAGCGGGTAGCGCGCCCGCGCGCCCCGTTTCAGGCGTCGATGCCGAGGTCGCGCACGCGCGCGACGGCCTCGTCGCGGCTCGATACGCCGAGCTTGCCGTAGATGTTCTTGAGGTGCCACTTGACGGTCTCGGGCGAGATGCCGAGCGTGCGCGCGATCTTCTTGTTGGGCAGCGCCTGGGCGAGCAGGCTCACGACCCGCGTCTCGCGTTCGCTGAGTGCCTCGGTGGCGCTGGCGGCCGCGCCGCGCTCGAGCGCTTTTTCCTTCGGCATGCTGACGATTGCCGCGGCGTCGCGCGCGGCGCGCAGGCGGTCGACGTAGAACGCGAGCACGGCGTCGGCGGATTCGCGGCGCGCGACGGCTTCGGCGAACTCGATCACGTTCGTCGCAAAGCCCGCGTCGGCGTCGAGCACGCTGCGCACGAGGCCGAGCCGATGCCCGAGGCGCAGGCCCGCGAGCGCGGCCTGCTGCGCGGCATCCGCGCGGTTGCGGTGATGGTCGACGAGCGCCGCCTGCAGGCGTAACTGCACAACGTGATGCTGCCAGCCGCGCTCCGCGCACAACGCGACGAGCGCGGGCAGACGCAGCGCCGCGCCCTCGTAGTCTTCGTGCGCGACGCACCAGCTCACGTGCGCGCGTTCGGCGAGCGCGTGCACGTCGTGCCACGCGTCGGGGCGCGTGGGGCGCAGGCGCGCGGCTTTGGCGTCGAGTCGCGCGAGATCGGCTTCGGCCGCGTCGAACTGGCCGCATTGCAGATGGCGCTGCACCTGCGCGGCGAGACTGTGCGCGAGCAAACGCGGCAAGCCGTGGCGGCTCGCGTAGTCTTCGAGCCGTTCGAGGCACGCGAATGCATCGAGCCGATGGCCCTGCGCCCAGTGCGCCGCCGAGAGCACCGTATGCACGCGCAGCACCGAGTCGGGAATCGACACGCGTTCCAGGACGTCGACGCGATCTTCGAGCAGACGCCGCGCGCCCGCGCAATCGTTGAACTCGTAGAGCGCCTCGCCGAGCAGCGCCGCCGCGAGGCAGGCGGCTTCGGCGGCGCTGCTGCCGCGCTGGTCGGCTTCGGCGAGGACTTCGCGGCTGATGCGCTCGACTTGCAGGAATTCGCCCTCGAGCGCGTAGCTGTAGCCAACGAGGCAGCGGCCGTTCAGCACGCCCGCCGAGGTGCCCATGAGCGGCGCGCCGCCGATCAGCGGCCGCGTGCCGTCGTGCTGGATCGCGCGCGCGTGGTCGTATTCGCCGCGCCGCATGTAAAGCCACGAGAGCAGGTTGTTGCGTGCGCCGATCGCGATGCTGTCGGCGTCGGCGGGCGCGGCGAGCAGTTGCGGGAGCGAGGCCATCGCGCTGTCGGCGTGGTCGCGTTGCGCGTCGACGGCGGCGCGCAGCAGCGTGAGCCGGTAGCGCTCGCGCGTGTCGCGGGCGGGAATGTCGGCGTCGAGTCGCGCGATGGTTGCGGCGCACGCGTCGAAGTCGCGCGCATAGAGTTCGAGTTGCAAACGCCACAGGCGTAAGCCGATGCGCGCCTCGATCTCCGCTTGCGGCAGCAGATGCAGCAGCGCGACGAGCTTGCGCAGATCGCCCGCCACCTGCAGATCGCGCGCCACGGCGAGCACGAGGTCGGCGGCCGCGGCGGCTTCGCCAGCGTGCAACGCGTGGCGCACGGCTTCCTCGGGGAGATCGTGATCGCGGAACCAGCACCATGCGGCGTGATGCACGGCGCGCTGCACGGTTTCGCTGCGCGCGCGAAAGCGTTCGCGCAAGGTTTCGCGAAAGAGCGGATTGAGCCGATACCACGTGGCGTTGCCGACGCGCTCGATCTGCGCGATGAAGAGGTTGTCGGTTTCGAGGCGCGCGAGCAGCGCGAGTACGTCGCCGGCGGGATGCTCGTCGCCGACGAGCGCGACGCACAGCGACGAGCACAGCCGCGCGCATGCCGAGGTGCGCACGAGCAGTTCGACTTCGCTCGGCGTGAGTCGCGAGAGCACGGCGCGCTCGAAGTAGTCGCCGAACGCGCGTGCATCGTGAAGTTGAGCGCGCGTGAGCGGATCGGCGAGGTCGTTCGCCTCGGCTGCGCGAGGCGTGTCGGATGCACTTTTGCGCCGCTTCAGATGCAGGGCGAACAGTTGCAAGCCGGCGACCCAGCCGTCGGTGAGCTCGTGCATGTCGCGCGCGTCGCGCTCGCTCACGTCGCCGAGTTGCGCGCGCAGGTAATCGGCGGATTCGGCGAACGTGAAGCGCAGATCGCGCATGCCGAGTTCGAGCACGAGGTCCTGATCGCGCAGGCGGCCGAACGAAAACGGCGTGGCGCCGCGCGAGACCAGGACGAGATGCAAACCCGGCGGCGCGTAGTCGATCAGCCATTGCAGCGCGCGATGGCTGCGCGGATTCGTGAGGTGATCGAGATCGTCGATGACGAGCGCGAGCTCGCCGGAGCGGCTCGCGATGGCGCGCACGAGCGCGATCACGGTGCGCTCGACGGCTTCGTCGTCCACGCCGCGGCCGCCGAACAACGCGGCTTCGCGGCAGATGGCCGGATCGACTTGCGCGAGGCTCGCGACGAGACCGCCCACGAAGCTCGCGAGGTCGTCGTCTTCGGGCGCGAGCGTGAGCCACGCGAGATCGAAGCCGAGCGGCAGCAGCGCTTCGCGCCACGCGACGAGCGCCGCGGTCTTGCCGCAGCCGGCCGGCCCCTGAATGACGATGCAGCGCTTGCGGCGCGCCTCGAGCAACTGGGCGACGAGACGCTCGCGCGCCACGATGCGGGTTTTGCTGCGCGGCGCCATCACCCGGGACGACGCGCCGGTGACGGAACCAGAGGGGGCGGACCAGCGTTGCGACATGTTCGCGTGCGCCTCGCAGACGAGGCGCCGCCTTCGCCGCGTGCGCCCGGGAGTGAAACGGGGATCGGGCGATTGTAGCGCGCGGGCCGGCGTGCAGCCGCGGCAAAGCGGAGCGCGAAGCGGGAAGGGAGGTCAGGCATGACGAGCGGCTTGAGCATGAAGGCGCCGGCGGTTTCGCTCACGGTTTTATTTCGAGACCACTGTTTGCACTAGGAATGGCACCCAACAAGCGATAGGCGCGATATCGAGATGATGATTTGACGCGCGGCCGGCGTCCCCACCCCGCGCGGGTGGCAAACGCGCCACGGCGGCTGTCTTGCGCTCGATCAACCCTTGTGGCTCAAGGCCGGTCGGGGTAATCCCGCTCCCACTCCGTTCGGGTAGGTCTCGGTCTGCACGGTCCTGCAACACTGCGCCGCATGTGCCTGTCAGTGCTGGCTGGCGCCGGTGGAGTCGTATCCGGGCCGCTCGTGCCACGGGCGGCAATCAAGAACGAGGAGACGTGCATGCGGTTTATCAGAACGAGCCTCAGCGCGGCGGCGCTGGCGCTGATGGCGGGCGGCGCAGCGGCGCAGTCGAGCGTGACGCTGTATGGCGTGGTCGACGTATTCGGTCAGTATCTGCACAACGGCGGGCGTACCAATTCGTTTTCCGAACGAAGCGGCGGCAACACCGGGTCGATGTTCGGCCTGAAGGGCTCCGAAGATCTCGGCAATGGCCTGAAAGCGGTGTTCGACGTGGAGACGGGTTTCAACGTCAACAACGGCGCGTTGTTCGCCGACACGACGGCGCTCTTCTATCGTCAGGCGTGGGTCGGGCTCGCGCACGAGAAGTACGGCACGCTCACGTTCGGGCGGCAGTATCAGCCGACCTTCTGGATCGTGTATCCGACCGATCCGTTTCGCGGCAACGAAGTGCTTTCGCCGCTCTCGGCCTCGCTGCTGGCCGTCGATCACAACACGCTCGCCACGCAATACGTGACGGGCCGCACCAGCAACTCGGTGATGTACCGCTCGCCGAATCTTGCCGGCTTCCAGCTGTACGCGATGTATGCGTTCGCGGCCACGGTCACGCAGCCGGTGCCGCAGACCTCGGGCAACACGCTCGACCTCGGTCTCTCGTATTCGGGCTATGGCCTCTATGCGGGTCTCGCGTATCAATACCAGCATCCGGGCACGGCGCGGATTTCGGTGCTGCCCGCCGCGCTCAATCTGCTCGGCACGGAGCACTACACGGGCGCGCTGGGCTATCGCATCGGCATCGTCAATTTGCAGTTCAACTACGGCTATAACAAGCCGCACGATGCCGCCGCGGGCTCGATGGCCGCACTGATCGGCGCGGGCAAGTCGTACAGCGTGATGGAACTGGGCGCGACGATCCAGGCCACACCCGCCGACACGATCGAGATCGCCGGCTTCCAGCGCAACGTGCGCGGCGCGCACGACAACACGCCGGGCGTGCAGATCGGCGTCGATCACAGCATCTCGAAGCGCACGGCGTTCTACGCGCGCGCGGGCTACATGAAGAACAACGGCACCGCGACGATGAGCTGGCCGGGCGTTTCGGTCACGGCCCCCGACACGAAGCAGGTGCTGGCCGTGGTCGGCATGACGCACCGGTTCTGAGCTCGCGCACGCGATGGCTTCACTACATGACAAGGAGAACGCGATGACTCTCGTTCGATGCGGCCAGGCGCTTGCCGTGGCCATGCTGTTGGCGGTTTCGGTTTCGGTCCGGGCGCAGGATGCGGCTTCGGGGGCGTCGCCCCTGAGCGCGGCAGCGAGCGCCACGGCGGGCACTACAACGGGCACCACGAAGGGCGCCACGCCCGCTTCTTCGCGGGCCGCCGACCGCGCGCTGCGCCGCCGCGTGCTCAACGCGCTCGCGAAGGCCAAGGGGCTGCGCGCGGCCGGCATCACCGTGCGCGCGACCAACGGCGCCGTGATCCTCGAAGGCGGTGTGCCCGAGGAGGCGCAGATCGAGCAGGCGGCCACGGTGGCGAAGGGCGTGCAGGGCGTGACCTCGGTGACGAATACGCTGATGCTGTCCACGTTCTGACGCGCGGTTCGCCAAGCGAAAAAGCCCGCGTTCGAGCGGGCTTTTTTCATGTCGATGATTCTTACGCCGGTGGCCTACATCGTCACCGACTTGCACTCGAGAAATTCCAGCAAGCCTTCCACGCCGTACTCGCGCCCGTTGCCCGAGGTCTTGTAGCCGCCGAACGGCACGGTCACGTCGAGCATCGCGCCGTTGATGCGCACCGAACCCACACGCAAGCGCGCCGCGATCCGGCGCGCGCGTTCCATGTCGTTCGTGGCGATATAGCCCGCGAGCCCGTAGACGCTGTCGTTGGCGATGCGCACGGCGTCGTCTTCGTCTTCGTAGGGGATGAGCGCGAGCACCGGACCGAAGATTTCCTCGCGGGCGATTTGCATGTCGTTGTGCACGTCGGCGAAGATCGTCGGCCGCGCGAAGAAGCCGCGTTCGAGTCCGGCGGGGCGCCCCAATCCGCCCGCCGCCACGCGCGCGCCTTCCGCCATGCCGGTTTCGATCAGGCGCTGGACCTTCTCGTATTGCGCGCGATTCGAGATCGGCCCCATGCGCGTGGCGGGGTCGAGCGGATCGCCCACGGGAATCGCGTTCGCGGCCGCCGCCGCGATCGACACCGCTTCCTCGTAACGCGCGCGCGGCACGAGCATGCGCGTGGGCGCGATACAGGTCTGCCCCGAGTTGGCCATGCATTGGGCCACGCCGCTCGCGACGGCCGTTTGCAGATCGGCGTCGTCGAGCACGATCAGCGCCGACTTGCCGCCGAGTTCCTGCGCGACGCGCTTGACCGTGGGCGCGGCCGCGAGCGCCACCTCGACGCCCGCGCGCGTCGAACCCGTGATCGATACCATGTCGACGTCGGGATGCGAGGCGAGCCGCGCGCCGACCACCGCGCCGGCGCCGAACACCATGTTGAACACGCCCGCGGGCGTGCCGGCTTCGTGCAGGATTTCCGCGAAGATCACGGCGTCGAACGGCGCGATTTCCGAGGGCTTGAGCACGACGGTGCAGCCCGCCGCGAGCGCGGGCGCGACCTTCGCCACGATCTGGTTCAGCGGCCAGTTCCAGGGCGTGATGAGCGCCGCCACGCCGATCGCTTCGCGGCGCACATGACTCTTGCCGTGCGTGGTCTCGAAGGCGAAGTCGCGCAGCGTGGCGAGGTTGGCGCGCAGATGCGCGAGGCCGATGGGCGCCTGGAGCGCATTGCACAGCGCCACGGGCGCGCCGATCTCGCGGCGCACCGCGTCGGCGATTTCGGGCAGGCGGCGCTGATAGATCGCGGCGATGCGTTCGAGCAGCGCGAGGCGCGTTTCGCGGCTCGACCCGGACCATGCGGGAAAAGCGGCGCGCGCCGCCGCGACGGCGCGATCGGCGTCGGCTTCGCTGCCCATCGCGAGCGTGCCGGTGCGCGCCTCGCTAACAGGATCGACGATCTCGAACGCGGTGGCGTTCGCACCGGGCGCGATCCATTGGCCATCGACATAAAAGCGGTTCAGCGTGGTCATGCGGTGTCTCCTCGATCGTGATGGTGGCGGGTGTGGCGTGCTCAAACCGGCCGTTCGCCGATCACGGTCGCGCGCATCATCTGGCGCACGGCGGGGAAATAGTCCTGCACGGCGTAGTGTTGGCAAGATCGGTTGTCCCAGAGCGCGATCGTGTTCGGCTGCCACTTGAGGCGCACCTGGTACTCGGGCACCTGCGCCTGGCGGAACAGCGTTTGCAGCAGGTCCATTTCCGCGAGCTTGAAGTCGAAGCCCACGCGGTAGCGCTCGACGGTCTGCTGGCCGTAATTCGCGAGATGCGTGGTGAACGCCTCGTTCACATAGAGGATTTTTTCGCCGGTTTCGGGGTGCGTGCGCACGACCGGGTGCGTCACGGGCGGGAAGCGCCGCTTCATCTCGGCATGCTGGTCGGTGGGCACGACAATGCCGAAGAGCGGCAGGAAATCGTGCACGGCCGTGAGCCCGGCAAGGCGCGTCTTGATGTCGTCGGGCAGGTCCTCGTACGCCGCCACCATGTCGATCCAGATCGTGTCGCCGCCGACCTCGGGGCACTGCACGCAACGCAGCATCGAGCCCATCGACGGGATCTCGCGCCACGACACGTCGGAGTGGTAGAGGTTCTCGCGGCCGCGCTTCGCGTCGTTGCGACCCAGGATGACGAGTTCCGGGTGTTCGGGGTGATGCGGAAACGTGGGATGGACCTCGAGTTCGCCGAAGCGCCGCGCCATGGCCACATGCTGCGCGGGCGTGATGTCCTGATCGCGGAAGAACAGCACCTTGTAGCGCAGCAGCGCGCGGCGCAGGGCGAGGTAGGTGGCGTCGTCGAGCGGTTCGCGCAGATCGATGCCGCCGATCTCCGCGCCGATGCGAGGCGTGTGGCGCGTGAGCGTGAAGGGCCAGGCGTCGGGCGCGTGGGCTGCCGTCTCGCTGACGGCGCTAAGGGGAGCTTGCATGTCGTCTCCGTGAGTTGAGATCGGGTTAACGGGATGGTTCATCGACGGGATGGGGGCAGGCCGTGTGTCGGCGCGATGCCCACGGCGCGCCGGATCGAGCGAGGCCGTTCAGCGCAGGGTCGCGCGCGTGCCCACCGAGACCGGCGCGGCGGCCGCCTCGAGCGTGCGCAAGGAGCGCTCGGGGTGCAGCCAGCGCAGCGCGGCGAGCGCCGCCACGATCAGCAACGCGCCCGTCACGCCGATACCGGTTTCGTAGGCATGCGCGCCCGTGGCCGCGTAGGTCTGCACGAGGCGCCCGATCACGGCGGGGCCGATGGCGGCGCCGAGACTCGCCACGGCCGTGTTGCTGGCGACGATCGAGCCGCGCTGCGCGAGCGGCACCATTTCGGCGAGCATCGCGGGCCCGATCGACAGGCAGAACGTGCAGAGCGCGCCCGCGACCGCATAGCAGAGCACCTTCTGCACGGGCGTGAGATCGAGTGTGGCGAGCGCGATGAAGAGCAGCGCGCCGGCGATCATCGTGAAACTCGTGAGGCGCGCGCGCGCGTCGCGCGTGGACGCACCGCGCCGGAGCATGCGCTGCGAAAGCGCGCTCAAGCCGATGTTGACGGGCGCCGCGAACGCGATGACGAGCGCGAACCAGCGGCCCGACGCCACGCTCGTAAAGCCGAGGCCTTTTTCGAGGTAGGTGGGCAGCCACGTGATGGTCTGGCCGAGCAGCCAATACGCGACGAAGCCGAGCAGGAAGACCGAGACGACCGAGGCGTCGGTAAGGATGCGGCGGTAGGGTAGCCGCGCGGCGTGAGTCGATACCTGGTTAGCGCTGGTGTTGAGCGCGGCGCGGCGCGTGTCGTCGAGCGCGCCTTCGCGGCCGAACGCGATCCACAGCACGCACCAGAGCGCGCCCACGGCCGCGAGCACGAGGAAATTGACGCGCCAGCCCCAGCGCTGCGTGATGGCGGGAATCGCGAGACCGGCGAGCATGAGCCCGAGCACGGCGCCCTGATTCATGACCGCGACGGGCAGATTGCGCTTGCGGTCGGGAAACCACTTGAAGAGCGCGTGCACGGAGGTGGGAAAGGCCGGACCTTCGGCGGCGCCGAGTATCACGCGGCACGCGAACAAGGCGACGACGCTCGTCGTCCAGGCTTGCGGCAATTGCAGGACGGACCAGCTCGCGCCCATTGCCAGCAGAATCCAGCGCGTGTCGACGCGATTCGCGAGGAAGCCCACGAGGATCGTCGAAATCGAGAACAGCCAGAAGAAGCTGCCCGCGATGAAGCCGAAGCGCGCGGGCGAAAGACCGAGGTCGGCCATGAGCGGCACGGCCACCATGCCAAGCACGATCTTGTCGAGGAAATTGATCGTGGAAAGTGCCGTGAGCAGGATCGCGATGGACCAGGCGGACTTCGGCTGATAAGTCGTTGGAGCGGACATGGGCGTTTCTCGTGATATCGGCGCAAGCGTGCTGGGGCAGGCGAAGTCGGACGATCTGGTCGATGACGGGAGGCGGGACACCGCGGGCGTCGCGTCAGTGCGGCGAGATCGCGAATGCGGCAGTGGCGGGAGCGGCAGGAATGGCGGTGCACGGCGCGTGCATGGGATGTCTCCTTGTCCGCGCGGAGCGAGCCGAGGCGGATCGTGTGTGATCTGATGCTACGGTAGGAGAGGGGCGAGGCCGGGCAACCACCCAGGGCGGGTAGGGCAGGGAAATCCTGAGGCGGGTGGGGGCGTTGTGGCGTTGGGTGGGATCGAGGCGAATCGCCGGTTCGCATCTCGCGCCGCAAAGCAAAGGCCTCGTTGCTTTCGCAACGAGGCCTTTTATTCTTCGGTGTTTGTCGTTACCAACACCAGGAATTCTGGTGGGTGGTACAGGGATTGAACCTGTGACCCCTGCCGTGTGAAGGCAGTGCTCTACCGCTGAGCTAACCACCCGAAGAGATTCAGATTATGCCGGGCATTTTCGATCTTGTAAAGCCCCTTTAAGCAATTTATTCAGCGGCGGCGATCGCTTCGGCCGCGACCGGCTCCGTGCGCCACACCGAAGTCCCCTTCACGGCCTTGTCGAGACCGTCGAGCACGGCGCTGTGCGCGGCGAGTTCGTCGTCGTTCGCGAGAATCACGGGCAACTCGATCGAGTCGAGCTTCACGCGCGGCGCAGCCACGGAGCCCGCTTGCGCCGACTCGCCCAGCATGTCGATGACGAGGCTCTCCTGGCCACGCGTCATCGCCAGATAGACTTCCGCGAGCAGTTCCGAGTCGAGCAGGGCGCCGTGCAGCGTGCGGTGCGCGTTGCTGATGCCGAAGCGGTCGCACAGCGCGTCGAGCGAATTGCGCTTGCCGGGGAAAATCTGCTTGGCCTGCACGAGCGTGTCGATCACCTCGCCGCAGTGCGTCTTGAAGTTGGGCTTGCCGAGCAGCGCGAGTTCGGCGTCGAGAAAGCCGATGTCGAATGGCGCGTTGTGGATGATGATGTCCGCGCCGCTGATGAAGTCGAGGATCTCGCCCGCGACTTCGGCGAACTTCGGTTTGTCGGCGAGAAACTCGGTCGTGAGGCCGTGCACCGCGAGCGCGCCGGGATCGCTGTCGCGTTCCGGGTTCACGTAGAAGTGCAGGTTGTTGCCGGTCAGGCGGCGGTTCACGAGTTCGACGCAGCCGATTTCGATGATGCGGTCGCCGGTGCGGGCGTTCAGGCCGGTTGTTTCGGTATCGAGAATGATCTGGCGCATGTCGGGTATCGCGAGTTCGTGCGGGTTACGCGGGAATGGAGGCTAAGGCGGCGAACAAAAAACGCCTGGCGTTCAGAGTTCGGCGAGTGTGGCGACGCCGCGGTTCGCGAGCGCGTCGGCGCGCTCGTTCTCCGGATGGCCGGCGTGGCCTTTCACCCAGCGCCACTCCACCTCGTGTTGCGCGACGGCGGCGTCGAGGCGCTTCCACAGGTCGTCGTTCTTGACCGGCGTTTTCGCTGCCGTCATCCAGTTCTTCTTCTTCCAGCCGTGAATCCACTCGCTGATGCCTTTCTGCACGTATTGCGAGTCGGTGTGCACGATCACCTTGCACGGTCGTTTGAGCGCGTCGAGCGCGGCGATCACCGCCATCAGCTCCATGCGGTTGTTGGTCGTGTTGGCTTCGCCGCCAAACAGTTCCTTTTCCTGGGCGCCGAAGCGCAGCAGCGCGCCCCAGCCGCCGGGGCCGGGATTGCCCTTGCAGGCGCCGTCGGTGAAGATTTCGACGAAGTCGGGTGAGCTCATGAGTCCTTGTTGCGTGTGGGTGAGGGCGTGGTGGCGGCCGCCTTGAGACTTGGCGCCAGCACGGCCTTCTTGACCTTGCGCGGTCCGATCAGACGCATGCCGCGCACGCGTTTGATCGCCGTGACCATATAAATCGCGCCGAAAATGGGCCACCAGCGATCGCCCGCGGCTTCCATGAAGCCATAGCGGCCGAGCCACTGGTCGGTGGCGAGCGGCGGACGATAGCAGCCGAAGCGCCCGCGCTCAAGCTCGAAACCGAGCAGCTTGATCCAGTCTTTCAACCGGGTAAAGGCGATCAGGTCCTGGCTGGCGGGCAGGAACGGATGGCCGGTGAGTTTTGCGACCGATTGTCGCGCGCCCCAGAGCGATAGCGAGTTGAAGCCGACGATCAGCAATTGACCCTCGGGCATCAGCACGCGTTCCGCTTCGCGCAGCAGCCGATGCGGATCGCTCGTGAATTCGAGCGTGTGCGGCATCACGATCAGGTCGACGCTCTGTGCCTCGAAGGGCAGGTCGAGCAGATCGCACCAGACCGTGCTGCGCCCGGCTGGCGCGTGCAGCGCCGGGCCGCCGCTCGCGGCGTGAAAACCGTTCGCGCGCTCGTGCGCGAGCCCGGCCGCCGTGCCGTTGAAGGCGCCGTTCATGCCATGGGCGTGCGTGCCCGGCACGCTGTAAGGCGCGCTGGCCGCGCTGGCGGCGTCGAGCACGAGCCCGCGGCACGGCATGCGGTTCTCGCGCAGCGCGTCGAGTTGCGGCAGGCCGAGCTGGAGCGCATGGTAGCCGAACACGTTCGACACCACGCGGTCGAGTTGTTCCTGCTCCCAGTCGAGCACGTACCTTCCAGCCGGCGAGGCCGTCCAGGCGGGCCAGTCTATAATCGTTCGGTCAGACATGTCGAAGAGTTCGTCGCCCCATGAAGAGTCCGCTTGAGTACGCATCTTCCTGCGAATACGTACCGGTTCCGGCTTTTGAAGACAATTACATCTGGGTCGTGTCGGACGGCCGCAATGCCGTGGCGGTCGACCCGGGCGACGCCGCGCCGGTGCGCGCCTATCTGGCGAAACGCGGCTGGCGGCTCAGCGCTATTTTACTCACCCATCATCACAACGACCACGTCGGCGGTGTGGCGGAGTTGCTCGCCGGCGAGCGCGTGCCTGTCTACGGGCCGGCCGGCGAGGCGCTCGGCTCGCTCGATCCGTACGTCACGCGCGTGCACGGCGGCCAGTCGGTGCATCTGAAAGCGCCCGCGCTCGATTTTTCCGTGCTCGACGTGCCCGGCCATACGCGCGGCCATATTGCGTACTTCCAGGAGGCCGACCCGCACGGCACGCCGCATCTTTTTTGCGGCGACACGCTGTTCGCCTGCGGCTGCGGTCGGCTCTTCGAGGGCACGCCCACGCAGATGCTGACCTCGCTCGACGGGCTCGCGGCGCTGCCCGGCAACACGCAGGTGCACTGCGCGCACGAATATACGTTGTCGAACATCCGGTTTGCGCTCGCGTGCGACCCCGAAAATTCCGCGTTGCAAGACTGGAGCCGCGACGCCGCCGCGCTGCGCGAGCAAGGTTTGCCCACACTTCCCACCACCATTGCGCATGAGCGCGCCGTCAATCCTTTCCTGCGCGCCGGTGATGCGGCCGTCCAGGCGGCGCTCACCGAAGCGCTGCACGAATCGGTGCCGGATCGGCTTGCGGCCTTCACGCTCATGCGCGAGTGGAAAAATCGTTTCCGCTAACCCGTACGCACGCAAGGGGATGCTCAAGGCAAAAGTATGGAATCGCGGCCAAGCTGCGGATTTGCATGGGTTTTTTTCCAATAATTCCGATTGACGTAAGTTGGCGCGTTCCGTACTATCGGCTGCAAATTCCAGCCATGCGGAAGTAGATTTTCATGCGATTCATATTAAGTGCGCTGCTGGTCCTCATGCTTGCCGCCTGTGCGAGCGAGGGCCCCAACGCGAGTAACTCAGCCAATTCCCTAACGCCCGCAGCACAGGCGAACGCTCAGGCCAACGCCGACCTCATCCGCAAGACCTCCGCAGCGAAGGAAACCATCAACGTCGACCAAAGCTCGGTCGACCAGCTCACGAGTCCCGACGCCGACCTCTGGGCGCGCATTCGTCGCGGCTTCCAGATGCCGGATCTGCAAAGCGATCTCGTCGACATGAACGCGAACTGGTACGCGCAGCGTCCCGACTACGTCGCACGCATGACCGAACGCTCGCAGAAGTACCTCTATCACATCGTCGAAGAGCTCGAGGCGCGTCATATGCCCACCGAGCTGGCGCTGCTGCCCTTTATCGAGTCGGCGTACAACCCGCAGGCGCTGTCGGTCGCGAAGGCCGCCGGCATGTGGCAGTTCGTGCCGGGCACGGGCAAAACCTACAACCTCAAGCAGAACATGTGGCAGGACGAGCGCCGCGACGTGCTGGCGTCCACCAGCGCCGCGCTCGACTACCTCTCGCGTCTGCATGACATGTTCGGCGACTGGTATCTCGCGCTCGCGGCCTACAACTGGGGCGAGGGTAACGTGCAGCGCGCCATCGCGCGCAACGAGGCGGCGGGGCTGCCCACGGATTACCAGAGCCTGCGCATGCCCAACGAGACGCGCAACTACGTGCCGAAGCTCCAGGCCGTCAAGAACATCGTGATGAACCCGCAGCAATACGGGCTCTCGCTGCCGTCCATTCCGAACCACCCGTATTTCGTCACGGTCACCACCTCGCACGACATCGACGTGGACGTGGCGGCCAAGCTCGCGAACATGACGACCGACGAGTTCCGCTCGCTCAATCCGTCGTTCAAGAAGCCGGTCATCCTGGGCGCGACGGATCCGCAAATCCTGCTGCCGTTCGATAACGCGAGCGCGTTCGAGCGCAATCTCAAGTCGTATTCGGGCCAGCTTTCGTCGTGGACCGTCTACACGACCGACTCGCGCGCCACGCCCGCGGCCATCGCCCAGAAGATCGGCGTGGATGCGGACACCTTGATGTCGGTGAACAAGATTCCGGCCGGCATGCGCCTGAAGCCGGGTTCGACGCTCGTGGTGCCGCGCACCGACGACAACGACGACGAGGACATCAGCGCCGACGTGGCGGAGAGCGCCGTGCTGGCCATGGAGCCGGACGTGCCCGACACGCGCAAGATGCTGATTCGCGTGCGCCGCAAGCAGTCCATGGAACTGGTCGCGAGCCGTTATGGCGTCTCGCTCGGTCAGTTGAAAGCCTGGAACAAGACGCGCCGCGACCTCGTCACGCCGGGTCAGGTTTTGGTGCTGCACGTGCCGGTGAACAAGGTCATGCCCGCGGAGCCGGGTCCCGAGCGTCTGGCAACGAACGTTTCTGGCGGTGGTGTGCAGCGAATTGGCACCCGGATTGCAGACACGGGGCCGAAGTCGCGCTACGATAAGAAGCACGGTCGCGCGCGCACCGAAGTGGTCAAGGTTTCCGAACCGGTCAAGGCCAAGGCTTCCAGCGCAGCGCCCAGCAAGGCGTCGAAGGGTACGGCGAGCCGCCCGAAGGCCGAAACCCACGCGCAGAAGCACAAATCCAGATAGCGGCTGACGAAGGGTGCTCACCTCATGCGTTGCGGGGGCAGCGCATGTTGATTTCGCTCCGATCACTTTTCTTCTTGACGCCGTCACCCCGCCAGGTGGCGGCGTTTTCGTTGGTGCGGCGGTTTTGTCGAAGGTTTTCCAGCGGGTCTTGCCGTCACGCAGCGGCCGCCTAAAAGGGCCGCCTAAAAGGGCCGGATAAACGCGTGACATTTCGGGATAAGTCGTCCGCGTCGTCCTGAAATTTGAAGGAAAGGTGACTTTCGCGCTATAATTTCAAGGTTTGAGCTTATCAACCCGCACCCTAGCGCCTACCTCCCCCATCCGTTCATCCGCCGCCCGCACTTGTCGTCAATCTGGCCGGCTGCCGCCCGAATTCGCGTCACAAACGCGCACTCGTGGCCAGGCGCCTGAAGCTGAAATGCAGAGCCAACCGCACGAACAAGTCGCGTAAGAGCGAGCCGCGCGCGCATCCCGTCCTTTCCGGGCGACGATGCCGACGCCGCAGCCGCTCTCAGGTCGCAAGATCGCAACGTCGGACAACAGGTCGGCACAGGGTGCTCCCCCAAGGAGTCTCCCGTGTTGCCGTTATTCTCTCCCGCTCTGCTCGCGCTCGCCGACGGCACGGTCTTTCGTGGTTACTCGATTGGCGCGCCGGGTCATACGATCGGTGAAGTCGTGTTCAACACGGCCATCACCGGTTATCAGGAAATCCTGACCGACCCGAGCTACGCTCGCCAGATCGTCACCCTCACGTATCCGCATATCGGCAATGTCGGCGTCAATGCCGAAGACGTCGAAGCCACGAAAGTCCATGCCGCCGGTCTGATCATCCGCGACCTGCCCGCGCTCGCCTCGAACTTCCGCATGGAGCGCACGCTCGGCCAGTATCTCCAGGACGAAGGCGTGGTCGCCATCGCCGGTATCGACACGCGCAAGCTCACGCGTATCCTGCGCGACAAGGGCGCGCAGAACGGCGCGATCCTCGCCGGCTCCGACGACGAAGCCAAAGCCATCGAACTCGCGCGCTCGTTCCCGGGTCTCGCGGGCATGGACCTGGCCAAGGTCGTGTCGACGGAAAAAACCTACTCGTGGAACACCACCGAATGGCGTCTGGGCGAAGGCTATCGCACGCAGTCGGCGCCTAAGTACAAGGTCGTTGCGTTCGACTACGGCGTGAAGCAGAACATCCTGCGCATGCTCGCCGAGCGCGGCTGCGAAGTGACGGTGTTGCCGGCGCAGGCGAGCGCGGAAGACGCGCTCGCGCTGAACCCGGACGGCGTGTTCCTCTCGAACGGTCCCGGCGACCCGGAACCGTGCGATTACGCGATCAAGGCGGCCAAGGCGTTCATCGAGCGCGGCATCCCGACGTTCGGCATCTGCCTCGGTCACCAGATCATGGGCCTCGCGGTCGGTGCGAAGACGCTCAAGATGAAGACGGGCCACCACGGCGCGAACCATCCGGTCAAGGATCTGGCCGACGGCCGCGTGGTCATCACGTCGCAAAACCACGGCTTCGCCGTGGACGCCGCCACGCTGCCCGCGAATGCGCGCGTCACGCACGTTTCGCTGTTCGACGGCACGCTGCAAGGCTTCGAGCTGATCGACAAGCCCGCGTTCTGCTTCCAGGGTCACCCGGAAGCGTCGCCGGGCCCGCAGGATATCGGCTATCTGTTCGATCGCTTCACGGCGTTGATGGACAAGGCGAAGGCCGCGTAAGCGCCGCCTGCAAGGAACGCGCGGCAAGAGCAGAGCAGGGGCGCAGCGAGCCGGAGCACAACCCGGCCCACGCGCGCACCCGGGCGGCGAGCCAGAACATCGGCACGCCGTCAGACGTAAAGACACAGGAATATTTAGCGAGAGCGTTATGCCCAAGCGGACAGACATCAAGAGCATTCTCATTATCGGCGCGGGTCCGATCATCATCGGCCAGGCGTGCGAGTTCGATTATTCGGGCGCGCAGGCGTGCAAGGCGCTGCGTGAAGAAGGCTACAAGGTCATCCTCGTCAACAGCAATCCGGCGACGATCATGACCGACCCGAACACGGCCGACGTGACCTACATCGAGCCGATCACGTGGGAAGTGGTGGAGCGCATCATCGAGAAGGAGCGCCCGGACGCGATCCTGCCGACGATGGGCGGCCAGACCGCGCTGAACTGCGCGCTCGACCTGCACCACCATGGCGTGCTGACGAAGTACAACGTCGAACTGATCGGCGCTTCGCCGGAAGCCATCGACAAGGCCGAGGACCGCCAGAAGTTCAAGGACGCGATGACCAAGATCGGTCTCGGTTCGGCGAAGTCGGGCGTCGCGCATTCGATGGAAGAAGCGCTCAAGGTGCAAGGCGAGATCGCCGAATTCACCGGCACGGGCGGCTATCCGGTCGTGATCCGTCCGTCGTTCACGCTCGGCGGCTCGGGCGGCGGCATCGCGTACAACCGCGAAGAATTCGAAGAGATCTGCAAGCGCGGTCTCGATCTGTCGCCCACGCGCGAACTGCTGATCGAAGAGTCGCTGCTCGGCTGGAAGGAATACGAGATGGAAGTGGTTCGCGACAAGGCGGACAACTGCATCATCGTGTGCTCGATCGAAAACCTGGACCCGATGGGCATCCACACCGGCGACTCGATCACGGTCGCGCCGGCGCAAACGCTCACGGACAAGGAATACCAGATCCTGCGCGACGCTTCGCTGGCGGTGCTGCGCGAAATCGGCGTGGACACGGGCGGTTCGAACGTGCAGTTCTCGATCGACCCGCAAACGGGTCGCATGATCGTGATCGAAATGAACCCGCGCGTGTCGCGTTCGTCGGCGCTGGCGTCGAAGGCCACGGGCTTCCCGATCGCCAAGGTCGCGGCCAAGCTGGCCGTGGGCTACACGCTCGACGAGCTGAAGAACGAAATCACGGGCGGCGCCACGCCGGCCTCGTTCGAGCCGACCATCGACTACGTCGTCACCAAGATTCCGCGTTTCGCGTTCGAGAAGTTCCGCGAAGCCGATTCGCGCCTCACGACGCAGATGAAGTCGGTGGGCGAAGTGATGGCGATCGGCCGCACGTTCCAGGAATCGTTCCAGAAGGCGCTGCGCGGTCTGGAAGTGGGCGTCGACGGTCTGGACGAGAAGACCACGAGCCGCGACGAGATCATCCGCGAGATCGGCGAAGCCGGTCCGGACCGCATCTGGTACGTGGGCGACGCATTCCGCGTGGGCATGACGCGCGAAGAGATCTTCGAAGAAACCGCGATCGACCCGTGGTTCCTCGCGCAGATCGAGGAAATCATCAAGAAGGAAGAGGCCTGCAAGGGCCGCACGCTCGAAAGCCTTTCGAAGGACGAGCTGCGCTACCTCAAGCAGAGCGGTTTCTCGGATCGCCGTCTGGCGAAGCTGCTCGGCAGCACGCAGACTGACGTGCGCAAGCGCCGTATCGAGCTGAACGTGCGCCCGGTCTACAAGCGCGTGGACACCTGCGCGGCCGAGTTCGCCACGAAGACCGCCTATATGTACTCGACCTACGAGGAAGAGTGCGAAGCGAACCCGACCACCAACAAGAAGATCATGGTGCTGGGCGGCGGCCCGAACCGGATCGGCCAGGGTATCGAGTTCGACTACTGCTGCGTGCACGCCGCGCTCGCCATGCGCGAAGACGGCTATGAAACGATCATGGTCAACTGCAACCCGGAAACCGTTTCGACCGACTACGACACGTCCGACCGCCTGTACTTCGAGTCGCTGACGCTCGAAGACGTGCTCGAAATCGTCGACCTGGAAAAGCCGGTTGGCGTGATCGTGCAGTACGGCGGTCAGACGCCGCTGAAGCTCGCGCTGGATCTGGAGGCGAACGGCGTGCCCATCGTCGGTACGTCGCCGGACATGATCGACGCGGCCGAAGACCGCGAACGCTTCCAGAAGCTGCTGCAGGACCTGAACCTGCGCCAGCCGCCGAACCGCACCGCGCGCGCCGAAGACGAAGCACTCAAGCTCGCCGACGAAATCGGCTATCCGCTGGTCGTGCGTCCGTCGTACGTGCTGGGCGGCCGCGCCATGGAAATCGTCCACGAGCCGCGCGACCTCGAACGCTACATGCGCGAGGCCGTGAAGGTGTCGAACGACTCGCCGGTGCTGCTCGACCGCTTCCTGAACGACGCGATCGAATGTGACGTGGACTGCATTTCGGATGGCACGGACGTGTTCATCGGCGGCGTGATGGAGCACATCGAACAGGCGGGCGTGCACTCGGGCGACTCGGCTTGCTCGCTGCCGCCGTACTCGCTCTCGCAGGAAACGATCGCCGAACTCAAGCGTCAGACGGCCGCCATGGCCAAGGCGCTGAACGTGGTCGGCCTGATGAACGTGCAGTTCGCGATCCAGCAGGTGCCGCAGGACGATGGCTCGAAGAAGGACGTCATTTACGTGCTGGAAGTGAATCCGCGCGCGTCGCGCACGGTGCCGTACGTCTCGAAGGCAACCAGCCTGCCGCTCGCGAAAATCGCGGCGCGCGCGATGGTCGGCCAGAAGCTGGCGGAGCAGGGCGTGACGAAGGAAGTGATTCCGCCGTACTTCAGCGTGAAGGAAGCGGTGTTCCCGTTCATCAAGTTCCCGGCGGTCGACCCGGTGCTCGGACCCGAAATGCGTTCGACCGGCGAAGTCATGGGCGTGGGCAAGACCTTCGGTGAAGCGCTGTTCAAGTCGCAGCTCGCGGCCGGTTCGCGTCTGCCGGAATCGGGCACGGTGTTCATCACGGTGATGGATTCGGACAAGCCGAAGGCCGTCGAAGTCGCGCGCATGCTGCACGAACTCGGTTACGCGCTGGTCGCCACGCGCGGCACCGCCGCCGCGATCGAAGCGGCCGGCGTGCCGGTCAAGGTCGTCAACAAGGTGAAGGACGGCCGTCCGCACATTGTCGACATGATCAAGAACGGCGAGATTTCGCTGGTCTTCACGACCGTCGACGAAACCCGCGCGGCGATCGCCGATTCGCGCTCGATCCGCATGAGCGCACAGGCGAACAAGGTCACGTACTACACCACGATGTCGGGCGCGCGCGCGGCCGTCGAGGGCCTGCGTTACCTGAAGAACCTGGAAGTCTATGATTTACAAGGCCTCCATGCTCGCCTAAACTAAGGCTTCCATCGTCTGTCTAATTTGTCACGAGACAGGCTGACTAGCTGAATGTGCCGCGGTTAAGCGGCGTTCCAACAGGGTTTCGAGGCTGCGCTCGCATAGCGCGGCCGCCTTGGCGGAATGCACTTAACCGCGGTGATTTTTTTTGGCCGCCCTGATTGTCATGGCGGCCCAAAAGTCCCACGCTGGACCGAATCAGGGTCCAAACGGGGCATTAACCGGTTACACGAGTTGTTTATGAGCACGATTCCCTTGACCAAGCGCGGTGCGGAGCAGCTTCGCGGAGAACTGCAACACCTGAAGTCCGTCGAGCGTCCGGCGGTCATCAATTCGATCGCCGAAGCGCGCGCGCAGGGCGATCTCTCGGAAAACGCGGAATACGATGCCGCGAAGGAAAAGCAGGGCTTTATCGAAGGCCGTATCGCCGAAATCGAGTCGAAGCTCGCCGCCGCGCAGGTGATCGACCCGTCCACGCTGGAAGCCGACGGCCGCATCGTGTTCGGTTCCACCATCGATCTCGAAGACCTCGAGTCGGGCAAGACCGTCACGTACCAGATCGTCGGCGACGACGAAGCCGATCTCGAGCACGGCCTGATCTCGGTCAGCTCGCCCATCGCGCGCGCGCTGATCGGCAAGTCGGAAGGCGACGTCGCCGAGGTGCAGGCACCGGGCGGCGTGCGCGAGTACGAGGTCATCGAGGTTCGCTACGTCTAAGGGGCGGCGCACGTGAGTTCCGTCACTTCCACGGGTGCCGCACTGCCGGTTTCCCTCGTGCCGCACCGCTTGTTCGGGCTTATCGCCATGCTGTGGGTCGGCAGTCAGCTGACCATCGGCTACGCGGTCGCGCCCGTCGTGTTCGCCTCGCTCGAACGCGTGGTGGCCGGCGGGATCGCCGCGCAGCTCTTCATGATCGAAGGCATCATCGGCGTGGTGTGCGGCGTGCTGCTGCTCGGGCTCTCGAACGTGCTCGCGCGGCGTGGCGCCGTAGGCTACCGGCGCTTGCGCTGGATACTCGCCGCCATGCTGCTGTGCGTGTTGGTCGGCTATTTCGCGTTGCAGCCGTACATGAACGAACTGCGCATGGCCGCCATGAGCGCGGGCATGGACGTGGCGAGTTCGCCGTACGCGAGCCGCTTCGGCATGCTGCACGGGGTGTCGAGCGTGTTCTATCTGGTGGAGAGCCTGCTGGGCGCCTGGCTCGTCTGGCTGCTGCCTTCGGCGCGGGTGTCGGCGGCAGTGGCGCGCGGCTGAGCCGCGCCAGCTCCGGGCGGCGCCGTGCCCCAGGTTGGCCTCGGCATCGTACGAAAGCACGGCGCGAAAAAAAGCGCGGCTCGATGGCCGCGTTTTTTGCTTGAAGCGGATCGCGCTTATTTGGCGCTTACTTCGTGCTCATTTCGTGTTCTGATGGCCGCGCTTCGAGCTGGTCTGACGCTTCTTGGCGCGCTTGATGTTGCCGCCTTGCGTGACGCGTTCGTTGCCCTTGACGGTGACCCGCTGCGCCTTCGGCTTGCGCATGGGGTTTTCGCTGGGCTTCACGACCTTGACCACGCGCGGCGAGGCGCCGCGTTTGCCGGCTTCGCGCGCGCTCGGCACGTCGGCGGAAGGGCGCGTGACGGTGCCGCGCGCGCCGGCGCGCGCGGTGGTGGTCGACGACTTCGGCGCTTCGGGCTTCCAGATCACGAGCAGCTTGCCGATGTGCTGGATGGGCGCGGCGCCCAGGCGGTCGCAGATTTCTTCGTAAATGGCGATACGCTCTTCGCGCTCGTCGCCGAACACGCGAATCTTGATGAGCTGGTGCGCGTCGAGGTGGACCTTGATTTCCTTGAGGACCGCGTCGGTCAGTCCCTCGGCGCCGATGAGCACGACCGGTTTGAGCGCGTGAGCTTCGGAGCGAAGGGCGGAACGCTGTTCGGCAGTAATGGAAAGGGCGGGCATGGGATGTGGCAGACTCGACTAAAATAACGGCGCCGCGTGGCGCGACGGCCAGGGGCCGGAGGCGAAACCTTCGGGCCGGGCGTCGCCGGGGTCTGTGCATGACAGACCGGCTCGCGGGCGCAGCGGAACAACGGAAAACCGTGGGGAACGGCGTGGCGCGGGAATCAACGCCTGCGGAAGCCTGAGACGCGGTGGACCACCGCGGTAACGACTTCCGGCCCGGCGGGCCGCGACGGCCGCACGAATAAAACGCGTATTATCCGCCAAAAGCGCGGTTTCACGCAGCAACTGTTCATCTTTAATGGCAAAAAATCGCTTCAACACGTCGTGGCTGCACGACCACATCAACGATCCGTACGTGAAACTCGCGCAGCGGGAAGGCTATCGCGCGCGCGCCGCGTACAAGCTCAAGGAGATCGACGAGCAGGACAAGCTGATCCGCCCGGGCATGGTGATCGTGGATCTCGGCGCGGCGCCGGGCAGCTGGAGCCAGTACGCGCGCAACAAGCTCGCGCAGAGCACGAAGCGCGACGCGGAGCGGCAGGGCGGTATCGACGGCACCATCATCGCGCTCGACCTCCTGCCGATGGAACCGGTCGCCGATGTGCAATTTCTCCAGGGCGACTTCCGCGAAGACAGCGTGCTCGCGCAACTCGAAGAATTGGTGGGCGGCCGCCCCGTGGACCTTGTAATTTCGGATATGGCGCCCAATCTCTCCGGGGTCGCGTCCGCAGACGCGGCGCGTATCGAACACGTGTGTGATCTCGCGCTCGAGTTTTCGCAGAATCATCTGAAACCGGATGGGGCCCTTTTGGTGAAGTGCTTCCACGGCAGCGGTTACAGTCAGATCGTCGAAAAATTCAAGCATCAGTTCAAAATCGTGGCCGCGCGCAAACCGAAAGCTTCGCGCGACAAATCGGCTGAAACGTTTATATTGGGCAAACAACTGAAGCATCCCGGTTAAACGGGGCATGATTACGGTACAAGGGCGCCGGCGAACCGTGCAACGGGTGCGAAACGCGGTCCTGACAAGGCGCTGTGACTATTCCTGTGGTAGCGAAACGTTATGGCAGGGGTCCGTGTACTGGATTAGAATGCTTTGGTGGTGCCGCAAGGCAAATGTAGGCGCCCGTCTATGAGTGAAGGAGTGGTGCTTTGAACAACAACATGTTTTCGAAGGCAGCAGTGTGGTTGGTGATCGCACTGGTGCTGTTTACGGTGTTCAAGCAGTTCGACAAGCCCCGTGTCCAGGAAGGCGTTTCCTATTCGCAGTTCATGGACGACGCGAAGAACGGCAAGGTCAAGAGCGTCGTGGTGCAGGGGCGGAACCTCACGGTCACTCCGGCGGACGGCCAGAAATACCAGATCGTCTCTCCCGGCGACATCTGGATGGTCGGCGACCTGATGAAGTACAACGTGCAGGTGAGCGGCAAGGCTGACGAAGAGCCCAACGCGCTCGTCTCGGCGCTGTACTACCTCGGGCCAACCATCCTTATCATCGTGTTCTGGTTCTACATGATGAGGCAGATGCAGGGGGGCGGCAAAGGCGGGGCGTTCTCGTTCGGTAAATCGCGAGCGCGGTTGATCGACGAAAACAACAACGCGGTGAACTTCTCCGACGTCGCGGGCTGCGACGAAGCGAAGGAAGAAGTCTCGGAACTCGTCGACTTCCTGCGCGATCCGCAAAAATTCCAGAAGCTGGGCGGGCGCATTCCGCGCGGCGTTCTGCTGGTCGGCCCTCCGGGTACCGGTAAGACGCTGCTGGCACGCGCGATCGCCGGTGAAGCGAAAGTGCCGTTCTTCAGCATCTCGGGTTCGGACTTCGTGGAAATGTTCGTCGGCGTGGGCGCGGCCCGCGTGCGCGACATGTTCGAGCAAGCCAAGAAGCATGCGCCGTGTATCGTGTTCATCGACGAAATCGACGCGGTCGGTCGCCATCGCGGCGCCGGCATGGGCGGCGGCAACGACGAACGCGAACAAACGCTGAACCAGATGCTGGTGGAAATGGACGGCTTCGAGGCGAACTCGGGCGTCATCGTGATCGCGGCCACGAACCGTTCGGACGTGCTCGACAAGGCGCTGCTGCGCCCCGGCCGTTTCGACCGTCAGGTCTATGTCGGTCTGCCCGACATCCGCGGCCGTGAGCAGATCATGAAGGTCCACCTGCGCAAGGTGCCGATCGCCAACGACGTGGACGCAGCGGTCATCGCGCGCGGCACGCCGGGCTTCTCGGGCGCCGATCTCGCGAACCTCGTGAACGAAGCGGCGCTGTTCGCGGCGCGTCGCGGCAAGCGCATCGTCGAAATGCAGGACTTCGAAGACGCGAAGGACAAGATCTTCATGGGTCCGGAGCGCAAGTCGGCCGTGATCCGCGAAGAAGCGAAGCGCGCCACGGCGTACCACGAGTCGGGTCACGCGGTCATCGCCAAGCTGTTGCCGAAGGCCGATCCGGTGCACAAGGTCACGATCATTCCGCGCGGTCGCGCGCTGGGCGTAACGTGGCAGTTGCCGGAACACGACAACGAAACGTATTCGAAGGACTACCTGCTGGATCGTCTCGCCATTCTGTTTGGCGGTCGCGTGGCGGAAGAGCTGTTCATGAACCTGATCAGCACGGGGGCATCGGACGACTTCAACAAGGCCACGCAAACGGCGCGCGCCATGGTCACGCGTTTCGGCATGACGGACGCGCTCGGACCGATGGTCTACGCCGACGACGAAAACGAAGGCGGTCCGTTCGGCAAGGGCTTCACGCGGGCCATTTCGGAAGCCACGCAGCAGAAGGTCGACGCGGAAATCCGCCGCGTGCTGGACGAGCAGTACAACCTCGCGAAGCGCCTGCTCGACGAGAATCGCGACAAGGTCGAAGCCATGACCGCGGCGCTGATGGAGTGGGAAACGATCGACGCCGACCAGATCAACGACATCATGGCCGGC
This sequence comes from Paraburkholderia acidisoli, assembly GCF_009789675.1. NCBI lineage: Bacteria > Pseudomonadati > Pseudomonadota > Betaproteobacteria > Burkholderiales > Burkholderiaceae > Paraburkholderia > Paraburkholderia acidisoli. The sequence goes on along the minus strand of NZ_CP046913.1, from coordinate 2,075,702 downwards.
CGTCCGCCGCGCTCGCCGAAGAGCACGCCGTCGCAGGGCGATGCGCCCAGCTCGGGCGGCAGCGCAGGCAGCGAAGTCAAGCCCGGTAGCGCGACCGCTCCGGCCTGATCGAGCGGTAGGCAGTTGAGTTGAACGCGGGCCGGTGTGAATCTTCACATCGGCCCGTTTGTATTTCTGGCGCATTGCTGGCGTGCACGCACGCCGTAATTCGCGCTGTCGCATCTCGTTTCACTTCTAACGTTTTTTGACGTGCCCAATCCCAGTTCGCAAGGTAATCTCCCGCCTCAACCGCTCGCGTGCGGCCGTTTCACGCTCACGTTCGAGCGTCCGCTCGTCATGGGCATTCTCAACGCCACACCCGATTCGTTTTCCGACGGCGGCAAGTACATCGCATACGACGACGCGTTGCGCCGCGCGGAGCAGATGTTGCGCGACGGCGTGGACATCATCGATATCGGCGGCGAATCCACGCGGCCCGGCGCGCCGCCCGTGCCGCTGGACGAAGAACTCGAGCGCGTGATTCCGCTCGTGGAAAAGCTCAAGGGGGCGAACGTGCCGCTTTCGGTGGACACGTACAAGCCCGAGGTCATGCGTCATGCGATCGCGGCGGGCGCCGATCTCGTCAACGACATCTGGGGCTTTCGCATGCCCGGTGCGATCGACGCCGTGCGCGAGAGCCACTGCGGGCTGTGCGTCATGCACATGCTCGGCGAGCCGCAAACCATGCAGCTGGGCGAACCCGATTACGCCGATGTCGTGCGCGAGGTGCGCGAGTTCCTCGCCGCGCGTTGCGCGGAACTCGAGGCGGCGGGCGTTGCGAAGGCGCGCATCAGCGTCGATCCGGGCTTCGGCTTCGGCAAGGCGGTGATCGAGCACAACTACGCGCTGCTCGCGCATCTGCGCGAGACCGCGCCCGAGGTGGCGCCCGGCGTCGCGTCGTATCCGATCCTCGCGGGCATGTCGCGCAAGTCGATGCTCGGTGCGCTCGTGAACCGGCTCGCGCCCGAACGCGTCGCGGCGAGCGTGGCGGCGGCGGTCTGCGCGGCGGAGCGGGGCGCGGCCATCATCCGCGTGCACGACGTCGCGCCGACAGTCGACGCGCTAAAAGTGTGGGCGGCAATGCATGAGGCGATGGGTGAGGCGATGGGCGCGCGCCCCGCGTAATGCGGATTGATGCGGATTGATGCGGCATGACTGACGGATATCGTCCGGCGCGGCGCGATTCGATGCACGGCGAATAATCAGCGGAAATGCCGCGAGAAAGCGGCAACAAGCAGGAACGGCGGCGGCAAAATCAGGACAAACCGGCTAGACCGGCGACATACGATCGAGGATCAAAAAATGGGACGTCGTTATTTCGGTACGGATGGTGTACGTGGCAAGGTCGGTGAAGCGCCGATCACGCCGGATTTCGTGCTGCGGCTCGGCTACGCCGCGGGCAAGGTGCTGGCCGGGTCGGCGGCGGCGACCGGCGGGCCGCGCCCTTCGGTGCTGATCGGCAAGGACACGCGTATTTCGGGCTACATGCTCGAGGCGTCGCTGGAAGCGGGGCTCTCGGCGGCCGGCATCGACGTCATGCTGGCCGGCCCGATGACGACGCCCGGCATCGCCTATCTCACGCGCGCGCTGCGCCTTTCGGCGGGCGTGGTGATCAGCGCGTCGCACAATCCGTACTACGACAACGGCATCAAGTTCTTCTCGGCCGACGGCAACAAGCTGCCCGACGAGGTCGAGCATCAGATCGAAGAGCGACTCGACCAGCCGCTCGAGTGCGCGCCGTCCGACCTGCTCGGCCGCGCCCGCCGTCTCGACGACGCCGGCGGCCGTTACATCGAGTTCTGCAAGAGCACGTTCCCGCAGGCGTTCAACCTGCGCGGCCTCAAGCTCGTGATCGACTGCGCGAACGGTGCCGCTTACGACATCGCGCCGCACGTGTTCCACGAACTCGGCGCCGACGTGATCCCGATCGGGGTTTCGCCCAACGGCTTCAACATCAACGACGGCGTGGGCGCCACGGCCCCCGACGCGCTCGTGCGCGCGGTGCGCGCGAATCACGCGGACCTCGGCATCGCGCTCGACGGCGACGCGGACCGTCTTCAGGTCGTGGATGCCCAGGGGCGCCTCTTCAACGGCGACGAACTGCTCTACGTGCTCGTGAAGGACCGCATCGCGACCGACGGCAAGGTGGCAGGGGCTGTCGGTACGCTCATGACGAACCTGGCCGTGGAGCAGGCGCTGGACGCGCTCGGCGTGGGCTTCGTGCGCGCGAACGTGGGCGACCGCTACGTGCTCGAACAACTGCGCGAGAAGGGCTGGCAACTCGGCGCGGAAGGCTCGGGCCACATTCTCTCGCTCGACCGCCATACGACCGGCGACGGCATCGTTTCCGCGCTGCTCGTGCTCGCCGCGATGAAGCGCAGCGGCCAGACGCTCGCGCAACTGCTCGACGGCGTGACGCTGTTCCCGCAAAAGCTCATCAACGTGCGCATTGCGCAGGGCGCCGACTGGAAGGGCAACGCCGAAATCCAGCAGTCGATCCAGTCGGCGGAAGCGGAACTCAAGGGCAAGGGCCGCGTGCTGATCCGCGCCTCGGGCACGGAGCCGGTCTTGCGCGTGATGGTCGAAGCGCGCGAAGAGCGCGACGCGGTTCATTACGCAGAAGCCATTGCCGGAACCGTCAAGCGTTCGATCGCTTAAGTTTGTTCTGAGCTAATCGATGGGGTGTGACGTCGCGTCGCGGTGTCGCCCCCATCTTTTTTTGCAGTCTTTTTTGTAGCAATCGCAGAATTCTGCAAACGTTTCACTTGCAGGTTTCAGCGCGCTTTCTTTGCTGTCGCGAAGCCTTTTCGTTTCGCACCCCGAATCCCGCCCAAGCCGCCTCCAGCGGCCGTTACGCGCGGGCGGCCACGCGCCGGTCCCTTACCCATCCCGGCTTCACGCCGGTATGCGGCTGGTTTTCACTGGCTTTCAGCCAGTAATGTAAATGTCACGTTCGCTTCATGAATCGTCACGGTACTGTCACAGAGAGCCCCTAAGCTTCGCGGTGTCGTTCTTCCGCTCACACATCTGGAGGTCTCATGAAATTGATGCAAACCGCGCTCGCTGGCGTTGCTGGCGCTCTTTTCGCGATGGCAGCGCACGCTGCTGACATCACCGGCGCGGGCAGCACGTTCGCAGCACCGATCTACACGAAATGGGCAGACGCCTATCAAAAGTCGGGCGGCGGCAAGGTCAACTACCAGGGCATCGGCTCGTCGGGCGGCATCAAGCAAATTCAAGCCAAGACCGTCGACTTCGCAGGTTCGGACGCTCCCCTGAAGGACGACGAACTGGCTAAGGACGGCCTGTTCCAGTTCCCGACGGTGGTTGGCGGCGTCGTGCCGGCAATCAACGTGCCGGGCATCAAGGCTGGTGAAATCGTTCTGTCGGGTCAAGTGCTCGGCGACATCTACCTCGGCAAGATCAAGAAGTGGAATGATCCGGCCATCGTCGCCCTGAACCCGAAGGTCAAGCTGCCGGATCTGGACATCGCCGTGGTTCGCCGCGCTGATGGTTCGGGCACCAGCTTCATCTGGACGAACTACCTCTCGAAGGTCAACGCTGACTGGAAGAGCAAGGTCGGCGAAGGCGCAACGGTCAACTGGCCGACGGGTACGGGCGGCAAGGGCAACGACGGCGTCGCAGCTTTCGTGCAACGTCTGCCGGGCTCGATCGGTTATGTGGAATGGGCATACGCCAAGCAAAACCACATGATCTACACTGCCATGAAGAATGAGACGGGCGCGGTCGTTCAGCCGAGCACGGACACGTTCAAGGCAGCGGCTGCTGGCGCAGACTGGAAGAAGTCGTTCTACCAGATCCTGACGAACGAGCCGGGCAAGGACGCATGGCCGGTCGTCGGCGCAACGTTCGTGCTGCTGCACACGGCACAGGACAAGCCGGAACAGGGCAAGGAAACGCTCAAGTTCTTCGACTGGGCGTTCAAGAACGGCACCCCGGCTGCTGACAGCCTCGATTACATCTCGCTGCCGCAATCGGTCGTGAGCGAAATCGAAACGCAGTGGAAGGCGAAGGTCAAGGACGCAAGCGGCAAGGCAGTCGCCGAGTAAGGTTAGCGTCAGGCGAATAGCTGAAAGGGCCGCCGCGTGACGCGCGCGGCCCTCTCGCTTGTGTAAGCCGCCTGAAGCCACCGCACAAGCTGTCCCGATGTGCCGCCCGTCGACCGGTTCAGTGACCGGAAGACGGGCGATCGCAGTCTAGCGGCTGCATCAACGTCGTGAGCCTCGCGCTCGCGGCAACTGGAACCCAGGTCACCATGTCCGACGTCCCGCTCGTTTCCAACCCGCCCGGCAGCGCCGCGCAACAGAAAGCGCCCAGCCCGGCAGGGGACATCATTTTCGGCAGCCTCACCCGCCTTGCCGCCATCGTCACGCTGTTGCTGCTCGGCGGCATCATCGTTTCGCTGATCGTTTCGTCGTTGCCGACGATCCAGAAGTTCGGCCTCTCATTTCTCTGGACTGCTGACTGGGATCCTCCCAGCCAGCAGTTCGGCGCGCTCGTGCCTATCTACGGCACGATCGCCACCTCGATCATCGCGCTCATCATCGCCGTGCCTGTGAGCTTCGGCATCGCGCTGTTCCTGACCGAGCTTTCGCCCGCCTGGCTGCGCCGCCCGCTCGGCATCGCCATCGAACTGCTGGCCGCGATCCCGTCGATCGTCTACGGCATGTGGGGTCTGCTCGTGTTCGCGCCGATCTTCGCGCAGTACTTCGAAAAGCCGCTCGGCGTGCTGCTTGGCGGCATCCCGGTGGTCGGCGCGCTGTTCCAGGGCGCGCCCATCGGTATCGGCATTCTGTGCGCGGGCGTGATTCTCGCGATCATGATCATTCCGTACATCGCCTCGGTCATGCGCGACGTGTTCGAAGTCACGCCGGTGCTGCTGAAGGAATCGGCGTACGGCATCGGCTGCACCACGTGGGAAGTCATGTGGAAGATCGTGCTCCCGTTCACCAAGACCGGCGTGATCGGCGGCGTGATGCTCGGCCTCGGCCGCGCGCTCGGCGAAACGATGGCCGTGACCTTCGTGATCGGCAACACCAACCTGCTCGACAACGTCTCGCTGTTCTCGCCGGGCAACAGCATCACCTCGGCGCTCGCGAACGAATTCGCGGAAGCCGACCCCGGCCTGCATACGTCCGCGCTGATGGAACTGGGCCTGATTCTCTTCGTGATCACGTTCATCGTGCTGTCCATCTCGAAGTTCATGTTGCTGCGCCTTGAAAAAGCGGAGGGTGCGCGATGAGCGAACCGTTGATGAAGATTCCGGGCGCGATTTACGGGCCCGAACTGGAGCGCATGCGCGACAAGCTGCAAAGCCGTCGCCGTGTGACCAACGCGATCGCGCTGACGTGCTCGCTCGCCGCCATGGCGTTCGGCATCATCTGGCTCGTGTGGATTCTCTATACGACGCTGTCGCTCGGTATCGGCGGTCTTTCGGTGGAGCTGTTCACGCAGTCCACGCCGCCGCCGAACACGGATGGCGGCGGTCTCGCCAACGCCATCGTCGGCAGCCTGTTGCTGGTGGGCATCGCGACGCTGGTCGGCACGCCGATCGGCATTCTCGCGGGCATCTATCTCGCCGAATACGGCCAGAAGGGCTGGCTCGCGGGCGTGACGCGCTTTATCAACGACATTCTGTTGTCGGCGCCGTCGATCGTCGTGGGTCTGTTCGTCTATGCGCTCGTGGTCGCGAAGATGGGTCACTTCAGCGGCTGGGCCGGCGCGATCGGTCTCGCGCTGCTGCAGATCCCGATCGTGATCCGCACGACCGAAAACATGCTGAAGCTCGTGCCGAATGCGCTGCGTGAAGCGGCCTTCGCGCTCGGCACGCCGAAGTGGAAGATGGTGCTCTCGATCACGCTGAAGGCGTCGATCGCCGGCATCGTGACGGGTGTGCTGCTCGCCGTGGCGCGTATCGCCGGCGAAACCGCGCCGCTCCTCTTCACCGCGCTGTCGAACCAGTTCTTCAGCTTGAACATGAATCAACCGATGGCGAACCTGCCGGTCACGATCTACAAGTTTGCGATGAGCCCGTTTTCGCAGTGGCAATCGCTCGCGTGGGCCGGCGTTTTCCTGATCACGCTGGGCGTGCTGGGCCTGAACGTCCTCGCGCGCACGGTCTTTTCGAACAAGTAAGGGCGGAGTCATCCGATGAACATGGCAGAGAGTCACCTCAACACCGCCGCGCACGGCACTACGCCCTCGGCTGGTTTCAAACCCGCGGACCCCGCCCAGAACGGTCAGTTGCCCGCGCTCGGCAAGCCGAAGATCGAAGTGAAGGACCTGAACTTCTTCTACGGCAAGTACCACGCGCTGAAGAACATCAACCTGCAGATTCCCGAAGGCAAGGTAACGGCGTTCATCGGCCCGTCGGGCTGCGGCAAGTCCACGCTGCTGCGCACCTTCAACAAGATGTTCGCGCTCTACCCGGAACAACGGGCCGAAGGCGAGATCCTGATGGAAGGCGAAAACCTGCTGACGACGAAGCGCGACATCTCGCTCTTGCGCGCGCGTATCGGCATGGTGTTCCAGAAGCCGACCCCGTTCCCGATGTCGATTTACGACAACATCGCGTTCGGCGTGAAGATGTTCGAAACGCTGTCGCGTCCGGAAATGGACGACCGCGTGGAGTGGGCGCTCACGAAGGCCGCGCTCTGGAACGAAGTGAAGGACAAGCTGAACCAGAGCGGCTACGGTCTCTCGGGCGGCCAGCAGCAGCGCTTGTGTATCGCGCGCGGCATCGCCATCCGCCCCGAAGTCCTGCTGCTCGACGAGCCGTGCTCGGCGCTCGACCCGATCTCGACGGGCCGGATCGAAGAGCTGATCGCGGAACTCAAGAGCGACTACACGGTGGTGATCGTCACGCACAACATGCAGCAGGCCGCGCGTTGCTCGGACTACACCGCCTACATGTACCTCGGCGAGCTGATCGAGTTCGGCGACACCGAGAAGATCTTCATCAAGCCGGTCCGCAAGGAAACGGAAGACTACATCACCGGCCGCTTCGGTTAAGCGTCGAAAGGAGCCCATCATGTCCGATAAGCATCTCTCCAGCCAGTTCGACGCCGACCTGAATCTCATTTCGTCGAAGGTGCTCGAAATGGGCGGTCTCGTCGAATCGCAGATCATCACGGCGATGCAGGCGCTGAACGAGTTCGACGGCGAAGCCGCCGCGCGCGTGATCGCCGCCGAAGACCGTCTCAACACGATGGAAGTCGAGATCGACGAAGAGTGCAGCAACATCATCGCGCGCCGCCAGCCGGCCGCGCGTGACCTGCGCCTCGTGCTCGCGATCTCGAAGACCATCACGAACCTCGAGCGCGCCGGCGACGAAGCCGAAAAGATCGCCAAGCGCACCAAGCGCCTGATGGAAGACGGCGCCTCGCGCACCGTCAACATCGCCGAGATCAAGGTCTCGGGCGAAATGGCCGTGTCGATCCTGCGCCGCGCGCTCGACGCGTTCGCGCGCCTCGACACCGTGGCGGCCGCGCAGATCGTGCGCGACGACAAGGCGATCGACGAGGAATTCCGCGCTTTCGTGCGCAAGCTCGTGAGCTACATGATGGAAGATCCGCGCACGATCTCCGTGGGCCTCGACTATCTGTTCATCGCCAAGGCGATCGAGCGGATCGGCGACCACGCGAAGAACATCGCCGAGTTCATCATCTACATCGTCAAGGGCACCGACGTGCGGCACAAGTCGCGCGACGCGCTCGAACGCGAAGCGCTCAGTTAATCAACCGTTCAGATTCAACTGGTCCAAGCGACCAAAAGGTCACAAGAGGTGCCGATGCCCAGCAGCATTCTCGTCATCGAAGATGAGCCCGCTATTTCCGAGCTGATTTCGGTGAACCTGCAACACGCGGGTCATTGCCCGATCCGCGCGTACAACGCGGAACAGGCGCAAAACCTGATCAGCGACGTGCTGCCCGATCTCATCCTGCTCGACTGGATGTTGCCGGGCAAGTCGGGCGTCAACTTCGCGCGCGATCTGCGCAACAACGAGCGCACGAAGCACATCCCGATCATCATGCTGACCGCCCGCGGCGACGAGCAGGACAAGGTGCTCGGCCTGGAAATCGGCGCCGACGACTACGTGACCAAGCCGTTCTCGCCCAAGGAACTGATGGCGCGCATCAAGGCGGTGTTGCGCCGCCGCGCGCCGCAGCTCACGGAAGACGTCGTGGCGATCAACGGGTTGAAGCTCGACCCGGCCACGCACCGGGTGGCGGCCCATGCGGAAGGCAGCGAGATCAAGCTGGACCTCGGCCCGACCGAGTTCCGCCTGCTGCACTTCTTCATGACGCACCCGGAGCGCGTGCACAGCCGCACGCAGTTGCTCGACCAGGTGTGGGGCGACCACGTGTTCGTGGAAGAGCGCACGGTGGACGTGCATATCAAGCGTCTGCGCGCCGCGCTCAAGCCGGCGGGGTGCGATGCTATGATCGAAACGGTGCGCGGCAGCGGCTACCGTCTCGCGAAGAGCGCCTGAAGCTGTCCTGAAGTCCTGGCCGCGCCGCGGGGTAATGCACCTCGCGGCGCCGCTCGTTGGCCGCGCGGGCTTGCCCGGCGCCGGCCGCACGATGTTGCGTGCCCGCATCCGACTGTTTTTTTTTCGATCGCAGGAACATGAACATCATCTGGGCGCGCTCCCTGGTTTCGATCGTCTTGCTCGCGCTCGTCTGCACGGGCATTGGCGCGATCGTCGGCGTCAAGTTCGCGCTGAGCGTGGCGGTCGTCGCGCTCGTCGCGCAAATGCTTTTCAGCACCTTCCACAAGCAACGCCTCTGGCGCCTGCTCGACGCGCCGGTCTACGGCGAAGTGCCGAGCGCTCCCGGCATCTGGGGCGAAATCTACTACCGTCTGCACAAGCTCGCGAAGCGCTGGCACGCCCAGGTGCGCCAGGTCGAACAGCAGCACTCGCGCTTCATTCAGGCGATCCAGGCTTCGCCGAACGGCGTGGCGATGCTCGACGATCACGACCAGATCGAATGGTGCAACGCGATCAGCGAAGTCCATTTCGGCCTCGACGCCAAACGCGATCTGCGCCAGCACATCACGCATCTCGTGCGCCAGCCCGACTTCGTGCGCTACCTCAATTCGCATGATTATCAGGAAATGCTGATCATGCGCGGCATGGGCGCGAAGCGGCAGAACGTGCTCTCCGTGCAGGTGTTTCCGTACGGCGACAACCGCAAGCTCGTGCTGTCGCAGGACATCACCGAACTCGAACGCACCGACTCCATGCGGCGCGACTTCGTCGCCAACGTCTCGCACGAACTCAAGACGCCGATCACGGTGCTCTCGGGCTTTCTCGAAACGATGCGCGAGATTCCGCTCTCGGAAACCGAGCGCAACCGCTATCTGGAGATGATGGAGCAGCAGGCTTCGCGCATGCGCCACATCGTCACCGACCTGCTGGTGCTCGCGAAGCTCGAAGGCGAGGGACGCTCGCCGGGCGACCAGATGATCGACATGCGCGCGGTGCTCGGCCACGTGCGCGAAGACGCCGAAACGCTCTCGGGCGGCCACCATCGCATCACGGCCGACATCGACGACAGCCTGAGCGTGACCGGCTCGGAAACCGAGATCCTGAGCGCGCTGGGCAATCTCGCGACCAACGCCGTGCGCTACACGCCCGATGGCGGCACGGTGCATCTGTCGTGGCGCGCGGAGCAGGGCGGCGCGGTGTTTTCGGTCACGGACAGCGGCCTCGGCATTCCGGCCTCCGACATTCCGCGCTTGACCGAGCGTTTTTATCGCGTCGATCGCAGCCGCTCGCGCGACACGGGCGGCACGGGCCTCGGTCTCGCCATCGTCAAGCACGTGCTGCAACGCCACGACGCCGCGCTCGAAGTGAAGAGCGAGGAAGGGCGCGGCAGCACCTTCACCGTGCGCTTTCCCACGGCGCGCACGACGCGCCGGCAGCCGGCGCCGGTTTGATGCGCGCGCCGCTGTCACGGCGCGGAAGACCGCAATAAGCACGGCGATAAAAAAAGCCGCTTCGTTCGAAGCGGCTTTTTTGCATCGGCGACGCTCGAACGAGCGTCACGCACTCACGGACAGAACTTCGTCAGCAGGCTCATCTGCGCGTTGCGCACGGCCTTGCCCGCGCGGCGGCGGCGGTAATGGCCGTCGCTTTGCATGAGCCACGCGGCCTGGTTGTCGCCGATGAAGGTCGAGAGGCCTTCCGCGATCACGCGCCGCTTGAGGCGCCGGTCGTGGATCGGGAACGCGACTTCGACGCGGCGGAACAGGTTGCGGTCCATCCAGTCGGCGCTGGAGAGATACACGTCTTCCTTGCCGCCCGCGTAGAAGTAGTAGATGCGATGGTGCTCGAGGAAGCGCCCGACGATCGAACGCACCGTGATGTTCTGCGACAGCCCCGGCACGCCCGGCTGCAGCGCGCACACGCCACGAATGATGAGGTCGATCTTCACGCCCGCCTGCGAGGCCTCGTACAGCTCGTCGATCACCGTGGGTTCGAGCAGCGCGTTCATCTTCGCGACGATGCGCGCCTTCTTGCCCTGGCGCGCGGCCTCGGCTTCGGCGCGAATCGACTCGATCAGCTTCGGGTGCAGCGTGAACGGCGACTGCCACATTTCGTGCAGCTGCAGTTCGCCGCCAATGCCGGTGAGCTGCTGGAACACGTGATGCACGTCCTCGCACATCTTCGGCTCGGCGGTCATGAGGCCGAAGTCGGTGTAGAGGCGCGCCGTGCGCGGGTGATAGTTGCCGGTGCCGAGGTGCACATAGCGGCGCAGCACCATGCGGCCGTTCACGGGCACGCGGCGCACGATCAGCATCATCTTGGCGTGGCACTTGTGGCCCACCACGCCGTACACCACGTGCGCGCCCACGGCTTCGAGCTGCGAGGCCCAGTTGATGTTGGTCTCTTCGTCGAAGCGCGCGAGCAGCTCCACGACCACCGTCACTTCCTTGCCGTTGCGCGCGGCCTGCATGAGCGCGTCCATGAGCGGCGAGTCGGTGCCGGTGCGGTAGATGGTCTGCTTGATGGCGACGACGTTGGGGTCGTTGGCGGCCTGCAGCAGCAGTTCCAGCACGGGCTGGAAGCTTTCGTACGGATGATGCAGCAGCACGTCGCCGTGATCGATCACGTCGAACATGTTGGTGGTCGCGGCGATGCGCTGCGGGATCGCGGGCACGTGCGGCACGAACTTGAGGTCGGGGCGATCGACCATCTCGGGCAACTGCATGAGACGCACGAGATTCACCGGGCCGTCGACGTAATAGCAGTCCTTGCTCTTGAGACCGCTTTCGTCGAGCAGGCGTTGCACGAGATGCAGCGGCGTCTCCGCCGACACTTCGAGGCGCACCGCGTTGCCGAGGTGGCGCGCGGGGAGTTCGCCCTGCAGCGCCACGCGCAGATTCGTGATCTCGTCTTCGTCGACGAACAGTTCGCTGTTACGCGTGATGCGGAACTGGTTGCAGCTACGCACGACGAGGCTCGGGAACAGCTCGCCCACGAAGCGCTGCAGCAGCGAGCCGAGCAGCACGAAGCCGTGCTGGAAGCCCGACAGCTCCTGCGGCATGCGCACGAGGCGCGGCAGCGCGCGCGGCGCCTGCACGATGCCCATGACGGCCTGGCGGCCGAAGGCGTCCTTGCCTTCGAGCTCGACGACGAAGTTCAGGCTCTTGTTGAGCACGCGCGGGAACGGATGCGCGGGATCGAGGCCGATGGGGGTGAGCACCGGCAGCAGTTCGTCGAAGAAGTAATTGCGCGCCCAGGCGGTCTGGGCCTCGTTCCAGGCGTCGGTGCCGTGAAAGTAGATGCCTTCCTGCTCGAGCGCGGGCAGGACGGTGTCGTGCAGCATGCGGTACTGACGATGCACGAGGCGCTGCGCGCGCTCGACCACGAGGTCGTACACGTGTTGCAGCGACATGCCGTCGGGCGAGAGCACGCCGGGATTGTCGCGCATCTGCTCCTGAAGGCCGGCCATGCGCACTTCGAAGAATTCGTCAAGGTTGCTGCTGGTAATGCAGATGAAGCGCAGACGCTCCAACAAGGGAACAGCGGGATCGGACGCCTGTGCAAGCACGCGCTCATTGAATCCCAGAATGCCCAGCTCGCGATTCAGTAAGGGGTAGCGGATGGACATCGGTAATGAAAAGGGAATTTCGGGGGATGATTCGAACGGACGCTCGGAAATTCTCACAGTAATATGACTTTATTGTGACATTCAGCGTGTCATAAAATCGACGCCGCACTTTCACGAAATCTTAAACGGGTATCGCGATCATGCACAGTGGACGAAAGTAACTGTGTGTGCGACAACCGCGAGGAGCGCCATCGTGAAGTCGGGTACGCTTAAAATGACGCTTTTGGACAGCGCGGCCGCGGCGCAGCAAGCCCGCATGGCCGCGCGCTCGTCAGTATTTGCACGCATGGAGCCCGCCCCCTCGATGGTCACCAACCCTCAATTGCTCGCCGCCGTCGATCTCGGCTCGAACAGCTTTCGCCTGATCGTCGGCCGCGTCGAGGAAACCGACGCCGGTAGCCAGATCTATCCGGTGGACGCGCTGCGCGAGCCCGTCCGGCTCGCGGCCGGTCTTTCGAAGGACAAACTGCTGGACCGCGCCTCGCAGGTGCGCGGCTGGGACGCGCTCAAACGCTTCGGCGAACGGCTGCGCGACTTTCATCCCGACCAGGTGCGCGCCGTGGCGACCAACACGCTGCGCGTCGCCAAGAACGCTGGCGAGTTTCTTGCAGAGGCCGAAGCGGCACTCGGCTTCCCGATCGAAGTGATCGCGGGGCGCGAAGAAGCGCGCCTGATCTACGCGGGCGCCGCGCATTCGGTGCCGGCGAGCGCGGGCAAGCGCTTCGTGGTCGATATCGGCGGCGGCTCGACGGAATTCATCATCGGCGCGCACTACACGCCGATCCGCATGGAGAGCCTCTATATCGGCTGCGTGAGCCATAGCCGCCAGTTCTTCCCCTCGGGCAACGTCGACGAATACACGATGCGCCAGGCCGAACTCGCCGCCTCGCGCGAAATTCAGATCATTTCCGCCGACTACCGCAAGACCGGCTGGGACCAGGCGATCGGCTCGTCGGGCACGGCGCGCGCGCTCGCGGAACTCGTCGAGGCCAACGGCTTCAACGATCCGGGCATCACGCACGGCATCTCGCGCGGCGGCCTGGAGCGTCTGAAGCGCGCGCTCATCAAGGCCGAGAACGTCAACCGTCTCAAGCTCGTCGCGCTCAAGCCCGACCGCGTGCCGGTGCTCGCGGGCGGTCTGTCGATCATGATCGCGGTGTTCGACGAACTGGGCATCGATTACGTCGACACGACCGACGGCGCGCTGCGTCTGGGCGTGCTGTACGACCTGCTGGGCCGTTCGCAGCACGAGGACATGCGCACGGTCACGGTGGAGGGCTTCATGCGCCGCTATGGCGTGGATCGCGCGCAGGCGGGCCGTATCGCCGAACTCGCCGTGAAGTTCTACGACCAGTTCGACGAACCTGACGAAGAGCGCCGCGAAGAGAACCGCATGTTCCTCACGTGGGCCGCGTCGCTGCACGAGATCGGTCTGTCGATTTCGCATAGCGCGTATCACAAGCATTCGGCGTACATCACCAGCAACGCCGACATGCCGGGCTTCTCGCGCACCGACCAGGCGCGCCTCGCGGCGCTCGTGCTCGGCCACGTGGGCAAGCTCGGCAAGCTTTCGCAAACGCGCGACGTGGAATGGCCGCTGCTGTTCTGCCTGCGCCTCGCGGCGCTCCTGAGCCGCCGCCGCGCCGACGTCGGCCTGCCGCACATCCAGGTCGAGCAGGAAGGCGAGGGCTACGAGGTGCTGCTGCCGAACGCGTGGGTGCAGAACAATCCGCTCACCGACTACAACCTCGTGCAGGAAGCGGCGGAGTGGGGCAAGGTCGGCATTCCGTATCGCGTGGTTTATACGGAAGAATGAGCGAGGAATGCGCCGGGATTGAACGCGCTGTTTTGGCGTGTTCGTCCGGCCTTTAATCGGCATCAATAAAAACCCGGCTCGCAAAATCGAGCCGGGTTTTTGTGGATTTTATGCGTGACGGATTTTTAGCGCGCGATGCCGTCGCCGAGAAAATGCCGCGCATAACGCTCGTTGATTTCCGAAAGACGGAACAGCGTGAGGAAGTCGGCGGTATTGAAATCGGGGTCCCAGGCGGGCGCGCCGCAAATTTTCGCGCCGAGGCGCAGATAGCCCTTGATGAGCGGCGGCGGCACGGCGGAGCCGCCCGTACGCAGTTCGTCGACGGGCAGCGGCGTGTGCGGGAACGCGCGGTACTCGGGATCGGTCAGCGCGTTCGCGTCGAGCGAGGCGTACAGGTTGGCCGCGTAGTGGCCGCCGTCGGCCATCGCGACGCTCGCGCAGCCGAGCATCGTTTCGTAGCCGTTCTGCTTCATGTAGGCGCCGAGACCGCCCCACAGCGACATGATGACCGAGCCGCTGCGATAGTCGGGGTGCACGCACGAGCGGCCCACTTCGACCATCTTCGGGCGCAGATGCGCGAGGCGCGACACGTCGAATTCGCTTTCGGCGTAGAGGCGGCCGATACGCGCGGCCTGGTGCGGCGGCAGCACGCGATACGTGCCCACCACCTTGAGCGTGTCGAGGTCGCGCACGATCAGGTGATCGCAGTAGGCGTCGAACGCGTCGACGTCGAGGCCGGCGGGGCCCGTGAGGCGCGCGCCCATCTCTTCGGCGAACACGCGGTAGCGCAGGCGCTGCGCTTCACGCAGCTCCTCGTCGCTGCGAGCCCACGTCACCTGCAGGCGATGCTGCGCGGTGACCGTTTCTTCGGCGCGCGGCAGTCGCCGGTGCGACTCGAACATCGTCGAGGCGAACGGCAGGGGAGGCATCGGCAGATCTCGCATGGGGCGTCCTGGTCGAAAGGTAACGGAACTTTTGCGGCCAATGTAGTAAGACGCGGTTACGGTTACATGGCAACGCAATGACGATTCGATGACGCCGTGTAAGCCAGCGGGAAGCACCGGGCATGCGAGGAGCCCGGTGCAGCAAGGGAAAGGGCGGGGCGGGATCGGCTGGAATGGGGGGGAACGGGCGCGGCGCGACGGCCTCAGACGAGTTCGGGAGTGATGGCGGCGTGCAACACCGCGTGGTCGTCGCCGAGTCGCTCGCGGCTCGCGATCCACAACACGCCGGCTTTTTTCACGGCCCAACCGCGCGGGCGGGCGGCCTTGTCCGTGCCCGCGTCGAGCAGATGCGCGGCCACTTCGCCGAGCGTGGGCTGGTGGCCGACCACGACCACGGCGGGCGCGATGCCTTCGGGCCAGCCAGCGGCGGTGAGCACGGCGTCCACGCTGGCGTCGGGCGCCAGTTCGCGCACGACGCGGTATTGGTCCGTGAGCGCCTCGGCGGTCTGCATGGTGCGCGCGGCCGGGCTCGCGAGGATCACGGCGTCGTCGGGCAGGCGCGCGCGCAGCCAGCGGGCGACGTTTTGCGCCTGCTTGCGTCCGCGCGTGGTGAGTTGGCGGGCGAGATCGCTCGCGGCGATGTCTTCGGCTTCGGCGTGGCGCCAGAGAATGAGTTGCATCGGCGTCTCCTGGGTGGGTCGACAGGCTGCGGCAAGGCGCGTGCCGCGGGCTGTCGCCATGGTGCATGGGTGAGGCGAGGGCGGCAAGGTGGGTTTGCCTGGGTTCGGATGATGGGCTTTCCCGTTGCGCGCAACAGGATTTGACGGACGATAGGCTTAGCCGATACAATCGCGGATTCGTCGGAGCGTAGCGCAGCCTGGTAGCGCATCTGATTTGGGATCAGAGGGTCGTAGGTTCGAATCCTATCGCTCCGACCACGAATTGAAGGGGTTACACGCTTCGGCGCGTAACCCCTTTTTCGTTCTCCGCGTCGTCTTGAAACGTGTCGTTTCTCGGCGCGCTTGTTCACGCGGTTTGAGGATCCACCGGCACCGCCACCGCCTTCCTCGGCCGGCCGCCTTTCTTGCCGTTTTCCCGCGCCGCACTGGCCTTGGCCGCCGAGCGCCTCGCGCCCAGATTGCGCGCCAGCATGCCCATCCACGCCTTCGTACCGAGTATGCCCGCGAGCAACGCCGTGCCGTTGACGAATACGTCGATGCGCGGGAAATGCAGATCGTAGCCGCCGCTTCAGATTTCGATTGCCGATCAATCCGCCGCCGAGGGGGGACTCGCGAGCCGCGCGAATTCCTGGATCAGCGCGACCGGTACGCAGAGCGCGACGCCGTTGTCGAACGTGACCTCCAGCCTGGCGGCCGCGCGCCGGTAGCGGGCCGCGACCAGCTTGGGGCCGGGTGCCTTGCCGGCCTGGCGAGCCGCAGCGAAGTTTGTTGCCAAGTTCTTGATTTTTATACGGATTCTGCTCCATTCTCAGCCGTGCTTGAGAATCGCCATCTCCATTTTTTCGGCTAATGCCCGCCGCAGCAGGCCAATCTCCGCCGTCCAAACCCCACCTCGGGCCTTCCCCTCATCCCATAAAATACTGTATAAATATACAGGACGAAGATCGACGTTTCGCCGCCTCCATGCCCCGTTTTTGACGCCGGGCAGGGGAGCGTATTGCCGTCGATCCAACACCGTTTCCTGACCCGATGCAAATCGCCCGTTCCGAATCATGGCCGCAGCGCTTCCACTCAATTTGCCGACCACGGCGCAGCTTGCCGCGCACTTGCCGCCGCGGCTGCAAAGCCGCGTCTGGCAGGGCGATCAGCTCGCGCACGCGAGCGAGCGTTCGGTGCCGAGCGGCCACGCCATGCTCGACGCGCAGTTGCCCGGCGCCGGCTGGCCGGCGGGCAGCCTGACGGAATTGCTGGTGGAGCAGGGCGGCGTCGGGGAAATGCGGCTCGTGGCGCCCGCGTTGCGCACGCTCACGGCGCAGACCGGGCGGCACGTGGTGCTCGTCGCGCCGCCATGGCAGCCGTACGCCCGTGCGCTCAAGGCGTGGGGAGTCGCGCTCGAACGCGTGATCTGGGTGCGCGCGAGCGAGAAGGACGCGGGTTGGGTCGCCGAACAGGCGCTCAAGCAGGAAGGGATCGGCGCGGTGCTGCTCTGGCAGCCGAAGGCGCGCGCCGACGCCGTGCGGCGTTTGCAGGTCGCCGCACAGGATTCGCAGGCGCTCGCGTTTCTCGTGCGTCCGCCCGCCGCGCGCAATCAGTCGTCGCCGGCGCCGTTGCGCATGGTTTGCACGCCGGTCGCGCCATCGGGCGACGACGCCCTGAACCGGCGTCAATGGATGCAGCTCGCCGCGTTATCCGTCGACATTTTCAAGCGTCGCGGGCCGCCGCCCGCGCAACCACTCGTCATCACACTGCCGTTGCAGGACGCCATGCTGCCCCAGCCGGACGCAGCATCGGTCGTCATGCCGTGGCCCGGGGTCAATCATGCTGTGGATCGCCGTCACCTTGCCGTTGTTGCCGCTGGAGGCCGTGAAGCCGCCGCTGCCGTGCCCGTCGCCCGCGTCTGAACAGGCGGACGGCAACGCGCCGCCGCGCTGCCATGCGCTCGCCGATCACACGCGCATCCTGATCGCCGATCTCGATGCGCTGCGTCTCGGCGTGCACGCGGGCAGCGCGCGCTCGCACGCGTTGGCGCTCGCGCCGGGGCTCGTGCTGCTCGAAGCCGACCCGGCGCGCGAGACCCGCGCGTTCGAAGCGCTCGCGCTGGCCCTGCTCGCGTACACGCCGAAGGTGTCGCTCGTGGCGCCATCGGCGTCGGCGCAAGCAACGTCAGCGGCGCAAAAGGCACAAGCGCTGCAATCCCATACGGTGCTGCTCGAAGTGGGCTCGGGGCTGCGGCTCTTCGGCGGCGTGCGCGCGTTGCTCGCCAAAGTCGCGGCCACCGTCGAAAGTTGCGGCCACGTCGCGCGCATTGCCTGCGCGCCCACGGCGTGGGGCGCGTGGACGCTCGCGCAGGCGCACGCCGCGCGCGCCTCGCGCCGCTGGCACGTGCTCAAGGAGAGCACGCTCGCGCGCGTGCTGGACGCGCTGCCGGTCACACTCGCGCCGTTCGCCGCGCAGCACGAGCACGCGCTCACGCAGATCGGATGCGCGACGCTCGGCGACTTGCGGCGCCTGCCGCGCGACGGCATCGTGCGGCGTTTCGGCGACGGCGTGCTCGCGTGGCTTGCGCAGGCGCGCGGCGAGGCGCCCGATCCGCGTGTCTGGTTCGAGGCGCCGCCGTCGTTCCAGGCGTCGCTCGAATTGCAGGCGCGCGTGGAGAGCGCCGAGGCGTTGCTGTTCGCCGCGCGCCGTCTGGTGATGCAACTGGCCGGCTGGCTCGCCGCGCAGCATGCGGCGCTTGCGGGCTTCGAGCTGCGTCTCGAACACGAACTCGCTTCGCGTCACGCGCCGCGCACGTCGAGTCTCGCCATCGCATGGGCCGCGCCTTCGCGCGACGCCGAGCATCTGCTGTGGCTGCTGCGCGAGCGCCTGAACCAGACCGAACTGGCCGCGCCCGTGATCGGGCTCGCGCTCTTCGCCGCGGACGTGAGCGACTACGCCGCGCCCACCGAAACCTTGTTCCCCATGGCAGAAGCCGCGGAAGCCTCGCTCGGCCAGCTGTTCGAGCGCATCGGCGCGCGGCTCGGCGAGCAGAACGTCTTGCAGTTGTTCGTCGAAGACGATCATCGGCCGGAACAGGCAATGTCGGCGCGGCCGTGGCGCGCGGGCAAGGCGAAGAGCGCGGCAAAGCCGCGTCGCCCGAAAAAGACGCCGCATGACGCGCCGCAGGACGCCGCCAGCGCGCCCGTGCAAAGCGCCTTCGATCTGCCCGAGGTGCCCTTGCCCGCGCAACCGCGTCCGGCGTGGCTGCTCGAAAAGCCGCTCAAGCTCGCCATGCGCGGCGACCGGCCGATCTACCGGCGTCCGCTCAAGACGCTCACGCGCACGGAGCGCATCGAATCGGGCTGGTGGGACGGCGAGAGCGTCGAGCGCGACTATTACGTCGCCGCCGACGATCAGGGCCGCATGTTCTGGCTGTATCGCGAGCGCGTTGGCGGCCAGTGGTATCTGCAGGGGCTCTTCGGTTAGCGCCTCCCGTTTTTTCGTATCAGCAAGATCATGTCGAATGACGCGACGGGTGCATCGTCGTCCGCGCAGTTTCCCGCCCAGTTTCCCGCCGGGCTGCCCGACTACGCGGAGCTGCACTGCCTGACCAACTTCTCGTTCCTGCGCGGCGCCTCGCGTCCGCGCGAACTGGTCGAGCAGGCGATCGAGCACGGCTATCGCGCGCTCGCGATCACCGACGAGTGCTCGCTCGCGGGCGTCGTGCGCGCCTGGAGCGCGCTCAACGAGCACGACGCGCCGCGCAAGAAAGCCCACGAGGAAGCCGCGCGTGCCGCGCGTTTGCTCGGCGGCGAGGCGCCCGCGCCGTTTCAGCCTGCGCTGCATCTGCTGATCGGCAGCGAACTGAATCTCGTCGATGAACACGGCGCGCCGTTCTGCACGCTCGTTGCGCTCGCCAGCAATCGCGAAGGCTACGGCAATCTCTGCGAACTCATCACGCTCGCGCGATCGCGCGCAGCGAAGGGCAGTTACCTTCTGCATCCCGCCGATTTCACCGCGCCCGAGGCGGGCTCCGAACATCTGAAGTATTTGCGCGATTGCGTGCTGCTGCTCGTGCCGCAGCGCGCGGCCACGCTCGCGCAGACCTTGCGCGCCGCGCATTGGCTCGCGGGCTTCGCGGCCGAGCGCGCGTGGCTCGCGCTCGAACTCTGGTACACGGGCAACGACGAGATGCAGCTCGACGTGCTGCGCCACGTCTCGCAGGAAAGCGGTTTGCCGCTTGTCGCGGCGGGCGGCGCGCTCATGCATGCGCGCTCGCGCAAGCCTTTGCAGGACACGCTGAGCGCGATTCGCGCCGGCAAGCCGTTGAACGCGTGCGGGCACGTGCTGGAGCCGAACGCCGAGCGCCATTTGCGCTCGCGCCTGCGGCTCGGCAGCCTGTATCCGCGCGACACGCTCGACGCCACGCTCGAGGTCGCGCGCCGCTGTTCGTTCTCGCTCGGCGAACTCGCCTACGAGTATCCCGAAGAGCTCGTGCCGGCTGGTGAAACACCCATGTCATGGCTGCGCAAGCTCGTGGAGAAAGGCGCGCTGGAGCGCTGGCCCGATGGTCTCAACGAGAAGCGCAGCAAGCAGATCAACGAGGAACTCGAACTCATCACGGAACTGAAATACGAGAAGTACTTTCTGACCGTGCACGACATCGTGAGCTTCGCGCGCAAGCAGAAAATTCTCTGCCAGGGGCGCGGCTCCGCGGCCAATTCGGTCGTGTGCTATTGCCTGCACATCACCGAGATCGATCCGGTCAACATGAACATGCTCGTCGCGCGCTTTCTGTCCCGCGCGCGCAACGAGCCGCCCGACATCGACGTCGACTTCGAGCATCAGCGCCGCGAAGAAGTCATCCAGTACATCTACGGAAAATACGGCAATCGACGCGCGGCGCTCGCGGCCACGGTCATTTCGTATCGCTCGCGCAGCGCGTTGCGCGACGTGGGCAAGGCGCTCGGGCTCGATCACGCGCTGGTCGAAAAACTCTCGGGTGCGCACCAGTGGTGGGACGGTCCCGATTCGATCGCGCGGCATCTGGAGGAAGCGGGCTTTTCGGCGGATTCGCATATCACGCAGCAGCTCATTCGTCTCACGCGCGAGTTGCGCGGGTTTCCGCGCCATCTCTCGCAGCACGTGGGCGGTTTCGTGATCGCGCGCGACAAGCTTTCGCGGCTCGTGCCGATCGAGAACGCGTCGATGGCGGGTCGCTTCGTGATCGAGTGGGACAAGGACGACATCGACGCGCTGCGCCTGCTCAAGATGGACGTGCTCGCGCTCGGCATGCTCTCGGCGATCCGGCGCGCGCTCGAATTCGTCGCGCTGCGGCGCGGGCTGCCCGAGTTTCGCGTGCAGGACGTGCCGCTCGAAGATCCGGCCGTCTACGAGATGTGCTGTCATGCGGACACGGTCGGCGTGTTCCAGATCGAGTCGCGCGCGCAGCAGAGCATGTTGCCGCGCCTGAAGCCACGCCGGTATTACGACCTCGTGGTGCAGGTGGCGATCGTGCGGCCGGGCCCGATCCAGGGCGACATGGTGCATCCGTACCTGAAGCGCCGCGACGGCGACGAGCCCGTCGTGTACGAAAAGGAGGAACTGCGCAAGGTGCTCGGGCGCACGCTCGGCGTGCCGATCTTCCAGGAGCAGGTGATGCATCTCGCGATGGAGGCCGCCGATTACACCGGCGAAGAAGCCGACCAGTTGCGCCGCGCGATGGCCGCATGGCGGCGCGACGGCGATCTGCGGCCGTATCAGGCCGAACTCAAGCGACGCATGATGAAGAAGGGCTACCGGGAGGAATTCGCCGATCGTATCTGCAAACAGATCGAAGGTTTTGGCGAATACGGTTTTCCCGAGAGTCACGCGGCGAGCTTCGCGCTGCTCGTCTACACGAGTTCGTGGATCAAGCGTTACGAGCCCGCCGCGTTTCTCGCGGGATTGCTGAACAGTCAGCCGCTCGGCTTCTATTCGCCGTCGCAGCTCGTGCAGGACGCCATGCGGCACGGCGTGCCGGTGCGGCCGCCCGACATCGCGCTGAGCGACTGGGAAACGCTGCTGGAGCGGCGCGGCCAGCCCGGCGTGCGGCTCGACGAGGCCACCGCGCGCCAGCGCCGCGCCCGGACCGTGCATTACCGTGCACAACTGGCCGCGGCCGTGGCGTGTCGAGGCATGCCGCGCCTGCCCGAGCTGATGGACCGCTACCGGCGGCAGCGGCGCAAGCGCGTCAAGCTGAAATCGGAGAAGTTCGGTTGCAGCGGCCCGGCGGTGCGGCTCGGCTTGAGTCTGCTCAAGGGCTTTCCGGAAGACGCGGCGCGGCGCGTGGCGGCCGCGCGCGCTCAGGCGCCGTTCACCGATGTGGACGATCTCGCACGCCGCGCCGCGCTCACGCGCCGCGAACTGGAAGCGCTGGCGGCGGGCAATGCGCTCGAAAGCCTCGCGGGGCACCGGCGCGAGGCGTGGTGGGCCGTGACCGCGCAGCACGCGGTGCCCGAGCTATTGCGCGACGCGCCCGTCGATGAAGCGCGCATCGATCTGCCACGCGCTTCGGAAGGCGCGGAGATCGTCGCCGATTACGCGAGCCTGCGCCTCACGCTCAATCGCCATCCGCTCGAACTGTTGCGCGGGGGTCTCGCGAAGCAGCGTTTTCGCAGCGCGGAGCAACTGAAGCACTGCGGCCAGGGCAAACGCGTGCGCGTGTGCGGCATCGTCACGGTGCGGCAGCGGCCCGGCACCGCGAACGGCACGATTTTCGTTTCGCTGGAGGACGAAACCGGCTCGATCAACGTGATCGTGCATCCGGCGCTCGTGGAGGCGCAGCGCCGCGAATTGCTCGGCTCGCAATTGCTGGCGGTGGAGGGCGTGGTGCAGCGCCAGGGCGAGGTCGTGCACCTGGTCGCGCGGCGGCTGGAAGACCATAGCCGCCTGCTGGGCAGGCTCGCGACGCAGAGCCGCGACTTTCATTGAGCTCATTGAGCGCGAAGGTGGGCGCGCAGGGTGGCGCAAGAAAGCGTCGCGCGGCCTGAAACGGCCGCGCTGGATATGGCTTTTATCCGGCGCGGGCCGGCAACTTACGCCTTGCCGCCTTCGCGCTGGAACGCGTCGATCACGGCCCGGATCGCTGCGTCGAACGGCGTACGCCGACCGATGCCGAGCGCTTCGAGGCGGCTCGAGTCGAGGTGACAATCGCGCGGACGTGGCGTCGAATCGGTGGGCGCCGGTTGCGCCTGGAGCCGCGCCGGCACGCCGAGCGTTTGCGCGAGGCGTTCGGCGATGTCGAACTTGGTCATCGGCTCGTTGCCGGACCATTGCGCGATGCCGCGCACCGGCTCGCCATCGGCGCAACGCAGCAGCAACTCGCGAATCACGAATGCCACGTCGGGCGTGAAGGTCGGGTAGCGCGTGGCCCACGCGTCCATCGGCGCCGCCGGGGCGCCCGGTTGCGACGACGCGACGACGGCGGGCACGAGGCTCGTCACCGCCGACTCGTGCCAACCGGAGGTCGAGGCGGAAACCGGCCCGTACAGCAGCGGCAGGCGCAGCACGAGCGCGTTCTCACTGGCATCGGCGCCTTCCAGCAGGGCGCGCTCGCCGTCGAGCTTGCTGCGGCCATAGGCGTTGAGCGGATTCGGCGTGGCGTCGGCAAGGTAGGGCGGCGCGGTGCCGTCGAACACGTAGTCGGAGGAAATCGACAGCACCCACGCGCCATGCTGGCGCGCGGCCGCGGCGACGTTGCGCACCGCGTCGACGTTGAGCGCGCGCGCGGCCGCCGGATCGTGTTCGCACACGTCGGGGCGGCGCTCGGCGGCGGCGAGCACGATGGCGTTGGGGGCTTCCCGGTCGACGAACGCCTGCACCGCTTGCGCGTCGCGCACGTCGAGCACGCGCGTCGCGCCGCCGCCGTGGCGGAACGCCGTCGGCACGACCTCGAAGGCGGAATCGACGGCCAGCTCGCGCACCACGGCACGCCCGAGCAACCCCGACGCGCCGATCACGGCAACCTTGAACACGGCGCGGCTCATCAGACCGCGGCGCTGCCGGTCACCGTGTAGCCGGCCTCGTCGATGGCGTGCTTGAGCGCCTCGGCGCTTTGCGTCGACTCGACCTTCACGCGGCCGGCCGCCAGATCGATCTCGACTTTCGCCTGGGCGTCCTGTTCGTGAATCGCGCGGGTGACGGCGCCCACGCAGTGCTGGCAACTCATGCCTTCAACGTTGAACTGGATCATGTGTCTTCCTTTTTCAGAGTGGATCGGGGGTTACAGCATGGGCCAGGCGGCCCGGTCAAGCCGTCGCCGGATTATGCCAGCCGTGTTCCGCTGTCGCGCTGGACCTTCCCACGATGGCAAGGTGTAGCATCAAAGAATCGGTCAGAACAGAGATCGATCCTTTGGAACCATTGCGGGAGAGCGGCGTGAACATTGGCGAAGCGGCACGGGAATCGGGCGTGACGGCAAAAATGATCCGGTATTACGAAAGTGTGGGGCTGCTGGCGCCCAAGGGGCGCACGGAGTCGGGTTATCGCGTCTACGGCATGGAAGAGGTGCATTCGCTGCGCTTCATTCGCCAGGCGCGCCGGCTGGGTTTTCTCGTCGACGACATTCGCCGCCTGCTCGCCCTCTGGCACGACCGCTCGCGCGCGAGCGCCGAGGTCAAGTCGATCGCGCTCGAACACGTGTCCGAACTCGACGCGCGTATTGCTGAACTCACGCAGATGCGCGACACGCTTTCGCATCTCGCCGCGCATTGCCACGGCGACGATCGGCCCGACTGCCCGATCATCGAGGGCCTTGCCGAGCAAATGCCGCTCGGTTGCGCCACGTGCGACCCGGCGCATTGAAACTGGCGCGTCAAAAGGTGCAACCCGTACCTGGCAAATCGACGCAGCCAGTTCCGTAGATTGCACCACTATGGTGCCAAGCTTGGGCGACATCGCGCGCGCCGCATAAAAATCGTCAAAAATCCGCCGATAAAACATGATGTTGCCAATCTTTATGGCTTCGCTATTCCAGAATGGAATGCACGCCATTCGTGCAATTCACTGGCAAACTTTGGTGCAACCGCTATAATGCGGGTTATCCCTTACGAGGGTAATCCCTGATGCAAATCCACCGGGGATCACAAGTCCTTGGAGCACATCATCATGTTTGCCTACTTTCTTGAAAAACTGAGCACCTGGTTTGAAACCGCCGAACGTCGCCGTCGCGAAGCGTATCTCGCGTCGTCCGCTGACATCGTGCAACTCGAGCAGCGCATCCGCACGATCGAATCGAACGGCTACACGCTGTAAGCCGTTTTAGATCGATCGCGTGAAAAGCCCCGCCTTGCGGGGCTTTGTCATTTTCGGGCCCTCATTCCACGCCTCGCGCACGTCTTTTGCCGGTTCCCGCTTTCGATGAAGATGAGTCTGAGCCTTCCCACCGCGGTAAGGTAAAGTCTTTTTTGCGACAAGCCGTCATAGCAGGGAAGTCGCTTTACTCCGGGGGCTTTTGATGGTGACAGACCGTATTTCCCGAAGCTCGCGCCGCGCATGGCGTGGCATGACGTGCGCCGCCGCGCTGGTCATGGCGAGTGCGCACGTGCTGGCGGCCGGGGCGCCGCTGATTCTCGACTCGCAACGCGGCATCAGCGACGGCCAACCGGGCGTCGTGCTGCAAAACGCGCCGCTCGGCAGCCAGCAGATGGTACCGATGCAGCAACTCGGCGGCGTGGCGCCGCCCGCGGAGCCGTATGTCGTCGCGCCGTACGTGGACGCCTCGGGCAATCGCCAGGGCAACGGCGGCAGTGGCGGCAACGGCGGCAACCATCCGCGGCCGCCGCATCGTCATCATGCGACGAAGCCGCATGTTCCGGCGACGAACGAATCGCCATGACGCGCGGATGTGAAAACGCCGCCTCGCGGGCGGCGTGTCTCAATGCAAGGCGCGGCGGCGGTTAGACCCCGCAGGCCTCGCGCTCAATCTCCGCGCGATTCGATCTTGAATTGCGCGCCGGCATCCTGGCCGAGCGTTTTCACGAGCCACGGCAGTGCCTCTTTCATCGACGCTTCGAGCGTGTACGGCGGGTTCAGGATGAACATGCCGCTGCCGAACAGGCCGAAGCCGTCTTCGCGCGGCTTGTTCACCGACAGCGTGAGGTGCAGCCAATTCTTGTCCTGAAGCCGCTTGAGTTGATCCGGGAAGCGCTGCGACTCCAGACGCGTGACCTGCGGATACCACACGGCATAGGTGCCGGTCGCGAAACGCGCGAGGCTTTCCTCGAGGCAGGCGAGCGTGCGCGCATAGTCGCGCTTGTCTTCGAACGACGGGTCGATCAGCACGAGCGCGCGGCGCGGCGGCGGCGGCAACAGCGCCTTGATACCGTCGAAGCCGTCGCCTTCGTAGATCATCACGCGGCGGCCGGCGTCGTGGAAGCGGTGGCGCAGCACGTCGATTTCGGTGCTGTGCAGTTCGAACAGACGCATACGGTCCTGCTCGCGCATGAGGCGCCACGCGAGATACGGCGAGCCCGGATAGAAGCGCAACTCGCCGTCGGTGTTGAGCGCGGCGACTTCGTTGACGTAATCGGCGAGCGCCGCGGGCAGATCGTCGCGGCCCCAGAGCTTGCCGATGCCCGTGTCGAACTCGGCGTTCTTCGTGGCGTAACCTTCGCGCAGCGCGTAGGCGCCCGCTCCGGCGTGCGTGTCGATGTACCAGTACGCCTTGTCCTTTTTGCCGAGGTATTGCAGCAACTGCACGACGACGGCGTGTTTGAGGACATCGGCGTGATTGCCGGCGTGGAAGGCGTGACGGTAGCTCAGCATGATGGGCGGGACGCGAGGTCCGTAAAGATCGGGGAATATCGGCGGCGGCGCGGCTTTGACCGCTGCCGCCGCAAGCCCTGGACGATGCGGCGCGTGAAACGGCATGTCCGGCGGGGTCGCGTATTGTACGCCACCGGTACGCCCGCGAGTTCCTTGCCAGAAGGAATGACCGTGGCCCGCCGCCATTCTTGCGCTTGATGTCGCGAAACGGGTGCGCGGCCGTCACGAAACGGCTACGCACCGCATGGCGCTCACGCGACCTTCCGGCCGCCTCAGTTGTAGGCGTCGCCGACGATCGCTTCGATCTTCGCCTTCACGTCCGGCGTGATCTTTTCCGCCACCTCGATCGCCTTCATGTTTTCGCCGATCTGCTCGATGCGCGACGCGCCCGTGATGACCGTGCTCACGTTCGGATTCTTGAGAATCCACGCGAGCGCGAGCTGGCCGACCGAGCAGCCGAGTTCCTGCGCGAAGTCGCCGAGCTTGCCGACGATCTCGTTCTTGGCCGAGTCCGTGACGTTCTTGCGCAGCCAGTCGTAACCTTGCAGTTCCGCGCGGCTGCCCGACGGCACGCCGCCGCGATACTTGCCCGTGAGCAGCCCCGAGGCGAGCGGGCTCCACGTGGTGAGACCGAGACCGATGTCTTCGTACAGACGGCGGTATTCGTCTTCCACGCGCTTGCGGTGGAACAGGTTGTACTGCGGCTGCTCCATGACCGGCTTGTGCAGATGATGACGTTCCGCAATCTCCCACGCGGCGCGAATCTCTTCCGCGCTCCATTCCGAGGTGCCCCAGTAGAGCGCCTTGCCGCGCGTGATCATGTCGCTCATCGCCCAGACGGTTTCTTCGATGGGCGTGTTCGGGTCGGGACGATGACAGAACGCGAGATCGACGTAATCGAGCTGCAGCCGCTTGAGCGAGCCGTCGATGGCGTTCATGAGGTACTTGCGGTTCAGCGTGTGGTACTGGTTGGGCGCCTCGTTCAAGCCCCAGAAGAACTTGGTCGAGACCACGTAGGAAACGCGCGGCCACGCGAGTTCCTTGAGCGCCTGGCCCATGAGATCTTCCGACTGGCCGGCCGCGTAGACTTCGGCGTTGTCGAAGAAGTTGACGCCCGCGTCGCGCGCCGCCGCGAGCGATTCGCGCGCGAGCCGGGCGTCGACCTGATTGCCGTAGGTGACCCAGGAGCCGATGGACAATTCGCTAACCTGCAGGCCCGAGCGGCCCAAACGACGATAGTTCATGAACGCCTCAAGTTGGTTGCGGGAGAGAGTTCGCCAAGCTAGCACGTTCGCGCCGGCGGCGCTGGGCGCGCGCCGCTCGTGCGTCGCGGCAAAAGCTTTGATTGCGCGACAGGAGATTGCCCGTCTGGATGCTTCGTGCAAGCCGCTTCATGCACAATAGCGCCGTTGGCCGCGGCGCAACATTCGGCCGGATGGC
Organism: Paraburkholderia acidisoli; assembly: GCF_009789675.1. Classification (NCBI taxonomy): domain Bacteria; kingdom Pseudomonadati; phylum Pseudomonadota; class Betaproteobacteria; order Burkholderiales; family Burkholderiaceae; genus Paraburkholderia; species Paraburkholderia acidisoli. Next base: position 2,047,858 of record NZ_CP046913.1, on the reverse strand, counting down.
ATAAGCCATTCGTCAGGATTGACCGCCGCGCGCCCAGATCCCATGCTGGTCCCCTGAACTTCGCTGCAGTCCACTTACCTGGAGGTGCCCGATGTCGTCTCTCTCCCTCAACACGAAACTCGATGGCAAGGTCGCGGTCGTCACCGGCGCCGCAAGCGGCATCGGCAAGCAGATCGCGCTCACGCTCGCCCAGGCGGGCGCGGCCGTCGCCATTGCCGACCTGAACCAGAGCGGCGCCGACGCCGTCGCCGAAGAGATCAAGGGCGCGGGCGGCAAGGCGATCGGCGTGGCCATGGACGTCACGAACGAAGACGCCGTGAATCAGGGCATCGACCGCGTGGCCGCGGAGTTCGGCTCGATCGACATCCTCGTGTCGAACGCCGGCATCCAGATCGTGAACCCGATCGAGAACTACGCGTTTTCCGACTGGAAGAAGATGCAGGCCATTCACGTGGACGGCGCCTTCCTCACGACCAAGGCGTCGCTCAAGCACATGTACAAGGACGATCGCGGCGGTGTCGTGATCTATATGGGCTCGGTGCATTCGCACGAGGCTTCGCCGCTGAAGTCGGCGTACGTCGCGGCCAAGCACGCGCTGCTCGGTCTGGCGCGCGTGCTCGCGAAGGAAGGCGGCAAGCACAATGTGCGCTCGCACGTCGTGTGTCCCGGCTTCGTGCGCACGCCGCTGGTCGAAAAGCAGATTCCCGAGCAGGCCAAGGAACTCGGCATCTCCGAGGAGGAAGTGGTCAAGCGCGTGATGCTCGGCGGCACGGTGGACGGCATCTTCACGACCGTCGAGGACGTCGCGCAAACGGTGCTGTTCCTCTCGGCGTTCCCCACGGCCGCCTTCACGGGCCAGTCGTTCGTCGTGAGCCACGGCTGGTTCATGCAATAACGCGCCGTTCAGGCAACGATCCACGCATTGATCTCACCCGGAGGCGCGGCCATGGCGCAACGCAAGAAAGGGCAGGTCCAGTCGAGCGCGGTGGGCGAGGAAGCCGCCACGCACACCAGCGCGGCGCCGCGCCCGCATGTCTCGCGCTGTAGCGCCGAGTCGAAGCAGTGGGAAACCGTCGCGCTCACCTTGCAGGGCGGCGGCGCGCTCGGCGCCTATCAGGCGGGTGTCTACGAAGGGCTGTTCGAGGCCGGCGTGGCGCCCAACTGGATCGCGGGCATTTCCATCGGCGCGCTGAATACGGCGATCATCGCGGGCAACGCGCCCGAGCATCGCGTGGCGCGGTTGCGCGAGTTCTGGGAGACGATCTGCCAGCCCGCGTACACGCCGCCGCTGCCGCCGTTCGTCGAGCACGCGCTGTTCAATTCCGGCGACGCGGTGCGCAAGACCTTCACGGCCATGCAGGCGGCGGGCGCGCTGGTCGAAGGGCAGAAGGGCTTTTTCGTGCCGCGCTTTCCGCCGCCGTTGCCGAACGCATCGGGGCATCCGGAGAAGGCGAGCTATTACGACACGAAGCCGCTCAAGGCCACGCTCGAACGGCTGTGCGACTTCGACCGCATCAATTCGGGCGAAACGCGCGTCTCGGTGGGCGCGGTCAACGTGGGCAGCGGCAACTTCGTCTACTTCGACAATCGCACCACGGTGCTGCGGCCCGAGCATTTCATCGCCTCGGGGGCGTTGCCGCCCGGTTTCGCGGCGGTCGAGATCGACGGCGAGTGGTACTGGGACGGCGGCCTGATGTCGAACACGCCGCTTTATGAGGTGATCCAGACCACGCCGCGCCGCGACACGCTCGCGTTTCAGGTCGACCTGTGGAGCGCGCGCGGGCCGGTGCCCGACAACATCACCGACGTCCAGGGCCGCATGAAGGACATCCAGTATTCGAGCCGCACGCGTATGGTCACGGACATGCTGCAGCGTTCGCAGCGTTTCCGGCACGTGCTGCGCGAGGTGCTGGAGCGCGTTGCGCCCGATCATCGCGAAGATCCCTGGGTCGCGCTCGCCGACGAACTCTCGTGCTCGAAGCAGTTCAACGTGATCCACCTCATCTACCGGCACAAGGAGTACGAGGGGCACTTCAAGGATTACCAGTTCGGCATTTCGACCATGCGCGAGCACTGGGAAAGCGGTTTGCAGGACATTCGCGCCTCGCTGTCGCAGCCCGGCTGGCTCGACAAGCCCGACAACGACGCGGGCTTCGTCACGCACGACATTCATCGCGATCGCGTGGTGCGCTAGCCGGTCTTTCCATCGGCTTATCAATCGCGCGCCGCAAAGCAAACGGCGCCCGTTCATCGAGAACGGGCGCCGTTTTTACGTGCGATCGCAGTTCAATGCGCGCAGTTCGTGCGCCGCCGCGAGACGGCGCACGAACGCGGGGCGACGCTTACTTCAGCACTTGCGCGACGGCGCTGGCCACCACGTCGAGGTTGCGCGTGTTGAGCGCGGCCACGCAGATGCGGCCCGTGCCCACGGCGTAGATGCCGAACTCTTCGCGCAGGCGGTCGACTTGCGGCGCCGTCAGGCCCGAGTACGAGAACATGCCGCGTTGCACGTTGATGAAGTTGAAGTCGCGGTCCACGCCAGCGGCCGAAAGACGCTCGACGAGGCCCGTGCGCATGGCGCGGATACGGTTGCGCATTTCGCCGAGTTCGGCTTCCCACATTGCGCGCAGGTCGGCCGAGCCGAGCACCGCCGCGACCACCGAGCCGCCGTGCGTGGGCGGGTTCGAGTAGTTCGTGCGGATCACGCGCTTGAGCTGCGAGAGCACGCGCGACGATTCTTCCTTGCTCGACGTGATGATCGAGAGGGCGCCCACGCGCTCGCCGTACAGCGAGAACGACTTCGAGAACGACGACGAGACGAACACGTTGAGTTCCGAAGCGGCAAACAGGCGCACGACTTCGCCGTCTTCCGCGATACCGTCGCCGAAGCCCTGGTAGGCGATGTCGAGGAAGGGCACGAGACCGCGCGCCTTCACGACTTCGACCACCTGCTTCCACTGGTCGATGCTCAGATCGACGCCGGTCGGGTTGTGGCAGCACGCGTGCAGCACGATGACCGTGCCCGCGGCGTAGCCGTTGAGCGCCGTGAGCATAGCCTCGAAGTTCACGCCGTTGGTCGCGGCGTCGTAGTACGGGTAGGCGATGACTTCGAAGCCGGCGCTTTCGAACAGCGCGCGGTGGTTTTCCCAGCTCGGGTCGCTGATCGCGACCTTGGCGTTCGGGTTCAGGCGCTTGAGGAAGTCGGCGCCGATCTTCAGCGCGCCCGTGCCGCCCAGCGCCTGCGCCGTGACGACGCGGCCCGCGGCGATCAGCGGCGAGTCGCTGCCGAGCAGCAGCGACTGCACGGCGGCGTCATAGGCGGCGAGGCCTTCGATCGGCAGATAGCCGCGCGGCAGACCGGCTTCGACGCGGGCCTTTTCCGCTTCGCGCACCGCGCGCAGCAGCGGGATCTTGCCTTCCTCGTTGGTGTACACGCCCACGCCGAGGTTCACCTTGGTCGCGCGTGCGTCGGCGTTATAGGCTTCGTTCAGACCCAGGATCGGGTCGCGAGGGGCGAGTTCGACTGCGGAAAAGAGGGACATGATGGTTCGGCAAAAGTGAAGGAGGAAGCTCGGTGGTCCGCGCGCTACGGGTCGTGCGAGCGATGCTGCTGCTTCGATGCGCGCCGGTCGGATGCGTTCGACGCGGCGCCGGGCGGCCGGCCACGCAACTCGCTATTGTAACGAATCCTCAAGCGGGTTTTTCGGCGAATTCGGCGCCGATTCCGCGTGAATCCCACTGGATTGGGCCTGTGCGCCCGAATGACCGCAATGCCATCGGGGCCAATTTCCCGGGCGATGGCGGCGCTTTTTCGCGATTCTCGCGCCAGATCGCGCGGTTCGGACAGCGCTCATGTCACGGTCAGGTCACGCTCAGGTCGCGCTCAGGTTGCACTTCAGGCACCGCTATCGATCGCGCTTCCCGCAGCGATGCGAAACGGGCGTCGCGCTCTTGCAGTCGCGGCCGGCGCACCCATCTACGGTCTCTGTCATGCCGCGCCGCCCGCCATCGGGCGGGCGCGCCGCCACCGCCGTTCGCTACCTTCATGGCCGATGCCGCCCCAGGCCCGGCCGCTGGCGAAACGCTAGAATAGTTGTTTGCTCCGCGCACAGGATGTCACCCATGTCCGACTCTACCGTCGCCGACGCGCCCGCGCTCGACGAGTCCAAATTCGTCACTTACGAAGGCTCGCCGTTCCAGCTTTATCAGCCGTACCTGCCGGCCGGCGACCAGCCGACGGCGATCGAGACGCTCGTGGAAGGCGTGGAGGACGGTCTCTCGTTCCAGACCCTGCTGGGCGTGACGGGCTCGGGCAAGACCTACACGATGGCCAACACCATTGCGCGGCTTGGCCGCCCGGCCATCGTGTTCGCGCCGAACAAGACGCTCGCCGCGCAGCTGTACGCCGAATTCCGCGAGTTCTTTCCGCGCAACGCCGTCGAGTACTTCGTCTCGTACTACGACTATTACCAGCCGGAAGCCTACGTGCCGCAACGCGATCTCTTCATCGAGAAGGATTCGTCGATCAACGAGCACATCGAGCAGATGCGGCTTTCGGCCACCAAGAGCCTGATGGAGCGGCGCGACGTGGTGATCGTCGCGACCGTTTCGGCGATCTACGGTATTGGCAATCCGTCCGAGTATCACCAGATGATTCTCACGCTGCGCCAGGGCGACAAGCTCGGCCAGCGCGACGTCATCGCGCGCCTGATCGCCATGCAGTACAGCCGCAACGAGCAGGACTTCCAGCGCGGCACGTTCCGCGTGCGCGGCGACACCATCGACATTTTCCCGGCCGAACACGCCGAAATGGCCGTGCGCGTGGAACTCTTCGACGACGAAGTGGAAACGCTGCAACTGTTCGATCCGCTCACGGGCCGCGTGCGCCAGAAGATTCCGCGCTTTACGGTGTATCCGTCGTCGCACTACGTGACGCCGCGCGAGACCGTGATGCGCGCGATCGAGACGATCAAGAGCGAGTTGCGCGAGCGGCTCGAATTCTTCCATGGCGACGGCAAGCTGGTGGAAGCGCAGCGCCTCGAGCAGCGCACCCGTTTCGACCTGGAAATGCTCCAGGAGCTGGGCTTCTGCAAGGGCATCGAGAACTATTCGCGGCACTTCTCCGGCGCGCTGCCGGGCGAGCCGCCGCCCACGCTCGTCGATTACCTGCCCGGCGACGCCGTGATGTTCCTCGACGAATCGCACGTGCTGATCGGCCAGCTCAACGGCATGTATAACGGCGACCGCGCGCGCAAGGAGAATCTCGTCGATTACGGCTTCCGCCTGCCTTCGGCGCTCGACAACCGGCCGCTCAAGTTCAACGAGTTCGAGCGCAAGATGCGCCAGGTCGTGTTCGTCTCGGCCACGCCCGCCGACTACGAGAAAAGGGTTACGGGCCAGATCGCGGAACAGGTGGTGCGGCCCACGGGGCTTGTCGACCCGGTGATCGAGGTGCGGCCCGCGTCCACCCAGGTCGACGACGTGCTGTCCGAGATCAACGCGCGTGTGGAAGTGGGCGAGCGCGTGCTCGTCACCACGCTCACCAAGCGCATGGCCGAGCAGCTCACGGAATTCCTCGCCGACCACGGCGTGAAGGTGCGCTATCTGCACAGCGACATCGACACGGTCGAGCGCGTGGAAATCATCCGCGACCTGCGGCTGGGCACGTTCGACGTGCTGGTCGGCATCAACCTGCTGCGCGAGGGCCTGGATATTCCCGAAGTTTCGCTCGTGGCGATTCTCGACTCCGACAAGGAGGGCTTCCTGCGCGCCGAGCGCTCGCTGATCCAGACCATCGGACGGGCCGCGCGTAACGTGAACGGCAAGGCGATCCTCTACGGCGACCGCATTACCGACTCGATGCGCCGCGCCATCGACGAAACCGAACGCCGCCGCGCCAAGCAGATGGCCTTCAACGAAGAAAACGGCATCGTGCCGCGCGGCGTGGTCAAGCGCATCAAGGACATCATCGACGGCGTTTACAACGTGGACGAGGCGCGCGCCGAACTGCGCGAGGAGCAGGAGCGCGCGAAGTTCGAGGACATGTCCGAGAAGCAGATCGCAAAGGAAATCAAGAAGATCGAGAAGCAGATGATGGACTACGCGAAGAATCTCGAATTCGAGAAGGCCGCGCAGGCGCGCGACCAGCTGGCGGTGTTGCGCCAGCGCGTGTTCGGGGCCAACGTGGGCGATCATCCGGCCTAAGCACGATCCATTCGCGACCGGAAGAGGGCGCGCCGCGCGGTCCGCAAGGGCCTGCGCGGCGCGCTTTTTTTCGATCGGCTTTCGTGGATCAGGCCCCGTGGAAGCCGATTCGTTGCGGGACGTAAGCTGGCGTTAATCCGACGCTGTCAGACTCGCCTAAAACCCTGTCGCGATAGGGTTTTCCGCTGTCTCAATTTTGTCGCGGTTCCGCATCGGTGTTAAACTTTGTCATTATTGAGAATTGTTCGCATTAACGTTATTGCGTTCATTGCGAACGACGCAGTTGGACATCACCTTCATATATAAAAATCAGGAGTTTCGATGCGGATCCACTCTCTCTTGCGCGGTACCGCCGTGATCGCGGCCGCCACGGCGGCTTTCGCAGCCAATGCGGCGGAATACCCGATCGGCAAACAGCAAATTCAGGGCGGCATGGAAATCGGCGCGGTGTATCTGCAGCCGATCACGATGGAGCCCGAAGGCATGATGCGCAAGGCGTCGGATTCCGACATCCACCTGGAATCGGACATCCACGCGGTCAAGAACAACCCGACCGGTTTCGCGGAAGGCGACTGGATGCCGTATCTGCAGGTGCACTACGAACTCACGAAGCCGGGTTCGTCGTGGTCGCACAAGGGCGACCTGATGGCGATGGTCGCGAACGACGGTCCGCACTATGGCGACAACGTCAAGCTCGACGGTCCGGGCAAGTACCACCTGAAGCTGATCGTCGAAGCACCGATGCAGACGGGCCACATGGCGTTCGGCCGTCACGTCGACAAGGAAACGGGCGTGGGCCCGTGGTTCAAGCCCATCACGCTCGAATACGATTTCCCGTTCGCGGGCATCGGCAAGAAGGGCGGCTACTAAGCGGCTGCTAAGCGGCGACCAGGCGGTTCGCGGCGGCGGCGTGGCGTGCGAGGTCGAAGCGCGCGGCGCCGCTGTCCGCCTGAAACCGATCAATGCAGACAAACGCAGGCAAATGCCGATCAACGCGGAATCAAGCAGGTAAGACCGATGACTGGAAACCGGAAGTTTGCGGCGCTCGCGCTGGCTGTGTCGCTGGCGGCGTCGCTCGGCGTGTCGACGGCGGCGCGCGCCGAAGATCTGCCGACGTTCAAGCTGGACATGGCCGACGGCAAGCTCAATCCCGCGCGCATCGAAGTGCCCGCGGGCAAGCGCATCAAGATCGAGGTGCGCAACTCGGGCAAGGGCGCGGTGGAGTTCGAAAGCGTCCAGTTGCGCAAGGAAAAGGTGCTGGCGCCGGGCGCCGAGTCGTTCGTGGTGATCGCGCCGCTCGATCCGGGCGAGTACAAGTTCTTCGACGATTTTCATCAGCAGGCGCAGGGCACGATCGTCGCCAAGTGATGTTGCGGCAGGTGGATGGCGGCCGGCGGGAAGCGCCGGCAGCGGGAGGTGTTGAATGGGTCAGGTGATGTTCATCGTATGGCGGGAGAGCGTCGAGGCGCTGCTCGTCGTCGGGATTCTTTATGCGTGGCTGAAGAACGGCGACGCTGACGCGCGGCGCGGCCTGCCGTACCTGTGGGGCGGCGTGGCGCTCGGCATTCTCTCGGCGGTGGCGCTGGGCGCCGCGCTGGTCGGCTTCACCGAGGTGCTTTCGGGCGACGCGCAGGATTACTTCCAGACCGGCATGGTGCTGGTCGCGTGCGTGCTGATCGTGCAGATGGTGCTGTGGATGAAGCGCCACGGCCGCACGCTCAAGCGCGAGATGGAAGAGTCGCTCGAGGCGAGTTCGCGCGATTCGAACTGGTGGGGCGTGCTCGTGCTGGTTGCGCTGGCGATCGCGCGCGAAGGCAGCGAAACCGTGATCTTTCTCTACGGCCTCGGGTTCGGCCAGTCGGGGCATGTGGGCGCGAGCCAGTACGTGGCCGTGCTGGTCGGTCTCGCGCTCGCGTTCCTCACGTTCTACGTGCTGCAGCTGGGCGGCAAGGTGTTCTCGTGGCGGCACTTTTTCCGCGTGACCGAGATCATGCTGCTGTTCCTCGGCGCGGGCCTGTTCCAGACCGGCGTCGACAAGCTGATCGATAAAGAAATTCTGCCGACGATCGTCGACCAGGTATGGAATTCGTCGATGATTCTCGACGACTCCAGCACGTTCGGCTCGCTGGTTGCTACGCTTACGGGTTATCGTGCGCATCCGGCGCTCATGAATCTCATCGCGTATGCCGTGTACTGGCTCGTGGTGTGGTTCCTCGTGCGTCGCGCCACCGGCCGGGCGGCCACGGTCCCCGGGCGCAAGACCGCATAAGGAAGAAAGGAAGAGAGCATGAGTGGTGCGTCGGCCCAACCGCTGCAGCGGCGGGGCAAACTGGCCCAGGCAGGCCAATGGATGCAACGTCACGGCGCGATCATTCGCGCCGTGCAGTGGGTCGTCGTCGCTGTCTATGCGTTCCTGATTCTGGTGCCGGCCGTGATGCCGCTGCCCGACGACACCGCGCATCTGTGGAACAACCTCACGCTCGCGGCGCAGTTCGTGTTCTGGGGCATCTGGTGGCCGTTCGTGCTGCTTTCCATGGTGATGCTCGGGCGCGTGTGGTGCGGCGTGTTGTGCCCCGAAGGCGCGCTCACCGAATTCGCGAGCAAGTTCGGGCGCGGCTGGGCGATTCCGCGCTGGATGCGCTGGGGCGGCTGGCCGTTCGTGGCGTTCGGCCTCACCACCATCTACGGTCAGATGGTGAGCGTCTACCAGTACCCGAAGGCGGTGCTGCTGGTGCTCGGCGGCTCCACGGCCGGCGCCATGGTGATCGGCTTTCTGTACGGGCGCGAGAAGCGCGTCTGGTGCAAATATCTGTGCCCCGTGAACGGGGTTTTCGCGCTTCTGGCGCGTCTCGCCCCGTTCCGTTTCAAGGTCGACGAAGACGCGTGGCGCAACTCGTACACGCACGGCGAGCACGGCGGGCATCGCGTGATTCCCGTGAACTGCGCGCCGCTCGTGCCTCTGCGCAACATGAAGGGCGCGGCGCAGTGCCATATGTGCGGCCGCTGCAGCGGTCACCGCGACGCCATCGCGCTCGCGTGGCGCTCGCCTTCGGAAGAAGTGGTCGAACTGGGCGACCATCAGGCCAGCGCCTGGGACACCGCGCTCGTGCTCTACGGCTTGCTCGGGATCGCCATCGGCGCGTTCCACTGGACCGGCTCGCCGTGGTTCATCGAGATCAAGCAATGGCTCGCGGGCTGGCTCATCGACCGCGACATCACCTGGCCGCTCGACACCAACGCGCCGTGGTTCCTGCTTACGCATTACCCCGCGCAGAACGACGTGTTCTCGTGGCTCGACGGCAGCATGATCGTCGGCTACATCGTCGCAACCGGCCTCGTGTACGGCACGGCGCTGCTCGCGATTCTCGCGGCCTCCACGCTCGTGCTCGGCCGCTTCGAGATGCGCCGCGTGCATCACTTCGCGCAGTCGCTGATCCCGCTCGCGGGCGCGGGCGTGTTCCTCGGTCTGTCGGCCACCACGCTCTCGCTGCTGCGCGCCGAACACGTGCCGCTCGACTGGGCCGCGAGCGTGCGGATCGCGATTCTCGTCGTCACGAATGCATGGAGCGCCTGGCTCGCGTGGCGCGTGACGGGCCGCTACAGCACGCGTTTCTGGCAGCGCGGTCTCGCGCTCGTGGGCTTCGCGCTCGCGCTCGCCGTGGTCGATAGCGCGTGGTGGCTCATGTTCTGGGGCTGGGTGCGCTGAGCGCACGCGCTTGCCGGCCCGCTTCATCCCCATCGTTTTTATCGCGTAGTTTCACCCTGTAGTTTTCATCGATAAGCCCGCATGCGAACCCGTGCCGTATTGACCGACGAAGACATCGAGAGCATGGCCGCCGCGGCCATCGCGCACGCGCGCGCGAACGCGTGGCCCGTGACCATCGCGATCGTCGATGAAGGCGGCCACGCGCTGTTCCTGCGCCGCCTCGACGGCGCGGGCGCGGCTTCGGCCGAGATGGCGCTCGCGAAGGCGCGCACCGCGGCCATGGGCCGGCGCGAAAGCAAGGTCTACGAGGAAGTCATCAGGCAGGGCCGCACGGCGTTTCTGAGCGCGCCGTTCACGGGCATGCTCGAAGGCGGCGTGCCGGTCATCGTGAACGGCGACGTGATCGGCGCCGTGGGCGTCTCGGGCGTGAAGTCGGATCAGGACGCGGCCGTGGCGCGCGCGGGTATCGCGGCGCTCGGGATCGAGCCAGGCGCCGCATAACGCGGTGTTGGCTGGCGCGGTGCGGTCGCCCTTCGTGATCGGCGAAAAACAAAACGCCGCGGTCGATGCCGCGGCGTTTTGCTTCGGGCGACACGCTTCGCGCGTCGCCCCGATCATGGCGTGAGAACAAAAAAGTGGCGTGGCTTGCTTCGACGGCTGGCTTGAAGGATGTCTGCACGAAGGGGTCTAGATCTCGCGTGCAAGCTGTCGTTGCTGGCTAATGCCCAACGCCTCTCGGTGGAGGCGGTCCCCACAATACCCGGTTGAAACCTATTTCGTCAGGATCAGCTTGCCGAGCCGGGTGGCCCGCAGCTGATACGTCTCGCCGTTGTGCAGAATGCTCACGTGGCTGCGGCCTTGCAGCAGGGCCGTGCTCTCCAGCGAGCGTTCGCCCGGCGCATTCGCCGCGCCGCCTTTCGTGCCGCTTTGTGCGCCCTCGGCCGCTGCCGGGTCGGCGCTCTTGCGCGCTTGCGCCGGCGCGACGGGTTTGGCTCGCGCGCTGGTGAGCGCGGCGCCGCTGCGGCGCAGGCTGAGAGTCGATGTGCGGTTTAGGTCGGTCATGAACGTGACGTCGTCATCTCGATTCGATGGAATGATTCTAAATGATAATCGTTCCCATTTTCAACTACGATTAATCGATCGGATTCTGTCAGCGATAGTCTGAGGCTGTGTGCGAGATTGGCGCGGGCGGGGCGGTCGCCGTGATTCGCGCGCCCCGCCTGCCGCCGCGAACTCCATTGCGTCGAACTCGACGTGCGCCGCGCGCCCTCACGCGGGCGCGCGCCTTCAGTGCAGCGCGTTCGGGGTCTGGCCGTCGCCCTGCACGAACTGGCGGATCAGGCGCACGGTGTCGATATCCGACTCGCGATACGCCGACTTCACGATCTCCGAGGTCGTGCGGTCGTCCTCGGTATCGGCCGTGGGCAGGGTGGTCGCGTATTCGAAGCGCAGGAACAGCTGCAACGGATCGGGTTGCTCGATCGACATGGTGAGCGAACCGCCCACGTAGTCGGCCGTGGCCATGATGTCGTAGCGCACGCTCTCGTTGGGCGTGAGCGTCACGCGGTCGCGCACCGTGGCGTGGCCGTAATGCAGTTCGCGCTCGAGCGTGTGTTCCGTGCGTTCGAGGATCGTGCAGCTGTCGAGGCCGATCACGAACAGCTGCGGCTGCTCGGCACGCAGCACGAGGCCTTCCCAGAGTTGCTCGCGCGTCATGGATTCGACGAGCGGGTTCAGCGGGTCGTTGATCTGGATGAGGTGTTCGAAATTCAAGGCGGCGCCTTTTTGTGTCGATGTCCGTCCGCCGGCGCTCAAGCGACGACGAGACCCGAGCGGATGGTGATCGTGTTCGTGAGCACCTTGTGCACCGGGCAGGCATTGGCGATTTGCAGCAGGCGTTCGCGCTGCGCTTCGGTGAGCGTGCCTTCGAGCGCGATCTGGCGGTCGATCGTCGTGCCTTCGTTGCCGGTTTGCAGCGTGAGTTTCACGCGCACGCCTTCGAGCGGCCACTCCTTGCGCTGCGCGTACATCTTCAGCGTGATGGAGGTGCAGGCGCCGAGGCTCGAGAGCAGCAGCGAGAAGGGCGACGGACCGCGGTCGCCGCCGCCGAGCGCGGCGGGTTCGTCGGCGATCCAGGTGTGGGTGCCGTCGTCGAACTGGACCTGATAGTTCGTCGAGCCAATGTGGGCGGTGACTGCGGGTTCGGCCATGCGCGCCTCGCGGACGGTACGGTTGAAAAGGGGACGGGCGCGCGCGAGCCGGTTTCGGGCGCGCCCCGGAGTGCTTATTGTGACCGAAAGCGACCGGCTCTGTCGGTAGTGGTCAGTGCGCAGGCGTGATTGGAAACGCGCCGGCCTAGTGCGAGATCTGGCCCATGCGGCCGGTCTGGTAGTCGAGCACGGCCTGGCGGATTTCCTGTTCCGTGTTCATCACGAACGGGCCATAGCGCACGACCGGCTCGTTGAGCGGCACGCCGCCGATCAGCAGGATTTCCAGCGGCGCGCTCGCGTCCTCGGGCGCGGCGAACGTGACGGTGTCGCCGTCGCTCGCGAAGGTCACCATCTGCTGGGCTGCCACGGGCGTGGCGTCGGGGCCGTACAGGCCCGAACCCGCGAGCGCGTACGCGAACACGCGATACTCGCCCGGCACCGGTTGCTCGACGCGCGCGCCCGGTTGCAGCGTGAAGTGCTGATAGAGAATGGGCGTGCGCGTTTCGATCGCCGCGCGCACGCCGAGCGCCTCGCCCGCGATCACTTTCACGCTCGCCTTGCCGTCCTGCGAGCGCCCCACGGGAATCTGCGCCGTGGGCAATTCCTGATAGCGCGGCGCCATCATCTTGTCGCGCGCGGGCAGGTTCACCCAGAGTTGCAGCCCGTGGATGCGGCCGCCCTGGCGCGCGAATTCGGGGTCGGGCATTTCGCTGTGGATCACGCCCGCGCCGGCCGTCATCCATTGCACGTCGCCTGCGCGCAGCGTGCCCGAATGGCCCGCCGAATCCTTGTGGCCGAAGCAGCCGTCGAGCATGTACGTGACGGTTTCGAAGCCGCGATGCGGATGATCGGGCGCGCCGACCGCCTCGCCGGGCGCGTAGTCGATCGGGCCCATCTCGTCGAGCAGCAGGAACGGATCGAAGTCCATCAGCTGGCGGGTCGGAAACGGCCGATGAACGATGAATCCGCCGCCTTCGGTCGTGCGAACCGCGGGGTACACGCGTTCGATCGTGCGAGTCGTCATGGATATCACCTCGAATTGTGGGAATTGCGTTATCTGTGAAACAAAACGCTATTATAGGGAGCTAAATCGGCCTGTTTGACGGCCCCTTCGCAATGGATTGTCCTATCGGTGGAACGACGACATGAAGATCGATTCGCATAACCTCAACGATCTGATGTACTTCTCGCAGGTGATCGAGCACGGCGGCTTCTCGGCCGCGGAACGTGTGCTCGGCATCTCGAAGTCGCGTCTGTCGCGCCGGGTGAGCGAACTCGAGGCGTCGCTCGGCGTGCGGCTGTTGCAGCGCTCCACGCGCAAGCTCGCGCTCACCGAGGCGGGCGAACTGTTCTATCAGCATTGCCGCGCCATGCTCACCGAGGCGCAGGCGGCCGTGAACGTCGTGCAGTCGCTGCGCTCCTCGCCGCGCGGCACGGTGCGCGTGAGCGTGCCCGTCACGCTGTCGCAAACGATCTTTTCGCAGATCATTCCGGAATTCATGCATCGCTACCCGGAAGTGCGCGTGGTGATGCGCGTGACCAATCGCGTGATCGACCTGTTCGAAGATTCCGTCGACATTGCGCTGCGCGTGCGCTCGGAGCCGCCGCAGAACGCCAATATCGTCGTGCGGCCGCTGTGGCGCACCGAGCAGATGCTGGTGGGCGCGCCGAGCCTGCTCGCGCAGAACGCGCCGCCGCTCACGCCCGACGACCTCACGCGCTTCGAAACGCTCGACACGCCCACGAGCGACGGCCGCCACGTGTTCCAGCTGATCGCGCCGGACGGCACGCGCCACGCGCACGAGCACGAGCCGCGTCTCATCACCGCCGACCTCACCACGATCCGCGAGGCCGCGCTGCAAGGACTCGGTATCGCCGCGATGCCGGAGATGATGTACGGCGCCGCGCTGCGCTCGGGCAAGCTTTCGCCGGTCATGCCGGGCTGGACGTTGCCGGTGCCGCAGCTCTACGCCGTGTTCCTCTCGCGCCAGGGCATGGTGCCGGCGGTGCGTGCGTTCGTCGACTACCTCGTGGAAGTGCTCGACGCCGACAAGAGCCTGCATCAGGAATGTCCGCTGAGAAGCGAAGTGGCCGCGCTGATGGCGCGCAACGGCGTAGCGACGAACGAGAAGGGCGGCGGCACGGCCGGCGAAAGCGCCGAGCCCGCTGCGGTGCGGCCCAGAACGCAGAGCAGGATCGAGACGGCCTGAGCCTCGGCGCGAACCCGGCGAACCAGGCGTCACGCGCCGCGCGCACGATGTTTGCAGAAGCGCGCGCCGCGTCCGGTCATGCTGCGCGGCCATTTGCGTTTAGGCATTTAAGCGCGGCCGGCAATCGTTACTTTCAATGGGCGAAGGCTTGTACGCGCTCCGCCAGAGGCATATATTGAAGTTCCTCCCGCCAAGCACCGGTTCTTGAGCGGGATTCGACGGCCGCTATCATAGCGAGCCTTCAGGGCCGCAAGCGCAGTCCGTGTCGATCACGGCAGTCGCATGTGGCGGAGTGGACCGAACGATAGTCGGAAGCACGCCGCCACCGCCCGAATGCGCCGCGTGCGCAAGAAAAAAGGCCTTCATCCGACGATGAAGGCCTTTTACATTTCCGCGTGCGAATTCGCTTCGATTCGCGTTTAACGGCGCTTAACCGTTACGTGACGCCGCTCAGTGATGCGCCGGATCGGTTACGAAGCCGATCTTCGTGAGTCCGCCGCTCTGCGCTGCGGACATCACCTGCGCGACCTTCTCGTATTGCACCTTGCGGTCGGCGTTCAGATGCAGTTCCGGCTGCGGCGTGGTTTGCGCGGCCGCCGCGATCTTCTTCTGCAGTTCGTCGTCGCTGACCTGGGTGCCGTCCCACAGCACCGTGCCGTCCGCCTCGATCGACAGATTGACCTGCGCGGGCTTGCTGTCTTCCTTCTGGCTGCTCGCGTGCGGCAGGTCGATCTTCACAGCGTGACGGATCACGGGAATCGTCACCATGAACACGATCAGCAGCACCAGCATGACGTCGACGAGCGGCGTCATGTTGATCTCGTTCATCAGGCCATCGTCGTCGTCGCTGGCAAAGGGGCTCATCGCCATGTTGCTTGCCTCCGCCGCTTAGTTCGAACGCGCGGCGACACGCAGATTGCCGGCGCCGTTGTCCTTCGCGTGATGACCGCGTCCCGTCGACGACAGGCGCGCGCCCGTCACGAAGAACGCATGCAGGCCGTGCGCGAAGCGGTTGAGCTTCGTGACGATCGCCTTGTTCGCGCGGGTGAGGGCGTTGTAGCCGAGCACTGCGGGAATCGCCACGAACAGACCGAACGCCGTCATGATGAGCGCTTCGCCGACCGGACCGGCCACGGCGTCGATCGACGTCTGACCCGTCGCGCCGATCGAGAGCAGCGCGTGATAGATGCCCCACACCGTGCCGAACAGGCCGACGAACGGCGCCGTGCTGCCGATCGAGGCGAGCACCGCGAGGCCGCTTTGCATGCGCGCGACCGAGTCGTCCATCGTGTCTTTCAGGCAGCGCGTGACCCAGTCCGACACGTCCATGCGGTCATGCAGATGCGGCTGCGTCTGGTGATGATGGTCGGCGGCTTCCTGACCCGAGAGTGCGAGCGCGAGGAACGGGTTGTCTTCGCGCGTGCCGCTGCCGAGTTTCTTCACGCCGTCGGCGAGATCGTCCGAATGCCAGAACTGCTGTTCGGCGTTTTTCGTGAGGCGCTTCAGGCGCGCCACGTTCCACGCCTTCACGATGATCACGCACCATGACAGCACCGACATGATCAACAGCGCGAGCGCGATGCCGCGTGTCACGAAATCCCCTTGCGCCCAAACGTGGGCGATACCGTAGTTCTGCATGCTCGATCCTTTAAATTCGATTCATCAAAAGCGTGTGACTTCAGCGCTCAGTCGTTCAGGCTGAAGGCGAAAGGTTGCGTGTAGGCGGCGCGCACGGGCTGGCCGTCTTCGAGATAGGGCTTGCACGAGCTGTCGTGCAGCGCTTGCACGGCCGCGTCGTCGAGGCGGCTGTAGCCGCTGCTCTTCGTGAGCTGGACGTTCTCGATCTTGCCCGTCAGGCCGACCACGAAGTGGACCATTGCCGTGCCGGTCTCGCCGCGGCGCCGCGAGAGCGCCGGGTACTCGGGCTGCACGATATTGCAGTCGAGATGTGACACGTTCTTGGGCGCGGCGATCGCCATCGTCGGTTTGCCCTGCGTGGGCGCGGCGGCCTGCGCGGGCGCGGGCGGCGTTGGGGCCGGCGGCGTAGGCGCGGCGGGCGCGGGCGTGTCGATCACGTGCTGCGAGGGCGCTTCGGCCACGGGCAGCGGGGTCGGCGTGGGCTTCGGCTTCGGCTGGACCTTCGGCTTTTCGCGCGTCACGTGCGGAACGGGCTTGGGCGGAGGCGGCGTGGGCGTGGACTGAAGCGCGACCGGCGCGGCGACGGGATCGGGTTTGAGCAGCTCGGCCGTGATCGTCTGCGATTGAAGCGCGACCGGCGTGACCGGTTGACGGTTGTACAGCACGACGGCGATGAGCGCCGCGTGCAGCGCAACGACGATCGCGCTCGCGGTGACGATGCGGCGATTCACTCGAACGGCGGGAAGCGGCAGCGGAACAGCGGTGGTTTGAGAGGCCTGCATATTAGCGTGGCTGCCGTGCGGACGACGGTGCGCGGGCAGGCCAGCGCGTCGTGTCGGGCAGCTTTATGGGCGAAAGATCAACAGCGAAATGCACAACGTGGTGACAAAACCAATCAGCAATTCCATCCCGATCTCCAGAGAGAGTGACGAGCGGTAATAGCTGGCTGGTCGCGACACGCGCAGGACGGGCTTGCTGTTGGCGGCGGATCGAGTTCCTTGACGCCCAGAAGGGCAGCCGGACGGAACAGGCGCGCATCGCCAGTTGCGGGATGCGCGCCACGGCTTCAGGCAGCCTTGCGCTCGTAAAACGTGAGCGGTACGACTTGCGGCACGACGGTGGAACGCACGACATGCGTCACACCGCACTGGCTTTCGCAGACACCGCTCTGGGCCATCACGTCGCGAACCGACGCCTCGCACTTGCCGCAGCAGGTCGCGACGCCGAGTTCGAACTGCAGCTCGTCGAAGGTATCCATGCCTTCCGCGATGGAGGCACGAATCGTCCGGTCGGAGACCGACTTGCAAACGCAGACAATCATGATGGACCGCAATAGAGACAGTTAATGCGAATTATTATCATTATGTTTGCTGGGTTTGGCAAGCGGTGAGACGCGATTTTTGTAACAAAACCGGATGCTTAGCAGGGATTTTGCTGCAGGTCAGCAAGAGCGCGGGGTCGGCTGGCGGGGTCGGAAGCGCCGGGAGGGCGGCTGGGCGCCCTTGTAGCGGATGATGCGCGGTGAATGCAGAAAGGGCGGGATCGCGCGCGGGGCGGGCGCGGGGCGGGCGCGGGGTGGTCGTTCAGGCCGCGCCGATGTTCAGACTTGCGTCGAGTTCGCGCGTGCGGCGTGACGGAATCGCCACACATTCGACCGGGGCGTCAATCTCGAGCAGCGCGGCGGCGAGCTGGCGCAGGTGCGTGCCGTCGCTGGTGGAGCAAAAGCGCACAGGGGCGGCAGGGGTTGCGGCCGCGCGGCCGGCGAGCGCGGCTTTTTCCGCCAGGGTTGCGCGCATGCCGTGCTGGTCGAGCAGGCGCTCGAGCTGGCGCGCAATGGCGACGCTGGTGTCCACGAGCGTCATGCGTTCGCCGACGATCGAGCGGATCGCGGCGTCGAGAAAGGGGTAATGCGTGCAGCCGAGCACGAGCGTGTCGGCGCCCACGTCGAGCATGGGTTGGACGTAGCCGCGCAGCAGCGCGACCAGTTCCGGCGACGACACGTCGCAGCGCTCCACGGCTTCCACGAGACCGTGGCCCGGTTGCAGCAGCACGCGCAGATCGCCCGCATGGCGCTCGACCAGCGCGCGAAAGCGTTCGCTGCGCAACGTGACCTGGGTGGCGAGCACGCCGGCCACGCGCGACTTCGACACGATGGCCGCGGGTTTGATGCCGGGCTCGACGCCCACCAGCGGCAACGCGAGCTTGTCGCGCACCAGCGCGATCGATTGCGCCGTGGCCGTGTTGCAGGCCACGACCAGCGCCTTGGCCCCTTGCCCCGCGAGCCATTCGCAGATCGCGAGCGTGCGGTCGGCGATGAAGTCGTCGTCGCGCTGGCCGTAGGGCGCGTAGCGCGAGTCGGCGACATAGACGAGCGGCTCGGCCGGCAGCAGCGCGCGCACGGCGCGCAGCACCGACAAACCGCCGAGGCCCGAATCGAAGATGCCGACGGGCGCGGCGCCGTTCACGCTGAGCATGGCCGAAGGATTCAAGGGGAAGTGCGCGAGAGGTTGGGAAGTGCCGCCGGGTCGAACCGCGCGCACCCGCGCGTGGCGGATGCGCCCGCCGGTGGCAAGCCGGCTTATTCTACCGAACCCATCATGGTTTGCTGGTAGTTCTGGATGCCGACCTTGCCGATCAGGTCGATCTGCGTTTCGAGCCAGTCGATATGCTCTTCGGTGTCGTCGAGAATCTTGGTGAAGATTTCACGCGAAACGAAATCGCGCACCGACTCGCAATACGCGATGGCTTCCTTGCAGGTGCCCTGCGAGATGTACTCGAGCTTCAGGTCGCATTCGAGCACTTCCTTCGTTTCCTCGCCGATCAGCAGCTTGTGCAGATCCTGCAGGTTGGGCAGGCCGTCGAGCATGAAAATGCGTTCGATCAGCCAGTCGGCGTGGCGCATTTCGCCGATCGATTCGTCGTATTCATGCTTGCCGAGTTTTTCGAGTCCCCAGTGCTTGTACATGCGCGCATGCAGAAAATACTGGTTGATCGCGGTGAGCTCGTTCTTGAGCTGCGCGTTCAGATACTCGATGACTTTTTTATCGCCTTGCATGATTTTTCCTTCCTGTAATGGGGCGTGGTTTCAAACTCTGGTGTCGAACAATAAACGCTCACTACGCAAATGCCAAGACCGAATTCCGGCTGTAATCAATTACTTGCGTGTGCTGAGAATTAATCTCGTTACGTTTTGCGTTCGCCAAAAGAAAAACCGGGGCAATGCCCCGGTTTTCAGAATTCAGCGTGAAGCCGAATGATACACATCAAGCGGTCGCAACGGGGATTTTGCCGATCTTCGCTTGCCATTCGGCGGGGCCGGTCTTGTGCACCGAGGTACCCGACGAATCGACGGCGACCGTCACCGGCATGTCCTGCACGTCGAATTCGTAGATGGCTTCCATGCCGAGGTCTTCGAACGCGACGACCTTCGAGCCGCGAATCGCCTTCGAGACCAGATACGCCGCGCCGCCCACGGCCATCAGGTAAGCCGCCTTGTGCTTCTTGATGGCTTCGATGGCGACCGGGCCGCGCTCGGCCTTGCCGACCATCGAGATCAGACCGGTTTGCGAGAGCATCAGGTCCGTGAACTTGTCCATGCGCGTGGCCGTGGTGGGACCGGCCGGGCCGACCACTTCGTCGCGCACCGGATCGACCGGGCCGACGTAGTAGATCACGCGGTTCTTGAAGTCCACCGGCAGCTTTTCGCCCTTCGCGAGCATGTCGGCGATGCGCTTGTGCGCGGCGTCGCGGCCCGTGAGCATCTTGCCCGAGAGCAGCAGCGTCTGGCCCGGCGCCCACGAGGCGACTTCTTCCGGCGTGAGCGTGTTCAGGTCGACGCGCTTGCTGGTTTCCGTGTTCGGCTCCCAGTTGACCTTCGGCCAGGCGTCGAGCGAGGGCGCTTCGAGCTTCGCCGGGCCCGAGCCGTCGAGCACGAAGTGCGCGTGGCGCGTGGCGGCGCAGTTCGGGATCATCGCGACGGGCTTCGAAGCCGCGTGCGTGGGCGCCGCGTGAATCTTCACGTCGAGCACGGTGGCGAGACCGCCCAGACCTTGCGCGCCAATGCCGAGCGCGTTGACCTTCTCGTGCAGTTCCACGCGCAGTTCTTCGATCCAGTCCTGCGGGCCGCGCTTGATGATGTCCTGAATGTCGATGGACTCCATCAGCGATTCCTTCGCCATCAGCATCGCCTTTTCAGCCGTGCCGCCGATGCCGATACCGAGCATGCCCGGCGGGCACCAGCCCGCGCCCATCGTCGGCACGGTCTTGAGCACCCAGTCGACGATCGAGTCGGACGGGTTGAGCATCACGAACTTCGACTTGTTTTCCGAGCCGCCGCCCTTGGCCGCGACCTGCACGTCCACCTTGTCGCCCGGCACGATCTCGTAGTGGATCACGGCCGGCGTGTTGTCCTTCGTGTTCTTGCGGCCGCCTTCGGGCGGCGAGACGATCGACGCGCGCAGCACGTTGTCCGGGTTCAGGTAACCGCGGCGCACGCCTTCGTTGATCATGTCGGTGACGCCCATCGTGGCGCCGTCCCAACGCACGTCCATGCCGACCTTCACGAAGATCGTGACGATGCCGGTGTCCTGGCAGATCGGACGGCGGCCTTCGGCGCACATGCGGCTGTTGGTGAGGATCTGCGCGATGGCGTCCTTCGCGGCCGGGCTTTGCTCCAGCTCGTAGGCGCGGCCGAGCGCTTCGATGTAATCCTGCGGATGGTAGTAGCTGATGTACTGGAGCGAATCCGCGACGCTCTGGATCAGGTCTTCCTGCTTGATGACAGTCATGATGGGCTTTTCGTGGGGACGGGTGTTTCGAATTGTGGGTACGGCAACAGCAGGCAACGGTTGCGGCGCGCTCGAGTTTGCCTCTGAATCCGCGCCGGAATCCGTTTTCGCTTCGGCTTCTATTCTTCCGCGAGCGCGCGCTCCGCGGCGCGTTGCGGCACGGGGTGCCGCGCGGCCAGTTCCTGGTAATGCTCGGGATGCGTGTGCGTGGTGAGGCGGTCGATCCACGCCATCACCAGCGCGGAAACGAGGAACGCCACGTGGATGATCACCTGCCACATCACCGTATGCGAGGAAGCGGCGTCCGGATTGATGAAGGTCTTGAGCAGATGGATCGACGAAATGCTGATGAGCGCCATCGCGAGCTTCACCTTGAGCACGCCGGCGTTCACGTGATCGAGCCATTCGGGCTCGTCGGGATGGCCTTCGAGATTCATGCGCGAGACGAAGGTCTCGTAGCCGCCCACGATCACCATGATCAGCAGGTTCGAGATCATGACCACGTCGATCAGGCCGAGCACGGCCAGCATGATGCTGGTTTCGTCGAGCGAGGTGGCGTGGCTCACGAGGTGCCACACTTCCTTCAGGAACAGCACGCAGTACACGGCCTGCGCGACGATCAGGCCCAGATAGAGCGGCACCTGCAGCCAGCGGCTCATGAAGATGATGCTGGGCAGCGGACGCATGCGGCGCGGGGTTCTACCGGCGGCAGCGGAGGGCGGCTGGGGGCGTGCAGCGGACATGGGCAATCACGGTGACGAAATCGGGCGGGGCCGCGCGGCACACGGGGCGCGTGGGGCGCGCCGCCGCGGCGCGAGGGGCCGGGCGGGCGTTATTGTACAGCCTTGGCGGGCGGGTTCGCCGCGATTCCGGCAAGGCGCGCCAGAGCGGGAATGCGGGCAAGTGAGGGCGCGATCGGCCCGAAGGCGGTTGCGACCGTGTGGCCTCGCCGTCTGGTAAGGCTTTCGGCGAGATTACGATTTGCCGCCGCGCGCGGTTTGCGGCGTGCTTTTCCGGCGCTCATTCGGCGCGCTTCCGGCGCGCTTCCGGCGTGCCGGCCGTGCGTTTGCCTGTTTAGTGCGTAGCGCGCCGCGATCGTTCGGGTGTTCGATGCTTCAGCCGGCCAGTTCGCGCGTCACGAGGCCACGGGCGGCACGCGTTTCGTCTTGAGACTCGCGAGCGCGATGCCGGCCACGACGCAGGCGAGCGCCACGCCATGCGCGGGCGTCGGCCGTTCGCCGAGGAACACCATGCCGTAGACGGCGGCCGCCACCGGCAGCACGGCCGTGAACACGCCCGCGATGCTGCCCGGCACGTGGCGGATGCCCATCATCCACAAGCAGAACGAGAACACGCTCGCCGAGAGCCCGTACCACAGCGTGAGCCACCAGACGCCCGCGGGCACGCTCGCGTAATCGAACGAGAGCGCGCCGGGCAAGCCGACCGGCAGCATCAGCAACAGGCCGAACAGGTGCGTGTACGCGCAGATGTCGAGCGCGGGGAGCGTTTGCGTGAGGCGCCGCGAGAGAATCACGTAGAGCGATTCGCAGCACACGGCGCCGAGCACCATCAGATTGCCCGCGAGCGAGGTGCCCGCTCCTGCGCCCGAAGCGCCTTCGCCCATGCCCGCATGCGAGACGTTGATGACGGCGATCCCGGCGATGGCGAGCGCGATGGAGGCGAGCGTGCGCCCGTCGGGGCGTTCGCGCAGGAAGAGCCACGAGAAGATCGCGATCACGGCGGGAATCGTGCTCGTGATGACGCCCGCCGCGACGGCGCTCGTCCGATGCACGCCGCCCAGCATCAGCAGCGTAAACCCGAATGTACCGAAGAGCGCCTGCAGGAACAGATTGAGCCATTCGCCGCGCTGCACGCGCCGCATTTTCGCCACGCGCAGCAACGGTCCGAGCACCGCGAGCGCGATCACGAAGCGCAGCAAGGCGAAGAGCGGAACGGGGATGAAGGCGACGATCGACTTGCCGATGCCGACGTTGCTGCCAACCAGCAGCATTGCCGCGACGAGAAATAATGAATAGCGATTCAAGCTGGAATCCGGGCGCACAGTTCAGTTAGCATTCTAAATGCCTGTTTACTACCGTGCCATCGCGCCTCGCGGCGTGCCCGCGCGCAATCTGCCCGCGAGCGTGCGTAAGTGGCCGGTAAGTTGCTACGCTTAATCTTGCTGGCATGGGCGGCGCGCGCCTTGCTGTGACTGCGCGCCCATGCATGCTGCGACGCCGCACTTCATTCGAGGAACGCGGCGCGCAGCGCAAGCCAAACAGCGCCGCGTCCCGTCTCGCCATGGACGAACGGCGGCGCACGGAGACGGCGCGCGCGAGCATCGAAGATGGTGTCGTGCGCGTTCATGAGTTCGATGTTTCATCTTCACCAAGGGGTTGTCGATGTCTGCGATTGAATCGGTTCTTCACGAACGCCGTGTGTTTGCGCCGTCGGCGCAAGCGGTGGCGGACGCCACGGTGTCCGGCATGGACGCATACAAGGCGCTGTGCGCCGAAGCCGAGCGCGATTACGAAGGGTTCTGGGCGCGGCTCGCGCGCGAAACGCTCGCGTGGCACAAGCCGTTCACGAAGGTGCTCGACGAATCGAAGGCGCCGTTCTACACGTGGTTCGAAGACGGCGAACTCAACGCCTCGTACAACAGCCTCGACCGCCATGTGGAAGCGGGCAACGGCGAACGTGTCGCGCTAGTCTTCGAAGCCGACGACGGCACCGTCACCAACGTCACGTACCGCGATCTGCTCGCGCGCGTCTCACGCTTCGCCAACGCGCTCAAGCAGCGCGGCGTGAAGAAGGGCGATCGCGTGGTGATCTACATGCCGATGTCGATCGAAGGCATCGTGGCCATGCAGGCGTGCGCGCGTATTGGCGCCACGCACTCGGTCGTGTTCGGCGGCTTCTCGTCGAAGTCGCTCAACGAGCGCATGGTGGACGTGGGCGCGGTCGCGCTCGTCACCGCCGACGAACAGATGCGCGGCGGCAAGGCGCTGCCGCTCAAGAATATCGCCGACGAAGCGCTCGCCATGGGCGGCTGCGACGCCGTGCACAGCGTGATCGTGTACCGGCGCACGGGCGGCAAGGTCGCGTGGACCGAAGGCCGCGACCACTGGATGCACGAACTCTCGCAGGCGCAAAGCGAGACGTGCGCGCCGGAGCCCGTGGGCGCGGAGCATCCGCTCTTCATCCTCTATACCTCGGGCTCGACGGGCAAGCCGAAGGGCGTGCAGCACAGCACGGGCGGCTACTTGCTGTGGGCCGCGCAAACGCTGAAATGGACGTTCGACTGGAAGCCCACGGACGTGTTCTGGTGCACGGCCGACATTGGCTGGATCACGGGTCACAGCTACATTGCCTACGGTCCGCTCACGGTCGGCGCGACCCAGGTCGTGTTCGAAGGCGTGCCCACGTACCCGAACGCGGGCCGCTTCTGGCAGATGATCGAGAAGCACAAGGTCACGCTGTTCTACACGGCGCCCACGGCCATCCGCTCGCTCATCAAGGCCTCGGAAGCCGACGCGAAGGTGCATCCGAAAAGCTATGACCTGTCCTCGCTGCGCATTCTCGGCACGGTCGGCGAGCCGATCAATCCCGAAGCCTGGATCTGGTACTACGAAAACGTGGGCGGCAAGCGCTGCCCGATCGTCGACACGTGGTGGCAGACCGAAACCGGCGGCCACATGATCACGCCGCTGCCGGGCGCGACGCCGCTCGTGCCGGGCTCGTGCACGCTGCCGCTGCCGGGCATCATGGCGGCTATCGTCGACGAAACCGGCCAGGACGTGCCCAACGGGCAGGGCGGCATTCTGGTCGTGAAGCGGCCGTGGCCCGCGATGATCCGCAACGTGTGGGGTCAACCGGAGCGCTACCAGTCGGGCTATTTCCCCGCGGAACTCGGCGGCACGCTGTACCTCGCCGGCGACGGCAGCGTGCGCGACAAGGACAGCGGCTATTTCACGATCATGGGCCGGATCGACGACGTGCTGAACGTCTCCGGTCACCGTCTGGGTACGATGGAAATCGAGTCGGCGCTGGTGGCGAATCCGCTCGTGGCCGAGGCCGCGGTGGTGGGTCGTCCGGACGACACGACGGGCGAAGCCGTGGTCGCGTTCGTGGTGCTCAAGGCCACGCGCCCGCAGGGCGACGAAGCCGTGAAGCTCGCGAACGACCTGCGCGCGTGGGTCGGCAAGGAGATCGGGCCGATCGCGAAACCGAAGGACATCCGCTTTGGCGAAAACCTGCCGAAGACGCGTTCGGGCAAGATCATGCGCCGCCTCTTGCGCTCGCTCGCGAAGGGCGAGGCAATCACGCAGGACGTCTCCACGCTGGAGAATCCGGCCATTCTCGATCAGCTCGGCGAGTCGCTGTAACGCCCGCGTTCGAGCGCATCGAAGCTGGAGTAAGCGCGCGGCGGCCGGCAGGGCGCCGCGCGCTTCGTTTGCCAGCATGCGTCTTCAAAGGGGTGTCCGCATGGGTCCCCGCATTGGTCCCGATTGCCGGTCCGGTGCGTTTTTGCTACACAGGCGCATGGCCGCGCCCCATCTCACTCCGCCGAATCCACTCAATCCCGTGCCCGAGCCGCCGCCGGTCAGCGAGGCCATGGCGCACGCGCACCGGCGTTACTGGCGCTTCAATCTCGCGCTGATCGCCGTGCTGATGGCGCTCGGCTTTCTGGTGTCGTTCGTCGCGCCGCTCTTCGCGCGCACACTCGCCAGCGTGTATTTCGCGGGATTCAGCTTGCCGTTCTACCTGGGCGCGCAGGGGGCGATACTCGTCTACGTGCTGCTCGTGGTCGTGTACATCGTGCTGATGCAACGCGCCGACCGCGAACTGCAAGCCGCGCTCGAAGCCGATACGGCGATTCGCGAGGCGAGGGCGCCGCAACGATGAAGCTCGCGCAACGGCTCATTCGCTTGTACGCGTTCTACACGCTCGGCTTTCTCGCGTTCGTCTACGTGATGTGGCGCATCGAGCTCACCACCGGTCCCGGCATGTGGATCGGCTATGTGTTCCTGTTCGTGCCGATTGCCGTGTACGCCGTGATCGGGCTGCTTTCGCGCACCTCCGATCTGGTCGAATACTACGTGGCGGGGCGGCGCGTGCCCTCGTTCTTCAACGGCATGGCCACGGCCGCCGACTGGCTCTCGGCCGCCTCGTTCATCGGCCTCGCGGGCTCGCTCTACGCGAGCGGCTACGACGGCCTCGCGTACCTGATGGGCTGGACGGGTGGCTATTGCCTCGTGGCATTTCTGCTCGCGCCCTATGTGCGCAAACTCGCGCGCTACACGATTCCCGATTTTCTCGGCACGCGTTTTTCGAGCAACCTCGTGCGCGCGCTCGCCGTGCTCGCGACCATCCTGTGTTCGTTCGTCTACCTCGTCGCGCAAATCCAGGGCGTGGGGCTGATCGCCACGCGTTTTATCGGCGTGGACTTCGCCATCGGCATTTTCTGCGGGCTGGCGGGCATCCTCGTGTGCTCGTTTCTGGGCGGCATGCGCGCGGTGACGTGGACCCAGGTCGCGCAATACATCATCCTCATCGCGGCGATCCTGATTCCGGTCTCGATGATCGCGCATCGCGACGGGCTCGGCTGGCTGCCGCACGCCGACTACGGCACGGTGATGCAGCGCGTGGAAGCGCTGGAGCGCGAAGTGCGCGCCGCGCCCGACGAAGCCAGCGTGCGCGACGAATACCGGCGGCGCGCGGCGCTGTGGCAGTCGCGGCTCGATGCGCTGCCGCAGTCTTATGTCGAGGAAAAAACGCGCCTCGTGCAGACGCTCGCCGACTTGCGCCGCCACAACGGGCCGTTGCGTGAAGTCGGTGCGCTCGAACGCGAACTGAGCGCGTTTCCGCGCGACGTGGAGGCGGCGCGCACGTTCTGGACACGGCAACGCGACGACCTGCTCGCGCGCGCCGCGCCGCCCGTGCCGATGAACGAGCCCTTCGCCTCGTCCGCCGACGAAAGCGACGCCGAGCGCCGCGTGCATCAACGGAATTTTCTTTCGTTGCTGCTGTGTCTGTCGCTCGGCACGGCGAGCCTGCCGCACATTCTCACGCGCTACAACACGACGACTTCGGTGGCGTCGGCGCGGCGCTCGGTGGGCTGGACCCTGTTCTTCGTCGCGCTGTTTTATCTGACCGTGCCCGCGCTCGCCGTGCTGATCAAGTTCGAGATCCTCACGCACCTCGTGGGGCAGCGCTTCGACGACCTGCCGCACTGGGTGATGCAATGGCGGCGCATCGAGCCGTATCTCATCAGTATCGCCGACGTGAACGGCGACGGCATCGTGCGCTGGAGCGACATTCAGATGCAACCGGACATGGTCGTGCTGGCCGCGCCGGAAATTGCGGGGCTGCCCTATGTGATGTCGGGGTTGATCGCCTCGGGCGCGCTGGCGGCGGCGCTTTCGACGGCCGATGGCCTGCTGCTCACGATCTCCAACGTGCTGTCGCACGACGTCTACTACCACATGGTCGATCCCGAGGCATCGAGCCAGCGGCGCGTGACGATGTCGAAGATCCTGCTGCTCGGCGTGGCGTTGTTCGCCTCGTGGGTGGCGTCGCTGAACGCGGGCAATATTCTGTTTCTCGTGGGCGCGGCGTTTTCGCTGGCGGCGTCGAGCCTCTTTCCGGTGCTCGTGCTGGGCGTGTTCTGGAAACGCACGACGCGGCTGGGCGCGGTGGCCGGCATGATCGCGGGTCTGGCCGTGTGCGTGTACTACATCGTCTCGACCTACCCGTTCTTCACGCAGCTCACGGGATTTGCAGGCGGCAGATGGTTCGGCATCGACCCGATCAGCTCGGGCGTGTTCGGCGTACCGGCGGGTTTTCTGGCGGCGATCGGCGTGAGTCTTCTCGACCGCAAGCCGGACGCGTATATGGTGGCGCTGGTGGATTACATCCGGCATCCGTGATCCGGCATCCCGCATTTGTGAAGGGGGCTTGCACGGGAATCGCCGGTAAAAAGAAAAACGGGCCGAGTAGACTACTCGGCCCGTTTCTGCTGCTGTCTTTGGCGGAGAGACGGGGATTCGAACCCCGGATAGGTTATTAACCTATACACGCTTTCCAGGCGTGCGACTTAAACCGCTCATCCATCTCTCCAGCGGGAGGCGAATTATAGCAGAGTCCGCGCCCAGGAGGAAAGCCGTGAGCGCGAACGCCTGTTCAAGGTCGAGCCAAGGCCGAGCGGCACCGGCATAGAACGGTCCTCGAGTGCCGGGCAGCACACCGGCACAGCACACCGACACATGCCGCGTAGTCTCGACGCCCCGCGGCATTTCCAAAGTCCCGCTCACCACCTAAGCAACGCAGAATTCCTTCGTTCTCCGCGTGTCGCCCATTCCGTATCGTTGGCGCACCGGCCGCGAACTCCTTGACACACGCATCGCATCTCGACGCTTCGGGAAGTGCGCGCGTACGTACGCAAGAACGAGCCGCGGCCGCGCCCACCAAAAACCAAACGTAAAACGGAATTCCGGCATGAAGAACCCGCACGTCACACTCTCGCTTCCCGCCGCGCTCGCGCTGGCCTTCGCGGCCACGGGCGCGCACGCGCAAAGCAGCGTCACGCTCTATGGCATCGTCGACGCCGGCATCGCCTACGTGCACAACGCCCAGGATAGTAGCGGACGCAACCAGTCGACGCTCGTCAAGCAGAGCAGCGGCAATCTCTCCGGCAGCCGCTGGGGCTTGCGCGGCAGCGAGGATCTCGGCAACGGCCTCGCCGCCATCTTCCAGCTGGAAAACGGCTTCAGCGTCAGTTCCGGCGCGCTGGGGCAGGGCAGCCGCGAGTTCGGCCGTAAGGCGATCGTCGGCTTGTCGAGCACGGCGTGGGGCACGCTCACGCTCGGCCGTCAGTACGATCCGCTCGTCGATCTCGTGCAGCCGCTTACCGAAGACGGTCCGTTCGGCGGCATTTTCGGCACGCCGGGCGATCTCGACAATTACGACAACAGCCTGCGCGTGAGCAACTCGGTCAAATACACGAGCCCGCTCATCGCCGGTTTGCAATTCGAGGCGCTCTATGGTCTCGGCGGCGTGGCGGGCGCGACCGGCAGCGGCCAGACCTACAGCTTCGGCGCCGCGTACGCGAACGGCCCGCTGCAACTCGCGGCCGGCTATTTCTTCGCGAACGGCGGCAACACCGTGACCTCGGGTGTGCGCACCTGGACGAGCGCTTCGGACAGCCTGTTCAACACGGTCGTCAACTCGGGCTTCGCGAGCGCGAACTCCATCCAGATCGTGCGCGCGGGCGGCAGCTACGCCGTGGGCGCGTTGTCGTTCGGTCTCGCGTATTCGAATACGCAATACGGCAGCGACGCGTTCTCGACGTTTCACCAAACCGCGAAGTTCAACAACGGTTCGGCGTTCGTGAACTATCAGCTGAACCCTTCGCTGCGCGCGGGCATCGGCTATAACTACACCTCGCTCACGGGGCCGGCTTCCGCGCACTACAACCAGGTCAATCTCGGCGGCGACTACGCGTTGTCGAAGCGCACGGAGCTTTACGCGCTCGCCGGGTATCAGAAGGCGAGCGGCCACACGCTCAGCACGAGCGGCGCGACCGTTGCCGCGCAGGCGTCGATCGGCGACTTCGGCGTGAGTTCGGGCAGCGACAACCAGGCGTTGCTCGCGCTGGGTATCCGCCACAAGTTCTAAAGCGGGCGAGCCGCCACGGATGCGCGGAGTGTGCGCTGCGCGGCGAGCGGTGCGCGGCAAGCGCGCGAGGGATCGTCGATAATGCTTCGTCGATCCATCGAGGAGAATGCGCTTGAAGGTCACCGAAGCTGTCCGCAGCCGCAAGTCCGTGCGTCAGTTCCTGCCGGATCCCGTCGATCCCGCCGTGATTCGCGAGGTGCTCGCGAACGCGGCGCGCGCGCCCTCGGGCGGCAATCTGCAACCGTGGCACGTGCATGTCGTGGGCGGCGCATCGCTCGCGAACTTCAAGGCGCTCATGGCGGCGCGCATCGAAACGGCGAGTGCGGGCGAGGCGATGGAGTACGACGTGTATCCGCGCGAACTCGGCTCGCCGTACCGCGAGCGGCGCTACGAAGTGGGCGAGGATCTGTATCGCAGCATTGGCGTCGCGCGCGAGGACCGGCCCGCGCGGCTGCGTCAGTTCGCGCGCAATTACGCGTTTTTCGACGCGCCGCTCGCGCTCTTTTGCAGCGTGGACCGGCAGATGGGGCCGCCGCAATGGGCCGATCTCGGCATGTTCATGCAGACGGTGATGCTGTTGCTGCGGGAGGCCGGCTTGCATAGTTGCGCGCAGGAATGCTGGGCGCGCTATGCGCAAACCGTCGGCGCGTTTCTCGCATTGCCGCCCGAGCGCATGCTGTTCAGCGGCATGGCGATCGGCTACGAAGACCCGCAGGCGCCTATCAACGGCTGGCGCTCCACGCGCGTGCCGCTAGAAACGTTCGCAGACTTCGACGGCATCTAGCCGATCGCATCTAACCGCATTTCGCCGATCGCACCTGGCCGGCCGCACCTCGCCGGCCGCACCCGCATTCAACATCCCTGCTGGAAACGCGGTCTTTCCTCAGCATCCCTACATAACGCTTACAGCGCGGCGCGAATCCGTGCCGCGAGCGTTTCCAGTTGCGCGATGTCCGCCATCTCGCGAGCATGCGCGCGCAGCTCCTCGCCGGCGCGGCGCGGAATCACGTGAAAGTGCACGTGCGGCACCGTCTGTCCGGCGGCGGCGCCATTGAATTGCGCGATCAGCAAGCCCTCGGGCGCGAGTGTTTTTTTCACTGCGTTCGCCACTTTTTGCACGGTAATCATTGCGGCCGCACTCGCTTCGGGCGACAGCTCATAAATGAATTCGGCGCCTTCTTTGGGCAGCACGAGCACGTGACCTTCGGCTTGAGGCATCACGTCCATGATCGCGAGCGTCGCGTGGTCTTCGTACACCTTGATGCAGGAAGCTTCGCCGCGCAGGATGCGCGCGAAGATGTTGTTGTCGTCGTAAGCCATGACTGGCGCCTCCGGGAGGGAAGTTTGCATCGAGCTTGCAATTATCCCCTGGTGGCATGGCTTGTGCGTGTGCCTGCAGGTTTTTTGAAGCAGGTGCATCATAGAGTCTCTCGCAGCGAACGCGACGACGAACGTCTTGAAGTCAACCTCTTGCATGGAACGAAGCACGGCTCATAAACAGGCTGCTTCGCTCGACACGGAGCACGTATGTCAACGACCGATCTCGAAGCAGTGAATCCCGCCCGCGAGGCAACCGGTTCCGGTGCCTGGCGATTCGCATCCCAACTGTTGGCGCGCGCCGACATCAAGTTCAACGGCACGCGCCCGTGGGACATGCGCATTCACGATCCGCAGGTGGCCGAACGCGTGCTCGCATTCGGCAATCTGGGCCTCGGCGAAGCCTATATGGACGGCCAGTGGGATTGCGATCGGCTCGACGAATTCTTCGCGCACGTGCTCCGCGCGCATATCGACGAGCAGATCGATCCCGCCCGTCTCGTGTTCCATGCGCTCAAGGCGCGCCTCATGAATCGCCAGACCGCGCGCCGCGCGTGGAAGGTCGGTCAGCAGCACTACGACATCGGCAACGAGTTCTATGAGGCGATGCTCGACAAGCGCATGGCCTACACGTGCGGCTACTGGTCGGGCGGCGCGAAGACGCTCGAGGAAGCGCAGGAAGCCAAGCTCGATCTCATCTGCCGCAAGCTCGGCCTGCAACCGGGCATGCGTTTGCTCGACATCGGTTGCGGCTGGGGCAGCCTCATGAAGTTCGCCGCCGAACACTACGGCGTGACCTGCGTGGGCGTGACGATCTCGAAGGAACAGGCCGCGTTCGGCGCGGCACGTTGCGGGGATCTGCCTGTGGAGTTCCGCTTGCAGGACTATCGTCTGCTCGACGAGAAGTTCGACCGCATTGCGAGCGTGGGCATGTTCGAACACGTCGGCCCGAAAAACTACCGCACGTATATGGAAGTCGCGCACCGCTGTCTCGCCGACGACGGTCTCTTCCTGCTGCACACCATCGGCAAGAATCGCCGCGACACCACGCCCGACCCGTGGATCGACAAGTACATTTTCCCGAACGGCGAGTTGCCCACCATCGGGCAGATGGCCGATGCATCGGGCGGCTTGTTCGTGACCGAAGACGTGCACAATTTCGGCGCCGATTACGACAAAACCCTCATGGCCTGGCACGCGAATTTCGAAGCCGCATGGCCACGTTTCGAGGCGCAAATGGGCGAGCGCTTCTATCGCATGTGGCGTTACTACCTGCTCTCGTGCGCAGGAGCGTTTCGCGCGCGCGACATTCAGTTGTGGCAGTGGGTGCTCTCGAAGAACGGCGTGATGGGCGGCTATCGTCGTCCGGCGGACTGAATGTCAGGCCAGTGAGGTTATGCCGACGAAGAACCGCGTTTCGCACCGTGCGAAACGCGTTTTTTTATCGCATGAAAGCCGAGACGGTGGCGATGCCGAGGATCGTCATGACGACGGACGCGCACACGTGAATGGCGATTTCGCCCGCGGCCCAGCCAAAGCGGCCGTGCTGCAAATGCGAAACCACTTCGGCGGAGAAGGTGGAAAACGTCGAGAGGCCGCCCATCAAACCGGTGATGACGAACAGCCGCCATTCCGGCGAGATCTGCGGCATGCGCGCGAAAAACGCGACCGCCACGCCGATCACATAGCCCGCGATCACATTGGCGGCGAGCGTGCCGAGCGGCAGCGCGGGCATCACGGCATTCAGACGCAGACCGAGAACCCAGCGCAACAGCGAGCCGAGCGCGCCGCCAATCCCGACGGCGAGTATGGACAGATACATGATCGCGAGTTCGTTGAGAGCGCAATGAAAGTCGTGCGCGCGGCGTGGACGTTACGCCGTCCGGCCGCCCGCGCGCGTGTCGTGCCGAGTGTAGCATCGCGCTCGCGAACCGCGCCGCGCTCAGGCAAAGCCGCCGTTCGCGCGCAGGATCTGGGCGTTGACCCATGCGCCGTCCGGGCCCGCGAGAAACGACACCACCGAAGCGATGTCCTCGGGTTCGCCGAGCCGTTCGAGTGGCGGCATTTTCGCGGACTGCTCGATCTGCGCTTCCGTCTTGCCCTGGAAGAACAGCGCTGTGGCGACCGGTCCCGGCGCCACGGCGTTGACGGTGATCTGCCGCCCGCGCAACTCGCGCGCGAACACGCGCGTGAAGGTTTCCACCGCGGCCTTGCTCGCCGTGTAGATCGCGTAGCCCGGCAGATTGATCGCGAGCACTGAGGTCGAGAAGTTGATGACGCGACCGCCGTCGGCGAGTTGCGTGGCCGCTTCGCGCAGCGTATTGAGCGTGCCGCGCACGTTGATGTCGAAGGTCTCGTCGTAAATCGCGTCGGTCGAAGCGGCGATCGTCACGTTCTTCATGATGCCCGCGTTGTTCACGAGCACGGTCGGCTGGCCGAGTCGTTCGCGCGTGGTGGCGAACAGCTGGCGCACTTCGTCGGCCTTCGCGATGTTGGCCTTCACGGCGATCGCGCGGCCGCCCGCGGCTTCGATCTTCGCGACCAGCGCTTCGGCTTCCGCGCTGCTCGACGCATAGTTGACGACCACGGCGAACCCGTCGCGCGCGAGACGTTCCGCCACCGCCGCGCCGATACCGCGCGATGCACCCGTCACGATGGCCACGCCTTGCTTGACTGCCGTATTCGTAGTTGCGTTCATGATTCGTGCTCCGTCAAAGAGAGTGAGAACGGAGTCGATGATGAACGAAACGGCGGCCGCGATCATCGCGTGCCGCCGGGTTTCATTATTCCATTTCGATTAACAATGAAGTTGGCAATCGTTTTTGCTCACGTTGCCGTTCAATACGCGATGCAGACGGATTTCGTCTCGGTGTAAGCATCGATGATGGCACGCCCGTGTTCGCGGCCAATGCCCGACGCCTTGAAGCCGCCGAAGGGCAGGGCCGGATCGACCATGTTGTGCGTATTGACCCACACGGTGCCCGCCTGCACGGCATCCACCACGCGCAACGCGCGATCGAGCTGATTGGTCCAGACGCTCGCGCCCAATCCGTACTCCGAAGCATTGGCCGCGGCGATGGCTTCTTCCACGTCGTCGTAGGGCATCGCCACGAGCACGGGGCCGAACACCTCTTCGCGAACCACGGTCAGCGGTTTGTTAGCGGCATTCGCGATCACGGTGGGCGGGACGAAGAAGCCGGGGCGATCGGCGTGGTTGCCACCCGCGACGATTTCGCCGCCTTCGGCGCGGCCTTGCGCGATCATGCCCGCCACCTTGTCGCGATGGCGCGCGGAAACGAGCGGTCCCATCTGCGTGGCGGCGTCGAAGCCGGAGCCCAGCACGGTCGCGCGTGCCACTTGCGCAATGCCATCGACGATCTCCTCATAGCGCGCGCGTGGCAGATACAGGCGCGAACCCGCGGTGCAGACCTGGCCGTGATTGAAGAAGATCGCGCCTGCCGCGCCCTCGATCGCGCGTTGCGGATCGCAGTCGTCGAGCACGATCACGGGGCTCTTGCCGCCCAGTTCCAGCGAGGCGCGCTTGAGGTCGTTGGCGCACTGTTTGCCGATGAGGCGGCCCACTTCGGTCGAGCCCGTGAAGGTCACCTTGTCGATTTGCGGATGGCGCACCAGCGCCGCGCCCGCCGTTTCGCCCTGACCCGTGACGACGTTGAACACGCCCGGCGGGAAGCCGGCTTCGTGCGCGAGTTCGGCGAGACGAATCGCGGTGAGCGGCGTTTCCTCGGCGGGCTTGAGCACGACGGTGCAGCCGCACGCGAGCGCGGGCGCGATTTTCCACACGGCCATCAGCAGCGGAAAATTCCACGGCACGATCGCGGCGACGACGCCCGCGGGCACCCGGCGCGTGGAGGCGTTGTAGCGCACGCCGGGCGGAAACGCGAGCGAGAGATCGACGGTGCTGCCTTCGATCTTGGTGGCCCAGCCCGCCATGTAGCGCAGCCATTGCACGCTGCCGCCCACTTCGAGCATCTTCGAAAAGCCCAGCAATTTGCCTTGATTGAGCGTTTCGAGCGCGGCGAGTTCGTCGCCGTTCTGCTCGACGAGATCGGCGAGTTTGAGGAGCAAGCGTTCGCGCGCGGCGGGTGGCAGGCGGCGCCAGCTGTCGGCTTCGAAGGCGCGGCGCGCGGCGCTCACGGCGGCGTCGATATCGGCGTCGCTGGCGTCGGGAATCTGCGCGATCTCGTTGCCCGTGGCGGGGTTGAACACGGCGAACGTGCGGCCGTTGCCGCTTGCGCGAAAGCGCCCGTCGACGAACATCTGTGTGCGGATCGTATGCGTGAAATCTTGCCGGTCCATCTGCGTCTCCTGGGTTCGTTAGTGATGCGAATGAGGGTTGCCGCTACTGCTGTAATTCGAGCGCGCTGGACTGCATGCGGGTGGGCGACGCCGAAGCTCGATCGCTCGATATTGCGCGGCGCGATGTGGCGAAGGCGCATGCGAGATTCAGCGCGCTGCCGAGCAGGAACACGGCGGGGAAACCTTGACCGAAGCCCCACGAGGTCGTGGCCAGCGCCGCGCCCGCGAGCATGCCCGCGTGATGCGCGATGCCGGGGCAAGCCGGGTTCGCTGTGTTGGTGGTGGGCGACGGGCGCATCAGCGTGGGCAGCGTGAGCGCGTCGAGCATGGCAAAGGCGGCCGCCGCCATCGCCGCGTGACTGGCGACGAGGTCGAGCGTGAGCGCCGCGAGCCATGCG
Source organism: Paraburkholderia acidisoli (assembly GCF_009789675.1). NCBI lineage: Bacteria > Pseudomonadati > Pseudomonadota > Betaproteobacteria > Burkholderiales > Burkholderiaceae > Paraburkholderia > Paraburkholderia acidisoli. The sequence goes on along the minus strand of NZ_CP046913.1, from coordinate 2,012,395 downwards.
GCGCGCAGTACGAACAGCATGAGCAGCGCGTGCCGACGATCGAAACGCTCCATGGCCAATCCCGCGAGCGTCACGATGCCAAGCGACAAGCCGACCTGAGCTAACGACGCGCCGCTCGCGCTGCCGCAGATCGCGGACCATTGGAAACGCGCAAGCAGTCCGCTCGACACACCGGCGAGCAAGGCGGGCGCGAGCCACCAGCCCGGCGCATAGGCCGACGGATTCGACCGTCTCGCGCGCGGTGTGTGCGTATGCACCGATGTGCGTGGCGCGAACGCGCAACCGGCCACGAGAATCATCAGTCCGCCAATCAGGAGCGGGTAGGCCGTTTCACGCGCGAGCGCCGTGGCGGCATGCATCGCGGCCATCGTAAGCAACAGCGTGGTCGCGACCGGCACGGTCGCTCGCTGCATGAAGCTGCGTGAGAGCGGCACCGGTAATGCCGCCATCGCGAGCAAAGCCAACGTGCTGCCCGCGTATGCCGTTGCCGTCGTGCCAAAGCGCATCGCCGCGAGCATCACGCCTGCCGCGAACGCGCTCGCGCCGCCTGCGATCGCCAACCACGCGACGCAGGCGTGCCACGGCACAGCGCGGCGCTCGCAGCGTGCCATCGCGCGCTCACGCCTTCTTGTGGCAGCACGAGGCCGTATCGCCCGCGTTGGCGCCGTCCTGCACGCTATGCGGGTCGCGGCCGCCGGGCAGGTCCATCGCCGGATTGCCGTAGAAGAAGTTATTGGGCTTGAGCATGAAGCCCGCGTACTCCACCGGCATCACCGGAAAATCCTCGGGCTTGCACACGTGCGTATGACCGAAGCTGTGCCACACCACGATGTCCTCGTTCTCGACGCTGCGGTTCGCTTCGATATAGCGCGGCAAGCCGTCGCCGCCCGCGTGCTGGTTCGGACAATCGCCGCTCGCATAGCGCTGCGTCGTGTCGTACGGCGTGACCCACACGTGATGCGTGGCGAAGCCGCCGCGCTGGCGCACCTTCGAGTCCGGATCGGCGAGCATCAGCGGCGAGTCGTTGACGATGAGCTTGTAGCCTGGGTTCGCGCCCACGCGATTCTTTACGTTGGGATTCACCACTTTCCAGAAGCGGCCGGTCTGGCCGTTGGCATTGCGGGCCGCTTCCTGCTCGGTCTTGAGCACGCGTTTGGTGGTGTCGAATACGTTGCCGTATGGATTCTCCGCGCCCATCGGACGCGGCACGAACTCGTGCTCGGTGACCGAATTCCTCTCGCCGTCGACCATCATGTGCAGACGCGCATTGAAGAAATGTTGATGCGTCGGACCGCCGAGATGTTCGGTGACCATGCCGCCCCACGGGTAGGTGTCGCCTGCGGCAACCGCCGAAGTCTGGACGATGCCAGTGAGTTTGCATTCGAGCTGGATCGTGCCGTCCTGATAGAAGTACCAGTAGAAGCCGTAGTCGTAGTTGCCCACGGTTGCGAAAAACGAAATCACGAGGCGGCGCGAGCGGCGCATTTCGAACACGCCGGTGCGGAATTCGTAGTGCTTCCAGAGCGTGCCGTAGTCTTCTTCGTGCAGGCACACGGCATTTTTCATGGCGAAGCTATTGCCGAAGTCGTCGGCGGACGGAATGTCGAAATAGCGAATCGTGCCGAGACAGTCGCAGCCGAGTTCGAGTTGATTCGCGAGTTTGCCGAGCCCGTATTCGCCCGCGTCGAAGGCACTTTTCCAGTAGTGATTCGTCGTGGGATCGGAATAGGGCACACACATTTCCGTGACGCTCGCGCGATAGACAATAGGGCGTGGCGCGTTCTTGCCGTCGTCCCAGGTGATCTGATGCAGCACGAGGCCTTCGCGCGGTGTGAAGCCCACGCGGAATTTCCAGTTCTGCCAACTCACTTGCCAACCGTCGATCGTGAAGCTCGGACCTTCGGGCTGGCTGATCGAGAGCGGTTTCACGGTGTTACGCGGCTCGCCGAGACTCGGCGTGTCGTAGTTGTGCTTCGCCCGCGGAATGGGAATGATGCGGCCGTCGTCGACGAGTTCGATCACTTTGTGGGCGAGTAAGTCCACGACCGCGACCACGCCCTCGATGGGGTGGGCATAGCCATTGTCGGTGATCGATTCGCGGTAATAACTCACGCAGCGCACGAGGCGCCGGCCATTTTCATTGGGCCGGTCGAATGCGCCCGCGGAGAACGGATCCACCTGCACGCGTTCGAGATCGTCTTCGGTCAGGCCGCGCTTCTTCACGGCTTCGCGCCACGCGGGGTTTTCTTTCACGATGCGTTCGGCATTCATGAAGTCCTCGATCATCACGGGCGGCTGGCCGTACGGTGCGCTTTGCAAAGCCAGCGCCTTGCGCGACTGCACCTGTTTCTCGCGCAGGTCCACGACGAATTCGAGCGTTTGATTGCGGGTGCGATCGATGGCGATCACGAACGCGCGCCGCGAGAAATACTCGCCGGGTTGCCACGCAATGACTTCGGCTTTGGGCGGCTCGCACAATTCGGTAACAGGAAAGCGCCCATATTCGTCGAGCTGCCCGGCGGCTTTCACGATGTCGCAAGCGAGTTGCATTTCGGCGAGGCTCAATGGGTCGAGCGGATGCGCATTCGGAGTCGTGTTCATATGCGTTTCGTAAGAGTGACGTGAGGGCGCAACGCCGCGAGGAGGCGGGCAGCAAAGCGGCGCGAATCCTTGCGATGTCGATGATTAATCGTAGAAACGCCATATTTATTTCGCGCTTGCAAAACGCGCCAAAGGGGCGATAGAGTGCGCCAGAGAGGATGAGTGAATACGCGCAGGCGAATGGAGCGAGACATGAAAAGAGTGCCTGTCAATAGCGGTTTTCCAATGATTCGCGGTGCCGTCATGGGGCCCATCGTGCGCGCGCTCGACGCGGCGGGCGCCGACTGCGATGCACTGCTGGCCGAGTTCGGACTCACTCGCCGGCTGCTGTCCAATCCTTATGAAATCGTGGCACTCGGGCGCTATGTGGGTGCGTTCGAACGCGCGGCGCAAGTGCTCGACGAACCGTTTCTGGGTCTGCGTTTGGGCAGTGAGTTGCAACTCACCGAACTCGGTCCGGCGGGGCTCGTGTTCATGTCGTCGCCCACGCTGGGGGCCGCGATCCGAAAATTCACCGACGCACTCGGCTCGTGGCAGAGCGCCACGGCCGTGGACCTTGTGCGCGACAACGAATGGCCGATGTGGAGTTACCGCATCGCGCATACGCAAATCTGGCCGCGCCGCCAGGATGCGGAATACAGCGTCTCGGCCATGTGCCACATGATCCGTCTCGTGCGCGGTGCCGCGTGGCTGCCCGCCGAAGTGCATTTCGAACATGCGGCGCCCGCCGATCTCAAGCCCTACCTGCGCATCTTTCGCGTGCCCGTACGCTTTCAGCAGCCCGCGAGCGGCGTGATTCTTCATCCGCACGATCTCGACGCGCCGCTCAAGAGCGCCGACGTGCAGATGGCGCGCATGATGGAGCGCCACGCCACCGACCTCATCACGCGCGATACGCTGCCGCATTCGCTGGTCGATCAGGTCCGCGATATCGTGACGAGACGCCTCGCGCGCGAAAAGCTCGTGGTGGGCGACATCGCGAGGGATCTCGGTCTCTCCGACCGTTCGCTGCAGCGGCATCTCGCGGAGGCGGGCACCTCGGTGCGCGAGATCATTCGCGAGGAGCGCGAACGTAGCGTGGCCGTGCTGCGCGAGCAGGAGGGCATGACTAACGCGGCTGTGGCGCGCGCGGTGGGTTATGCCGATGCCACCGTGCTCTGGCGCGCCACGCGCAACTGGGGCAGAGCGGGCGCAAAGCGTTCGCGCTAATACGCTCTCGGCGAGCATGTCGAAAGCCAAGAGTAATTTTTAGAGCAAAATGACGATGCTCTCTCGTGCGGAAATTTAATCTGCATTCCGAATTAACCACCTGCTGCGCAATCGCATTAAGTGAAAACCCGCTCCGCCCTTGGCGCAATTTATCGAGAATTTGGCGCGTTGGGCGAAGTCGGCAACTTTTTTAGCTGCCTACCATGCGCTCCAATCGAATCTCGAAATTCGATTCATCGAGCCAGGGGCACGCGATCTTTCATCGTGTCGCATGGCGATCCCAGAACAGACACCAGCAGAGGCAACGATGAACGAACCGTATTCTTCCACTGGCCTCGTCGGCGACGACGCGGCCGTGGCGTCCCCGCGCGGCCTGCTCGGGCTATGGCAAATCGTGTTTCTCGTCATCTCGGCGGCGGCGCCGCTCACGGGCATGCTGGGGGCCGTGCCGCCCGCCATCAGTCTCGGCAATGGCGCGGGCATTCCGGGTGCCTTCGTGATCGCGGGCGTGGTGCTGCTCGTGTTCAGCGTGGGCTTTGCGTCGATGAGCCGCCATATCGTGCGCGCCGGCGCGTTCTATGCGTACATCACGGCAGGCTTCGGCCGGCCGATCGGCATGGCGGGCGCACTCGTGGCGCTGCTTTCGTACACCTGCATCCAGATCGCGCTGTACGGGTTATTCGGTTTCTTCTGCACCGTCGTGCTCGGCCCGCTCCTGCATAGCGCGATGCCGTGGTACCTGTATTCGTTCGTCTGCATCGCGATCGTGCAATTCACCGGGATTCGCGGCATTGATCTGAACAGCCGTCTGCTCGGCGTGCTCATGTGTCTCGAACTCGGCATCCTGCTGCTGCTGAGCGTGGCGATCGTGATGCATCGCGGCGGTCCCGACGGGTTGACGCTCGAACCGTTCGCGCCACGCCATGTATTCAGCGGGCATATGGGCATTGCGGTGATGTTCGCGCTCGCGTCGTTCATCGGTTTCGAAGCCACGGCCATTTATGGCAAAGAATGCCGCGATCCAAAAGTGACCGTGCCGCGTGCCACTTACGTTTCCGTCTCGCTGATCCTCGTGTTCTTCGCCTTCGTCACGTGGGCGATCGTGTGTGCGTATGGCGTGGGCAACGTCGTGGAGGTGGCGACGAAACAACCCGGCGACTTCTGGTTCATCCAGTCGACGAAATACCTGGGCGGCGGTGTGACCACGGCAATGAGTTTGCTGCTGCTTTCGAGCATCTTCGCGAGTCTGCTCTCGTTTCATAACACGATCGTGCGCTACATCCACGCACTGTCCGTGGAGGGCATACTGCCGGCCGCGCTCGACCGCCTGCATGCGAAATATCGTTCGCCGTATCTCGCGAGCTATCTGCAAACGCTTTCCGTCGCAGTGCCCGTGGCAGGGTTCGTTGCCGCCGGCAGCGATCCGTTCAACATCGTCTTCAGCTGGACCTCGGCGCTCGGCACGATCGGCATCGTCATGTTGCAGGCGGTGACGAGTTTTTCGGTGGCGGCGTATTTCCGCGCCACGAGGAAAGACACGCGCGTGTGGCACTCGCTGCTCGCACCCGTGCTCGGCGGCTTCGGCCTGCTCGCCATCGGCATCGTGCTGATCGGCAATCTCGACGCGCTCAGCGGCTCCGATAGCCCGATCGTGCGCGCGTTTCCCTGGGTCGTGCTCGCCGTCGCGCTGGCGGGCGTGGCGCTCGCGTTCGTGCTCAAGCGCACGCGGCCCGACATTTACGCGCGCTTCGGCCAGTAAGTTTTCGCGCGAGTCATTCGCGCCACGCCATCCGACTCATCAAGGGCGGCCGCGCGTCACGCGTGCCGCGCCCCGGTCGCGCTCGCCGTATCGGCCTGCTGTATCGATTCGTCGTGTCGGTTTCGCGATCTCTCTCATTCAAAAAGACAACGATATGGCAGAGCAATTCGTCAAGCGCGCGGCGCTGGCGCTGGCTTCGTGCACCCTTGCGATGGGCGCGCATGCGCAGTCTTCGGTCACGCTCTACGGCACCGTGGACGCCGGTGTGATCTATTCGACGAACCAGCAGAGCACCACGGCGAGCGGCGCCACGAGCGGCCACGCGAACTGGCAACTCGGCGGCGGCAACCTGGTGCCTTCACGGTGGGGCCTGACGGGCTCCGAAGATATCGGCGCGGGTACGACGGTCAATTTCACGCTGGAAAACAGCTTCTTTCAGCAGAACGGCGCGCTGTTGCAAAGCGGTACGCTATTCAATCGCAACGCGTGGGTGGGCGTGGCGAATAGCCGGTACGGCACGCTCACGCTGGGCCGCCAGTACGATCCGTTCTCCGACAATCTGGGCGCGTATGTGTCGAGCAACAATTGGGCAACGCTCTATGGCTCGCATTTCGGCGATGTCGACAATCTCAACGAGGCGTTCAACTTCAACAATTCGATCAAATACATAAGCCCGAATTTCGGCGGCTTTACGATAGGCGGCCTGTTCAGTCTCGGCGGCGTGGCGGGCGACTTCTCGCAGAACCGCGGCTGGTCGCTCGCGGCGAATTACACGAATGGGCCGCTGTCTTTCTCTGCGGGCGTGCTCGAATTGCGCAATCCCTTGCAGGCCGCGCTGGGCGGGGAGAGCGGCTATATCGGCGATCTGGGTTGCGCCAATGCCGACGCCGCCTACTGCGAACTCCAGAACGCGCAACGCATTCGCATTTACGGCGCAGGCGGCTCGTACGCATTCGGCAAATTCACGGTGGGACTCACTTACACTCACACGCGTCTTTCGCAGAGTCTCTATTTCGCGAGCGCGGCACAACCCCAGGGCGCGGATATCTCGTTCGATATCGCCGAGTTGAATACGTCGTGGCAATTCTCACCGGAATGGCAATTCGGCTTCGCGTACCTCTTTAACGACGCGCGTCCGAGCGGGGAGTCGTCCACGCGCGTGCATCAAATCAACCTGGGCACCGTGTACAACCTGTCGAAACGCACGGCGCTCTATGCCGTGGCAATCGGACAAAAGTCGTCGGGTGCGGGCCTGGGTATTGACGCGGCGGGCGGCGGCACGCGCAATCTCGCGCAAATTCCGAACCTCGTGAATTCGGATACCGACAAGCAACTCGCGGTCATGGCGGGTATTCGCCATAACTTTTGATTCACGCACGAAGCGATGGCGTGACTCGGCTTGACTCGACCTGAAGGGACGCGGCGCGGCGTGCTCGCGACCGGGCGCGCGTGGCCATGCACGCCCACGCGACGCCCGCGCGGTTCGGCAGTAGAATGTTCGGGTTCGCTTTTCGTGTGAGCCCGCGCATGAAAGTCGCCTTGTTCGTCCCTTGCTTCATCGACGCGTTCTACCCCGAAGTCGGCATTGCCACGCTCGAGTTGCTCGAGCGGCTCGGCTGCGAAGTCGACTATCCGCTCGAACAAACCTGCTGCGGCCAACCCATGGCCAATAGCGGCGCGCAGTCGGAGGCGGCCGGCGCGGAGCGCGTCTTCGCGCGGGCCTTCGCGGGTTACGACTATATCGTCGGACCTTCCGCGAGTTGCGTGAATCACGTGCGCGATCATTTCGACGCTATCGAGCAAACCGAAGAGGTCCGCAAGACCCGTCGCAGCGTGTATGAACTGGTGGAGTTTCTCCACGACGTACTCGGGGCGCGCGATTTTCCGTGGGCCGAATTCCCCTGGCGAGTGGGTTTGCACAATAGCTGCAGTGCGTTGCGCCACCTGCACGAAGCCTCCGTTTCCGAAATAGCGGGCACGCCGTTTTCCAAGCCGCTCGCGTTGCTCGAAAACGTGAAAGGCATCGAATTCGTCAAGCCCGCGCGTCCCGACGAATGCTGCGGCTTCGGCGGCACGTTCGCGGTGACGGAAGAAGCCGTCTCGGTGCGCATGGGGCAGGACAAGGTCATCGACCACGTGGGCGCCGGCGCGCAGTACATCGTTTCCGGCGACATGTCGTGTCTCATGCACCAGCAGGGCTGCGCGGAGCGCATGAATGCCGAAGTGCGTTTCATCCATATCGCGCAGGTCCTCAACGGGGCGCGCGAATGAAACGGGTCGAACACGCCAAACTCGCCGGTGAGTTTCTTTCGCATCCCGAGCACGTTGCCTTTCACGACAAACGCCTATGGGATTTGCGTTCCAAACGCGACGCGCAGGCGCACGCCATTCCCGAATGGGAAACGCTGCGCGCGCTCGCTTCGCAGATCAAGGCCCATACGCTTTCGCATCTCGCCGACTATCTGGATCAATTCACGCGTGAGGCGCAAGCGAATGGCGTACAGGTGCATTTCGCCGATACCGCCGACGAGCACAACACGATCGTGCATCGCATCCTGAGCGAGCGCGGCATGACGGCGCTCGTGAAGAGCAAGTCGATGCTCACCGACGAATGCGAGTTGCGCGCGTATCTGGAGATGCGCGGCGTGGCGGTCATGGAAACCGACCTCGGCGAACGTATTCAGCAACTCGACAGCGAGCCGCCCAGCCATATCGTCGTGCCCGCCGTTCACAAGTTGCGCGACGACGTGGCCACGGTGTTCGGCCGCACGATCGGCACCGACCCGCACAACAACGACATTCACTACCTCGCCGAGAGCCAGCGCATGAATACGCGGCCCTGGTTCGTGCGTGACCGGACGGCGGGCATGACGGGCTGCAATTTCGCGGTGGCCGAAACGGGCACCGTGGTGGTCTGCACGAACGAGGGCAACGCGGATCTTTCCGCCAACGTGCCGCCTTTGCATATCGTGTCGCTGGGCATCGAAAAACTCATTCCGCGGGTCTCGGATCTCGGCGTGTTCGTGCGCATGCTCTCGCGTAGCGCGCTCGGCTCGCCGATCACGCAATACACCTCGCATTTTCGCGCGCCGCGTCCGGGCGCGGAAATGCACTTCGTGCTCGTCGATAACGGCCGTTCCGAGCGGCTGGCCATGCCGGACTTCTGGTCGTCGCTCAAATGCATCCGCTGCGGCGCGTGCATGAATACCTGCCCCGTGTACCGACGCAGCGGCGGTCTTTCGTACGGCAGCACCTACGCGGGACCGATTGGCGCGATCATCAACCCGACCTTCGATCTCAAGCGCTTCAGCGGCTTGCCGTTCGCGTCCACGCTCAACGGCAGTTGCTCGAACGTGTGCCCCGTGAAGATCAACATCCACGAGCAGATTTATGCGTGGCGCCGGGTGATCGCGGCCCAGCACGAAGTGCCGTTCGTGAAGCAGGAGGTTATCAGGATGGCAGGGCGATTGCTCGGGAGTCCGACGCTTTATCGCGGTGCCGTGGCCTCGGTCGAAGGGGCGTTGCGGCGCTTGCCCAACTTCATGCTCTACAACCCGCTCAATATCTGGGGCCGGCAGCGCGATTTGCCGCAAGCGCCTTCGGCCACCTTCAACGCGTGGTATCGCAAGCATCGCAAAGGAGAGGGCCGTGGCTAATCGCGAGACCTTTCTCGCGCGTATTCGCGCCGCGCAACCCGCACCCGAAGCCTTGCCCGAGGTGCCGCTATTCGAATCGCCCGCGGGCGATCTGCGCGAACGCTTCGTGACCGCACTCAAGCTGATGGGCGGCCGCGAAGCGCAGGTCCAGCACGCCGCCGACGTGCACACGCTCATCCTCGAACGCTTCGGCGGCGAGGCCAGTGTGGCGTCGGCCACGCCCGAAGTCGCGGGCACGCGCGCGATCGACGCGAACACGCTGCCCGCGTCGCTCGAAAACGTCGACGTAGGTGTCGTGCGGGCGCGTTTCGGCGTGGCGGAGACGGGCTCCCTGTGGTTCAGCGAAGACGAGTACGTCGTCAATGCGCTCGGCTATCTCGTGCAGCATCTCGTGGTCTTGCTCGATCCCGCGCAACTCGTGGCCGGTTTGCAGGACGCGTATCGGCGTGACGACTTTCGCCACGCGCGTTATGCGGTGCTCGTGACCGGCCCGTCCGCCACCGCCGATATCGAAGGCGTGCTGATCCAGGGCGCGCAAGGCGTGCGGTCGCTCACCCTGGTGTGGCTGGCGCAACCCTGACGCTCACGGCGACCCACGATGGTCATCCACCTTCTTCTCCTGAGCGGTTTCTTGCTGGCGAGCATCGCGTTCGTGCAGGCCGCGAGCCTGCGCTGGGCGATCTCGGAGTCGGTGCTGCTCGCCGCGTGGGGCTTCGCGCTCGGCGGCATCTATCTCGTGAGCGGCGAGGCGTGGCCCGCGCTCGCGCAGAGTTTCGTCACCCCGGCGCTCGCGCCGCGCCTGCCGCCCGAGGCGTATCTCTGGATCTTTCTGCCGCCGCTCCTGTTCCAGGCGGCGCTCAGCGTGAACGTGCGCGAGATGCTCGGCGACGCCGCGCCCATTCTGTTGCTCGCGGTGGTGGCGGTGTTCGTCGCCACGGCCATGGTGGGCGGCGCCATCCGCTTGACGGGACTCGGTCCACTCGCCGACGGCCTGCTGCTCGGCGCGATGATCGCGACCACCGATCCTTCGGCCGTGCTCGCCGTGTTTCGCGAAGTGGGCGCGCCCGAGCGGCTCGTGCGACTCGTGGAAGGGGAGAGCCTGTTGAACGACGCCGCGGCGATCGCCATCGCGGGCGTGCTGATCGCCTCGTTTTCCGGCGACGCGGCAAGCCACGCGTCCCTCGGCGCGGCGTTGCGTTCGCTCGGCATCGCGCTGGGCGGCGGCCTGTTCGTGGGCGCGCTGGCGGGCCGCGCGTTCGCGTGGCTCGTGCCTGCGCTCGGCGGCGAGGGCAAGGCCGAGGTGTCGCTGAGTTTCGCGCTGCCGTACCCGCTCTTTCTGTTCGCCGATCACACGCTGCACGTCTCGGGCGTCGTGGCCGTGGTCGCGGCGGGGCTCGTCATCAGCGGACTAGGGCGCACGCGTCTTTCGCCAGTGAACTGGCAGCATCTGCAACTCATCTGGGAGCAGGTCGCGGCCATGGCGGGCGCGGCCATCTTTCTGCTCGCCGCCATGCAGATTCCGGGCACGCTGCGCAACGCGCACTGGATCGACCTGGTCGCGCTCGCCGTGGTCGTGGTGGCGGCACTCGTCGCGCGGCTCGTGGTCGTGTTCGGCATGCTGCCGCTGTTGAGCCGCCTGCGTCTCACCGAGCCCGTGAGCGCCGCCTACAAGCTCGTGATCGCGTGGGGCGGTTTGCGCGGCGCGGTCACGCTCGTGCTCGCGCTCGGGCTTGCGCAGGAAACGGCGCTGCCCGAATCCACGCGGCGTTTCGTGGCGATCCTCGCAACCGGCTTCGTGCTCGTGAGCCTCGTCGTCAACGGCACGTCGTTGAAGCTGCTGATCCGGCGTCTGCATCTCGACCTGCTCTCGCCGCAGGAGCAGGCGCTGCAGCAGCAGGCGGTGCAGCTTTCGTCGATCGGTGTCTCCGAGCGCGTGCACATGGCGGCACGCACGTTTCATATTGCCGATGCGATCGCCGACGACGCGTGTCACACCTTCCGGCACAGCATCGACATGGGCAAGACCGCGTTCGATATCGAAGCGGCGCTTTCGGAGCGCGAGCGGCTCGTCATCGGTCTCGTGACGCTCGCGAGCAAGGAGCGCGAACTGATTCCGCAGTACGGCAGCGGCATCATCACGATTCGCAACCTCGACGCGATGATGCAGAACACCGAAGTCATGATGGAGGAAGCGCGCCTGAAAGGGCGCATCGGCTATCAGCGCGCGGCCGCGAAAATTCTCGCGCAAACGCCGGAAATGCGCATCGCGCGTTGGCTATACCGCTGGCTGCGCATTCGGCAGCCTTACGGCGTCGCGCTCGCCGATCGTTTCGAACTCCTGATGTGTCGTCGTGTGGTGCTGCACCAGCTGATCGTCTTTAACGAAACGAGCATTACGCCGCTGCTCGGCGAGCGCATGGCGAAGCTGCTCACGACCGTGCTGAAGGGCCGTATCGACGCCGTCGAACGCGGTCTCGCCGAAGTGCGCGCGTGCTTCGGGCAGGCGGCCGGCGTGCTCGAGCGCCGCATGCTGCTGCTCTACGCGTTGCGCGAAGGGCGCGAACGCGTGGCCGCGATGTACGAGGACCGGTCCATTTCGAAGGAGATTTTCGATGCGATCCGGCGCGAGATGGACGGCGCCTGGAAGCTCGCGGTGCCGCGCGCGCATCTGGATATCGTGCCGTTCGAGGAGAGCGCGGTGCATGAAGTCCCTCACGAAGCACCGCACGAACTGCTGCACGACGCGCTGCACGACGCGCCCGCCGGATTCGACGATTCGCCATCCGCGCAGAGCGACGCCGCCGCCGCAACGCAGGTACCGAGGACACCGTCATGATGGAAGTGGGTTCGGCGGTGCTCGTGTTCGTGCTGCTGCTGGGCGGCACGGGACTCGGTTTGCTGCTGCGCCCGCTATTGCCCGAGGAACATCGCAAGCACGAAACGGTGCAGCTCGTGCAACTGGTGATCGGCATGCTCGTGACGTTCGCGGCGCTCGTGTTGAGCCTGCTGACCGCATCGGCGAAAACCAGCTTCGACACCGCGGCCAACGACATGCGCGCGTACGCCGCCGATCTGATTCAGCTCGATCAGCGCTTGCGCGATTACGGCCCTGAAGGCGCGACCGCGCGCACGCTGCTGCGCGCCTACACGGCGGGCGCGATCGCCTCCACCTGGACTCACGAAGCGCCGCCGCCTGGCAATTACTATCCGCGCGATCCCAACGTCAGCAACGACCATCTGGAAAGCGTCCCGCTGGGCGCGCTGCTGGATTCGGTGGGCGAGCAGATCAATCACCTCGCACCGCGCGACGCGTTTCATCAGTCCACGGCCAGCACGCTCGCGCAGTTGTTCGCGCGCGTCACCGACACGCGCTGGCGCATTATCGAAGAGGCGCCGGGCACGATCTCGGGTCCGTTCTTCACGATGCTCGTGCTCTGGCTGATCCTGATCTTTCTGAGCTTCGGTCTGGTGTCGCCGCACAACGCGCTCGCGACGGTGCTGATCGTGCTCGGCACGGTGTCGATTTCCTCGGCGGTGTATGTGATCGTCGATCTCGACACGCCGTTCAGCGGGCAACTGATCGTGCCGAGCGGCGCGATGCGCGACGCGCTCGCGCACATGAACCGGCCGTAGCGATGCGCTAGACTCGCGGGCCGTGACGACAAAGGAGATTGGCGATGTTGCGCAAGACGCTCAATGCCTCGCGCCTGCAGGCGGAAGTACAGCGCCGTTTGCACAAGCTTCAGGAAGTGGTGGAAGACGGCGTGAAGATCGGCGTGCCACGCCCGCAATGGCAAACGCCCGGGCGGGACGGCTGCAACTGGACGATGCGCCACTTCGGCAATGCGGCGGGTTTCGAGGCGAGTATCGAACGCGTGCTCGCGCAGGTGCGGGCCGAATACAACCTCGCGAGTGCGCCCGATGAAACTCAGGCCGAAGCCAGCGATGCGATAAACGACGAGACGCGTGAAGAAAACCGCCACGAAAACCGCGACCCGTTCGGCGGTACGCAGCGCGCGGCGGCCGCGAATCCGTTCGGCGATGCGAAAGCGGCGGCGGGGAAGGTCGATCCGTTCGGCGCCATAAAAAAGCCCGCTGACGAAGCGGGCGATGGGTCCGGCGACAACGCGGTGAAGAAGCGGCCCGCCAATCCGTTCGGCGATTGACGGGCGGCGTGGCTTAACTCGCGTCGCTCGCGTCCTTGCGCGGGCGGCGCGCCCGCGCTTTCTTGGCGGCGGGCGCTTTCGCCGCGGGTTCAGCCGGAGTTTCGGCAACCGGTGCGGGCGCCACGGCCGGCGTATCGTGTTCGGCCGCGACCGCCTTATCCTTCTTGGGGGCCTTTTTGCGCGCGGGGCTCTTGCGCGCCGTTTTGCGGGCGCGCGACGGCGCCGGGGCTTCCGCTTCGGCGGCTTGCGCCTCGTCCTGCGAATCCGGGTACGAGTCTGAACGCGCTTCTTCGCGCGCTTCTTCGTGCCTTCGTTCGCGCGATCGTTCGCGCGTCTCGCGTTGCGGGCTCACCTCGGTGTCGTCGTCATCCGCCGCGAACGGCAGCCTGGATTCGCGCTCCTCGTACGCGGCTTCCCACACCGGCGTAAAGCCCTCCGCCGCGTCGAACGCCATCTCGTGCTGGGCATCGTGCGCCGTATCCATTTGCGCGTCGTGCGCGCCTTGGGTATCGCCTGCTTCGTGGGCCGCATTGCCACGCCCGTTGCGGCGGCCCTTGCGACGCCCGCGCGGCTCGTCCTGACGCGGCGCGCGCGTTTCTTCAACGACGTCGGCCGCTTCCGCTGCGGAAACCCCGAGCGGCGGCGGGTTCAGACGCGACACCCACGTACCTGACTTGTCGTCGCGGCCCACTTCGAGCAAGCCGCGCGACTGCGCTTCTTCAAGCAGATTGCCGAACGCGCGAAAGCCGTAGCGCGTTTCGTTGAAGTCGGGGCGGCGGCGCTTGATCGCGCTCTTGAGCACGGACGCCCAGATCTTGCCGCTCTCGCCGCGTTCGATCACGAGCGCGTCGAGCGTTTCGATCGCGAACGCCACGGCCTTGCTCTTGCGGTCTTCGCTGTCCTGCTTCGGCTGGCGCTCGTCGCCGCCCGCGCGCTTCGCGCTTTCGGCCTTGCTCTTCGCGCGCGCCTGCTGCTCGCGTGCGAGTTCGCGCACGAGATCGTCGTAGAAGATGAATTCGTCGCAGTTCGCCACGAGCAGGTCGGAGGTGGAGTGCTTCACGCCCACGCCGATCACTTTCTTCGCGTTCTCACGCAACTTGGAGACGAGCGGCGAGAAGTCGGAGTCGCCGCTCACGATCACGAACGTGTCCACGTGCGATTTCGTGTAGCAGAGATCGAGCGCGTCCACGACGAGGCGAATATCGGCGGAATTCTTGCCTGACTGGCGCACGTGCGGAATTTCGATCAACTCGAAGCTCGCTTCGTGCATGCCCGCCTTGAAGCCCTTGTAGCGTTCCCAGTCGCAGTACGCCTTCTTCACGACGATGCTGCCCTTGAGCAGCAGCCGCTCGAGCACGAGCTGAATATCGAAGCGGTCGAACTTCGCGTCGCGCACGCCGAGCGCCACGTTCTCGAAGTCGCAGAACACCGCCATGCTGACGTTTTCCTGAGGGGAGGCCATGTGATTCGTTCATTCCATCTGCTGTACCAACGCACATGATAGCCGGTTGCGCGGGCACGGGCCCCGATTCGGCAAACGTGCACCCGGTGCGCGCCCGCGCTCGTTGCGCGCGCAATCGTGTCACTCGATGGCAATTTGCGAACGATCGGTCAAAAACAGCTTTCATTTTCATGGAAACGTCATCGACGCTTCGTAAGCTTGCGCGTCCCGTTCATTCGGTATCGAACGGGTACCAAAAAAGGTGCACACCACCTCATACCTATAACGACTCGACACTCAGAGGACTTCCCATGGCCGTTCACTCCCGGGGCAAGCGCTTTGCCGCGTTGCCTTTCACGCGCTTTGCCACGCGCGTTATCACGTATTGCGCCGCGCTTTTCGCCGCCTTGTTTGTCGCGTTCTTCGTGAGCGCCTGCGGTTCGTCGGACAAGACGGCGTCGCTCGCCGGCAGCACGCAGCAGATCAAGCACGTCTTCATCATCACGCTCGAAAACGAGAACTACACGACCACCTTCGGCGCGAATACCAAGGCGCCGTATCTCGCGAATACGCTTACCGCGCAGGGCGCGCTCGTGCAGCAGTACTACGGCACGGGCCACGTGAGTCTCGACAATTACATTTCGATGATCAGCGGCCAGTCGCCCACGCTGCAAACCGACAACGACTGCACGACCTATGCGGACTTCAGTCTCACGGGCATGACGGCGGATGGCCAGGCGATCGGCACGGGCTGCGTGTATCCGGCGAGCGTGAAAACGATCGCGGACCAGCTCACGGCGGCGAAATACACGTGGAAGGGCTACGAGGGCGACATGGGCAACGACCCCGCGCGCGAAGCGGCAACCTGCGGCCACCCGGCGCTCGGCACGACCGACCTCACCAATACGCAGGAAGCCCCGAACGCGACCACGCCCGCCGGCGACTCGTACGCCACGCGCCACAATCCGTTCATGTACTTTCATTCGATCATCGACTCGCCCGACTGCGCGGCCAATGTCGTGAATCTGGACAAGCTCACGACCGATCTGCAGCAGGTGTCGACCACGGCGAACTTCAACTTCATCACGCCGAGCACCTGCGACGACGGCCACGACGCGCCGTGCGCGAATGGCGCGACCGGTGGCCTCGTGTCCGCCGACGCCTTCCTGCAGAAGTGGGTGCCCGTCATTACCGCGTCGCCCGCATTCAAACAGGACGGACTCCTGATCATCAACTTCGACGAAAGCAGCTACGCCTCGGTATCGATGCCGAACGCCACCGAAGTGGACTTCGCCTTCTCGGGCGATACCTGCTGCAGCCAGCAACCGGGCCCGAACCTCGGCGCGTTCCCGCAGAGCGCGAAGATGGGCACCGTGCCCGCCGCGTATCTCTCGTCGCTCGGCATCAACGCAACGGGTCTCTCGGGCAACATCGACCTCGTGCTCGCGAAGCAAAGCTACGGCGGCGACCGCACGGGCGCGGTGATGATCTCGAAGTTCATCAAGCCGGGCACGGTCTCGACGGTGCAGTACAACCACTATGCGATGCTCAAGAGTATCGAGGACATGTTCGGTCTCGGTTACCTCGGTTACGCGGGGCAGACGGGGCTTGCGGGCTTCGGCAAGGATATCTTCACGAATCTCTAAGCCGATGAGCGTTTTCTTCGCAAGCCACACGGCACGCCGCGCCGTGGCAGCGCTGCGCGTCGCCGCCGCGGTCGTCATGACCGCGGCGGCGGTATGCGCCGTCACGCCGGCGCGCGCGGCGCCGCCCGCGTCCGTCTCGACCACGCCGCCCGTGCTGAGCGACATTGCCTCGCTCGGCAAGCTGATCTTCAACGATCCCGCGCTTTCGGCCTCGGGCCGCATGTCGTGCGCGAGCTGCCATAGTCCCGCGCACGCGTACGGTCCGCCCAACGGCCTCGCCGCGCAAATGGGCGGCCCCGACCTGCGTTCGCAGGGCACGCGCGCGGTGCCCACGCTCGGCTACGTGCTCAACCGCACGCCGGTGTGGACGCACGTGCAGGCGGCCAGCATCTTCGAGCGACTCACCGACGCCGACAGTCCGCCTTCGGGTGGATTCGCGTGGGACGGGCGCTTCAATACGCTGCACGACCAGGCGCTGTTCCCGCTCTTCAACGCGAACGAGATGGCCAATCGCGACGCGGGCGCCGTGGTCGCGAGACTCGAACGCGCGCCGTACGCCGCGCGTTTCCGGCAAGTGTTCGGCGAGACGATTTTCGTCTCGAAGGACATGGCGCTGCGTCAGGCAATGCGGGCGGTCGAGCGCTACGAACTCGAGGAGCCGGGCTTTCACCCGTATTCGAGCAAGTTCGACGCGTATCTCGACGGCGAGGCGCAACTCACTGCGAGCGAGTTGCGCGGCATGAAGCTGTTCGACGACCCGGCGCGCGGCAATTGCGCGTCATGTCATATCGATCAGCGCGGCGCGAATGGCGCGCATCCGCTGTTCACCGACTTTCAGTTCGAGGCGCTGGGCGTGCCGCGCAATCCCGAACTGCGCGCGAATCGCGATCCGCGCTATTACGACGAAGGCCTGTGCGGTCCAATTCGCACCGACGTCGCGAAGAACCGTCTCTACTGCGGTCTGTTCAAGACGCCCACGCTGCGCAACGTGGCCACGCGCCAGGTGTTCTTCCACAACGGCCGCTTCCACACGCTGCGCGAGGCGCTGCGTTTCTACGTGGAGCGCGACACGAATCCGGCGAAGTGGTATCCGAAAGATGCGCACGGCCGCGTCGTGAAGTTCGACGACCTGCCGCCCGCGTTGCGCGCCAACGTGGATACGGTCGACGAACCGCTCACGCGCAAGCCCGGCGAGCGGCCCGCATGGAACGAGCACGATATCGACGACGTGATGGCCTTCCTCAAAACGTTGAACGACGGCTACCGTCCCGCGCGTCGATCCACCGCGCAATCGGCGGCCGCGACCGCAACTGCGACGTTGGCCGCGACGAAACGCTGAGGATATCGAACGAATCTCAGCGCGGGATGTAACCGAGCAAGCCGCTCGCGGCGGCCGCCTCGGTGCGCAAGGCGCGACCGATGGCGCCGTCGGGCGACGCGTCGAAGCCGCCCGAGGCGCCGAGCGCCGTGAGCACGGCGCAGAGTTTGCCGGTCTGGTCGAAGAGCGGGGCGGAGACGGCACTGATGCCCTTGAGATTCGTGTCGCGCACGCTCGCGCATTGCGTGGCCTGCACGTCGCGCCGCAATGCGCCGATCGGGTCGCGGGCGTCGAGCGCGCCGCGCAGTTCGGCGTTGGCGTGCGCGAGTTCTTCTTCCGCGAGCGCGAGCACGCGCGTGTCGTCGAGCAGGCCGAGGAAGAGGCGTCCCGTGGACGACCACAGCAGCGGCATCACCGAACCCACGCGCACGTTCACGGTCACGGGCAGCCCCGGCTCCTCGAAGCGAATGATGGTGGGCCCCTTGTTGCCCATCACCGCGACGAACGACGTCACTTCGAGCGATTCGCGCAGGCGCACGAGCGCCGGTTCGGCAATGCGCACGGGGTCGGCCTGACGCATGGCGGCCACGCCGATCATCATCGCCTCGGCGCCGAGCAGATATTGCTGCGTGGCCGTGTCCTGCGCCACGAGACCTTCTTCGATCAGGCTCACCAGATAGCGGTGAACCTTCGCGGGACTTTCCCCCACAGCCGCCGCAAGTCCCGACAAACTCGCCCGCCCGCCCAGACGCGCGAGGCCTTTGAGCACGGCCATGCCCGTTTGCGCCGATTGCACGCGCTGACGGCGTTCACGCGGCGCCGCGCCGGCATCGCGCGGGGGCGTGCCGGACTGCGCGGCGGCGTTCGACGCGGGTTTAGGGGCTTTCTCTCGGGCGGGTTTACGGCTTTCCATTGGCGCAGGTACGAAGCGATGAAGGCAATAGGCGGGATTTTAGGGGACGCATACCGGCGCGGTGTATCCGGGGCGTTGCAGGTTAACCCCTATCTCTGAATTACGCATTGCGTACTAGAGTTACGCAAAACGCGATTCCGCATCGACGCAGGAGACAATCATGAGCCAGACTCCCTCTCAATCGGGCCAGAACGCGGCCGGCTTAGGCGCGGCCGGCTCAGGCGCGGCCGGCCCAGGCGCGCTTTCGCGTTGCCCGTTTCCGCATGGCGCGGCAACGGCAGCCGTCACGCCTGCCGCAGCGGGTTGTCCCGTCAGTGCCAACGCGGCCGCCTTCGATCCGTTCAGCGACGGTTATCAGCAGGACCCGCCCGAATACGTGCGCTGGGCGCGCGAGCAGGAACCGGTGTTCTACAGCCCGCAACTCGGCTACTGGGTCGTCACGCGCTACGACGACATCAAGGCGATCTTTCGCGACAACCTCACGTTCTCGCCGTCCATCGCGCTCGAAAAGATCACGCCCACGGGCCCCGAGGCCAACGCGGTGCTGGCGTCGTACGGCTTTGCCTTGAACCGCACGCTCGTGAACGAAGACGAGCCCGCGCACATGCCGCGCCGCCGCGCGCTGATGGAGCCGTTCACGCCCGAGCATCTCAAGCATCACGAACCGATGGTGCGCAAGCTCACGCGCGAATACGTGGACCGTTTCATCGACGACGGCCGCGCCGATCTCGTCGATCAGATGCTGTGGGAAGTGCCGCTGACCGTGGCGCTGCATTTTCTCGGCGTGCCCGAAGAGGATATGGACCTGCTGCGCAAGTATTCGATCGCGCATACGGTCAATACGTGGGGACGTCCGCGCCCGGAAGAGCAGGTCGCGGTGGCGCACGCGGTCGGTAACTTCTGGCAGTTCGCGGGCAAGGTGCTCGACAAGATGCGCCAGAACCCCGACGGTCCCGGCTGGATGCAATACGGCATTCGCAAGCAGAAGGATCATCCTGACGTTGTTACGGATTCCTATCTGCATTCGATGATGATGGCCGGCATCGTGGCCGCGCACGAAACCACGGCCAATGCCACCGCGAATGCGATGAAGTTGCTGCTGCAGCATCCGCACGCATGGCGCGAGATCTGCGAAGACCCGAGCCTGATTCCGAACGCGGTGGAAGAGTGCCTGCGCCACAACGGCTCGGTGGCCGCGTGGCGGCGTCTCGCGACGAAAGATGTGCAGATCGGCGGCATCGACATTCCGGCGGGCTCGAAGCTCCTGATCGTGACGTCGTCGGCGAATCACGACGAGCGTCATTTCGCCGATGCCGATCTGTTCGACATTCGCCGCGACAACGCGAGCGATCACGTCACGTTCGGCTACGGCTCGCATCAGTGCATGGGCAAGAATCTCGCGCGCATGGAGATGCAGATCTTCCTCGAAGAGTTCACGCGCCGCCTGCCGCACATGCGGCTCGCCGAGCAGACCTTCAGCTACGTGCCCAATACGTCGTTTCGCGGTCCCGAGCATGTGCTCGTGGAATGGGACCCCGCGCAGAACCCCGAACGCGTGAACGCGGCGGTGCGCGACGCGCAGGTGCCGGTGCGCATCGGCGAGCCTTCGGCGCATGCGTTGAGCCGGCCCGTGGTGGTCGAGCGTGTCGAAGTCCCCGCGGATGGCATCGTGCATCTGCGCCTCGTCGCGCCGGACGGCGCCACGCTGCCGCGTTGGGCGCCGGGCGCGCATATCGACGTCGAATGCGGCGACACGGGGCTCTCGCGCCAGTATTCGCTGTGTGGCGACCCGGCCGACACGCGCGCGTTCGAGATCGCCGTGCTGCGCGAAGCGCAAAGCCGCGGCGGCTCCGCATGGGTGCACGACACGCTGCGCGTGGGCGCGCGTCTGAAGATTCGTGGACCGCGCAACCATTTCCGTCTCGACGAAGAAGGGCGCCGCGCGATCTTCATCGCGGGCGGCATCGGCATCACGCCCGTGAGCGCAATGGCGCGTCGCGCGCGCGAACTCGGTATCGACTACGAATTGCATTACAGCGGCCGCTCGCGCGCCACGATGGCTTTCGTCGACGAACTCACGCAACTGCATGGCGAGCGCTTTCATCTGCACGTGTCCGACGAAGGGTCGCGCAACGACTTCGCCGCCCTGAACGTGGACGACGCCACGCGCGTGTACGCGTGCGGTCCCGCGTGCATGCTCGAGGCGCTGGAATCCTGCAGCGCGAACTGGCCCGACGACGCGCTGCGCGTGGAGCACTTCGCGGTGACGAGGGGCACGCTCGATCCCGCGCACGAGCGCGCGTTCGAAGTCGAGTTGAAGGATTCGGGGCTGGTGCTCAACGTGGCCGCCGATCAGACCGTGCTCGACGCGCTGCGCCGCGCCAATATCGACGTGCAGAGCGATTGCGAAGAAGGCCTGTGCGGCTCGTGCGAAGTGCGCGTGCTCGCGGGCGAGATCGATCACCGCGACGTCGTGCTCACGCGCGCGGAACGCGACACGCAAACGCGCATGATGACCTGCTGCTCGCGCGCGAAATGCGGCCGGCTGGTGCTGGAACTGTAGTAACAGAAACGCGCAAATCGATCATAACGAGCGCAACGATAAAACACCTTGAAACAAGGGCTTTGGAGGCAAGCATGAAACAAACCGTGGAGGTCACCGGCGTCATCGACGAAAGCCGGTTCGGACCGTGGCAACTGCTCGTGGTCGTGCTATGCGCACTGTGCCTCGTGATGGACGGTTTCGACGTCCAGGCGATGGGCTACGTGGCGCCGGTGGTGATACGCGAGTGGGGCATTGCGAAGGAAACGCTCGCGCCCGTGTTCGGCGCGGGCCTGTTCGGCATGCTCGTGGGTTCGCTCACGTTCAGCGCGCTCGCCGACAAGATCGGCCGCCGCCCCGTGCTGATCGGCGCGACGCTGTTCTTCTCGGCATGCATGCTCGCAACGGGCTTCGCGCACTCGATCGGCGAACTCGTGGCGTGGCGTTTCGTGGCGGGCCTCGGCCTCGGTTGCATCATGCCCAACGCAATGGCGCTCGCGGGCGAATACAGCCCGCGCCGCATGCGCGTGACGCTCATGATGATCGTCTCGTGCGGCTTCACGCTCGGCGGCGTGCTTGGCGGTTTGATCACGGCGGCGTTGATTCCGGCGTTCGGCTGGCGCGCGGTGTTCTTCGTGGGCGGCGCGATTCCGCTCGTGCTCGGTGTGCTGATGTGGCTCGCGCTGCCGGAGTCGATCCAGTTCCTGTTGTTCCGTCAGGCGGGCAAGCGCAGCGGCGGCGCGAATGCGCGCGTGCGCCGCAATCTTTCGCGCATCGCGCCGGCGCTCGCGTTGTCCACGGAGACCGAATTCACCACCACGGAAACGCGCTCGCGCGGCGTGCCCTTCGTCGAGCTGTTCAAGGAAGGCCGCGCGCGCGTCACGCTGCTGCTGTGGATCGTGAACTTCGCGAATCTGCTCGATATGTATTTCCTCTCGAACTGGTTGCCGACCGTGATCCGCGAGGCCGGTTATTCGACGCAGACCGCGGTGCTCGCGGGCACGGCGCTGTGGGGCGGCGGTGTGATCGGCACGCTCCTGCTCGGTCGCGTCATCGACATCGTGGGCTTCACGCGCGTGCTCGCCACGACGTTCCTGATCGCCATCGTGACCACGGCGGCCATCGGCAATCCCGCCGTGATGGTCTCGGTCGTGGCGATGTTCGTGGCGATCTTTCTCACGGGCTTTTCGATCATCGGCGGGCAACCCGCGCTCAATGCGCTCGCGGCCACGTACTACCCCACGTCGCTGCGTTCGACCGGCATCGGCTGGAGTCTCGGCATCGGGCGCATCGGCTCGGTGGTCGGCCCCGTGCTGGGCGGCGCGCTGATGCATCTGCAATGGTCGTCGTCGTCGCTGTTCATCGCGGCGGCGGTGCCCGCCTGCGTGTCGCTCGCGGGTATCGTCGCGATTCATCGCTCGCAAGGCGGGGGCCGCCCGGCGGCGGGAGGCAAGCATGCGGCGACGCAGATGGAGTGACTGGCGCGAACGCCTGCGCCGTGCCGCGCAGGCCGGCGCACGGCGCTCGCACGGGCATCGCCGCGTAACGGACGGCGCCGCTCTCGCGCGCTGTGCCGATCGCGCGGCCGCCACCGCGCGCTGGCGGGTGAGCGCGAACCGCTAACGGCGGCGTTCCTCGAGCGCAGAAAGATCGAGACGAAAAACGTCTCGATCTTTTTTTTCGTCTGCACGTGTGCGCGAGCGAGCCGCGAATCGGGCGTAGCATGAGACCTCCAAACGGAGGATCACGATGCCGGACACGCCTACGCCCTCGCTGCGCGCATGGATCGACAAAACCGAAACGCTCACCGACGAGATCACCGCTTTTCCGTTACGCGCGCTGGCCGCGACGCTCGATCGCGACACGCCCGCGCATGACGTGCCGCCGCTATGGCATTGGCTCTACTTTCTGCCGGTTGCGCCGCTCGCCGCAGTGGGCGCGGACGGCCATCCCCTACGTGGCGGCTTTCTGCCGCCCGTCGACTTGCCGCGCCGCATGTGGGCGGGTGGACGCCTGAGCTTTCATGCGCCGCTGCGTGCGGGACACCCAGCCACGCGCACCTCGACCATTGCCAATATCGAAGACAAGACCGGCCGCAGCGGGCGGCTCGTGTTCGTGACGGTCGAGCATCGTTACGAGCGCGGCGGCGAATTGTGTATCGAGGAAGAGCACGACATCGTCTATCGCGATGCCGCGCAGGCGGGAGCGAGCGCGCCGAGGCCCAAGGCCGCGCCGCAGGGCGAGACATGGTCGCGCACGTTGACGGCCGACGCCGTCATGCTGTTCCGCTATTCGGCGCTCACTTTCAACGGTCATCGCATTCACTACGATTTCCCGTACGTGACGCAAGAAGAGGGCTATCCGGGTCTCATCGTGCATGGGCCGCTCATCGCGACCTTGCTGCTCGATCTCGTGCATCGCGAAGCGCCCGAGGCCAAGGTGGCGACGTTCGCGTTTCGCGCCGTGCGACCCCTGTTCGCGGGCAACGCGTTCACGCTATGCGGCAGGCGTGCCGCCGACGGCCGCTCCGTCGACCTTTGGGCGAAGGATCACGAAGGCTGGCTGGCGATGCAGGCGAGCGCCACGTTCGAGTGACGCCGTTCGTGGTGCGCGATTCCTGGTGACCGGATCGCGCGGCAAACGTCGCGAGTACGCGACGCGATTGCACACAGGTTCCATGCAATCGCGCAAGCATTTCATGCAGTCGCTCAAGCGTCTTACACGAACGCGCAAGCGCTCAGCGCAGCTGCGCGAATGCGATCAGCAACACCATGCCGCCGATGGCGCCGTCGAGTACGCGCCACGCGCCGGCGCGCTTGAAGAGCGGCGCGAGCGCGCGCGCGCCGTAGCCCAGCCCGACGAACCACACGGCGCTCACGGCCATCGCGCCGATCGCGAACGCAAGCCGGCTGCCTTGCGGCTCGCGCGCGCCGGCCGTGCCGATCAGCAAAAACGTGTCGAGGTACACATGCGGATTGAGCCACGTGAACGCGAGCGTCATGAGCATGATGGGCCATGCGCGCTGATCGGCAACGGGTTGGGCGGTGTTGCCGTCGAGCACGGCATGCGTGGGCCGCACCGCGCGACGCAGCGCGCCGATGCCGAACCACACGAGCCACGCGAGCCCCGCGTAGAGCACGAGGTGCACGAAGGTCGGATAGCGCTCGACGAGCGCCGAAGCGCCGCCTACACCTGCGCCGATCAGGATGAAGTCCGAGAGCGTGCACAACACGACGATCTTGCCGATGTGCGAGCGCGAAATGCCTTGGCGCAGCACGAAGGCGTTCTGCGCGCCGATGGTGACGATGAGCGACGCGCAAAGCGCCGCGCCGTGGGTGAAGGCAAGCCAGTTCATGATCGATGCGAGAAAAATGGAGCGATACGGCCGCGTTGCGGATTGGCGCTTGAGGCGGGCCCGGCGCGGCTTCAGCGCGGCTCCGACGCGGCGCCGCTTGCATGTCGATTAGAGGTCGAATGCAAGTCGATTTCACGCCCATGCCGCGCGGGTTCGCGTGCCGCTTGACGAGCCGCGTGGACAGCTGCGGAAAACGAAGCTAGTCTGCCGTCATGAGCGAGTTTAGAAAAGCTCATTTTCTTTAACTGGATTAAGGAACGCTAATGTTCGACTACGCGTTGCTTGACGCGCTCGGCGCGGTCGTGCGTCACGGTTCGTTCGACCGCGCCGCCGGAGCGCTCAACGTCACGCCCTCCGCGGTCTCGCAGCGCGTGAAGTTGCTGGAGGAGCGCGTGGGCGCCGTGCTCGTCAAACGCGGCCAGCCCTGCGTGGCGACGGCCGCCGGCGCGCTGCTGTGCCGTCACACCGAGCGCGTGCAATTGCTCGAAGCGGAACTGGGCGGCGCGATGCCGAGCTTTCCCGACGCTATCGGCGCGGCGCGTCCCACGCTGCGCGTGGCTGTCAACGACGACAGTGTGGGCACGTGGTTCATCGACGCCGTGGCCGACTTCTGCGTCGAGCGCGGCATCCTGCTCGACCTCGTGATCGACGATCAGGACCACACCGCGCAACGCATGCGCGATGGCAGCGTGCAAGGCGCGCTCACGACCCAGGCCGAGCCGGTGCAAGGTTGCCGCTCCACGCGGCTCGGGCGCATGCGCTACCTCGCGGTGTGCTCGCCCGCGTTTTTCGAGCGCTATTTCGCACAAGGCGTCTCCCGCGACTCACTGCGGCTTGCGCCTTGCGTCGAGTTCAATCCCAAGGATCAGCTGCAAAAGCGCTTCATTCGCCGCATCACGCGCGCGCAGGTGGACGCGCCACTGCACTGGATTCCGCACGTCGCGGGTTTCCTGCGCTGCTGCGTGAGCGGGCTCGGCTGGGGCATGTGTCCCGAGCGCATGATCGCGCCGCATCTCGCGCGCGGCGAACTCGTCGAACTCACGCCGGGCCGCGTGCTCGACGTCGATCTCTATTGGCAGAGCTGGCGGCTCTCGATTGGCTGGCTCGACGATTTCGGCACGATGCTCAAGCGTCGCGCGGGCGAATTCCTCGATCAGGGGCGCGGCGCCTGAGCGAGAGCCAGACCGGAACGCGGAACGGGCACCGGCATCATGCGCGAACGAGGTTCGTCCGCGCTTCGTCATGCCTTTGCCTTTAACGGTCTATTCAATAGGGCCTTGCCGCGCGCAAACGTTACCGTCATGGTGTGTCGAGCTGGGTGCGGGTACCGCTCGCAAGGGTGGCTTGCAAGTGTGATTGGCAAGCGGCGCATTGCCGGTTCGGTGCCGCGTTGACGTGGATTCGTATGCGCAAACTTGTCGCGATTGCCAATGCCAGGACAGCCGAGGCCTAAAGCGATGCGTCAGACAATTCGCCGCGCTATTCAGACGAATTCAGTGCGTTTCAGATTCTATTAATCATTTTTCAAATGATGGAATGCAGCGAAACGATAAAGGACGATCTGAATGTGCTGCGGGTGAAGAAATTACCTGTCAATAGACTGACATTTCACATCGGAAAACCTCGGTCATCCCGTCTGCAAAAAAGAGGCTTGCGTTTCATTGATGACCTGTGTCACGCGCGCGTGTGCGAGTTGCGGGCTTCATGCGCGAGATCGCGGAAAACGGCCACAGTGGCCGCTGAACCGCCGGTCGCGACAATCGGTCGCTGCAAAGCGCCGCACAATTCGCTTATCCCATGAATGGAACGAGAAGGGCGGAACAGATGGGAGGGCGGTTATTTTTTCCGCTTGAGTTTGTTAAGTATCATCAAATCGGAAAAAGTTTCGAACGTAAAGAAACGAGCATTGATGGAACGTGATGAAAACGCAAAGTGGTATCACCACCATTTGTTTGCGTTTGGCATTATCGTGTGAAAGTTATGTTTTTCCCTGTGGATTACGAGTTGGACACGCTATAATCCGGACGTGGCAGAGTGCTTATTCGACCGGCATATTTGAATCGTTTCCACGTGCACGAGGTGCATTATGACGAAATTAGATACCGGCAGCGTTTGGCAACAAACCATTGACCTGCTGTCCGCCGCGTCGGAGCCCTTGGGCCTGGACGGCGACTTCGAAGTCAGTGGCAGAACCTGCAAACCGGTACCCATCACGCGCGGCGCATCGGAAGCGGCCAATCGGAGGCGCGCCACCGTACGCTCGTGGGATGCGCAAGGCATTACCTTGATCCGGCGTCATGATCCGGACAGCATCACCGTTTGTTGGAGCGACGCCACCTACGGCCGGTATTCCGACCAGTTATGGCGCGTCTGTACCGCGCGTCGCAGCGCCGTGTGTGCGCTCACCGGCGAAAAGATTCGTCGTGGCGACGCCGTGTTTCGCCCGAGCCCGAATCGCCGTCATCGTCCGGCCAATGCCGACGCGATGATCCTCGCGAGTAAGCTTGACAACCTGCCGAACGCCGTCGTGGCTGCGCGTCTCGACGAGGCGCTGGCTGCCTGAGTGCGCTGTGGCGTGCCGCGGGCACGCATCGCAAGGCTGGTTGGCCTGGCGTGTTGAGCGGGTTTAGATAGCAGACCGAAGTTGTACCGAACGGCGCCCACTGGGCGCCGGTTTCGTCTTGCGTGCGTGTTTTTGCGTGAAAACCGCCTGGCGAGCGGGGCGCAGGCGGGCAGGCAAGTTCTTGCGCGCATGCGCAACCGGGCTCGCCCGCCGGGTCTTGCCGGCCTGACGCGTGGTGTATGCCCGATCCTGGCGCGCCTTGCCACGCGCTCGAGTAGCGCCCATCCTTCTGCTCGGCATACGACGGGTTGCCACGACAGCGCAACCCGCTTGGACCTCGCCGAGCCACCTGCCGGAACCACCGCCGCAACTCTTTTACGCGACCTGCTGCCCTTCATCCGTTGCGCCTGCCCGCACGTAGGTGCAGCGCGGGCGCAACCGGTCAAACCTTCGCGTCGTTGGCGCTTTCTTCTTCGAGCGCGTCGCGCGTCTCGGGCATCGCGAGCCACACGAGCACCACGGCCGCGGCACCCGCGCTCGCGAGGCCGAGGAAGCTCACCGTGTTGCCGAAGTGATCCGCAACGAAGCCGGCCAGCGCTGTCGAGAGTGTCGCGCCGATCCCCGCCGAGAGCCCGAAGAGCCCGATACACAGGTTGTAGCGGCCCTTGCCACCGGCCACGTCGGCGGCGATCAGCGGCAGCATCACGCCGAACACGGCGGCGGAGAGCCCGTCGAGCATCTGCACCGGCACGAGGAAGTACGGGTTGCCGACCGCCGCGAACAGCAGCGCGCGCACCGGCAGCGCCGAAAAGCCGAGGATCAGCACGGGGCGGCGGCCCCACGCCTGCGCGGTGCGGCCGACCCACGGCGACATCAGCGCGACGATGGCCTGCGGCACGATGATGCACGCCGCGATCACGAGTTGCACGTTGTCGCCCATGCCCGCCGTCACTTCGCCCGCGGCGAGGTTGAGCATGGCCGCGTTCGAGAGGTGGAACAGGATCACGCACGCGGCGAAGCACAGCATGCGCTTGTCGCGCAGCAGGTCGAACAGCGTCTCGCGCGAATCGCTGGCCGCGCCATTTGCGCCGCCGGTGCCGGGCTTGGGCGCGTGCGAGGCCTGGGCCGCCTTGCGGTCGTATTCGATCATCGCGAGCGCGACCAGCGCGGGCAGCGCGAGCGCCGCCGTCAGCCAGAACACGGCGCGCGGCGAGACGTATTCGCCGCACAGGCCCATCAGGCCCGCCGCCACGGCACTGCCGATCGAGGCCCAGCGCGCGTTGCGGCCGAGCCGGTCGCCGAGATTCTGGCGGCCGACCAGCGCGAGCGCGAGCGCCGCCATCGCCGGGACGAGCATGCAGCTCGCGAAGCCGTGGAACACTTCGGCCGCCATCACCGGGACGACGGTCGGGCTCACCGCGAGCAGCATGGCCGAGGCGATGATCGCGATGATCGCCCACGCGGCGGCGGCCTTCTTGTTATGCAGCGCGTCGACGGCCGCGCCGCCGGGCACCTGGCTCACCATCGCGCTGATCGTGCCGACCGAAAGCGCCAGGCCGATCTCGCCCTGGGTCCATTTGTGCGACGCCAGATACGAAGCGATGAACGGCCCGAAGCCCGTCTGCACGTTCGCGACGAAGAAGTTGAGCCAGTCGAGCGCGCGAACGCTGCGCAGGCTGGGATTGGGTTGTTGCATCATGCCACCCGTCATTTGGCACCGCGGGCGGGCGCGGCGGCGGAGGTGGCGGGGGCGGCCGACGCTGCGGGCGCGGCGGCCGTGGCCGTGGCGGCGCTCGGCGTGACCGCGCGCACGGGCTGATCGGCGACGTAGGCGGGCGAGGCGTCCACCTGCTGGTCCGACATGTCGAGCTGCGCCGCGAGCGTGTTGTTCTTCGTGACGAAGTGGAGCGCGGCCCAGTCGGCGGCAATCGTATGACGTTTTTCGAGCGTGCCGCTCACGTCGAGCACCACGGCCAGCGGGTCGGCGCTGCCGTCGAGCAACACGTCGACCACACGGCCGATCTTCGCGCCGTTGGAGCGTTCCACGGTCGCGTCGAGCATCGGCAGGCGCGTGGCGCTCGCCTCGGTCGGGGCGGCCTGCGGCGGCGCCTGGAGATTGGGCGGCAAGGCGAGCGTGATGGCCGGGGTTTTCGGCTGCACGTTCACATGCACGCCGCTCCACGGGAAGTTCGCCTTGCGGTCGCCCACGCCCATGAAGCCTTGCAGATTGACGATGACTTCGGCGGGTTTTCCGCCGGGCCCGGCGATCATGTCGACGGCGCGCCCGACGACCTTGCCGTCGGTTTTCTGCACTTCGCCGTCGAGCAGCGTGCGGAAGGTGCCGCGCTCGAGCGTGCGGGTTTGCACGAGCGGCGCGGGCGGACGCGCCGGCGGCGCGCTGGCGGGCACGGGCGGCGGCGGCGCCGGACGCGGGCGACGCACCGGCGCAGGGCGCGGCTTGCGCGGCACGGGCTTCACGCCGCTCGCGGGTTCGGGTTCGCTCGCGGCTTCCGGCGCCGAAGCCGCTTCGGGTTCGCTGGCCACGAAGTCCGGCACGGCCTCGACGATTTCGGCGGGCGGCGGCGGCGAACGGAACAGGCTGCAACCCGAAAGCGCGAGCAGCGAGAGCAGGACCAGCGCATACGGGCGGGGCGAAACCAGACGGGCGGAACGAACGGCACGCGAAGGGCGGGAAAAAGCGCCTCTCATCGACAGAAACTCCATGGAGCGGCCGGCGCGGCGCAGGCGCGGCCGAAAATCAGACGGAAACGGGATGCGTGAGTGTAACCCGCGCACGCCGCCGGTCCGCGCGAGCGCGTCGTTTTTTGGGGCGCATTGCGTCACGGTGGAAAGCGAACTTCGGACCACTGCGCAAGCGCCGTGCAAGCTAACCCGCGCTCCCGATTCGCCGCGAGCGCGCCGCGATCGGCCCAGCGCGCGCCAGAACCGCGCATCAGCCGCGCTTAGGTGCGCGCTTAGGTGTATACGCGCAAGCGCCGCCCGTGCGCCGCCCTGCCAGCGGGCATATAAGGATCGCGGCATGAACTCAATGCGTCTCTCGCGATGGGAGCGCCAGGCGCGTTGGCCTAACCTTCGACGCATCCATAAAGAGATGTCAAAACGATGAGCGCCGCTGCAAAGACGGCTGGCGCCGGCAACGCGTCGACACGACCCATTCCATCGAGACCAACCTGATGGCGGTTCACAAGGGCACTGCGAAGAAGCCCGCCGAGCCGTTTCAGCATGCTGATAAAGGAGGCACTCACCATGATCGAACCCCACGCGCAGCCGTTAGCCGGTTCCGCTCCCGAGGTCGAGCCGATCGACCGGCCGGTTGGAGCGGCCACGGGTTTCATCGACCGTTATTTCGACATTGCCGCGCGCGGCAGCTCGCTGCGCCAGGAGGGCATCGCGGGCGTCACGACCTTCCTCGCGATGGTCTATTCCGTGTTCGTCGTGCCGGGCATGCTCGGCAAGGCGGGCTTCGACACCAGCGCCGTGTTCGTGGCCGTGTGCCTGACCACGGCGTTCGGCTCGCTGCTGATGGGGCTGTGGGCGCGCCTGCCCATCGCCATCGGCTGCGCGATCTCGCTCACGGCGTTCACCGCGTTCGGCCTCGTGCTCGGCAAGGGCCTCAAGCCCGAAGTCGCGCTCGGCGCCGTGTTCCTCATGGGCCTCGTGTTCACGGCGATCTCCGTGACCGGCGTGCGCTCGTGGATCCTGCGCAATCTGCCGCACGGCATCGCGCATGGCACCGGGATCGGCATCGGCCTGTTTCTCTTGCTGATCGCGGCCAACGACGTGGGCCTCGTCGTCAAGAATCCGGGGCCGGGACTGCCGGTTTCGCTCGGCCATATCACCGCGCTGCCCGTGATGCTTTCGGTCGCGGGGCTTGCCGCGATCTTCGGGCTCGTGCGCCGGCGCGTGCCGGGTTCGATCCTGATCGTGATCGTCGCGATCTCGGCGCTCGGGCTCGCGATCGATCCGGGCGTGGCGTTTCACGGCGTGTTCGCGTGGCCATCGCTCTCGGCGCCGGGCCATGCCTCGCTGATCGGCGCGATGGACATCAAGGGCGCGCTCTCGCTCGCCGTGCTGCCGAGCGTGCTCGCCCTCGTGATGACGGCTGTGTTCGACGCCACCGGCACGATTCGGGCCGTGGCGGGGCAGGCGGGCCAGCTCGACGCGAATGGCCGCATCGTGAACGGCGGCCGCGCGCTCACGGCCGACTCGCTCTCGTCGATCTTCTCGGGCTTCTTCGGCGGCGCGCCGGCGGCCGCGTACATCGAATCGACGGTGGGCGTGGCGGCGGGCGCGAAGACAGGCTTGGCGGCGGCCGTGGTGGGCGTGCTGTTTCTCGCGGTGATGTTCTTCGCGCCGCTCGCGGGCCTCGTGCCGTCTTACGCAACGGCGCCCGCGCTCATGTACGTCGGGCTGATGATGCTGTCGAGCGTGAGCCGCCTCGATATGGCCGACACCATCGACGCCATGTCGGGTCTCGTGTGCGCCGTGTTCATCGTGCTCACCGCGAACATCGTCACCGGCATCATGCTCGGCTTCTGCACGCTCGTGATCGGCCGCGTGGTGAGCGGCGAGGTGCGCAAGCTCAATGTGGGCACGGTCGTGATCGCCGTGGTGCTGGCCGCGTTCTATCTGGGCGGCTGGGCGATTTGAGGCGCTGATTCGTATCGATCACACCGGCATCGTGCTCGGCCCGCGTTCGCTTCCCGGCGGCGCGGGCCGCGGTTTTTTGCGGCGATGGTTCGATGTCGATGTCGCGGGAAACGCGCGCGGCGTTACTTCGGCAGCACGCTGTTGCGACGGCCGCCCGTGCCGGGATTGCGCGGCTTCGGCTGCACGCCGATGCGCGGATCGCGCGCGCGGACGAGCGCCGTGAGCGCCTCGGCGGTGTCTTCGAAGGCGGGATCGGCTTGCGGCACGTAGAGCCATTTGCCGAGCACGGGATGCACGCGCAGCGCGGGCAGTTCCTCGATGAGCGCGGCATGCAACTCGCGCGACGTGCACACGAGCAGGCCGTTGAAGGGCGGATCGCGGTCGGCGGCGACGAGGCAGAGCAGGCCGTCGAGATAAGCCGCGTCGCAGCCGAACATGGGGCGGCGCACGAAGCTCGCTTCGCGCTCGAACGCGTCGAAGATCCAGAGCAGCGAATTGCGGATTTTGGACGGCATGGCGCTCGCGCGAAAAGGAAGAGAGAAGGTGGCCGGAAGACGGCGTGAAACGTCATTCTAGCCGCGCGCCTTGACATCGCAGGCTCGTCGCCTATGCTTAACCGCATGGTTAAGCATGACGAAGCCGCATCGGCCGAAAACACGGCCGAACGCGCGGTTAATGGCACGGCCGCCAGCGCGATCGAACGGAGCAACGAAACGGCGGGCGAGATCCTGACCCGCACCTTCGCCGCGCTCGCCGACCCCACGCGGCGCGCGATGCTCGCGCGCCTCGCCCGGCACGACGAACTCTCGGTGAGCACACTCGCCGAACCCTTCGATATCTCGCTCCCGGCGGTAATGAAGCATCTGGACGTGCTGGCCCAGGCGGGCCTCGTCACGCGCGCGAAATCCGGCCGCACGGTCGCGTGCCGGCTCGCCGCGGGGCCGCTGGAGGACGCGATGCAGTGGCTCGCGCACTATCAGCGCTTTTGGGGCGAACAACTCGATCGTCTCGCAGCCTTCGTGGAGGGCGACGCATGTCTGACCAAACCGACCCCGACTCTGAAATCCGGCGCGAAGGCCGCCGCGAACACACCGCGGATCACGTCGCCGATCAAGCGCCCAGTCTCACGATCCGCCGACGCCTGCGGGCGAGCGCCGCGCAAGTCTGGGCCGCGTGGACGCAGCCCGAGCAGCTGATGCGCTGGATGCAGCCGCTCGGCAACACCTGCGTTCACGCCGAAGCCGACGTGCGCGTGGGCGGCCGCTTTCGCGTGGTCATGCACGCGCCCGACGGCGAAGTGCACGACGTGAGCGGCAGGTATCTCGAAGTCGTACCTGAGCAAAAGCTCGCATTCACCTGGGCGTGGCACACCACGCCCCAGCGCGAATCGCGCGTGACAGTGAGGCTGCATGCCGAAGGCGAGGCCACGCTCCTGACGCTCACGCACGAACGCTTCTTCGACGAAGCCGCGCGCAATTCGCATCATCAGGGCTGGACGAGCGCGCTCGATCTGCTGGCGGCGCGCTTCGGCTGACCCGCTCATCAAAGGAGACATCGACGATGGAATCGCAACAGAACGCGCCTCGAATCGCCCACCCCATTGTTTCGGAGGCCGAATGGTTGGCCGCGCGCGAGGCGTTGCTCGCCGAAGAGCGCGCCTTCACGCAGGCACGCGACGCGCTCGTCGCGAAGCGCCGCGCGCTGCCGTGGGTGCACGTCGACAAGACCTATCAATTCGATACGCCGCAAGGCCCGCGCACGCTCGTGCAACTGTTCGGGCCGCGCAGCCAGTTGCTGACCTATCACTTCATGCTCGGGCCGGACTGGGAAGAGGGCTGCGTGGGCTGCTCGTTTCTTTCCGATCATGTGGACGGCATGCTCGCGCATCTCGAGCATCACGACGTGACTTACGTGGCGGTGTCGCGCGCGCCGCTCGCGAAGATCGAGGCGTTCAAGGCGCGCATGGGCTGGCGCTTTCCGTGGGTCTCGTCGCATGGCAGCGACTTCAACTTCGACTATCGCGTGTCGTTCACCGAGGAGGACAAGGCGCGCGGCAAAGCCGTCTACAACTACGCGGAGCAAGATTACGCGAGCGACGAATTGCCCGGCATCAGCGCGTTTTATCTCGATCCGGGCGACGCGTCGGGCACGGTCTATCACACGTATTCGGCGTACGCGCGCGGTGTGGAAACGGCGATCGGCACCTACGCGATGCTCGAATTCACGGCGAAGGGCCGCAACGAGCAGGTGGACATGCGCGAGTGGGTGCGCCATCACGATCGCTACGAAGCAGGCGCGGCGCCCTCGTGCTGCGCGCACGAACGCCACGAGGCATAGCGATAAAGGACGCCGCTACAGCGACATCTCAAACGCGGGCCGCAACAGGACCTCGATCGCCATGACGATCAGGCCCATCGCGGCGGCGGCGAGCGTCAGCGTGCCATATTCGTCGTAGCGCGCGTCATACAGACACGCGACGACGAACAGAATGGCGAGCAGATTGGTCAGCCAGTCGAAATTGAGCGCGAGAAGCATCGGTGTATCCGTGCCGACGTGCGTCGCGTCGGCGGGTAGTGCAATCGGCCGGATTCTAGCGGACTGACCTTACGGATACGCAACAATCGCCCCGGTGTTTGCGCTATTTTTCGCAGGGCTCACGTTGTGCGAAGGACGCGCGATTCACCGCTGCGGCACCGGCATCTCGTTGCGAATCCAGTCGGTGACCGACGTGCGCCGCGGTTGCCAGCCGAGCAGCTTGCGCGCGCGTTCGCCGCGCACACGGCTGTTCGAGCCGAGCCCGTACGACGCCATCTCGTAACCCCATTCCTCGATCGCCTGATCAAGCGGCCAGTCTTGCGGCGCGCCCAGACCCATCACGTTGGCGAGCGCTTCGCTCATGGTGCGGAAATTCGCTTCGCCCGTTTCGACGAAATAGAACGTGCCGGCCGGCGTCTTCTCGAGCGCGAGGCGATACAGCTCGGCCACGTCGTCCACATGCACGTTCGACCAGATGTTCAGGCCAGGCCCCACGTGCCGCATGATGCCGCTCTTCTGCGCCTGGCGAATCAGCCGCGGCAACTGCACGCTCGCCGCGCCCGGCACCGCGCCCACGCCGTAGATCAGCGTGTTGCAGAGTACGGCGCTGCGCACGCCGCGTTCGGCGCCCGCGAGCACGAGATTGTCGATGGCCACGCGCGGCGCTTTATCGGGCGTGGGTTCGGGCAGCGCGTCTTCATAGTAGATGCGATCGGTGGGCAGTCCGCCCGAGGCGTCGCCGACGATGCTCGATCCGCTCGTGTGCAGGAAGGCCTTGCCCGAACCTTCGAGCGCGTCGAGCAGCGCTTGCACGGCGCCCATGTGATCGCTGCTGGCCGCGTTGATGACGGCGTCGGCGGCGCGCGCCTCGCGCATCAGCACGTCGCGGTCGTCGAGGTCGCCTTGCACGGGCGCGATGCCGAGCGCTTCGAGGTCGGCGAACTGTTCCGCGCGCCGCACGAGGCCGCGCACCTCATGGCCCGCGCGCACGAGATGCGCCGCGATCGTCCCGCCGATAAAACCGCCTGCGCCTGTCACGAAAACTTTCATGGAATGCTCCTGAGTGGACCCGATCCGATTCGAGATGAATCGCGTTGAGTCGCAGTATCGGCGGATTCGGGTTTTGCAAAAAGCGTGTTAGTCTCAAATGAATCTTGACTCGCAATCAACAATGAAAACCTCGACCGACGAACTGCTCGTCTTTGCCACCGTGATCGATGCGGGCTCGATCACAGCCGCCGCCGAGAAACTCCAGCAGACCGTCTCGGGCGTGAGCCGCGCGCTCTCGCGCCTCGAAAAGCAGCTGGGCGTCGCGCTCATTCTGCGCACCACGCGCCGCCTGCAACTCACGGAAGAGGGCGAGTTATTTCTCGAACGCGCCCGCGCGATCCTCGCCGCGCTGGAAGACGCCGAAGAGGCCGTCACGCGCCATCGCGAGCGGCCTTCGGGGCGGCTGCGCGTGGACGCGGCCACGCCGTTCATGCTCCATTGCGTCGTGCCGCATGTGGCCGCGTTCGCGAGCGCGTATCCCGAGATCCAGCTCGAACTGACGAACAACGAGCGCATCGTCGATCTGCTGGAGCAGCGCGTGGATATCGCGATTCGCATCGGCGCATTGCAGGATTCCACGCTGCATGCGCGCGCGCTCGGTACGAGCCGGCTGCGCATCGTCGCGAGTCCCGCGTATCTGGCGGCGCACGGCACGCCGCGCACGCTCGCGGCGCTGCGCGAGCATCGTCTGCTCGGCTTCACGGCGCCCGCGCATCTGAACCGCTGGCCGCTGCGCGCCGATGGCGCCCACGGCCCGCAAGCCGCGTCGCCGGGCGCGACCGAGCCGCCGGGCTTCACGATCCAGCCCGCGCTTTCGGCGTCGAGCGGCGAAACGATCCGCCAGCTCGCGCTGGCCGCGAGCGGCATAGCCTGTCTATCCGACTTCCTCACGGTGGGCGACCGCGAGGCGGGGCGGCTCGTCACCGTGCTCGATTCCGCGCTGATCGA
This sequence comes from Paraburkholderia acidisoli, assembly GCF_009789675.1. Lineage (NCBI taxonomy): Bacteria > Pseudomonadati > Pseudomonadota > Betaproteobacteria > Burkholderiales > Burkholderiaceae > Paraburkholderia > Paraburkholderia acidisoli. The sequence continues at coordinate 1,976,022 of NZ_CP046913.1, read as the reverse complement.
AGAGCGCCAGCCGGTGCACGCCGTGTATTACCGCAACGCGGCGCTGGCGGCGCGCGTGCAGTGTTTTCTCGCTTTCATCACGGGGCGTCTCCAGCTCGATCCCTGATTTCGCGAGCCCGGCGCGAACGCTGCGCGACGCGCGGCTTAGGGTGAGTCCTCACGCGCGCGTTGTTGTATATACAAGGCGGCCAGGCTAGACTTCGGCCATCTCCGAAACTTGTATAGACAGGACTCGCTCATGCCTACGACCCTGCGCCTCACGCCTGGCCATCTGACCCTGCCGCAACTGCGCCTGATCGCGCGCTCGACCGGCGCCCACGCCGTCGCGCTCGAACTCGATCCCGCGAGCTACGCGGCCATCGACGCGGGCGCGCGCGCCGTCGCCGAAATCACGGCCAGGGGCGAGCCCGCGTACGGCATCAACACGGGCTTCGGGCGTCTCGCGAGCACGCATATCCCGAACGACCAGCTCGAACTGCTGCAACGCAATCTGGTGCTCTCGCACGCGGTGGGCGTGGGCGAGCCGATGGCGCTGCCCGTCGTGCGCCTGCTCATGGCGCTCAAGCTGTCGAGCCTCGGCCGCGGCCATTCGGGCATTCGCCGCGAAGTCATGGACGCGCTCGTCACGCTGTTCAACGCCGACGTCCTGCCGCTGATCCCCGTGAAGGGTTCCGTGGGCGCCTCGGGCGACCTCGCGCCGCTAGCGCATATGTCGGCCGTGCTGCTCGGCATTGGCGAAGTGTTCGTGCGCGGCGAGCGTGCAAGTGCCGAAGCGGGCCTCGCCGCCGCCGGTCTGAAGCCGCTCACGCTGCAGGCGAAGGAGGGCCTTGCGCTGCTCAACGGCACGCAGGCGTCCACGGCGCTCGCGCTCAACAACCTGTTCGCGATCGAAGACCTGTATCGCACGGCGCTCGTTTCCGGCGCGCTCTGCGTGGACGCGGCGGCGGGCTCGGTGCATCCGTTCGACGCGCGCATTCACGAGCTGCGCGGCCACCGCGGCCAGATCGAGGCGGCGGCCGCGTATCGCACGCTGCTCGAAGGCTCGGCGATCAACCTCTCGCACCGCGACTGCGGCAAGGTGCAGGACCCGTATTCGCTGCGCTGCCAGCCGCAGGTGATGGGCGCGTGTCTCGACCAGATGCGTCACGCGGCGCAGGTGCTGCTGATCGAAGCGAACGCGGTTTCCGACAATCCGCTGATTTTCCCGGAAACGCTCGAAGTGCTCTCGGGCGGCAACTTTCACGCCGAACCCGTGGCGTTCGCCGCCGACAATCTCGCGCTCGCCGCCGCCGAAATCGGCGCGCTGGCCGAACGCCGCATTGCCTTGCTGATCGACGCCACGCTCTCGGGCCTGCCGCCTTTCCTCGTGAAGGACGGCGGCGTGAACTCGGGCTTCATGATCGCGCACGTGACGGCGGCCGCGCTCGCCTCGGAGAACAAGACGCTCGCGCATCCGGCTTCGGTCGACTCGCTGCCCACTTCGGCGAACCAGGAAGACCATGTGTCGATGGCGACGTTCGCCGCGCGCAAGCTCGCCGACATCGCCGACAACACGGCCAATATCCTCTCGATCGAACTGCTCGCGGCGGCGCAAGGCGTCGATCTGCGCGCGCCGCATCACACCAGCCCCGCGCTCGCGGGCGTGATGGCAACGGTGCGCGCGAAAGTGCCGCATTACGATCTCGACCGCTACTTCGCGCCGGACATCGCCGCCGTCACGCGTCTCGTGCAGGAAGGCGCGATCGCGGCGCACAGCCCGTTCGCATTCGAGTCGGAAGCGCACGTCGAAGCGAACGAAGCCGCGCACGTCGCGCGTTGATCGGCCACTCGAGCGCGAGCCCGCGATGAACGCCCCCGCGTATCAAGGCATCAAGGACTTCATTCTCGCCCGCATCCATGCGGGCGAATGGAGCGAAGGCGACCAGGTGCCCTCGGAGAACGAGCTGGCGCGCGAGTTCAAGGTCGCGCGCATGACCGTGAATCGCGCGCTGCGCGAACTCACGGCCGAACAGGTGCTCACGCGCGTGCAGGGCGCGGGCACCTTCGTCGCGCGGCCGAAGTACGAGTCCACGCTGGTGGCGATCCGCAGTATCTCCGACGAAATTCTCGCGCGCGGCCACGTGTATCGCGCGGAGGTGCTGCATATCGGCGATCTGAACGCGGACGAGCCGCTCGCGCTCGAAATGGGTTTGCGCACGAGCGAGCGCGTGTTTCATTCGCGCGTGCTGCACTTCGAAAACGACGAGCCCGTGCAACTCGAGGAACGCTGGGTCAATCCGGCCGTCGCGCCCGACTACGCCGGGCAGGACTTCACGCACATCACGCCGAACCAGTACCTCGTGCGCGTCGCGCCGCTGCAGGGCGTGGAGTACCGTATCGAGGCGCTCGCGCCCGAGGCGGCCACGCGCGCGCATCTGCGCATGAAGGACGCCGAGCCGTGCCTCGTGCTGCACCGGCGCACGCACTCGCGCGCCCAGGTGGCCTCGGTCGCCAACCTCTGGCATCCGGGCAGCCGGTATCGGTTCACCGGGCACTTCTAGGCGTCCGGTTGTGCGTCGTCTTTTTGCCGTATTACGTCGATTTATTGCCGATCTTCGGTGATTTGCCGCCTATCTTCTGGCGTATCGACGTTTTCCTCATACGATTAAACCGCGCGTCGGCACATCGCTTGCTTCGCGCTTCGTTCGTCCGCGAATCGGTCTGTCAGTCCCGGCAGCCCGTATCATGGCGAATGGTGCGAACGAAGGAGGAGCCCGCAATGGACGATTCCAACGCCACGCTCATGCCGGTGTGGCGGACCAATCTGGCGATGCTCACGCGCGAAGTGGGCGCGGCTACGCGGCTCGCGCGCATGATGACGTTTTCGGCGAGCTACATGAAGCTGATCGTCTCGGGCGAGCGCGATTTCAGCGAAGAATTCGTGCGCGGCGTGGAAGCCGTGACCGGTTTGCCCGAAGGCTGGATGAACGCCGCGCACGACGCGAGCGAGGTGCCCGACGAAACGCGCGAAGCGATCGCGAGCGAGACGCCGCGCGCGCGGTTTCGCGGCACGGCGCACCCGGTGCGCAAGACGCCCGTGCTGCGCGTGGAGCCCATCTTTGGCGCGAACGCGAAGCGCGAGGAGGGCGCCGCCACGGCGGCCGCGACGCTCGCGTCCGCGGCGCATCCGGCACATCCGGCGGCGCACTCCGCGGAACACAACCGGCGGCTGGCGGGCACGCGCAAGATTCGCGATCTCGCCGCGCAGGACGTGCGCAAGCTCGAACGCTATCTGAACATGCCGCCCGTGGAGACGGCCGCGCTGCGCTCGCGTATCGAGGACGTGATCGCCTACGCGGAACCCGAGGAAAGCGTGCGCGCCGACCTCGAAGGCCGTCTCGAACAGATCGAGAAGCATCGCGAACTGCTGCTGCGCCATGTCATGCGCCTGCATGCGCTGCTCGCGCGTCTCGGCGACGAATAAACACCGCACAAACACCGCACATTCCGCGCACGTTCACCCTCAACGCTCCTGAACGCGCAGCTCCGTGAGAATCTGGTCGGCGAGAAAGTCGCACGGCGGCCGGTTCGACCGCGCGCTGCGCGCCAGCACCACCTCGAGTTCCGGCAGCGCGGGCAGACCGTGCGCGCGCGTGAGCGTGGTGAAATTCTCCGGCACGGCGCAGCGCGCGAGCGGCGCCACGGCCAGACCTGCCGCCACCATGCTGCACAAACCCATCAAGCTCGGGCTCTCGTACGAGGTGCGATATTCGATTTTCGCGCGCTCCAGCGCCTGAATGGCGTTCGTATGCGCGACGCTGCCGCCGCCGAACAGCGCCACGGGCAGTGGCCGCTCGCGCCAGATCTCGCGCCCGCTCGCGGCGCTCACGGCGGCGGGCGGCGCGGCCCACACCATCGGTTCGAAGCGGATGAATTCGCCCGCCAGACCGCGCGTGCGGGTGACGCAGGCAAGATCGATCTGGTTGTCCTTCAACAGCGGCATGAGCGCGCTGCTCGGCAGGCCGATCACCTGGATTTCCACCTTCGGCCAGTTCGCCGAAAACTTGCGCAGCACGGGCGGCATCAGCGAAGACGCGTAGTCGTCGGGCACGCCGATCGACACGCGCCCGGTCACCTCCGGATGCGCGAGCGAGGCCCACGCCTCGTCGCGCAGCGCCAGCATGCGGCGCGCGTAGGCGATGAGCGTCTGGCCGTCCGGCGTGGGCGTGACGTTGCGCGGCGCGCGGATGAACAGCGGCTTGCCGATCGCCTCTTCGAGCGCGCGAATCTGCATGCTCAGCGCCGCCTGCGAGCGATGCACGAGCGCCGCGCCGCGCACGAAGCTGCCAGCGTCGGCCACGGCGACCACCATCGCGAGCACGTCGAGGTCGAGGGTCTTCATCGGTATCAGAAAAATTGATGCAAACGTTCAATATAACGCGTTTGTCTGAACGCGGGGACACGCGGATACTGGTTTTGCCCGGCCCAAGCCGCGCCGGAATCGCCCAGCCGCATCAACCGTATCCGTCACGCCCAGGAGAAGCCGTCATGCTGATGTCGCCGCCCGTTGCTTTGAACTACGAACGATTTCAGCAGTTGAACCTGCGGCTCGACATGTCGCGCGGCAAGCCTTCCCCCGAGCAGCTCGATCTCTCGCAGGCGCTCATCGACGAGGCCGCGCTCGCCGGGCACCGAGCGCGCGACGGCTTCGACTGCCGCAACTACGGTCTCGCGAGCGGCTTGCCCGAGGCGCGCGAACTGGGCGCGGAACTGCTGGGCGTGAGCGCGGCGCAAGTGGTCGCGGCGGGCAACTCGAGCCTCGAACTGATGCACGACGCGCTCGCGTTCGCGCTGCTGCACGGCGTGCCCGTCGCGACCGGTGAGGAGGCGGCGACCAGCACGCCGTGGCGCGCGCAGGGCGACATCGCGTTCCTGTGTCCCGTGCCCGGCTATGACCGGCACTTCGCCATTTGCGAGGCGCTGGGCGTGCGCATGATCGCCGTGCCGATGCGCGACGACGGCCCCGACATGGATCGCGTGGAAGCGCTCGTGCGCAGCGACGCGTCGATCAAGGGCATGTGGTGCGTGCCGCTCTACAGCAATCCGTCGGGCGCGATCTGGTCCGACGCGACCATCCGCCGCCTGGCCGCCATGCCCGCCGCGCCCGACTTCCGCCTGTTCTGGGACGACGCATATCGCTTCCATCATCTCGGCGACGAAGCGCTCGCCACGCTCGACGTGCACGCGGCCTGCGCGGCGGCCGGCAACGCGGAGCGCGTGCTGATGTTCGCCTCGCTTTCCAAGGTGACGATCGCGGGCGGCGCGTTCGCGTGGCTCGCGGCCGGGCCGCGCAATCTCGCGTGGTGGCAGCGGCACAGCGCGATCCGCACGATCGGCCCGGACAAGCTCAACCAGTTGCGTCACGTGCGGTTTCTGCGCGACCGCGCGGGCGTGCTCGCGCTGATGGCGCGCCATCGCGCGTTGCTCAAGCCCAAATTCGATGCCGTCGAGGCGGTGTTTCGCGCGCGTTTGGGCGGCATCGAAGGCGTGAGCTGGAACACGCCGCGCGGCGGCTATTTCATCAGCCTCTATGCACCCGAAGGTTGCGCGCGCCGCACCGTCGAACTCGCGGCGGCGGCGGGCCTCGTGCTCACGCCCGCGGGCGCGGCGTTCCCGTATGGCGACGATCCGCGCGACAGTCATCTGCGGATCGCGCCTTCGTTTCCGGCGCTCGACGAAGTGCGGCTCGCGGCGGAGGGCATCGCGCTTTCGCTGCTGAAGGCGATCGAGGAACGGCGCGGCTGATCGTTCGCTCGACAAGGCGTTGCCGGTGACGGCCGCGCGGCGGAATCCCGGCGATCACGCGTGCGCTGCGGTGCTCGCTTCGATGTGCTAAAACGGCAGACGTCGCTTTTCACGCGAGGTCTGCCGTGCCGGGTCGTGTCGTTGCTGCCAGTGTCGCCATCGCCGCCCGTGCGGTCAGTGCGCCATGAAGCGCCTCGGCGCGTTCGCATCGGCCGTGCTGGTGATCGCACTCGCGGCGGCCGGCGGCGCCGACGCCTACGCGCAAGCCAGCGCGCGTAGCCCGGACAGCGCGGCGCGCCCGGACAGCGCCGCGCCCGACGTGCCGCCCGCGACGGTCGAGCGCGACGAGCATGTCTTCGTCGTGCAGCAGGACGGCTCCGTGGAAGAGCAGGACGACACGGTGCTGCGCGCGAACACCGCGGCGGGCGTCGACGCCATCGCGCAACGCTACGTCTGGTTCAATAAGATATCGAAACGATCACGGCGCTTTCCGCCGCCACCATCGACCCCGACGGCACCGCGCACCCCGTGCCCGCGAGCGGCATTCGCGACGTGCAGGAGCCGCGCTCGGCGGGCGCGCCCACTTTCGAGGACGGCGTGTTGCGCACGGTGATCTTTCCGGGCGTGCAGGTCGGCTCGCGCGTGCATTTGCGCTTCGCGAAGCGGCGCGCGAAGGCGCTCGAAGCGGGCACGTTCTCGTACTTCGTCGAGCCGACGGGCGACCCCGTCGCGTTCCAGCGCCTCGTGTTCGACCTGCCCGCGAATCTGCCGCTGCACGCCGACGCGCGCGGTTACACGCCCGAGCCGCCCGTGAGCGCGAACGGCCGCACGCGCTACGCGTTCGACTACCGGCATGGCGCGTATGCGCCGCTCGAAGCGGGCGCCGTGGCGTACGTGAACTGGGGCGACCGCCTGATGGTGTCCACCGTGCCCGACTTCGCGACGTTCGCCGCACGTTATCGCGAGGCCGCCGCCGATCCCACCGCCACCGATCCGGCCATCGCCGCGCTCGCGCAGTCGCTCACGGCGGGCACGCGCGATCCGCACGAGCAGGCGCGGCGCATTTACGACTGGATGCGCTTCAATATCCGCTACGTGGCGCTATTTCTCGGCGAGACCGCGGCCGTGCCGCATCGCGCGATCGACATCCTGCATAACCGCTACGGCGACTGCAAGGATCACGTCGCTCTGTTCACGGCGCTGCTCGCGGCGGCGGGCATTCGCGCCGAGGCCGCGCTGCTGGATCTCGGCCCCGTGTACACGCTGCCCGAGGTGCCCGGCTACGGCGTGCACGCCATCAATCACGTGATCGCGTATCTGCCCGATCTGCAAGTGTTCGCCGATACGTCGTCCGGCGGCTACGCGTTCGGCACGCTGCCGCCCGGCGCGATGGATCGGCCGGTCTTGCTCGTCGACGACGGCGTGCTCGCGCGCACGCCCGCGACCGAGCCGCGCGAGCGCACGGCGCGGCTGGCGCTCTCGATCGGCGAGTCGGGCGACGCCACGTATCGCTATCACGTGGAGGATGTGGGCGCGGGCGCCGAGCCCGAGCGCAATGCGTTTCGCCGCGCCACGCACGCGGGCGCCCAGCAGATCGCCGCGCAGCGGCTGCGCCTCACGGGTCTCGCGGGCACCGCGCGGGTGAGCACCGCGCCCACCGATGCGACCTACGGCCCGTTTTCCGTCGATATCGACGGCACGCTCGATCACGTGGTTTGGCGCGACGGCACGACCGCAGTCGACGCGCTGTCGAGTTTCGCGGGCGGCATCGCCACGCAGATCGACAGCTGGCTCGCGCAGCCGCATCGAACCCAGCCGTGGGCGTGCATCGGCGGCAATTTCACGGAGAGCGCGCAACTCGCGCTGCCCGCGTTCGCGCGCGTGACGGACCTGCCCGCCGACACCCAGGTGAGCGATGCGTTCCTGACCTACACGTCGCATTACGTGTTCGACGCGCGCACGCGCACGCTGCAGATCGAGCGGCGCCTATCGGCGCAGTTCGGTCATCAGATGTGCAGCGCCGAGGCATTCGCGCGCATGCGCGACGCGCTCGTGCGTATCGAACGCGACACGCACGCGCAGATCGTCGTGCGCGCCGCGCGTTGAGCGCAGCCTGACGCGGCTCAGCCGCCGCGCGTGGTCACCGGCACCCACGCGCCCTTGCGCACCTGCCACAGCGTGGAGGCGCCGTTCTTGAGCGAACCGTCGGGTTCGAAGGCGATACGGCCGGTCACGCCGTCGAAGCTCAGGGTCTTGAGCGTGCCGCGGTAGACATCCGGTTTCGCCGACTTCGCGCTGACCATGGCGTGGATCGCGGCCCACGCGGCGTCGTAGCCGAAGGGCGCGTAAGCGAGCACGTCGCTGCCGAAGCGGCTCTTGTAGGCCTGCGCGAAACGCGGGCCGTCGGGCAGTTGCGCGAGCGGGCGGCCGTATTCCCACGCCATCGCGCCTTCGGCCGCCGCGCCCGCGGCCTGGGTGAAGTCGGCGGTCGCCACGCCGCCGCCGCCCACGAACTGCGCGGCGATGCTGCGCTGCTTCATCTGCTTGACGAGCGCCGCGCCCTGGCGCGCGAGGCCGCCGAAGTAGAGCAGATCGGCGTCGGCGGCCTTGATGCGGGAAAGCTGCGCGCCGAAGTCGTCCGAATCGCCGTTCGAGAATTCGCGCGCGACCACCTTGCCGCCGTGCTCGCGCACGGTGCGCTCGAACACGTCGGCTTCGCCCTGGCCGAACGCCGTGCGGTCGTCGACGATGGCGATGCGCTTCGCCTTCATGACGTCGACGGCCCACGTGCCCGCCCAGCCCGCGTTTTGCGCGTCGCTCGCAATCACCATGAAGGTGTTGGCGAAGCCTTGCTGCGTGATGACGGGATTGGTGGCGGCGGGGCTGATCATCGGAATGCCGGCGCTTTCGTAGATGCGCGACGCCGGAATGGCCGTGCCCGAGTTGAAGTGGCCGACCACGGCCGCGACGTCCTGGTTCGCGAGGCTCGCGGCGGCCTGCACGCCGAGGCGCGGATCGCTGCGGTCGTCGATGGCGATGAGCGTGAAGCGCGCGGTCTGGTCGCCGATCTTGAGGTTCTGCGCGTTGGCTTCGTCGAGCGCGAGCTGCACGCCGTTCTCGAGGTCGCGGCCGTAGTTCGCGTAGTCGCCCGAGAGCGGCGCGGCGAACCCGATGCGCACGTCGAGCGGACCCGCCGCGAGCGCCGTGCCGCCGCCGAGCGCGCAGGCGGCCGCGAACGCCGCGAGGCTCGCGCGTAGCGGGCGCGATGGGACACGCGCGGCGCAGCGCAAGACGTCGTGCGAACCGGAACGCGCACCGAAGCGTCGGGCGATTCCTGAAAAGATGCCTGAAGCGATGCCTGAAGCGATTCCCGTAGCGTGGCGGGCAAAACTCATCGTGACTCCTCGCGCGGCGGCGGCGCGGCGTTCTTGTATCGGCGCGAGCCTTCCTGGGCGCGGGCGGGCGCCGGAGGCCGCATCTTCCGGGTCATGCTGGGTCGTGCTCGTGCATGCGCGTCCTGGCGGGCGCGCGGTGGTGCGGTGCTGCTGCGTGCGGGTTGCGGCGAACGGGTTGCTGCATGCTCGCGCCCGTGAAGCGGCGCGCGGCGGGGCGTACGGTGATCGCCCGGATTGCCGGTCGCGGCAGCCGCACCGGCCGTATCCGCTGTATCGGCGCCCGCCTCGCGGCGAAGGCGGTTTTTCGCGCAATATAACAGGCCGCCATGACGGTGTCGCGCGGCGCGGCGGGCGCGCCGGGCAACATCGCGCGCGGCTCATCGGTTGGCTTGCAGCTCGAACAGCGCGTCGCGCAGTTGCACGAGCGGCGCCATGGTGTCGGCGCTGGCCCAGGCTTCGAGGTCGTCGAGCGCGCGGTTGCAGCCGTCGAGCACCACGTCCAGATCGACGGGAATGCCGTTGGCGAGCGCGAAGCGAATGGTGCGCTCGAAGCGCGCGCATTCGTCGTCGCCATAGGAAATGTCGAGCGTGTCGGCGATGGTCTGGGCGATGTCGCTGCGTTCCCGGTCGCTCACGTCGACGAAATCGATGATGCCCTGCGCGATGTCGGGCGCGTGGTAGAGCGCGATGTCGAGCCACACGGCCGGGTCGAAATCGGGTTCGTGGCTCTGTTGCTCGAAGTATTCGATGGCTTCCTGCTCGTGCGTTTCGCCGGCGTCGACGGCAAGGCACAACTGCTCGAAATACTCTTCCTGTTCGCTACGGATTGAATCGGACATCGGTCATTCTCTGAAAACGGTGGGCGCCGCGCCGAGGGTGGCGGGCATCGCGTGGCGCGGCAATGCGCTGCGCATTATAGAGGTCCGGCGCGGCAGGTTCGCCGTGAAGGCCCCACGCGCCACGCCGTTTTCAGTCTAGGCCGGCTCCACGGCCCATGCGTCGAACCAGTCGCGCGGGTGCGCGATCTGGTCCTGCGCCGCGACGATCTCGAGCTCGTAGCGGCCCGCGTCGTAGGTGGCGCGCACGACCGCGTTGACGGCCGCGAGCGTGTGCTCGAAGGCGCGCCGCAGCGAGTCGCCGAGCATCAGGCGCGCGACCAGCACGGCGCTCGTGATGTCGCCCACGCCCACCGGCTGGCGTGCGAACGGGTAGAGCGGGCGCTGGGCGAGCCAGGCTTCGTCGGCGGTCACGGCGAGCATGTTGAAGCGGTCGGCGAGGCTGTTGCGGTCCAGCAGATGCTTCACGACGACGAGCTTCGGCCCGCGCCGGATCAACTCGCGGCAGGCGACCACGGCCTCTTCGGCGGTTTCGATCTCGCGGCCCACGAGGCGCTGGAGTTCGCTGTGGTTGGGCATCATCGCGTCGGCGACCTCGGGCATGTGGCGCACGAGGAACGCTTGAATGCCGGGCTCGACGTGGCAGCCGTTTTCGGCGTTGAGCGTGCCCATGACGGGGTCGCAGAAATAGCGCGCCTGCGGGTTGGCGGCCTTCACGGCGCGCACCACGTCGATCACGGCCTGCGCCTGCTCGGGCGTGCCGAGGTAGCCCGAAAGCACGGCGTCGCAGCGCGGCAGCACGCCGATCGCGCCAATGCCTTCGACGAGATCCATGACTTCGCCCGAGTCGATGGCGTGCCCGGTCCAGTGGCCGTACTGCGTGTGATTCGAAAACTGCACGGTGTTGAGCGGCCACACGTTCACGCCGAGACGGCGCATGGGGAACACGGCGGCACTGTTGCCCGCGTGACCGAACACCACATGGGACTGGATGCTCAGGACGTTTTTCATGATCGGTCCGATGTCGGTTTGAGTGCCGGCGCGCTGCGTGTGGCGCGCCCTGGGCGAGGTGCTGAAACGATAACCGAATTCGGTGCGCGCGGCGGCGTACGGCGCGCGCCGTGGTGTCGTCAGATCAACGCGTGGCGTCTGGGTGCCGATTGGCTTGCGCATTCGCGCGGCGCGCAATGGCGAGAGCCAATCGGCGAAAAACCGACCTGGTCGGCTCCGGCGTCAGCCCGCCAGTTCGCGGTACAGCGCCATGTAGCGCTGCGCCGAGGCCGCCCAGCCGAAGTCCTGCCGCATCGCGCGGGCGCGCGTTTCGCGCCAGTCGCGGCTGCGCGCGTGCAGGGCGAAGGCGCGGCGGATCGCGGCCGTGAGCGCGTCGGGTTCGAAGCGCGTGAAGACGAAGCCGGTGGCGAGGTCTTCGGCGAGATTCTCGAGCGTGGCGTCGACCACCGTGTCGGCGAGACCGCCCACGCAGTGCACGAGCGGCAGCGCGCCGTAGGCGAGCGCATAGAGCTGCGTGAGGCCGCACGGCTCGAAGCGCGAGGGCACGGCCATCACGTCGGCGCCCGCCACGATCTCGTGGGCCAGGGTTTCGTCGAAGCCCAATTCCACCGCCACCGACTCCGGATGCTGGCGCGCCGCGCGCGCGTAGCCCTGTTCGAGGCTCGGGTCGCCGGTGCCGAGCACGACCAGCTGACCGCCGCGCGCGACGAGGTCGGGCACCGCCGCGAGCAGCAGGTCGAGGCCCTTTTGCTCGGTGAGGCGGCTCACCACGCCGAACACCAGCGCGTCGTGCTTGACCGCGAGATTCATGCGCGTTTGCAGCGCGGACTTGCAGCGCAGCTTGCCGCTCATGCGCGTGGCCGAGTATTTCGCGGCGATGGCGGCGTCGCCGGCCGGATTCCAGACCTGGTAATCGACGCCGTTGAGGATGCCCACGAGGTCGTGGGTGCGCTCGCGCAGCAGCCCTTCGAGGCCGCCGCCTTGCGCCACGGTCTGGATCTCGCGCGCGTAGGTCGGGCTCACGGTGGTGATCTTGTCGGCGTAAAACAGCCCGGCTTTCAGGAACGAAAGCTGGCCGTAGAACTCCACGCCGTGCATGTGCAGAAAGTCGTGCGGCAGGCCGAGGCCGTCGAACTGCTGGGCGGGAAAAATGCCCTGATACGCGAGATTGTGGATCGTGAAAATCGAGCGCACGTGCGCGAGCGGCGCGCCGTGTTCGCGCTGCGCCGCGCGCAGATAGGCGGGCGCGAGGCCCGCGTGCCAGTCGTGCGCCTGCACGATCGCGGGCGCCCACGCCGGGTCGAGACGGCCCGCGAGCTGGGCGGCGGTCCAGCCGAGCAGCGCGAAACGCTGGGCGTTGTCGCCGTAGGGGACGTGTTCGTCGTCGAGATAGGGGTTGCCCGCGCGCGCGTAGAACGCGTCGGCGCGAATCATGTAGACGGACAGGTCGCTGCCCGGCAGACGGCCCAGTTCGAGCGTGGCCTCGGGCGCACCGAAGCTGCGCTCGATCCGCGCGACCGGCCGCAAATCTTCGAGTCCGGCCGCCACGGGCGGAAAGCCCGGCAGCAACAGGCGCGCGTCGGCGCCCTGTTCGATCAGCGCGGCGGGCAGGGCGGCGGTCACGTCGGCGAGGCCGCCGGTCTTCAGGAGCGGATACAGCTCGCTGGCTACGTGCAGGACGCGAATGGTCATCGGGCGACAATCCTCTCGGGGCAGCATTCATGGGCGCGGCGCGCCGCCGGTGGGCGAGCGCGCCGCGTGCGTTCGTGTTGCTTGGTGCGGGCGGGGCGCCACGCGCCCGGGCCGGTTGCAGGTGCGCCGGTCGCGCTGCGGGAGCACGCGTGTGAAATACGTGCCGATGCGTGCCGATGCATGCCAACAGCGGCGATGCCGCGCGCCGCTCAGCCGCGCATTCCGCCCCGCTTTCAGCCCCGCATTCAGCCCGACAACTTGTTGAGCGCCTCCTGCGTCACCAGCACGACGCCGCTTTCGGTGCGATAGAAGCGTTCGGCGTCGCGCACGGGGTCTTCGCCGATCACGGTGCCGTCGGGGATCATGCAGCCGCGGTCCACGACCACCTTGCGCAGCCGGCAACTCGCGCCCACCACCACCTGCGGTAACAAGACTGCCTCGGCAATGTTGCAAAACGACTGCACGACCACTTTCGACGAGAGCACCGAGCGCGAAATCTGCGAACCCGAGATCACGCTGCCGCCGCACACGATCAGGTTGGTGCCCGAGCCTTGCAGGCCGTTCAGGTCGCGCACGAACTTGGCGGGCGGCAATTGTTCCTGGTACGTCCAGATGGGCCAGTTGCGGTCGTAGAGGTCGAGCGCCGGAATCGTGGAGGCGAGGTCGAGGTTCGCCGACCAGTACGCGTCCACGGTGCCCACGTCGCGCCAGTACGAGTCGGCGGTCGGGTCGGACGACACGCAGGACATGCTGAACGGATGCGCGATCGCGTGGCCGTCGCTGACCACGCGCGGAATGATGTCCTTGCCGAAGTCGTGGTCGGTGGCCGAGCGCGAGATGTTGTCTTCGAGCAGATGAAACAGGTACTCGGTGTCGAACACGTAGATGCCCATGCTCGCGAGCGCGATGTCGGGGCGTCCCGGCATGGCGGGCGGGTCCTCGGGTTTCTCGACGAAGCCGGTCACGCGGCGGTTTTCGTCGACGGCCATCACGCCGAAGGCCTGCGCCTCCATGCGCGGCACCTCGATGCAGCCGACCGTGCAGTCCGCGCCGCTCGCGGCGTGGTCGGCCACCATGCGCGTGTAATCCATCTTGTAGATGTGGTCGCCGGCCAGCACGACCACGTATTTGGGCGCGATGGAGCGAATGATGTCGAGGTTCTGGTAGACCGCGTCCGCCGTGCCGCGATACCAGTGCGCGCCTTCCACGCGCTGCTGCGCGGGCCACAGGTCGAGGAACTCGTTGAACTCGCCGCGCAGGAAACCCCAGCCGCGCTGCAGGTGGCGCAGCAGCGAGTGGGCCTTGTACTGCGTGACCACGGCGATGCGGCGGATGCCCGAATTCAGGCAGTTGGAGAGCGCGAAATCGATGATGCGGTACTTGCCGCCGAAGTACACGGCGGGCTTCACGCGTTTGTTGGTGAGCGGCCCCAGGCGCGTGCCGCGGCCGCCCGCGAGCACGATCGCGAGCGTGGTGCGTTGCAGATCGTTGAGGCTTGCCGGAGTTTCCATGATCGTCTCCTTGTTGTGCCCCCGGTTGGCCGCGTTTTCTGCGCTGCACTGCGAAACGCGTGCAATGGTCGGTTATTTGGGTCGATGCTTTGCTGCACTGCGGCGCACGTGACAAACGAATTAAACGTGCGGCGTATTGACTGTTCTAGCACCGAAACTCCGGCCGCGCGATGCCGATGTGCGCCCGATGCGATTCGGTGCGAGGTTTTGACCGTTTCGCGCGAGCAAGCGGCATGCCGCCGGCAGGTGGGGCGCAGGGGCGTGGTAGGTGATTGGGCGCGAGTGCGCTGCGCGACTGACGGCACGCGTGGCGCAAGGTCTTTAGAATCGCTGGCGGTAGTGTTTTCGCGGTCATCCGTCGACGTTTTACATGCCGATTACACCGGCCGCGCCGATCTTTCCCTGCTCCTCCCGATTTCCGCCCGATGAGAACTTCCCTGAATCGCATGCTTGCCCCGCTGGCCGCCCCGCTGGTCGCCGCGCTCGGCGCCGCCGCGCTGTGCCACGCCGCCATCGCCGCCGAGGTATCGACGGACGCCGCGCCCGCGGCTTCCGCTGCCGCCGTCACGGCCACGCCCGCCGCTGGTCCCGCCGACGGGCCCGCTTATGGCCCGCGGCTCGAAGGCTTCACGTATCCGCATCCGGTGCACGACTTCGCGTTCTCGTCGCAAGGTCAGACGCTGCACATGGCCTACATGGACGTCGCGCCCACGGTCAAGCCTAACGGCCGCACGGCCGTGTTGCTGCACGGCAAGAATTTTTGCGCCGCGACGTGGCAGGACACCATCGGCGAATTGACGAACGCCGGCTATCGCGTGATCGCGCCCGACCAGATCGGCTTCTGCAAGTCGAGCAAGCCCGCCGCGTATCAGTTCACGTTCCAGCAGCTCGCGCGCAACACGCACGCGCTGCTCGCCTCGCTCGGCGTCGAGCGCGCGACGATCATCGGCCATTCGACGGGCGGCATGCTCGGCGTGCGCTACGCGCTGATGTATCCGCATGAAACGGAGCAACTGGTGCTCGTGAACCCGATCGGTTTCGAGGACTGGAAGGCGAAGGGCGTGCCGTCGATTTCCGTCGACCGGTGGTACGCCCGCGAACTGAAGACGACCGCCGACAGCATTCGCCGCTATGAGCAGAGCACCTATTACGCGGGCCAGTGGCGCCCGGCGTACGAGCCGTGGGTGCAGATGCTCGCGGGCATGTATCGCGGTCCGGGCAAGGCGCAGGTCGCGTGGGATTCGGCGCTGCTCTACGACATGATCTACACGCAGCCCGTGGTGTACGAATTCGGCCAGTTGCAGATGCCTACTCTCCTGCTGATCGGCGACAAGGACACGACCGCCATCGGCAAGGATCTCGCGCCGCCCGAAGTGCGCGCGCAACTGGGCCACTATCCGGTGCTCGCGAAGGAGGCGCAGCGCGCGATTCCGCACGCGACGCTGGTGGAGTTCCCGGATGCGGGCCACGCGCCGCAGATGCAGGACCCGCAGGCGTTTCATGCGGCGTTGTTGAAGGGGTTGGCGGCGGTGGGAGGAGGCTAATGGGTTGATGGGCCGCCGCGGGGCCGCCCTGCGGCAGCCTGGCGAGAAACCGGTGGCGGCCAGCATTTATTGTCTGACGAACGTAGCATGGGCTTTTATGAGTCGGCTGAAGGCGGCCAAAGCGAGCGCGCGGGCCAGTGTCGGAGTGCACGACTGAGTCGTCATGTGCCTTTTCGAACTCGGAACCGTTGGTGCAACAGACTTCATCACAACCGTTTTTTATTCAAGTATTGACGACGTCGAAGTGCATTGTGATGGGTTAGCGCTCGCCGCCCACTGATTCTGTGAGTTGAGATTTCCTGTCGACCATCGGCAAATCGCAGCTGAGCGGCGCCGCATCCGTTCCGCTTGCTTCGTCGTAAGCACGAACCCGACTCAGAAAAGCAAACACCGCAAGCGCACAAAGCAGCGTAATCGCCGTAAGTCCATCAAGCAGATGCCCAAATGCCTCGTGGTAGCTTGCTTGAAGTGTCACGGGCGAAATGTGGGGCAGTTTTGCCGTAGCGTGCGCGAGGTCGCCCGCCGAAAGTCGTGCGGCCGCCTCGGCGACATTCGTTGAGTTGGCAAGCGGCACAGCGGCACGCAAGCTGAACTGCGTGAGCACCGCCAAAAGCGCATTGACTGTCGCTAATGCAACGCATTCTCCGGCGACTCGTGTCGTGCTGAAGATGCCGGTTGCCATCCCGGCGCGTGATTTGGGGACCATGCTCACCGACAGACCGTCCATGAGCCCCCAAGGCAGTCCGGCGCCGATTCCGATCGCGAGCATTGGCCCGATCGCAGCTGAACCGGCTCCGGCGCGCAGCGCCCCTGCGAGCGCATGCAGACCCGCCCCAGCGATCACCAGGCCGATACCCGAGATGATGCCAGCCGACAACCACCGCGTGAGTGCGGCAGCGACAAACGGCACGAACAGCATGGGCGAAGATAATGCGAGCATCAAATAGCTTGCGTGTACTTCGTCGTAGCCATCCATGCCGATGAAGCGCAGCGGCAATACGACAAGAAGAACGATGTAGCAATAGCACGTCGCGACGGGCAACACCTGAACCCCGATGAACCGCGGGTAGCGGAACAGCGACAGATCTAGCATCGGTCGCGAACTGCGCGTCTCAACGACAACGAATGCGATCGCAAACGCCATACACGCAACGAGCAAGGTGGCAGTCGTCACGGAGGTCCAGCCATGCGTGGGTGCTTCGATCAGGCCGCATGTGAAGCAAGCGAGCGCAGCCGTGAACGTCACGATACCTGGCCAATCAAGCCGGCGGGCATGTGGGTCGCACGACTCCTGCATTTGCGGAACGGCCAGGCTGAGCGACAGAATCCCGGCGAAGGCGCCGGTCATGAAGATCGCGTGCCAACTCAGGAAAGCAATCAGCCAGCCCGCGATTATTGGGCCGAATGCCAGTCCGACCCCGAAGGTTGCGCCCAGCGTACTAAACGCACGCGTGCGCGCGGAGCCGTCGAATTCTTGAGCAAGCGCGGCGGCTCCGCCCGCCAACGCAGCGGCGGCCGCAACGCCTTGAGCAGCGCGTAGCAAGTTTAAAACGACGATTGACGGCGCAAGCCCCAACGTGGCCGAGGCCAGGGTAAATCCTGCGACGCCCAAGGTGAACACTCGTTTCCGCCCAAACCGGTCTGCCAGCGCACCTGCCGCCATCAGCAGGCTGCCGAACGCCAGCATGAACGCATTCGTTATCCAGTACACCGCGTCGGGGCTGGCGTGGAGGTCGCGGCTGATTGCGGGCGTCGCCAACGCGCCACCGGAAAAGGCCAGAGGCAGGGCGAGCGCCGCTATGCAGACGGCCGCGAGTACGCCTTGGCGCCGCGTCCTGTTGGAATAAATCGTCGGGTCCATTGCCGCTCCTTTTGAAATGCCGGCGCGTCACAGCGCGCCTGACCAGGCGATGAACGATAATTCGGATTCAATCGAAGAGAAACACCCGAAAAATCCGCAAATTGCGGATTTTTATTCTGCAATAACGCGGGAGGAGCGGCATGGACAACTTGAATGGCATCATCGCGTTTGTGCGCGCAGCGGAGACGCTTAGCTTTGTCGCTGCCGGACACAAGCTCGGCGTGTCGGCATCGGCGGTCGGAAAGACCATTGCGAAACTTGAGCACTCGCTTGGCGTGCGGCTTTTTCACCGAACCACGCGCCGTGTGATGCTCACCGATGAAGGTCGGCTCTTCCACGACAGCTGTGAAAGGATCCTTGGCGAGTTGCATGATGCGCAGGCGTTGTTGTCGGCGGCTGCGCAGACGCCGCGCGGCCGGCTTCGCGTGAGCCTGCCCGTGATCGGCTACCGCTTCCTGCTGCCGGTTTTGCCCCGCTTTCGGGCAATGTATCCGCAGGTCGAACTGGATCTCGATTTCAACGACCGGATCGTCGACGTGGTGGAGGGCGGCTTCGACGCGGTCATCCGCAGTGGCACGCTTGCGGATTCCAGCCTGATGGCGCGCCGGCTTGGCCCTTTCCGTTTCATGCTGTGCTCTTCGCCGGAATACGCCGCGCGCGCGGGCTTGCCGCAGACGTTGTCCGAGCTCGCGACGCATGACTGCGTGCGCTATCGCTTCCCGACAACGGGCAAGTTGCAGCCGTGGGGGCTTGCCGCCGACGGAAGTGAGCCGCCCAACCTGCGCGCCGCGCTGACCTGCAACAACATGGAAGCGCTGCGTGGCGCGGTAATCGGTGGGTGGGGTATCGGCTTCATGCCGGACTTCCTTGCCGTCGATGCGCTCGCGAGTGGCGCGCTGATTCCGGTGCTTGCTTCGCACGCCATTGCACCGGGTCAGTTCTCTATCCTGTGGCCATCTAGCCGGCAGCTTTCACCCCGGTTGCGCGTGTTTGTGGATTTCCTGTGCACGCATCTCTTTTCGGCACGAAACGAAAACGATGAGCTCGCATCCGGTCGCATCGAACACTGATGGCCTTCGCTGTCGATGCGCGCTTAGATGGAAAACGATCGACAGTGATGTGATGAAGAGTCAATGGGAGTGCGAATTCGTAGCCATTGCGGATGCCGACGCGGTTATGTATCCACGAGAGCGACGCAACCGCTATGGCAAGAATCTCGCCCGCGGCGCCGGGCAAATTCGCTGCCCGACGCCGCGCGCGTTTTTACGTCGTCGCCACGTTCATCGAGCGACAACGGCGCACGACATTCAAACCGAAGCCGCCATCTCCTCACGCACCTGCGCCGTGATTTCGAACGAACGCAGCCGCGCCGCGTGGTCGTAAACCTGCGCCGTGACAATGAGTTCGTCGGCGCCGGTTTGCTCGATCACCGAAGCGAGGCCCGCGCGCACCGTCTCGCGATCGCCGATCACCGAGCACGCGAGCGAATGCTGCACGCCCGCCATTTCGAACTCGTTCGCCGGCACTTGTTCGACGGGCGGCGGCAACTGGCCCGGCGTGCCGCGCCGCAGGTTGATGAACTGCTGTTCGAGCGACGTGAAGAGAAAGCGCGCTTCCTCGTTGGTGGGCGCGGCGAACACGTTCACGCCGACCATGGCGTGCGGCTTCGCGAGGGTGGCCGAAGGACGGAACTGCGAGCGATACAGGCGCAGCGCCGTGAGCAGATGGTCGGGCGCGAAATGCGAGGCGAACGCGAAGGGCAGGCCCATGGCCGCCGCGAGCTGCGCACCGTACAGGCTCGAACCGAGAATGTAGATCGGCACGTTCAGCCCCGCGCCCGGCACCGCACGCACGCGCTGGCCTTCCACGGGCGCGGCGAAATAGCGCTGTAGTTCGGCCACGTCGTCGGGGAAGCTGTCGGCGCTGCCCTGCAGGTCGCGGCGCAGTGCGCGCGCCGTGGTCTGGTCGGTGCCGGGCGCGCGGCCGAGCCCGAGGTCGATGCGGCCCGGATAGAGCGCTTCGAGCGTGCCGAACTGCTCGGCGATCACGAGCGGCGCGTGGTTCGGCAGCATGATGCCGCCCGAGCCCACGCGGATGCTGCGCGTGCCGCCCGCCACATGGCCGATCACGACCGAGGTGGCCGCGCTCGCGATGCCCGTCATGTTGTGATGCTCGGCGAGCCAGTAACGCCGATAACCCCAGCGCTCGGCGTGCTGCGCGAGATCGAGCGTGTTGGCGAGCGCGGCGCCGGCATGGGAGCCGGCCGGAATGGGCGAGAGGTCGAGAACGGAAAAGGGGATCATGGGTTCGGCGCCAGGTGGGGAGCGCGGCTGCCGGATGCGCGACGCGCGCGAGGGGATCGATTCCGCGCTTTTCGTCTAAACCGATGCCGCAAGGCAGCCGCCAGGTGGGCCCATTGTGCCAAAGCGGTTTCGTTCCTGCTGGCGGCCCGAGGGAATCCCTGCCGCCCGCGTGGTTTCCCGCTGGCCGGTAAGCGTGCGAATGCACGACCGATTCCGCCGATTCCGATGAGCCGAAATCATTATTATTTAAAGATAATGAATCGCGAGTTTAATTCAGGTGGATTAAGAAAAAATTTCGATTGCCTTACCGTGTTTTGTCGAATGGTAGAGGGCGGGGTATGAAGCGGGGTGTGAAGCGCAGTTCGCGATCGGTCATACGAACCCTAAAGCGTTCACGCCTTATCGATGGTTATTGCGGATAACGAAAAGGTGTTTTAAGCCTTGTCTGAAGGCGCCGCGAGAAGCTTGCTGCTACACTTTTTCCCGCTTTCCGGTGTGTACGTTGCCGCGCACAGCGAAGCAAGCGCAATGCGTGTTTTACTCGTTGCTTAATCGATTCTTCATATAATTTGCGTTACATCATAAATGGGCGTAATTCCGCATGGGCTTATCGCGAGATAAATCCCGTGTGACGACTTTGCGCGCGTTTATTTCAGAAGAATTAATCTGCACAAAATATCAGGATAAAACCCATGGCAAGTCGCAAAACGCGCTATCGGTTTCAGTCGAGCGCCGCATGTGAATCCTGCGTCATCACCCGCGGTGCGGCTTCATGACGCCGCCGCTCGCGGCCTTGCCCGCGCCCTGGCTGCCGTCGTGGTCCGTGCCGGGCTCCACGCTGCTGTGGCTCACGGTCGCGCTGTGCGCGCTGGCCGCCTGTTACGCGCTGTGCGCCGCGCTGGTCATGCCGCGGCTCGGCTCGCGGGCCCGCGTGCGCGAAGCCGCCGCGTTCGCGCGCCGCGCGCACGCGCGGCCGGTCAGCGTGCTTAAGCCGCTGTGCGGTGCGGAGCCTCGCTTGTACGAGAATCTGGCCACGTTCTGCGAGCAGCGGTATCCGTGCTTTCAGCTGCTGTTTGGCGTGTCGTCGGCCAGCGACCCGGCCGTGGCCGTGGTGCGGCGCCTCCAGGCGGCGTATCCGCGCCATGACATCGAACTCGTGATCGACACGCGCGTGCACGGCAGCAATCTCAAGGTCAGCAATCTCATCAATCTCGCGGCACGGGCGCGTTACGACGCGCTGGTGGTGGCCGACAGCGACATCGCCGTGGAACCCGACTATCTCGCCATCGTCACGGCGCCGCTCGCGCAGCCGGGCGTGGGCGTGGTCACCTGTCTGTATCGGGCGCGCAGCGTCGGTGGCTTCTGGCCGCGCGTGGGCGCGCTGTTCATCAACGAATGGTTCGCGCCTTCGGTGCGTGTCGCGCACGGCACGGGTTCGCGCGCGTTCGGTTTCGGCGCCACGCTGGCGCTGTCGCGCGCGACGCTGGAGCGCATTGGCGGATTCGCCGCGCTCAGGGACTGTCTCGCCGACGACTACCTGCTCGCGCGCCACGCCCGCGATTGCGGTCTCGCCACCGTGCTCGCGCCCGTGCTGGTCGACACCGACGTGATCGAGCCGAATTTCGGTGCGCTCTGGCTGCGTGAAACGCGCTGGCTGCGCACGATCCGCTCGGTCAACCCGGCGGGCTTCGCCGCGCTGTTCATCACGTTCCCCACGCCGTGGATCGTCGTGGGCGCGTGCGGCGCGTGGCTCGCGCATGGCGCCCACACCTGCGCGGCCGCGCACGCGGCGCATGTTGCGCTGGGCGTGACCACGGCCGGCGCCGTCATCGCGCGCATGATGTTGCACGCGCGCGCCAGCGCGAATGCGCGCGCGTTCTGGCGTGATTTACCGCTGACGCCGCTGCGCGACGTGCTGCTCGCGGCACAATGGTGCGCGGCCGCGTTCGGCTCGCACGTGATCTGGCGCGGCGTGCGCGTGGCCGTGGCGAACCCGCAGGAGGAGGCGCCGGCGCTGCACGGCCCGCGACCGCGTGAGCGTGCGCCGCTCAGCGCGCCTCGCTAAACGAGGCACGCTGAGCGCGCCCAGCCAGGCGCCCCCCGCTCGGCGCGCCCAGCTAGGCGCCCCCCGCCGATCAACAGCCCCGACGCGCGATGATTCGATCCATACGGCGCCTCGCGTCGCTTTCTCTTTCAACGTCCTCATGGATAGCCGGAGGATTCATCTCATGAAAACGCTGTTTCTGCAGGCCCCGTCGTACGACGGCTTCGATGGTGGCGCGGGTTCGCGCTATCAGGCGAAGCGCGAGATCCGCTCGTTCTGGTATCCCACGTGGCTCGTGCAGGCGGCCGCGCTCGTGCCCGGGAGCCGCGTGCTCGACGCACCCGCGGATGGCCTCGGTATTGACGCAACGCTGAAGATCGCCGCCGAATACGACCTCGTCATCATTCACACGAGCACGCCGTCGTTTCCCACGGACGCCCTGTTCGCCGAAGACCTCAAGAAGCGCAAGCCCGGCGTGCTCGTGGGCATGGTGGGCGCGAAGGTGCAGGTCGATCCGCACAACTCGCTCACGGCCACCGAGGCGATCGACTTCGTGTGCCGCGAGGAGTTCGACTTCACCTGCAAGGAGCTTGCCGAAGGCAAACCGTTCGCGCAGATCCAGGGCTTGAGCTGGCGCGCGCAGGACGGCTCGATCGAGCACAACGAAGGCCGTCCCGTGCTCGAAGACATGGACGCGCTGCCGTTCGTCGCGCCCATCTACCAGCGTGACCTGAAGATCGGCAATTACTTCATCGGCTATCTCAACTATCCGTACGTGTCGATCTACACGGGGCGCGGCTGCAAGTCGCGCTGCACGTTCTGCCTGTGGCCGCAAACGGTGAGCGGCCATCGTTACCGCGTGCGCTCGGTGGCCAACGTGCTCGAAGAAGTGAAGTGGATTCGCGACAACATGCCCGAAGTGAAAGAGATCATGTTCGACGACGACACCTTCACCGACGACGCCCCGCGCGCCGAAGCCATCGCGCGCGGTCTCGGCGAACTCGGCGTGACGTGGTCGTGCAACGCGAAGGCCAACGTGCCGTATTCCACGCTCAAAATCATGAAGGACAACGGCCTGCGTCTGCTGCTGGTGGGCTTCGAATCGGGCGACGACCAGATTCTCGTCAACATCAAGAAGGGCGTGCGCACCGATTTCGCGCGCCGTTTCAGCGCCGACTGCAAGGCGCTCGGCATCAAGATTCACGGCACGTTCATTCTCGGCCTGCCGGGCGAGACCGAAGCAACGATCGAGAAGACCATCGAATACGCGAAGGAAATCAATCCGCACACGATTCAGGTCTCGCTGGCGGCGCCGTATCCGGGCACGACGCTGTATAAGCAGGCCGTGGAAAACGGCTGGATGGAAGAGAACAAGACCATCAATCTGGTTTCGAAAGCGGGCGTGCAACTCGCGGCGATCGGTTATCCGCATCTGTCGCGCGAGGCCATTTATCACGAGCTGGAGCGGTTTTATCGCGAGTTCTATTTCCGGCCGTCGAAGATCTGGGAGATCGTGCGCGAGATGCTCACGAGCTGGGAGATGATGAAGCGTCGCCTGCGGGAAGGCGTCGAGTTCTTCCGCTTCCTGCGCGCGCACGAAGCATGATGTCGACGCAGAACCGTCGCGCCCGCGCGCTCATCTTCACCGCCGACGACTTCGGCTTGCATGAGCGCGTGAACGCCGCGGTGGAGCGCGCGCATCGCGAAGGCGTGCTTGATTGCGCGAGCCTGATGGTGGCGGCGCCCGCCGCCGCCGAGGCCGTCGCGCACGCGCGGCGCACGCCGGGTTTGCGCGTGGGCCTGCATCTCGTGCTCGCCGATGGCGCGGCCATGCTGCCGCGCGCGCGCATTCCCGCGCTGGTGGACGCGCACGGGCGTTTCGGCGCTGCGATGGTGCGCGATGGCGTGCGCTTCTTCTTTCTGCCTCACGTGCGGGCGCAACTCGCGCTCGAGATCCGCGCGCAATTCGAGGCGTTCGCGGCCACGGGCCTCGTGCTCGATCATGTGAACACGCACAAGCATTTCCATCTGCATCCCACGGTGCTCTCGCTGATACTCGAGATCGGCCGCGACTACGGTTTGCGCGCGATGCGCCTGCCGAACGAAGCGGGCGCGCCGCTCGCGCTCAGGCCGTGGCTCGCGCGGGTGCGGGCGCGGCTCGCGCGCGCGGGCATTGCGCACAACGACTACGTGGTGGGTATCGCCAACAGCGGCGCGATGGACGAAGCCGCCATGCTCGAAGCGCTCGCGAATCTGCCCGCGCAGGGCGTGGGCGAGATCTACTGCCATCCGGCGCTCGCGGGCGAAGAGGCGATCACGCCGTCGATGCGGCACTATCGTCACGCCGACGAATTCGCCGCGCTGGTTTCGCCGCGCGTGGCGGCGGCGCTCGCGCATTGCGGCATACGCACAGGCGGTTTCGCCGATGTGTTTTATGGCGCCGACCCGATCGACTCCGCCCGCGCCGCGCGCCCGAACGGGGAGGCCGGCGCGTGACGAAACGGCTCCGGTGGCTGGGCTTGCCGGTGGGGATCGGCGTGCTGATCGCGCTGGTCGTGCACGCCGGCGCGCGCGACGTGCTGCGCGTGATCGGCGCGGCCGGGCCCGTGCTGCTCTGGCTCGTGCCGTTTCACGCGCTGCCGTTGCTGCTCGACGCGTACGCGTGGCGTCTGCTGCTCGAGCGGCGCGTGCCGCTCGCATTTCTCTGGTGGATCGCCACGGTGCGCGAGGCCGTGAACCGCCTGCTGCCCGTGGTGGGCGTGGGCGGCGAACTCGTCGGCATTCGTCTCGCGCGCTGGAAGTTCGGCGATGGCGCGAACCCGGCCAACCGGGCCAACGATGCGGGCGCGGCGAGCGTGGTGACGGCTTCGGTGATTGTCGAAGTGGCCGTGACGATCGCGGTGCAATACGCGTTCTCGGCGCTCGGGCTCGTGGTGATCGTGGCGGCCACCGGCAGCGCGTCGTCGGTGCGCACCGCGGGCGCGATCGGTCTTGCGCTCGTGCTCTCGCTGCCGCTGCCGGTGATCGCGGTCATGCTGCTGCGCCGCGGCGGCGTGTTCCACGCGATCGAGCGCTGGGCCGCGCGCTTGTTCGGCACGGCGCATCCGCTGATGGCGGGCCTCGACGGCCGCCGGCTCGACGCCGATCTCGACCGACTCATGTCGCGCACCGGCCTGCTGTGTCGCGCCTTCGCATGGCAACTCGCGGGTTACCTGCTGGGCGCGGTCGAAACGTGGTGGGCGCTCGCGTTGCTGGGCCACGCCGTGAGCGCGGGCGATGCGCTCGCGATCGAAGCGATCACCCAGGCCGTGCGCCACGCGGCGTTCATGGTGCCCGGCGGACTCGGCGTGCAGGAAGCGGCCGTCGTCCTGCTCGCACAACTCTTCGGCGTGGGGCACGAGGTGGCACTGTCGCTCGCGCTCGTCAAACGCATGCGCGAGGTCGTGTTCGGCGTGCTCGCGCTGCTCTCGTGGCAGGTCGCCGAGTTGGCGCGGGCGCGGGCGGGCCGTGGTTTGGGCGAGGTTGCCGGCGATGCCGCTCGTGGTGCGGGCCGCGCGGGGTTGCGTCCTTCGCCCGACGCCGCGTCCGTGCTCGCGGCGCGCCGCGAGTTGCCCCCATCATCGGCACATTCGGACCATGCCGCACGCGCCGCTTCGCCCGCGAAAGCGCACGGCAAGCGCCATTGACGGTACATTGTGGGGACGTAGCGCGCGCGGGCCGGCTTGCGGCGGTTGTGCAGCGGTTCGCGCGCGTGTGATTTTTCCTCGCTGATGTCGTGCCGGCTCATGAGATTTCGCTTCGAACGCCGCGTAAGTGCCGTGGTGCGCGCGCTCGCGTGCGGCACGCTCATCGCGCTGTCCGGTTGCGACGCCGCCAGCGGCCAGTCCCCATTCATCGCCTCGATGTGGCAAGCCCTCAAAGCCTTCTTCGACTCGGTCAAACCCGACGCGCTCCTGCTCAAGGGCCTCACGCCCGGCGTCACCACGCTCGAACAGGTGCGCGCGCAGATGGGCAAGCCCGAGACCGAGCGCGTGTTCGACGACGGCTCGCGCCGGCTCGAATATCCGCGCGGCCCGCAAGGCCTCAAGACGTGGATGGTCGACATCGGCGCGAACGGGCGGCTCGTCGCTGTCACGCAGGCGCTGACGGCGGAAAATTTCGCGAAGATCCGCATCGGCATGAGCGAGGACGCGGTGCGGCAGTTGCTCGGCAAGCCGGGGCAAGTGGCGTACTACCGCCTGAAGAAGGAGACCGTGTGGAGCTGGAAGTGGGAAGAAGGGGGCGTGACGCCCGAAGCGTATTTCAACGTGCATTTCGGCCCGGACGGCGTGGTCTCGACGACCTCGCGCTCGGACGTGATACGCGGGCATTGACGGCATCGAACGTGGCGAACGCGCTCGAAACGGTCGAAACGGTCGAAACGGTCGGAGTACGGGGAGCCCCGGCCGCCACGGGCGAAGCGAGGTGCGCATGGTGAGCCATCGCAGACGGCCGCGGCGCGTGGGTCTCGTGCTCGGCGGCGGCGCGGCGCGCGGCTGGGCGCATATCGGCGCGATCCGCGCGCTCGAGGAAGCCGGCATCAAGCCCGACGTGGTGTGCGGCACCTCGATCGGCGCGCTCGTGGGCGCGGTGTATGCGAACGGCGACCTCGACTGGCTCGAGGACTGGGTTGGCAAGCTCACGTGGCAGACCGTGGTGCGGCTGCTCGATCTGCGTTTCTCGGGCGGGTTGCTCGGCGGGCGCAAGGTGATCGACCTGTTCGCGCAGCAGTTCAATGGCCGCGCCATCGACGATCTCAAGGTGCCGTTCGCGGCCGTGGCCACCGAACTCGACACGGGCCGCGAGGTCTGGCTGCGCGAGGGCGGCGTGGTGGACGCGGTGCGCGCGTCGATTGCCATTCCGGGCATTTTCACGCCGATCTGGCACGACGGCGTGTGGCTCGTGGACGGCGGCCTCAGCAATCCCGTGCCGGTCTCGGCCGCGCGCGCGATGCGTGCCGACACGGTGATCGCCATCGACCTCAATCACGACATTCTGAACGGCCGCGATCTGGGCGGCGCCATCGACACGGTGCCGCGCGCCGTGCCCGTGGAGGCGAACCCGCCGCCAGCCGACGCGCCAGGCGCGCTGGCTGGCGATACGGCGGCTGCCGCGCCCGCGCCGCTCATGCGCCGCAACGGCAAGCGCTTTCCGAACTGGCTGCAACCGGCCGCGCCAGGCGTGGCGGGCGGCGCCGACGTGCGCGTGGCGCCGCCGCCGAGCACGCGCGTGCCCTCGATGCTGAGTTCGATCGCGCAAAGCATCGACATCATGCAGGTGCGTATCACGCGCAGCCGCCTCGCGGGCGAGCCCGCCGACGTGCTGATCCAGCCGCGCCTGGGCGGCATGGGAATCTTCGACTTCCACCGCGCCGGGCCCGCCATCGCGGAAGGGCGCGCGGCCGTGCAGTACATGCTGCCGGCCATCAAGGCGCAATTGGGGCTGGAGTAGGGAGCGGGGGGCGCGCGGCGAGCGGCGTGCGGCGTGTCGAGTGCGGTCTTCAGGCCACACCCGCCACCCAAACCCACCCTTCGCGCCCCGCCCGCAGCACGGCCACGTCCAGCGGCGCGATCTCGATCGCCCGGAATCCCGCCGACGGCGCGCCGAGCGCGTGCAGGAGCGCCGCGCGAATCACGCTGGCGTGGGTGAATGCCACGATTCGCGCTTCGGTGCGGGCGTGGGTGCCGACATCGGCGGGATGGCGCAAACCGTCGAGCCATGCGGCCACGCGCCGGCGCAGGTCGTCGAACGATTCGCCGCCGCCGGGCGGCGCGAAGGCGGGGTCGCGCGTCCAGGCCGCGAGGGCGGCTGGCGTTTCCCGGGCGATATCGACGAGCCGTTGGCCCTGCCACGCGCCAAAATGCGCCTCGGCGATGGCGTCGCAGCGCTCGATTTCCATCGCGGCGGCCGGCGCGCAGACGGCCGCGCGCGCGGTCGCCCGCGCGATGGGCGCGGGACTGGCCACGACCCGCGCGCCGTCGCCGATCGAGGCCAGCCAGCGCGCGCGCCATGCGCCGATCGCCTCGCTGGCGCACGCATCGAGCGCTTCGGGCGCTTCACTCGCGCCATCTTCCGCTACGCCCGGGTCGGCCGCGTCGTTCGTATCCACCGCAACCGGAAACGTCCCCGCGCGCAATGCCGCGTTTGCCGCATGACTCACCAGCCAGACCTTCATCGACATCTCGCCCTTTCTCCGCTTGAATGCGCGCCGCGTTGGTTCGAACCCCACCCGGCACGGCCTCCGCGCCTGCTCGCCGCAGCGCGTAGAATACAGGCCTCACGACACGGAAGCCGGTGCAAGTCCGGCGCGGTCGCGCCACTGTAACGGTTGCCCCGATCGAACCACGCTTCGATTGCCGCAACGGAAGTCAGACCCGCGTCGTGCTCACGCTGTTTCACCGAATCTGCGACTAACGGGGCGCGCAACCCCAGGAGAAGTCACCATGTCCGAAGCCACTTTGCCTCTGCAGCACGCCCCGGCCACGCCGGCGCCCATTCCGCTGCGCGAGATCCTTCCCTGGGCCATTTTCGGCGGCCTCATGCTGCTGCTCGCGCTGTACTTCGTCGGCGCGGAGCAGGGCGCGACGTCGATCTTCCCGGGCATGTACGTCCACGAATTCGTTCACGACGGCCGCCATCTGCTCGGCTTTCCCTGTCACTAAGCCGGAGCCGCACATGGTTGGCAAGTTGCTGGTGCGCGGGATGCTGGCAGGCATCGCCGCGGGTTTGCTCACGTTCAGCTTCGCGAAGATCGCGGGCGAGCCGCAGGTCGATCAGGCCATCTCGTTCGAGGAAAAAGCCGACGCCGCCAAGGGCGAGGCGCCCGAGCCCGAGATCGTGAGCCGCGCGACCCAGTCGAGCTACGGGCTCTTCACGGGCGTGATGGTCTACGGCGCGTCGATCGGCGGCCTGTTCGCGCTCGTGTTCGCCTATGCGCACGGCCGCGCGGGACGTCTCTCGCCGCGCGCGCTGGCGGCGTGGCTCGCGCTCGCGGCGTTCGTCGCGATCTATCTCGTGCCGAATATCAAATATCCGGCCAATCCGCCTTCGGTCGGCGATCCCGAGACCATCGGTTATCGCACCGGGCTGTTTTTCCTGATGATCGCCATCTCCCTCGCCGTTTCGGTGTTCGCGCTCAAGGTGCGCGCGGCATGCGTGGCGAAGCTCGGCGTCTGGAATGCGTCGATCGTGGCGCTCGTGCTGTTCGTGGTGGTGATCGGTGCGATCCAGCTCGCGCTGCCCGCCATCAACGAAGTGCCCGCCGCGTTCCCGGCCGTGCTGCTTTGGAAGTTCCGCGCGGTCTCGATCGGCATGCAGGCGATTCTCTGGACGACCATCGGTCTCGCGTTCGGCGCGATGGCCGAGCGGCTCGTGGGCGCGCAGGTCCGACCGGGCGGTGCGCAGCGCGCGCGGGCCGCGTGACGGCGTGGCGCGATTCTGTCGATGACGCATCGCGCGCGTGACGTCGCCGCATCGTCCTGAAGCGTGCCGCCTGGCCGCGCAGCCATGCCGCCATGCCGCCATGAAAAAACGCCCCGCCTCGCCGGGGCGTTTTTTCATGGGGCGCGCGCGGTGTAAAGTCTCGCCTTCGCCCGCCGCCGCGCGCTCCCTCGCCGGTGCGGTATCGTCTGGGTTCGGCGGCACACGAAAGAGGACGGAGACGATCATGGCCCTATCCGCACAATCCGCACAATCCGCACAACACGCGGCATCGTCCGAAGCGAGCAAGCTCGTTGCGCGCGACATCCACAAGCGCTACGGCGACAACGAGGTGCTCAAGGGCATCTCCCTCGACGCGAAGAAGGGCGACGTGATCAGCATCATCGGCGCGAGCGGCTCGGGCAAGAGCACGTTTCTGCGCTGCGTGAACTTTCTGGAAAAGCCGAACGCGGGCGAGATCGTGGTGGACGGCGAACTCGTGCGCACCCGGGCGGGCCGCAACGGCGACCTCGACGTGGCCGATCACAAGCAGCTTCAGCGTATTCGCACCAAGCTCGCCATGGTGTTTCAGCACTTCAATCTCTGGTCGCACATGAACGTGCTCGAGAACGTGATGGAAGCGCCCGTGCACGTGCTGGGCGTGCCGCGCAAGGAGGCCGAGGATCGCGCGCGCGAATATCTGGAGAAGGTCGGACTCGCGCCGCGCGTGGAGACGCAATATCCCGCGCATCTTTCGGGCGGTCAGCAGCAGCGCGTGGCCATTGCGCGCGCGCTCGCGATGCATCCCGACGTGATGCTGTTCGACGAGCCGACGTCCGCGCTCGACCCGGAACTCGTGGGCGAAGTGCTCAAGGTGATGCAGAAGCTCGCGGAGGAAGGCCGCACGATGATCGTCGTGACGCACGAGATGGGCTTCGCGCGCAACGTGTCGAATCACGTGATGTTCCTGCATCAGGGGCGCACCGAGGAAGAAGGCGCGCCCGCCGCGGTGCTCGGCGCGCCGCGCAGCGAGCGCCTGCGCCAGTTCCTCTCGGGCAGTCTCAAGTAACGCGGCCACGTTTTGCCGATGATTCGCGCTTCCGTTTCCTTCGACGATGCCGGTGCTTCGCGCACCGGGCGCACCGTGCAGGTCGCGATCGTCGCGCTCGCGCCCGTGTCGATGTCGGCGATCGGGTTGATCGTCGACGCGCTCGATCTCGCCAACGAGATCGATGGCCGGGCGCTGTATCGCTGGCGCCTCGGGTCGCGCGACGGCCGGCCCGTGCCGCTGTCGGGCGGCGCGCAGCGGGCCGCCGACTTCGCGTTCGACCATGCTTTCGACGCTTCCTGCAACGCTTCCGCCGCTCCGGCCTGCGACTGGCTCATCGTGGTGAGCGGCCGCTATCAACCTTCCGCCGACGACAGCGCCTTGCTCGCCACGCTCGCGCGTGTCGCGCCGCGCACGCCGCTCGTCACCGGCGTGCATCACGGCGTCTGGTGGCTCGCGCTCGCGGGCCAGTTGCACGGTTATCGCGCGGCCGTGAACTGGGAGACGTATCAGCAGTTCACCGAGCGCTTCGAGCACAGCATCGCCACGCAACAGATTTACGAGATCGATCGCGACCGCGCGACCTGCGCGGGCGGTCAGGCCACGCTCGACTTCATGCTCGCGATGATCGGCCGCGATCACGGTCCCGAACTCGCGGGCCGGATCGCCGACGCCATGGGCGCGAGTACGTTGCGCAGCGGCGACGAGCGTCAGCGCATTCCGTTCGTGACCGCGCCCGGCGAGCGGCATCCGCGACTGAACGAGGCGCTGCGCCTCATGGAGGCGAATATCGAAGACCCGCTCACGAGCGACGAAATCGCCACGCTCGTGGGCGTCTCGCGGCGTCAGCTCGAACGGCTGTTCCGGCAGTATCTGAACGCGATGCCCGCGAAGTACTACCTCGGCCTGCGTCTCGCGAAGGCGCGCTCGCAGTTGCAGCGCACGAGCAAGTCGGTCGTGCAGATCAGTCTCGCGTGCGGGTTTGCCTCGGCGGCGCATTTTTCGAACGCGTATCGCGAGCGCTTCGGCGTGACGCCGCGCGAGGACCGGCGCAACTGGATCGCGCGCCAGCAGGGCGGCGGGGCG
The DNA here is from genome assembly GCF_009789675.1 of Paraburkholderia acidisoli. NCBI lineage: Bacteria > Pseudomonadati > Pseudomonadota > Betaproteobacteria > Burkholderiales > Burkholderiaceae > Paraburkholderia > Paraburkholderia acidisoli. The sequence continues at coordinate 1,944,449 of NZ_CP046913.1, read as the reverse complement.
GCATCGGCGCAAACTTCGCAATCGGTGGAAGCTTCACAATCGGTGGAAGCTTCGCAATTGGTGGAAGCTTCACGATCCGGGCAATTTTCGCAACCGGCCGAAGCGGCGGAGTCGCCCGAGCGGCATTGAGCGCCGTGCTGCACCGCCGCACGCGGGCGTGGCGGCGATTCGAGCCGCGATCTGGTCCTTGACCCGGTCTTCCATCCGGTTCCAGGCGCGTCGCCTGACGAAAAAACCTGTCGCGTCTGCGCAAGACGTTTGCGGCGCGCTTGCCTACACTGCACAGGTCATCCGCACGACCCGCGCGCGTATCCAGCCTGCATCGAACTTCGCTTGATTCGTGCTTGATTCCCGCTTCATTCCCTCGAGGAGCCGCCATGAACGACCAGCCCGTGAGCCGCCAGACCTTCGACGAAGTCATGGTGCCCGTGTTCTCGCCCGCGCCGTTCGTGCCCGATCGCGGCGAAGGCTCGCGCCTCTGGGACACCGCAGGCCGCGAGTACATCGACTTCGCGGGCGGCATCGCCGTCACCGCGCTCGGCCACGCGAATCCCGCTCTGCTGCGCGTGCTGCACGAGCAGGGCGGCAAGCTCTGGCACATCGGCAATGGCTACACCAACGAGCCCGTGCTGCGCCTCGCGCAACAACTCGCCGCGCTGACGTTCGCCGATCGCGCGTTCTTCGCGAATTCGGGCGCCGAGGCCAACGAGGCCGCGCTCAAGCTCGCGCGCCGCGTGGCGTTCGACCGGCACGGCGCGCACAAGGACGAGATCATCTCGTTCACACAGTCGTTTCACGGCCGCACCTTCTTCACCGTGAGCGTGGGCGGCCAGCCGAAATACTCGGAAGGCTTCGGCCCGCGCCCCGCTGGCATCGTGCATTTGCCGTACAACGACATCGAGGCGGCGAAGCGCGCCATCGGCAGCCGCACCTGCGCGGTGATCGTCGAGCCCGTGCAAGGCGAGGGCGGCGTGATTCCCGCCGATCCGGCGTTCCTGAGCGTGCTGCGCGAAGCCTGCGACGCGCACGGCGCGCTGCTGATTTTCGACGAGGTGCAAACCGGCGTGGGCCGCACCGGCCACTTCTACGCGTACGAGGACACCGGCGTCACGCCCGACATCCTGACCACGGCGAAGGCGCTCGGCAACGGCTTCCCGATCGGCGCGATGCTCACGACCGACGCCATCGCCGCGCACTTCACGCTGGGCGTGCACGGCACGACCTACGGCGGCAATCCGCTCGGCGCGGCGATCGCGGGCAAGGTCGTGGAGCTCGTGAGCGATCCCGCGCTGCTCGCGGGCGTGCGCGCGCGCGGCGAGGCGATCCGCGCGAAGCTCGCGCACCTGAACGAGCGCTTCGACGCGCTCGCCGAAGTGCGCGGCAAGGGCTTGCTGATCGGCGCGCAGCTCAACGCGCGTTATGCGGGCCGCGCGAAGGATTTCCTCTCGGCGGCGGCCCATCGCGGCGTGATGATGCTGATCGCGGGCCCGGACGTACTGCGCTTCGCGCCGTCGCTCATCATCCCCGAAACCGATCTGAACGAAGGCTTCGCACGGCTGGAACGCGCGTTCGAAGACGTGTGCGGCTCGCGCTGACGTGCAGAGATAAAGGACCGACGATGCTATTCGTTCGCCCCGCCAGACTCGCCGATCTCGACGCGATCGCGCAGATGGCCCGCACCGCGCAGCCGGTGCTCCACTCGCTGCCGCCCGACCGCGCGGCGCTCGAAGCGCGCCTCGCGCTTTCGGAAGATTCGTTTCGCGCGGAGGTCGATTATCCGGGCGAGGAGTTCTATCTGTTCGTGCTGGAGGAGGCGTCGACGGGCAAGCTCGTCGGCACCTCGAGCCTTGTCGCGGCGGCCGGTTACGCGGAGCCGTTCTACGCGTTTCGCAACGACGCGCTAATTCACGCCTCGCGCGAACTGCACGTGAACCGCAAGATCCACGCGCTCACCATGTCGCACGAACTCACGGGCAAGAGCCGGCTCGCGGGCTTCTATATCGAGCCTGCGCTGCGCGGCGAGGCGGCCGCGCACCTCATGTCGCGCGCGCGCATGATGTACGTGGCGATGAACCGGCGCCGCTTCACGCCCGAGGTGTTCTCGCTGCTGCTCGGCGTGACCGACGAAGCCGGTGTCTCGCCGTTCTGGGAAGCCGTGGGGCGCAAGTTCTTCGGCCGCGATTTCAAGGACATCGAAATGGCCTCGGGCGGCCGCAGCCGCACCTTTATCGCCGAAGTCATGCCCGCGTATCCGCTTTACGTGCCGCTGTTGCCGGAGGCCGCGCAGCGCGTGCTCGGCGAACCCGATCCGAGCGCCTTGCTCGCCTACGAGATTCATCTGGAAGAGGGTTTCGAGCCCGACCGTTACGTGGATATCTTCGACGCCGGTCCGGTGCTCACGGCGCAGGTGGATCGCACGGCTTCAGTGGCGGGCAACGGGACGCGCACGGTGACGCAGGCCAGCGACGCCATCGGCAACATCAACACGCAGGGCGCGGCGTATCTCGTCGCCAGTGAGCGCGCGGGCGAATTCCGCTGCGCGCTCGCGACCTTGCCCGCGGCGGCACGCGAAGCCGCGCTCGATGCGCCCACGCGCGCCGCGCTCGGCGTGAACGCCGGCGACGCGGTGCGCTGCGCGCCGCTTTATCGCGCCCATGCCGAGGCCGAAAACGAATCCGCCGCGGGAGACGCATCATGATCGTCGTACGCGTGGTGCAAACCGGCGACGTGGATGCGCTCGTCGCGCTCGCCCAGGAAACCGGCCCCGGCCTCACCACCTTCAAGCCCGACCGCGAGGCGCTCAAGGCGCGCATCGCGCGTTCGCGCCGCACGCTCGCCGGCGAAGCCGCGCCGCGCGAAGCGGGCTACTTCTTCGTGATGGAAGACACGGCCAGCGGCGACGTGGCGGGCGTATGCGGGATCGAAGCGCAGGTGGGCCTCGAGCAGCCGTTCTACAACTACCGCGTGAGCACGGTCGTGCACGCGAGCCAGGAACTGGGCATCTGGACGCGCATGCGCGCGCTCAATATCTCGCACGACCTCACGGGCTACGCCGAAGTCTGCTCGCTGTTTCTCTCGCCGCGTTATCGCACGGGCGGCATGGGCGGCTTGCTGTCGCGCTCGCGCTTCATGTTCATCGCGCAGTTTCGCGAGCGCTTTCCCGAGCGGCTGTGCGCGGAATTGCGCGGCCATTTCGACGCGGAAGGCACCTCGCCGTTCTGGCGCGCCGTGGGTTCGCACTTCTATCAAATCGATTTCAATGCCGCCGACTATCTGAGTTCGCACGGCCGCAAGTCGTTTCTCGCGGAGCTGATGCCGCGCTATCCCGTCTACGTCGAGTTGTTGCCCGATGAGGCGCAGGCCTGCGTCGGTCTCACGCACGCCGACACGATTCCCGCGCGCCGCATGCTCGAAGCCGAAGGCCTGCGCTACGAGAATCACGTCGATATTTTCGATGCGGGCCCGGTGCTCGAATGCCACACGAGCGACTTGCGCACGGTGCGCGAAAGCGTGCTGGTGCCGGTCGTGATCGGCGAGCCCGTCGCGCGGGAAGGCGTGCGTTCGCTGGTGTCGAACACGTCGCTCGACGACTTTCGCGTGGGCTTCGCGCCGGGCGTGGCGCGCGACGGCGCGTTCGTGCTGGGCGCGGTGGAAGCGGCGGCACTCGGCGTGCGTGCCGGCGAGCCGGTGCGCGTGCTCGGTCCGGCCGCGAAACCCGCGCCACCATCGACCAGGGGATGACCATGAACGAACTTTTCATCGACGGACACTGGAGCGCGGCCTCGGGCGCCGCGTTCGCCTCGCGCAATCCGGGCACGGGCGCGACGGTCTGGAGCGGCCACGCCGCGAGCGCCGCCGACGTCGATCGCGCGGTCGAGGCCGCGCGGCGCGCCTTCGTCGCATGGTCGCAAACGCCGTTCGAGGCGCGCTGCGAGATCGCGCGCCGCTTCGCCGCGCTCGTGACCGAACGCAAGGAAGCGCTCGCGCAGGCGATCGGCCGCGAAACGGGCAAGCCGCTCTGGGAGGCGCGCACCGAAGCGGCGTCGATGGCCGCCAAGGTCGCCATTTCGATTGCCGCCTACGAGGAACGCACCGGCGAAAAGCGCACGCCGATGGCGGACGGCGTCGCGGTGCTGCGGCATCGTCCGCATGGCGTCGTGGCCGTGTTCGGGCCGTACAACTTTCCGGGCCATTTGCCCAACGGCCATATCGTGCCCGCGCTGATCGCGGGCAACGCGGTCGTGTTCAAGCCCTCGGAACTCGCGCCCGAGGTCGCGCGCGTGACGGTGGCGTTATGGCGCGAAGCGGGCCTGCCCGCGGGCGTGCTCAACCTCGTGCAGGGCGAGCGCGAGACGGGCGTGGCGCTCGCGAATCACCGGCAGATCGACGGACTCTTTTTCACGGGCAGCTCCGACACCGGCACGCTGCTGCATCGCCAGTTCGGCGGCCGGCCCGAGATCGTGCTCGCGCTGGAAATGGGCGGCAACAATCCGCTCGTGGTGGCCGAAGTCGCCGACCTCGACGCCGCCGTGCATCACGCGATCCAGTCGGCGTTTCTCTCGGCGGGGCAGCGCTGCACCTGCGCGCGGCGCATTCTCGTGCCGGCGGGCGCGTTCGGCGAGCGCTTTCTCGAGCGTTTCGTCGAGGTCACGTCGCGCATCGCGGTGGGCGAGTACGATGCCGAGCCGCAGCCGTTCATGGGCGCCGTGATCTCGGCGCGCGCGGCGGGCAAGCTCGTGCAGGCGCAAACGCAATTGCTCTCGCGTGGCGCGCGCGCCTTGTTGCCCATGACGCAGCGCGATCCCGCGCTCGGCTTCGTGAGCCCGGCGATTCTCGATGTCACCGGCGTGGCCGATCTGCCCGACACGGAACACTTCGGCCCGCTCGCGCAAATCACGCGCTACGCCGGTTTCGACGACGCCATCGCGCAGGCCAACAACACGGCCTACGGTTTGTCGGCCGGTTTGCTCGCCGACGACGCCGCGCTCTGGCAACGCTTCACGCGCGAGATTCGCGCGGGTATCGTGAACTGGAACCGGCCCACCAACGGCGCGTCGAGCGGCGCCCCGTTCGGCGGCACCGGCCGCTCGGGCAATCACCGGCCGAGCGCGTATTACGCCGCCGATTACTGTGCCTACCCGATGGCATCGGTGGAAAGCGCGCAACTGCATATGCCGGCGAGCGTCTCGCCCGGCCTGCATTTCTGAGTTTGAGGAACGACGATGCAAACCCCTCCTTCGGCCATCGAGGCGAATTTCGACGGACTCGTCGGCCCCACGCACAACTACGCCGGACTGTCGTTCGGCAATGTCGCGTCGCAGAACAACGAGAAGTCGGTGGCGAATCCGCGCGCGGCCGCGCAGCAAGGTTTGCGCAAGATGAAGCGGCTCGCCGATCTCGGCTTCGCGCAAGGCGTCTTGCCGCCGCAGGAGCGGCCCTCGATCCGGTTGCTGCGCGAACTGGGTTTCGGCGGTAAGGAAGCCGAAGCGATCGCGAAAGCGGCGAAAGAGGCCCCCGAGTTGCTGGCGGCCGCGAGTTCGGCCTCGGCCATGTGGACCGCGAACGCCGCGACCGTGAGTCCTTCGGCGGACACGCCCGACCGGCGCGTGCATTTCTCGCCCGCGAATCTCACCAGCAAGCTGCATCGCGCGATCGAGCACGAAGCCACGCGCCGCACGCTCGCGACGATCTTCGCCGACCGCGAGCATTTCATGGTGCACGAGGCGCTGCCCGGCACGCCCGCGCTCGGCGACGAAGGCGCGGCGAACCACACGCGTTTTTGCGCGCAATACGGCACGCGCGGCGTGGAATTCTTCGTGTACGGCCGCAGCGAATACCGGCGCGGGCCGGAGCCGAAGCGCTTTCCCGCGCGCCAGACTTTCGAGGCGAGCCGCGCGGTCGCGCAGCGCCACGGCTTGAACGACGCCAGCGTGGTGTTCGCGCAGCAAAACCCCGAGGTGATCGACGCGGGCGTGTTCCACAACGACGTGATCGCCGTGGGCAATCGCAGCACGCTGTTTTGCCACGAGCGCGCGTTCGTGGAGCCGCGCGCCGTCTATGACGAATTGCGCGCGAAGCTCGCCGCGCGCGACGCGCCGTTCCACGTGATCGAAGTGCCCGAGGCGCGCGTGAGCGTGGCCGACGCCGTGAAGTCGTATCTCTTCAACAGCCAGTTGCTGAGCCGCCCCGACGGCACGCAGCTGCTCGTCGTGCCCGAGGAGTGCCGCGAGAATCCGCACGTGGCGATCTATCTCGACGAACTGGTCGCCAGCAGCGGTCCCATCGACGAGGTGCTCGTGTTCGAGCTGCGCGAAAGCATGAAAAACGGCGGCGGCCCCGCGTGCCTGCGCCTGCGCGTGGCACTGACCGAAGCCGAGCGCGCGGCCACGGCGAGCGGCGTGTGGATGAACGACGCGCTGTTCGCGCGGCTCGACGCATGGATCGCGGCGCATTACCGCGACCGCCTCGCGCCGCAGGATCTCACCGATCCCAAACTGCTCGACGAGTCGCGCACGGCACTCGACGAACTCACGCAAATTCTCGGCCTCGGATCGCTCTATGACTTCCAGCGCTGATCTCGCCGGGGACTTTCTCGCGTATTCGCTGGCCGGTGCGCGGCCCGCCACGCCGGCCGCCGCGCGCGGCGTGGGCGCGCACGGCCTGCGCTGGCAATGGCTCGATGACGGCATTCTGCTGCTCGAACCCGCGAACGTGACGCCCGCCACGCGCAGCGTGCTGCTTTCGGCCGGGATTCACGGCGACGAAACCGCGCCGATCGAAATGCTCTCGCGCCTCGTGGCCGACCTCGCGGCGGGGCGTGCGGCACTCGCGTGCCGCGTGCTCGTCGTGCTCGGCAATCTCGACGCGATGCGCGCCGCGAAGCGTTATCTCGACGACGATCTCAACCGCCTGTTCGGCGCGCATGCGCAGCGCGCGACGCGAGCGCCGGGCCGCGAAACGCCGCGCGCCGCCGTGCTCGAAGCGGCCGCCGAGCGGTTTTTTGCGGCTGCGTCGGGCGCCGCTGCGTCGGGCGCCGGCGCGCCGCTCACGCGCTGGCATCTCGACCTGCATACGGCCATACGCGCCTCGGCGTTCGAGCAGTTCGCGCTGTTGCCGCATACGTCGAATCCGGGCGAGCACGCAAACGGGAATGCGCCCGCGCGCGCGATATTCGACTGGCTCGCCGACGCGCGCATCGCCGCCGTGCTGATCCACACGGAGCCGGGCGTCACGTATTCGGCGTTCACGGCCGATCGCTGCGGCGCGCTCGCGTGCACGCTCGAACTCGGCAAGGTGCGGCCGTTCGGCCAGAACGATCTCGCGCGCTTCGCGAGCGCGGACGCCGCGCTGCGTCGCCTCGTCGCGGGAGAGGTCGCGTCGCCAGGCGCGTCCGAAAGTTCGCCGATGCCGCGCGTGTTCACCGTCATCGGCCAGATCACGAAACAAAGCGACGCGTTCGCGCTCAATGTGGCCGCCGACGTGCCGAATTTCACGCCGTTCGCGCGCGGCACGGTGCTGGCCGAAGACGGCGCGTATCGCTATGTCGTGCAGCACGAGGAGGAGCGCATCGTGTTTCCGAATCCGGGCGTGAAGCCCGGATTGCGCGCGGGCTTGCTCGTCGTCGAGACGACCCGGGAAACGCTCGCCGCGCTGCGCTAGAGCCACTTGCGCAGCGCGCCCGATCTAGGCGCGTCAGTCCGGCGCTGTCAGGCAGAGTCGGCCGACACGGTACAATTGCCGCCCTCGCGGTTGCTGCGGCGCACCACAACGGGTGCGCGGGCACGCGCCGCGGGTCGGGCGCAGCGATCCTGCGCCGGCGCGCTCCGCATCAGGCGAGTCGCGCCCAATCTGACTGGAACGGGACATTGATGAAGATGAAGTGGAACAAGCTGGCCGCGCTCGCACTCTGCGCCGCCGCCGTGGGCAGCGCGCACGCAGCCGATCTCAAGGAAATCCGCTTCGGCGTGGAAGCGTCGTATGCGCCGTTCGAATCGAAGACGCCCGCGGGCGAACTGCAAGGCTTCGATATCGACGTGGGCAATGCCGTCTGCGCGAAGCTCAAGGTGAAGTGCGTGTGGGTCGAGAATTCGTTCGACGGCCTGATCCCGGCGTTGCAGGCGCGTAAGTTCAACGCGATCAACTCGGACATGACGATCACGGACCAGCGCCGCCAGGCCATCGACTTCACCGATCCGATCTACGCGATTCCGAACCAGATGATCGCGAAGAAGGGCAGCCCGCTGCTGCCCACGCCCGCGTCGCTCAAGGGCAAGCACGTGGGCGTGCTGCAGGGCACGATCCAGGAATCGTACGCGAAGGCGAAGTGGGCGCCCGCGGGCGTGGACGTCGTGCCGTATCAAACCCAGGACCAGATTTACGCCGATCTCGTTTCGGGCCGTCTGGACGCGGCGTTCCAGGACGCCGAAGCCGCCTCCAAGGGCTTCCTCAACAAGCCGCAGGGCGCGGGCTTCGCGTTCGCGGGCCCGCAGGTCGTGGACGCGAAGCTGCTGGGCGAGGGCGTGGGCTACGGTCTGCGCAAGGGCGACACGTCGCTCAAGAACGCCCTGAACGGCGCGCTCAAGGACCTGAAGGCGGACGGCACAATCGACCGCATCGCCGCGAAATACTTCGACGTGAAGGTCGTGCTGAAGTAAGCGCGTCTTGTCGCACGAACCGTTGGCGTGAATCGTCGACGAAACCCACCGGCCGGGCAGTATTTCCGGCCGGTTGTTTTTTCCGGAATTCACTTCGGAATCCCAATTAATGACCGGAACGGGAAATAGGGGTCCGGCGGTGCAATCGATCGTGAGGAAGCTAACGAAAATTTGCGAAAAAACCGTGAAATAGAGGGGCTTTTCGATGCGTGCTTCATAGGCATGTCGCTTTTGGCGGGATAGAATTTGCTCATAACGAAGCAGTTGCCGGCGTTTGCGCAAACGGTTGCGGCACGCCAAAGAGAAAAGAAGAGAAAAGACCAGGGCGCCGGTTCGAACCGCGGCGCCGCCTCGGGGGACTCATGAGCACGAACGCCGTCGATCGGCCGCAGTTGTCCGCACAGTTGCCAGAACCATCAGCGCAGTTGTCTGAATCGCCATTGGAAGTCGCGGGCAGCGCCGCATTGCCCGATCCGGTCAGCCCACCCATCGACGTCTATTTCGGCCGCCAGCCGCTGCTGGACCGCGAGGGCTTGCTGCGCGCCTACGAAACGCCGCCGCGCGTGGTGGACCGGCGCGAGCGCGCCGAGCGCGAGGCCGAAGCGCAGGCGCGCGCGAAAGACGTGGCCGCGGGCTTGCCGCCGCAGCCGGGCGCGGCCGCCACGGCGCTCGTCGCGGCGTTCGCGGCGCCCGCCGTGCGCGCCTCGCTGGCCGGGCACGCGGCGTGGCTCGACGTCACGCGCGAGATGCTGTTCGCCGACGACCTGCTGCAAGTGCCCGCGGATCGCGTGATCTTCGAATTGCCCACCGACATCGGCGCCGACGCGGAACTCATCGCGCGGCTCGTCGCGCTGCACCGGCGGCGCTATCGCTTCGCGCTCGACAACGTCTCGAACGCCGGCGAGTCGCTGGCCCGACTGCTGCCCTACGTGGAAGCGATCAAGATCGACATCCACGAGATCTCGCCCGCGGTGCTGCCAAAGTTCGCGAGCGTGATGAAGTCCGCGGGCAAGCTACTCGTGGCAATGGGCGTGGACACCAAGGCCGACTACGAGCGCGCGTTCGGCATCGGCTTCGACCGCTTCCAGGGCTATTTCTTCGCGAGAGCCAACGGCGGTTCGCGACGGGCGAGCGCACCCCGTCAGGCGCTCCTGAACCTGCTGCAACTGCTCGCCGCCGAGCCGACCGTCGCGCAACTGGAAACGGAACTCAAGCTCAACCCCGTGCTCGTGATGCACCTGATGCGGCTCGCGAATTCGGGCAGCATGAACATTGGCCGCAAGGTGACCACGCTGCGCGAGGCGATCAACGCCACGGGCACCAATCGCATCGCGCGCTGGACCCAGTTGCTGCTTTACGCCGACGGCCGCAAGCTGCCCGCCGAGGACGACGCGCTGCTGCAACTCGTGGCCACGCGCGCGCGCTTCATGGAGATCGCCGTGAAGCGCCTGACCGACGCGCATCTCGAAGACGAAGACGGGGCGTTTCTCGTGGGCGTGTTCTCGTTCGTGGAGGCCGTGTTCGGCGGGTCGATCGAAAGCACGCTCGATATCCTCACGCTGGCGAAACCGGTGCGCATGGCGATCGTCGGCCGCGAGGGCGCGCTCGGGCGGCTGCTCGAACTCTCGGAGGCCTTCGAGCGCGGCGACTGGGCGGGCGTAGATGCGCTTTGCGCGCAACTCGCGCCGCTCGACGCGGCCACGGTCGCGGGCATCTACCTCACGGCGGCGGAGTGGGCGGGCACGGCGGATCGCAGCGGCGAAGCGCAAGGGCTGGAGCGTCTCGAAGACTAGCGCGCGCGGCGCACCGGCGAGGCGGCAGGGAGAAGGGCGGCCAAGCGCGGCCCGGCTCGGGCGCGCGCCTGGCCGGTAACCGCGGACTCAGCCAGGGATCAGCCAGGATCGGCCAGCCTCAGCCAAAATCAGGCGGTTTGGGGCGTGTGCCAGAAGAAACGCGCGAGTTGCTGCGCGAGGTCGTTAAGCGCGCTCATTTCCTTCTGCGAGATGCGGCGCGGTTCCTGGCTCACGAGCCAGTCGCCGTACATGAGCGCCACCGGCGCGTCGCCGGGCAGGCCCACGGGCAGCAGCACGAAGGCGCGCGCATCTTCGAAACTCGAGCGATACCAGCTCGGCAGGCGCGCGAGCATTTTCGCGTCGCGCGCGTTTTCGATGAAGATGCCGACCTTGTTGGCGATGGCCAGATGGAACACGTCGGGCTGGAACGCGGCGGAAAACGACAGTTGCGGCAGCACGTCGCCCATATGCGGGCCGAAGCCGTGCTGGGCCTCGAACATGTTTTCGCCGCGGCGCACGAAGACGACCGAACGCGCGAAGCCGAGGCCGGCCAGCACGGTTTCGGTTGCCAGCGTGAGCGCGGTGCTGAGCGGACTGTCGGGCGGCAGGGCGCGCAGGTCTTCCACCCCGGCGGCAATGCGCGCCTCGGGGTCGAGCGCTTCGCGCGCGATGGCGTCGGCGTTGGCGCGCAGTTCCACGATCTCGGCCATCACGCCGTCCTCGGCTTCCTCGCGGGCGAGCGCGAGGCTCATCTGCACGAGCACGTCGGTGTCGGTGGAGAGGGCGCGGCCGTAATGCTGCGCGAGTTCGGCGATATGCGTTTCGCGCATTTCCTCGCTCAGGCCCGGCGTGGTGAGCACGCGCGCGACGTCGGTCGAGTAATTGGTGATGGCGCGCAGCCACTGCACGTTGCGCGGTTCGTGGGTGTCGGCGGGATCGTAGCGGCGCATGCCTTCGCGGATCGCCTCCGGCATGCGCCAGCGCGAGGCCGCTTCCATGCCGATTTCCTCGAAGGTCACGCCGAGCACGTCGAGACACGCTTCGTCGTCGCCCGTGCCTTCGTCGATCTCGCGGCGGATCTGGTCCCACTCGGCTTCGAGATAGAACACCACGAGCAGCTTGCCGACCTGACGCATGAGCGTGCAGACCACGGCTTCCTCGCCCGCGCGCAGGTCGCCGCGCTCGGTGAGCTTGCGTGCGACCACGCCCGAGAGCATCGTGCGGTTGAGTTCGAGTTTGGCGTCGATACGGCGCGGCGCGCTGTGATGAAAGTGGTCGACGATCTTCAGGCCCACGACCAGATGGCCGACCGCGTCCATGCCGAGCACCATGAGCGCGCGCGTGACGGTGGTGATGTTGCCGCCGAACGCCATGTACATGGCCGAATTCGCGAGACGCAGCACCTTCTGCGTGAGGGCGAAGTCAGACAGCACGACCTTTACGAGCGCGCTGAAATCATAGTCATCGTTCGTCATCGCCGCGACCGTGGTGCGCAGCGCCTGCGACAGCAGCGGGAAGTCGCCGCGTTCATTCATGCGGCCCCACAGGCGGTCGAGCAGGACGGCCTTTACCATCTGAACCATGTCAATATCACGAAAGCCCTGCTGATAGCTGTGCCGGCATCAGTGTACCTCGTGCAGGTGTAACGCGCGCGAGATGAAACGCTTTTGCAGCTCCTCGGACGGCAGCGCCTTGCAGACGAGCCAGCCCTGGATGTGATCGCAACCCATCTTCGTAAGCAGCTCGCGCTGCGCTTCCGTTTCCACGCCTTCGGCCACGAGTTCCAGTTCGAGCGTTCGCGCGAGACCCACGACCGCGTTGACGATCGCCTGATCGTTGCGCGAAGTGATGAGATTCTCGACGAAACTACGGTCGATCTTGAGCTTCGAGAGCGGGAAGCGCTGCAAATACGCAAGACTCGAATAACCGGTGCCGAAATCGTCCACGGCGAAGCGGATGCCGATCGACGTCAACTCCTCCAGCAGCGTGACGGCGTGCTGCGGATCGTGCATCAGCAGGCTTTCGGTGATTTCGAACACGAGGCGCTTCGGGTCGATGCCGGTTAGCTCGATCGCTTCCTCGACACTTTCCCTGAAACGCGGATTGCGGAACTGCTGCGGCGACACGTTGACGGCAATGTATTGCAGCGCAATGCCCTGCTCGTCCCATTGCGTCAACTGCATGCACGCGGCTTTCAAAACCCAGTTGCCGAGATAATTAATCAGGCCGACGGATTCCGCAAGGGGAATAAATGTCGACGGCGGCACGAGTCCGTGCAACGGATGTTGCCAGCGGATCAGCGCTTCCACGCCCACCACGCCGCCCGAAGCGCTACTCGTGATCGGCTGGAAGTGCAGCGAGAATTCGCCGTTGCGCACGCCGTCGTAGAGGTCGGACTCCAGTTTGAGGCGCAGCGCGTCGGTCGGGTCGTCGTCGGGAACATGCAGCGTGAGCGTGTTGCCGCCCTGTGCCTTGGCCTGTTGCAACGCCTGGTCGGCGCGGCGGATCAGCGGCGCGATGTCGGTGGAAAGGGCGCCATCGGCATGACCGTTCGCATGGGCGGCGTCTTCGGCGCTTCCCGCGTGCCGCTGGTCCGGATGGAACGCGATGCCGATGCTCGCCGACAGATGCACCGGCTGGTTACGAAACGAGTAGGGCTGCAGGATCGAGGTGAGCAGGCGGCGGCCCAGCGCCTCGGCGGCCGTGCGCACTTCGCCCGGTTGCGAATGCAGTTGCGGCGTGATCAGGATCGCGAATTCGTCGCTGCCGGTACGCGCGATCACTTCGCCCTGCAAGGCCAGATGCGTGAGGCGGCGCGCGGTTTCGCGCAGCAGCTCGTCGCCGGCGTCGTAGCCGAGCGCGCGGTTCACGCGCTGGTAGTCGTCGAGGTCGAGCAGCAGCAGCGCGGCCGGCACGCCGAAGCGGTCGGCGTCGGCCTGGGCGCGTTCGAGCGCGGGCGCGAGCGCGGTCTGGTTCGGCAGGCCGGTGAGCGGGTCGTGATGCAGCGCGTGCGTGAGGCGCGCCTCGGTGCTTTGCCACGCGGAAACGTCGAAGCCCGCGACCGCGAAGCCCTCGGTCTGGTCGTAGTGCGAGCGCTGCACGCGCAGCTCGACGGCGAGCGGGTAGGTCAGCGCCTTGACGAGGTCGACGGTGTCTTTTTCGGTCGCGCCCGAGAGTTCGGTGCGCGCGAACAGCGCGTCGAGGCGCGCATGATGTTCGGGCGCGACGATGTCGGTGAGCGTGGCGCCGAGCAGGAATTCGCGGTGATAGCCGGCAAAGCGCAGGCTGGCGTCGGAGACGTAGAGAAAGCGCAGATGGTTGTCGACGTGCACGAGGAAGTCGACGGCGCCCGCGGTGTTCTCGAACGATGCCGACACGGCGTCGGCGTAGTGGGGGGCGGCGTGCGGCACGGCATGCACGGCGTCGTTCGCCGCGGCTTGCGTCGTTGCGGCATGTTGCGCGACGCGCGCGGCTTCCGCCTGGGCGCCGCGAATGGCTTCGCGGATCGGCTGCGAGTCGCGCTCGCTGGCGGCGTCGGCGCTGGACGCATGCGGTGAAAGAGGCGCGGACGTGGCCGGGTCGCCGGAGTCGCCGTGGGGCTGGGCCGTCGTGCGTAGCCGGTCGATGACCGTGCGCAGCCAGCCCTGGCGGGGTGCGGTGATCCTGTTCGCTTCCATGTCTGTCGCTGGCAACCCTTTGTTTATCTTTCGCGTGTGTTTCTGCCTGCGCCGCGCCGTCCGTGACCCCCGGGCCGGTGTGGCGGCCGGAGTTTTATCTCCGGCTATAGACGCCCATCAGAGCAAGTTATCGGCGTCTGGAGCCAAATCTTTAGTGCGGTGGCGAAAAAACAGCAGCGGTGTAAAAGCCTGCTGGAGAAGCGGTGCGGCGGCGCCCGGATTCGGTTAAAGTTGCGCCCGTCGAGACGCGTTTCACCTTGCGCGACACCTCGCTTTTCTGCGCGCACAACGCGTCGAAACCGCGGCCGCTTCGCACGCAGCAGGGCAGAAAAACGCGCGTCGCCGGCTAGTTCTTCCGTATGCGTCCTTCCGCCATGTCCGTTGCATCGCCGGCGCCCGCTCGAGTGGCCGTCGCGCACGATGCGGGCACGGGCGTCTCTTACCTCGCGCCACTTATGCCGTCAGCATCACAGCCCGGGTCATCCGCCGGTTCGCCATCCGGGTCATCATCGTCCGATATGCCATTCGGATCGTCGTCCGCGGGGTCGTCGGACCTGCAACCGGGTCAGCCGTCGTTTCCCGTGGCGGATGAGGCGCACGAGACCGCCGCGCAGGGGCAGGCCGCGCCCGCGCAGCCGTTCGTCTATCTCGGCCGGCAGCCGATCATCGACCGTCAGGGCGCGCTCACCGCGTACGAGCTGCTGTTTCGCGGCGGCGTCCACAATCGCGCCGAGATCGAGGACGACAAGCTCGCCACCGCCCAGGTGATGACGCGCACTATCGGCCAGCTCGGCGTGCCCGCCGTGCTCGGGCGCCACCACGGCTACGTGAATATCAGCCGCGAACTGCTGTTCGACGACATCGTGCATCTGCTGCCGCCGGGCCGCTTCGTGCTCGAAGTGCTCGAACACGTGAAGTTCGACGCCGCCGTACTCGAACGCCTCGCGCAACTGCGCCGCGCGGGCTACCGCATCGCCTTCGACGACGTGAGCGCGCTCGACGACAACCTGCTGCGCGCGCTGCCGTACGCCGACATCGTCAAGGTCGATCTGATGCAGACCCCGCGCGCCGCGCTGCCCGAACTCGTGGCCGCGCTCGCCGCGCACGGCAAGACGCTGATCGCCGAAAAAGTGGAAACGGGCGAGGACTTCGAGCTGGCGTCGTCGCTCGGCTGCGAACTGTTCCAGGGCTACTTCTTCGCGCGACCGCAGGTGCTGCGCGCGCCCAAGGTGCGCGCCTCGCGGCTCGCGCTCGTGCGGCTGCTCGCGCTGGTCGCCAACGACGTGGGGATCGCCGAACTCGAGCGCGAATTACGCAGCCATCCCGGCGTCGTGGTGCAACTGCTGCGCCTCGTCAATTCGAGCGCCTATGCGCCGGGCCGGCCCATTTCGTCGCTGCGCGAAGCGGTGCTCGCGGCGGGCACGCGCCAGATCGCGCGCTGGGCGCAACTGCTGCTCTACGCGAGCGGCCGCGATCTGCCGTGGGGCTCGGACCCGCTCGTGCAACTCGCGGGCACGCGTTCGCACTTCATGGAACTGGCGGCGCGCAGCCTCAATCCGCATAACCCCGATTTCGCCGATAGCGCGTTCATGACGGGCATCTTTTCGCTCGTGCACGTGCTGGTCGGCTCGACGCCCGCGCATACGCTCGACGGCCTCGGTCTCGCCCGCGAGATCAGCGCGGCGGTGGACGGCAATCGCGGCGAACTCGGCACGCTGCTGCGCATCGCGATGGCCGCGGAACGCGGCGACCACGACGGCGCGCAGCAACTGGCGCGCGAGGCGGGCGGCATCTTCGACGGCCTCACGCCGATGGTGCTCGCCGAGCTCAATCTCTGGGCCGGCGCGTGGTTCACGGCCTATGCCGAAGGCTGAACGCCGGACGCCGTGTCGGATGTGATGCCGGAAGCGGGCGGCGCTGCGAGCCTGCGCCATGGGCGGCGTCGATGTGTGGTCAAATGACGCCATCGCCGCATGGCGCGGCCCGCTCGAGCCGGGCGCGTTTTCCGGGCGATTCAACCCGAGGACATCCGACATGAAACCGAGGTTTTTCGCGGCCGCCGCCGCGGCGCTCGCGGGCGTCGCCTTCGCGACATTCACCGTGAGCGCGCAGGCCACGCTCAAGCCGGGCGACCCGGCGCCGGACTTCACGACCCAGGCTTCGCTGGGCGGCAAGACCTACACGTACTCGCTCGCTTCGCAGCTCAAAAAGGGCCCGGTGGTGGTCTACTTCTATCCGGCCGCGTTCACGAAGGGCTGCACGATCGAGGCGCACGAGTTCGCCGACGCCGTCGACGAATACAAGAAGTACGGCGCCACCGTGATCGGCGTGTCGCACGACAACATCGACACGCTCACGAAGTTCTCGGTGAGCGAGTGCCGCAGCAAATTCCCGGTCGCCGCCGACGCCGACTCGAAGATCATCCAGTCTTACGACGCCGCCATGCCCATGCACGCCTCCATGGCCAATCGCGTGTCGTACGTGATCGCGCCCGACGGCAAGATCCTCTACGAATACACGAGCCTCTCGCCGGACCAGCACGTCGAAAACACGCTGCGCGCCGTGAAGGAGTGGGCCGCGCAACATCCGCAGCAATAAGCGCCTCGCGCCACGCGCGATCGCCCGATCCGGAAGCCCGCTGCGCGCGGGCTTCGTTTTTTCTCCGCCGCGGCTTCCACGCGAGTGCCGCGCGCCATGACCGCTCATCCGCATGCCGATATTCGTACTGCTGTTCGCCTTCGCCGCGCTCGTTTATGGCGCGATCTGGACCTTCGACGCCATTGCCGCGCACCTCGGCATGGGCGTGGCCGTGGGCGCGGCCGTTGTCGCGGCGGCGGCGTTCGTCGCACTCGTCGCGTGGTGGTGGCGCCGCCGCCGCGAGGTCGCGTCCAATTTTCACGAGGGCGACTGGACCCACCGCGTGACGGGCGCGTGGGGCGAGGCGCGGCTCGCGGCGGGCAAACGGCTCGCCGAGATCACCGTGGACGGCGCGCACGGCGCGTATATCTTCGCGGATCTGCAAGGCGCGCAAGCCGAACGCGCGGACGGTGGTGCCGATGGTGCAGGCTGGCGCGTCGCGCTGCGCGTGGCCGACGCGAAACATCCGCTCTGGCAATTGCCGATGCCGAACGAGCGCGAAGCGAAGCGCTGGGCGCGCGTCTTCACGCTCGCGATCGGTCAACGTTTGTGACAGTCCCAGGGCCGGGCGAGGCGGCGCGGCATCGGTCTTGCGGTGACGGGAGGGTTTGACGCGGGCTCAACGCGGGCTGGACACGGGCCAGCGGCGGCCTGAACGCAGCCTGAACGCGGCCTGCCCGCGCGCCGGTCCGCGCGATGAGCGAAATGCGGTATCGGGGCCGGATGATGGCCGCGGGATCGTCTTGCGGCAATGGCATACTCGCGGGTCGATTTGCGCGCTAAGTGCTTGTTTTTGCGATGCGTGCATCCATCTATCCGCCTATGACCCGGGAATTCATGCCACGCAATCTCTGTCTCGCGCTCGTGCTCGCCGCCGCGAGCGCCGCGCTGCTCGGCGCCTGCGACCAGCAGAAGGTCGCCGACGCCCTCAACGCCATCAAGCCCGACTCGATGGCGTTCGGCGGCCTGAAGGTCGGCGTATCGACCGTCGAGGACGTGCGCCGCTCGGCGGGCAAGCCCGAGATGGTCTGGGAAGACGACGACGGCGCCCAGCGTCTCGAATATCCGCGCGGCCCCAACGGCCTCACCACGTGGATGCTCGACTTCGACGCCAACGGCAAACTCGTCGCCATGACTCAGGCGCTCACGGCGCAGAACATCGCGCAGGTCGTGCCGGGCATGGCGCAGGACGACGTGCGGCGGCTGCTCGGCAAGCCGGCCACGGTCTCGCGCTACGCGCTGAGTCACGAGGAAGTCTGGAGCTGGCACTGGGCCGAAGGCGGCGTGGCCGGCGACGGCATGTTCAACGCCCATTTTTCGCCGGACGGGCTCGTGGTCCGTACCTCGCGTTCCGACGCGCCGGGCCACGAAGCGCACTGACGGGCAGGCTTGCCCAGGGAGCATCGACATGAAGCGAATCGCACTGTTGTGGAACATCGTGAAGGGCGACGCGCGCGTGCTCTGGCGCGCGCTGCGCGCGCCGGAGCGCCCGGTGTGGCTCGTGCCCGCCACGGCGCTGGTCGCGCTCTACGCGCTCGATCCGTTCAATCTCGCCATGCCGCTCGCGGGCATCGTCGACGACGGCATCATCGTGCCGCTCGTCATGCACCTGATGGTGCGCTGTTTGCCCGCGCATCTGCGCGAAGGCACGCTGCGGCGCGCCTGATGGTTCGGTGTTCCGCGCGGCTGAAGCGCGCATGAAAAAACGGCTGAAGCGTGGTTCGCGCTTCAGCCGTTTTTACTGGTGCCGACAAACGCCTATTCGGCAGCGGGCGCCGGCGCCGCGCGCCCGCGCTTCGCGTCCCACCACACGCGCAGGCGGTCCATGTAGAGATACACGACCGGCGTGGTGTAGAGCGTCAGCATCTGGCTCACGATCAGGCCGCCCACGATAGAAATGCCGAGCGGCGCGCGCAGCTCCGCGCCTTCGCCGCGCCCGAACGCGAGCGGCAGCGCGCCGAGCAGCGCCGCGCAGGTCGTCATCATGATCGGCCGGAAGCGCAGCAGACAGGCCTGATGGATCGCGTCGCGCGAACTCATGCCTTCGCGCGAGGCCTGGATCGCGAAGTCCACCATCATGATCGCGTTCTTCTTCACGATGCCGATCAGCAGGATCACGCCGATCAGCGCGATGATGCTGAACTCGGTCTTGAAGAGCAGCAGCGCGAGCAGGGCGCCCACGCCCGCCGAGGGCAAGGTGGAGAGGATCGTGAGCGGGTGAATGTAGCTCTCGTAGAGAATGCCGAGCACGATGTACACGGCCGCGAGCGCGGCGAGAATCAGGATCGGCTGATTGTCGAGCGACTGCTGGAACGCCTGCGCGGTGCCCTGGAAGCTGCCGTGAATGGTTTGCGGCATGCCGATCTCGCCCATCGTTTCGTAGATGGCGGCCGTGGCGTCGGAGAGCGACTTGCCGGGCGGCAGATTGAACGAGATCGTCGAGGCCACGAACTGGCTCTGGTGGTTCACCGAAAGCGGCGTCGTGCCGGGGCCGAACGAGGCGATCGCGGAGAGCGGCACCATGGTTTCCTGCGCGGTGGACACCGCCGCGCCCGACGACGCGCTCGACTTGCCGCTCGCCGCGATCGAGTTGTTCGCGAGGTTGCGCGCGGAGTCGGCGGCCAGCGTGGCCGCGCTCGACGTGGTGGTGGCCGCCGTGCCGCCCGTGGAGGCGCTCGTGGTGCTCGTGGCCGCGCTCGTGACGGTGCCCGCCGTGGCGTTGGTGCTCTGCGCGCCGCTCGCCGTGCCGCCCGAGGTGCTGATCCAGATCTGGTTGAGCATGTCGGGGCTCTGCCAGTACTTGGGCGCGACTTCCATCACCACGTGATACTGGTTCAGCGGGTTGTAGATCGTCGAGACCTGGCGCTGGCCGAATGCGTCGTAGAGCGTGTTGTCGATCTGCGAAGGCGTGATCGAGAAGCGCGCGGCCGTGGCGCGGTCGATGTTGATCATCGACTCGAGTCCGCCTTGCTGCTGGTCCGAATTCACGTCGGCGAGTTCGGGCCGTGCCTGCAGCGCCTCGGTGAGCTTGGGCGCCCATTTGTAGAGGTCGGCGGTGTTGTCGGCGAGCAGCGTGAACTGGTACTGCGCGTTCGACTGCCGGCCGCCCACGCGAATGTCCTGCACCGCTTGCAGGAAGGTGCGCGCGCCGGCCACGTTCGAGAGCGGCACGCGCAACTGCGCGATCACCTGGTCGGCGGAGAGCTTGCGCTCGCTCTTGGGCTTGAGCGAGACGAACATGAAGCCCGAGTTGGTCGCGCGGCCGCCCGAGAAGCCCGCCACCGACTCCACGGCCGGATTCGCCTGGACGATGCGCATCATCTCCGAGAACTTCACCTTCATCGCCTGGAACGAGGTGGACTGGTCCGCCTGAATGCCGCCGATGAGCCGCCCCGTGTCCTGCTGCGGGAAAAAGCCCTTGGGCACGATCACGTAGAGCAGCACGTTCAGGCCGATGGTCGCGAACAGGATCAGCAGGATCAGAAGCGGCCGCGCGAGCGCCCAGCCGAGCGTGCGCTCATAGCCGTTCTGCATGCGCATGAAGCCGCGTTCGAGCCATTGCGCGAACCGGCCTTCCTGCTTCTTCTGGTGCGCTTCTTCGAGCAGGCGCGAGCACATCATCGGCGTGAGCGTGAGCGAGACCACGAGCGACACGGCGATGGCGAGCGACAGCGTGAGCGCGAACTCGCGGAACAGCCGTCCGACGATGCCGCCCATCAGCAGGATGGGCAGGAACACGGCCACCAGCGAGACGCTGATCGAAAGCACGGTGAAGCCCACTTCGCGCGCGCCGAGCAGCGAGGCTTCCATGCGCGACTTGCCGTTTTCGATATGACGCGAGATGTTTTCGAGCACGACGATGGCGTCGTCCACCACGAAGCCGGTCGCGATGGTGAGCGCCATCAGCGAAAGGTTGTCGAGCGAGAAGCCCATCAGATACATGGCCGCGAACGTGCCGATGATCGAGATCGGCACGGCCACGGTCGGAATGAGCGTCGCGCGCCAGTTGCGCAGGAACAGGAACACGACCATCACGACGAGCGCCACGGCGATCATCAGCGTGTATTCGGTGTCTTTTAGCGAGGCGCGGATCGTGACGGAGCGGTCGGAGGTGGGAATGATGTCGACGTCGGCGGGCAGCGAAGCCTTCAGTTGCGGCACCATGGCGATCACGCGATCGACGGTGTCGATGATGTTCGCGCCCGGCTGGCGGTACAGGATCACGAGCACCGAGCGCTTGCCGTTGGTCAGGCCGATGTTGCGCAGGTCTTCCACCGAATCGACCACTTCGCCCACGTCGGAAAGCTTCACGCCCGCGCCGTTGCGATAGGCGATCACGAGATCCTTGTACTGCGAAGCCTTGCTCGCCTGGTCGTTGGTGTAGAGCTGGTAGCGCTGCGGGCCGAACGAGATGTCGCCCTTGGGGCTGTTCGCGTTGGCCGAGGCGAGCGCCGCGCGCACGTCTTCGAGACCGATGCCGTAGTGAAAGAGCGCATGCGGTTCCAGCTCGACGCGCACGGCCGGGTTGGCGGAACCGTTCACGTCCACCTCGCCGATGCCGTCCACCTGCGAGAGCGACTGCTGCAGCACGGTGGCCGCGGAGTCGTAGAGCTGGCCCGGCGTGAGCGTGGGCGAGGTGAGCGCGAGAATCAGGATGGGCGCGTCGGCGGGGTTGACCTTGTGGTAGGTCGGATTCGAACGCAGGCTCGTGGGCAGGTCGGCGCGCGCGGCGTTGATCGCGGCCTGCACGTCGCGCGCGGCGCCGTCGATGTCGCGGTTCAAGCCGAACTGCAAGGTGATGCGCGTGCTGCCCACCGAGCTTTGCGAGGTCATTTCGGTGACGTCGGCGATCGAGCCCAGATGGCGCTCCAGCGGGCTCGCCACGCTGGTCGCCACGGTTTCCGGGCTCGCGCCCGGCAAGCTGGCCTGCACCGAGATGGTGGGGAAATCCACCTGCGGCAGCGGCGCCACCGGCAGCTTCGTGAACGCGAAGAGGCCGGCGAGCGCGATGCCGAGCGAGAGCAGCGTGGTCGCGACGGGGCGCGAGATGAACGGGCGCGAGAGATTCATCGCGTCAGCGCTCCGTGGACGACGGCGCCGAGGGCGAGCCCGGCGTGCCGTGCGAACCGAAGCGCTTGCGCAGGCGCTGCGCGAGCGAGTCGAACGCCAGATAGATCACGGGCGTGGTGAAGAGCGTGAGCGCCTGGCTCACGATCAGGCCGCCCGCGATCGCGATGCCGAGCGGCCGGCGCAACTCGCTGCCCGCGCCGCTGCCGAGGATCAGCGGCAGGGCGCCGAGCAGCGCCGCCATCGTCGTCATCATGATCGGCCGGAAACGCAGCAGACACGCCTGGTAGATCGCCTCGCGCGGCGGTTTGCCCTCGTGGCGTTCCGCCTCCAGCGCGAAGTCGATCATCATGATCGCGTTCTTCTTCACGATGCCGATCAGCAGCACGATGCCGATAATGCCGATGATGTCGAGGTCGTGGCCCGTGAGGATGAGCGCGAGCAGCGCGCCGATCCCCGCCGAAGGCAGCGTGGAGAGAATCGTGATCGGATGCACGAAGCTCTCGTAGAGCACGCCCAGCACGATGTACATCGTGACGATGGCCGCGAGGATCAGGAACAGTTCGTTCGAGAGCGACGCCTGGAACGCGAGCGCCGCGCCCTGGAAGCGCGTCTGGAACGAGCCGGGCAGGCCGACGTCCTTTTCCGCCTGCTGGATCGCCTTCACGGCCGCGCCCAGCGAGGCGCCCTGCGCGAGGTTGAACGACACGGTCGTGGCCGGGAACTGCGAGAGGTGCGTGACCAGCAGCGGCGCGGGCCGTTCGTGGAACTTCGCGATGGAGGAGAGCGGCACCTGGCCCGTGGTGGACGTGGACGAGGGCAGGTAGATCGAATTCAGCGCGTCGGTGTAGTGCTGCAGGATCGGGTCGGCTTCCAGAATCACGCGGTACTGGTTCGACTGCGTGAAGATCGTCGAGATGATGCGCTGGCCGAACGCGTCGTAAAGCGCATTGTCGACGGTCGCGGGCGTGATGCCGTAGCGCGAGGCGCTCGCGCGATCGATTTCCACGTACACCGACTGGCCCTGATCCTGGAGGTCGGTGGCCACGTCGGCGAGTTCGGGCAGTTGCTGGAGGCGCTGCACGAGCTTCGGCACCCAGGTCGTGAAGTCCTGGATGTTGGGCGTGGTGAGCATGAACTGATACTGCGTGGGGCTCACGGTGGAGTCGATCGTCAGATCCTGCACCGGCTGCATGTAGAGCGTCGCGCCCGGAATGTGCGCGGTGCTGCGTTGCAGGTCGCGGATGATCTCGCTCGCCGTTTCGCTGCGGTCGTCGCGCGCCTTCAGGTTGATCAGCATGCGGCCGCTGTTGAGCGTGATGTTGCTGCCGTCCACGCCGATGAACGAGGTGAGGCTGTCCACGTTGTCGTTCTTGAGGATTTCCGCCACGAGCGCCTGCTGCCGCTCGGCCATCGACTGATACGACACCGACTGCGGCATCTGCGTGATCGCCTGGATCACGCCCGTGTCCTGCACGGGGAAGAAGCCCTTCGGCACGACCACGTAGAGGATGCCGGTCAGCACGAGCGTGACGAGAAACACGAGCAGGGTGAGGCGCTGGCGCGCGAGCACCCATTCGAGCGCCACGCCGTAGCGGCCGATCACGTAGTCGAAGAACGCATGCACGCGCGCCTCGAAGCGGCGGCTTTCGGTGGGCGGCGTGTGGCGCAGCATTTTCGCGCACATCATCGGCACGAGCGTGAGCGACACAATGGCCGAGATGACGATGGTGACCGCGAGCGTGATCGCGAACTCGTGGAACAGGCGCCCGACCACGTCGCCCATGAACAGCAGCGGGATCAGCACCGCGATCAGCGAAACCGTGAGCGAGATGATGGTGAAGCCGATCTGCTTCGAGCCCTTCAACGCGGCTTCGAGCGGCGTGTCGCCGTCCTCCACGAAGCGCGCGATGTTCTCGATCATGACGATGGCGTCGTCCACCACGAAGCCGGTCGCGATGGTGAGTGCCATCAGCGAAAGATTGTCGAGTGAGAAGCCGCACAGATACATGACCGCGAGCGTGCCGATCAGCGAGAGCGGCACCGAAAGACTCGGGATGATGGTCGCGTAGATGTTGGCGAGGAACAGGTACATCACGAGCACGACCAGCACGACCGACATCAGCAGTTCGAACTGCACGTCGCGCACGGAGGCGCGGATCGTGGTGGTGCGGTCGGTGACGATCTGCACGTTGAGCGCGGAGGGCAGCGATTCCTGCAACTGCGGCAGCAGCGCCTTGATGCTGTTGACCACCTGGATCACGTTCGCGCCGGGCTGGCGCTGCACGTTCAGGATGATCGCGGGCGTGCCGTCCACCCAGGCGCCGAGCTTGGTGTTCTCGGCGCCCTGCACGATGTTCGCGACGTCGGTGAGCATCACGGGGCGGCCGTTGCGATAGGCGATCACGGCGCTCTTGTAGGCTTCGGCGTCGGTGAGCTGGTCGTTCGCGTTGATCGTGTAGGCGCGTGTGGGCCCGTCGAAGTTGCCCTTCGGCGTGTTGACGTTGAGGTTCGAGATGCTGGTGCGCAGGTCGTCGAGGTTCAGGCCGTAAGCCGCGAGCGCGCGCGGGTTCGCCTGGATGCGCACGGCCGGGCGCTGGCCGCCCGAAAGGCTCACGAGACCCACGCCCGCGACCTGCGAGATCTTCTGCGCGAGGCGCGTGTCGGCGAGATCCTGGATCTGCGTGAGCGGCAGCGTGTTCGAGGTGATGGCGAGCGTGAGGATCGGCGCGTCGGCGGGATTGACCTTGGCGTAGATCGGCGGCGCGGGCAGGTCGGACGGCAGCAGATTGCCCGCCGCGTTGATGGCGGCCTGCACTTCCTGTTCGGCGATGTCGAGCGGCAGGTCGAGGCTGAACTGCAGCGTGATGACCGAGGCGCCCGCCGAGCTTTGCGACGACATCTGGTTGAGCGACGGCATTTGCCCGAACTGGCGCTCGAGCGGCGCCGTGACCGACGAGGTCATCACTTCCGGGCTCGCGCCGGGGTAGAAGGTCTGCACCTGGATGGTCGGGTAGTCGACTTCGGGCAGCGCGGAAAGCGGCAGGAAGTGCAGCGAGACGAGGCCGACCAGCATGATCGCCGCCATGAGCAGCGCCGTGCCGACCGGCCGCAGAATAAAGGCGCGGGAAGGATTCATGCTGGCTTACTGGCCTTCCGCCTGCGAAGCATGACGGCGGCGGCCGTGGTGCGCGCCCGATGCCGCCGAGGCGCCCGCGGCCCAGCCGCCCGAGCCCGCGTGCGCGCCGCTTGCACCCGCCGCGCCGCTCGCACCCTTCGCGCCCTTGGCGCGTTCGGCCGGAATCGTGATCTTCGCGCCTTCCTTCAGGCGGTCCGAGCCGTCGATCACCACGCGCTCGCCCACGGCGAGACCCGAGGCGATGCTGGTGCGTTCGGCGTCCACGGGGCCGACCTTCACGACGCGCACCGTGACCGTGTTGTCGGGTTTCACGACATACACGTACGAACCTTGCGAACCGTTGAGCACGGCCGATGTGGGCACGATCACGGCGTTGTGGATCGTGTCGACGAGCAGGCGCGCGTTGACGAACTGATTCGGGAACAGCAGCTGGTTCGGATTCTGGAAGCTCGCGCGCAGCTTGACCGTGCCCGTGGTCGTGTCGATCTGGTTGTCGACGGTTTGCAGGAAGCCGCTTTCGAGCACCGTGGTGTTGCTGCGGTCGTAGGCGGTGACCGACATTTTCGTGCCCGCGCGCAGTTGCTTGAGGATCGCGGGCAGGTTGTCTTCGGACGTGGTGAAAATCACGCTGATCGGGTCGATCTGCGTGAGCACGACGATGCCGTTGGTGTCGCCCGAGGTGACGTAGTTGCCCGGATCGACCTGGCGCAGGCCCACGCGGCCCGAGACCGGCGCCGTGATGCGCGCGTAGGTGAGATCGAGCTTGTACGTGTCGATATTGGCCTGGTCCGACTTGACGGTGCCTTCGTACTGTTTGACGAGCGAGGCTTGCGTGTCGACCTGCTGGCTCGCGATCGAGTCCTGCGAGAGCAGCGTCTGATAGCGCTTCAGGTCGAGGCGCGCGGTGGCGAGCAGCGCCTGGTCGCGCGCGAGCTGGCCTTGCGCATTGTCGAGCGAAATCTGATACGGACGCGGGTCGACCTGCGCGAGCACGTCGCCCTTCTTGACCATCTGGCCTTCGGTGAAGTTGACGGTTTGCAGCACGCCCGAGAGCTGCGTGCGCACGGTGACGTTGGCGAGCGGCGTGACCGTGCCGAGCGCCGTGATGACGATGGGCATGTCGCCCGACTTCGCCGCCGCCACGCTCACCGGCTGCGTCATGTTCGCCATGCCGCCGGGACCGTCGCCGCCGCGATGGCGGCCGCCGCTCGCGGCCGGGGCGCCGTTGCCGCCCGCGGGCGCCTTGCTCCACGGTTGCCAGCGCCACAGCACGATGAGCACGATCACCAGCAAGACGCCGAGCGCGATCAGCTTGCCGCGGCTGCGCCGGGGTGCAACGGGGGGAACGGAAGAGGACGGCGTGTCTCGACGGGGGGATTCCGGGCGCTTGTCTTGTTGATCCATCGGTCAGGTCGGTAACGGGTTCTCGAAAGTCTCGGGTGAGCGACTTTTATTGATATCGGACAACGTGGCCGATGCTACGCGTGCCGCGCGCCCGCTTGATGTCAGCCGCGGCGGGCCGGGACGACCGGCGCGCGGCTAGCGGCGCGCGGCCAGCGGGCGCAACAGGCGGGCTCACTGCGCGAACGCAATGAAATAAAACGCGAACTGCGTTGTATACACCAATGCGCGGGATTTTCGGATGGCGCGTGCGGCAAATGCGGCGGCGCGCTTGACCTGAGTGCCACGGTGGAGCACGGGGCATCAAGCGGTAGCACGGCGCGGTCCCGGCGGGGCCGAAGGGGCGCAGAGTGCCCGCCAACTGGTGTACCGGTCCGCAAAAGCGCGCCTGGCGGCCCGCGCCGCCAAAAAGCATGATGCTACGTTGCGCCCTTCGTCACCGTCCAGCACCGATTCTTTCGGGACGTTACGGGCGTTACAGGACGTGTCGGAGCTTTGTAAGACGTGGAGTGGGGAGGTGTCGGTCAGAGCCGCACGGAGCCGCCGATTTCGGCGACGATGCGCGCCACGCACTCGCGCAGCAGCGGCGCGACGTGCGCGATGAGCCATTCGCGCGGGCATTGCTGCGAGGCGCCGCCGCAATTGATGGCGTACAGCTCGTCGTTGGGGCCGGCGAAGGCGGTGGCGATGGCGTTGAGGCCTTCGTACCATTCGCCGATCGCGAGCCCGTAGCCCTGCGCGGCGGTTTCGGCCACGGCGGCGTCGAGCCGGCTGCCGACGAAGCCCCAGTCGTTGCCCGCCGAGGCTTGCAGCGCGGCCGTGACCTCGGCGCGCGCGTCGGGGTCGAGCGAGGCGAGATAGGCGCGGCCCACGGCGGTGCGGCCCATGTCGATGCGCGAGCCGACTTCGAGCCGCGTGACGAGTACAGCGGTGCGCGGGCGGATCGCGTCGATCACGACCATATCCAGGCGGTCGCGCACAGTCAGGTGGACGGAGAGCGCGGTACGCTCGGCGAGACGCGTGAGAAATGGCCGGGCGCGGCTGCGGATGTCGGAGTTGCGCAGGAAGCCGTTGGAGAGTTCGAGCACGGAAGACGTCAGCACGAAGCGTTCGCTGTCGGGCAGGCGCGCGAGAAAGCCGGTGCTCACGAGCGTGCCCGTGAGGCGCGAGAGCGTGGGCTTGGGTATGCCGGTGAGCTCGGTGAGTTCGCGATTGCTCAGCGGGGCATCGGCAGCCGCGATGCAGCGCAGCACGGCAAGCCCGCGCGCCAGCGCCGTGACTTCGTCGGCAGCGCCGTCTTTATCGCGGGTGGCGTCGTGGCGGCCGCGCGGATCGAGTGCAGAGGTCATTGGGGACGATTTTCCCGAAACTGGATTTCAGATTCAGGCCTGCGACGTTCGCACCGGTTTCGTGCATGAAAGCGTGGCAAGGCGCGTTTTTTTTACGTCCGATCAGTACCACTTTCCACTTGGTACGGTTTATTTCGGCTGAGGATTCTAAGGCATGCACAATCATTGACTGTTCGCGCATTTTGGCGAGATTTTGCTTGACTTCGTCAGCGTCAAGGTAAAAAATGGAATCGAATTTCGGTAAGTCGTCGCGCACCTGCGTGACGGTGCGGAAACCTCGCCACTCGCGGGGTTTTAATGTGTCCCTCGCTATGCATTACGCATAGCCTGTCGCGACTGCCGCTTTACCGGGATACCGTCTCTCAGGTTCTAGCACGGCCCTCGGAATGGCTAGAACTTTTCAAAGCGCCACGCCTTAAACGTGGCGCTTTTTTTTACCTGCAATTTGGTGCGCCGCACTGCGCGCCGCCGCACATTGCGCCATAAAAAACGTGTCTGATCGCTGTTTTCGGCCGCTGACAGGCCGCTCTGACAGCATAGACTATTTTTTTAATCGATCCCCAATTTTAACGTTTGCGCCGTCGTACTATCGAAATCCGATCGTTCGAAGGGGTCGCACATGTTGTCCGAGGAAGAACTCGCGTTGCTCGACGCCATCCGCGAAACGGGCAGTCTGTCGCGCGCGGCGGCGCGGCTGAACAAGGCGCCTTCGACGGTCTCGCACGCGGCGCGGCAACTCGAAGCGCGCTTCGACGCGCTGCTGTTCGACCGCCGCCGCTACCGGCTGCAACTCACGCCCGCCGGCCATCTGCTCGCTCACGAAGCGGGGCGGCTCATGCAGGACGTCGCGCGCATGACGCAGCGCGTGCGGCAGATCGCGAGCGGCTGGGAAGACCGCCTCTGGATCGTCACCGACGAAATTCTCGAATTCGAATTGCTGATGCCGGTTATCCGCGACTTCGACGCGCTCGCCTCCGGCGTGAAACTGCGTTTTACGCACGAAGTGCTGTCCGGCACCTGGGAAGCGCTGCGCGACGGCCGCGCCGATCTCATCATCGGTGCGACGAACGAGCCGCCCGCCATCGACGGCTTGCAGTGGTTCGAACTGGGCGTGATGGAGTGGACCTTCGCGGTCTCGCCGCGCCACGCGCTCGCGCGCGAGCCGCAGCCGTTGCCGCGCGAGCGCATTCTGTCGGAGCGCGGCGTGGCCGTGGCGGATTCCGCGCGCGTCACGCCGGGCCGCGCCTACGGGCTGCTGGGCGGTCAGGACGTGCTGGCCGTGCCGTCGATGCGCGCGAAGATCCAGGCGCAGCGCGCCGGGCTCGGCGTGGGCTGGCTGCCGCGACGGCGCGTGGCGAGACTCGTCGAACGCGGCGAACTGGTCGAGATGACCACGGCGAGCCCGCGTGAACCCAACGTGCTGTACGTGGCGTGGCGCGGCGAACACGTCGGGCGGGCGCTGCAATGGTGGATCGAGATGCTGCGCGAACCGCGTCTCGCGCAGCGTCTGGTGGAGGGCGTCGCACTGGACGCCTGAACATGTTCGATTAGATCGAACGTTTGCGCCAGGCGCGTCGTACGGCAAAGCGGGTGAAACGACCGAATATGACGTCACGGCCGGAGCAAACGCGCAACGGCAACCTTCTCAGGAGAACGTCATGAATCGCTTTGCCAACCAGACTGTCCTCGTTACCGGCGGTAGCAGCGGCATCGGCCTCGCGGCCGCGCAAGCCTATGCGGCCGAAGGCGCCCGCGTCATCATCACCGGCCGCGATGAAGCGGCGCTCGAAACCGCGCGCAAGACGCTGGGCGAGGGCGCGCTCGCGTGGCGCAACGACGCCGGTTCCGTCGATGCCGCGCGGGCGCTCGCCGCCGCCGTGCGGGACGCGGGCGTCAAGCTCGACGCCGTGTTCATCAACGCGGGTGTGGCCAAACTCGCGCCGTTCGAGCAAATCGACGAGGCGCTCTGGGACCAGACCTTCGACATCAACGTGAAGGGCGCGTACTTCCAGATGCAGTCGCTGTTGCCGGTGCTCAACGAGGGCGCGGCCATCGTCTTGAACGGTTCGATCAACGCGCATATCGGCATGCCCACTTCGTCGGTGTATGCGGCGAGCAAGGCGGCGCTGATTTCGTTCGCGAAAACGCTCTCGGCGGAACTGCTGCCACGCGCGATCCGCGTGAATGTGGTGAGCCCGGGCCCCGTCGCGACGCCGCTCTACGACAAGTTCGGCATGAACGACGCGCAGCGTGAAGCCACCGCGGCCGCCATCCGCGAACTGGTGCCGCTCAAGCGTTTCGCCACGCCCGAGGAGGTCGCCTCGACGGTCCTGCATCTGAGCGCGAAGGAATCGGCGTTCATCGTCGGCACGGAAGTGATCGTCGCCGGCGGGATGGGGCAGCTGTGAGGTGAAGGCGGCGCGATGGCGGGCATGGCCGCCTTCGCGCCGCGCTTATCGGCACATCGGGCACATCGGGCGTGCCGGTCAGGCGACGGTTTCGCGCTCCGGCGTGGCCGAAATCTTGTGGATCGAGAGATCGGCGCCGTTGTATTCGTCTTCCTGGTCGATACGCAGGCCCACGGTCACGCGCAGCGCGCCGTACACCACGAAGCCGCCGACCGACGCGATCACGATGCCGGCCAGCGTGCCCACGATCTGCGCGCCCAGCGAGACGCCGCCGATGCCGCCCAGCCAGCGCGCGCCGAAAATCCCCGCCGCAATGCCGCCCCATGCGCCGCACAGGCCGTGCAGCGGCCACACGCCGAGCACGTCGTCGATACGCCAGCGGTTTTGCACGCAGGTGAACATGTAGACGAACAGCACGCCCGCGACGGCGCCCGTCACCAGCGCGCCGAGCGGATGCATGATGTCCGAGCCCGCGCACACCGCGACCAGACCGGCGAGCGGCCCGTTGTACGTGAAGCCCGGGTCGTTGCGGCCCGCGAACCACGCGGCGAGCGTGCCGCCCACCATCGCCATCAACGAATTCACGGCCACCAGACCGCTGATCTTGTCGATGGTCTGCGCGCTCATCACGTTGAAGCCGAACCAGCCCACCGCGAGCACCCACGCGCCGAGCGCGAGAAACGGAATGCTCGAAGGCGGGTGCGCGGCAATGCGGCCATCGCGCGTGTAGCGGCCGTGACGCGCGCCGAGCAGCAGCACGGCCGGCAGCGCGACCCAGCCGCCGAACGCGTGCACGACCACCGAGCCCGCGAAGTCGTGGAACGGCACGCCGAACACGTGCGTCATCGCATCTTCGAAATGCAGGCGGTTATTCCAGACCATGCCTTCGAAGAACGGGTAGATGAAGCCGACGATCACGAAAGTCGCGAACAGTTGCGGGTTGAACTTCGAGCGCTCGGCGATACCGCCCGAGACGATGGCCGGAATGGCCGCCGCGAACGTCAGCAGGAAGAAGAAGCGCACGAGCTGA
This sequence comes from Paraburkholderia acidisoli, assembly GCF_009789675.1. Classification (NCBI taxonomy): domain Bacteria; kingdom Pseudomonadati; phylum Pseudomonadota; class Betaproteobacteria; order Burkholderiales; family Burkholderiaceae; genus Paraburkholderia; species Paraburkholderia acidisoli. The sequence continues at coordinate 1,913,294 of NZ_CP046913.1, read as the reverse complement.
TAGCCGTTGTGCTCGGCGAGCACGTCGGCGTGCGAGAAGAACTGCACGCCGTAGGCGAGCGTGTAGCCGATGAAGAAATAGGCGATCGTCGACACCGAAAAGTCGACGAGAATCTTCACGAGCGCATTCACCTGGTTCTTCTTGCGCACGGTGCCGAGTTCGAGAAACGCGAATCCCGCGTGCATCGCGAGCACCATGGCGGCGCCCAGCAGCAGAAAGAGCGTGTCGGTGCCGGTCTTGAGAGTGTCCATCTGGCTTCCTGCGTTTGCCCAAAATGGGCGCATGATGAGCAAGATGTGGGCCAGCTTGCGCCAGTCTGGTGAATTTACGATGACGGCTGCGCGTCACGCCGGTGCGGCTTGCACCGAAGCGGAAATGTTTCAGGAAATCGTTCGGAAACGTCTGAGGGGTGCGCACCCGTATGCACCGCGCGTCGGCACAATTTCAGGGCTTACGCGCAAAGGTGGGGAAAGTGCGCGCCAAAGCGGGGCGTGAAATTCGAAATGCCTTTCGAAAACATCGTGTTGTGGGCATTTCGAAATGTTCGCGCGCGACTTGACTGCGGCTGCGTCGGCTGCGTCGGCTGATCGGAGCAGGATGCGCCCGCGCGGCGTGCCCCCGCGCGAACTCCCACGCCACGCGGCGCCCACGTCGGCCGAAATCGCCGACATAATGGCCGGATCGTCGCTTCCCATCTGGTTCCACGCGTCGTCCTCATTTCGCCTGTTCATGCGTCTTACCACCAAAGGGCTGTTGCTCATCGCGATCCCGGCGTTGTTCGAGCTGAGCTTGCTCGCGGCCATCGTCAAGGCGGAAGCCGACGCCGAAGCCTTCGAGCGCGCCGGCCAGCACAGCCAGGCCGTGCTCGCGCAGGCGGGGCGCGTGCTCGAACCGGTGCTGGTGGAGTCGGTGCAGTTGCGCGGCGCGGTGGCGGCCGGCGACGCGCACTACGTCACGCCCGTGCAGATGTGGATGGACGTGGACCGGCGCATCGACCAGCTCGTCGATCTCGTTTCCGACAACCCGGCGCAGGTGGAGCGCGCGGTGCAGATCCGCCAGGCCGTGCAGACCTACCGGCAATGGTCCGACCGCATGCAGGACATGCTGCACTCGGGGCGCCGCGCCGATCTCGTCGAACGGTTTCGCGCGCTCACCGGTGCCGACGTGCTCGATCGCGTGCGCGGCCAGATCACCTCGTTCCAGACCGAGGAGCGGCGGCTCGACGTCTCGCGCGTCTCGGCGGCGGTGGCCGCGCGCGCGCAGCAGCAGTCGCTCGTGATGACGGCCGTGATCGGCTCGATCGTGCTGGTCGCGCTCGCGGTGGGCGTGTTCACGCGCGGCGTGCGCTGGCGGCTCAACGCGCTCTCCGACAACGCCAACCGGCTCGCGGCCGGCGAGCCGCTGGCGCCGCTTTCGGCGGGTGGCGACGAGATCGCGCAACTCGACCTCACGCTGCATCAGATCAGCCAGCGGCTGATCGAGGCGGAGCGTTTGCGGATCGGGTTTCAGGCCGATCTCGCGCGCCGCGCGGATCAACTCGCGCGCATCAACGAAAACCTGCGCCAGCAAACCCAGGAAAACGAGATGTTCATTCACGGCGTGTCGCACGATCTGCGCGCGCCGCTCGTCAATCTGCAAGGCTTCTCGCGCGAACTGCATCACGCCTGCGACGACCTGCGCAAGCGCGTGGCGGCTTCGTCGCTCGCGCCCGAGGCGCGTGAGCGCATCGAACGCGTCATCAACGAGGATATCGGCGAGGCGCTCCGTTATCTGCAAAGCGCCGTGCTGCGCGCCTCGCACATCATCGACGCGCTGTTGCGGCTCGCGCGCGTGGGGCGTGTGGAGTACCGGCGCCAGCGCGTGAACGTGCAGGAGATGGTGCAGCGCGTGGTGGATTCGATGCACGGCTCGATCCGCACGCGCGGCGCGCAGGTGAGCGTGCGCGCGCTACCCGACGTGTGGGGCGACCCGACGGCGCTCGAACAGGTGTTCGCAAACCTGATCGGCAATGCGCTCAACTATCTCGATCCGGCACGCGAGGGGCGCGTGGAGATCGGCGCGGCGAGCGCGCCGCCGGGCGTGGAGTCGCTGCAGATTTTCTATGTGCGCGACAACGGTCTCGGCATTCCCGAAGTGGGCCTGCCGCGGCTCTTTCAGGCGTTTCAGCGCATGCACGGCAACGTCGCGCCCGGCGAGGGCATCGGCCTCGCGCTGGTGCGCCGCGTGGTGGAGCGGCATGGCGGCCGCGTGTGGGTGGAATCGACGGAGGGCGAGGGCACGACGTTCTACCTGTCGTTGCCCGACGCGCTGGCTTCGGCGCCGCCCGCGCCCGGCGACGCCGACCAGTTGATCGACGCGCTCGAACGCGCGGATACGGCGATGGGCGGCGGCGCGGCCAGCGCGGGCGGCGCGCAGGCGAAGCGTGGCGAGCACGGGGAAGGGGCGCTCGTGGCGGCGGCGTTTTCGCGGCCGCCCACTGGACTATGACCTGTGCGAGCGGCGCGGTGCCTCAGTGCGAGGCCGCGAGGCCGGGCACCCGGCTGCGAACCGGCGGCCGATTCAGCACGTACTGAAAATGCGCCGCGCCTTGAACAGGCGACACGCCCGGAACGCCCAGACGAGGCCGACCACAGCGAGCGCGAGCGCCATGCCGAGCGCCACGTGCGGGCGCAGGAAGAAGCTGGGCGAGGCTCGACCCGCGGCGGCGGTCACCGAAGTGGCGACGAAGCAGCGTTCCAGTGTGAGGAGCGCGCCCCACAGCGCGACGGCCGCCTGCATCAGCAGACGGCGGCCCTGAGCGCGGCGCGCGCGGTCGACGAAACTTCCCCGGCGGCGGTTGCGCGGACAAAGAAAAGCGATCGCCGCGAGGACGATCGCGAGGATCACGACCCAGTCTGTCAGATTCATCTGTACACACTCCGAAACACTGGCGGTTATTCTGGCCAGCCGTCGGATGTAACGAAATCAGACCAATCTGAATCAAGGGTCGGTGCACGCCGCGCGGCAGCGGGCGTGGCGCGCCCGCGGCATGCCGATGCGCGTGCGGCGCGGGTATCACGGCGCGATTTACGGCGCGATTTACGGCTCGATGCGCGTACCGAGCAGCGCGAGAAATTGCCGCAGCCATTCGGGATGCGCGGGCCACGCGGGCGCGGTCACGAAAGGCGCGTCGGTGACGGCGCTGTCGATGGCAATATCGGCATATTCGCCGCCCGCGAGCCGCACTTCGGGCGCGCAGGCCGGATACGCGGAAATGCGCTTGCCGCGGATCACCTCGGCCGCCGCGAGCAACTGCGCGGCATGGCAGATCGCGGCGATCGGCTTGTTCGCTTCGGCGAAGTGGCGCACGAGCGCGATGACCTTGGGATTCAGGCGCAAATATTCGGGCGCGCGGCCGCCCGCGATGGCGAGCGCGTCGTAGCTGGCGGCGTCGATCTCGTCGAAGCTCGCGTTGAGCGCGAACTGGTGGCCGGGCTTTTCCGTATAGGTCTGGTCGCCTTCGAAGTCGTGGATGGCGGTCTTGATGCGCTCGCCGGCCTTCTTGCCGGGGCACACGGCGTCGACGCGATGGCCAACGGCCTGCAGCGCCTGGAACGGCACCATCGTTTCATAGTCTTCGGCGAAGTCGCCGGTGAGGAACAGGATCTTCTTGACGGCCATCGTGAGTCTCCAGTGAGTCTCCGGGAACGGAGTTTTGGAACAGATCGCGTGCGAAAGGAGTCTACTCCACCATGTTTGACGATTTTGCACTTACCATGTCGCCCGACGGCGAACCGGACCGGGCGTCGCGCGGCGCTGGCGGCACCGCGTGCGCCGCGCTGGCCTCGCTCGCGGTGCGGCGCTACGTGCCGGAACAGGACGCCGCCGAACTCGCGGCGCTGTTTCGCGCCTCCATTGGCACGCTCGCGGCAACGCATTACGATGCGGCGCAACGCGAGGCGTGGGTATCCAGCGCCGACGATCTCGCGGCGTTCGGCGCGCGGCTCGCGCGCGGCGTGACGCTCGTGGCGCGCAACGGCGGCACGGCCGTTGCGTTTGCCCAGCTCGCGCCGGTCGATCATGTCGAGATGCTGTACGTCGCGCCGGCGTGGGCGCGGCGCGGCGTGGGCGGTGCGCTCATTGCTCAACTCGAACGCATCGCGCGGGCGTCGCGGGCCAGCGTGCTCAGCGTCGACGCGAGCGCAATCTCGCGCCCCGTGTTCGAGCGCGCGGGTTTTTCGTTGATCGCGTCCGAAGCGGTTTTACGCGACGGCGTATCATTGCCGCGTTTTCATCTGTGCAAGCCGCTCACGGCGGCGAATCTTTCGGGATAACCATGTTTTCGAAGCAATCCAGGCAATGGCTGGGCCTCGCGCCGCTCGTGATGTGCGCGGCGGCGCTCGTGTCGGGCTGCGACAAGCAGAACGCGCCGGACGTCAGCAAGCAGTCCGCCGAAGCCATGAAGCAGGCCACGCAGGACGCGGCGCAACAAGCCGCGCAGCAGGCGAAGCAAACGCTCGACAAGGCGGCGAGCTACGTGAACCAGCAGGTCGATGCGGCGCAGCAGAAGCTCGATGCATCGCAGTCGGCATCGTCGTCGGTGGCGGCATCGGACGGCGTGGCGGCGAGCGCCAGCCTCGGCGCGAGCGCGACGCCGAGCAACGCGGAACTGGCCTCGCAGGCGCACGCGCAATTGCGCGACGCCGCGGGTGCGGCGCAGTCCATGCTCGGCCACGCGGCGGCGGCCACCGGCACCGGCCTGACCATCGCGGGGCATTCGTTGCAGCGCTGGGCGAGCAGCGCGGCGGCGGCGTCTTCGGCGCAGGCCTCGGATGCGTCGCAGTAACGCGGACGCGCGCGGCCAGCCTCGCGGCGGCGTTGACGCGTTCCATTAATGTAATTATCATAGTTACACTTTTCGGGTCTTCGTCGTGAATACGAGTAGCCGCTTTGCGTTTGCCGTCCATGCGCTCTCGCTGCTCGCGCAGCAGGAAGGCGCACCGCTTTCGTCGGAGATCATCGCGGGCAGCGTGAACACGAATCCGGCGCTGATCCGGCGTCTCTTGACGATGCTGGCCAACGCCGGCCTCACCACGTCGCAGCTGGGCGCGGGCGGCGGGGCGCTGCTGGCGCGCGAGCCGGCCGCGATTTCGCTGCTCGACGTCTATCGCGCGGTCGACGACGCCCAGTTGTTCGCCATGCATCGCGAGGAGCCGAATCCGGCGTGCATGGTCGGGCGGCACATCCAGCAGACGCTGCGCGGCGTGATCGACGAGGCGCAGCGCGCCATGGAGGCGTCGCTGGCCGCGCGCACGCTCGCGGAGGTCGTCGACGATATCTCGCGCAGCGAGCGCAAGCTCGAACGCGCCAGAGCGAAGCGGGCGTGAGCCCAGCGAAGGTTCGATGAAACGGGCGGGGCGACGCCCCGTTTTTTTACCCTTAAATGTAACTATATTGGTTACATAAATTTGGAGTGACAGCATGAGCCAAGCACTGAAAATCGCGCTCTTTGGCGCCACGGGCATGATCGGTTCACGTATTGCCGCGGAAGCCGTGCGGCGCGGCCACACCGTAAGCGCACTCGTGCGCGACCCGGCGCGCGTGCCGACCGGCGCGAACCTCGCCGCGCAACGGGCCGATCTGCTCGACGCGGCGAGCGTCGCGGCGGCGGTGCGCGGGCACGACGTGATCGCGAGCGCCTACGCGCCGCCCAAGGCGCAGCCCGCCGAGGTGCTGGGTGCGTCGCGCGCGCTCGTGGAAGGCGCGCGCGCGGCGGGCGTCAAGCGCCTCGTGGTGGTGGGCGGCGCGGGCTCGCTCGAGGTGGCGCCGGGCAAACAGCTCGTCGATAGCGAAGGCTTCCCCGAGGCCTACAAGCCGGTGGCGCTCGCGCATCGCGACGCGCTCGCGTTCTATCGCACCGTCGGCGATCTCGACTGGACGTTCTTCGCGCCGGCCGCGCTGATCGCGCCGGGCGAGCGCACGGGCACGTTCCGCACCGGCGCGACCACGTTGATCGCCGACGCGAACGGCGCGAGCCGCATCTCGGCGGAAGACTACGCCGTGGCGTTCGTCGACGCACTGGAGCAGGGCAGCTTCGTGCGCGAGATCGCGACGGTCGCGTACTGAGCCGGGGTATCGCCCGACGCGATACGGCGCATTGCGTCGTTCGGGAGCGGCGGCGCGCGCCGGGATGCCGCAGGAGCGGTCGCAGCCCCACCGTCGAGTCGACCGCCTGGCATTGACATCTTGTTACGCACGCACGAGGCGCGCGCGGGCGGAGTGCGGCTACACTGAAGCACCCTGTTTTGGCCCCTCCGTCATGAATCCCTGCATTGGACGCGATGGCGCGGTCGCCGGGCCGTCGCGCGCTTGCGGCGGTGCGGCGGATACCGCGCCGCGTCGCGTGTTCGCGTTGTTGCTATCGTTCGCCGCCTGGTGCGCGCTGGCGCTCGCCGTGCTGCTGAGCGTTGCGCTGGCTGCGCCGCGTCTCGCGGCGGGTGCGGAGGCACAAAACGCCACACAAGGCGCCACACAAGGCGCCTCCACGCCCGCCGCGCCGCCCGTGGTCACGCCCACGCCCGTACCGATCCTGCCTGCGCTCAAGAGCGTCATCACCGGCGCGCCCGCGAGCGCCTCCGGGGCCTCGGCGGCGGAAGCCGCTTCGGCGCCGTCGGCCGCGAGTCAAGCCGAATTCACGCGCTCGCTCGACAGCGTCATCACCACGCTCGACAACGACCGCCAGCGCACGGCGCTCCTCAACCAGCTCAAGAAGCTGCGCAGCGCCTCGCAAGGCGTGGCGCCCGCGCCGGCCTCGGGCGTGGCGGCGGCAACCTCCGGCCTGCTGGGCGCGATCGCCTCCGCTCTCGCCTCGGTGGAAGCGGACGCGCGCCGCGGCAGCAGTCCGGTGCACTACTGGGCCGGCCGTTTCCGTTCGGCGGGCTACGAGCTTTACACGATCGGCTCGGGCGGCGAGGGCGAATCGCTCGGGCGCATCGTGTTCGACCTGGTCGCCATGCTGCTCGGCTGGGGCGCGTGCGCGGCCATCCTGCGCTGGCTCGAACGGCGTCTGTTGCGGCGCTTCGAAGTGGCCGTGGGCTTGCGGCCCAATCCGCGCACGATCGAACTGCTGATCTTCGTTTCGCATCGCGCGGCGCCGTGGATCGTCGCCTTCGTCGGTGCGCTGATCGTCGAGCGCGCGCTGCCGCAGGCGCTCGGCCGCACGCTCGGCGTGGTGATCGCCTATGCGATCGTCGCGGGCGCGGTGTTCTCGTCGATCTGCCTCATCATGTTTTCGCTGTTCGGCTCGGGCCACCGGCGCGCGGCCGTGCGCGAGCTGATCGCGCAGTCGCGGCGCTTGCTGTTCGCCATCGGCGTGCTGGCCGCGCTCGGCGACGCCGCGCTGAATGTCGACGTCGCCCATCAGCTCGGCCCGAATCTCGCGGCGCTCGTGAGCACGGTCGCGAACATGACGGCCGCGGTGCTCACGGGCTATTTCGCCATTGCGTTCCGGCGGCCCGTGGCGCACCTCATCCGCAATCGCAGTTACACGCTGCGCCACGGCCACAAGGCGCTCACCGAATTGCTCGACGTGCTCGCCTCGCTCTGGCAGTTGCCGATGATGCTGCTCGCGGCCGCCTCCATTGCCGCAACGGTCGGCGGTATCGGCGCGCGCGAGAACGTGCTGCAGATTTCCGTGGTCACGGCGCTGTTGCTGGTGCTGGCGTTTTTCCTCTCGGCGGTCGTGTTCCGCATCACGCGTCCGGACCCGGCGCGCGTGCGGCGCCGCTCGCCGTATCTGCGCCGCTTGCTGCGCTTCGCGGGCACGCTGCTCGTGCTGTTCGTGTGGCTCGCGTATTTCGAGTTTTGTGCGCGGCTGTGGGACATTTCGCTCGCGGCGATCATCGAGGCGAGCGTGGCCGCGCGCGGCATCGCCCATGCGATCTTCGCGATCCTCGCCACCGTGTTTCTCGCGTGGCTCGTGTGGATCGTGATCGACACGGCCATTCTCGAAGCGCTCAATCCGAGCGGCCCGCGCACCAAGGGCCGCGCGCCCAGCACACGCGCGCGCACCATGTTGCCGCTCGTGCGCAACGCCGTGCTCGTCTCGATCCTCACGATCGCGGGCATCGTCACGGCGGCCAATCTCGGCATCAACGTGACGCCGCTGCTCGCGGGCGCGGGCGTGATCGGTCTCGCGATCGGCTTTGGTGCGCAGTCGCTCGTGACCGACCTCATCACGGGCCTGTTCATCATCATCGAAGAGACGATTTCGGTTGGCGACTGGATCGATCTCGACAACGGCCACGCGGGCACCGTCGAGCATCTGTCGATCCGCACCGTGCGGCTGCGCGACGGGCAAGGCGCGATCCACGCGATTCCGTTCTCGCAGATCAAGATCGTGAAGAATCTGTCGCGCGACTTCGCGTTCGCGGTGTTCGAGGTGCGCGTGCCGTTCAATGTCGATCTCGACACGGTCACGCGCATGATTCGCGAAACCGGCGCCGAACTCGTGGCCGATTTCCGCTACCGCCGCGAGATTCTCGGGCCCGTGGAAGTGTGGGGCCTCGATCGTTTCGATCCGAACTGGATGGTGGTGAAAGGGCAGATCAAGACGCGGCCGCTGCAACAGTGGAGCGTGGCGCGCGCGTTCAATGCGCGCCTGAAACGGCATATGGACGAAGCCGGCATTCAGATTCCCGTGCCGCAGATGCGCGTGCATATGTCGTCGCGCGGCGACGAAGGCGCGGAGCCGCCGGACCAGGGACACGAAGCGCCGGCGCAGATGCCGCTGGATTCGATGGAAGAGACGGCGCATGGATCGACGCACGGATCGACGCACGGATCGCACGAAGCGGCGCACGGATCGATGCACGAAGCGGCGCATGGATCGGCGGACGCCTCGGCGCGGGAGGCTGGGCAGGAGGCAAAGCACGAAGCGCCGCGCGGGCCGATGCAGACGCCGGAAAGCCGCGAGTCGCGGGCCGCTTCTCGCGACGCCTCGCACGAACCGCGCCCCGCGCCGCCGCCCACGGCCGGACCCGAAGGCGCGCCGCCGCAGATTCCCACGGCGGGCGGGCGCACCTGACGGCCCTCGCCAACGACGCGCGGCGCGCCTGGGCTCAGGCGTCAAGCGTCGAAGGTCACGCGGTCGCGTGCGCGATCAGCGGCACCACGTCGTTGACCTCGGTGGCGATGCCCGCCGCTGCCACGCCATACACGTGCAGCGAAATCGCCTGACCCAAACCGCCGTTCGATAAGCGATGAATCCCCGCGCGCCCGCGCCCGGCGAACGCCACGGCGCCGCTCGCGCGCGGATGCGAGCGCACGATGTCGGCGCCCGCGCGTGCGGCGTCCCATGCATAGAGTGTTTCGGTGAGCGCGCCTTCCAGCACGGCGTAGCCGCACCACGTGCGATGCGCGTGAATCGGGCTCGCCTGGCCCGGCTGCCAGACCAGCGCGGCGACGGTGTAACGGCCGCACGCGTCGGCGGCGATCACGTGGCGGCGGTAGGTGCCGGCGAGGCCTTCGCGCTGCGCGGGCGCGAGCAACGCGGGCTCGGCGAGCGCACGGGTCAGGGCGGCGCGCACGCCGCGCGCGAAGTCGCCGCAGCATGACGGATCGGCGGGCGTCGCGCAACTCGCGAATGCGGCGTCGAGTGCGGCGCACAGGCGGGACACGGCGCTTGCGCGAGCGGCGTCGCAGGCGGCCTCGATCGGCGCACACGGCGCATACGGCGCGTGCGGCAACGGCGGCGTGAGGTGCGGCGCCAGGCGCAGCCGCGCGGCATCGGCGGGGGCGTTCATGAGCAGTTTTCTCTCGTACAGGATAGAGAGATTTATAGCCTTTCGAAGCGAGAAATGGTTTCCCTAATACGGTGCCGGATCGCCATCGTGTAGAATTATTTTCTACGTTTCGGGGAGGACGCATATGGATCTCATCGACAGAAAACTCGTGGAATTGCTCCAGCAGGATGCGACCATGCCGGTGGCCGAACTCGCGCAACGCGTGAATCTGTCGCAAACGCCTTGCTGGAAGCGCGTGCAGCGCCTGAAGGAAACCGGCGTGATTCGCGCGCAGGTGGCACTGTGCGATCCGCGCAAGCTGGGCGTGGGCACGACCGTGTTCGTCGCGGTGCGCACCAACGAGCACACCGAGGCGTGGGCGCAAAACTTCACGCGCGCGGTGCAGGACATTCCCGAGATTGTCGAGGCGTACCGCATGAGCGGCGAGACCGACTACCTGCTGCGTATCGTCGTGTCCGACATCGACGATTACGACCGCGTCTACAAGCAGCTGATCCGCAGCGTGGCGCTGTTCGACGTGAGTTCGAGTTTCGCGATGGAACAGATCAAATATTCGACGGCGCTGCCGGTGCGCAGCGGCGCGTGAGAGCGGCGGAGCGCGCCTGCATGAAATGAAGCGGCGCAAGCCGGTTGCAAGGCGTCGCGGCGTAGAATGCCCGTTCCTCTCACCGTTGGCCTTAGCGGCCAGGCACGACCGATGAACGAACCGCGCAAGAAGAATCCCGTTTTTGGTGTCGGCGTGATGATCGTCGTGCTGGTGCTGATCGTGATCGGCACGGTGCTGTTCAACGCGCTGCGCAGCAAGCGCGAGTACGACGAGACGCTCGGCGCTCAGTCGACAACTGCGTCAGCGACTGCGTCAGCGACTGCGTCAACGACTGCCGCAGCGACTCCGTCGGGCGCGTCGAGCGTGTCCAGCGCATCGAACCCTTCCAGTCAGCCCAGCGCCGCGCAGTGAGGCGCGTGTCATGACGCGCGGCGAAGCGCTCAACAGCGCGTTTCGCCGTGCCGTTTCTTCGACTTCTTATTCTTCCGGCAGCCGGATCAGGCTCGCGTCCTTGCGGATGAGCCAGGACGCCGCGACCATCTGCTTGCACTGATGCGAGAGCAGCTTGAGTTCCTGCACGAGGTCGGTCGAGGCGCCGCTCGCGCGCTCGGCTTGCACGACCATGGCGTCGAGATCGCGGGTGAGCTGTTTCGTGATGTCGGCTTGCTCGGCGGGCGAGGGCGTGCCCGCCTCGGCGGCCACGAGGTTCTCGCGCACGCACGAAAGGGCGCGTTCGAGCGCGTCGAGATTCGGTGCGTTGTCGCCGGCTTGCGTGGTGCTGCGTAACAGCGGTGCCGTGGCCGTGATCTGCGAGGCGAGCACATGGCTGCGCACCAGCAGATCGTTGAGTTCGGGCACGAACTTCTGCGCGGCCTTCGGTTCGAGCATCATGCGCTGGAACGCCTGACCGAGATTCGCGAACGCGACGTGCACGTTCTTGCGCGCGAGCCGGTAACGGAAGTCGCGCGCAAGCGACGGCACCGCGGCGCTGGCGCCCGCCGTGGCCGCGACCTGAGCGGCCGCTTTCGAGCCCACCGCCGCGACACCGGGCGCGCTCGGTGCGATCTGCGCGCGCTGCGCGGCTTCTTCGCTGACGGCGGTATCGGTGATTGGGTCGGTGGTCTGGTCGGTGGCGGTTTCGGCGGTGTTATCGGTGCTTGCCTCGCTCACGACGCTCGCGGCATTCGCCGAGGCGCTGGCCATGACGGGCGCGGTCTCGCCGACGGGTGCCCTGGTTGCGTCCGACGCGGCCGCCGCCGTTGCGTGCGCGGTGGCGTGCGGGGTCGCTTGCGTCGTGGCGCCAGACGTCGCGGCGCCCGCCGGGCCGCTCGTTGCCGTGCCCGTCGCATGCGCGGCCACGCGCGCGCCGGCTTCGGTGAGCGTGGCGACATCGGCTTTCGCATTCGCTCCCGCTCCCGCGCCCGCCCCGGCCATCGCCAGACCCGGCTGCGGCGTCGCGCGGCCGCTCCACCACCAACTCGCCTCGAGATAGCCGCGCGTGGCGGCGATCATGTCGTGCACGAGCTTGCCCATCAGCCGGTATTCCCAGTACGGGAACAGATGGCTCGCGCCGATGGCTATCATGCAGCCGATCACCGTGTCGATGGCGCGCTCGCCGATGATGCGCATGCTGCCCGGCGCGAGCAGATGGAACATCAGCAGCACGTACGACGACGTGAACACCACGCTCGCCGTGTAGTTGAACAGCAGCAGGCTGTAGCTCATCACCATCGCCGCGAACATCGACACGAGCAGGACGAGCGGCTGCTTCACGAGCAGGATGAGCGCGATGCTGGCCACGCAGCCGATCAGCGTGCCGACGATACGCTGTGCGTTGCGCTGGCGCGTGAGCGAATAGCCGGGCTTCAGGATGATGATGCTCGTCATCACGATCCAGTACGCGTTCGTGAGCGGCAGCAGGCGCCCGAGCCAGAAGCCCACGGCCACGGCGATCGTCACGCGCAGCGCGTGCCGGAAGCTCGGCGAAGCCATTGTCAGATTCGAGAAGATCTGCAGCCAGGACACGCGGCGGTTGGTCACGAAACGCGTGAGCGCCTCGTCGATGCGCAGTTCGGTGTCGGTTGTGGCCACGTCGTTCGAAAGGCTGCGGCGCATGCGGTCGATCAGCCGCGTCGCGCTCCAGATGCGCCGGAACGAGGCCGAGATCGCCGCATAGGCTTCGGGGTCGGTGGCGGCGAGATCGCGCTTGCGCAACTGTTCGAGTTCGTACTCGATCGCACGCAGCTCGGCCTTCACGTTCACGCTCGCGCGCGGCGCGTCGTTCTGCAGCACCGCGAGGCCGATGTCCTCGAGGTCGGCGGCCGCCTTGCGGATCAGGTCGCGATAGAACACCAGCAGGTCCGAGCCGCCGAACGTGTTGCGCACGAGCGGATAGTCGGTGTGCGCGCCCACGAACAACTCGTGCAGATCGACCGTGTTGATGAAGAGATTGAAGTGCATCGCGCGGCGCGCGTCCACGCGGCCGCTCCGTAGCTGCGGCAGGTTGCGCAACACGATGTCGCGCGCGGCGTCCTGACGTTCGACCGCCGCGATCTGCTTGGCCACGAGGTTGCGGTAGCAATCGTCGAGATCGTTGTCGAGGTCGAAGAACTGGGCGCGGGCGAGCAGATAGTCGGCGCAGGCGAACACGCTTTCGGCGAGCGCCTGCTGCTCGATACGGTCGAGCATGAGACGGCTCACGAGCGTGGACCACGCCGTGTACCAGAGGCCGCCCAGCAGAATCCACAGCGCATTGACGAGCGCCTGGTGCGGCGTGAAGTGCTCCTCGAGCGTCATCACCATCATGAACAGCGTGGCGAAGCTGATCTGCGGCCAGCGGTTGCCGTAGACCACGATCAGCGAGAGCACGAAGGTGAGCGGCACGACGGTCGCCCATAGCGCGACCGGATTGACGGTGGCGAGCCCGGTGGCGTAAGCGGAGAGAAACCCGATCGCGCTGCACGCGAGCATTTCGTTGCGCTTGTACTTGAGCGGGCCCGGCATGTCCACCACGCACGCGCCGAGCGCGCCGGTCGCGATGGTGAAGCCGAGGTCGCTCTTGTCGAGCACGAACAGGCACAGAATGGCGGGCAGCGAGATGCCCACCGCGATACGCAGACCGCCGTAGAAATACTGGCTATAGAGGAATTTCCTGATTTCTACCGAATAGCGCATCGACTGCCGGGAAGTTCGAGAGCGGCCCGTACGCCGCGGATGGTGGCGGTGAGTCTAACTGATTTCGGGCACGATCCGACCGTGCGCGTATGCGGGCTTTCCCCTGCACGGCGTGCGCTGCGTCAGTCCACGCCTCGGTTCACCCCTCGGTTTACGCGTCAGTCCACGCTCAATTCGCCTTCCGGCGCGACGCGCGCGGCGGCGGCGTCGCCGAGCAGGCCGTCGGTGCCGCGAATGCGCCGCATGCGCGTGCGATACCAGAACGTCCACGCCATCAGCGCGCCGAACACGCCGTAGCCCAGCATGGGCGAGACCACGAGAAAGCGCTCGATCGGCCAGGTCGCCGCGAGCCACGTGCGCAACACGGCGTCGGCGACGAGACCCGTGCCCCAGACGAGCGTGAGCAAGCGCATGGCCGAGACGAAGCGGCGATTCTCGTGCCACAGCGTTTCGAGCCGCGCGACGCCTTCGCGCGTTTCGCGCGCCACGGTCGCGCGCGTGAGATAGAACACGATCGGCCGGCGGGCGAACAGCGAGCCGAGAAACACCACGCCGATCATGCCGGAGGCGAGACTCTCGCGCATCAGCAGGGCGCGGGTGCCGCCGCCGAACGCCATGGCGAGCAGCGAGAGCACGATGCCGAGCAGGATCACGGCGGAGAGCGCGTCGATACGCCGGAACCGCACGAGTTCGACGATGCTCCACGCGAGCGGCGGAATGGCGGAAGCGATCAGGCCGCCGATCTCGCCCCAGTGCGGTTGCGCGAGGCGGTAGGCGACCCAGGGCAGCAGCAGATTGACCGCCAGTTCGGCGACGAATGCCGGGCGCAGCTTCATGGGATGCGGCTCCAATCGGGATCCGGCCGGGATTCGGGCGTGCTTCGGAAAGCGTGAGCCAATCCCGCCGAACGGGGTTTAGCGAAACCGGGTTCCAACTCCGGCCGCTTGCCAACCATGCGCGTCTGGCGACAGGTTCCAGACGGGTTTGGGGATGATTCGGCCGTGGCCCGGATCGCATTTCGCGTGCCCGCACAGTATGCGACACTCTCGTGCTGTCCTCTCACGCCATGCCTGCCTGCCGCCATGACCTATCGCGCGCCCATCTCTCCGCACGAAGTCGAACTCGTCGCCGTTCGCGCGCAGGGCGCGGGCGGCCAGAACGTCAACAAGGTGTCGAGCGCGATTCATCTGCGCTTCGACATTCGCGCCTCGTCGCTGCCCGAGGTGCTCAAGATGCGCCTGCTCGCGCTGTCCGACCGGCGCATCACGAGCGAAGGCGTCGTCGTCATCAAGGCGCAGGAATATCGCACCCAGGAGCAGAACCGCGTGGCAGCGCTCGCACGGCTCGAAGAACTCGTCGACAGCGTGAGCGTCACGCGCAAGGCGCGCGTCGCAACGCGCCCCACGCGTGCCTCGAAGCTGCGGCGGCTCGACAGCAAGGCGCGCAACGGCGAGACCAAGGCGGGGCGCCGGCGCGTGACCGAGTGAGGCGCGTCGTGGCGCGCACCACGACATCAGCGACGCGAGATCGGCAACATGACACCCGCGACGCGACATCGCCGCACGTCACGTCGACATGAAGAAGCGCGCAGCAGCCTGGCCATGAAGCGGTGGACGAGGGGGCAAGTCAGCCAAACCGGCCTGGCGCGATTCGCGCCGCCCTCAATCCTCCGCGCGCCGATGCGGCCGTTCGCGTGGCCCGTGCTCGGGCGGGAAGTCGGCGCACAGCACGTGGGTCGCGCCGCCGAAATCGAGCGCGATGGCCGCCGTGTAGCAGAGCTCGCCGTCGTTGAGCGAATAGTGCGGGCCCATGACCGCGACGCGTCCGGGCGCCGCCAGCGCGCGGCGGAAGTATTCGCGGCGCGACCAGTTGCTGTCGGTGTCGGGATGGAGCGGCGCGAGGCGCGCGGGCGGCCCGATCCCCGGCGCGGCGATCGAAGGCGCGTGCTGCTCGCCCTGGTCGTTCGCCGCGAACACGCGCAGCGCCTGGCTGTCGCGCTGGATCGCCGCCGCGGCCGCCTCGAGCGTGCCGCCCTGGGTCAGCACGCGCGCGCCGCGCAGCATCGCGTGCGAGAGCGCGCCGTAGTTGATCTGCTCGAGAATCTCGCTATGACGCTGATAGTCGGCGAAGCGGCGCCACATCGTCTGCGCGAGCGCCGGCGCATTGGCGCTCGCTTCGCGCACCGACGCGTTCGGTTCGCCGAACCAGAAGCCCTGCACGAGATCGACGTCGGCCTGCATCAACTCCATCAGTTGCGCCTCGGTTTCGACGCCCTCGGCGAGCACCATGGTGCCCGCGTGATGCAGGATCGACACGAGTTCGGCGATGAAGGCCACGTTGCTCTCGTCGGTGGCCGCGCGTGTGACCAGCGAGCGGTCGAGCTTGACGATGTCGGGGCGATAGCGCCAGACGCGATCGAAATTGGAAAAGCCCGCGCCGAAGTCGTCGAGCGCGACGAGGAAGTCGCGCGAACCCGAAGGCGGGCGCTCGTCGACGAAGGAACCCGGCGCGTCGCCGCCGCGTTGCTCCAGCACCTCGATCACGACGCGTTCGTGCGGAAAGTCGAAATGGCGGCACAGTCCGTCGATGGCGGCCTGCGCGGGGTCGGCGGCGCGCGCGCTGCGCGGCAGCGTGTTGAGGAACAGCCAGCCCGTTTCGATGCCTTGCGCGACGAAGTTCGCGAGATGCAGGCAGCGCGCGAGTTCGTCGAGCTGCTGGGCGTCCTCGCCGTTCAGCTTCGCGAAGAGTTCGTCGGGTGCGAGCGACTGTCCGGCGGCGTCGGTTGCGCGCAGCAGCGCCTCGTAACCGACCACGCGCTGATGCGTGATCGACAAAATGGGCTGAAACGCGCTGTCGAGCGTATAGCCGTGCCAGTGGGCGCTGAAGCCGTCCTGGTGCGGGCGCAGTTGCGCGAGCAGGCCCGTGATGGGAGTCGGCTCGGGAAGTAACTCGCTTGCCTTCGCGGGGGAGTTCGACATGGCGCGGCGCGGCGGTGAGGGTTGTCTTCCAGTGTACGCAACCTGGCGCGGGACCGACTATCGGCTATTACCTTGGGGCGATGACTCGCGGCGATCGCCGCGCCGCGTCCTTTGCCCGCTGGGGCCGGGCGGGTTTCAGTTACGCATGCGATATGCCCGTTGTGAGGTCATGCTGCGCCAGATCGACGGGAAAAGGTGTGCGGAGGCCCACGGAGTGCGCCCGGATGGCGCTTCGAGCAAGGCGGCGCGAGGCTGGCCGGCGCTCGAGGTGCGCACGGCGCTTTCGTGCGGCGAAGGAATGGCGGGAGGGGTGCGTGAAGACGACGGGCGTGGCCGTGCACCGGCCCCTTGCGCCCGCTCGCTTGCGGAGGAGCGGGCACTGGGCGAGGACGCCCGGTTAGGGACGCCCGGTCAGGGACGCCCGGCGAGGACGCCCCTGGCTGCGATCAGTGACGCGTGTCGGGCACGTCGAGGATCAGGATGATGGTCCAGTCGGCGTCGCCTTCATGGTGATACTGGCGTTCCGCGACGATGAACGGCTGCTGCTTGCCGGCCGGGCCGAGAAACAGCACGTCGCCTTCCATCGGCAGGCATTCGACGGGCGGCAGCGCGAGATACGCTTCCTGACTGCCGCCACGCGGCATCAGCTTTTCGATCTTGCGGGAAGCCGCTTCGGTCCATTCGATATCGAGCTGGATATTGCTCATAGAGGTTCTCCGCGCGTGGCGCGCACAAAAGTTGGGACGCGACGTTGAGTCATTTCGAGGTGCGCGACTTTAGCATACCGCGTCTCGGGCGCCTTACCGCAGCCGGGCGCGGGTCCCGCGACGGCGCGAACGGGCGGCGCAAGCTTCGCTACGGTCGATGGGAAACGGGCGACGCAGGCTCAACCAGCAGTGGGCGGCAAGCAGGCGCGGCAAAGGGCCGGCAAGCTGGCGACGATAAAAAAGCCGACGCGGGCAAGATCCCGGCATCGGCTTTTTCGTGCTGACGCGAACCGCGCCACGATGGGCGCGACGGTCGGTTGCGTGACTCGGCTGCGTGACTTATTGCGCAGCTTTCTTGTGATGCGGGTGGCCCTTGTGATGCTTCATGGGCGCTTCCTGCGGTGCCGACATGGACGCTTGCTGGCGCTGCTGCAGGTCCTGCGCGCGCTGCTCGACGTCGGCGGCGCGGGCCGGGTCGGTGCTCATCTGGATGCCGTTGTCCGACTGCGCGTAGGCCGCGCCTGTCAGTGCGGAAAGTGAAATCAGGACTGCGAGGGACACTTTTTTCATCACTACCTCCGAAGGAGCGGTTTATGGACCCAGCCGGTACCTGTCCAAGCAGGATGGACACCTCATTCTAACGATCAAATAGTTGCGTCAGATGACATCGGGTAAGACCGACGACGGTCTGTTACACACGCTTACATCTGCTGTCGCGTATCTGTCACGCTAGAACCATCCAATCATTCGATAGACATAAAACTGCGCGATACCGATCAACTCATGCAGCGCCGTCTCCGCGGCCACGAGATTTCGCCAACGCGGCAACAGGCCACGCCGAACACTGCGCACATTTGATACCGCGGGCAGCGGGTTCATGTCGAATCGGTGAAAATCGAGCATGGCGCGCGGCATGTGGTACGCCGACGTCACCAGCAGAATGATTTCGTTGTGCCGACGATGCACGAGCGCAGCCACGTTGCGGGCGTTTTGCCACGTCGTCAGGCTCTCGTTTTCGAGCACGAGCGCATCGCGCGGCACGCCGTCGCGCAGCAGGTAGGGGCCGTAGGTATCGGCTTCGGAACTGCGGTGGTGCTGCGGATTGCCGCCGCTCACGATCACGCGGCAGGTTCCGCCCGCCTGCGCGCACTGCGCGTAAAGCCGCGCCACGAGGGCGATGCGCGCATAGACGTCGTCTTTCGGCACGAGCTGGCCGTCGTGATACTCGGTGCCGCCGCCCAGCAGGACGATGGCCGTGTGGGCCCCGAAAGGCGCGGGGGAGTTCGTGCGCGCGAGATCGTAGGGAGTGCGATAGATCGGCGGCTGAGCCAGGTCGAGCAGCACGCCGCTCAGCCAGCCGGCCGCGAGCAGCCAGAACACGACGACCGTGGCCCCTGCGACACGCCAACGCGCACTGCGCCACAGCACACCAAGCGCAATAAATAGCGCAAACAAAACGATTAGAATCAATTTGAATGAGGTAACGTATTGTTTTCGGGAAGATGCGCGACTAACCGCACTTTGCGCCGCGAGCGTGGCGCCGCGGTGGCCGCGCGGGAAGCGGCCAGGCTCGCGCTTCTCACGGGGCCCGGATATCACCTGCCGTTTCGCACTGCACAATCTGCGGGCAGAACGTGCAGGCCCGCCGTTGGAAGCTTTACGGCATGTGCCTGTGTTGCGCCCGCGTAAGTGGTGTCAGTGCGGTCAGGCGCAACGATAGCAGGTCTGCATTTAAAGAAAGAAGTGAGATGACCACGTATTCCAACGAAGCAGTACTCGAAGCGCTGCGGCGCGTGCAGTATCGTCAGGTGCCGTGGGCGCGTGTTCCCAAAGTGTTCCCTTATTTACGCGATCTCGGTCTCATGGATATCGTGAGGCAACGCACGGTCGCACCCGCACCGGGCTTTCATGCGCCCGTGGATATCGCCGTACTCACCGATCGCGGTCGCGCCGAATTCAACCGGCTTTCGCGCGACGAGCGCGCGGTGGAATGGAGCACGCTGCGTGTCGCCGACTACGTGGTCGAGGGTGTCACGCAAGCGGGGCTGGAAGCCAGCTAGCGCGTCAACCGCCCGGTTGCCGGGTTCCGCTATACGCGGCGCGGCGCTGTCGCCCGCGCAATGTCCTGCAACTTATTTCCCGATCGACGAAAACCCGGCAAAGGAAGAGCAGGCCAAAAAAAAGCCCGTATCGAGATACGGGCTTACCGGAATTACTGCTGCCACGCTGTGCTTAATGGCAAAGATGTAGACCGCACAGTCACCGGAGTGGTTCCCGGAAGCAGCGTAACTGCGGAGGTCTCCTCACGATCAAACGGCATTCGGCTGGAATCGTGGTGAATCCGCGGTTCATTGAGTCCGCGCGGTGCGGCCATAGGCCTTGGGAACGACACGGACCGCAAGGGCCCATTGGCTCACCGGCGCTGCGATTCCGGGCGCGACGGCGCGCTACGACGGGCATTGTCGGCAATATCGCCCCGCAGGTCGCCTCGCGGCACGGGCTGATTGCCCGCGTCGGCGGACTCGGTGGTCGGCGGCCAGGCTCGGGCGCCGGTACGGGACATCGACCAGTTCGGCACGCTTGCATGCGGCGGTTGTGCCGCGGCGCTAAACGAGACAAACGACGCCGTCGGCGCGAAAAGAAGAAGGGCGGACAGCGAAACCATGATGCCCCGAATGAGCAGGTTCATGGATTTCATGGCGGCTTCCCGTCAATTACGAACATTGACGTTTATGGACATGCCTCTAAGCTAATCGCGACCGCGAAAGCACGCTGTAAATATTCGTAAAGAGATGTATCGCCGCTGGGCGGGACACTCGTTGCGTGCGCAGACAATCGGTGCTCGAATCCCGCCCGCAAATTGCCCACCAATCGTCCCGAAACCGCACTCAGATGGTGCTTCTCCGGTCATGGGCAGCATGCGGCCGCCACTGCTGCGTGGCAGAGGCAAGACGGAATAGACCGAAAGGTGATCCGGCTGCATTGGGCGCCGAACTGGGTCGGAACCTGCTTGTCGCGCCTGACAACGCCGTGGATGGCAAAGCGGGCGAAAAGTCGACGAAGCTCGCTTGACCGGGAGGGAGGTTGCCGCCGGGCGCGCGGCGCCCGGCAGGCAGGGTCAGTCAGGATAGCCGGCGAATGCGCGGCCCGGTCCGGGCCGCACGGGGAACGCTCAGGCCATCTTGACCGGCGCGCGCCACGATTCCGGATTGGTCCAGAACGCGCCGCGCAGGCGGTCACGGCTCGGCGGTGCGGGCGGCTTGGTCGCCGTCGCGCCAATGCGGCCGCGCAGGGAGATTTCGCGGCCGCTCGTGCCGAGTCGCTTGACGATCTCGGCGAGCGTGCCGTCAGCCTGCCATTCGTCGAAACGGCGGCGGCAGGTCGGCGGCGACGGATAGCGGCCCGGCAGCTTGGACCAGCCTTCACCCGTCGAAAGCACCCAGAGCACCGCGTTGACCACAGCACGCGCTTCGACGCGAGGCCGTCCGCGCCGCTCGCTCCGTGCCGGTTCGGCACAGAACAACGCCTCGACCAGCGCCCATTCGTTGTCTCTCAAATCGTCGAACAGCATCATGTTTCACCTCAGCGAAGCTATCTCCGGTGCGCTGCCCCGCGCTGCGCACTCTTCATGGACTCGCGGCCGGATGCCGGTGGTCCAGGCGGGATCGGAAGGGACGCCGGCGTTGCCTGATTCCGGAGCGTCCACCGAACCTGTACGTGCTGTAATGCGAGAACCGTGCCAGCACGCATCTCGTCGTCTTGAAGCCGCGTGGCGCCAAGCCCGCGCGGGAGATTGCCAGGGGCGTATGAGACTCGAAAAGTGACGTCAGGAGAATCGGGAGAATCACCAATCTTGTGCAAACAGGCCCGTCCGGCGTGCGTTTGCGCCTTATTGCTGCATTGCGGCGAACAATCTAAACGGTGATTCACACGGATGTAACGCCAAAAAATCGTCATACAATCCGTCATGAAATGAACGGATTCATGAGGGAACCGGATGAATGTGACGCTGCGGCAGTTGCGGGTCTTCATCGAAGTCGCGCGGCTGCAGAGCTTCAGCCGCGCGGGCGATGAAATCGGTCTCACGCAGTCGGCCGTGAGCCGTTGCGTGCGCGAGCTGGAGGCCGAGATCGGCGTGAAACTGGTCGACCGGACCACGCGCGAAGTGCAACTCACGGATGTCGGTGCGAATCTGATCGCGAGCATTCCGCGCCTGATCGGCGATCTCGACGACGCGCTGCGCGAGATTCGCGAGATCGGCGAGCAGCGGCGCGGGCGCGTGGTCGTCGCGGCGAGCCCGACGGTCGCGTGCCGCCTGATGCCGGAGGTCGTGGCCGCGTGCGGACGGCAGTTTCCCTACATCACGCTCGGCCTGCGCGACGACGTGCAGAGCGACGTGGTGCGCAAGATCCGCTCGGGCGAGGTGGACTTCGGCGTGATCATCGGGCCCTTTGCGGCCGAGGATCTCGAAACGCACTGCCTGACGACCGACTCGTTCTGCGTGGTGGTGCGCGGCGATCATCCGCTCGCCGCGCAGGAGCAGATCGCGTGGAAGGCGCTCGACGGCGAACGGCTCGTGATGCTCGACTACGCCTCGGGCAGCCGTCCGCTGATCGACGCCGTGATGGCCGAGCAGGGCGTGCGCGCGCGCGTGGTGCAGGAGTTGGGGCATCCGGCCACGGTGTTCGGGCTGGTGGAGGCCGGCGTGGGTATCAGCGTGCTGCCGTGGCTCGCGTTGCCGGTGCCCGCGGGCGCGTCGCTGTTGGCGCGGCCGCTCGTGCCGCGCGCCGAGCGCACCGTGGAACTGGTGCGGCGGCGCGACCGTTCGCTCTCGCCGGCCGCCGAGGCTGTCTGGGCGCTGATCCGCCAGCTTGCCGGGCGTCCCGAACCGGTGCACCAGGGCGCCTGGTAAAGCACGGCGGTAAACGAGCGGTCGCTGTAAACTTCGATTTCGGGTCAGAGTCCCGCGCGCTACACTTCACGCTTTCCCACATTTTGCGTCGCGCGCGAATCCCGATGAGCGATCTCGAAACGTCGTCCTCCGCAGTTCAGTCGCATGTCCCACCGCATGAAGCCGTCGATGGCGGCGCGCGTGCCGCCGTGCGTGCGCTGCGCGCCTCGCAGATCCGCGAAGTCGCCAATGCGGGCTTCGGCGTGCCCGACGTGCTGCCGTTCTGGTTCGGCGAGTCGGACCGCGTGACGCCGCCGTTCATCCGCGAAGCCGCCGCCGACGCGCTCGGCCGCGGCGACACGTTCTACACCCACAACCTCGGCATCGCGCCGCTGCGCGAGGCGCTCGCGCGTTACGTGAGCGATTTGCACGGCGCCACGCCCGTCGACCATCTCGCGGTGACGAGCGCGGGCGTGAACGCGCTGATGCTGGCGGCGCAGCTCGTGGTGGGCGCGGGCGACCGCGCGGTGGCGGTCACGCCGCTGTGGCCCAATCTCGTCGAAATTCCGAAGATCCTGGGCGCGAGCGTCGAAACGGTGGCGCTCGAATACGGCGAGCGCGGCTGGACGCTCGATCTCGATCGCCTGCTCGCGGCGCTCACGCCGGGCACGAAGCTGCTCATGATCAACTCGCCGAACAACCCGACCGGCTGGGTGATGACGCGCGACGAGCAGCGCGCGGTGCTCGAGCATTGCCGCCGCCACGGCATCTGGATCGTTGCCGACGAAGTCTACGAGCGGCTTTACTACGGCGCGGCCGGCGAGCGCACGGCGCCGTCGTTTCTCGACATCGCCACGCGCGACGAGCGGCTGATCTGCGTGAATTCGTTCTCGAAGGCGTGGCTCATGACCGGCTGGCGGCTCGGCTGGATGGTCGTGCCGCGCGCGCTCACCGACGATCTCGGCAAGCTGGTCGAGTACAACACCTCGTGCGCGCCGTCGTTCGTGCAGCAGGCGGGCATTGCCGCGCTCGAGCGCGGCGAAACGTTCACGCGCGAACTCGTCGCGGACTTGCGCGCGTCGCGCGACCATCTCGCGGCGGCGCTCGCGAAGCTGCCGGGCGTCGACGTCAAGGTGCCGCACGGCGCGATGTATCTCTTTTTCCGGCTCGCGGGCGCGCAGCACAGCCTCGAACTGTGCAAGGCGCTGGTGCGCGACGTGGGGCTCGGGCTCGCGCCCGGCAGCGCGTTCGGCCCGGAGGGCGAGGGTTACGTGCGCTGGTGCTACGCCTGCGATCCGGCGCGGCTCGACGCCGGCGTGGCGCGGCTGGCGCGCTTTCTGGACGCGACCGGTGCGCGTTAGCCGCGCTTGCGGGCAGCCATGAGCGGGGCGCGGCCGCCGTGGGCCGCCCGCTTGAGGTGAAGCGCGGACGTGCTGCTTTACGCACCCCGCGTTTTTGCGTAATATGGCGCTCAGTCACGCGAATCCCTACGGGATCTTTCGCTGCTCCGTCCGGCTGGGTCTGGCTCTGTGCCTGCATTTCGGCCCCCCGGTGCGTGCTCCCATCAATATGACCGATCAGAATCGGGCGAGCGCGTCTCCAGTTCCATTTCGTCTTTCGTCTGTCTGATCCGGTTCCTTGAACCTGATTTACCTTAACTAGGTCTGACCTGGCTGCATGAATACCCAAGAGGCGAAGATCGTCCTCGAGACTGCATTGATCTGCACGCAGGAGCCGCTGAAGATCGGTGATCTGAGAAAGCTGTTCGCCGACGATATTTCGGCCGATACGGTTCGTAACCTGCTCGAAGACCTCCGCAGCGAATGGTCCGGGCGTGGTGTGGAACTGGTCGGGCTCGCGTCGGGCTGGCGCTTCCAGAGCAAACCGGCCATGCGGACTTACCTCGACCGCCTGCACCCCGAAAAACCGCCGCGTTATTCGCGCGCGGTGCTCGAAACGCTCGCCATCATCGCGTACCGGCAGCCGGTCACGCGCGGCGACATCGAGGAAATTCGCGGCGTCACGGTCAACACGCAGGTCGTCAAGCAGCTCGAAGACCGCAACTGGATCGAAGTGATCGGTCATCGCGACGTGCCGGGGCGTCCGGCGCTTTATGCGACCACGCGGCAGTTTCTCGACGATCTGGGGCTGAAGTCGCTCGACGAACTGCCGCCGCTCGACGATCCGTCGAACCAGCTGGGCGAGCAACTGCTGGCGCAGCACGCGATCGAGTTTCCCGACAGCGAAGTGGCGCAGCTGATCGCGCAGGAGCCGGCGGTCGTGATCGCGGAAACGGTTGCCGATGCCGCGCAGACCGTCGAGGCGCAGGTCGCGATTGAATCGCAAGAAGTAGCAGGCGCGCACGTTGCGGAGAATGTCGACGGCGAGCTCGGCGCGTCGCAGCCGCGAGCGCCGGAAGACGCGCAGCGCGATTCAGCGCAAGCGTCACAGCAGGACACGCAGCAAGCGCATGCGGACCACGCCGAGCGCGGTCCCGATGCCGGCACGCATGCCACCGCGCACGCGGCCGAGGCGTCTGGCGCATTGCATGCAGAAAACGCAGAACACGAAGACCGCCGCGACGCGGCGCAGGACGACCCCGTCTCGACGACGGACGACGAAGCCGCTCCGCGCGGCCTCTGACGCAACACGCATTTTTGACGCGCCCCGCAAGCGGGCGCGCAACCTGACATTTTGAGGTTGTTTTGACTGATATCCACGATACCGATTCGACCGACGCGTCCGAATCCTCGCGCCGCGCTTCCGCGCGCGACGACGAACCGCGCGCTTCGCAGGTCGAAGGTGGCGAAGCCCAGGGTGGCGAGGGCGAGGACCGTCCGCGCCGCGGCCTGCGCCGTGGCCCGCGCAGCCTTATCGCGCGTCGCCGTGCGGGCGCGAAGGCGAAGACCGAGGGTGCCGAAGGCGCCGACTCCGCAGCGGCCGAAGCGCCGCAGGACGGCGTGGCCGCCGCGCCGGCGCGCGCGCCGCGCAAGGACGCGGGCGCGAACGCCAAGAAGGGCCGCCGCCAGAATGCGGCGCAGGGCGACACGCCCGGTGAAACGCGCGGTACGCGACAAGCGGGCGAAGCGCAAGGCGAGCGCCGCGGCGCTCGCCAGCAAGGCGCGGGCAAGCGTCAGAAGCCGCAGCAAGGCCGTGGCGAAGTGCGAGCACGCGGCGAAGCCCCCGCGGCCGCCGGCGAGTCGGCGGAAGATCTGTTCCTCTACGTCACGTCGCCGGCCTTCGACGCCGACAACGGTACCGGCTCGGGCGTAAACGCGCCGATGCTGCGCCGTGGCCGCGCCCCGCAGCCCAAGCGCGTGCTGAGCCCGGACGACGACGCGCCGAAGCTCCACAAGGTGCTCGCGGATGCGGGCATGGGTTCGCGCCGCGACATGGAAGAGCTGATCATCGCCGGCCGCGTGTCGGTTAACGGCGAGCCCGCGCACATCGGCCAGCGCATTCTGCCGACCGACCAGGTCCGCATCAACGGCAAGCCGATCAAGCGCAAGCTGCAGAACAAGCCGCCGCGCGTGCTGATCTATCACAAGCCGACCGGCGAAATCGTGAGCCACGCCGATCCGGAAGGCCGCCCCTCGGTGTTCGACGGCCTGCCGTCGATGAAAACGGCGAAGTGGCTCGCAGTGGGCCGTCTCGACTTCAATACCGAAGGTCTGCTGATGCTGACGACCTCGGGCGACCTCGCGAACCGCTTCATGCATCCGCGTTATAGCGTCGAGCGCGAGTACGCGGTGCGTGTGGTCGGCGAACTGAGCGAGGGCATGCGCCAGAAACTGCTCAAGGGCGTCGAGCTGGAAGACGGCCCCGCGAGCTTCCTGCGCATCCGCGACGGCGGCGGCGAAGGCACGAACCACTGGTATCACGTTGCGCTGGCCGAAGGCCGCAACCGCGAAGTGCGCCGTATGTTCGAGGCCGCCGGTCTGATGGTGAGCCGCCTGATTCGTACGCGCCACGGTCCGATCGCGCTGCCCAAGGGTCTCAAGCGCGGCCGCTGGGAAGAGCTCGAAGACAACGAGGTGCGCGGCCTCATGGCGGCCGTGGGCCTGAAGGCGCCGGCCGAAGAGAAGGGCGGTCGTGGCGGCAAGGAGCAGGAGCGTCGCCAGCCGGATCCCATGCAAACGTCGATGGGCTTCATCAACCGCGAGCCGGTGCTGAGCTCGCACGGCGCGATGGGTCAGCCGCGTCAAGGCGGCCGTCGCGGTGCGGCGGGCGGTTTTGGCGCGGGTAGCGGCGGCTTCGGCGGCGGTGCGGGTCTGGGCGGCGGCCGTGGCGGCAATCGCACGGGTGGCCGTGATGTCGACGGCAATCGCGCGCCCGCGGGTGGCAAGCGCGCCGGCGGCAACGCCAACGGTGGCGGCAATCGCGCCGGTGGCGCGGGCGGCCGTAATGGCGGCGGCAAGAACGCGGGCGGCAACGCCAACGGCAATCGCGCGGGCGGCGGCAACGCCGGCAACAGCCGCGGCGGCCCGCGCGGCGCGCCGCGCAACCGTACGCGCGGTCACTGAGTCTCTCGCGCTCGCGCGATTAGGTTAGAGCGGCGCCGGTTCGCTTCCTCGTGGGGCGGACCGGCGCCGTTTTGCATCGGGCGGCGGCAGTCTCGCGCGGCGATTGGCGCCGTAGCCGCGTTGACATTGGTCGTGCGTATCGCCGCGGCGCATGGAAATCGGCATGAAAACTGGAAATCCGGCCCGGAAGCGTCCAAATACCGGCAGATGGCCGCGCGTACCCGTCTCGCGATTGCGTTAATGTCCAAAAAAGGCTAGAATCACGGAGTCGCTGGGCGTGCGGCTTTTATCGCGCTCCCGATGCGGCCACCCGGTGAGAATGGGCAAGATGGGCGTCTAGCCCATTTTTTTTTGGTTCGACCGATTTGACTGATTTGCTGTGTCTGGTGCAGATCGCTGCGCTTTATGCAAATCGCTGCGCTGTGTGCGGCGGCAGTCCGGTTCGGTGCCAAAACGGTCCCGTGGGTGGTGCGTCGTCGTGGAGCCATGTGCAAGTAGTTGAAGCAGGGTGAAAGCGCGCGCGCTCACCTGGCGCGCGGCCCGCGAAAACCCAAGGCATTGGTGGTTGCTGGCCCGCTGCGCAAATTTTGGAGTGGGCATTGTGCAACTGACGGAACTGATTGAAACCACGGTCACCGGGCTCGGTTACGAGCTGGTCGACCTCGAGCGCACCGGGCGCGGCATGCTGGCCATCTACATCGATCAGCCCGCGGGTATCGCGATCGAGGACTGCGAGAAGGTCACGCGTCAGCTGCAGCACGTTCTGACGGTCGAGAACATCGACTACGAGCGCCTCGAGGTCTCGTCGCCCGGCCTCGACCGTCCGCTGAAGAAACTGGCGGACTTCGAACGCTTCGCAGGCTGCGAAGCGGTCATCACGTTGAAAAAGCCATTGGACGGACGGAAATCGTACCGGGGTATCGTGCATGCTCCCGAAGGCGAAACCATCGGTCTGGAATTCGAAGGGAAGGCGGGGCCCGCGATGCTGGATTTCACGCTCGCGGATATCGACAAAGCACGCCTGATCCCCAAAGTTGACTTTAGGAGCCGCAAACAATGAGTCGCGAAGTGTTGATGCTGGTGGACGCGCTGGCACGCGAGAAGAATGTCGACAAGGACGTGGTGTTCGCCGCCCTTGAAGCGGCGCTTGCGTCAGCCTCCAAGAAACTCTTCGACGAGGATGCGGATATCCGCGTGCACATCGACCGCGAAAGCGGCGAGCACGAAACCTTCCGTCGCTGGCGCGTGGTGCCGGACGAGGCGGGCCTGCAGGAGCCGGATCAGGAAATCCTCCTGTTCGAAGCGCGCGAGCAGGATCCCGAAGCGCAGATCGACAGTTTCGTAGAGCAGCCGGTGCCTTCGGTGGAATTCGGCCGCATTGGCGCGCAGGCCGCCAAGCAGGTCATTCTGCAGAAGGTGCGCGACGCCGAACGCGAGCAGATCCTCAACGACTTCCTCGAGCGCGGCGAAAGCATCATGACCGGTACGGTCAAGCGCATGGACAAGGGTAACTTCATCGTCGAGTCGGGCCGTGTCGAAGCGCTGCTGCGCCGCGACCAGCTGATTCCGAAGGAGAACCTGCGCGTGGGCGACCGCGTGCGCGCCTGGATCGGCAAGGTCGACCGCACCGCGCGCGGCCCGCAGATCGAACTCTCGCGCACGGCGCCCGAGTTCCTGATGAAGCTGTTCGAGATGGAAGTGCCGGAAATCGAGCAAGGCCTGCTCGAGATCAAGGCTGCGGCGCGCGATCCGGGCGTGCGCGCCAAGATCGGCGTGGTGGCTTACGACAAGCGCATCGATCCGATCGGCACCTGCGTCGGCATTCGCGGCTCGCGCGTGCAGGCCGTGCGTAACGAGCTCGGTGGCGAAAACGTCGACATCGTGCTATGGTCGGAGGATCCCGCCCAGTTCGTGATCGGCGCGCTCGCGCCGGCAGCCGTGCAGTCGATCGTTGTCGACGAAGAAAAGCATTCGATGGACGTGGTCGTCGACGAAAGCGAGCTCGCGGTCGCGATCGGCCGCAGCGGCCAGAACGTGCGTCTCGCCGGCGAACTGACCGGCTGGCAGATCAACATCATGACGCCGGACGAATCCGCGCAGAAGCAGAATCAGGAGCGCACGGTGCTGCGCGACCTGTTCATGGCGCGTCTCGACGTGGACGAAGAAGTCGCCGACATCCTGATCGACGAAGGCTTCACGAGCCTCGAAGAGATCGCCTACGTGCCGCTCAACGAAATGCTGGAAATCGAGGCGTTCGACGAGGACACCGTGCACGAGTTGCGCAATCGCGCTCGCGACGCACTGCTCACGCAGGCTATCGCGAACGAGGAAAAGGTGGAAAGCGCCGCGCTGGACCTGAAGAGTCTGGACGGCATGGACCCGGACCTGCTGGCGAAACTCGCTCAGCACGAAGTTCACACCCGCGACGAGCTCGCCGAGCTGGCCGTGGACGAACTTACCGAAATGACGGGAATGGAAGAGGACGCCGCCAAGGCGTTGATCATGAAGGCACGCGAGCACTGGTTCGAATAAGCCTTTCGAGGCACGAACCGGGGCGCGACGAGCAGGAAGCGACCATGACCCACTGAACTGATCGCGGCGGGGCCTTGCAATAGCCGGGCACCCACGGCCGCATGAACCGATGTCAACCGCAAGGAATCGGTCCTTGCATTAAGAGGAATGAATGGCGAGTAACAACGTAGCCCAATTTGCCGCGGAACTGAAGATGCCTGCTGGCGTGCTGCTCGAGCAGCTGCAAGCGGCGGGCGTCACGAAAGCGAGCGAAGCCGACTCCTTGTCCGAAACGGACAAGGCGCGTCTGCTCGACCACTTGCGCAAGTCTCACGGCTCGACTGATGCAGACAAGCGCAAGATCACGCTGACGAAACGGCATACGTCGGAAATCAAGCAGTCCGATGCGACGGGCAAAGCTCGCACCATTCAGGTCGAGGTGCGCAAGAAGCGTACTTTCGTCCGCCGCGACGAGAACGCCGACGAGGCGCAGGCACCGGATCATGCCGCCGACGCAGCAGCTGCCGCTGAAGAAGCGGAACTGCAGCGCCGCGAGGAAGAAGCACGCCGCGAGGCGGAGCTGCTCGAGCGTCAGGCTCAAGAACTGAAGGAGCGTCAGGAACTTCTGGCGCGTGAAGAGTCCGAGCGCCGTGCGCGCGAAGAGGCTGCCGAAGCCGAGCGCCGCCGCGCCGAGGAAGACGCAGCGAAGAAGAAGGCAGCGGCCGATACCGCTGCTCGCGAGCTTGCCGCCCAGGCCGTGGCAGCGCAGCGCAACGCCGAAGCGGAAGCGAAAGAAGTGAAGCAACAGCAGGACCAGCAAGACGAACAGCGCGCCGCCGCCGAGCGCGCCGCGCAACGCGAAGCGGCCCAGAAGGCCGAAGCCGCCGCGCGCGAAGCCGCCGACAAGGCGCAGAAGGAACAAGACGAAATCGCTCGTCGCCGTGCGGCCGCCGAGGCCGAAGCGCGCGCGATTCGCGAAATGATGAACACGCCGCGCAAGGCGCAGGTGAAGGCGCCTGAACCGCCCAAGCCGGTGGAAGCGCCGAAGCCCGCGGAAGCGAAGGGCACGCTGCACAAGCCGGCGCGTCCGGAAGGCGCAGCGGCACGTCCGGCGGCAGCCGGCGCGGCGGCGAAGAAGCCGGCCACGGCGGCGGCACCCTCGGCGCCGGGCGCCGGTGCCGGCGCGGGCGACCGCAACAAGAAGCCGGGCGCAGGCAAGGGCGGCTGGCAGGACGACGCCGCCAAGCGTCGCGGCATCAAGACGCGCGGCGACTCGTCGGGCGGCGTGGACCGCGGCTGGCGCGGCGGCCCGAAGGGCCGTGGCCGTCACCAGGACGCATCGACGTTCCAGGCGCCGACCGAGCCGATCGTGCGTGAAGTGCACGTGCCGGAAACCATCACGGTGGCCGACCTCGCGCACAAGATGTCCGTGAAGGCGTCGGAAGTCATCAAGGTGATGATGAAGATGGGCCAGATGGTCACCATCAACCAGATGCTCGACCAGGAAACGGCGATGATCATCGTCGAGGAACTCGGCCACAGTGCAGTGGCCGCGAAGCTCGACGATCCGGAAGCGCTGCTG
Source organism: Paraburkholderia acidisoli (assembly GCF_009789675.1). NCBI lineage: Bacteria > Pseudomonadati > Pseudomonadota > Betaproteobacteria > Burkholderiales > Burkholderiaceae > Paraburkholderia > Paraburkholderia acidisoli. Next base: position 1,882,599 of record NZ_CP046913.1, on the reverse strand, counting down.
GTCGAAGGCCAGACGTCGGCCACGGACGCCGAGCAACTGCCGCGTCCGCCGGTCGTCACGGTCATGGGTCACGTCGACCACGGCAAGACCTCGCTGCTCGACTACATCCGCCGCGCCAAGGTCGCAGCGGGCGAAGCCGGCGGCATTACGCAGCACATCGGCGCGTATCACGTCGAAACGCCGCGTGGCGTCATCACGTTCCTCGACACGCCGGGTCACGAGGCCTTCACGGCCATGCGTGCCCGCGGTGCGAAGGCCACCGACATCGTCATTCTGGTGGTGGCGGCGGACGACGGCGTGATGCCGCAGACGAAGGAAGCCATCGCTCACGCGAAGGCCGCGGGCGTGCCGCTCGTCGTCGCGATCAACAAGATCGACAAGCCGGATGCGAACCTCGACCGCGTCAAGCAGGAACTGGTCGCGGAAGGCGTGGTGCCGGAAGAGTACGGCGGCGACTCGCCGTTCGTGCCGGTGTCGGCGAAGACCGGCGCGGGTATCGACGACCTGCTCGAAAACGTGCTGCTGCAAGCCGAAGTGCTGGAACTGAAGGCACCGGTCGAAGCACCGGCCAAGGGCATCGTGATCGAAGCGAAGCTCGACAAGGGTAAGGGCCCGGTTGCCACGATCCTCGTCCAGTCGGGTACGCTCAATCGCGGCGACGTGGTCCTCGCAGGCAGTGCCTACGGCCGCGTGCGCGCCATGCTCGACGAAACGGGCAAGCCCACGAAGGAAGCGGGTCCGTCGATCCCGGTCGAAATCCAGGGTCTCTCGGAAGTGCCGGGCGCGGGCGAAGAAGTCATCGTGCTGCCGGACGAGCGCAAGGCGCGTGAAATCGCCATGTTCCGTCAAGGCAAGTTCCGCGACGTCAAGCTGGCGAAGCAACAGGCCGCGAAGCTCGAAAACATGCTCGAGCAGATGGCGGAAGGCGAAGTGCAAAACCTGCCGCTCATCGTCAAGGCCGACGTGCAAGGTTCGCAGGAAGCGCTGGTGCAATCGCTGCTCAAGCTCTCGACCAGCGAAGTGCGCGTGCAGATCGTGCACAGCGCGGTCGGTGCGATCAGCGAGTCGGACGTCAACCTGGCCACGGCTTCGAAGGCGGTCATCATCGGCTTCAACACGCGTGCGGATGCGCAGGCGCGTAAGGTGGCCGAGGCGAACGGCATCGACATCCGTTACTACAACATCATCTATGACGCAGTGGATGAGGTGAAGGCGGCCATGTCGGGCATGCTGGCGCCGGAGAAGCGCGAAACGGTCACGGGTATGGCGGAAGTGCGCCAGGTGATCCGCGTGCCGAAGGTCGGCCTGATCGCGGGCTGTATGGTCACGGACGGTTTCGTCAAGCGTTCGTCGTCGGTGCGCGTGATCCGCAACAACGTGGTGATCCATACCGGCGAACTCGACTCGCTCAAGCGCTTCAAGGACGACGTCAAGGAAGTCAAGCAAGGCTTCGAGTGCGGTATGTCGATCAAGAACTTCAGCGACATCGTCGAAGGCGATCAGTTCGAAGTGTTCGAGATCACCGAAGTCGCGCGTACGCTGTAAGTTTTCAGCGCATACGCAAGACGGGCGGGGCGGGCGCTGGCCAGCCCCGCCCGTTTGTTTTTATGCGGCCGCTTTTCGTTCGTTGCGATCCGTCGCACGGCAAGGCGCGCCGCCCTGAATGCCGCCTCAAGAGGTGGAACCATCATGCCGAAAAAACGTTCTTCTCCGAATCGCAACGTGCAGATCGCCGATCAGATCCAGCGCGATCTGTCCGAACTGATGCGTGAAGTGAAAGATCCGCGCGTGGGTCTCGTCACGATCCAGAGCGTCGAACTGACGCCCGACTACGCGCACGCGAAGGTCTACTTCACGACGCTCACGGGCGACCCCCAGGCCACCCAGGAGGCGCTCAATCACGCCGCCGGCCATCTGCACAATCAACTCTTCAAGCGCTTGCACATCCACACGGTGCCGACGCTGCATTTCCATTACGACGTATCGGTCGAGAAGGGCGTGGCGATGTCGCGTCTGATCGACGAGGCGAATGCCTCGCGTGCGAAGGACGACGAGTGACGCCGTTCGCATGACCGATTCCCCCCGTAAGTCTCAAGGCGCGAAAGACGCCGCGCGTCCCAAGGTGCCGCGCCGTCTGCTCGACGGCGTGCTGCTGCTGGACAAGCCGCTTGGCCTTTCCAGCAACGACGCGCTGATTCGCGCCAAGCGTTTGTATCGCGTGAAGAAGGCGGGCCATACGGGCACGCTCGATCCGCTCGCGACCGGCTTGCTGCCGCTGTGCTTCGGCGAGGCGACCAAGTTCTCGCAGGACTTGCTCGAGGCCGACAAGACCTATGAGGCCACCATGCGCCTCGGCATACGCACGACGACGGGCGACGCCGAAGGCGAGGCCGTCGAGACCCGCGCCGTGGCCTGCGACGAAGCCGCGGTGCGCGAGGCGATGGCGCGTTTTCTCGGCGACATCGTGCAGGTGCCGCCCATGTACTCGGCGCTCAAGCGCGACGGCAAACCGCTCTACGAATACGCTCGCGCGGGCCAGACGGTCGAGCGCGAAGGCCGCGAGGTCAAAATCCTCGCGCTGGACCTGCTCGCGTGCGCGCTGCCCGACGTGACGTTTCGCGTGACGTGCAGCAAGGGCACCTACGTGCGCACGCTCGCCGAGGATATCGGCGAGACGCTCGGCTGCGGCGCGCATCTCGTGATGCTGCGGCGCACGGGCGTGGGTGCGCTCACGCTCGAACACGCGGTGACGCTCGATGCGCTCACGGCCGTTGACGAAGCCGCGCGCGACGTGTGGCTGCAACCCGTCGACGCGCTGCTCTCCACCTTCCCCGCGGTCACGCTCGACGCCGAAGCCGCGCGCCGCTTCACGCACGGGCAGCGTTTGCCGCTCAACGCGCTCACGCTCGATCGCACGGCCTGCGAAGCGGCCGAACGCGTACGCGTGTACGACGCGGCAGGGCGTCTGCTCGGCGTGGCGAAGGCGGGCGTGGGCGTGCTCGCGCCGGAGCGGCTGCTGGTGAGCGGCTCGGAGTGAGCGGCGAAGGCTGAATGCGCGGCAGTGAGTCGAGCGCGGCGGCCGGTTCGCATCGTTCGCATCGACATGAAAAAACGGCACGCCGGTGATGAACCGGACGTGCCGTTTTTGTTGGGTCGCGTGTTTCGGGCGGGGTTAGTGCGCCGCCGAAGCCGCCGCGCCGGCATCCGCACTGCCCGCGCGCTCGGGGCGCGTGATCCAGATCAGCACGATCAGCACGATGAAGATCGCCGACGAGATGAAGAACAGATCGTTCACGCCGAGCTGCGCGGCCTGCTGCGAAAGCATGCGGTCGAACAGCCCGTGCGCCTGCGATGTATCCAGGCCCGCGGCGTTCTGCATCTGCTGGATCGACTGGTTGAAGATCGGGTTGGTCGGCGTGGCCACTTCGGTCAGGCGCGCGTGGTGATACGTGGTGCGGTGATCCCACGCGGTTTCGAAGATCGACGTGCCGATACCGCCGCACATGATCCGCACGAAGTTCGACAAACCCGACGCCGCCGGAATGCGATGCCCCGGCAAACCCGAGAGCGTGATCGAGACGAGCGGAATGAAGAGGCCCGCCATGCCGATGCCCTGGATCAGCGTGGGCAGCGTGAGCGACCACGTGTCGACGCCGGTGGTGTACTGCGAGCGCATCCAGAAGCACAGCGCGAACACGACGAACGCCGTGGTCGCGATGTAGCGCGGGTCGGTGCGCGGCAGCATCTTGCCCGTGATGGGCGAGAGCAGGACCGCGAAGAGCCCCACGGGCGCCATCACGAGGCCCGCGTCCGTGGCCGTGTAGCCGAGGTCGGTTTGCAGCCAGAGCGGCAGCAGCACGAGGTTGCCGAAGTAGAGTCCGTAACCGATCGAGAGCGCAATCGTGCCGCCCGTGAAATTGCGCCGCGCGAACAGCGAGAGATCGACCACGGGGTGCTCGGCGGTCAGCTCCCACACTACGAAGAACGCGAATGCGATGATGGCCGTGAGCGCGAGCACGATGATGGTCGTGGACGAGAACCAGTCGAGGTCCTTGCCCTTGTCGAGCATCACCTGGAGCGAGCCGACCCAGACGATCAGGAGCCCGAGGCCCACGCCGTCGATAGGCGCCTTGCGAATGGCCGAGTCGCGGTTGCGGAAGATCGCCCACGTGGCCCCGGCCGCCACGATGCCGACCGGAATGTTCACGTAGAAGATCCACGGCCACGAGATGTTGTCGGAGATCCAGCCGCCCAGAATGGGCCCCGCGACCGGCGCGATCAGCGTGGTCATCGACCACATCGAAAGCGCCATGGGCGCCTTCGCGCGCGGGTAGCTCGCGAGCAGCAGCGTTTGCGAGAGCGGGATCATGGGGCCGGCCACGGCGCCCTGCAGCACGCGCGAGGCGAGCAGGAAGGGCAGCGTGGGCGCGAGACCGCACATCCACGACGAGATCACGAACAGAATGATCGACGCCATGAACAGGCGCACCTGGCCGAAGCGCTGCGTGAGCCAGCCGGTGAGCGGCACGGAGATCGCGTTCGCCACGGCGAACGAGGTGATGACCCACGTGCCCTGATCCGACGAGACGCCGAGGTCGCCCGAGATCGACGGGATCGAGACGTTCGCGATCGACGTGTCGAGCACGTTCATGAACACCGCGAGCGACACCGCGATGGTGCCGATCACGAGTTGCGCGCCCTGTAGCGGCGGATGGACGTCGGGTTGTTGTGCTGCTGCCATTACATGCTTTGTGTGGTGTCGCTCGGGCGCGCGTTAGCTCTTCGCGCCGGTCTTGGCCGAATGCGCGTTCGACGAAACCTGCGCGTTCTTGTTGACGTTCGGGCCGGCGTTTTCGGAGATGATGCGCGCGATTTCCGCGTTGGCTTCGTCGCCGTACTTCGCGAACACGTCGGTCTGGTACACGGTGTTCTGTGCGTTGCCGAGCTGGCTGCCGCCATCGTCCTTGATGTTCACGTCGACCTGCATCGACAGGCCGATGCGCAGCGGGTTCTTCTGCAGTTCGTTCGGGTCGAGCGAGATCCGCACCGGCAGACGCTGCACGACCTTGATCCAGTTACCCGTGGCGTTCTGCGCGGGCAGCAGCGAGAACGCCGAACCCGTGCCCGCCGAGAAGCCGATCACCTTGCCGTGGTACGTCACCGACGAACCGTACACGTCGGCCGTCATTTCCACCGGCTGGCCGATGCGCATGTGCTTCAGCTGCACTTCCTTGAAGTTGGCGTCGACCCACACGGCGTTCAGCGGCACCACCGACATCAGCGGCGTGCCCGGCGAGACGCGCTGGCCGACCTGCACCGAGCGCTTCGCCACGTAGCCCGTGACCGGCGCGGGCAGCGTGTTGCGCGCGTTGTTGAGGTAGGCGTCGCGCACCTTGGCGGCGGCGGCTTCGACGTTCGGGTGATTCGCGATCGTCGTGTTGGCCGTGAGCGCGCGGTTCGCGTTGAGCTGTTGCTGCGCGGCGTCGAGCGCGGCCTGAGCGCTGCGCACGGTGTCGCGGGCGTGCGAGATTTCTTCCTGCGAGACGGCGCCCGTTTGCGCGACCTGCATGCGGCGGCGCAGGTCGTCCTGCGCGCGCGAGAGGTCGGCCTGACGCACGGCCACTTGCGCTTCGTACTGGCTGTCGTCGGCGAAGAGGCCGCGCACCTGGCGCACGGTCTGCGCGAGATTCGCTTCGGCCTGTTCCAGCGCGACGCGCGCGTCGGCCGGGTCGAGCAGCACCAGCGGGTCGCCGATGTTGACCGTTTGCGTGTCGTCGGCCTTCACCGAGATCACGGTGCCCGTGACCTGCGGCGTGATTTGCACGACGTTGCCGTTCACGTAGGCGTCGTCGGTGCCTTCGGTGAAGCGCGCGACGAGGAAGTAGTAAAGGCCGTAGGCGATCGCGGCAATCACGATCACGAGAACAAGCAGCGTCATCATGCGCTTGCGCTTGCCGTTGTTCGCGTTCGGCTGCGGATTGGCGGCCGGCTGCTGGGGGGTGCTCATGGAAGGATCTCCGGGTTCTTGCGTGCTGTTGCTTTGATTGGCGATGCTTATCGATTATTCGCGCGGTTCAGCGCGTGATTCAGTTCGCGGCGGCTTGCGAGGCGCCCGGCGTCGCGGTCGGCACGTAAGCGCCGTGCCACGGCGCGCCGTTCACGTCGCTCTGACCTTGCTGCGGGTGCTGCGCGGCGGTATTGGCCGCTGCGTTGCCTGCTTCGCTGCCCACCGCGACCGGCGGCACGAGGCCCGCGGTCTGCGCGTCGAAACCGCCGCCGAGCGCCTTGATCAGCGCCATCTGCTGGTCGGTGCGTTGCGACTTGAGCATCGTCACCGACTGTTCGGCGGCGAGGCGGTTCTGGTCCGCGCTCAACACCTGCAGTTGCGGCGAGAGGCCGGCCTTGTAGCGGATCACGGCGAGCTGGTACGCCTTCGTCGACGCGTCGAGCGCGTGCTGCGCGTCCACCATCTGCTTGTCGGACGAACGGATCGACGAGACTTGCGTGGCCACGTCCTGGAACGCGCCGATGAGCGTCTGGTTGTACGACGCGACGTCGCCTTCGAAGTCGGCGTAACGGCCCTTCAACTGCGCGCGCAGGGCGCCCGCGTCGAAGATCGGCAGATGCACGGCCGGCCCGATGTTCGCCTGACGGCTCGTGAAGTTGAGGAATTTGCCCCAGCCGAACGCGTCGAAGCCGAAGCCCGCCGCGAGGTTCACGTCCGGATAGAACTCGGCCTTCGCTTCCTTCACGTCGTGCATCGCGCCTTCGACCTGCCAGCGCGCGGCGACGATGTCCGGGCGACGCGCGACGAGGTCGGCGGGCAGGTTGTCGGGCAACGTGACGTTGACGTTGGGGTTGATGACGGGATTCGCGATCTGCAAGCCGCGATCCGGGCCCTTGCCGAGCAGCGCGCCCAGCTGGTAACGCACGCTTTCGATCTGGCCGTCGAGCTGCGAGAGGGTTGCCTGGCTCGTCGCGATGTTGCCGTTCGCGGTCTGGCGCTCGACGTTGGTGTCGAGGCCCGCCACCACGCGGCCGTTCGTGATCGTGCCGATGGTCTGGCGATTCTGGATCTCGCGCGAGGCGATGTCGCGCAGCGCGTACAGCTGCGCGAGCTGGTTGTAGGTGCGTGCGACCGAGGCGGCGAGCGTGATGCGCGCCTGCTGCATGTCGGCTTCGGCGGCGCGCTGCTGCGAGACCGCCTGCGCGAGACGCTGGCGATTCTTGCCCCACAGGTCGAGATCCCACGAGGCGCTCGCGAGCGCGTTGTTCTCGCTGTACCAGCTGCCGCCGTACGGCGGCGGGAACAGGCCGTTCGCCGAGTACAGCTCGCGCGTCCACGAGTAGCTCGCGTTGACCTTCGGTGCGAGCGCGGACTTCGAGGTGTCGATATACGACGAGGCCTTGGCGATACGCGCCTGCGCCTGCGCGATGGTCGGATTGCCGTCGAGCGCTTCGTCGATCAGCTTCGGCAGTTGCGGGTCGCCGAACTGCGTGGCCCAGTCGAGCGTCGGCCACTGGCCGCCTTGCGACGGCACGCTCTGCGAGGATTCGAATTGCTGCGGCTGCGCGATGGTCTTGTCGCTATGAATGCCGATGTAGTTCGCGCACCCCGAAAGGGCGAGCGCCGCGACCGCGGCAGCCAACGCCGCCCGGCCGGACAGCGCCCGCGCCGCCGGCGCAAACTCGGTTTGGGATGTCATTGCTCGTCTCGTTGCGTGAGAAGGTGATGTGATGCTGGACGATGCAGCTATTTTTTTGTCCGACGCTTTCAAATTTGCTTGTCCCGTCATGAATTGGCGGGCGGATTCTGGCTCGCGCTTTGCATAGCTTCGCAGCTATTGGCGAGAACCCGCCGCAACATGCTCTTCAGGAAGCCGATCTCTTCGGGTGAGAGACCCGCGCTGAGTTGTTCCGTCACGCTCTGGAAGATGGCCGGCATGCGGGCGGCGATCGCCGAGCCTTCGGGCGTGAGCGCGAGACGCACCGCGCGGCGGTCTTCCGAGCAGCGCACGCGCCTGAGCAGGCCGCGTTTCTCGAGCCGGTCCACGAGTCGCGTGACTGCGCTCGCGTCGATACCGTATTCGCGCGCCAGTTCGGCCGCGAGCAGGCATTTGCCGCTGCCGACCATGAACAGCACGCTGGCCTGCTGGCTCGTCACGCCCAGTTCCGCAACCGTGCGCTGCGTGATGAGGTTCGACAGCGTCGATTTCACCCGCGAAATCAGGTAGCCGACGCTTTCGCCAAAGTCGTAATCGAGCACTTCGGGAGGAAGCGGAGGAGTCGGATCCGTCATGATTCAGCTGCGACTGCAATGGTTGACCAGGCAGGAATTATAGGGTGCGGTAGTTGCCGCGACAAGGTTTTATTCTGCCTCCGCCGAGAAACCTTTGCAGCGTAGGGGCTTAATTCCGGGGCAGGGGGATGAGAAAATTCCGCGTGGCAGACGCGGCTGAAGGGCCTCTGATGGCCTGGCGTGACCTCGAATCGGCCATATGAACCGGCTATGTGAAGGCATGGATCGTGCGCGCCGGATGGCCGTGTCGCCTTCCTTCATCAGAACCCGTATTGTCTCGCGTAGGATCATTTCACCGACGCGTGCTATAATTTCAGGTTCCCAAAAGTGCGTCATGAAACTTGCTCGCCCGGATGGCCCGAAAGCCCTGTCATACAGGGCTGAACACAGGGCTCAGGCCGGTACCGAGGCGAGGAGTCCTGGCGCACTCAACTGTACCCAGGTTCCTATGTCCCGCGCCCTTCGCAATATCGCCATCATCGCCCACGTCGACCACGGCAAGACCACGCTCGTCGACCAACTGCTGCGCCAGACCGCAACGTTCCGCGACAACCAGCAGATCGCCGAACGCGTCATGGACTCGAACGACATCGAAAAAGAGCGCGGGATCACGATTCTCTCGAAGAATTGCGCCGTCGAGTACGAAGGCACCCACATCAACATCGTCGACACGCCGGGCCACGCCGACTTCGGCGGCGAAGTGGAGCGCGTGCTCTCGATGGTCGACTCGGTGCTGCTGCTGGTCGACGCCGTGGAAGGCCCGATGCCGCAAACGCGCTTCGTGACCAAGAAGGCGCTCGCGCTCGGTCTCAAGCCGATCGTCGTCATCAACAAGATCGACCGCCCGGGCGCGCGTATCGACTGGGTGATCAACCAGACCTTCGACCTGTTCGACAAGCTCGGCGCGACCGAAGAGCAGCTCGACTTCCCGATCGTCTACGCGTCGGGCCTGAATGGCTATGCCTCGCTCTCGCCGGACGCGCGCGAAGGCGACATGCGCCCGCTGTTCGACGCCGTGCTCGAACACGTGCCGGTGCGCGACGCCGACCCGGAAGGCGGCCTGCAGCTGCAAATCACGTCGCTCGACTACTCGGCCTACGTGGGCCGTATCGGCGTGGGCCGTATCAAGCGCGGTCGCATCAAGCCGGGTCAGCCGGTGGCGCTGCGCTTCGGTCCGGAAGGCCAGGTCATGAACCGCAAGATCAACCAGGTGCTGGCGTTCAGCGGCCTGGAGCGCGTGCAGGTCGAGTCGGCTGAAGCCGGCGACATCGTGCTGATCAACGGTATCGACGACATCGGTATTGGCGCGACCATCTGCGCGGTGGACAACCCCGAAGCGCTGCCGATGATCACGGTGGACGAGCCGACCCTCACGATGAACTTCCTCGTGAATTCGTCGCCGCTCGCCGGCAAGGAAGGCAAGTTCGTGACGAGCCGCCAGATCCGCGACCGTCTCACGAAGGAACTGAACCACAACGTGGCGCTGCGCGTGAAAGACACGGGCGACGAAACCACGTTCGAAGTGTCGGGCCGTGGCGAACTGCACCTGACCATCCTGATCGAAAACATGCGCCGCGAAGGCTACGAGCTGGCCGTGTCGCGTCCGCGCGTGGTGCTGCACGAAGTCGACGGCGTGAAGCAGGAGCCGTACGAAATGCTGACCGTTGACGTCGAAGACGCCAACCAGGGCGGCGTGATGGAAGAACTGGGCCGCCGCAAGGGCGAAATGCTCGACATGGCGTCGGATGGCCAGGGCCGTACGCGTCTCGAGTACCGCATTCCGGCGCGTGGCCTGATCGGCTTCCAGGGCGAATTCATGACGCTCACGCGCGGCACGGGCCTGATGAGCCACGTGTTCGACGCCTACGGTCCCGTCAAGGAAGGTACGCTCGGCGAGCGCCGTAACGGCGTGCTGATCTCGCAGGACGACGGCGCGGCCGTGGCCTACGCACTGTGGAAGCTGCAGGATCGCGGCCGCATGTTCGTGAAGCCGGGCGACGCGCTGTACGAAGGCATGATCATCGGTATCCATAGCCGCGACAACGACCTCGTCGTGAACCCGATCAAGGGCAAGCAGCTCACCAACGTGCGCGCCTCGGGCACCGACGAAGCCGTGCGTCTCGTTCCGCCGATCCAGATGTCGCTCGAATACGCCGTGGAATTCATCGACGACGACGAACTCGTGGAAGTCACGCCGCAGTCGATCCGTCTGCGCAAGCGTCACCTGAAGGAACACGAGCGTCGCCGCGCAAGCCGCGAAGCCGAGTAAGTCGTTTTTTGCTCTCTTTTGCGCGCTGCAATGCAAACAGATCAACAGGAAAGCCGCCGCTTGATGGGCGGCTTTTTTGCGTCTGGCGGGGATTGCACTGCGGTGCGGAAAGAGAGTGTTACGAATGCCGCAAAGGCCCGGTTTGAAAGGCTTTCGTGCGGTATTCGGCCGCATTGCGTCCTATGGGGAGTTGCGCATATGCGCTATACTCCGCGGATGCATGATTTAGGTCCTTCCAAGCAGACTTGATTCGCAATCCGCTAAACGGTCAGGCCGTGGCGCGGAAGGTTGAGTAACCCGCTATTTCTCGCGAAGCGCGAAGAAAGGTGAGCGTAAATGTCGGAAACAATGAAGCAATTCCAGCTGAACTCGTATTTGTTCGGCGGCAATGCTCCGTATGTCGAAGAGCTATACGAAGCATATCTTGACAACCCTGCGTCCGTTCCGGACACCTGGCGCGAGTACTTCGACGCACTGCAAAACGTGCCGTCGTCGAGCGGCACGGCTGACAACGACATCGCCCACGGGCCGATCGTCGAGTCGTTTGCCCAGCGCGCGAAAGCCAACGCATTCGTTCCCAAGGGCGGCGGTGAAGACCTCGCCACGGCACGCAAGCAGGTCTACGTTCAGTCCCTGATTGGCGCGTATCGCTTCCTCGGCTCGCAATGGGCCAACCTCGACCCGCTGAAGCGTCGTGAGCGTCCGGCTATCCCCGAACTCGAACCTGGTTTCTACGACTTCACCGAAGCCGACATGGACCAGACGTTCAGCGCCACGAACCTGTACTTCGGTTTCGAGCGCGCCACGCTGCGTGAGATCGTCAAGGCACTGCGCGACACGTACTGCGGCACCATCGGCGCCGAGTACATGTACATCAGCGACCCGGAACAGAAGCGCTGGTGGAAGGAGCGTCTCGAGTCGATCCGCTCGACGCCCAACTTCTCGAACGACAAGAAAAAGCACATTCTGCAGCGCCTGACGGCCTCCGAAGGCCTCGAGCGCTTCCTGCACACCAAGTACGTCGGCCAGAAGCGTTTCTCGCTCGAAGGCGGCGAGTCCTTCATCGCCGCGATGGACGAAGTCGTCCGTCACGCAGGCGCGAAGGGCGTGCAGGAAATCGTCATCGGCATGGCCCACCGCGGCCGTCTGAATGTGCTGGTCAACACGCTCGGCAAGATGCCGGCGGACCTGTTCGCCGAATTCGAAGGCAAGCACGTCGACGACCTGCCGGCCGGCGACGTGAAGTACCACAAGGGCTTCTCGTCGGACGTCGCAACCGAAGGCGGCCCGGTCCACCTGTCGCTCGCGTTCAACCCGTCGCACCTCGAAATCGTCAACCCGGTGGTCGAAGGTTCGGCGAAGGCCCGTATGGATCGCCGCGGCGACGAAAACGGCCTGCAGGTGCTGCCGGTGCAGATCCACGGCGACGCGGCCTTCGCAGGCCAGGGCGTCGTGATGGAAACGCTGAACCTCGCGCAGACGCGCGGTTACGGCACGCACGGCACGCTGCACATCGTCATCAACAACCAGATCGGCTTCACGACGTCGGACCCGCGCGATGCGCGCTCGACGCTGTATTGCACGGACGTGGTCAAGATGATCGAAGCGCCGGTGCTGCACGTGAACGGCGACGATCCGGAAGCGGTCGTGCTGGCCATCCAGCTCGCAGTGGAATTCCGCATGCAGTTCCACAAGGATGTCGTGGTCGACATCATCTGCTTCCGCAAGCTGGGTCACAACGAGCAGGACACGCCGGCGGTCACGCAGCCGCTGATGTACAAGACCATCGCCAAGCACCCGGGCACGCGCGCGCTGTACGCTGAAAAGCTCGTGCAGCAGGGCGTCATCACGGCGGAAGACGCGGACAACTACGTCAAGGCGTATCGTGCCGCGATGGACGAAGGCCACCACACGGTCGACCCGGTGCTCTCGAACTACAAGAGCAAGTACGCGGTGGACTGGGTGCCGTTCCTGAACCGCAAGTGGACCGACGCCGCCGATACGGCCGTGCCGCTCGCGGAACTCAAGCGCCTCGCCGAACGCATCACCACGATCCCCGAGAACTTCAAGGTTCACCCGCTGGTCGAGCGCGTCATCAACGACCGCCGCGCGATGGGCAAGGGCGAAGCGAAGCTCGACTGGGGCATGGGCGAGCATCTGGCGTACGCATCGCTGGCCGCTTCGGGCTACGCGGTTCGTCTGACGGGTCAGGACTCGGGCCGCGGCACGTTCACGCACCGCCACGCCGTGCTGCACGATCAGAACCGTGAGCGCTGGAACGACGGCACGTACATTCCGCTGCAAAACGTGGCCGAGAACCAGGCGCAGTTCACGGTGATCGACTCGGTGCTGTCGGAAGAAGCGGTGCTGGGCTTCGAATACGGTTACTCGACGGCCGAGCCGAACACGCTCGTCGCGTGGGAAGGCCAGTTCGGCGACTTCGTCAACGGTGCGCAGGTCGTGATCGACCAGTTCATCTCGTCGGGCGAAGTGAAGTGGGGCCGCGTTTCGGGTCTCACGATGCTGCTGCCGCACGGCTACGAAGGTCAAGGTCCGGAGCACTCGTCGGCGCGTATCGAGCGTTTCCTGCAACTGTGCGCCGAGCACAACATGCAGGTCGTTCAGCCGACCACGCCGGCACAGATCTTCCACGTGCTGCGCCGCCAGATGATCCGTCTGTTCCGCAAGCCGCTGATCATCTTCACGCCGAAGTCGCTGCTCCGCCACAAGGAAGCCGTGTCGGATCTGTCGGAACTCGCGAAGGGTTCGTTCCAGCCGGTCATCGGCGAAGTGGACGAAGCCATCGACGCGAAGAAGGTCAAGCGCGTGGTCGCCTGCTCGGGCCGCGTGTACTTCGACCTCGTCGCGCATCGCCGCGAAACCAAGGCGAACGACATCGCGATCATCCGTATCGAACAGCTCTATCCGTTCGCGCACAAGCAGTTCGAAGCGGAGCTGAAGAAGTACGACAACGCGACCGAAGTGGTCTGGGTGCAGGACGAGCCGCAGAATCAGGGCCCGTGGTTCTACATCGAGCACCATCTGCGCGAAGGCATGAAGGAAGGCATGAAGCTCGCGTACAGCGGCCGTCCTGCTTCGGCTTCGCCGGCAGTCGGTTACTACGCGAAGCACTACGAGCAGCAGAAGGCGCTGATCGAAGGTGCATTCGGCCGCCTGAAGGGCGCGCAGGTCGCGAAGTAAGCACAACGAGCAATCGAACCGGGAAAGCGGGTGACATAACCACGCGCTTTCCCGCGCTCAGGTGCGCGACCGGTTCGCTATAGATACGTATTCAGGAAAATCACATGGCTATTGTTGAAGTCAAGGTCCCCCAGCTTTCGGAGTCGGTTTCGGAAGCCACGATGCTCCAGTGGAAGAAGAAGCCGGGCGAAGCAATCGCTCAGGACGAAATCCTGATCGAGCTGGAAACGGATAAGGTCGTTCTCGAAGTGCCCGCACCGGCCGCCGGCGTGCTGGCCGAGATCGTCGCCAACGACGGCGACACCGTCGTCGCGGATCAGGTGATCGCACGCATCGACACGGAAGCCAAGGCTGGCGCCGCCGCCGCTCCGGCCGCCGCCGCCGCGCCGGCTGCCGCTCCCGCCGCTGCCCCGGCTGCCGCACCGGCCGCTGCCGCCGCCGCATCGACGTCGAGCAGCAACGTTGCTTCGCCCGCCGCCACCAAGCTGATGGCCGAGAAGGGCCTGTCGGGCGGCGACGTCGCCGGCACGGGCCGCGACGGCCGCATCACGAAGCAGGACGTGCTGGGCGCAGGCGCGCCGAAGGCCGCTCCGGCCGCCGCACCGGCGGGCAAGCCGGCCGCCGCCAAGCCGTCGCTGCCGCAAGTCAGCGCACCGGCTTCGGCTGCGAACTGGCTCAACGACCGTCCGGAACAGCGCGTGCCGATGTCGCGTCTGCGTGCGCGTATCGCCGAACGTCTGCTCGAGTCGCAGCAAACCAACGCCATCCTCACGACGTTCAACGAAGTGAACATGGCGCCGGTCATGGATCTGCGCAACAAGTACAAGGACAAGTTCGAGAAGGAACACGGCGTGAAGCTCGGCTTCATGTCGTTCTTCGTGAAGGCCGCGGTTCACGCCCTCAAGAAGTTCCCGCTCGTGAACGCCTCGATCGACGGCAACGACATCGTCTATCACGGCTACTTCGACATCGGTATCGCCGTCGGTTCGCCGCGCGGTCTCGTGGTGCCCATCCTGCGTAATGCAGACCAGATGAGCCTCGCCGACATCGAGAAGAAGATCGCCGAGTTCGGTCAGAAGGCCAAGGACGGCAAGCTCTCGATCGAAGAAATGACGGGCGGCACGTTCTCGATCTCGAACGGCGGCGTGTTCGGCTCGATGCTGTCGACGCCGATCATCAACCCGCCGCAGTCGGCGATCCTCGGCGTGCACGCGACCAAGGAACGCGCCGTGGTGGAAAACGGCCAGATCGTGATCCGCCCGATGAACTACCTCGCCATGTCGTACGACCACCGCATCATCGACGGCCGCGAAGCCGTGCTGTCGCTGGTCGCGATGAAGGACGCGCTGGAAGATCCGGCTCGCCTGCTGCTCGACCTGTAATGGTCCTCGCGTGATGGCGCGCGCGGCTTGAAAGCGCGCGCCGCCGTCACGATATAGGCATTACGTCGAGACAGTCTTTCGAGGCAGTCCGTCTGTTGCATTTCCGCAGTACCGAAGCCACGCGCGCCGCGAAGCGCGGCCGCGTGGCTTAGCCATCAAAGGGATAGTCATGTCCAAAGAATTCGACGTCGTCGTGATCGGCGCCGGCCCCGGCGGCTACATCGCGGCGATCCGCGCGGCCCAGCTCGGCAAGTCGGTTGCCTGTATCGAAAAGTGGAAGAACCCGGCCGGCGCGCTCAAGCTCGGCGGCACCTGCCTGAACGTGGGCTGCATTCCGTCGAAGGCGCTGCTCGCCTCGTCGGAAGAGTTCGAAAACGCGTCGCATCACCTGGCCGACCACGGCATCAGCGTGAACGACGTGAAGATCGACGTCACGAAGATGCTCGCCCGCAAGGAAGGCATCGTCGAGAAGATGACGAAGGGTATCGAGTTCCTGTTCCGCAAGAACAAGATCACGTGGCTCAAGGGCCATGGCAAGTTCACCGGCAAGAACGAAGCCGGCGTGCAGATCGAAGTCTCGGGCGAAGGCGAAACCGAAGTCGTCACGGCGAAGAACGTGATCATCGCGACGGGCTCGAAGGCGCGTCATCTGCCGGGCATGCCGGTCGACAACAAGATCATCGCCGACAACGAAGGCGCGCTCTCGTTCGACACCGTGCCGAAGAAGCTGGCCGTGATCGGCGCCGGCGTGATCGGTCTCGAACTCGGTTCGGTGTGGCGCCGTCTGGGCGCTGAAGTCACCGTGCTCGAAGCGCTGCCGGAATTCCTCGGCGCCGCTGACCAGGCGCTCGCGAAGGAAGCCGCCAAGCTCTTCAAGAAGCAGGGTCTCGACATTCACGTCGGCGTGAAGGTCGGCGAAGTGAAGGCCACGGACAAGAACGTCACGATCAACTACACGGACAAGGACGGCAACGCGCAAGTGCTCGAAGCCGACCGCCTGATCGTGTCGGTTGGCCGCGTGCCGAACACCGACAACCTCGGTCTCGAAGCAATCGGTCTGAAGACCAACGAGCGTGGCTTCATCGACATCGACGACCACTGCGCCACGGCAGTGCCGAACGTGTACGCGATCGGCGACGTGGTGCGCGGCCCGATGCTCGCGCACAAGGCCGAAGACGAAGGCGTGCTGGTGGCCGAAATCATCGACGGTCAGAAGCCGCACATCGACTACAACTGCATTCCGTGGGTGATCTACACCGAACCGGAAATCGCATGGGTCGGCAAGACGGAGCAGCAGCTCAAGTCGGAAGGCCGCGAGATCAAGACGGGCCAGTTCCCGTTCATGGCGAACGGCCGCGCGCTCGGCATCAACAAGGCCGACGGCTTTGTGAAGATGATCGCCGACGCGAAGACCGACGAACTGCTCGGCGTGCACATCATCTCGGCGAACGCATCGGACCTGATCGCGGAAGCCGTGGTGGCGATGGAGTTCAAGGCGGCCGCCGAAGACATCGGCCGCATCTGCCATCCGCACCCGTCGCTCTCCGAAGTCATGCGCGAAGCCGCACTCGCTGTCGACAAGCGCGCGCTGAATATGTAAGCGCACGCGGGCAGGGCGCCGGATCTCGATGGTCCGCGCCCGGCCTCGTTTGATCCGGCATCACCGGGAGGCGGGTGGGTTCGATCCCACCCGCCTTTCTTTTTTCCGCTCGCATCGACCGCCTGGCGGCCCACGAAATGAACGTCACCGAATACTACGAAAAAGAACTGCAGAACCGCGGATACAAGCCCGACGCGGCGCAACGCGTCGCGATCGAGCGGCTGCAACGGTGCTACGACGAATGGGTCGAATACAAGTCGCGCCGTACGAACGCGTTCTGGAAGCTCATCAACCGGCCCGAGCTGCCGCGCGGCGTGTACATGTGGGGCGGCGTGGGCCGCGGCAAGAGCTTCCTGATGGACAGCTTCTACGCGGTCGTGCCGGTGCAGCGCAAGACGCGCCTGCACTTTCACGAGTTCATGCGCGAAGTGCACCGCGAACTCGAAGAACTGAAGGGGCAGGCCGATCCGCTCGACGAGCTGGCGCGCCGCATCGCGAAGCGTTACCGCCTGATCTGTTTCGACGAGTTCCACGTCTCCGACATCGCCGACGCGATGATCCTGTACCGCCTGCTCGACGGTCTCTTCAAGAACGGCGTGCAGTTCGTGATGACGTCGAACTACGATCCCGACCTGCTGTATCCCGACGGTTTGCATCGCGACCGCATGCTGCCCGCGATCGAACTCATCAAGAGCAAGCTCGACGTGCTGAACGTGGACGCGGGCATCGATTATCGCCAGCGCACGCTCGCGCAGGTCGAGGTCTATCACACGCCGCTGGGGGCCGACGCCGACCGCAAGCTGCGCCACTCGTTCGCGCAGCTCGCCGCTGTGCCCGACGAGAGCCCGATCCTGCATATCGAGAAGCGCGAGCTCAAGGCGTTGCGCAAGGCCGACGGCGTCGTCTGGTTCGATTTTGCGACACTGTGCGGCGGTCCGCGCTCGCAAAACGACTATCTCGAACTGGCGAGCCGCTTCCACGCGGTGATCCTTTCCGAGGTGCCGCAGATGACGCCGCGCATGCAGTCGGAGGCGCGCCGCTTCACGTGGCTCATCGACGTGTTCTACGACCACAAGGTCAAGTTGCTGATGTCGGCTGCGGTGCCGCCGGAGCAGCTGTACACGGAAGGGCCGATGGCGAACGAGTTCACGCGCACGGTGTCGCGTATCGTCGAAATGCAGTCGAAGGAGTATCTGGAAACGCCGCGCCGGATCGTCGACACGGCGTTGACCTGAGCGCGGAGAAGGGGCTCGAGCAGGGCTCGGGCGCCGAAGTTCGATCGCTCATATCGCGACGCAATATCGCAAAAATAGCGTCGCAAGCGCTTTTTCAAGATTCGGACTCGTCTGATATGGACGGCGAAAGCAAGGGGATATCGTTTGTCAGACCCCCCTCTGACAAAGGAATATCCCATGACTCCGCATCGCGATATCACCGACGAAGAATGGCAGCGCGTGATGCTGCTCCTGCCTGAACTGCGGCCGCGTTCCGAACTGCGCGGCCGGCCGCTCGCCAACACGCGCTCGGTGCTCAACGGCGTGTTGTGGGTCATGTATAGCGGTGCCACGTGGTCGGCCATGCCGCGCCGCTACCCTTCGTATCAGACCTGTCATCGCCGCTTCAAGACCTGGCACGACAACGGCGTGCTCAAGCGCATCATGGCGGAACTGTTCGGGGAAGAGGGCGCCGCGCTGTGCGACACCATCGAGTCGCGCATGCGCAAGCACGCGAGCCGTGCGGAAAAGGCCGCGCGCCGTCAGGAAGCGCCGCGCAGCGTGCCGCGCAATTCGCCGTTCGCGCCGCAACCGGCCACGCCTTCGGCGGCGCAGCCGTTCAACTATCCGGTGTTTCGCCATACGGCGTAAGACCGCCGGAACTCGACTCACTCAAACGCCACCGGCCGAAGCGAACGAAATCCGCTTCGGCCGGTGGCGTTTGAGCTTCGATTTTTATCGAATACGTCGAGCGGTCACGCTCATTGCTGGCGCACCCAGGTCTGCGAACGCCCAAGCAGCGAAATGCCCAGGTAGCCGCGCACCTCGAGCTTCTGGCCGCCGTCTTCGAGCCGCATCTTGCAGCGGTACACCTTGCCGTTTTCGGGGTCGAGAATGTGGCCGTCGTCCCAGCCTTCGCCCGACTTCTTCATGCCGTCGATGATCGTCATGCCAAGGATCAGTTGATCCTTGCGCGCGTCGGTGCAGGCCGAGCAGCGCCGGTCGGGCTGGTCGTTCGCGCCCAGACCCTTGATGACCTTGCCGTCCAGGCTGCCGCTGCCGTCGTCGGTGATCTTCACGAGCGCCTTGGGCTGGCCCGTGTGGTCGTCGACCGTTTGCCATACGCCCACGGGCGAATCCGTTTGTGCGTGCGCCGCGACCGCGCCGGCGAGCAGCGCGCTCGCGAGCGCGGCATGGCGTGCCGCCCGGCTCAAGAAACCGTTCATGTCGTCCTCCACTGATGTTGTTTGTGATGGCGATGCAGACCGCGCGGCACGCCTGGCGTGTCGCATGGTCAGGGCAGGATACTGGAAAGCACCGCGCGCGTTTGGGAGAAGGGACTCTAGTCAGGCGCGCGCGGGCGAGGGTATCCGGGCATGTCAATTGAGCTGATACGAGAACGTCGCGTTCACGCGCGGGCTGCGCGAGGGGCTTTCGACGGGCGCGTCGGCGAGGGCTTTGGCAACCGACAGATCGAGGCTGTAGTACTTGCCGTCCGTGATACGAAAGCCGATGGACGCCGAAGACAGCCGCGAAGGCGCGGGCGTGCCTGCATGCAGATACACGCGCGCCATGTCGAACGAGACGTACGGCGTGAGCGTTTGCAGCCACGCACGGCCGATCGCGAACGGGTGATTGAGTTCGAGCGAAGCGCCCCAGCCCGAGTCGCCCGACGCCTCGCCCGGCTGATAGCCGTTCGCGAAACGCTGCGCGCCGAACGCGATCTGCTCCGAGGTGGGCAGCGAGTTGGGGCTGAACTGGCCCGTCATCGCGATCGCCGTGCCGAAGCCGAACGGCCAGTCGTTGGTCTGCGAGAACGACGCGTTGGTGCGCACGAAATTCAGCGAGACGGGGTTAGTCAGCGTCAGCCCCGCAATATTCGTGTCCGCACCTTTCGACGCGCCGAGGATGTTGAAGGCCTTCGCCACCGCGACGCTGGCTTTGCGCACCTGTCCCGGCTTGACTTCGGCGTAATCGGCCTGTAACTGCAGGACGCGCACCTGTGATGTCTCGCCATACTCGAGCCCGTTGAGGTTGTTGTGGTAGTGGTCCTCGTCGTGCGCCGCATACGCGCTCACCGTGCCCACCACGCTGCGCGTGTTGTTCAGCAGCAGCGGATACGACAGCGCGCCCGTGATCTTGTCGCTGATGACGGTGCGCCCGACGTAGGAGGGCAGTCCCGGGTTATCGACGGGATTGCCGCGGTAGTGCGTCGCATCGACCTTCGCGACGAGACCGTCGCTCGCGATCGGCACGGCCGCGTGCGCCGCGAGATACGTGACGTTGTCGCGACCCTTCGGCAACAGCGCCGAAAAGCTCAACTGCTCGCCGAACGGCGTGAGGCCGTTCTCGGTGAGCGTGAGCAGACCCTGCACGCCCGGATGATTGAAGTCGATGCCCGTGCTCACGTCGTAAGCCTTGTGCTGCGCGTCGAGTTCGAGCGTGGTCGCGCCGTCGGTGCTGGTGGGCGGCGGCACGTTCGCCGAAACCTTCAGGCCCGGCAGCAGGCCCAGCACGTTGATGTAGCGCTGGAACGTGGCCGTGCGCAGCGGCCGGTCCGCGACGATATGGGCGGCAACCGCGCGGATCTTGTCCTCGAGCGCGCCCGGCTTGCCCGTGATCTTCACGTTCGACACGTAGCCTTCCACCACCGTGATGCGCACGACGCCATCGGCGAAATCCTGCGCGGGCACGAACGCGAACGAGAGCGCGTAGCCGCGTTCCTGATACAGCTTCGTCACGCCGTTCGCCGTTTCGATCAGCTCGCCGATGGTGATGTCGCGATGCGCGAGCGGGGCGAAGCGCCTGGCGACATCGTCGAATGGAATGGACTTCACGCCTTCCACCTTGAACGTCGATGGCGTGATATGCGTGGCCAGCAGTTGTTGCAGCTGCGGCGCCTGTTGCTGCACCTGAACACTGACGCTCGGCGCTTTTTGCGGCGCATTGATCTGCGGCAGGGCGTCCAGCGGATTCCCGCTCGATGCCGGCCGGCTCTGCGCGCAAGCCACCCCCGTCAACCCAGCGCCCGCAACCAACCCCGTCGCAGCGAGCGCGACCCAACCTGCGTATCCGCGTTTCATGGGACTACCCTCGGACTGATTGGGCGATGCGCGCCGGCGCCCTCTCACGCGCCGGCGCGACCACCTCTCGTGCCGCCTTTTCGGCGGTCTGTGGGCTCCCTGATTGCCCGTCGTTTCACTTGCCTGGTACTGCGAATTCTCTACCGTGGTGCCCCGCGCGGGCGACGAATCGTGTCGTCGCGATGCGCGTCGTGGGCTTTGCCTCTCACTGCTCTCGCTGCTCCTGCCGGTACCGCCTGTGCGCAAGCGCTGCCGCGCGAAGGTTACTTGTGCAACAGGCCGCTCAGCAGTCCTCCCGAACTCGTCGTGCCGCCCGATTGCGCGCTGCCGCCCAGCGCGCCCGTGACCGAGCTGACGAGTCCCGTGACGGGTTGCAGCAGGCCGCCCGCGGCGCTGCTGGTGAGCGGCGTGGCGGACGCCGTGGTGGTGGTCGCGCCGTTCGACGCGGTGGTGGCGGCCGGTGCGGCGCCGCCGATCGTGACGGCGCCCGACAGCAGCACGCCGATCACGGGCACGCCGTTGAGCGCGCCGCCGGACGAACCCGTGGTGCCGCCCGCGGCGCCCGTCAGGCCGCCCAGGCCGAGGCTGGAGAGCGTCGACGTGAGCGGCGCGAGCGGATTGGTCGAGCCCGTGGGCGGCCCGTTCGCCACCGAGACGTTGTTGCTGCCGACGAGGCTCGTGATCAGGCCGGGTATCGGCGCGGCGCCGTTGGGGCCGTTCGGATTGACGAGGCCGCCCGCGTTGGTGACGGTGTTGCCGAGCGAGCTCACGAGCGTGCCGACATCGGTGCCCAGCGGGGCGAGGGCCGTGGTCGCGCCGCCGAGACCGGTGGTGCCCGGCAGGGAGACCGGCAACAGCGAGGTGAGGCCGCCGAGCGCGCTGCCCGTGCCGCTGCTGGCCGAGCCGCTGGTCGCCGAGGCGACCTGCGCGCCGGCCGACGACAGCGCGCCGCCCACCTGCGAGAGCAGACCCGAGACGGGCGTGCCGAGGCCCGTCGCGGTGCCCACTTGCTGCGTGACGAGACCGGCCGTGGTGACGATCGGCGTGATCGCGCTGCTCAAGGGCTGCGTGACCTGCTGCACCGGCGCCGAGGCGAGGGCGGTGCCGAGCGCCTGGCCGCCGGCGTCGACGGCTTGCGCGGTCTGGTTCAGCAGGGAGGCCACGGGGGTGGTGACGGGCGCGAGCGCCGAAAGCTGGCCGGCGCCGAGACCGCCGACCGTGGTCGAGAGTCCGCCCACCACGCCGCTCGTCGCGCTCACGACGCTGCCGAGGCCGGCCACCGTGGTACCGACGGGATTCGCGGTCGTGCCGGTCTGGCCGAGGCCGCTCGCCACGGCGTTCGAGAGCGCGTTGACCACGCCGCCCGTGCTCGTGACCGTGCTGCCGAGCCCTTGCGTGACCGTGCCGTCGACGCCCGGCACCGAGGTCGAGCCGATCGCGGTGCCCAGGTCGCTGGCCGTCTTCGCCACGCTGCTGACGACGCCCGTGGTGCCGGTGGTGGTGGTGCCGGTGCTGCCGTTGCCGCCGGTGTCGCCCGTGGTCGTCGTGCCGGTGCCGCCGCCCGTGCCCGTGCCGGTGCCGGTGGTCGAGCCGCTCGTGCCGGTGCCGCCGCCCGTGGAGGCGGACGGCGGGGTGTAGCCGCTACCGCCGCAGGCGGCGAGCGTGCAGGCGACGGCGGCTGCGAGCGCCGTGAGGCGCAGGCCGCGTACGAGTGCGCCGGAGCGCGCGGGGACTTGCGCGCAAGATGCGCTGGAGGGGGTATTCATGGTGATGGCTCCCAAAATGTCGATCGGAAGGGTCACTGGGTGGTCACTGGATAATCACTGCGGGATCACTTCTTGAGGCCGCCGAGCAGGCCGCCGACGAGCGAGGTGACGCCCGCGAGCGGGCCCGTCGCGCCGCCGCCGCTCGTGCCGCCGCTCGACGAGGCGAGCGCGAGGCCCGGCGTCGCCGTGCCGGCGGTCGAAGGGGTCGCGGCGGGCGTCGAAGTCTTGCTGGCCGTGACGGTGGCGCCCGCGCCAACCGAGGCGCCGAGGCCCGTCACGCTGCCCACGGCATTGGTGGCGCCGCCGACCACGCTCGAGACGAGGCCGGTGACGGGGGCGAGCGGGCCGGTGCTGCCGCCCGTTGCCGAGGTGAGGGAGCTGGTCACCGAGTTCAGCGCCGTGGTGACCGGGGCGAGCGGGCTCGTGCCGCTGGTCGTGCCGGCGCCCGCCGTCAGGCCGAGCACCGCGCCGAGGCCGACGCCAGCCGTGCCGGTCGTGCCCGTGCCGCTGGAGCCCGTGGTGCCGCCCGCGGCGCCAGTGAGGCTGCCCAGCACGCCCGTGAGCGGTGCGAGCGGATTGGTGCCGCTGGCCGTGCCGCCCGTGAGCAGGTTGCCCGCGGTGGCGACGGTCGTGCCGGTGTCGGAGACGAGGTTGCCCACGCCGGCGGTGACGGGGTTGCTGCCGCCGCTTTGCGAGACGAGCGCGCCGCCTTTCTGCAGGCCGCCGCCGAGCGTCTGGAGCAGGCCCGCGACGGGCGCGCCGATGCCGGTCGTGTTGCCGATGGTTTGCGTGGTGGACGCGAGCGTGGAGGTGATCGGCGTGATGGCCGTGCTGAGCTGCTGCGTGACTTGCTGAACCGGCCCCGTGCTGAGTGCCGTGGTGAGCGAGTTACCCGCGTTGGTGACCGCGCCGCCGACCGTGCCGACCGCCGCGCCGAGCGGCGTGGTAAGCGGGGCGAGCGGCGAGAGCGAGCCGGTGCCGAGACTCGTCACAAGCGCGCCGGTGCTGGTCACCGCCTTGCCCGCGTCGCTCACGACGCCGCCCGTGCTGGAAAGCGTGGTGCCCACGGGGTCGCTGCTCGAGCCGAGTTGGCCAAGGCCTTGCGACACGCCGCTGCCGAGCGTCGAAACCGCGGCGCCGACGTTTTGCACGATGCCGCCTGCGGCTTGCGTGGTTTGCGCGCTCACGCCCGGTACGGACTGCGAAGCAATCACGCTGCCGATGCCGGAAACCGTTGAGCCGGTATCGCCGACGACGGTACCCGCGCTGTTCGCGACCTGACCCACGGCGTTCGCCGCGACAACGGGGCCAGTACCCGTGCCGGTGCCCGTACCCGTACCCGTTCCCGTGCCGGTGCCCGTTCCGGTACCCGTGCCGGTCGAACCGGTGGTGGTGGTGCCGCCGTTGCCGGAGCCGTCGCTGCCCGTGGTCGTGCTGCCGCTGGTGCCCGTGCCCGTGTCGCCCGAGGTGCCGCTGCCGGAGCCCGTGGTGCCGCCGCTCGTTTGCAGCGCGCCGCCGCTGCCCGTACCGCTGCTCAGCGATCCTGAGCCCCCGCAGGCGCTCAGTGCCAATGCGGTGGCGACGCTGGCCGCGATCAGCGTGAGTCGTGTGACGTCCTTGAATTGCGCGTGTTTCATGATGCCCTCGTCTCGTATGCTCTGTTGTGTATGTTTTGATGACCTGCGCACTCATAACTGCAACAGGTGTGCCAATTCGAAACGAGAGGTCCGAAGACGCGGCCAAACTATGCCAATGCGATACGCCGAGCGCGTGCTGGCGTGTGTTTGAGGCGGAAGGGCTTCGCATCGATTCGAGGTTCGCGCGATGGGACGTCACGAGCGCGAGTGCGTGACGTCACGTAACGCGCCCTGCGTGACGTTACGCAGCCCTGCGTAACGACGCATTCGTCACTCATCCGCGAAATTCACTCGGCAAACTCACTCTGAAAAAGTCACTCCATTCACTACGTATTGACGACGAATGACTGCAACTCACTTGCACTTGCATGCGGAATGAATCGATGCGGAAAGGGAAATCGAAAATAGCGCGAGTGTTACTAAACAAACTATGGTTTTCCCGAATAAACGGCGGGAGCAGGATGTCGATAATGCGAGTACAGATGCGGCGATTGCGTAAGAAGTTTGGTACGCTATCGACCACACAGATGAGTCGGACGTATGCATCGCGAGGGGATCGCATGCGATTCGACCAGTTCGTAGGCGGGCTGTCATGGCAGCCCCGCGCGGATGGACCGGATACGTTAGCGCTCATGCGTGCAGCATGGACGCATGAAGAGCGCCGGCGTAAATCAGCGTTAATGCGAAATAAAGAGAGAGAGGGCCGAAAAATGAACAAGCTGTTCCATCACTTCGTGAAGTCGGAAGACGGCGTCACCGCACTCGAATACGGGCTCATCGCGGGGGTCATCGCACTCGCTATCGGCTCAACGGTGCTGACGTTGGGCACTCAACTTACGTCCGTGTTCTCGGACATATCCAGCACGCTTTCCACGGCGCTTCCCAAGACGACGGGCACGGGCGGCAGTACCTGAACATCCGCCATCCGCCAATTCGTTACCTGGGACTACCAGGCGATTCACTGCCGCTGTAGGCCGCGCAAGCGGGCTACGCGGCGTGATCGCTCGCGTCTGACTGCGATGACTCTCTACGTCCTTGGTTGCCTCGCGTTCGGCGCATGGGCGGCGGCCGTTGCCGTGTGCGACGTCCGCTCGCGCCGTGTGCCCAACGCGCTCGTGCTGGCAGGCTTCGTTGCGGCGCTCGCCGCGGCGTGCGCTCGCGCCGGCCCTTTGCATATCGATCTCGGCGCGGCGCTGGTTGCGGCCGCGCTGGGCTTCGTCGCGCTCCTGCCGTTTTATTTGCTGCGTGTCATGGGCGCCGCCGACGTAAAGGTATTCGCCGTGCTCGGCGCATGGTGCGGCAAGGAAGCGCTCATCGCGCTGTGGCTCGTGGCGAGCGTCGCGGCGCTCGTGCACGTGCTGGCCTTGTTGATCGCCACGCGTGCACGGCGTGCGCATACTTCCAGCGATGGCCGGCGCGCGCGCGTGATCGCCGTGGGCGCGCGACGCGGCACGCCGTTCGCCACCTGTCTCACGGCGCCCGCGCTGGCGTGGCTGGTGTTGCAGCTCGTTGCCGGAGGTGTGCGATGAGCCGCCACGCAACCCGCTCGCGAGCGCTTCCGCGAACGTACCTGCGCAGACGCCGGCAACGCGGCAATGCGGCCATTGAATTCGCGCTCGTGTTCCCCGTGTTCTTCCTGATTCTCTATGCGATCGTCACGTACAGCATGGTGTTTCTCGTGCAGCAGAGCCTGACGGCCGCGGCGGGCGAGGGCGCGCGCGCCGCGCTCGCGTATCGCAGCAACACCGACCCGCTCGCCGCGCTCAACGACCGCGCCTCGCAGGCGTGCCTGCGTGCGCTTGCCGTGGTGAGCTGGCTGCCGGGCGCGGGCAGCGCCACCGGCGGTCCCACGAGCTGCACGCCGGCCGTGAACATGGCGCCCGCGGGCTGCACCAACAATGCGAGCATGGACTGCATCCAGATCACGCTGAGTTACGCGTACGCCAACAAGCCGCTCGTTCCCACCTTGCCTCTGCTCGACATTGCGATTCCGCCGTCGTTGACGGGGCAGGCCACGGTCCAGATCGATCCGGAGAACCTGTTGTGACGCGCATCGTCGGCTCCTTCGTGTCGTTTTTTGCCATCGTCTCGATGGCGCATTCCAGCGGCGACTGCTCATGGCCAATCTGACCAAAGTGTTTGCAGGACTCCTGATCGCCGGGGCGTTGCTGCTCGGGCTGTTCGCGTTGATGCTCGCGCGCCGCGAGCCGCCCGCGGCCGTGGTCGCGCAACCCGTGGCGGGCGAGACCCAGGCGCTCACGCCCGTCGTCGTCGCAACGCGCACGCTCGCGGCCGGCCAGCCCATTCCCGCCGACGCGCTGCACGTGAAGCCCCTGCCGATTCATCCGGCGGGTTCGTACAGCGACTCGGCCATGGTCGCCGGCCGCGTGCCGCTCACGGACGTCGCCGCCGACACACCCGTGCTCGACACGCAACTCACTTCGAGCCTCGCCGCGAGCCTCGCGCCGGGCGAGCGCGCGGTGGCCGTGCGGGTCGACGAAACCAACGCCGTGGGCAATCAGTTGCGCGCGGGCAACGTCGTCGACGTGTTCTTCACGCTGCACCGCGATGGCACGGCGCAAAGCGGCGAGATCGGGCGCACGCAAACGCGGCTTTTGATCTCGAAGGCGCGCGTGCTGGTATTCGGGAATCCTGACGATGCCGCGAAAGTGGGCGCGCCGCGCACCAGCACGTTCGGCGCGCAGGCAGCGGCGCCGCGCACGGCTGTGATCGCCGTGCCGCTCGCCGATGTCGATACGCTCGCGCTCGCGCAAAGCCAGGGCCAGCTGCTGTTCGCGCTGCGCAATCCCACCGACCCCGACACGCTCGACCCCGCCGCATTCGGGCCGCAGCCGGGCGTACTCAAGGTGGTGGCGCGCGACGGCGCGCAAGCCTCCACCTCCACGCACGCGGCGGCGGGCATCGCGCTCGATCAACTGGCGGGCGGCACCGCGCCGCATGCGGCGAGCGTCGCGCCGTCGCGCGCGCCGGGATCGACGCTGCAGGCGTCGCGGGGCGGTCTGGAAGTGATACGGGGCGGACAAGCCGAACGCGTGGCCTGGTGAGCGCGCGATGCGGCGGCGCGACCACGCAGGCGCTGCTGCAAACGCAAACGCAGACGCAAACGCAGGCGAATCGCAGCCGCGCGGGAAGCGGTTCGATCAATCGGCAACGACAACAACAGCAAGCATGCAAAACCACATGACCAAAACGAGGATTGTTGCCATCACCGTCGCCGTGGCGATGTGCGTGGGCGTGCCGGGCAGCGGCGCCGTCGCACTCGCGTGGGCCGCGCCGCCGGTGACGCAGCAGACGCAAGCGGGGAATCCGGAGGCGGCGGCCTTGCCGTCGAGCATCGACATCGCCGTGGGCGAGCAGCGCACGCTCGCGGTGCCCGGCACGCTCACGCGCGTCGCCGTGGGCGACCCGGCCGTGGCCGACGTGCTCGTGGTGCGCGGCGACCGGCGCGGCGGCCTGCTGCTCGTGGGCAAGGGCGCGGGCACGACCAACGTGATGCTGTGGGCGGGCGGCGGCGAGCCGCGCACGCTCACCGTCAACGTGACGACGCCCGCCGCGCGCGCCTTGCTCGACGGCGACACGCCCGGCGTCAAGGTGCTCGGCGACACGGCGCTTATCACGGGCAGCGCGCCGACGATGGAAAGCCACCAGCGCGCCGTGGCGGCGGCGCGCGGTTCCGTCGGCAAGAACGGCAAAGGCGGCACCGGCGGCAAGAGCGCCAATGTGCTCGATACCTCGACGATCGCGACGCGCTCCGTCGTGCAGGTCGACGTGCGCGTGGTCGAATTCAGCCGCTCGGTGCTCAAGCAGGTCGGCTTCAACTTCTTCCGCCAGAACAACGGTTTTTCGTTCGGCTCGTTCGGGCCCACCTCGCTGGCCTCGGGCGCCAACAACACCAATGCCTCGACGGCGCTCAACGGCATCACGCCGATTTCGTCGGCGTTCAATCTCGTGTTCTCTTCGGTGTCGCACGGTTTGTTCGCCGACCTGAGCCTGATGGAGACCAACAATCTCGCGCGCGTGCTCGCCGAACCCACGCTGGTCGCGTTGTCGGGGCAGAGCGCGAGCTTCCTCGCGGGCGGCGAGATTCCCGTGCCGGTGCCCGAAGGCCTCGGCACCACGTCGATCGAATACAAGCCTTACGGTATTGGCCTGTCGCTCACGCCGACCGTGCTCTCGCCGCAGCGCATCGCGCTCAAGGTCGCGCCCGAGGCGAGCCAGCTCGACTTCACCAACGCGGTGACGATCAGCGGCGTGTCGGTGCCCGCGATCACCACGCGCCGCGCCGAGACGACCGTCGAACTCGGCGATGGCGAGAGTTTCGTGATCGGCGGCCTGATCGACCGCGAGACGGCGTCGAACGTCAACAAGGTGCCGCTGCTCGGCGATCTGCCCGTGATCGGCGCGTTCTTCAAGCAGCTCTCGTATCAGCAGAACGACAAGGAACTCGTGATCATCGTCACGCCGCATCTCGTTTCGCCGCTCGCGAAGGACGCCAGGCTGCCCAGCACGCCCGGCGAGCAGGCCGAGCAGCGCAATGCGCCGGTGTGGCGGTCGTTTCTGGGCGGTGCGGCGTCGCACGACGCGGTGCCGGGGTTTTCGCAGTGAGCGCGCGCAAGCAGGCCGGTGGGCCGGGCGAGCGCGCAGGCAAGTTAGTGCAGCAGAAGGAGAAGCAGGATGAACGCGAGAACGCACAGCGCGCCGCCATCGACGGTCATGTCCGGTGAGCGCGCGGCGGCAGGCGCCGCCGATTCGTTCGTGTTCGCTTCGGCGAGCGAGGCCAACGCGCGCTGGCTCGCGCGCGCGCTCGCGGCGGCGGGCCGGGTCGAGACGGTCGGTCTCGAAGCGCCGCTCGTCGCGCAGCGCATTGCCGCGAACATCGCGCAGCAGATGCCCTCGCTGCTGCTGGTCGACTTTTCGCACGGCCACGCGGCGGGCGCGAGCGCCGTGGCGGCCGCCGCGCATGCGAGCTTCGCGGGCCTGCAGGTGATCGCCGTGGGCACGCTCGCCGAGCCCGAAAGCGCGCTCGCGGCGTTGCGCGCGGGCGTGCGCGATTTCATCGACGTGGCGGGCGACGCCGGCGAGGCGCTGCGCATCGTGCGCCAGGTGCTCGACAACCGTATCGAACCGGTGAGCCGTCACGGTCGTCTCACGGCGCTCGTGGGCGCGCGCGCCGGCGTGGGCGTGACGACGCTCGCCGTGCATCTGGGCGCGCTGCTCGCGCGCGGCGGCGCGGCGCACAACCGCCACACGGCGCTACTCGATCTCGGTCTGCCCGCGGGCGACGGCGCGCTCATGCTCAACGCGCAGGAAGGCTTCGGTTTCGTCGATGCGGTGCGCAATCTGCGCCGCTTCGATCAGACCTTCGTGCACACGGCGCTCGCGCGCCACGCGAGCGGTCTCGCGCTCACGACCTTGCCCGCCGATCTCGGCGCGCTGCGCGAAGTCTCGTATCAGGCCGCGGTCGCGCTGCTCGCGCGGCTGCGGGCGTTTTTCGATCAGCAGATCGTCGATCTCGGCGGCTTTTCGAACGCCGAGTTCGTCGCGCAAATCGCGCAGTCCGCCGACCGTGTGTGGCTCGTCTGCGACCAGAACGTGGCGTCCATCGTCGCGGCGGCGCGTCAGCTCGACGCGCTGCGCGATGGCGGCGTGGAGACCGCCAACATCCGGCTCGTGCTCAACCAGCACGAAGCCGGGCTCGACCCCGCGCCCGCGCAGATCGCCGGGCGTCTCGAACTCGAGCTGGCGGCGGTGCTGCCCGCGCGGCGCCTCGCGCTGTGCCAGGCCGCGAACCGCGCCGAACTGCTGATCGACACCGCGCCGCGCGACCCGTACGTGCGCGCGCTCGAGGCGCTGGCCGCGCAGCTCGACGGCGAGCACGCGGCCGCGCGCGTTCACAAAGGGCCCAAGCCGCTCGACGCGCTCAAGCGTTTTTTCCCACCTTCATCGAAGCGTTCGTAGACCATGGCGGATAACATCGAGTTTGCCGACGACGCGCCGCTGTTCGCGCATAGCCAGCAATTCCAGGACATCAAGAACGCGGCGCACGAACATCTGCTCACGCGCATCGAGGAACTGGGCGCCGAATTCGGCCGCTGGTCGCGTCAGGCGATCAACCAGTTCGTCGATCTGGAAATGGACAGCTTCGTGCGGCTGCGCCACATCCCGATCAACGAGAGCGAAGTGCGCGCGATTGCCGAAGCGCTCACGAAAGAACTCGCGGGCTTCGGGCCGATCGAGGACCTGCTTTCGGACCCGGCCGTCGAGGACATCCTCATCAACGGCTTCAGCGACGTGTACGTGTCGCGTCACGGCATCCTCGCGCGCATTCCCGTGCGCTTTTCCGACAACGGTCATTTGCTGCGCATCGTGCGGCGCATTCTCGCGCCCATCGGCCGGCGTCTCGACGAATCGAATCCGATGGTCGATGCGCGCCTGCCCGACGGTGGGCGCATCAACGTGGTGATCGAGCCGC
This sequence comes from Paraburkholderia acidisoli, assembly GCF_009789675.1. NCBI lineage: Bacteria > Pseudomonadati > Pseudomonadota > Betaproteobacteria > Burkholderiales > Burkholderiaceae > Paraburkholderia > Paraburkholderia acidisoli. Next base: position 1,851,655 of record NZ_CP046913.1, on the reverse strand, counting down.
TGTCGCTCGCGGGCCCGATCGTGTCGATCCGCAAGTTCCGCAAGGACCCGCTGCGCCCCGACGACCTGCTCGGCAACGGCACCTTCGGCGCGGAGATCGGCGCGCTGTTCGAAGCGGCGGTGCAGTCGCGCTGCAATATCCTGGTGTCGGGCGGCACGAGTTCGGGCAAGACCTCGCTGCTCAACGCGCTCGCGTTCCACATTCCCGAAGTCGAGCGCGTGGTGACGATCGAAGATACCGCCGAACTCTCGCTCAACCACCCGCACGTGGTGCGCCTCGAAAGCCGGCCGGGCGGCTTCGACGGCACGGGCGTGGTGTCGATTCGCGACCTCCTGCGCAACACGCTGCGGATGCGGCCCGACCGCATCATCGTCGGCGAAGTGCGCGGCGGCGAAGTGCTCGAAATGCTGCAGGCGATGAACACGGGCCACGACGGCTCGATGGCCACGGTGCACGCGAGTTCGCCGCGCGAATGCCTGTATCGCCTCGAAATGCTCGCGGGCTTCGCGGGGTTTCAGGGCACCGAGAACAGCTTGCGCCGCCAGATCGCCAATGCCATCGACTTCATCGTGCAGATCGGCCGGCTCTCGAACGGGCGCCGCCGCATCATGTCGGTGACCGAGGTCACGGGTCTCTCGGACAACATCATCGCGACGCAGGAGCTGTACCGCTACGAGCCGGTAATGACGCCCGAGGGCGAAGAACTCGACCGCTGGGAGTCGCTCGGCATTCATCCGCATTCGCCCAAGCTCGCGCGCTTCCGGCAGGCGCTGGCCGCCTCGATGAACACGTCGACGAACTTCGGCTTCGGCGGCGGCGGGCGTGACGGAGGCTTCAATGTCTAGCGTCGGCGCGCCCGCGCTGTGGCTGGCCGCGCTTGCCATGCTGCTGGCCGCGGGCGGCCTCGTGCTGTGGCGGCGGGCGCAGGTGCGCGCCGCGCGCTCGCGGGTGGCGAAAGTGGTGGATCAGCGGCTGGGCGGTGCGGCGGCGGCCGCGATGCCGGGTCAGCCGCAGGTTGCGCTGGCGGCGGCGGGCGCGCTGCGCGCGGGCGCGGCACCGATGCCTTCGCCCACGCGCGGCGCGTCCGCGGCGCCTTCGGCAGCGTCGGCGGGGACGACATCGGCCGCGGCTTCGGCCGCACCCCCGGCTGGCCGCGCCGCCGAGCCGGCTGCGCGCGCGTCTCACGCTCGTCATGCAGCACACCATGAGCCGCACCGGCATCGACGACTTGCGCAAGCCCGCGCTGATCGTCGGCATGCTCGCCTGCGCCGCGTCGCTGTGGGCATGGCGGCTCGGCGGCGTGCTCGCGGTGTTCGTCGTGCTCGCGACGCTGCTGTGCGCGGCCGCCTTCCTCTTGTCGTTGCGCGCGCAACGACGTCGCGCGAAGCTCGTCGCGCAACTGCCTTCGTTTCTCGACGGCATCGTGCGGCTCATCGTGCTCGGCAACAGCGTGCCGGCCGCGTTCCAGGCCGCGCTGCTCACGACCGAGGCGCCGCTGCGCGAATGTCTCGATCACGTCTCGCACATGCTGCGCACGGGCGTGGAGATCGACCGCGCGCTGCATCAGGTGTCGCTCGTCTATCGCGCGCGCGAGCTCGAACTCGTGGGCGCCGTGCTGCGGCTTTCGGTGCGTTACGGCGGCCGCGCCGACGTGATGCTCGAACGCATGGCCACCTTCATGCGCGATCTCGAACAGGCGCAGCGCGAACTCACGGCAATGTCGGCGGAAACGCGGCTCTCGGCGTGGGTGCTCGCCTTGCTGCCGTTTCTGATCGGCGGCTTTCTGATCGTGACGAATCCCGATTATTTCGCGTCGATGTGGAACGACGTCACGGGCCGCAAGCTCGTCTGGCTCGCGCTCGTATTGCAGGCGACGGGCGCGTTCCTGCTGTATCGGCTCACCCGTTTGCGGAGCGTGCTATGAACCCCGCGCAACTCGGCGCACTCGCGTTGCTGCTCGGCGCGCTCGGCTGCGCGCTGTTCGCGGCGCTCGCGTGCCTGCGGGTCGCGGCGCAGCGGCGCAGTGCGCGCACGCTCGAAGGCGCGCTGGCGGTGCAGGCGGCGGCGAGCGAAGCGCGCGCGGCGGCCATGCGAACGGCGATGGCTTCGGCGGCGGCCTCGGGGCCGTCCGCGGCCTCCATGGCCGCGCCGGCCGGCCAGGCGCGCGCGCCCGGCGCGTTCGACGGTCTCGCGCGCCTCGGCACGCGCTGGCTCGACACGTCGTTCGGCAAGATGGCCGTGGCGGAGGAAGACCGGCGCCTGCTCGACCAGTGCGGTTACACCGACGCGCGTTCGCGCAGTCTGTTCCTCGTCGCGCGGCTCGTGCTCGCGTGCGTGCTGGCCGCCGTGGTGGCGTGGATCGCGGGCACGCGGGCGAGCGCGCATCCGTTCGTGTGGGCGTGCGCGGGACTCGTGGCCGGCTTCCTCGTGCCCAAGTTCGTGCTGCGCCGGCGCGCGGCCGCGCGGCTCGAAGCGGTCGCCGACGAACTGCCGATGCTCGTCGATCTGCTGCGGCTGCTGCAAGGCGTGGGTTTGTCGCTCGATCAAAGCGTGCAGGTGCTGCTCAACGAATTCCGCAACGTGCTGCCGGTGCTCGGCAGCGAGCTCGAAATCGCGCAGCGCCAGTTCGTGACGGGACGCACGCGCGAGCAGTCGCTGCAGCGCATGGCGACCATCTACGAAAACGAGGACCTGCGCGCCGTGATCCGCCTGCTGGTGCAGGTCGACCGGCACGGCGGCGCCGTGCAGGAGCCGCTACGGCAATTCGGCGACCGGCTGCGCGAGTTGCGGCGCGCGACGCTGCGCGAGCGCATTGGCCGCGTGACCGTGAAGATGACCGGCGTGATGGTGCTCACGCTGCTGCCCGCGTTGCTGATCGCCACGGCCGGTCCCGGCGCCGTCGCCGTGATGCATTCGCTTTCCTCGATCCATTCGCTCCACCATCGGCCATGAAGATGCGCACACGACACACGCTCGCGCCGCACGCGCGCCGGCTCGCCAGAACGGCGTTGCTCGCGGCCGCCTGCCTTGCGCTGCTGGCGCTCGGCGCCTGCGCGACGAAAACCGGCTACGGCGTCGGCCCGCAGGCGGAAGCCGAACAGCAGATGCGCGCCGCCGTGCAGGACCCCGCGCCCGACACGCCCGGCATGTATCTCGGCTTGATCGAGCGCATGCAGGGCGAAGGGCTCTATTACGCCTCGCTCGCGCATATCGACGCCTACGAGCATCAGTACGGCACGAGCCCGCAGTCGATCCTGCTGCGCGCCGACGCGTTGCGCTCCACTGGCCAGAGCGTCGCGAGCGCGGCGGCCTACGCGCAGCTGATCGGCACGCCGCTCGAAGGGCGCGGCCATCGCGGGCTCGGCTTGCTGGCGGGCGGCGCGGGCGACTTCCACAAGGCGGCGCAGGAACTCGCCGCGGCTTCGGCGCTCGCGCCCACGGACGCCGCGACGCTCTCGGACCTCGGCTACGCGCTCCTGCGTGACGGCGACGTGGCCGGTGCGCGCGTGCCGCTCCTCAAGGCGATCGAACTCGATGCGCACAATCCGCGCATCGCGGCCAACGTCGCGCTGTATCTCGTCGCGAGCGGCAACGCCGACGGCGCGCGCAACCTGATGGCGCAACAGAATCTGCCGCCCGAAGCGCGCGCGGCCATCGCGCGCGATGCGCGCAAGGTCGAGCAGGCGCAGCGCACGCGCGAAGTGTCCGATGCCCCGGTGCCCGTGCCGAAGTCCGCCGCCGCGTTGCTGCCCGCGCCGCATGCGTTGGCCGATGCGGCTGGCGCGAACGCGAATGCACCGGGCGCGTGGGGCGGCGAGGGGCAAGGGCGCCTCGTCGGGCGGCTGATGCAATAGCGGCGCGCGCGGCCGGCCGCGCTGCCGTCGCGCTGCGTCGCAAGCCGCCGGGCCATCATCGAACGCCATCGACACGACACGACACGACATCGACATCGAAAAGAAAAGGGGAACGTCATGAAACCGCCGATTTTTACCGCCGCGCGCCCCACGCGCGCCGCGCAACCGCTGGGCCGCTCGCGCAGTCCGCGCCGCCATGCGCCGCGGGCCGCCGTGCTTGCCGCCTTTCTCGCCGCCTTGTTCGCCGGCGCGGCGCACGCGCAGCAAGACGCCGCGCCCGCTTCGCCACAGGAGGCCGCCATGACCGCGAGCGAAGTCGGCCATTCGACGCATGCGTGGCTCGCGCTGCAGGCCAGCAATCGCGAGGCGGCGCCCGCGCTGCCCACGCTCGGCGCGGAAGCCGGCTACGCCTACGACCGTTATCTCGATTCGTTCAAGACGGCGATTCCCGCGAGCTTCGGCTCTTCGGTGCAGTCGAGCAGTTCGGGCGGCGCGAGCGGCTCGGGCGGTGCGCCGGGCGGCGCGCCCGGCATGAGCCCCGGCGCGCCCGCGGGCGGCGCGTACTGAGATGCGCGCTCGCTCACGCGCCACGCTCTCGCGCTTGCGCCGCGCCGCTGCGCGTCGCCGCGCGCGCGGTTCGATCGCCGTGATGGCGACGCTCGCGATCGCTTTCGCGGTTGCGGCGCTGGGCGTGCTCGATCTCGCGAATCTCTACAGCGCGCGGCGCTCGCTGCAAAACGTCGCCGATTTCGCGGCGCTCGCGGGCGCGCAGCAAATGGACGACAGTTGCGCGCAACCTACGGCCACGGCCACGGCCAACGCGGCGACCAACGGTTTCGTCGCGCAGGCGGGTACGAGTTCGCTCACGGTGGTGTGCGGGCGCTGGGATCAAACCGGCCAGCAAGCGACCACGCCGCCCACGATGAGCTTCACGCCCAACGGCTCGACGCCCTGGAACGGCGTGGCCGTGACGGTCACGAACACGGTGCCGTACTTCTTCGTCGGACCGGCGCGCGAGATCAGCGTGAGCGCGACGGCGCAGGCGACCGTGGTGGGCGCGTTCTCGCTCGCGACCACGCTCGTGCAGGCGAATCTGCTCAACGGCATGCTCGGCTCGCTGCTCGGCGGCACGGCGGTCAATCTCGATCTGGTGTCGTGGAACGGCATCGCCAACGCCAACATCAAGGTCGCCGATCTGGCCGCCGTGGCCACCGACGCGGGCACCGTCGACGGCTTGCTCAACACGCAGGTCACCGTGGGCCAGCTCGCGAACCTGATCGCGCAAGCCGTGCAGAAGGACGGTCTGTTGACCGCCAACGTGCAGACCGCGCTCAACGGCCTCAATCTGGTCGCGAGCGCGGCCGCGCAGAACACGACGATCAATCTCGCGAGCCAGACGGGCGCGCCCGCGCTGCTCTCGCTCGGGCTCGCGAACGCGCAGTCGGCGGCCAATGCGACCGTCAACGCGCTGCAGATGCTGATTGTCGCGGCCGAAATCGCGCAGACGGGCAAGCCGCCCGTGAGCGTGCAGCTCAATCTGTCGCAGGTGCCGGCGCTGAGCAGCGTGCTCTCGGCGGGCGTCTCGCTCGGCGTGAACGTGCTCGCGCCGCCGACGATCGCGGTGGGCGAGGCCGGGCCGAATCCGCCCAACCCGCCGCCATGGCGCACCGAGGCGCACAACGCGCAGATCGTCGTGCAACTCGCGCTCGATCTCGGCAGCCAGTCGCTCGTGGGCCTCTTGGGCGACGTGCAACTGCCGCTCTACGTGGAAGTCGCGCAGGCAACGGCCGGTCTCGACGCGGCGCAGTGCGCGCCCACGCGCGAGGACAGCCGCATGGCGATCAGCGTCCAGCCGGGTATCGCCAATCTCTGCGTGGGCACGCCGGGCACGACGCCGGGCACGCTCAAGCAAGGCCAGTGCAGCGGCTCGACCGCGGCGCTGGTGAAACTGCTGCCGAACCCGAATACGGCGCAGGGCGGCAGCCTGCTGTCGATCAACGGCTCGCTGTCCGTGCCGCTCGTGAGCCCGACGACGACCCAACTGACCTTCGACGGCAACGGCACGCCGCTCGCGGGCAACTCCGCCAATACCAACCAGGTCGGCGGCGCGCTCGCGAACGCGCTTTCCTCGGTCGTGAGCCAGCTCGGCAACGGCACGCTGCAAGTGAGCCTGCTCGGGCAGAACGTGCCGCTCGGCCAGAACACGCTCGTGAGCGGGCTGCTGAATTCGCTCGGGCTGAACGCGCTCGGGCTGGGTTCGCTGCTCAACCTGCTCGGGCTCGCGCCCACCGTGGACCAGCTCGTGAGCAGCCTGCTCAAGCTCGTCACCACCACGCTTACCGCCAACACGCTCAACGTGCTCGACCAGGCACTCCTCGGCCCGCTGCTGCAACTGCTCGGCGTTCAGGTCGGTGTCGCCAATGTCAGCGCGTTCCCGCTTACCTGCGGCGTCTCGCAACTCGTTCAATAGCAATAACCGAAAGTCACACGATGCGAACCACTACCCCCATCGAGGAACTCGACCTCTACGTCTGGGAAGGCAAAGCCGATATCGTCGAGCGAGTCGCGCGCTGCATGGCGAGCCTCGATGTCGAAGTGATCCGCGCCGACGACACGCCCGTCAATCCGCAACGCCTCGCCGCGCGCGCGTCGATCGCCGTGGTGAGCGTGAGCGCCATCGACACCAGCGCGCTCGTGCTGCGCGACTGGCAGGCCACCCACGGCATGCCCGTGATCTGGGTGGGCGCCGCGCCGCGCGACAACGATCCGGCCATGTATCCCGCCGAATATTCGTACATCCTGCCGCTCGATTTCACCTGCGCGGAACTACGCGGGCTGGTCTCGAAGCTCGTGCTCCAGTTGCGCGCGCACTCGGCGCAGACGGCGGGCGCCGACGCGCTGGTGGCCGAATCCGAGCCGATGCGCGCGCTCATGCGCGAGATCGAAACGTTCGCCGACTGCGACACGAGCGTGCTCGTGCACGGCGAAACCGGCACGGGCAAGGAGCGCATCGCCGAGCTCCTGCACCGCAAGCACAGCCGCTATGGCGGCGGCCCGTTCGTGGCCGTGAACTGCGGCGCGATCCCCGACGGCCTGTTCGAGTCGCTTTTTTTCGGCCACGCGAAGGGGTCGTTCACGGGCGCCGCGCTCGCGCACAAAGGCTACTTCGAGCAGGCCGACGGCGGCACGCTGTTTCTCGACGAAATCGGCGATCTGCCGCTCTATCAGCAGGTCAAGCTGCTGCGCGTACTGGAAGACGGCACGGTCACGCGGATCGGCTCCGCCACGCCGATGAAGGTCGACTTCCGGCTCGTGGCCGCGACCAACCGGCAACTGCCGAACCTCGTGAAGGAGGGCAGCTTTCGCGCCGACCTCTATTACCGGCTCGCCGTGATCGAGTTGATCGTGCCCTCGCTGGAGGAGCGCGGCGCCATCGACAAGATCGCGCTCTTCAAGGCGTTCATTGCGACCGTGGTGGGCGCGGAGCGGCTCGACGGGCTGCCGGAACTGCCATACTGGCTCGCCGATTCGGTCGCGGCTATGCGCTTTCCCGGCAACGTGCGCGAACTGCGCAATCTCGCGGAGCGTATCGGCGTGACGGTGCGCCAGACCGGCACGTGGGACGCGACGCGCCTGCGGCGTCTCTTGGCGGGCGCGCTGGGCGCGCAGGCGAGCGCGCCGGCGGATAGCGCGCTGCAGCCCGTGGTGGATCGCAGCAAATGGGACATGGCCGAGCGCAGCCGGCTGCTTGCCGCGCTGGACCAAAATGGCTGGCGGCGCAAGGACACCGCGCAATTTCTGGGCATCAGCCGCAAAGTGTTGTGGGAAAAGATACGCAAATACCAAATTTTTGATGAAGAGCCCGAAACGCGCGAAAGTGAGTAATAATTGTGCCGATTTGTAAAAATAGAACGGTTCTAGCCAGATACTCATGAGCGATAAGTGGAGAGTTCGTCGGACCGCCCTGGCGTGTCTGATGGTGATCGGGGGGATGGGTACGGGTTGCGCGCAGCCTCTGCCGGCCAACATGAAGCCCGCGGCAGCGAGCACGGCCAATGCCGGCGCGGCGCAATCGACCGGAGCCCCCGCCGTACAGGATGCGCCTGGCGCGGCGGCACAGCCGTTGCCGGCGAGCCAGGCGAACGCCGGCGCGAGCGCGCTCACGCCCGACGAAGCGAAGCAGAACGCGGCCGGCAACGTCGCGGAACTGCAGCGCATGATTCGCGGTTCCGAGCTGAACGAGCTGCGCACGACCTACAACGGTACGTACGGCGCGAGCTTGCTGTTCTATGGCAAGGAAATGACGTATTACGTCGCGCTGTTCCAGAACAAGACGTTCTGGCGTGTGATCAAGACCGTCGACGAAACCCGTGCCGAGGCGATCTACCGCGACTTCGCGGCCAAGACCGGTCAACTGGCCGAGGTCGAGATTCGCCGCACGCGTCTCGAGGCGCAGAAGGCGTACACGCAGCACCTGATCGAGCTGACGCAGGAGCATGCGGACCGTCTCCAGGCCGACCTCGCCGTGGCGCGTCAGCAGCAGGCCGTCGTCGCGAATCAGCAGAAGCAGACGAGCGATCAGGCCAACGCGCTGCAAGCCGAGAAGACCGCGGCGCAGAACCAGTTGCGCGACATGCAGCGTCAGGTCACGGAACTGCAACGCCAGGTGGAAGGCGGCTTGCCGACCCGTTGACCGGTGCCGCGATCGCTGCCGCTACGCGGCGCGCGTCGAAAATAGCCAAGGCGGAACGTCGCGAGACGTTCCGCCTTTTTTCATGCCGATGCAAAACCGGTGGCGGCGCGCGAGCGTGGGTGGCGCTCAGTGCTTGCCGTGGCGATGCGTTTCGCCGTGCTTGCGGTGTTCGTCGGCGGGGAGGGGCGGGGGCGTGGACGGCGACGGATCGATGGCGATCGGGTCGCTGGCCGGGAAGGTTTCCTCGAGGGCCTCGTCGAGCGAGTCTTCCTGCGGGGCTTGCGGTGCGGGCGGCTTGGATGCGCTCATGGCGTTCTCCCGTGGCGTAGATGACCTGTCAGCGGTGTCTGTATGCGAGTGACTCGACATCAGAATAACGCAAAGGCCGGGCCCACGATCGCAACGCGTTGACGGGTGCCCGGCCGGCCACGCGGCACATTCGGACACATTTCCGCGATCCAGACGAAAAGGCGCGCCGAAGCGCGCCTGTCTCGACGTTGCCGGCCGGGTTGTGACCCGGCCCGGCACACGGCTGGGCTTAATGGTTGCCCGAGCCGTCGTTGCCGTTGCCGCCGTTGTTCACGGCGCCGTACAGACGGCGGCGGCGCGTGACCACGACCGGACCGTCCGCGGACTGCGATGACGAAGGCGACGACGTGCGCTCCGGGCGATCGCCCGACGGCGCCGACCAGGACTCGCGCGGTTCGCGCGGTTCTCTCGACTCGCGCGGGCCGTGATTGCCGTAGGAGCCATGACCGCCACCACCGTGGCTGCCGTGCGGGCCGCGGCTCGTGTGCTCGCCATGCGGGCGGCCGCCGCCCGGACGCGGACCGGGACGCGTGCCCGTGTCGAGCTGGATGGTCGAAATGGCGCGTTTGTAGATGCCTTGCAGGCCGACGGGCGTGCGCAGCATCACCAGGTACTGATCGAACGACTCGATGCAACCGGTCAGGCGAATGCCGTTGACCAGATAGATCTCGACGCGCTTTCTTTCCTTTCGCGCGGCGTTCATGAAGTCGTTTTGCGGGTGCGATTCTGCGGAAGGCATGGACTAGATTTGGCCAGGCGGCGCAATGCCGCAATCAGTTGGAAACGTTTGCTCGCCGCGATTCTACCTTGTGTGGTCGAACCACGCGTGCGGCAAGCTGCTGGAACTAGCACTATACCGGGTCGCGACCGCGGTCGCAGTTTGGCGAAAAACAAAGCGGCGTTGCGTCCCTTGTCGGTGGCCGGGCTTCACGGCCCGCACCGCAGCCAATACTTCGGCACCTGCGACGCGGCTCGACGATGCGCGCCCGCCGATGCAGCCCGTGACGCTTTGCCTCACTCGCTTCGCCGCTTGCCGCGATCCGTTCTCTACAGCGTAGCGCATGAAGACGCGCCGTGCCGAGCCGATTTGCGTATCTCCGCCATTCGGCCAGGTCTTTCGCCGTGTCGGTCCCGCGCGGCGGGCTTGCCAAAACGCACGGCTTGCTTCGATTGTCGCGGCTCGCGTGCGCGTCGTTCCGTGCGGCGGCGCACGCGTTTGCCGTGCGACGTGGCGTGAACCGGTTCGTAGCGGCGCAAAAATGCCGGTCGCGCGGAATAAGCACAGCAGGGGCAACGTTAATGACATCAGGACATCGCACCCAGCGATGCGCGTGGTGCTGGACGTTTGCAAAGCCTGTTTGAATGCGCGGGTTCGCGCACGCCTGTCGATCAAAACAATCGGGTCATGGCGGTGTTCGGGCGATCGCGCGGGCGTTTGCCAGCGCATGTTCCGGCGGATCGGCCGGTTGAGCGAGCCTTATCGGAGGAGACCATGAAGCGATATCGCAAAGGACTGGCGGGTTTCGCGTATGCGGGACTCGCGGCATGCGGCGGCATGAACGCGTGCGACGCGATTCGATATGACGCGACCCGGTCTGGCCCGACCCGCTCAGGCGCGACCCGCTCGGGCTCGACCCGTTCCGGTGCTCCGGCTAGCGGCCGCGGCCACTGAGCGCGCCGCGTGTTCCGTCGTCCGTCGAAGGAGTTCGAAGCGCAGGTCGTGGCGCAGCTCGCGACGATGCGCCGCTACGCGCGCGCGCTCACGGGCGACGCCGCGTGGGCCGACGACCTCGTCCAGGACGCCGCCGAGCGCGCGTTGTCGCGCTGGTCCTCGTTCAAGCCCGAGAGCAATCTGCGCGCGTGGCTGCTCACGATCCTGCGTCATCTGTATATCGATCAATTGCGCGGGCGCCGCGAGATCGCCGTCGACGACGATGCCGCGCCGTGGCGCACGCTCGAGGCGCCGCGCGGCGAAGTGGATGGCCTCGTGCTGCGCGATCTGCAGCGCGCGCTCTACCGGTTGCCCGCCGCGCAACGCGAAGTGCTGCTGCTGGTCTGCGTGGAGGAACTGAGTTATCACGAGGCATCGGCCGTGCTCGGCGTGCCGAGCGGCACGGTGATGTCGCGTTTGTCGCGGGCGCGCGAGCATTTGCGCGCGCTGCTCGACAGCGATCCGGCGCAGGATCCGGCGCGGCGCACCGCGCCGCTCAAGGTGGTGGGGACGATGCGATGAACGACGACGATCTCGACCGCACGGGCAAGCCAGATGCCGACGCCCGTGCCGATGCGCCGGATCCGCGCCTCGAGCGCATCGAGCGCACCGGCGATCGGCAAGACGGCGCGCGAAGCGCGGAACCGCGCGCAACACCGCGCAACCCGCAGCGCGACGCACCGGGGAGCGCTCCCGATGGCGCCGCCGATCTCCCGCACGCGCCGGCCGAGGATCTCGCGATGCTCGGCGCCTACGTGGACGACGAACTGCCGCCGCCCGAACGAGCCGCCGTCTACGCGCGCCTCGCGGCCGATCCGCAGGCGGCGGCACGCGTCGCCGCGTGGCGCACGCAGAAAGCCGCGTTGCAGATGCTCTGCGAAGGGTTGCGCGTGCCCGGCGATTCGTCGCCCGGCGGGCCGTCGCGCGAGCCAGACGAGCCGCCCGCCGTACTCGTGTTGCGTGCGCGCGAGCCGTGGTGGTGGCGCGCGGGCGTGGCGGCCTCGTGGATGGCGGCGGGCGCGGGCGTGGTGGTGCTGGCGGCCGCGCTGCTGCCGCGTCTCGCGCCGGACGCGGCGCAGGGATTGCTCGCGCGCGCGCCGCATTCGACGCCTGGCCGCACGCCGTTGGCCGAAATGGCTGCCGCGCCCGATACGCCCGATACGCCCGAGGCGTTCGCGCGGCGCGCCGACGTGGCCTATGCCGTGTATTCGCCGGAGCAGCGTCATCCCGTGGAGGTCGCCGCCTCCGACGAAACGCACCTCGTCGCCTGGCTCTCGAAGCGGCTCGGCAAACCGCTCTCGGTGCCGTCGCTGGCGGAGTACGGCTATGCGCTCGTGGGCGGGCGGCTGCTGCCCGGCAACGCCGAACCGGCCGCGCAGTTCATGTACGAAAACGACGCGGGCGAGCGCCTCACGCTCTACGTGGGGCGTTCGGGCAGCGATCGCGACGCCGTGCGCCTCCTGCGCGACGGCACGCGCCGCACGTTCTACTGGAGCACCCAACGGACCGGCTACGCGCTCTCGGGCCCGCAAACCGAGCCGAAGCTGCGCGAGATCGCGCTCGACGTGTGCAGCGCGCTCGGCGGCCAACCCGGCCAGTGGTGAGGCGTGGCCGGTCTAGAACCGATAGTCGGGATTGCGCGCGTCGAAGGTGAGGATGCCGAAGCGTTTGGGCTCGATGTGCTCGATCACCACGTCTTCGAGCGGGCGGCCCGCGCCGTCGTACGACTGCACGGTACGAAACCAGGCGTGCCGCAGGTCGAGGCCGAGCGTTTCGCGGGCCGCCGTTGGGCCGTTCGCGTTGCCGCGCGTTTCGTCGCTCGCGTTGCCGCTCGCGTTGTCGTCCGTTTCGCTGGGCGTGACCCACGTGAGCGCGACCACGCGCACGCCGTCGCGCGTCTGCACGGCGATGCGCGACGGTTTTGCCGCGCCCGCCGCCGCCAGACGCGGGAAGCCGTCGAGAAACCGGCGCGCGATCGCCTCGGTGCCGAGATCGGTAAGCCGGTGATGCGATTGCGAACGTGCGAACGCGCCGTCGAGCGGCGTCCATATCGACATCAGACCGAACACGCCGCCCGCGTGGCCGTACAGGGCGTCGGGGCGAGACGCCGCGTCGTAGAGCACTTCCTGCCCCGCATGGGCGCCGTCGGGCAGCCAGCGCGCGTAGAGCCGCAGCGGATCGTGCGCGAGCCGCACGAGCAGATGGTCGGCGGTTGCCGGCCAGCGCATGCCCACGCGTTCGCGATGCCGCAGCGTGAATTCGTATTCGCCGTAGCCGTTCGGGCCCACCGCGATATAGCGTTCGAGCGTGCGCGGATCGAGCGCGGCGAACAGGGCGACGAGTTGCGCGTCGTCGAGTCGCGCGAGGGCGCCGTCGCGCGCGGCATGCTGGAGCCAGTGCAGTTGCGCCTGGAGGTCGAGCGCGCCGACACTCGAGGGCGGTGCCGCGTCGGCGTCTTGCGCATGCGCGGGTATCGCCGACATCGTCAGGATGCCGAACAGAATTGGCGTGACGGCACGCAGACCGGCAGGCGCGCATGCCGCGAGCCAGGCGCCACACGATAGCGAATCTCGCGTGAAGCGAAACGTCATCGGCAACATCTCCCGCGTGAGCCGAGCCAAGGCGAAGCGCGGCGCGCGACCCTTGACGGTCGCGCACCGCCGTATCGCATCAACGGATCACGAGGGCGTTTTCTTCCCTTCCTGCGCGTGAAGTTTGGCGATTTCCTCGTCGCGCAACTCGCGCCGCAGGATCTTGCCGATGTTGGTTTGCGGCAGCGCCGCGCGAAACTCGACGAGGCGCGGCACCTTGTAAGCCGTGAGATGCTCGCGGCAAAAGGCGATCACGGCGTCTTCGGTGAGCGCCGGATCGCGCTTCACGACGAACACCTTCACGCGCTCGCCCTGGCGCGCGTCGGGCACGCCCACAGCGGCGGCTTCGCGCACGCCGGGGTGCATCGTCAGCACGTCTTCGATCTCGTTCGGATAGACGTTGAAGCCCGAGACCAGGATCATGTCCTTTTTGCGGTCGATCAGCCGAATGAAGCCGCGCGCATCCATCACGCCGATGTCGCCCGTCGCGAACCAGCCGCCGTTCACGAACGCCCCGGCGGTTTCGTCGGGGCGGTTCCAGTAGCCGCGCATCACCTGCGGTCCCTGCACGCAGACTTCGCCGGTTTCGCCAATGTTGGCCCACGTGCCGTCGTCGCGGCGCAGACGCACGCGCGTGGAGGGCGCGGGCAAGCCGATCGAGCCCGCGAATTCGGCGAGATGCGCGACATCGACGGGATTCATCGCGACGATCGGCGAGCATTCCGTGAGGCCGTAACCTTCGACGATGGGCTTGCCCGTGACCGCGCGAAAGCGTTCGGCCACGGCATGCTGCGTGGCCATGCCGCCCGCCATCGCGAGCTTGAGGCCGGAGAAGTCGCGCGCGCGAAACGTGTCGTTGTCGAGCAGCGCGGCATAGAGCGTGTTGACCGCGCTGATGCAACTGAAGCTCTCGTGGCGCAGGATCTTCATCACGCGCGGCACGTCGCGCGGGTTGGCGATCAGGATATTGCGGCCGCCGAGCGCCATGAAAATGAAGGCGTTCACGGTGAGCGAATAGATGTGATAAAGCGGCAGCGGCGTGAGCACGGTTTCGGCGCGCGCGGCGGGATCGTTCGGGTCGGCGTCGAACTGCGTGCCGACCCACGCCTTCGCCTGCTGCACGTTGGCGAGCACGTTGCCGTGCGTGAGCATCGCGCCCTTGGCCACGCCCGTGGTGCCGCCGGTGTACTGGAGAAACGCGAGGTCGTCGGCTTGCGTCGTGACGGGCGCACGCGGCTCGCGCACGCCGCGTTCGAGTGCGTCGAGCAGCGCCACGGCGTGCGGCAGATGGTAGGGCGGCACCATTTTCTTCACGTGGCGCAGCATGAAGTTGATGAAGCGGCCCTTGAGGTTGAGGCCTTCGCCCAGCAGGTCGCCGAGCGCGGTCACGACCACGTGCTCGACCTGCGTACCAGGCAGCGCCTTTTCGAGCGTGGCCGCGAAATTCTCGAACACGACGATCAAGCGCGCGCCGCTGTCCTGCAACTGATGCGCGAGTTCGCGCGCGGTATAGAGCGGATTCACGTTGACAACGACAGCGCCCGCCTTGAGCGCGCCGAACAGCGCCACCGGATACTGGAGCGTATTCGGCAGCATGATCGCGACGCGTTCGCCAGGCGCGATACCCGTGTTCTGCAGCCACGAGGCGAACGCGGTGGCCTGGCGCGCGAGCGTGCCGTAGGTCATCGGCGAACCGGCACTCACGTAAGCCACACGGTCGCGAAAGCGCGTGGTGCAGTCGTCGAAGAAGCGCGCGAGCGAGGCGGTGGCGGCCGGGGCGCCGTCGCCCGTGCCGAAATGCGCGTCGATCTCGTGCGGGACGCCGGGCGGGTAGGAGGCGTACCAGATGCCGTCGGTGTCGGGCGCGCGGGTGGCGTCGGCGGGGACCCCCGCGGCGGAATGGAGCGCGGGATCGGCGGACTGGGTCGGATCAGGCAGCGGCGTGTCGCTCATTCCGGTCCTCCTGGCAAGGAATGATCGTCATCATGCCGCTTTGCGCGCCGTGCCCGCAACCGGTGTTATCCGCAACGCCGCGCGGCGCGGGCAACCCGCCATCGGCATGAAAAAAGGCCGTGCGGGCGAGCCCGGCACGGCCTTGTGTCACGACGTCAGTGCGTCATGAGCGGGTCGCAACCCACGCGCCTCACGCGTTGGCCGAGACCTCTTTCGCGGTCTGCGTCATGTCGATCCCGCGGCGCTCGCGGCTGAACAGGATCAGCACGGCGATCACCACGGCCACGGTGCCGGCGACGATCGCCATGGCCATGCCGTAGTTGTTGTCGTGCGACTCGGCGAGCGACGCCTGCATGGTGGCGTTGACCGAGGCGAACAGGTTGCCGAGCTGGTACACGAGACCGGGGAAGGTCGCGCGAATTTCGTCGGGCGAGATTTCGTTGAGGTGCACGGGAATCACGCCCCACGCGCCTTGCACCGAGATCTGCATGAGGAACGCGCCCAGCGCGAGCAGCACGGGACCTTGCGAGAACGCCCACAGCGGCAGCACCGGCAGCGCGATCAGCGCGGCGATGAAGATGGCGCGGCGGCGGCCGATCTTCTCCGACATCGAGCCGAAGAACAGACCGCCCACGATAGCGCCGATGTTCAGCACGATCGTGATGAGCGAAACCGTATGCGGGTCGAAGTGGTGCTGCTCGCGCAGGAAGGTCGGATACAGATCCTGCGTGCCGTGCGAGAAGAAGTTGAACGCCGTCATCAGCACGATGGCGTAGATGGACAGCGCGGCGTTGTGCTTGAGCGTGGCGAGCAGGCTCGGGCGCTGGCGCTTTTCCATTTCCTTCCAGGCCGGCGACTCGGGCACGTGCGCGCGCACATAGAGCACCAGCAGCGCGGGCAGCACACCGACGAAGAACATGCCGCGCCAGCCAATGTACTGATACAGCACGCCGAACACGATCGATGCGAGCAGATAACCGCTCGGATAACCGGCCTGCAACAGACCCGAGACGAGGCCGCGTGCCTTGGGCGGAATGGTTTCCATCGTGAGCGCCGAACCCACGCCCCATTCGCCACCCATGGCGATGCCGAACAGCGCGCGCAGCGTGATGAAGGTCGTGAGATTGGGCGAGAAACCCGAGAGCAATTCGAGCAGCGAATAACACGCGATATTGACCATCAGCGTGGGACGGCGGCCGTATTTATCGGCGAGCCGGCCGAATATCAGCGCGCCGAGCGGACGCATGGCGAGCGTCAGCGTAATGGCGAATGCCACGGCGGGAATCTTCGTGTTGAATTCGGTGGCAATGTCTTTCAGAACGAAAACCGTCAGAAAGAAATCAAAGGCATCCAGCGTCCACCCCAAATACGCCGCGATCGTGACGTTTTTCTGTTCTCGCGTCCAGCTCATGTTGTTTGTTCTCCTTGGATACGGGGCAATGCCTTGTCTCCCGGCATTGCTTCGTGTGGCTTGGCAGACCCCGCTGCGGGCCTGCCCGGAGTGTACGCCCGGCATTAAACATTTGCATGCATGACGGCTGCAACCCGGTACTAATCCCTGGAGAACGCGTGTATGGATTGAAAGTATTTTGTTTTAATCGTAATTAAAATGTAATTATATTGAAGGAGTCGGGTCGGTTTGAAATCGCTTTAAAAGAAAACTAACGTCGGAATGGCGAATCGATTATGCGCGCGTAAGCGTGGGCGTATTAAGCGCCCGGTCCTGGCGCGAGTAACCAACCCGTGGCCTGCGAAATGACGTCACGCCAGTCGCCCATTTCGGTCTGGCGCAGCACCGTGACGCCGGTCATCCACGGCGAGCGCGCGCCGCTGGTCGCCGCATGGCCCCAACGCCATTCGCCCGTGGGGTTCGCCAGCACGGCGGTGGGTTTGCCGGACATCGCGCCGAGATTGGCGAGCGCCGCGTCCACGCTGATAACGGCGTCGAGCTGTTCGAGACACGCGGCGGTGTCGGCGAATGTCGCGATGCCGGGGCCGTAGTGCGAAATCGCGCCGCGTGGCGTGCCGCTCTGCATCTCGGCGGCCGGATGGTGGAGACTCACGAATTCCACCTCACGTGCGAGTGCCGGGTCCAGCGTGAGCCGCTCGATTTGCGCGAGCGGCACGCTGCGCAAGCCCGCCCAGCAGCGCTCCTTGCTGCCGTTGCTGGCGACGCGATGCTGCGCGCAGTCCCAGAAGAGCCCGGCGAGCCGCTTGCCCGGACGGCGCGCGCGCAGCGCTTGCGCCCATGTGGCGGCGCGAGCGCGCGCATCTTCGGGGGCGCGCAGATACGCGGGGAAAAAGGGCGTGGGCGGCGTGCTGTCGTGTTGGGTGAGCAAAGGCAGATGCAGCAGCGTGGCCTGCAATGTAGGCGCGAAAGCACGCGCGGCCGCGAGTGCTTCGGGCGGCAAGGTCGTGGCGACCGCGAGCGGACGTTCCGTCGGCACCACTGTGCAGTCAGGCCACGATGCCTGCAGCAAGCCGTGAATGGGCGGGTCGCAGGTGAACATGACGGTCGCGCCCGCGTCGAGCCAATGACGCAGGCTCGCGTACAGCAGGAACTGGTCGCCGTAACCCATCTGATGCGTGACGAGCACGCGTTCGCCGCGCAGGTCGCGCTGGCCGTTCCACATGGGCGCTTCGGCGTAGCGGTAGCTGCCGCTGTCGCCGCGATTGCGCGCGAGCCAATGCGTGAAGCCCGCGGGGTCGCCGGTCGCGAGCAGCGCTTCGGCAAGCCACTTGCGCGCCTTCTGCGCGTCGCGTTCCTCGCTGTCGCCCGCGGTACGCACGGCCTCGCTCAGGAGTTCGATCGCGCTCGCGATCTCACCGCTGAGATAGAGGTCGCGGCCAAGCCGCGTTTCGCAATAGAGCGGCGGCCAGGCGAGCGAGCGATGCGCGCGCCAGCTTGCCGCGGCTTCGGCGTGACGGCCGAGCAGGCGCAGTGCGTGAGCGCGTGCGTAAAGCAGCCCACAATGCGTGGGTTCGAGCGCGAGACCCTTGTCGGCCCATGGCAGCATTTGTTCGTTGCGGCGCACGTGGATCAGCGCGTTGCAGATTTCGACGAGGCGATCGACGTTTTCAGGCGCGTGGGCGTGCGCTTGCAAGGCGGCGAGCAGCCGCTGTTCGGAAGAGGCGGGCATGGGAGAGGGTCATCGGCGAACAAAGGATGAGGAAAATTCTTACAGCCGTGCTCCCGTAAATGAATCGGACAATTCTGAGATGTATCGACCTCCAGCCCGCCGCGCGCGGCCGGGCGATGCATGGCGCGTTTTATGGAACGATCGTGCTTTTCCTTATTGTCCTCGGCGAAGCAGGTCGCTAGAATCGTTTGTCCATCGACGAATTTCGCATCATGAAATTCCGCGATCAACGAGACAATGGAGACGAGAACATGCGGGTCAGGGAATTGTTCGATCTGGACGGGCAGGTGGCGCTCATCACGGGCGGCTCGCGCGGGCTGGGTTTGCAGATGGCGCAGGCGCTCGGCGAGATGGGCTGCCGCGTCGTCATCACGGCGCGCAAGGCCGACGAACTCGCGCAGGCATCGAGCCAGTTGCGCGAACTCGGCGTGGACGCCACCACGATCGTGAGCGACCTGCAAAACCCGGCCGCCGTTGCGCCGCTGGTGGACGCCACGCTCGCCGCGCGCGGCCAGATCGACATACTCGTGAACAACGCGGGCGCCACGTGGGGCGCGCCCGCCGAGGACTATCCCGACGAGGCGTGGCACAAGGTCATGAACCTCAACGTGAACGCACCGTTCTTTCTCGCGCGCGAGGTGGGCAAGCGCAGCATGATCGCGCGGCGCCACGGCAAGATCATCAACGTGGCGTCCATCGCCGGTCTCAAAGGCTCGCTCGGGCCCATGCAGACGATCGCCTACAACACCTCGAAGGCGGCGGCCATCAATTTCACGCGCGCGCTGGCGGCCGAATGGGGCAAGTACGACATCAACGTGAATGCGATCTGCCCGGGTTTCTTTCCCTCGAAGATGACGGCGGGGTTGCTCGACAAGCTCGGCCAGACCGTCGTCGAGCAGACGCCGCTGCATCGTCTCGGTGACGACGACGATCTCAAGGGCGCCGTGGTGTTTCTCGCGAGCCGCGCGTCGCGGCACGTGACGGGGCAGTATCTGGCCGTCGACGGCGGCGCGAGCGTCGTTTGAGCGATATCGCCGTGCGAGACGCGGGCGCATGCGGTGGCGTGCCCGCGCCGCGTGATTCACGCAAGATTCCGGAGACGAGAAGCTGCCATGTTCAGGTCCACTCATACGCATTCCGAACTATCGACGGCGCATGTTTCGCCACATTGGCCGCCGCAGCTCTCACGGCACCTGAGCATTCCGCAAACGAACCTGTTCTATAACGCCGAAGTCTCGGCGGCGCGCTATCCCGACAAGCCCTTTCTGGTGTTCTACGACACGCCGGTGACGTTCGCGCAGTTCAAGGACGAAGCGGAGCGCGTGGCCGGTTATCTGCAGCAGCAGTGCGGCGTGAAGGCGGGCGATCGCGTGCTGCTCTATCTGCAGAACAGTCCGCAATGGGTCATTGCCTACTACGGCATTCTGCGGGCGAACGCCGTGGTCGTGCCCGTGAACCCGATGAATCTCACCGACGAACTCGCGCACTACGTGGCAGACAGCGGCGCGACGACGGCCTTCGTCGCGCAGGATCTCTATGCGCGTATCGCGCCGCTCGTGCGCACGCGGGACGAGGCGGGCGAGGGGTTGCGCCACCTGATCGTCGCGACGTACCGCGACTATTTGCAGCGCGAGCCGTTCGCGCCGCCGCCCGAATTCGTGAGCGCGCCGCGCAGTGTGAACGGTCCGGGCGTCGCGCACTGGGCCGACGTGCTCGAGGCGCGTCATGCGCCCGGCGCGCTCACGGCCGGCCCCGACGACCTGTGCGTGATGCCTTACACCTCGGGCACCACGGGCAAGCCGAAGGGGTGCATGCATACGCATCGCAGCGTGATGTGCACGGCCGTGGGCGGCTGCAACTGGTTCGGCACCCAGCAGGACGCGGTGCAGTTGTCGGTGCTGCCGCTCTTTCACGTGACAGGCATGCAGGGTGGCATGAACAGCCCGCTCTACAACGGCTCGACCGTGGTGCTGATGCCGCGCTGGGACCGCGACGCGGCTGCGCGCGCGATCGAGCATTACCGCATTACGGGCTGGCAGGCGATCTCGACGATGGTGGTCGACTTCATTTCGAATCCGCGCATTGACGAATACGATCTGTCGAGTCTCAAGGGCATGCGCGGCGGCGGCGCGACCATGCCGGACGCCGTCGTGAAGAAGCTCAAGGATCTGACCGGCCTCGACTTCGTGGAAGGCTATGGCATGTCGGAGACAATGGCAGCCACGCACATCAATCCGCCGCAGCGGCCCAAGCCGCAATGTCTCGGCATTCCGGTATTCGACGTCGACGCGCGGGTGGTCGATCCCATCACGCTCGAAGCGGTCGCGCCCGGCGAGTCCGGCGAACTCATCATGCATGCGCCGCAAGTGATGCAAGGCTATTGGCGCAATCCCGCCGCCACGCACGAAGCGTTCGTCGAACGCGACGGCAAGCGCTTTCTGCGCACCGGCGACCTCGTGCGCCGCGACGAAGAAGGCTATTACTTCATGACCGACCGCCTCAAGCGCATGATCAATGCGTCGGGCTTCAAGGTCTGGCCCGCGGAGGTCGAGGCGTTGATGTATCGCCATCCGGCCATCAAGGAGGTGTGCATCATCGGCGCACAGGACGCGCGGCGCGGCGAGACCGTCAAGGCCGTGGTCGTGCTCGATCCCCAGCACCCCGGCGGTGTGACCGAGGCGGACATCGTCGCGTGGGCGCACGAGAACATGGCGAGCTACAAGGCGCCGCGCATCGTGCAGTTCGTCGAGCAATTGCCGAAGTCGGGCAGCGGCAAGATTCTCTGGCGCAAGCTTCAGGAAGACGAAGCCGAGGCGCGCGGCGGCGCATAAGCGTTGCGCGGATCGACCCTTTGCATCGACCCCTCGCATCCACCCTTCGCATCGATCGATAGCTAACGCGTCTGGATCGCACGTTTCGCGCGCCGATCCAGACGGGCTTCGTCTTCATGCGCCCGCGAGTGCGGGCAGTCCGGCTTCGTGCCAGCCCTGGGTGGCGTTCGCCGCGTAAGTGGTGCCGCGCGCGAGCGGCCATTCGCCAGGCGCTTGCGCATTCTTGCGCGCGAGAATCGCCTCGCACAAAAACTCCATCGTGTAAGCCTTCAACAGATGCGCGTGATGCATCTCGATGTAAGCGGCCACGCGCGCCTGTTCGCCGTGGAGCGACGCGAGCGCGTTGAGCGTCTGCGCGTCCCAGCGAAAGCGCAACCCCAGTTCGGCGAAAGCGCTGTTGAAGGCGCACAGTTGCGCGTCGAGTTGCGGGTCGTGCGCGGCGATCGAGTGGCTCATGGCGGTCTCCTGTCGATGAAGGGGAGTGACATGAGGACAGCGTAGAAGTCGCGAACGATAAACGATAGTTAAAGTTTTTTTCGATAAAAATAAATCATCATTTATGGATTGGAGGGGATGCGTGGTTGCGCGTAAACCCGGCGTAGCGCTTCTCGAATCACTGATATATTGTATTTGAAATAAGAAATTTTCTAGCGCAGCGACGGCTACACAGAACGTTGGAGACACACGACCGATGTCCGCCGAAAACCACGAAGTTGCCGGAGCCCTTCCCATCACGTTGGCGCTCGAACCGATCAACGCGAGCGCGTCGCTGCGCGATCAGGCTTATGCACGGCTCAAGCAGGCGATTGCGGAAACCGACATCTATCGCTCGCGAGACGAAATTCGTCTCGATGAGAAAGAGTTGACCGAGAAGCTCGGCGTGAGCCGCACGCCGGTGCGCGAGGCCATGACGCTGCTGGAACAGGAAGGGTTTCTGCGCACGGTGCCGCGGCGCGGCGTGTACATCCTGCGCAAGACGCGCAAGGAGATCGTGGAGATGATCTATATGTGGGCGGCGCTCGAGAGTATCGCGGCACGCCTCGCCACGCAGCGTGCCTCCGACGACGACATTGCGAATCTGCGCTACATGTTCGCCACTTTCGACGATGCCACGCCTTCCGAGCATATCGAGGAGTACTCCGAAGCGAACATCATGTTCCACCAGTCGCTCGTGGAGTTGTCGAAGTCGCCCATCATCGTCGACACCATCAAGAACATCTTCATGCATGTGCGCGCGATCCGGCGCATGACGATCGCGCAGAGCGATCGGGCGTCGCGTTCGATCGTCGATCACATGCGCATTATCGAGGCGCTCGAAGCACGCGATACCGAGCGGGTCGAGCGGCTCGTGCGACAGCACTCGATCGACCTGGCGCTGTTCGTGGAAGCGAACTGCGACTTCCTCGATTGAGCGGCATTCAGACCTCGTACGCATGAGCGAGGTGCATCGATAGCGTGGTCGTCTGAATCGCTTCGGCAAGACGAAAGGAATATTACGGAGTCCGTATCAAAAAGTGTCGGGACGTCATGTGAAGCGGGAAAAAACGTCTTGACTAATATTGTGTGTGGAATATTGTATATCACGACTCGCTAGCCCAGATCGAGTACTCACAAACGCCCCGCCAAAGAGGAGACGTCATGGCAGAAGCAGGCATCAACGAGGCGCAGCAGGACGCGCCGCAAGCGCAGCAAACGACCGATGGTTTTCACCTCGTCATCGACGCGCTGAAACTCAACGATATCGACACGATCTTCGGTCTCGTCGGTATTCCCATCACCGACCTCGCGCGGCTCGCGCAAGCGGAAGGCATGCGCTTCATCGGGTTCCGTCACGAGCAGAACGCCGGCAACGCGGCGGCGGTGGCGGGCTATATGACGAAAAAGCCGGGCATCTGCCTGACGGTCTCGGCACCGGGCTTTCTCAACGGCCTGACCGCGCTCGCCAACGCGACCACGAACTGCTTCCCGATGATTCTCATCAGCGGCTCGAGCGAGCGCGAGATCGTCGACCTGCAGCAGGGCGATTACGAAGAGATGGACCAGCTCAATGCCGCGAAGCCGTATGCGAAGGCCGCGTATCGCGTGCTGCATGCGGAGGACATCGGCATCGGTGTGGCGCGTGCGATTCGCGCGGCGGTTTCGGGGCGCCCGGGCGGCGTGTATCTCGACTTGCCCGCGAAGCTGCTCGCGCAGACGATCGACGCCGTGAAGGCCCAGCAGTCGCTCGTCAAGGTCGTGGATGCCGCGCCGCGTCAGCTGCCCGCGCCCGACTCGGTGCAGCGTGCGCTCAATGTCATCAGGAGTGCGAAGCGTCCGCTGATCCTGCTCGGCAAGGGCGCGGCCTACGCCCAGGCCGACGCGCAGATTCGCGAACTGATCGAAAAGACCGGCGTGCCGTATCTGCCCATGTCGATGGCGAAGGGTCTGCTGCCCGATACGCACGAGCAGTCGGCGTCCGCCGCGCGCTCGTTCGTGCTCGCGGAGGCCGACGCCGTGGTGCTGATCGGTGCGCGCCTGAACTGGCTGCTCTCGCACGGCAAGGGCAAGACGTGGGGCGCGGCGGCCGGGCCGAAGCAGTTCGTGCAGATCGATATCGCGCCTACCGAGATCGACAGCAATGTGGCGATCGAAGCACCCGTGATCGGCGATATCGGCTCGTGCGTGGAAGCGCTCGTCGCGGGACTGGGCGCGAACTTCCCGCAGCCGCCCGCTGAATGGATCGCGGCCATCGCCGAGCGCAAGAACAAGAATCTCGAGAAGATGGCCGCAACGCTGGCGAAGAATCCCTCGCCGATGAACTTCCACAGTGCGCTGCGCGCGATACGCGACGTGCTCAAGACGCGCCCCGACATCAATGTGGTCAACGAAGGCGCCAACACGCTCGACTACGCGCGCAGCATCATCGACATGTATCAGCCGCGCAAACGCTTCGACTCGGGCACGTGGGGGATCATGGGGATCGGCATGGGCTTCGCGATCGGCGCGGCGGTCACGAGCGGGACACAGGTTGTGGCGATCGAGGGCGACAGCGCGTTCGGCTTCTCGGGCATGGAACTCGAGACGATCTGCCGCTACGACCTGCCGGTGTGCACGATCGTGTTCAACAACAACGGTGTGTATCGCGGCACCGACGTGAATCCGACCGGCGGCGCGGACGTCGCGCCCACGGTATTCGTGAAGGGCGCGCGCTACGACAAGATGATCGAGGCGTTCGGCGGCATCGGGCACAACGTCAGTACGCCTGAAGAATTGACCGAAGCGCTGCTTGGCGCGATCGCCTCGGGCAAGCCGACCTTGATCAACGCCGTCATCGACGAGTCGGCCGGGACGGAGAGCGGCCGGCTCACGAACCTCAATCCGCAAAGCGCGGCCATGAAGAAATAAGTCCGATCGATCAGACCAATCCAGACAGACCAGGAGATACGAGAATGAGCAAGCCCCTCGAAGGTATCAAGATCATCGACTTCACCCACGTTCAGGCAGGCCCGGCGTGCACGCAGATGCTCGCGTGGTTCGGCGCGGACGTGATCAAGGTGGAGCGTCCCGGCGCCGGTGACGTGACGCGCTCGCAACTGCGCGACATCCCCGAGGTCGACGCGCTGTACTTCACGATGCTCAATAGCAACAAGCGCTCGATCACGCTCGACACGAAGAAGCCCGAAGGCAAGGAAGTGCTCGAAAAGCTGATTCGCGAGTCGGACGTGATGGTGGAAAACTTCGGCCCCGGCGCGCTCGACCGCATGGGCTTCACGTGGGAACGCATCAAGGAACTGAATCCGAAGATGATCGTGGCCTCGGTGAAAGGCTTCAGCGAAGGTCACCATTACGACGACCTCAAGGTCTACGAAAACGTCGCGCAATGCGCGGGCGGCGCGGCCTCGACCACCGGCTTCTGGGACGGCCCGCCGACGGTGAGCGCGGCCGCGCTCGGCGACAGCAACACGGGCATGCACCTCGCCATCGGCATCCTCACGGCGCTGATCGGCCGCGACAAGACCGGCAAGGGGCAGAAGGTGGCCGTGTCGATGCAGGACAGCGTGATCAACCTGTGCCGCGTGAAGTTGCGCGACCAGCAGCGCCTCGATCGCGTGGGTTATCTGGAGGAGTACCCGCAGTATCCGCACGGCGAATTCAGCGACGTCGTGCCGCGTGGCGGCAACGCGGGCGGCGGCGGTCAGCCGGGTTGGGTGCTCAAGTGCAAGGGCTGGGAAACCGATCCGAACGCGTATATCTACTTCACGGTGCAGGGGCATGCGTGGGAGCCGATCTGCCGCGCGATCGGCAAGCCGGAGTGGATCGACGATCCCGACTACATGACGGCGCAGGCGCGCCAGCCGCATATCTTCGAGATCTTCAACACGATCGAAGCGTGGCTGTCCGACAAGACCAAGTTCGAAGCCATCGACATCCTGCGCAAGTTCGATATTCCTTGCGCACCGGTGCTCAGCATGAAGGAGATCGCCGACGATCCTTCGCTGCGCGCGAGCGGCACCATTGTGGAAGTGCCGCACAAGGAACGCGGCTCGTATCTCACGGTGGGCAGCCCGATCAAGTTCTCGGACCTGAAGCCGGAAATCACGGGTTCGCCGCTGCTGGGCGAGCATACGGACGAAGTGCTGGCGGATCTCGGCTATACGCCGCAGCAGATCGCGGCGCTGCATGAAACGCGCGCGGTTTGACGTTCAGCGCTAACGCCAGGGCGGACGCGCGATGCGGCGCGTCCGCGGCAAAACAATAATTGGTTGTTCTTCCCACGATCACGCCCATGTCATCCGCCATCGATTTCGAGCAGCTGGTCAACGCCATTGGCGACGCCGTCGTTATCTCCGATGCCGCTGGCGACATCACCTTATGGAATCCCGCGGCGGCACGCATGTTCGGCTATACGCAGGAAGAAGCGCTCGGCAAGACGCTCGATCTGATCATTCCGGAGCGCTTGCGCGGGCGTCACTGGGAGGGGTATCACAAGACCATGGCGACTGGCCAGACGCGCTACGGTAATGACGTGCTGCGCGTGCCGGCCGTCGATAAGGCGGGCCGTGCGCTCTCGATCGCGTTCACGGTCGCGTTATTGCATGCGCCGCAAGGCGAGATCACCGGCATCGTGGCCGTGATCCGCGACGAAACCGCGCGCTTCCAGGAAGAGCGCGCGCTCAAGAAACGCATCACCGAACTCGAAGCTCAAGCCCAGCAATCCTGATCTGCGGAGATGTCGATGCACACCGAAACTCTCGGGCATTACGAGGTCGAACTCTCGGCCCGGCAATTGATCCACAACGGCGGCTGGGCGGCCTTCGCGGCAATTCATGCTCGCGCGGAACCCACGGACGATGGCGCGAGCACGCCGTTTTCGCGCGAATGGAGAGTCGACGAAACGGTATTCGCGAGCGAAGCGGCGGCAATCGAAGGCGCGCGTGTGGCCGCGCTGGCCTTTCTCAAGAGCGGCAATGCTTTTGTTGTCTAATTTAATCAGGATATCGAATTAAATCGGCAGCGATAAAAATTCAAACACGAGGTGGGCGGAGGGCGCTGAAGCGTCGAGGCCTGCCGGCACAGGAGACGTTTCATGATGTCGTGGCCACGCTTACGGCGCACCAGCTTGCTGGGTGCGCCGCCGCTCCCGTTTTGTCGTTTGCACGATGCGCCTGCGACCGCGCGGGGAGACGTCGCATGCCGATGACCATTGGTGTTCCGCGCGAGACGTTCGCGGGCGAACGGCGCGTCGCGGCGACGCCCGAAAGCGTCGCGCAATTGATCAAGCTGGGTTATGCCGTCGACGTGGAGGCCGCGGCGGGCGTGCAGGCATCGTGCGCCGACGACGCGTATCGTGCTGCCGGCGCATGTATCGTGGAAGATGCCGCCGCACTGTGGCGCGAGGCGGATATCGTCGTGAAGGTGCGGCCGCCTTCGCTCGACGAAGCGGCATCGCTCAAGCGCGGTGCCACCTTGATCGGCTTCGTGTGGCCCGCGCAAAACGCGGCGTTGCTCGAGGCGCTCGCCGCGCGCGAGGCGACCGTCCTCGCCATGGATTGCGTGCCGCGCATCTCGCGGGCGCAAAAACTCGACGCGCTGAGTTCGATGGCGAATATGGCGGGCTACCGCGCCGTGATCGAGGCCGCGCAGCATTTCGGCCGTCTCTTCACCGGCCAGATCACGGCGGCGGGCAAGATGCCGCCCGCGAAAGTGCTGGTGATCGGCGCGGGCGTCGCGGGCCTTGCGGCGATCGGCGCGGCGCGCGGACTCGGCGCGATCGTGCGCGCGTTCGACACGCGTCCCGAAGTCGGGCAGCAAGTCGAGAGCATGGGCGCGGAATTCCTGAGCGTGGATATCGAAGAGGAAGGCGGCGGCTCGGGCGGCTACGCGAAGCAGATGAGCGCGAAGTTCATCGAAGCGGAAATGGCGCTGTTCGAGGCGCAGGCGCGCGAAGTCGACATCATCATCACGACCGCGCTGATTCCGGGCAAACCGGCGCCGCGCCTCATCGACGCGAAGACGGTCGCGTGTATGCGCGCAGGCAGCGTCATTGTCGACATGGCGGCGGAGCAGGGCGGCAATTGCGAACTCACGCGGCCGAACGAGGTGGTGAACGCGAACGGCGTGACGGTGATCGGCTACACGGATCTGCCGAGCCGCATGGCGAACCAGTCGAGCCAGCTTTACGCGACCAATGTGCGGCATCTGCTCACCGATCTCACGGCGGCGAAAGACGGCGAACTCAGGCTCGACATGGACGACGTCGTGCAGCGCGGCACCACGGTGATGCAACGCGGCACGCTGTGCTGGCCGCCGCCGCCCGTGCAGGTCTCGGTTGCGCCGCAAACCGTGGCGCCTTTGCAGGCCGCGATCGTTAAGGATGCCGAAGCGAAGCACGAGCGCCGGAGCGGGAAGGGATCGCTGGTGGCGCTCGTGATCATCGCGGTGGCGTTGCTCGCGCTCGGTGCGGTCGCGCCGCCTTCGTTCGTTGCGCACTTCACCGTGTTCGTGCTGGCGGTGTTCGTCGGTTATCAGGTGGTCTGGAACGTGACCCCCGCGCTGCACACGCCGCTCATGAGCGTGACCAATGCCATCAGCGGAATCATCGTGATCGGCGCGCTGCTGCATCCGGCCAATGCGGGGGTGATGGTGAGCGTACTCGCGGGCATTGCGCTCGTGGTCGCGACCATCAACATCGCGGGTGGCTTTCTCGTCACGCAGCGCATGCTGAAGATGTTTCAACGGACCTGAGGAGACGTCATGCTCAACGGAATCGGCAACATGGCGTGGCTCGGCGCGGCGACGCTCTTCATCCTCAGCCTGCGCGGGCTGAGTCATCCGGCCAGCGCGCGGCGCGGCAATCTCTACGGCGTGTGCGGCATGATCGTCGCGGTGCTCGCCACGCTGCTCGTCACGGGCGGTTCGGGCTTGCAGGTCGCGTTGCTCGCGGCGCTCGTGGGCGGTGGACTCGGCGCGTTGCTCGCGAAGCGCGTGGAGATGACGCAGATGCCGCAACTCGTGGCGGTCCTGCACAGCTTCGTGGGTCTCGCCGCCACGTTGATCAGCTTTGCTAACTATCTTTCTCCCGCTGCGGCGATGAGCGGCGTGGAACGCGCGATTCACGAGACGGAAATCTACGCGGGCGCGTTCATCGGCACGGTTACGTTCAGCGGTTCGATCGTCGCGTTCCTGAAGCTGCAGGGCACGCTGAGCGGCAAGCCGCTCGTGCTGCCCGCGCGCCACTGGCTCAATGCGGTCGTGCTGGGCGCGTGTATCGCGCTGGGCTATCGTTTCGTGAGCGCGCCCGACGGCGCCGACGCGCTCTACGCGCTGATCGTGATGTGCGTTCTCGCGGCGGCGCTGGGCGTGCATCTCGTGATGGCGATCGGCGGCGCGGACATGCCGGTGGTGGTCTCGATGCTCAACAGCTATTCGGGCTGGGCCGCGGCCGCGACGGGCTTCATGCTCGACAACGATCTGCTGGTTACGACGGGCGCCCTGGTGGGATCGAGCGGCGCGATTCTGAGCTACATCATGTGCCGCGCGATGAACCGCAGCTTCGTTTCCGTGATCCTGGGCGGCTTTGGCGCGACCAGCGGCACGGCGAGCGCGGCGCCGCAAGGCGAGGTCGTGGCGACCACCGTCGACGAAGTGGGGTCGTTGTTGCGCGATGCCACCGAGGTGGTGATCGTGCCGGGCTACGGCATGGCCGTCGCGCAGGCGCAGAGCACCATCAGCGAAATCACGCGGCGGCTGCGGGCGCTAGGCGTGCGGGTGCGCTTCGGCATTCACCCGGTGGCGGGGCGGCTGCCCGGTCACATGAACGTGCTGCTCGCCGAGGCGAAAGTGCCGTACGACATCGTGCTCGAGATGGACGAGATCAACGACGACTTCACGAGCACCGACGTCGTCCTGGTGATCGGCGCGAACGATATCGTGAATCCGGGCGCGCAGGAAGACGCGGGGAGCCCGATCGCGGGAATGCCGGTGCTGGAGGTGTGGAAGGCGCGGACGGTCGTCGTGTCGAAACGCAGTATGGCGACCGGCTACGCGGGCGTCGACAATCCGCTCTTCTACAAAGACAACACGCGGATGCTGTTCGGCGATGCGAAGGGCAGCGTCGACGCGTTGCTGAGGCAACTCGAAGCGGCCTGACGGCGGGGGTTCATGCGATGCGGATTGATGCTCAGGAGCCCGAATCACTGGATCGGGTCATATCCATGACTCAAGCGCGGCGCTTGTCCTGGCGCTCGAGCGCGCAGTCGGCGGCCGTCTGCGCGCCATGGCGCTGGCGCAGCGTTCGCATCATCTGCGCGGCGCGCTGAATCTGGCGGCGTGCATTGGCCCGGCGTACGCGGCGTGCGTCGGTGCGCGCCTGCATGCGGGGCGGCTCGGCCTCGTCGGGTTGCGTTTCGTCGATGCCGAGGTGCGCGTAGCGGCCTTCGCTGGCGCTACGTTCGAGCCAGCTCTCGGGCAGGCGCGTCGCCAACAGCCAGGTCGCGGCGGCGCCAAAGCTGACGGCGACGATCGCGGTGACGACGACGAATTCCATCTGGTCTCCTTGCTTCCTGTGTCTTGATGCGCAAACGCATGCCGCGTGCCTCGATGAAAGGCAGCGGCTAACCGCTCCTGCAAAAGCAATGTATACCACGAAACATATCGCCGGGCAGGGCGGTGAAAGCGTGATGCGTGCGGCATTTGCGGTGGTCTTGCGCGCGTTCGTCGCTAAACTCGATGGATGGCCGTGCGAGCAGACGGCGCCAACCTTCAGGAGAGACGCAGCGCATGACCTACGCGGATATTGGCGGGCGACGTCTGGCGTACCGGGCGAGCGGCGCGGGCAGCCCGAGCGTGGTGCTGGAAACCGGCCTCGGTGCGGAAAGCGCCGGGTGGCAGGCCGTGCAGACCGCGCTCGAGGGCGCGCATCGCGTGTTTCGCTACGATCGCGCCGGGCGCGGTCAAAGCGAACCGGCGCCCACGCCGCGCAACCTCGCGCAGATCGTCGATGACCTGAGCGCGCTGCTCGACGCGGCGCACATTCCGGCGCCGTATCTGCTCGTGGGGCACTCGTTCGGCGCGTTGATCGTGCGCTCGTTTGCGCATCGATATCCGCAAACGGTGTGCGGCATGGTGCTCGTCGAGCCCATGCACGAGGTCCAGTTCGAGCGGCTCGGTCCGGCTTTTCCCGCTGCGTCCGCCGACGATTCCGCCGCGCTCAGCCGCATGCGTGATCTCTGGACGACGGGCTGGCGCGATCCCGCCACGACGCCCGAGTCGATCGATTTTCCGGCCAGCTTTCGCATGGCGCGCGAAGCGGCATTGCCGGAAGGGCTGCCGCTCACGGTGTTGACGGCGGGGTCGTTTCGCAATGCGTCGATGTTTGCGCAGGAGCAGCGGCTGGCGATGCAGGAAACGTGGGAGCAGATGCACGCCGAATGGCTGACGCTGTCTGCTTGTTCGAAGGCGGTGAGTGTGCCTGGGAGCGAACACTTCGTGCAGCGCGACGCGCCCGAGGCGATCGTCGAAGAGATCGAGGCGATGGTGCGCTTGCTGCCGCGCTCGTTGCGAGTAGCGAGCGCGACGCCGATGCAGCGCGGTTAAGGAGAAAGCGCGCCGGAAAACAAAAAAGCCCGCGATTGCGGGCTTTTTCGATGAATCATTTAGCAGGAAGAGCGTGGTGCCCAAGAGAGGACTCGAACCTCCACAGTGTTGCCACCGCCAGGACCTGAACCTGGTGCGTCTACCAATTTCGCCACCTGGGCACGTCTTCAAGCTAGAAAGAAATTATGGCGCGAATTTGAAAACGTGTCAACAGATGTTTTCGAAGTCTCAGCGTTTCGAGGGAGAATGATGCGAAGCGGGGCGATCGATCCGCGCAGGCGCTTTGCTTCTCAGACCGGGAAAGGGAGGCGTAGATATGAAAAAAGGCCGACTAAAAGCCGGCCTTTTCTTTGAATCTTGGTGCCCAAGAGAGGACTCGGTCACACGGGCGCGACCCCGACATCGCTTGCAAGCGATGTCCTTCGAGTCCCCACGCAAAGCGCGCAGGCGCTCTGCTTCCTGGGCAAAGAAATGAGAAAAGGCCGACTAAAAGCCGGCCTTTTCTTTAAATCTTGGTGCCCAAGAGAGGACTCGAACCTCCACAGTGTTGCCACCGCCAGGACCTGAACCTGGTGCGTCTACCAATTCCGCCACCTGGGCAAGGTGTCGTTTGCTGCCAACTGCGTCGAGCAGCAAAGACCGAAATTATAGCGGGCCGATCGAGCCTGTCAAGCGCTTTCTGAAAAAGCGTGAACGCATCCCGCCGGCGTGCAGCCGAAGCCCGGCCAACC
This sequence comes from Paraburkholderia acidisoli, assembly GCF_009789675.1. Lineage (NCBI taxonomy): Bacteria > Pseudomonadati > Pseudomonadota > Betaproteobacteria > Burkholderiales > Burkholderiaceae > Paraburkholderia > Paraburkholderia acidisoli. The sequence continues at coordinate 1,819,768 of NZ_CP046913.1, read as the reverse complement.
CGCGCCCGAAGCTTGCCGGGGGCCGCGCAGGCGGGTATTTCTGTGGGGTACGAATGTTAGAATGCCTGGCAGTAGTCCCGCCGGTGTAAGCCCGCCAGGCGCGGCAGTGCGAGCGAGCGCGGAGGCAATCCGCGCAGTCCTTGCGGGCCGGCAGGTTGCAGCACTCGAAGACCGGGCGCCGCCCGCATGCATTGCACGTGCCGAACCGGGCATGCAGCAGTCCATACGAGCCGCGCGAAATCCGACGACCACGCAACGAGAACCACCATCGACAAGCCCTTGAGCAAATACCCGTACCCGATTCCCAGCCGCGAAGAAATCCTCGGCGTGCTGCGGACCAGCGACTCGCCCTGCACCGCGAACGATATCGCCGAAGCGCTTTCGATCAAGCGTCAGGAGCGCGAAGGGTTCTTCCGGCGACTCGCCGCGATGGAGCGCGACGGGCAGATCCGGCTCGACTCGCGCGGTCACTATCAGCTGGCGCACCCGTCGAACTTCGTGGCGGGCCGCGTGCAGGGACATCGCGACGGCTACGGCTTCCTGATTCGCGACGACGGCCAGGACGATCTCTTCTTGCCGCAAGGCGAGATGCAGAAAGTCATGCACAACGACCGCGTACTCGCACGTATCGTCGGCTATGACCGGCGCGGCCGTCCGGAAGGCCATATCGTCGAGGTCACGGACCGCGCGAACCGCAGCGTGATCGGGCGCCTGCTGAACGAAAACGGCGCGCTGATCGTGGCGCCCGAAGACAAGCGCATCGGTCACGACATTCTCGTCACGCAGAACACGAAGAAGGCGAAGGTCGGCCAGGTGGTCGTGGTCGAACTGACCGACTTCCCGAGCCGCCATTCGCAGCCCACCGGGCGCGTGCTCGAAGTGCTCGGCGATATCGACGACCCCGGCATGGAGATCGAAATCGCCGTGCGCAAGTACGGCGTGCCGCACGAGTTCAGCAAGCCCGCGCTCGACGAAGCCGCGAAGCTGCCCGACGCCGTGCGTCCCACCGACATCCGCTATCGCGTGGATCTGCGCGACGTGCCGCTCGTCACCATCGACGGCGAAGATGCGCGCGACTTCGACGACGCCGTGTATTGCGAGCCCATGCAGGTGGGCAAGGGCGAGGGCTTCCGCCTGATCGTCGCGATCGCCGACGTCTCGCACTACGTGCTGCCGGGTTCGGGGCTCGACGTGGACGCCATCGAGCGCAGCACCTCGGTGTACTTCCCGCGCCGGGTGATCCCGATGCTGCCGGAGAAGCTGTCGAACGGGCTGTGCTCGCTCAATCCGCACGTGGACCGCTGCGTGCTCGTCTGCGACATGGTGATTACCGCGCGCGGCGAGATCAAGGCGTATCAGTTCTATCCGGGCGTGATGCACTCGGCGGCGCGGCTCACCTATACCGAAGTCGCGGCCGTGCTCACCAATACCAAGGGTCCGGAAGCCACGCGCCGTGCGGCGCTGCTGCCGCAGCTGCAAAACCTCTACGGCGTGTACAAGTCGCTGTTCGCGGCGCGCCAGAAGCGCGGCGCGATCGACTTCGACACCACCGAAACGTATATCGTCTGCAATGCGCAGGGCAAGATTGAGCAGATCGTGCCGCGCCAGCGCAACGACGCGCACAAACTGATCGAGGAGTGCATGCTCGCGGCCAACGTGTGCGCCGCCGACTTCATGAAGCGCCACAAGCATCCGGGCCTGTATCGCGTGCACGCGGGCCCGAGCGCCGAGAAGCTCGAAAACCTGCGCACCTTCCTGCGCGGCATGGGGCTTTCGCTCGGCGGCGGCGACACGCCTCACGCGAGCGATTACGCCGCGTTGATGGCGCACATTCGCGACCGGCCCGACGCGCAGATGCTGCAAACCATGCTGCTGCGCTCGATGCAGCAGGCCGTGTACAGCCCGGACAACATCGGTCACTTCGGTCTCGCGTACGAGGCGTATGCGCACTTCACGAGTCCGATCCGCCGCTATCCCGACCTGCTCACGCACCGCGCGATCTACGCGATCCTGCAAGGCAAGAAGTATCAGCCGGCCGCGCCCGAGGGCGTCGAGCTGAACACGGCGCTCTCGCCGCGCGCGCGTGCGATGCAGGCCGAGGACGAAGAGAAGCGCGGCCCGCGCAGCAAGCGTGGCGGCAACACGGCGATCTGGGAAGAACTGGGCCTGCATTGCTCGGCGAACGAGCGCCGCGCCGACGAAGCCTCGCGCGACGTCGAAGCCTGGCTCAAGTGCTATTTCATGCGCGACAAGCTCGGCGAGGAATACGGCGGCATGGTGAGCGGCGTGACCTCGTTCGGCATTTTCGTGCAGCTCGACGCGCTCTTCATCGAAGGTCTCGTGCACGTGACCGAACTGGGCTCGGATTATTTCCAGTACGACGACATCAAGAACGAGCTGCGCGGCGAGCGTACCGGCATTCGCTACCGTCTCTCGGACCGCGTGCGCGTGCAGGTGAGCCGTGTCGATCTCGACGCGCGCAAGATCGATTTCCGTCTCGTGCGCGATACGCCCGTGAAGCCGGGCGGCGCTCGTCCGATGCCGGCCGACAAGGGCGTGACCGAAGGCGGTCCGCGTCTGCGTCCGCTGCCGGGCGGCGAGGATCCGCGCCGCAAGAAGGCGGCGGCGGCGCCGAGCGCGTCGGTGAAGGAAGCGCGCGCGGCGCGCGGCGCGGCCAAGACCGCGAAGAAGCGTCCGGCCGCGAAGGCGCCGGCGAGGAAGCAACCGGCCGCGCGCAAGAAGCGCTAGGCGCCGGCACGGCTCGCGGCGCGCATCGGCGGGATCGAGCGCGTGCCGCGAACATCATCATCCGGGCGGCGCCTTCGTGCGCGCGCCCGGTTTTTCACATTGGCGCGCGAGCATGCGCGCAACGGCCGCGGCGGCCGACGGGTGATCGACGGATCGCCGGGCGGTCGTCGGCATCGGGCCGGTACCAGGTTGGAAGCGGCGCAGCGTGTGCGCCGCCAACCGTTTATCAGGGGTTGTCTCAGTCATGTCACGTCTTAAGGTTCTTTACGGGTTTCATGCGGTGACCGCACGTATGCGGCACGACGCGTCCACGGTCGAGGATGTCTATTACGACACGACGCGGCGCGATCGCCGCATGCAGGAATTCCTGCACGCCGCGAAAGAAGCGGGCGTGCGCATCATCGCCGCCGACGAGACGCGCCTCTGGGGTCTCGCGCACACCGAGCGCCATCAGGGCGTGGTCGCGCGCGTGCACGACGTGCCGCTCGCGCAGAATCTCGCGGAACTGCTCGACGGCATTCAGGGCGCGCCGCTCCTGCTCGTGCTCGACGGCGTGACCGATCCGCATAATCTCGGCGCGTGCCTGCGCGTGGCCGACGCCGCCGGCGCGCACGCCGTGATCGCGCCGCGCGACCGCGCCGTGGGTCTGAACGCCACGGCCGCGAAGGTCGCGAGCGGCGCCGCCGACACCGTGCCGTACATCACCGTGACGAATCTGGCGCGCGCGCTGCGCGAACTGAAGGACGCGGGCGTGTGGGTCGTGGGCACGTCCGGCGACGCCAAGGCGGGCCTCTACGAAACGAAGCTCGACGGTCCCGTGGCGCTCGTGATGGGCGCCGAAGGCGAGGGCATGCGCCGCCTCACGGGCGAGACCTGCGACGAAATCATGCGGATCCCGATGGCGGGCACGGTGGAAAGCCTGAACGTGTCGGTGGCGTCGGGCGTGTGCCTGTTCGAAGCGGTGCGCCAGCGCGCCGTGAAGCGCTAAGCGCGCCTCGCTTATCGAGCGTCTTCGCTTCAATGCAGTGAATCGTTTTTCGCGCGGCGCGCCCAGACGGGCGGCCGCGCGGGACGCGCCGGCAACTCCGGTAAACTGGCGTCTTCCCAGATATTTCCGCGTTTTCTCCTCCTCGGGCAGTACTCCCATGACTCAAGACGAACTCAAGCAACTAGTCGGCCAGGCCGCCGCCGACTATGTCAACGCGAACGTGCCGGAAGGCGCCGTGATCGGCGTCGGCACCGGCTCCACCGCGAACTGTTTCATCGACGCACTCGCGGCGAGCAAGGCCCGCTATCGCGGCGCCGTGTCCAGCTCGGTGGCCACCACGGCGCGGCTCGAGTCGCATGGTTTCAAGATTTTCGATCTCAACGAAATCGAATCGCTGCCCGTGTATGTCGACGGCGCCGATGAAATCGACGGCGAAGGCGCGATGATCAAGGGCGGCGGCGGCGCGCTCACGCGCGAGAAGATCGTCGCTTCGGTGTCGGACGTGTTCGTCTGCATCGCCGACGCGAGCAAGCGCGTGGATGTGCTCGGCAACTTCCCGCTGCCGATCGAAGTCGTGCCGATGGCGCGCACGGCCATCGGCCGCCGCGTGACGGCGCTCGGCGGCGTGCCGGTGCTGCGCGTGACGAAGGACGGCGCGCCGTTCATCACCGACAACGGCAACGAGATTCTCGACGTCAAGGGCCTGCGCATCAGCGATCCGCGCACGCTCGAAGCGCACGTGAACGCCTGGCCGGGCGTGGTCACGGTCGGTCTGTTCGCCACGCGCGGCGCGGACCTGTGCCTGATCGGCGGTGAGGCGGGCGTCGAGCGCGTCGAGTACCGCAAGGCGTAAGCGCTTAAGCGCCTTCTCGCGTCGATCACCACGCGGGACCCGAAAACGGCAGTGCCAGCACGCGAATGCGTGCGGCGCTGCCGTTTTTTTTCGTCCGTATGCGGCGCGCGCGGGGCTTGCCCGACGGACTTACGCGACCGTTTCGGCCTGACGCAGCCGCGGCAGCAGGCGGTCGAACTCGCTGCGCACGAGACCGTAGCATTCGCAGGCGCGCGCTTCGAGACCGGCGCGATCGAGCACGCGGATCCGCCCGCGGCTGTGGTGGATCAGGCCGTCGTTGTGCAGCTTGCCCGCCGCCTCGGTCACGCCTTCGCGGCGCACGCCCAGCATGTCGGCGATCAGCTGTTGCGTGACGGCCAGATCGTTCGACGCCACGCGATCCACTTCGATCAGCAGCCAGCGGCACAACTGCTTGTTGAGCGAATGATGGCGATTGCACGCGGCGGTCTGCGCCACCTGCGTGAGCAACGCGTGCATGTACAGCATCATCAGGCGACGCAGGAAGTCGGAGCGCGCGAACTGCTGGCGCAGGCTCTGCGCGCTCATGCGATACGCGAAGCCGGCGCATTGCACCTGCACGCGGTTCGGCATGGTTTCCCCGCCCGTGATGACGGGCACGCCCGTCATGCCTTCGCGGCCCACCGCGGCGATCTCCACCGAGCTGCCGTCTTCCATCGTCGAGAGCAGCGAGATGATGGCCGTGGTCGGAAAGTACACGTGGTGAATGCGCTGGCCGGAATCGCAGATGAGCTGTTCGGTACGCAGATGCACGAGTTCGAGATGCGGGGCGAGTGCTTGCCACTCGCTCGCCGGCAATGCGCCGAGCAGGTGGTTGCCGTGCAGATCGGATTGAAGGGTAAGCATGACTGGTCCTCGGTGGAGGCGGCGTAAGCCGCCCCTTGTTCTTCGATTCCGACTGCCGAACTATGGTTGTGCGCCGTTTCCCGTACGGCTTTGTTGTTCGTCGCGCCGGCCCCATGGTCGCGTTGCGTGTGCGCCGGTTGTCTTCCGTGCGCATACACGCATGTGTGGCGCGCTTTTCTTAGCAGGGTGTGTGCCAGCGCACACCAAAACGAGCACCGATGCGGCTTCCCGGCGACCTCGCACGGATCGAGCTTGCCGCAGTGCGGCGAGACCGCGCGTTTTTGTTTCACTTTTGTACGCCGCGCGACGTGCTCCAGCCTGAAAACGGCCAATTCGTATCGGTCTAGATCGTTGAAATGAATACGAATTTCATCGATTGAAAGGACTTTGTCAGAAATGAATCCAGCCTGAAACATCGGCGCGACAAGGCGCGGGCGCGGGCGCGTGCGCAGCGCTTCCCAGGCGCGTTTTGATTCATTTTTGTTGCGCTGCTTTTAGCGCGCGTGCGAGGCGCGCGAAAAAGCGTTCGGCGGTGAAACATCGCCGCGCGGCCCGTCGGCGTGGGGTCGCGCATCGTTATGAAAGGTGCGGCGGCCAGTGTGGGTGTGCGTACAGAGCGATGCGCCGCGGTTTGTTTCAATGGGGCATCAACGAAACGTTCGGACGAATCCGTACGCGCGCATCCGACAGATCAGCGCGAGGTGTGTGCCGAACCCCACCACAACAAATGCACACACGGATAGCCATCGGGGAGTGAACCGCATGAATCAGCTCGTGACGTCTGCGCGCCCGCGGGCCGCAGCGAACGAAGGCGAAGCCGCGTTCGCCGTTCATCAATCCGGAGCCCGACACTGACATGAGCCACCCGAACGATTTCGACAGCATGCCGACGTCCAACGCCGGTAACGCAGGCGCCTCTGAGAGCGGCGCGCCTTCCCTGCATTTGACTTACGAAAATGGCGGCAACGTACCGTCATCGAAGCAAGCCATGGCGAATTCCAGAGAATCGAATGAGAACAGTTCGCTTGCCACGCAAAGATCACGTCAGGAGATATCCTGGCTGGCGACTTATGCAAACAGCATGGCAACGTACGATATCAATTCGACGACGCACGAGGGCCCAGGTAGCAACCGGCAAACAGGGGCGATTTCGCCGCATCGGGGGAGTAGGGTCATGGAACTGGGTAACAAGGAACGCTCGCTCGTCAGTAAGGTCATGGACGGGCTGATTTCGGGCATCGTCGAGGAACGTTACGGGGCGATTCTGCCGCCGCAGGACGTGTTGTCGAAGGAATTCGACGTCAGCCGCACGGTGATGCGCGAAGCGCTCTCCATGCTGCTCGCGCGCCACATGCTGGACGTACGGCCGAAGATCGGCACGCGTATCCGGCCCATGCGCGACTGGCGCATGATCGACGAAGACGTGGTGAACTGGCGTTTTCGCGCGAAGCCCGACAACACGTTTTTGCGTGACGTGATCGAGTTTCGCGGCTCGATCGAACCGGCCGCGTGCGCGTTGGCCGCCGAACGCGCGAACGCGGCGGATATCGCCGGCATCCGCGATGCGTTCGAGGCGCTGCGCCAGATCGACGTCAACGATCCGGGCTTCCAGACCGCGGACGCGCTGTTGCATACGCGCATCCTCGCGGCGAGCGGCAATCAGTTTTATCAGCAGATGGCGGCCATCATGCGCGGCGCGCTCTCGCTCGTGAATCCGATCATCAACGCCCGCGAGGGCGGCTGGGAGAACGTGCTGGCCGCGCACGAGCGCGTGGTCGACGCGATCGAGCGGCGCGCGCCGAAGGAAGCCGAGGCGGCCGCGCGCGCGATGATCGAGTTCACGGCCGAGGAGTTGAGCCACGCGTTCGCGCCGAACGCGCTGCCGCATCACGAGCAACCGCTCGAACAGCGTTAGCGAACGTCGCGCGCGACGTGCGCGCGAGATGCGCACGAGAGGCGCAATTTCGTTGCCGGGGATCGCCGGGCGGCCTCGCCCGGCGCGGGTGGAGAGAATCAAAGACACTCGACTTGAACCGGCGAGCTTCAGCGAGCTTCGGCGAGTCGATTGCTAACGTCGATCAAACCATCGGGCATGATCGCGCGCCTGCCGATTGCGGCGCGGCGCGGCCACCGGTATCGTGCGTGTCTTTGGGCGCGCCGTGCGCGACGTCTTGCCGATGTGGCGTCGATATTGCATCGGCGATCAGGCGATCCGACGATCAGGCGACTCGCGCCGAGGTCTAGCCGGTCGCGCGGATCTCGCAGCACGGCGCCCCGGACCCTCACGCCGGAGCGCGCAACCCATGAACTCAGCTTCCCCCGACTCGCACGACGCACCCGGCACGATCCGCTGGGGCGTGATCGGCGCGGGCCGCATCGCCCATCGTTTCGTGCAGGGCGTCGCGCACGTGCCCGGCGCGCGCGTGGCGGCCGTCTGGTCGCGCCGCGCGGAACCGGCGCAAGCGCTCGCGCAAACCTGCGGCGCACAGACCTGCGAAAGTGTGGAGGCGTTGTTCGCGAGCGGCATCGACGCCGTCTATATCGCGACGATGCAGGACAGCCACGCGCACTACGCGATCGCCGCGCTCGACGCCGGCGTGCCCGTGCTGTGCGAAAAGCCCGCCACCGTGAACGGCGCGCAACTGGAGCGCGTGCTCGACGCCGCGCAGCGCAACGAGCGTCTGTTCATGGAGGCGATGAAGCCGCCGTTCTATCCGCTCTACCGTGCCTTGCGCGCGCATCTGGCCGCCGACCCGATCGGCCCGGTCGGGCTCGTGCGCGCGGGTTGTTCCGTGGCGAGCGTGCCGGCCGATCACCCGTCGCTGTCGTTCGAGCACGCGGGCGGGGCACTGCTCGACATCGGCGTGTACGAGATGTTTCTGGCCGTGGACTGGCTCGGCGCGCCGCGCGAAGTGCAGACGTTCGGCCGCCTCGGCGCGACCGGCGTCGACACGTTCGCGAGCCTGAACTGCGAGCACGAGCACGGCATCGCGCAGCTATTTTGCGGGCTCGATCTGCACGGTTTCGGCGACGCGCTGCTGGCGGGCCCGCTCGGCAACGTCACGATTCACGCGAACTGGTGGAATCCGGCGCGCGCGACGATCCGCTACGTGGATGGCCGCGTGGTGGAACTGGACGAACCGTTCGAGGGCGGCGGCCTCAATTACGAAACCGCGCATTTCTGCGAGCTGCTGCGCGCGGGCGAACTGGAAAGCCCGCTGATGACGCACGACACTTCGCGCCAGATGCTGGAGATGGCCGACGCGGCGCGCGCGGCGCTCGGTTTGCGCTTTCCCTGCGAGTTTTGATCCGCGCAGTCTCGTTGCGTTACCGATGCGACGCAACGTCGACGCAACCTCAGCGCAACTTCAACGCAACTTCAATGCCGCGAAGGCAGGGCGAGCTTCTTTTCGTACCAGTGCTGGACCCATTCGAGCACCTGGCACAGTACCCAGTAGATAGCGGCCGCCGCGAGATAGAGCGGCAGCGGCTGATAGGTCGACGCGATGATTTCCTGCGCGCTGCGCAGCAGCTCCGTCACCGTGATAACCGACACCAGCGAGGTGTCCTTGATCAGGCTGATGAGACTGTTCGAGAGGCTCGGCACGGCAATGCGCAGCGCCTGCGGGGCGATCACGTAGCGCAGCGTCTGGCTGCGCGAGAGCCCGAGGCTGTAGGCCGCGAGCCATTGGCCGCTGTGGATGCCGAGAATCGCGCCGCGCATGCTTTCCGAGAGATACGCCGCCACGTTCGCGGAGAGCGCGATCACGCCCGCGGGCGTGGGGTCGAGCGAAATGCCGAGGCTCGGCAAACCGTAATAGATCACGAAGATCTGCACGAGCAGCGGCGTGCCGCGCATCAGGCTCACGTACACGCGCGCGATGGCCACGAGCGGGCGGTTCGAGCTGATGCCCATGAGCGCGAGCACGGCGCCGCCCACGAGCCCGAAGATCATCGAAAGCACGGCGAACTTGATCGTCAGCACCGCGCCCTGCGCGAGCACCGGCAGCGACTGGATGATGAGCGTGTAGATGGGCATGGGCGTGAGGACGTGGTTAGCGGTTGAGCGTGGGGCGAGCGGTTGCGTTGCAAGCACTGGCCGCCGCGCAAAAACGAAGGGCGGCATCGTGCGATGCCGCCCCGTGCGTCATGCGGGCCGCGCGAGAATCGAGGCCGTCACGAGCGTTGCGATCATTGCGAAATCGGCTTGGACACGTCGATGCCGAACCATTTGTCCGAGATCTTCGCGAAGGTGCCGTCGGCTTCGAGTTGCGTCATGGCGTCGTCGATGGCCTTCGCGAACTTCGGATTGCCCTTCTTGAACGGAATGCCCGACGGGTTGCCCGCGCCGACGTTCGAACCCGTGCGCAGCGGCAACTGCGAGTTCTTGAGCAGATAGGCGAGCATCAGGCGGTCGTTGAGCGCGGCGTCCAGACGGCCGGCGGCGAGATCGCGCAGATATTCGGGGGCGCCCGGGTACGTCTTCACGTCGATACCCGGCACCGACTTCGCCATGTCCATGTAGTTCGTGCCGAGACCCACGCCGAGCTTCTTGCCCTTGAGGTCGTCGAGCGTCTTGAACTGGCGCGTGTCGTCCTTGCGCTGGATCAGCTGTGCGGCCGAGTACGTGTACGCCGGCGAGAAGTCGAGCACGGCCTTGCGCTGGTCGGTGATGCCGACCTGGTTCACGATCACGTCGAACTTGCCGGCTTGCAGACCGGCGATGATGCCGCTCCATTCGGTCGTGACGAACTCGGGCTTCAGGCCCATTTTCGCGGCGACGGCCTTGGCGATGTCGACGTCATAGCCGACCAGTTCGCCGTTGGGCGCCTTCGAATTGAACGGGGGGAAGGTGCCTTCCAAGCCGATGCGCAGCGTGCCGCGCGCCTTGACCTGGTCGAGCAGGTCTTCGGCGTGCGCGCTGGCGGCGACGAACGATGCGCCGACGAGCGCGAGTGCGAAGAGTTTTTTCAGCAAGCCGGATTTCATGTTTTCCTCTTGTTCAGCTGCGATTTGTCTACCGTAGCCACGGCGCCTCCGATGCGCCATGACTAGCCCGTGACTATAGCTTTACGCGCGGCCCGAAGCCAGCGCCCGCGCGCAGTCGGCGACCAGCGCTGGGCCGCGATAGATGAAGCCCGTGTAGATCTGCACGAGCGCGGCGCCTGCCGCGATCTTTTCGCGCGCGTCCTCGCCCGAGAAGATGCCGCCCACGCCGATGATCGGCACCTGCTCGCCGAGTTCGGCGCGCAGCTTGCGGATCACGTTGTTCGAGGCTTCGAAGACCGGGCGCCCCGAGAGGCCGCCGGTTTCATTGGCGTTCGGCAGGCCTTCCACGGCGGCGCGCGAGAGCGTGGTGTTGGTCGCGATCACGCCTTCGATCTGGTGGCGCAGCAGCGTGTCGGCGATTTCCTTGATCTGTTCGTCGTCGAGATCGGGCGCGATCTTGAGCGCGAGCGGCACGAGCTTGCCGTGCAGGTCGGCGAGACGCTGCTGCTTGTCCTTGAGCGCGGCGAGCAGGGCGTCGAGTTCGCCGCCGCCTTGCAATTGACGCAAGTTCTTCGTATTCGGCGACGAGATGTTGATCGTCACGTAGCTCGCGAACGGATAGACGCGCTCGAGGCAGAAGAGGTAGTCGTCGGCGGCGCGCTCGATCGGCGTATCGGCGTTCTTGCCGATGTTCAGGCCGAGAATGCCGCGATAGCGCGCGGCCTGCACGTTCTTCACGAACTGCTCGACGCCGTGATTGTTGAAGCCCATGCGATTGATGATGCCGCCCGCCTGCGGCAGCCGGAAGATCCGCGGACGCGGGTTGCCGGGCTGCGGACGCGGCGTGACCGTGCCTACTTCGATAAAGCCGAAACCGAGCGCGGCGAAGCCGTCGATGGCGGCGCCTTCCTTGTCGAGACCCGCGGCGAGACCCACCGGATTGCGGAACGTCAGGCCCATGACGGTGCGCGGCGAATCGGGCACGCGCGGCGCAAGCAGGCTGGCCATGCCGGTGCGGCCGGCCGCGCCGATCATGCGCAATGAGAGATGGTGGGCGTCTTCGGCGTCCATGCGAAAGAGCTGATCGCGGACGAACGGATAAAGGGTGCTGAACACGGGAGGAAGGCGCGGGCGCCGGGAAAAATGGGAACCCGCTATTTTAGCGGCAACGGGCGCGGCGGGCGACGCGACGAAAATCGGATGCGCTCACGCGGCGATGCGCAATGGATGCGCCGACGGGCCGAGAGCGAGTGCCAGCGCGGCTTCGCGCGTGCGGCAAGCCGTGGCAAGCCGCGTTAGCCTTCGGTTTCGAGCGCCGTCCAGGCGCCGTCGAACAGGCCTTCGAGCGGCTGGAAGCGCGCCTTGTACGCCATTTTCGGGCTTTCGCGGATCCAGTAGCCGAGATAGACGTAGGGCAATTGCAGACTGCGCGCCTGCTCGATCTGCCAGAGGATGTTGTAGGTGCCGTAGCTCGTATGCGGCGCGTCGGGCTCGAAGAACGTGTACACCGACGACAAACCGTCGCCGAGGATGTCGATCATGCTCACCATGCGCAGCACGCCGGGCGCGCCGGCTTGATCGGCCGGCTCGCGAAACTCCACGAGCCGTGAATTGATCCGGCTCTGCAGCAGGAATTGTTCGTACTGGTCACGGCTGTCGCGGTCCATGCCGCCGCCCGCATGACGCGCCGACTGGTAGCGCATGTAGAGCGCGTAGTGCGTTTCGTCGTAGTGGAGCGGCGCGACCGTCGCGACGAGATCGCCGTGCTGCTTCCAGGCGCGCCGCTGCGTGCGGTTCGGCGTGAAGCGCTCCACGGGCACGCGCACCGGCACGCACGCGCGGCAGCCGTCGCAATACGGGCGGTACGTGAATACACCCGAGCGGCGAAAGCCCGCTTTCACGAGGTCGGTATACACGTCGGAATTGATGAGGTGACTGGGCGTGGCCACCTGCGAGCGCGCGATGCGCCCCTCCAGATAACTGCAGGGGTAGGGCGCCGTTGCATAGAATTGCAGCGCGGAAAGCGGTGAAAGCGGCAGCTCGTTGGGATGCGTCACGTTGGCAGCTCTCGTAGCAGTTCGGATCGTCGCGAGGTGCGAGGCGTGGTGCGCAGGCGCGAATGGCAAGCGCCACGGTCGCTTGCGGCGCGGCGTTCTGGTCGCCGCATGCCGCGTGCCAGCGCGGGCGCGACGGCTTCTGACTTGAGTCTAACATTGACGCCGAGCAGGTATCCATCGAATTGAACCCGCCTCGGCGGCGCAGTCGCGAACCCGCGACACGCCCGCCGCGCGAGGCTCCGGCCGCTCAGGCCGCCGGCAACACGGCGCCCGGCGCGCCGTGGCCGCCGGTCCAGTCGGCGAGCACCTGCTTGTCGAAGCGCCATGCGATGGGCGCGCCGCGCACATGCGTACGCACGTGCGCGATGAAGGCTTTGCGCGCGATTTCGCGACCGCCGAGCGATGCGAGATGCGCCGTGTTCTGCTGACAGTCGATCAGCTCGACGTGATGGCGGCGCAAATGCGCGACGAGCGCGGCGAGCGCGATTTTCGAGGCGTCGGTCATGGAGGCGAACATCGATTCGCCGAAAAACATCGTGCCGAGCGCCACGCCGTAGAGGCCGCCCACGCGCTGGCCGTCGTGCCAGGCTTCGACGCTGTGCGCGTCGCCCACGCGATGCAGCGCCGAATAGGCGTCGATCACGTCGGCGGTGATCCAGGTGCCGCGCTGGCCGTGGCGCGGCGCGCTCGCGCACGCGCGCATGACGGCGGCGAAGTTATCGTCGACACGGATTTCCCAGGCGTCGTCGCGCAACACGCGTTTGAGCGTTTTTTTCAGCGATGGCGAGACCTTGAACTCGGCGGGACGCAGGATCATGCGCGGGTCGGGACTCCACCAGAGCACGGGCTGGCCGTCGGAGTACCACGGGAAGATGCCGTGCCGGTAGGCGTCCAGCAGACGCGAGGGCAGCAGGTCGGCGCTGGCGGCGAGCAGGCCCGGCGCGCCGCTCGCTATGCCAAGGGCGCGTTCGACCGGCGGAAACGGGTCGTCGGGCGCGAGCCAGGGAACCATCGCGGCGCGCGAGCCCGGTCAGCCTTCGCGCAGCGGGCGCAGCACGTCGCCCGTGTGTAGCCCGAAGCTGCCCGATTCGCGATCGGCAAAGAAAAAGCGCAGCGTTTGTCCGACCGTGGGAAACGCGATGTCGTCCCACGGAATTTCGTGCTCCTCGAAAAGGCGCACTTCGAGGCTTTCCTCGCCGGCTTCGATGTCGAGATCGAGCATTCGCGCGAGGTAGAACATATGCACCTGATGCACACGCGGCACGTTCAGCAGCGAGTAGAGATTTTGCACTTCGACGCGCGCGCCGGCTTCTTCCAGCGTTTCGCGTGCGGCGGCCTCGGCCGTGGTTTCGCCCATTTCCATGAAGCCGGCGGGCAGCGTCCAGTAGCCGTAGCGCGGCTCGATGGCGCGGCGGCAGAGCAGGACCTTGTCCTCCCAGACGGGAACAGTGCCCACCACATTACGCGGATTCTGATAATGGATGGCGCCGCAACTCGCGCAGACGTAGCGTTCGCGATTGTCGCCGGGCGGAACGAGCAGGCTGACCGCCTGACCGCAAGTCGAGCAGAATTTCATGGGCACGCCAGGGAAATGGGTGTTGCGAGTTTATCACCGGACGGGCGGCTGTCGGAGTCGTCCGATCGGGTTAGGAAATGACGATACGCGCATAAGCGCGGCAGGATGGTGACGGGCTGGCGGTTCGTTGAGCGGTTCGCCGGGGGCGGCTGCAATGGTTCTTTCGGCTGATTCGCGAACGGTTCGGCATCGCCGCTTTGGGGTGTTCGGACGCCGGGAGAACGGTGGGCCACCGCGGCATACCCCGAAGTCGCTCGTGCCAGCGGGATGGATTGCCGTGCCCCATCTGGTGCGGCAATCGGCCAGGGTTGCGGCCTGCTCCCTCTGCACTGGCCTCAGCGAGTGCTTTTACGGCTTGCCAGCCCGGGCAACGCTGGATTGCCTGGCAGCGCGTGGGCGAAGCGCTACGTTTCGATTTATCGCGCATGAAATTGTTCAGACGTTTCCGAAACGCCGGCGCGCTAACGTTCTTTGACACCTATTTTTCGGGCCCCGCAAGAATCGCGAGCTAAATTCTTGCGGGGTGGGTTCGATGCATCGGGGTGACCGGCTGGTCTATAGCCGTTCGCGGAACATGCTCGTGGCTATCGGGGAAACGGCGACGGCATCGGGCCAATCCGGGGAGGCACGCGGGGCGCGACGGTCGGGCAATAGTCGCTTACTGCAGTGTCTTGTCCCTGCTGCATTGCTGGCACTCGCGCCGATGCTCGCGTTTGCGCAGATCGTGGCAGGCGGTGCGCACGCGCCTTGTCATCCAGACGCCGACCTGACGGCGACGGGCGCGGACATCAATCTCGCAGGCGGTGGCACTCTCGCCGCAAACGGAAATGTGACCTTGCAGGCTGCAAAGGCTACGTCGACCACGGACAGCAACAGTTCGGGAAGCGACAGCCACGGCAGTTACTCGGAGTCCTTGCACCGGTCGGACGACGCGCTCACGGCAACCACGCTTAACGCGGGCAATTCGCTGACCGTGGCATCGGACAAGGACATCAACGTCACGGGCAGCGCAATCAGTCTCGACAAGGGCACCGCTACGCTCGCGGCGACGGGTAACGTCAACGTCGGCGCGGCGACGGAAGCGCACCGGGAACGGACAGGAGCAGCACAGGCACAGCAACGTCGTAAGCGGCAAGGAAGTCGCGAGTTCGAGCAACACCACGGCCACGCTCTCACAGGGCAGCATGGTTTCGGCCGATGCCGTGACCATCGCCAGCGGCAACGCATCAACGTGAAAGGCAGCACGATTGTCGGCACGAATGACGTCGCGCTTCCGCGGTTACGAGCGGCTGAATGAATGACCTTTGCGAAGAGTTGGGGGCGGCGGCCGTACTCACATTTTCGGCTGTCATATGCATCAGGTCACTCTTGTAATTCCGCCCGTATTGCGTCGTCACATTCGAAACGGTGTGAGCGTGTCGAATCATTTGCCACGCTCACCCGTTCTTCCCATACTTCCCAATCCAATATGCGCACTGTTGCGGCCGGCTCAATTGCCCAAGCTTGGTTCGGCTCGACCAGTGGTGGCCGCGAATAGCTCACAAGCAACTCTCTTTATATTAATAAGAGACGCACCCGGTCGTTCGTACAGTCAGATGGATAGCCGTCGACGCCTCATTGTGGTCAGGTAAGCCCGATCTTCGTTTGCCTCTCAACAGTAAGAGCTTGCAAACGAGACGCCACGCGCTTTATTACTGACTGCCAGTCGCCTGGTTTAGGCTGTCGAACCATCGTCACGCTGTCATACCATCGCTGCGATTCGCCGGTTCCCCACGCCCATTGCGAAACGTGATCTAACATGCCGATGACCGGTACGCCGAGCGCGCCACCGAGATGCAAAGGAGCACTGTCGATCGTGACGACCGCATCAAGCGCGGTCATATGGGCCGCTACGTCTTCGAAGCCGTCGTTGTAAAGTCCTGTCAAGTCACACTGCGGCACGGTGCTGGGCAGCGACTCGGAGCCCGGTGTTAGCGGATGAAAAGTCACGCCGGGTCCTGTGCATCCTGCTGATGCGGCGTTTCTCTTTTGTTCATCGCTCAGCCCGCGGTCCACGCCATGTTACGATCCGCAGCATTCAAACGAGCGTGCGAGAGGCGAGCGGTCGTGACTGACAAGAAGATTGACGAGAAGGATCTCAAGGAAAAGAAGAGCTGGAAGAACAACCTGTTGTCCTCCAGCGTGCCAATGGAATTCGAGGTATCCAAAATATTGGTGAAGCATGGCTTTTCCACCAGTGCCGACTATTCCTATACCCGGCACGGTGCTCAGGGTAGAGATGACTTTTCGGTTGACCTTCACGCGTCGACCTACCTGCCGTATCGCCGGCCGAACGAGATCACAACAGAATTCCATCTGTTGATAGAGTGCAAGCATAGGCATCGGAACAACAAGTGGTTGTTCTTTCCAGACCCGAACCTCGGCGAATTCTCCTCATTTACCTTGGGCCATACACTGCGGGTCGTAGATGATTTTGCTCCCGTGATGCTGGAAGACCAGCCTTCTACCTCTTTTGACAGTAAGGCGAATTTCTGTCTGAAGGGTGTGGAGATCGACCTGAACAACGGAACGGTGCATGACGCCGAAATAAGAAGAGGCTTAGCGCAACTTCAATACGCTCTGCCGCGCCTGCTTACGGAAGCGATTGAGTGGAACTTGGGCATGTTCCAGGAAGAGTGCTATCCCTTCCTCTTCTGTCCTATCCTGCTGACGACATCGGAAATACTGGTCGCAAAAGCCGACACTACAATTGCAAGCGTGGAGAGTGCAGACGCGCTTGCGGACCTTGCAACACCCGCCCCTTGGGTTGTGGTCCACTGCGAGCAGACGCAGGACTTTCAGCGGCATCGTCAGATCGCTTGCGACGCATTGTCCGGGCTGGTCGAGTCGGGTGCTACTGACTGGGTAGACGCAGTGAGGAAAGAGGCCGGAGTTCACGAGTACGGTCTTCCTTCTGCCGCTTGTGAAGAACTGACCGACGGATATTCACGCGGAAGACTCGGCAAATACTTCGGACAGTTCATCGTCTGCTCATTGCCGCACTTCGAGTCGCTGCTAAGCAAGCTGAAGGCAGTCGCCGGCAAGACTGACAAGAGTCGAAAGTTACTCTGGGCAAACCCTCCGGCAGAAGCGGCGGAATGATGCCCGTTGCCCACTCCGAGCGGCCTGGGAGGGGCGGGGCGAAAGTCGGATTTGAAACAAACGAAACACCCTTCCCTTCGTTTCTTTCGCAAAAAGTCGACTTTTCGCGTGGGGTTCCCCCCGCAACCTTTAGGGGCGTGATCGTCTAAATAGGCATGTTCGGGTCAAGCTCTGGGTTCGAACTAGCGTCTGGTTCCCGCAGGAGTGATCCAGTTTCGAGCAGGTGCTTCGAGCGCCGGTCAAGGTCGTTCGGAAAGTAGCGCATCCGCAGCCCAAAAGCCCAGTTCGGCCACCGTCTAAATACGAACCTGTCGAGGTAATAGTTCGCAAGCGTTGCGTGCTCCACGCTGCGTTCCCATGCCCACGTTGTTTTTGCAACCTGAAGGTCCAGCTTAAACTCGGCTGCTTCAGCGTCGTCTGGCGAGGCGTGCGGGGCTCGGGCTTCATTGCGCGCTTCGCGGTAACGCTCAAGAGCTGGCTCAAATTGCTCATGCATCCAATGTGCATGAAAGAGATGGCTGTAGACCCGCGCGTCAATATCGTAGAGTTGGGTGATGACCGGACTATGCAGAGTGGTGAGAGTTGGGCGCGCCCTGAGAAGCATGTCACAGACGAGACGTGCTTTGCCACGCCTGTCTCGGCGGCTGACCTTCTTGGCCTTATCAATCTCATCGTTGCAGGCTCGGAGGCTCATAACTTCGGGAAGCACCGTACTTGCCGCTATGCGCCGCTCTCTTCGCGTAGCGCGTGCCGCCACGATGAGCGCGCCGGTAACACCCATCAGGCCACCGATTACGGCGCCAGCCAAGTCTTGCCAGTCGTGAAGTGTGGCGATGAAGTCAAAGCTTTGGGGAATTGGCAGCTGCGAGCAGATGAGTGCGGCCGCTTGAGTGATCTGGAACACATGCGCATCTGTGGCCAAGGTCTGCCCCTCTTGTTTTCTTCCCGCTAGTCTACCAACCCTTTTTCACACGGATAGTCGCGAACCAGTGCGGGTGCACAGGCCTGATTCGACCCGTGGGCAGGCTGGAGAGGGGTGGCAGGTGTGAGAGAAGAGACAAGGACGGGAAGCCCTCAGAGGCCCAGAAACACAAAAACCCGCCTAAGCGGGTTCTTTGTTGCTGACTGTTTGCTGCCGAATTCTTGCCAGTTTTGCCCACCTATTGCGCAAATCCGGGAAAGGCAAGAACTGCCCAAAACTTCAGAATTCCTGCAAAGCCTTACTAGGCTTTGGTTGCGGGGGTAGGATTTGAACCTACGACCTTCGGGTTATGAGCCCGACGAGCTGCCAGACTGCTCCACCCCGCGTCCGTCGAAGAAAAGATTATAGGACACTTCTCGCCGCATTGCAACAGTGAAGTGACAAATGCCTTTCCGACCGGTTGCAACGCGCGGCCACCCGGTGCTCCAGGCGCGCACGCAGGCCAAACGCAAGAAATCGCCAGGATAGAATCGGGCACTGAATCGGCTGAACAACCCGGCTCGTTAATCCGACTCAAGCCTGACTCAAGCCCGACTCAAGCTCTGACTCGAGCAGGCCATCAGCGAGCCCCCGGCGGCCTCAAAAAGCGCAAGCACTGCCGCGCAACGCCGCGCCGCCCACGCTCCACCTCCGCAAACTTTCTCGCACGCCCATCCATGGACATCACTCTCGATCTGCAGTCGATTGCCGCGCAGGAACATGCGCTCGTGTTTCCCCGTTTCGACGCCGATCGCGCCTGGCAACTCGGCTCGCATCTGCATGAACTCGCGCGGGCGCGCTCGCTGCCGATCGCCATCGACATTCGCACGTTCGGCCAGCAACTCTTTGCGTGCGCACTGGAAGGCGCCACGCCCGACAACGCCGACTGGGTGCGTCGCAAGTCGCGCGTGGTCGAGCATTTCCGCCGCAGCTCGTACGCGATTGGCCTGCGCATGCAGCAAACGGGGAGTTCGCTCGCCGAAAAGCACGGTCTGCCGATCGGCGATTACGCGCCGCACGGCGGTTCGTTTCCGCTGACGGTGGCGGGCGCGGGTGTGATCGGGTCGATCACGGTGTCGGGCATGCCGCAGCGCGCCGATCATGAACTCGTGGTCGAGGCGCTCTGCGCGCAACTCGACGCCGACTACGGTCAACTCGCCCTTGCGAAGGCCTGAGGCGATGCGGCTGTCTCCCTGGACCTGGCTCGCCCTTTCCATCGTCGCCGAGGTCATCGCCACCTCGGCGTTGCGCGCGTCGGACGGCTTCACGCGTCTCGTGCCGTCGGCCATCGTGATCGCGGGCTACGGAATCGCGTTTTACGGGCTCTCGCTCACGTTGCGCAGCTTGCCCGTCGGCATCGTCTATGCGGTGTGGTCGGGCGTCGGTATCGTGCTCATCACGCTCGTCGCGATCGTGCTCTATAAACAGGTGCCTGACCTGGCCGCGGTGTGCGGGCTCGGGCTGATCGTCGCCGGTGTGCTCGTGCTCAATCTGTTTTCGAAAATGCAGGCGCACTGAAAGCGCCTGGCGCGAGCCGCGCGACGCCAGCGTGTTGTTCGGCCGCCGCAAGACTCAAGGTCGGCAAGCATCGGCCGCGCGCGGTCTCAGCAATCCGGCGGCAGGATGCGTATGCCGGCTGCCGCCACCGTTTCGCGGCTGCGTTCGCCTTCGAGCGTCGCCGCGTCCTCCCACACGCTGATCGCGCGCGAGACGTCGACGTCATGTTCCTGCGCGTAGCGGAACCAGCGGCTCGCGGCCTGCTGTTCCGTGATTTCCTTGTCGGCCACGTAGTAGCGGCCGTTGAGCCGGGTCGTCGTTGTCATGGGATGAATGTCGGTAGAAGTCGGGAGAAAAGGGCACGTATCGCGCAGCGTGTAGCAGTTTTCGTGCGCGCACAGGTTCGCGTCAGCGCTAATGCGTCGCGCGTAACATGTGCGGGCAATCCCGCCGTCCGCCGGTGAGACTTTCATTCTGCTGAATTTGCCAACGGGGCTGCCATGATTATCCGCTTTCCCGCCGATGCGCCGCTGTACCGCGACGCGAACCTGACCGTGGTGTTTCCGGCCCTCGTCGACGGCGCGCGCGTGCCGTGCGCGATTTCCGTCGAGGCGCTCGAGGATCACTTCGGCGCGTTGCCCGCGAGCCGCGATGCGTGGATGCAGGCGTTCGACGAAGGCCGCGCGCGCATCGAAGCGGTGGCGCGCGCGCATCTCGAGCTGAGCAACGGCACGCCGGTGCTGCTCAAGAGCGGCCATTTTCCGCCAGGCCGGCTGGCGTCCTGACATCGCCGGGCTGCCAGCCGCCGATGTCGTTTTTTGTCGATGTGTGCTGTTGCGAGCGATTTTGCGTGTGACGTTGCGCGTCAAGTCGCGCTTCATGTCGACGGGCATCGCCGCCCACCCAGGTCACGAGCATTGCCTTCATGAGTCTCGCCGAACGCAAAGCGCGTCGCGCATCGAAGCCGCCCGAGTCGCATGCCATGCCCGCGCGGCACGATGAACACGCGCGCGACGCGCACGCGCAGCAGCAACGCGAGCGCATTCTCGACGCCGCGCGCCGCATCGTCTTGCGCGAGGGGATCGACGCGCTTTCGATGCGCAAGATCGCCGATGCGATCGGTTATTCGGCCGCGTCGCTCTACCTGTATTTCGAGGGCCGCGACGAGATCGCGCGTGCGCTCGGTCGCGACGGGCTCGCGCAATTGCTCGCGCATCTCGCCGGTCCGGCGCAAGTCGCCGAGGCGCGTGCGCGACTGCACGCGCTCGCGCACGCCTATGTGGCGTTTGGCTGCGAGCACGCGCAAACCTACGCGCTGATCTTTGCGGCGCCGCCTGCACCGGCAACGCCGTCGAAGCGCCCACGCGCGCGCGCAGAGCGGGAAGGCCGTGAGGCGGCACCCTGCGCCGAATGCGTCGCGGCGATCGCGGAAACCTGCGGCGCCGAGTTGTTCGCCCCCACGCTCGCGCAACTGGATGCCAGCTTCGACGCCGTGGTCTGCGAGACGCTCGCGCACGCGTTATGGGCCACGCTGCACGGCGTCGTCATGCTGTGCCATGCGCATGCCACCGGTTTCGATCGCGAGGCACGCGGTCCGCTGATCGATGCGGCGCTCGACGCGTGGTTCGGCGCGCACGCGTCTCACGCTGCCCGCGCCGGCGACGCCGCCCGCAGCGACGTGATAGCCTCGTAAGCCTTGACTTTGCGCGCCACGCCGCCGATCGCCATGTCAAATCCTCGCCAGCCCGACCTGCAGCCCGACTCGCAGCCCCAGGCTCAGCCCGAACCCCAACCGCCCGCCGCCGATCCCGAAACGCACGTGCTCACCCGCGTCGCCAACGGCATCGGCTATCTCGAACTCGATCGTCCGCAGGCGCTCAACGCGTTGACCACCGCAATGGTGCGCGCGCTGCGCACGGCGCTCGAACGCTGGCGCGACGATCCGGCCGTGCTGGCGGTGATCGTGCGCACGCCGCATCCGCGCGCGTTTTGCGCGGGCGGCGACGTACGCTATCTCTACGCGTCGTATCGCGCGGGCGACCAGGCCGCCGTCGACACCTTTTTCACCGACGAATATCGCCTCAATCACGCGATCGCCACGTATCCCAAGCCGTATCTCGCGTTTCTCAACGGCGTGGTGATGGGCGGCGGCATGGGCATTTCGCAGGGCGCGCATCGCACGGGCGGCCTGCGCGTGGTGGGAGCGAGCGCGCGGCTGGCGATGCCGGAGACGCGCATCGGCCTCTTTCCCGACGTCGGCATGGGCTGGTATCTCGCGCGCACGCCGGGCGCGCTGGGCCGTTATCTCGCGGTGACGGGCGAAACCATCGACGCGGCCAGTGCGCTTTACGCCGGTCTCGCCGACGTGTCGCTCGACGAAGCCGCGTGGCCCGAACTGTTCGCCGCGCTCGAACGCGAGCGTTTCGCCTCGGGCGCACAGGTCGTCGAATTCGTGCGCGACGCCGCGCGTTCCGCCGACGACACCCGGCGTCTCGCCGACGCCTCCGCGCTCGCACTCGCGCGCGCATGGATCGACACGCACTTTTCTCTGGACGATGTGAATGCGGTACTCGCTTCGCTCGAAGCGGCGCAGCGCGCGGGGCAGGGTAGCGAAGCCGAATGGGCCGGGCAGACGGTCGGGGTGCTACGCGAGCGCTCGCCGTTGTCGATGGCGGTATCGCTCGACGTGGTGTCGCGCGCGGAAAGCACGATCTCGGACTGCCTGCGCCGCGACCTCGATCTGACGCGTTCGAGCTTCGCGACCGGCGACGTGATGGAAGGCATTCGCGCGCGCCTCATCGACAAGGACAATCGTCCGCACTGGCGTATCGCGCGGATCGAAGACGTGCGCCGCGACGAGGTGGACGCCATGTTCGCGAGCCCGTGGCGTCCCGCGGAGCATCCGTTGCGCGGGCTCAATGGCTGAACAACCCGGAGGCTGGGCCACGCGGCGGCCAGGCGTCTGAAGCGGAAGCGGCCGCCGCGCCAACCCGAACGCGCGGGGTTTCAGTCTTCGTCGGTTTCGTTCATGAAGGCGCGCATGAAGACGAGCGCGCCCCAGCCCCACATGGCGTTCGAGCCGAAGCCCATGGCGAGGCGCGGCAGCATGTTGCCGCTCGGCCAGATACCGCGCAGCGGATCGACGACGAACACGGTGGCCGCCGTCAGCACGAGGCCGCCGAACACGAATGCCTGCACCCACGGCGCGGGCCGCGAGGGCGACACGCGCAACAGCCACGCCATCAGCACCGCCCAGAACGCGCTCCAGATCGCATTGACGAGAAACTCGGGCAGGCCGAGCGGTTGAAACGGATCGGTCGAGAAGCCCGCCGCGTCGATGACCTGCGCGGCGTGCAGGAGGGCGAGCGTCGCTTCGCGAAAGAACAGCGACGCGAGAAAGCCGGAGACGAACGGCAGAATGATCTTTTGCATGTAGAGCGAGAGTGCGAGGCTTCGGCGCGAGGGGCAGTGCGGCGAGCCGGAAGGGTTGTGGTGCGTGCGCCATTATATCGGCGGCTGCGGCGCATGGGCGCGGCTGTGCGGGGCGTTTCTCGCGTCGCGCGCGCCCGGATCGCGTGCGAGGCCAACGTGCGCTTCGTATGCTAAAGCGTCGGGCAAAGCACGAAAGTGGAAAACCTAAGCTCAAAAAAATCGTTCTAAAGGCCTGAGGCCATCCCTAGACTGATTCCCCATGCAGACGGCGCGGTCGCGCCGCTTTGGTTCGGCGCAACACGTGCGCCGCCGACATCCCGACAAACCCTTCATGAACGGTGCGCCCGCGCGCCGGGCACGAACACGCCTGTTTCAACGGGGTTTGCTCGATACGCGTGTCGAGCCGCATTCGCGCATCCCAACAAAATCGCAGGCAGGAGCAACGCATGAATGTGTTCTGGTTCATTCCGACCCACGGCGACAGCCGTTATCTGGGCACCACGGCAGGCGCGCGCGCCACGGACCTCGCGTATTTCCAGCAGATCGCCGTCGCCGCCGACACGCTCGGCTACGAGGGCGTGCTGCTGCCCACGGGCCGGTCGTGCGAGGACGCCTGGGTGGTCGCGTCGAGCCTGATCGCGGCTACGCGGCGCCTGAAGTTTCTGGTGGCGATTCGCCCCGGTCTGTCATCGCCGGCATTGTCCGCGCGGATGGCCGCGACCTTCGACCGGCTGTCGAACGGGCGCCTGCTCATCAACGTCGTGACGGGGGGCGACACGACCGAACTCGAAGGCGATGGTTTGTTCGTCGATCACGACACGCGCTACGAGATCACCGACGAATTCCTGCACATCTGGCGCAAGCTGCTCGCGGCCTCGCACACCAACGAGGCAATCGACTTCGAAGGCCAGCATTTGCGTTCGGTGGGCGGCAAGGCGCTGTATCCACCGGTGCAGAATCCGCATCCGCCGCTGTGGTTCGGCGGGTCGTCGCCGGCCGCGCACGCCATGGCGGGCGAGCACATCGACACCTATCTCACGTGGGGCGAACCGCCCGAAGCCGTTGCGAAGAAGATCGCCGACATTCGCGCGCGCGCCGCCGGGCATGGCCGCACGATTCGCTTCGGCATACGCCTGCACGTGATCGTGCGCGAGACGGAAGACGAGGCGTGGGCCGCCGCCGACAAGCTCATCAGCCATCTCGACGACGCCACCGTGGCGCGCGCCCAGGCGGCGTTCGGCAAGATGGACTCGGAAGGCCAGCGCCGCATGGCCGCGCTGCACGGCGGCAAGCTGGGCTCGCGCCAGGATCTGGAGGTGTATCCGCACCTGTGGGCGGGCGTGGGTCTCGTGCGCGGCGGCGCGGGCACGGCGCTCGTGGGCAATCCCCAGCAGGTCGCGGCGCTCATGCAGGAATACGCCGCTCTCGGCATCGAGACGTTCATTCTCTCGGGCTATCCGCATCTTGAGGAATCCTACCGTTTTGCCGAACTCGTGTTTCCGCTGCTGCCGGGGCGCGGCGCGAAGGGCGTGAACGGCGCGAACGTCGGAAGCGTGCCGCTCTCGGGGCCGTTCGGCGAGGTGGTCGGCAATCACTATTTGCCGAAAGTCAGCCAGAGCTAAGACGCGGGAGGACGCAAACGATGACTCAATCCGCACTTTCCACGGCGCGTTCGACCACGGCGGCGGCAGCGAGCGTGCCCCAACCCGTTGCCCGGCCGCGTTCGGCTCGCGCCATCGCACGCAAGCGTTTCGCGCGCCTCGCGCCGTGGCTCGTGCCGCTCGCGATTCTTGCGCTGTGGGAGATCGGCGCGCGCATCGGCGTGATCTCGACGCGCGTGCTGCCCGAACCGGTCGCGGTGTTGCGCGCGGCGTGGACGCTGATCGAATCGGGCGAAATGTGGCAGGACGTGCGCGTGAGCACGTGGCGCGCGCTTTCGGGCTTCGCGATCGGCGGGGCGGTCGGGCTCGTGCTTGGGCTCGGCACGGGCCTCTTCAAGCCAGTCGAAACCGCGCTCGATTCGACCGTGCAGATGGTGCGCAACATTCCCGCGCTCGCGATGATTCCGCTCGTGATTCTGTGGTTCGGCATCGGGGAGGAAGCAAAGGTGTTCCTCGTCGCGCTCGGCGTGTTTTTTCCCATCTACGTGAACACGTTTCACGGCATTCGCTCGGTCGACGCCAATCTCGTCGAGATGGCGCGCAGCTACGGGCTCAAGGGTTTCGCGCTGTATCGCGAGGTGATTTTGCCGGGGGCGTTGCCGTCGATTCTCGTCGGCGTGCGCTTCGCGCTCGGGCTGATGTGGGTGACGCTGATCGTCGCCGAAACGATTTCCGCGCAATCGGGCATCGGCTACATGACGATGAACGCGCGCGAGTTCTTGCAAACCGATGTGGTGGTGGTCGGCATTCTGCTCTATGCCGCGCTCGGCAAACTCGCCGACTGGCTCGCGAAGCGGCTCGAACGCGCCGCGCTGCGCTGGCACCCCGCGTATCAACAGGAGGGCGACGCATGAGTGCGAGCCAACTGGCGCCGGCGTACGGCGAAGGGCTGAAGGGCTTCGAGCGCGCGCCGTCGCGCGAACGCGGTGATGTCGCGCTAACGCGCGACGCCGCTGCGTTGCGCACGCACGAGCGTGCCGGCGACGCCGCGGTGGCATTGCACGGCGTGGGCAAGCGCTTCGGCGAGCGTACCGTGCTGAGCGACTTCGATCTGTCGATCGAGCGGGGCAGCTTCGTGTCGATCGTCGGCCGCAGCGGCTGCGGCAAGTCCACGCTGCTGCGTCTGATCGCGGGCCTGGAGACGCCCGATGCGGGCGCGGTGGAGCGTCGCGGCGTGGGCGGCGCGGCGCTAGAGACGCGCATCATGTTTCAGGACGCGCGCCTGCTGCCGTGGAAAACGGTGCTGCAAAACGTGATGCTGGGCCTGCCGCGCCATGCTCGCGACGACGCGCGCGCGGTGCTCGACGAAGTGGGCCTGCTCGCACGCGCCGACGACTGGCCCGCGCAACTCTCGGGCGGTCAGCGTCAACGCGTGGCACTCGCGCGTGCGCTCGTGCATCGGCCGAGCCTCCTGCTGCTCGACGAACCGCTCGGTGCACTGGACGCGCTCACGCGCATCGAAATGCACGCGCTCATCGAACGGCTGTGGCGCGAGCACCGCTTCACGGCACTGCTCGTCACGCACGATGTGCACGAAGCCGTGGCGCTCGGCGATCGCATTCTGCTCGTGGAGGCCGGGCAGATCGCGCTCGATCAGGCGGTGCCGCTGGCGCGGCCACGTGCCCGCGTGGACGCGCGTTTCGCCGAGCTCGAAGAGCGCGTGTTGCAGCGCGTGCTTGGCAACGGCGCGGCCGCCGCGGTCTGAGCTTCGACACTTCTTCAGTACCCGTACTCAGTACACCTCATTTCAACATTCGAATCGTGGAGCAAGAACCATGGGCATTACTGCTATCAATGTGCGCAACCAGTTTCGCGGCAAGATCAAGGAGATCATTCGCGGTCCCGTGGTATCGGAAGTCGATGTGGATACCTCGTTCGGTATCGTCACCTCGGTGATCACCACGCGCTCCGTCGACGAACTCGAACTGAAGGTGGGTTCGGAAGTGGTCGCGCTGGTCAAGTCGACGGAGGTGTCGATCGCGCGCCTTTGACGCGGTAAGCGTGCTTGCGCCGTTTAGCCGTGTCGCGCGCGAATGTGCCAGGATGGATCGTCAGGCTAGAGCGAAGAGGGCGATCATGGAGCCGAAGGGCATCGACATGGGCGACTACGAGGAGCGCTACAAGGACTGCGACATCGAAGTCGCAGTCGAGCAGGTGCTCACGGGTGTGAAGGCGCATTGGCGCGTACAGCGCGGGGGCACCTTGCTCGTCGACTGGCAACTGGTGCATATCGACCGGTTATGGTCGACGGAGCGCGCGGCGGCCGAGGCGGGTTTCGAGGCAGCGCGCAGGTGGATTGATGAGAGGGAGAATTGAGCGAAGCGGTGAGAGCGCTCGAAATGCAAAAAGCCCAGTCGGAAGACTGGGCTTTTTGTTCGAAAACGTTTATTGAACTGTCAGGGTGATTCTCTTTTGATAGCTGCATCGCTATTGAACTGCTTTGACACGACAAAGACATCCACGCTACCCATCGAACATTCTTTTGACGACGCCTGACTGTTCGTTACCACCTCGATGGATTGCCCGCCTTTTTCGTGGAATGTGATTCGATAGATCTGTTGATAGAGGTCCCTGCCGATCTGTTCCGACGCAAGCCGTACTGCCGTCGTCTTGGCGTCGTCGAGCTTTTCGGACGCGGTGAGGCCGGCTTCCGTGAGCACCGCTTCGGCCATTTTCATTGGCCAATGCGAACAGGGCGGCGACTTTGCGAAACACAGCGCGGGGGCGGTGAGTGAGAGGGCGAGGAGGACGCGCTTCATCGCGTGACCTCAAGCGTGTGATCGCCGCTTGACCATATCTGGTCGCGCAAGTGGCGATTCAAGATGACGCAGCCTTGCGATGCGGTGCCTGGGCGCGCAATGCTGTCGCCGTGGATCATCAGGCCGTTTCGACCGTGCGTGTTCGTTCCTTCGGCCGGCGTCAGGCGCATCGTGTTGCTGCCCGAATGCGGGTGGGTGAACGGTGCGCCAATCGTATAAGTTCCGACCGGGATGGGTCCGGTGTTGGGTGTGCGCTCCATTGCCGGGTTGTCGCGGCCTGTGCCGTGGCCGGAATAGCCCCGCCCGTAAAGCGCACCGTCGCGGCTGAGTTGGCCCGTTCGCTGGTTATAGCTCCATGGCATTGATTTGGCTTCCTTAGTGGTTTAGGAACGCCGATCGTAGTGCCGTGTGAATCTTGAAATTGTTGGACGACGGGTGGGTTTGCGTTACGTCTAAACCAGTGGCGAAAATTCTTATTCGATTTTGCCGGTGTTTTCAGGGGGGATCGCTGTGTTTCGCGAAGAAGGAATGTAGCCGCACTGCGGCTCGCTTGGCGGTTGATCAGAGCGCGCTTCCCGATAGTGCCGTGTTGGCATAAGTGTTTGCCGTTGGTGGCCAGCAGCAGCGCGTTGATCGACTCGTCGTCGCCGCCCACGGCCGTCATTCCGCCGCAAGCCCGTCATGGGCCGACCTCGATCTGCTTGCCGAGGTGCTCGGGCGGCCTGACGAGCGTGCGGGAGAGTTGGCAAAAATGGCTGACGATGCCCGCATCGCCAGCGAGCAGTGTGAGCGCGACTACGACGCGCTAGTGCGAAGACAGTCAGACGCCGACTGAGTGGGCCAGTCACGCTTGGCGTGGGTTCGGCTGCACGCCTATCCTGACAACGCCGTCGATAGTGTAGGAGGAAGTGTGGATCTCAAGAAGCCCGCTTATACGTATCTGCACGGCCTCGTTTTCGGCGACTGTCTCTCGCCACTCATCGACTGCTCGGATCATGTCGTTGCAGAAGTCCGCTACGACGAGGACAAGATGATCCCGACCGTTCACGTTAACACGGCCTCTATGTGGACCAGCGGATGCAAACGAGACGCGATGAAGAACGTCTTTCACCTCGTCGGCACGTAGCTGCGCACTGCCGTCGTGAACGATTGCGTTTCTCAACTTCCACGCGTCGTTTGCATTTAGAAACACGGTGCGCTGCGGAGGGTGACCGATCTCCTGCGTGTAGATCGGGCTTAGAAACCTGCTACACCAGCGCATGTAGCGCGGCCCGTTCCTCTCTTCTGGTTGCTCAAGCGCGCCGCAGATATCCGGCAGAGTCAGCGCCAGAACCAGAGCGCCGTACCAGTTTTCTTCGCGGACTGCGGCGCGCACCGCGTCTGTTAAATGTTCCACTTGGCCCCCGAATTTGCGTCCGCTTAATTTGCGATCAATTCCGCGTGGTCAACAACTAGGTTGGAGTCGAAATGCAATACGACGTGGACGTGGTTGAAGCTGGTCGCGGTACCGAACGTAACTCCGCCGCCTTTGTGTTCGATGCGAATTTTTCCAGCAAGCGGACCGGCGATACTTTGCCGCCACTTCTCAGCTTCTGACGATTCGATGTTGGGCAGTTCCAAGGCAAAGGATGGGTTGGGTTTGGCGGCTGCGCTTCGACATGCCGTCACCAACGTGAAGCGCTGCTCCTTCGTCATGCATGCCGCAAATCGTTCGCGCAGGACTTCGCCTAGCGTGTATTTGGCTTCAAATTTTCGGATCTCTTCCGCAAGTTCATTGAAATCCGTTCGGAGGTCCGCGTTGACTCCTAATGCTTTCTGTAGCGAACGAAACGCGAATTCAAGCCCGGACGCTTCGTTTGCGCGTATGCCGTTAAGAACGTTCAGCGGCGCGGGTAGAGCCGATGGTTTCGCGCCGGAATGACAGACCGGAAGGGCGGTGAGCCGCGCTCCGCCGTTGGCCTTGCTGACCGCACCTCTGATCCACATCGCGCCCAGCTCGAAGTTAACCCAAGGTCTGGTAACGGATTTGGGGCTGATCAAATACAGTGCGCCGACGCACCGGGTAAGCGCACCTTCAACGGCCTCTAGAAAATGCGCGCCTGCGTTGATGCTTGCTCCGTCGGATGAAACGAACACCTCCACAAACCCGCTGAACTCTTTTCTGAGAGCCGTTTGCAGTATCACTGCGAGCTCCGATTCTTCATGAATGTGCGAAACAAAAAGCAGCGGCTGTGAGGACATCTGTACTCCGCGATGAACAGGCAATGGCAAGGATGAACGCAAAAAAGCCCGCAACAAAGTGCGGGCTTGATTCCGAAATTTCGATCTTCGTTCCGAATTTCTCTATGTGAAATCTTCGGTAGCGGCTAAGCGCTTGATACTGCTGAATTCTTTGGGGTGGCTGATGGGACTCGAACCCACGACGACAGGAATCACAATCCTGGACTCTACCAACTGAGCTACAGCCACCGCTGTTTTTCTCAATCAACTTAGCTGCGAGAGCGGCGTCAATCAAGAAGCAAGATTATATACATACCTTTGCGGACTTGCCTAGTCCCTTATTCAAAAATATCGGCCGGAACGCGCAGATGTTCGCGTGCCGTCTCGAAAATGGAGAGATCGCCCTTGGCCAGTTCGCGGCTGTCCGACAGCACACGACGCCAGCCGCGTGCGCCGGCCACGCCGCGATAAAGCCCCAGCGCGTGACGCACGATCGACCCGAGATACGTGCCGCGCGCGATTTCGCTCGCGCAATAGTCGATGAGTTTGGCTTCCACTTCCTCGCGCGTGAGCGCGGCGCCGGTTGCGCCGTAGAAGCGCGCGTCGACATCGGCGAGCACGTAGGGGTTGTGATAAGCCTCGCGGCCGAGCATCACGCCATCCACGTGCTGAAGGTGCTGCTCGACTTCGTCGAGCGTCTTGATGCCACCGTTGATATGGATCTCGAGTTGCGGGAAATCGCGCTTAAGACGGTACGCGTAGTCGTACTTGAGCGGCGGAATCTCGCGATTTTCCTTCGGGCTCAAGCCTTTGAGGATCGCGTTGCGCGCGTGCACGATGAACACCTCGCAACCCGCCTCCGCGATCGTGCCGACGAAGTCGCGCACGAATTCGTATTCCTCGACCGCGTCGACGCCAATGCGGTGCTTCACCGTCACCGGCACGGACACCGCGTCGCGCATCGCCTTCACGCAATCGGCAACGAGCTGCGGCTCCTTCATCAGACACGCGCCGAACGCGCCGCGCTGCACGCGCTCGGAAGGGCAACCGCAGTTCAGATTGATCTCGTCGTAACCCCATTGCTCGCCGAGTTTCGCGGCGCGCGCGAGGTCGTCGGGTTCGCTGCCGCCGAGTTGCAGCGCGACCGGGGCTTCGGCGGGCGAAAACGCCAGATGGCGCGGCACGTCGCCGTGCAGGAGCGCGCCCGTCGTGACCATCTCCGTATACAGCCAGGTGTGCTTCGAAATGAAGCGATGCAGCGAACGGCAATGCCGATCGGTCCAGTCCATCATGGGCGCGACGGAAACGCGGCGCGGGCTGATGGGGCGGTCGGGCAGGGCGGTAACAGACATGGTTTCGGCGATGAATGCGGGAATCAACCTTCAATTTTACCGTATCGGCCTCGCTCCCATGTGGCCCCTTGCGCAGCGCGGCAACTGGCGCGCAACACGTGCGGAAGCGCTTCCAGCCGGTTTCCTCGCCCGAAAGACCCTTCCGGCGTTATGTAATCCCCATCCAATTTTTGTGCGTCGCGCAAATATTTTTGGAGCGCTTTTTAGGGTCTGTTCGTCGCTCAGGCAGGCCAGCTATGGCTCAGCGGATTGTTTCCGATCGCGGAATAGTAAATTCGGATTATCGCGATTATTTTCCGATAGTAGGTGTATACACTAGGTTTCGTTGACGGCGCACTTGGGCATGACCTCCCAGTCGCGGCGCCAAACCGAACCGCAGTTGAACCTCACATTGGAGTCCACCATGAAGACCAAACTGATCGCAGCGCTGCTGGTCGCAGCTTCCGCTTCTGTTGCCGCTCCGGCGTTCGCCAGCGGCTACGGCCCGGCACCGTTCTATCGCCCGAGCGTCGGCGCACCGGCATCGCAGCAAGGCCAGAACGCCCACACCGTGGCCGTCGAGCGCGCCCAGGAACAAGCCAACACCGCCTACGGCGGCGTGAACTCGGGTTCGCAGTCGGGCAGCCACGCCAAGACGACCGGCCCGCAATCGGTCTACTTCGGCAACTAAGCGGCCGAAGGGCGCCGGCCCTCATTCAGGGCGCGGCAAGCACCGGAAAACGCCGGATGTCCACGAGACATCCGGCGTTTTGCATTTCTGCGCCGGCGATCGACAGATCGAGGCCGACAAGTCAGCGAGCTTTCAAGGCGTGTCGCTGATGCCCGCGCGCTTGTCGATGAATTCGCGCATGCAGTCGAACGCGGCGTCGAACGCGTTGTCCTGCGCCGGGAAACGGCCGGCGGCAACGCCGTCGACGGGCACGCTGCCGTGATCGCCGTCGGTCAGGCTCTGCACGAGTTGCGTCGAAACGAAAAACCCGGCCGTGTGATCGCCATCCACGCCCGCGGTCATGTTGAAGCCCATGTATTCGTAGCTGCGTCGGTTTTCCATGCGGATCTCTCCTCGCGTCCTGTGCCCGATTCTGGCATGACTGCGGGACGGCGCGGCGCCGGCGTGTCACGGGCGCTTACCTGGCGCTCACGGGCGCGCCGAACCGGCGTTTCGATCTCCTGTACTACCATGATTGGCGCAGGAAGCGTCGTGGCTTCCTCGCGTAACGGCTTCCCAGGAGATGAAGAATGAAGAAACGCTTCGTGCTTCTCGCCGCGCTCGCCTTGCCCGCGATGCTCTCGGCGCCCGCCTTCGCGCAACAGCCGCCGCCGCGTCCCGGACCGAACGAGTATCGCGGCGGTCCGCCGCCGGATCGTCCGCCGCCGCCCGACATGCCACCGCCCGCTTGGCACAAGGGCGACCGCTTGCCCACCGAATATCGCGACCGCCAGTATGTGATCGACGACTGGCGCCAGTACCACCTCAAGCCGCCGCCGCGCGGCTATCACTGGGTCGGCGCGGGTGGCCAGTACTATCTGGTGCGCAATTCGGGCTGGGTGGTCGAGCGCGTCGGGCCGTAGCGTGGAGTAACGTCGAACCGGAAGCGATGCGCGCTAGTGCGGTCGAGCAAGGCAAGGTGCCGTCGAGCGCGGCGCCGCCGTAAGCCCCGCGAAAACTTCGTGCCGATTGCGCCCGGCCGCGCGCGCATCGCTTTGTCATCGTCCGAAATGCAGCGGATTCAGCGGTTCCTGAAAAAATTCCGGCGCCGTGGTAGTTTCGCCGTTCCCCAACCGCACAGATGGATAAGGACACCGTTTCGATGGAATACCGCACACTCGGCGATACCGATGTCAAAGTGAGCCTGATCGGGCTCGGCACGATGACGTGGGGCGAGCAGAACACGGAGCAGCAAGCGCACGAACAGATCGATTACGCGCTCGACCAGGGCGTGACGCTGATCGACGTCGCGGAGATGTATCCGGTGCCGCCGCGCCCCGAAACCCAGGGTCTCACCGAGCGCTATATCGGGACCTGGCTCGCGCAGCATCGCGCCGCGCGCGATCGCATCGTGCTTGCGACCAAGATCGCCGGTCCGGCGCGCCAGCCGCATAATCCGCAGCACATTCGCGGTCCGCAAAACCAGTTCGATCGCAAGAACCTGACCGAAGCCATCGACGGCAGTCTCAAGCGCCTGCAGACCGATTACGTCGATCTGTATCAACTGCACTGGCCCGACCGCAGCACCATGACGTTCGGGCGCAGCGCCTATCCCTATCTCGACGACGCCTACACGGTGCCGATCGAGGAAACGCTCAGCGTGCTCGCCGAATTCGTGAAGGCGGGCAAGGTGCGCCATATCGGCGTGTCGAACGAGACGCCGTGGGGCGTGGCGCAATTCCTGCGCGCCGCGGAAAAGCTCGGGCTGCCGCGCATCGTCAGCATCCAGAATCCGTATAGCCTGCTCAATCGCACGTTCGAGGGCGGCCTTTCGGAGTTCTCGCACCGCGACGGCGTGGGCCTGCTCGCGTATTCGCCGCTCGCGTTCGGCTGGCTCTCGGGCAAGTACGAGGGCGGGGCGCGTCCGGAAGGCGCGCGCATCACGCAGTTCGAGCGCTTCAAGCGCTACAGCAAGCCCGAAGCCGTGGCCGCCACCTCGCGCTATGTGGCGCTCGCGAAGGAGCACGGCCTGACGCCCGCGCAGTTCGCGCTCGCCTTCATCAACAGCCGCCCGTTCGTGACGAGCAACCTGATCGGTGCGACCTCGCTCGCGCAGCTCAAGGAGAACATCGGCAGTGTCGACGTAACGCTCTCGCCCGAAGCGCTCGCGCAAATCGACGCGCTCCACGAGCAGCAGCCGAACCCGGCGCCCTGATCGCGAGCGGCAACAAAACGGCGGCCTGAGCACGCGGGTCCGGCGTGGTGTCATGTCGATGGAAAAGCGGTGCGGTCGTACGAAACCGCACCGCTTTTGCGTTTCTGGCACGGCAAATCGTTGGCGATTCGCAAGGCATACACTACGATCCAGCTTGCGTCAGCGCGCGACCCACGGCCAAGGTTCGGCGGTCTTCATCTTGTGTCGCGCCTGATTTCCGCTGCTTTTTGCATCAACGGAGAAATTCCATAATGACGAGCGCACGTCCCGCGCCATCGCCGCCCTCGTATGGCTGGGCCATCTTCATCCTGCTGGCGGTGGCCGGCCTCTTCTACGTGAAGTGGTTTCCGTACTATCACCGTGCGTTCACGGCCGAGTCGACCCATTCCATCGGCAAGTCGATCCTGACGGGCGGCGCGGCCGCCGCGCCCGCGCCCTCGCTCACGGCGGCGCTCGATTACGCGCTCGCCTACGGCAAGGCGATCTGGCAGGCGATGGTGCTCGGCCTGCTGCTCGGTTCCGCCGTGCAGGCGCTCCTGCCCGTGCAATGGGTCGCGCGCGTGCTCGGCCGGCGCGGCTTTGGCAGCGTGGCCGCGGGCGGCTTGCTGGCCGTGCCCGGCATGATGTGCACGTGTTGCGCGGCGCCCGTGGTCGTGGGCCTGCGTGCACGCAATGCCTCGGCGGGCGGCGCGATCGCGTTCTGGCTCGGCAACTCGGTGCTCAATCCCGCCACGCTGGTGTTCATGGGCTTCGTGCTCGGCTGGCAGTGGAGCGCGCTGCGTCTCGCGCTGGGCGTGCTGATGGTGTTCGGCCTCGGCTGGCTCGCCAACCGGCTCATCACGCCGGAGGAAAGCCGGGCCGCCGACGACCGCCTCGCCCAACTCGCGCAAGCGCAGGCCGAGGGCGGTAACGTGTTCGCGCGCTGGCTGCGCATTTTCGCGCGCATGGCCGTGCGGCTCGTGCCGGAGTACATCGTGCTCGTGCTGCTGCTGGGCGCGGCGCGCGCGTGGCTCTTTCCGCACATTGGGCCCGACGTCACGAGCAGCATCGGCTGGATCGTGGCGTTCGCCGTGGCCGGTATGCTGTTCGTGATTCCCACGGCCGGCGAAGTGCCCATCATCCAGGCGATGCTTGCGCTCGGCATGGGCGTGGGGCCGGCCGGCGCCTTGCTGATGACGCTGCCGCCCGTGAGCGTGCCGTCGTTCGCAATGCTGGCGGGGTCGTTCCGGCCGCGCGTGCTCGCGCTCGTCGGCACGGTCGTCGTGCTGTTCGGCATCGTCGCGGGGCTCGCGGCGGTCGCGTTCGGCTTCTAGCGCACAGGCCCGCTGGTGCCGGAAATTCGCGCCGACGCGCTGCGCGACGCCCGCTGACGGTAGACTCTGCGTAGCGTCCCTTTTGTCTCGACGATGTCGGCGATTGCGACGGTATCGACCCAAGCCAGCCTGTGCGCGCGACGCCCTGACGCGCAGGCGCCGGTTCGAACCGTTTGCCGTTTTATTTTCCTATTTCACGTCCGGACGGTTTTCCGTTTGCACAGGAGCGGGCTGCGGCCCGAAACCAGCATGGCTCAGAAAAAAACCCATCCGAAACTCGAACAGGCGCTCACGCGCGGCGATCTGGCGATTCGTCAGGCCAATTCGGCACGCGCGACGGCGGTGCTGCGCGCGCTCGGCAAGATGATTGTCGAGGCGTCGGCGACGATCGGTGTCGAGGCTCATACGTCGATTCCCGACGGCGACCGCATTTACGATCCGGCCGACGGCCTGTGGCCGCAGTCGCTGCTGGTCTCGCTCGACGATCCCGTCGAGGAGGCCGATCCCGAGGAGATCCGCACCGTGCGCCTGCTCGCGCAGACGCAATCGACGATCTTCCGCGTGGAATGGCATCGCGCCGACGGCAAGATTGGCCGCCAGGAAGGCGGTCCGTTCGCGACCGTCGCGTTCATTTCCGACGTCGATATTCCCTGGGGC
Organism: Paraburkholderia acidisoli; assembly: GCF_009789675.1. Lineage (NCBI taxonomy): Bacteria > Pseudomonadati > Pseudomonadota > Betaproteobacteria > Burkholderiales > Burkholderiaceae > Paraburkholderia > Paraburkholderia acidisoli. The sequence continues at coordinate 1,783,836 of NZ_CP046913.1, read as the reverse complement.
GACGACGAAGACTGAGCCTGGGCCAGAGCCGTTCGCCACGCGCGCTGGCCGCCTGCCGCTGTCCGTATTCAGGCCGCGGCATGGCGCGCCGTTTCAACGGTCGAACGGTCGTCTTGCCGCGTCGTGCCGATGTCGTGCCGATGTCGTGCCGATGTCTTTGCGAAGCGCGCTTGCCCGCCTCGTTCAACGCATCATGCGGCGGCGGAACAGCACCGTGGCGATCGCGAACGGCACGATCACGTAGAGCGCCAGCACGATCAGGTGAAGGACGGGCGCATCGACGGGGCGATCGAGCATCGCGGGGCGAATCAGCGCGACCGCGTGCGCGAGCGGCAGCATCAGCGTGATGTGCTGCGCGGCGGCGGGCAGTTGCGTGATGGGGAAGAACACGCCCGAAAGCAGCAGCATCGGCGTGAGCACGAGCGTCTGATAGAACATGAAGAAGTCGTACGACGGCGCGAGCGCGGTGACGATCATCGCGCAACTCGCGAAGGCGAGGCCCGCGAGCACGATCACGGGCAGCGCGAGCAGCATCGACGGAAAGCTCGCGTAGCCGAGCAACCCCGCCACGATCATGATGGCCGCGCCCGAGAGCACCGATTTGCTGGCGGCCCACACCACCTCGCCGAGTACGACGTCGCCCAGCGACAGCGGCGTGTGCATGATCGCTTCCCACGTGCGCTGCACGTGCATGCGTGAAAAGCCCGAGTACATCGACTCGAAGCTCGCCGACATCATCACCGACGACGACACCGTGCCCGCGGCGAGAAAGGCGATGTAGGACACGCCGTCCACATGGCCCACCATCAGGCCGAGCCCGAAACCCAGCCCGAACAGATAGATCATCGGATCGGCGAGATTGCCGAACATGGACGCGATCGCGAGCTTGCGCCAGACCAGATAATTGCGCCGCCAGACGGCGATCCAGTTGCTGGCGTTCGAAGGCAGCGCGGCGCGCGGTTCGCGGGCGGTCGCGTGGGCGGTGGGGCGAGAGACGTCGTGGGTGCGCGTTTGCATGGGTATCGTGCCGCTTCGGTCGTGCTTAGGTCGTGCCTCGGTCTGGTTCAGTCTTGCATCTCGCGGCCCGTGAGCCGCAGAAACACGTCCTCGAGATTCGCCGGGCGATGCAGATAACGCAGGTCCGAACGATGGCGCAGTCTGGCGTGGATGGGCGCCGGGTCGTCGACATAGCAAAAGAGCGTCTCGCCGCTAATTTCGGTGTGCTTGGCATCGGGCGCGAGTTCGTCGCGCAGCACGGCCGGCTCCGGACCGTAGACCTCGATCACGTCGCAACCGATCTCCGATTCGATCAGCGCTTTCGGCGCGCCCTCGGCGATCTTGCGGCCTTCTTCGATCACGCACACGCGATTGCACAGGCGCTCGGCTTCTTCCATGAAGTGCGTGGTGAGCAGGATGGTCTTGCCGCGCGCGAGCAGCGAGCGCAGCCGCTCCCAGATCAGATGGCGCGCCTGCGGGTCGAGGCCCGTGGTCGGTTCGTCCATCACGAGCACGTCGGGGTCGTTGACGAGCGCGCGCGCGAGCGTGAGCCGCCGGCGCATGCCGCCGGACAGCTCGCCCACGCGCGCGTCGGCCTTGCTTTCGAGGCGCGCGAATTCGAGCAGCGGCGCGACGAGATCGCGCGTCTCCCGCGCCGACAAACCGAAGTAACGGCCGAACACGAGCAGGTTTTCGCGGACCGTGAAGTCGGGGTCGAGATTGTCGAACTGCGGCACCACGCCCACGCGCGCCCGCGCATGACGCGCCCGCGCCGGCACCGGCTCGCCGCACAGGCTGATGCGTCCCGCGTCGGGTGCGACGATACCGAGCAGCATGCGCAGCGTCGTGGTCTTGCCCGCGCCGTTCGGGCCGAGCAAGCCGAAGCATTCGCCCGGTACGACATCGAACGAGAGACCGTTGACGACGGCGCGGTCCCCGTAGTGTTTGATGACCTGCTCGAATTCGATGGCGGCTGCGGACATAAACAGAGTGTGCGAAGGGCGGAACGCCGAGGCGGTCCATTCTAGTGCATCGCTGCGCCATGAGCGGGCGGCGCGCGAGACCCATCCAATGAAGATCCTGCGACGATGGCTGCGGCGATCAATGCCGCGGCAAACAATTTCCGCCGAGCAAGCGGCGTGCGTGACGCGGCGTTACAACACTGGCGGTTTTTTATGCTCACCTGGCGTTTTCCAACCCTTGCGTGCGACATTGCGGCGAACCATCATGAATACCGCACAGCCCGCATATATCGCGCGGGCGGGGAGAAAGGATCATGGCGAGCTACAAGAAAATTCTGCTCTGTTACGACGGCTCGCGCGAAGGCCGCAAGGCGCTGCGTTGTGGCGCCGATCTCGCGCTTGATCTGCAAGCGGAAACGCACTTGCTTTCGGTGGTGGACATGCGTTCGACCATCGCGCAAAGCGCCGGGCTGCTGACCGACGTGGCGTGCGGGCGCTTCGAGGAAACGGCGCGGGACATTCTGCAGGAAGGCGTGGAGTGGCTCACCGAACGCGGCGTGCGCGCGCAGGGGCATTTCGCGTTCGGCCATCCGATTGACGAGATCGCCAATCTCGCCAACGAGTTGAACGCGGATCTCGTGGTGGTGGGGCACCGTTGCCGCACCGGGCTGTCGCGCTGGTGGATGGGCGCGGGCAATACGCCGCTGCTCGATCGCGTGTCCTGCTCGATTCTGGTGGCGTGTTCCTCGGCCGCCGAAGACAAGCAGCAGCAAGCCGCTGCTTGATCGTTGGTGGATCGTTGGTTGATTGCCGCTTGACCTGTCGACTCTCGTCGATTCGGTGCGGGCATGCGCCGCGCGGTGCGGCGCATGCCTCAACGGCCGGGCGCATACGCAGTGAACTGCGCGACCGTGCGCCCTGACGAGGGCGCTCACTGGCGGCGCCTGGCCAGCGTGCTTCGTTAAGACGCTTCGTTACGGCGTATTCGCCGTATTCCCTTCGTTCAGCTCGACCGCCGCGAGCTTCCAGGAAAAGAGCCCATGACGCTGCAGAATGGCGGCATAGTGCTCGCCCGTCGTGCCGCGGTCCCACGTGAGCGCGAATTCATTGAGGCTGCGATAGCGCGCCGCCGTGACCGGACGTGATCCGGCCGCGGGTGGCGTTTGTGCTGCTTGCGGCGGCGCGGGCGGTGTGGCGGACGCGGGCACTGGCGGCGCGGGTGGCGCACCCGATTCGCCCAACTCGTTCGGCGCTTGCGGTGGCGGGGGCGCGGGATGTTCGCCGGGCTTGCCCGTGGGCGGCATGCCGTTGAGCAGGGCCGCCACGCCATCGGGCGTGGCATAGGCGTCCACTAGCGGCCCGATCAGTGCCGCGCCAATTACCGCGCCGAACAACAGTAGCGGATTACTGCTGTGCTGCGCGTGAATGCGCTGCTGCAACATGTCGCCCACTTGCTGCTTCAAGCTCATGCGCAACGCCGGGTAGTCGACGTATTCGTTGAGCGTGGCGGCGTCGCGTGCGTCGGCAGCCGCTTTCATGCGATTCGCGGCGATATACGGCGAAGCATAGCCATAGCCGATTACCGCGACCACGGCGATCACGGCAACGGTGATCGCAACGGGCTTCTTCCAGTTGGGCGGGTTCGTGCGGGATTCCGTCATAAGGTCAGCGTGAGGTTGCAATCACGGGTTGACCGCCGGAACGCGAAAACGATCCCGAAACCTGATTGAAGCCGCGCGAAAGCGCGAGAAACCGCCAGAACCTCCGCCAGAACCTGCGCCGGAATCCCGACGAAGCCGGACTGCACGGAATGCACACGAGGCACAGGCCGCAAACCGCGCGCCGACATCACGGCCAACCTTACTTTGCCAGCGCGGCCGGCAGATCGCTCGGCTGTTCGGCGATGCAACGGTCGATGGCGCGGCACACCGCGTCCACCGTGCCCACGAGAATCAGGCGCGAAGGGCCGTGATACACGCGTACCGGCGCGCGACGCGTGGGTTGTTCGACGTTGAGCGCGCTATTGAGCGAGACGCGCGCAAAAGCCGGTTGCGCCGAGGGCAGCGGCGGCAGGTCGGCGGCGCTGGTCGCCACGAGATCGGGCGTTTCGTCGATCTGGTCGAAGAGCGAGCCGTTGAGCGCGGCGGCCGTCGCGCGTACCTCGCGCGCCGCGCAAGATGCGATTCCGCGCAGGTGACGCAGGCGGCCGAATTGACGGAAGGGCAGCAGACGGGCAAGGCGTTCCATGACTCTCTCTCCAGACAGATTCCAGCGGATCGTTATCGAATCCCGCGGGCGATTTTCAGAATTCGGTAGGGCGAATCAGACCGACTGCGATGCCTTCGAGCGCGAATTCCGCGCTGCCGGCCTGGACAAAAATATTGTCGTAGTCGGGGTTTTCGGCGATCAGCTCGAGGCCGTTCGGACGGCGCTTGAGGCGCTTCACCGTGACGTCGTCGCCCAGACGGGCCACGATGATCTGGCCGTCTTTGGCTTCGGCCTTCTTCTGCACGGCCAGCAGGTCGCCGTCGAGAATGCCGGCGTCGCGCATGGACAGGCCGCGCACCTTCAGCAGGTAGTCGGGGCGGCTCGAAAAGAGCGCCGGGTCGCACATGTAGTTCTGCGAGATGTGCTCCTGCGCGAGGATCGGGCTACCCGCCGCCACGCGCCCGACCAGCGGCAGCGCCAGTTGCATGATGCTCGGGTGCGGCAGCGTGAATTGATGCGGCAGGTCGTCGGCCTGGGGCACGAGGCGGATGCCGCGCGAAGCGCCTGCCGCCAGTTCGATCACGCCTTTGCGCGCGAGGGCGCGCAGATGTTCCTCGGCCGAATTGGCCGAGCTGAAGCCCAGTTCCGCGGCGATCTCGGCGCGCGTGGGCGGGAAGCCCGTGCGCTCGATCGCCCGGCGGATCAGATCGAAAACCTGCTGTTGTCGTGCGGTGAGTTTGGTCATGGCGCCACTGTATGTTTAAACAGGTGACTGTATTTTTATACAGTACTCGCCGCTTTTCAAGTGTTACTTGAAGTTCTTCGTTTCGCCGCCGCTACAACAGCGCCGGAGGCGGTCCTGACAGACGAAATCGCGCTCTTGCAGCCAGATCGTCCGTCGCTTACCACTTTTGCGTATTAAAAAATGAATAAACATTATTTTTAATGATGTAAGCCTCTCGATAGACTGGCCTCCATCGTTAGCAGCAACCACACACGAGAACGGAGAACAGATAAATGGGCACCAATTCGGGGAAAGCGGGGCGCGCGAGCTGGCTGAAGTCGCTGGCGGCGAAACTGGTCATCGGCGTGGCGCCGCTGGTGGGCGTGGCGGCGATGGCGCCGGTGGCGGCGCACGCCGACACCGCGCTGCTCAACGTGTCGTACGACCCGACGCGCGAGTTCTATCAGGACATCAACGAGGCCTTTATCAAGCAGTGGAAGGCGAAGACCGGCGAAACGCTCACCATCAAGCAGTCGCACGGCGGTTCGGGCGCCCAGGCGCGCTCGGTGCTCGACGGCCTGCAGGCCGACGTCGTGACGCTCGCGCTGGCATGGGACATCGACGCGCTCGCCAACAAGGGTCTCGTCGCGAAGGACTGGCAAAAGCGCCTGCCCGACAACGCCTCGCCGTACACCTCGACCATCGTGTTTCTCGTGCGCAAGGGCAATCCGAAGCACATCAAGGACTGGGACGATCTGACAAAGCCGGGCGTCTCGATCGTCACGCCGAATCCGAAGACCTCGGGCGGCGCGCGCTGGAACTATCTCGCGGCGTGGGCCTACGCGCTGCATCAGCCGGGCGGCAACGAGCAGAAGGCCAAGGAGTTCGTGACGAAGCTCTACAAGAATGCAGGCGTGCTCGATTCGGGCGCGCGCGGCGCGACTACGAGCTTCGTGCAGCGCGATATCGGCGACGTGCTGATCGCCTGGGAAAACGAGGCGTTCCTCTCGATCAAGGAATTCGGTCCGGACAAGTTCGAGATCGTGGTGCCTTCGGTGAGCATTCTGGCGGAGCCGCCGGTTGCCGTGGTGGACAAGGTCGTCGACAAGAAGGGCACGCGCAAGGTCTCGGAAGCGTATCTGCAGTTCCTCTATAGCGAAGAAGGCCAGGAGATCGCCGCGAAGAACTTCTACCGTCCGCGTTCGAGCAAGGTGCCGGCCGCGCTCACGGCGAAGTTCCCGAAGCTCAAGCTGTACACGGTGGACGACACGTTCGGCGGCTGGACCAACGCGCAGAAGACGCATTTCGCGGATGGCGGTGTGTTCGACTCCATCTATCAGCCGCAATAACGTACGCAAAAGCAACGCAGTAACCGACGACGGCCGCGCAGATCGTAACGACGCGACCGCATCACCACGAAGCGCGCCCCCGGGCGCGCTTTTCGGCGCACCGATTCCATAAGAGAACGCGCGCAACCCATGTCTGGACGAAGAGCATGACGACGTTTCGATTACGCAAGCCCAGTGCGCTGCCGGGATTCGGCTTGACGCTCGGCATCACCGTGGCTTATTTGAGCCTCGTGGTGCTGATTCCGCTGGCCTCCACCTTCCTCAAGACGGCCACGCTCGACTGGAGCCAGTTCGTGCGCGCGGTGTGGTCGCCGCGCGTGATCGCGTCGTACCGGCTCACCTTCTTCTCCGCGTTCGGCGGCGCGCTCATCAACGCGGTGTTCGGCTTTCTGCTCGCGTGGGTGCTGGTGCGCTACACGTTCCCGTTCAAGCGCATCGTGGATGCGCTCGTCGATCTGCCGTTCGCGTTGCCCACGTCCGTGGCCGGTATCTCGCTCGCGGCCGTGTATGCGGGCAACGGCTGGATCGGCCAGTATCTGCAGCCGCTCGGGCTGAAGATCGCGTTCACGCCGCTCGGCGTGCTCGTGGCGCTCACGTTCATTGGCCTGCCGTTCGTCGTGCGCACGGTGCAGCCGGTGCTCGAAGAGTTCGAGCGCGAGCAGGAAGAAGCGGCCGCGTGTCTCGGCGCCTCGCGCTGGCTCGTGTTTCGCCGCGTGATCCTGCCCGCCGCGCTGCCCGCACTGCTCACGGGTTTCGCGCTCGCGTTCGCGCGCGCGCTGGGCGAATACGGCTCGGTGATCTTCATTGCCGGCAACGTGCCGATGAAGTCGGAAATCACCTCGCTGCTCATCATCACCAAGCTCGAACAATACGACTACGCAGGCGCGACGGCGCTGGCCGTGGTCATGCTCTGCGTGTCGTTCGTCATGCTCCTCATCATCAACACGCTGCAGTGGTATCTGCAACGCCGCACGAGCCGCGGCATCACGGGCGCGGGCGCGCCGCACGCCGCCGCCACGACCGCGAGCGGCGCGGCACTCGGCGGAGGTGCGCAATGAGCCCGTCCGCACAACGCAACGCCGGCCGCTCCTCCGCCGGGCGCCCGAACCCCGTCACGGAAGCCGCGTGGGTGCGCTGGTTCCTGACCGGCATCGCGCTCGCGTTTCTCGCGCTGTTTCTGGTGGTGCCGCTCGTGGCCGTGTTCTGGCAGGCGTTGAGCAAGGGCATCGGTTTCTATTTCGAATCGCTCGCCGACCCCGACGCGCTTTCGGCCATCAAGCTCACGCTGATCACGGCGGCGATCGCGGTGCCGCTCAATCTCGTGTTCGGTCTCGTCGCCTCGTGGACGATCGCCAAATTCGAGTTTCGCGGCAAGGCGCTGCTGACCACGCTGATCGACCTGCCGTTCTCGGTCTCGCCGGTGATTTCGGGCCTCATCTACGTGCTGATGTTCGGCGCGCAGGGCTGGATCGGACCGTGGCTCGAAGACCATAACGTGCAGATCATCTTCGCGGTGCCCGGCATCGTGCTCGCGACCATTTTCGTGACGTTCCCGTTCGTCGCGCGCGAACTGATTCCGCTGATGCAGGCGCAAGGCAGCGACGAGGAAGAAGCCGCGCACGTGCTGGGCGCCTCGGGCTGGCAGATGTTCAGGCGCGTGACGCTGCCCAACATCCGCTGGGGCTTGCTGTACGGCGTGATTCTCTGCAACGCGCGCGCGATGGGCGAGTTCGGCGCGGTGTCGGTGGTTTCGGGCCACATTCGCGGCCAGACCGACACGATGCCGCTGCACGTCGAAATCCTCTACAACGAATACAACTTCGCGGCCGCGTTCGCCGTGGCCTCGCTGCTCGCGCTGCTCGCGCTCGTGACGCTCGGCCTGAAGCTGCTCGCGGAACGGCACATGTCGAACGAGGTGCGCGACGCCGACGCGGTGCCCGCGCATCTCGGTCCGCCATCGGCGCAAACCGCGCAGGCCGCGTCGGCGGCACAGGCACAAACCGGTTCGCGACAAGGCGTGGCACGCCAATCGTCGCTGCAATGAGCATTCATGGGTTTCGTCGTGTGACGGCGCTCGAGCGCCCGCGCGAAACCCGCACAGGAGAGCTGTAAATCATGGGCATTACCGTCAGCAATCTGCAAAAGCGCTTCGGCGACTTCACCGCGCTCGACAACGTGTCGCTCGACTTTCCGCCGGGCGAACTCGTCGCGCTGCTCGGGCCTTCGGGCTGCGGCAAGACCACGCTGTTGCGCGTGATCGCCGGCCTCGAATACGCCGACGCGGGCCAGGTCGTGCTGCAAGGCCAGGACGTGGGCGAAGTGGGCGCGCGCGAGCGTCAGGTCGGGTTCGTGTTCCAGCATTACGCGCTGTTCCGTCACATGACGGTGTTCGAGAACGTGGCGTTCGGCCTGCGCGTGAAGCCGCGCAACGAGCGGCCTTCGGAAGCCGTGATCCGCGAAAAGGTGCATGAACTGCTCAAGCTCGTGCAACTCGACTGGCTCGCGCAGCGCTATCCGTCCGAACTCTCGGGCGGCCAGCGTCAGCGTATCGCGCTGGCGCGCGCGCTGGCCGTGGAGCCGAAAGTGCTGCTGCTCGACGAGCCGTTCGGCGCGCTCGACGCCAAGGTGCGCAAGGAACTGCGTTCGTGGCTGCGCCGCCTGCACGACGATCTGCATATTTCGACGATCTTCGTTACGCACGATCAGGAAGAAGCGCTCGAAGTGGCCGACCGCATCGTCGTGATGAATCACGGGCACGTGGAGCAGGTGGGCAGCCCGCAGGATGTCTACGATCACCCGCAAACGGCGTTCGTCTACGAATTCCTCGGCGCGGCGAACCGGCTGCGCGGGCGCGTGGAGTCGAGCGGTTTCGTCGCCGATGGCGCGGCGCAGGCGATCACGGTGCAGGCGGGCTTCGAAGGTCCGGCGCTCGCCTATGTGCGTCCGCACGATCTCCTGCTGCATCGTCAGGACTCGGCGGGCGCGGAGCATCGCGACGGCATCGTCGTGGACGTACGGCGCGTGGTGACGCTCGGCGGCTCGGTGCGCGTGGAACTCGAAAGCCGCACGGGCGGCGCGCTCGAAGCCGAACTCGACCGCGACGCGTGGCGCGCGCTCGGCGTGGCCGTGGGCGAGGGCGTGACGGCCGTGCCGCGCGGTCTGCGCGTGTTTCCGGCGCACGGCGCCTGAGGCTCGCGCAAGCACGTCAGCGCCTGGCATCGGCACATCGACATCGACATATCGACACATAACGAAAAACGGTCCGCAGTCTCGGAGAGAAGACCATGAATTTTCAGCAATTGCGTTTTGTCCGCGAAGCCGTGCGGCAGAACATGAACCTGACCGAAGTGGCGAACGTGCTGTACACGTCGCAGTCGGGCGTCTCGAAGCAGATCAAGGATCTGGAAGACGAACTGGGCGTGGATATTTTCATCCGCCGCGGCAAGCGCCTCACGGGCCTCACGGAGCCGGGCAAGGCCGTGCATCAGCTGATCGAGCGCATGCTGCTCGACGCGGAAAACCTGCGCCGCGTGGCGCGCCAGTTCGCCGATCAGGACAGCGGTCACCTCGTGGTCGCGACCACGCACACGCAGGCGCGCTACGCGCTGCCGAAGGTCGTGCACCAGTTCCGCGAGGTATTTCCGAAGGTGCATCTGGCGCTGCGCCAGGGCAATCCGCAGCAGATCGCGCAGATGATCATCAACGGCGAGGCCGATATCGGCATCTCGACCGAAGCGCTCGACCGTTTCCCCGACATCGTGACGTTCCCGTGCTACTCGTGGCATCACGTGGTGGTCGTGCCGAAGACGCATCCGCTCGTCGACCGCGAAAACCTCACGCTCGAAGACGTCGCGGAATACCCGATCATCACCTATGACCAGGACTTCACGGGCCGCTCGCATATCGACCAGGCGTTCGCGAAAGTGGGCGTGGTGCCCGACGTCGTGCTGACCGCCATCGACGCGGACGTCATCAAGACCTACGTCGAACTGGGCATGGGCGTGGGCGTGGTCGCGGCCATGGCTTACGACCCGAAACGCGACAGCGAACTCGTCGCGCTCGACACGCAACATCTGTTCGAGGCGAGCACGACGCGCGTGGGCTTGCGCAAGGGCGCGTTCCTGCGCCAGTACGCGTACAAGCTGATCGAGATGTTCGCGCCGCAACTCACCGAGGCACAGATCGCGAGCCAGTTGCGCGAGACCACGGTCTGACGCGTTTTACGCGGCCCTGCCGCCGCTGGCCGGACGTCGGCGGGACTTCCTATGCCATCCGGCCAGGTGGCGGCGCGCGGCGAATCGCTTAAAATCGCCGCCATGACTACCTCTCTTTCCCCTTCCTCCGCCGGCGCTTCGGGCCGGTTGCCGCGTATCGCCGTGCTTGCCACGGGCGGCACCATCGCGGGTTCCGCCCCCGACGCCACGAACACGGCCGGCTACCAGGCCGGCGTGATCGGCGTGGCGCAACTGCTCGCGGCCGTGCCGGGGCTCGACGCCATCGCCGCGATTCACGCCGAGCAGGTCGCGAGCATCGACAGCAAGGACATGTCGCTCGCGCTCTGGAGCACGCTCGCGCAGCGCGTGAACGCGTTGCTCGCCAGCGACGACATCGACGGCGTGGTGATCACCCACGGCACCGACACGCTCGAAGAAACCGCCTACTTCCTGCAGTTGTGCGTGAAAAGCGCCAAGCCCTGCGTGCTCACGGCGGCCATGCGGCCCGCTTCGGCGCTTTCGGCCGACGGCCCGCTCAACCTGCTCAATGCCGTGACGCTCGCCGCAAGCGGCGCGGCGGCCGGGCAGGGCGTGCTCGTCGCGTTCAACAACCGCATCCACTGCGCGCGCGACGTCGCGAAGTTCAGCACCTATGCCGTGGACGCGTTCCAGTCGCCGGAAATCGGCGCGCTGGGCTGGGTGCAGGACGGCCGCGTGGAGTTTCAGCGCAAGGCGCTGCGCCCGCATACCGTCGATACCCCGTTCGCGGCGGCGCAGGTCTGGCCGCAGGTGGACATCGTCGTGAGTTATGCGGGCGTGTCGCGCGTGGCCGTCGACGCGCTGGTGGCGGCGGGCGTGCGCGGTCTCGTGATCGCGGGCACCGGCAACGGCTCGATCCACGGCGCGGTGCAAACGGCGCTGGCCGAGGCGGCGGCGCAGGGCGTGGCCGTCGTGCGCGCGTCGCGCGTGGGCTCGGGGCACGTGATGCACAACGGCGCGGCGAAGGACGACGCGCTCGGTTTCGTTTCGGCGGGCACGCTGAGCCCGTACAAGGCGCGCGTGTTGCTGCTGCTCGCGCTCGCGGCCGGAACGAGCGGGAAGGAAGCGTTGCAGCGCGTGTTCGATACGTACTGACCACGCGGGAACCCACCATGAAAAAGGCCTTGCGGAGCGCTCCGCAAGGCCTTTTTGTTTGAACGCGCGCGGCTTATTGCAGCGGCGGAATCACCAGCACCTGACCCGGATAGATCTTGTCCGGGCTCTTGAGCATCGGCGTGTTGGCCTGGAAGATGACGTCGTTTTTCGCGCCGCTGCCGTAGTACTTCTCGGCGATCTTCCAGAGGTTGTCGCCCGCGACCACGGTGTGGTGCTGCGCTTCGGGCGCCGGATTGGTCACGCTCATCTGGTCGTTGACCTTGTCCACGTTCTGCACGTTGCCGGCGGCCACGAGGATCTTCTCCTTCGTGGGCTGGTCGGCGGCGGTGCCGGTCACGGTGACCGTGTGGGAAACGCCGTCGTAGGTGACGCCGAGGTTATCGGCATTCAGGCCTTGCGAGCGGATATAGGCGGCGATCGCGTCGCCGGCCTTCTGGTTCAGATCCGCGAGGTTGGCCGCCGGATCGGCGGCGGGGGTGGCGGCCGCGGCCGGCGTGGAAGCCGCGCCGAACAGTTTTTCGCCGGCTTCCTTGATGAAATTGATGATGCCCATCGCTCACACTCCTCTCGTGCTGGATTGACTGGTGGTCACGGTTGCGCGTCCACCTTGAGCCGTCTGCGTGACAGACGGATGAAAGCACGATTCTAGGAATGCGGTCGCGAAAGCGTCCATCGGGACCGTGTCAAGGAGTGTAAAAGGACGCGGAAGCGACGCGCAGACGCGAGGCAGGAGAGAAGAGACAAGGCGCGCGGCAACGCCAGGTGAGCGGCATCCGACGGGCGGACACCCGATGGCGACGTCTGACCGACCAAGGCTTCCTCGTCGTCACCGGGTGCCGCTTTCGGACCCCACTGGCCGCTCTCAGCCCAGAGCGGCACCGATTTGCCCCGCGGCGGTTGCCGCCGCCGCGAGGCGCCCCACAGTCGGCCCGCGTGCGCGGGCCCATTCGTCATACCTGTGCTGGTCCGCGCTTACGCCGCCTTGGCTTGCGCGGACGGTTGCGCGATCTCGAAGTTCGCCATCAGTTCGAGCGCGCGAATCATTGCCGAGTGGTCCCATGCCTTGCCGCCGTTCGCGGCGCAGACGCTGAACAATTGTTGCGCGCTCGCCGTGTGCGGCAGGGCGATACCGAGCTTGCGCGCGCCGTCGATGGCGAGGTTCAGGTCCTTCTGGTGCAGCTCGATGCGAAAGCCGGGATCGAAAGTGCGCTTCGTCATGCGCTCGCCGTGCACTTCGAGAATGCGCGAGGAGGCGAAGCCGCCCATCAGCGCGCGGCGCACGCGCTCCGGGTCGGCGCCCGAACGCGCGGCGAACAGCAGCGCCTCGGCGACGGCTTCGATGTTGAGCGCGACGATGATCTGGTTCGCGACCTTGCAGGTCTGACCCGCGCCGTTGTCGCCGATCAGCGAGATGTTCTTGCCCATCAGCTCGAACAGCGGCTTCGCCAGATCGAACGACTTCTGCGGACCGCCCACCATGATCGTGAGCGTGGCTTCGCGCGCGCCGACTTCGCCGCCCGAGACCGGCGCGTCGAGATAGTCGCAACCGAGCGCGTTGATCTGCTTCGCGAACTGCTGCGTTTCGAGCGGCGAGATCGAGCTCATGTCGATCACGAGCTTGCCCTTCGTGAGTCCTTTGGCGACGCCGTCGTCGGCGAACAGCACGTTCGCGACGTCGGGCGTGTCCGGCACCATGACGATGACGATGTCCGCGGCTTGCGCGACGGCCGTGGAGTCATCGACCACTTCGGTGCTCCCGCGCAGATCGTCGGGCACCGGATACTTGCCGTTCACGGTCAGCGTGTGGCCGCCTTTGAGCAGATTGCGCGCCATGTGCGCGCCCATGATGCCGAGTCCGATAAAGCCAATCTTTGCCATCTTGTGTGTCTCCGGGTAAGCGAATTCAGAGTGATTCCATGCATGCGCCGGGTTGCGTCGCGCCGTTACGCCCGTTTGTCACGCCCTTTCGTTACGCTCTTGCGTTACGCCAGTTCGGCCGTGCGCTGCTGCGCGCCGCGCAGCCAGCCGAGGCCTTCGGTGGTCGTCGTGCGTGGCTTGTACTCGCAACCCACGTAGCCCTCGTAGCCGAGCGTGTCGAGCAGATCGAACAGGAACGGGTAGTGGATTTCGCCCGTGCCCGGTTCGTTGCGGCCAGGGTTGTCGGCAAGCTGGATGTGCGCGATCTTCGCGAAGTGCTTCTTGATCGTCGCGGCCAGTTCGCCTTCCATGCGCTGCATGTGATAGATGTCGTACTGCAGAAAGAGGTTGTCCGAGCCGGTTTTCTCGATGACGTCGAGCGCCTCGGCCGAACGGTTCAGCGCGAAGCCCGGAATGTCGTAGGCATTGCACGGCTCGACGAGCAGGCGAATGCCTTCGCGCTTGAGTTCGCCGGCCGCGTAGCGCAGGTTGTCGACGATGGTGGCGCGTGCCGTGTCGCGATCGACATCGGCGCCCGGAATGCCCACGAGGCAGTTCAGTTGCGCAACCTTGAGCGCCTTCGCGTACTCGATCGCGCGCCCGACGCCTTCCTGGAACTCGCCACGGCGCGCGGGCAAACACGCGATGCCGCGCTCGCCCGCGTCCCAGTTGCCGGCGGGCAGGTTGTGCAGCACGAGTTTCAGGCCATGCGATTCGAGCCGTTCGGCAAGTTCGGCGGCCTTGTATGGATACGGAAACAGAAACTCCACGGCGTCGAAGCCCGCTTGCGCGGCCGCGGCAAAGCGGTCGAGAAACGGCACTTCGTTGAACAGCATCGTGAGATTCGCGGCGAATTTCGGCATGGTGTCTCTCGGGGCAGTGAGTGGAAATGCGGTGGCAGGCGATGCAGGCGCCGCGGTTCGCGAATCAGGGCTGAGTGCGAACGGCGGCGCGCCGACTAACCGTCAGGATTGCAGAGCAATGGCCGTGGGCGCGTGTTCGGGCTTCTCGGCAAGTTCCTCGAACTCGTTGATCGCGTCGATCTCGGCGCCCATCGATATATTGGTCACGCGCTCGAGAATCACTTCGACGACCACCGGCACGCTGAATTCGGCGGCGAGTTGCTGCGCCTGTTTGAACGCCGGCGCGATCTCCTCGGGCTTGAACACGCGCAGCGCCTTGCAGCCGAGGCCTTCGGCCACCGCGACATGATCGACGCCATAGCCGTTCACTTCGGGCGCGTTGATGTTCTCGAACGCGAGCTGCACGCAGAAGTCCATGTCGAACTGGCGCTGCGCCTGGCGGATCAGGCCGAGATACGAGTTGTTCACGACCACGTGCACGTAGGGCAGCTTGAACTGCGCGCCCACGGCGAGTTCCTCGATCATGAACTGGAAGTCGTAGTCGCCCGAGAGCGCCACGATGGGCCGCGCCGGATCGGCCGCGCGCACGCCCAGCGCCGCCGGAATGGTCCAGCCGAGCGGGCCCGCCTGACCGCAGTTGATCCAGTTGCGCGCCTTGTACACGTGCAGGAATTGCGCGCCCGCGATCTGCGAAAGGCCGATCGTGCTCACGTAGCAGGTGTCGCGGCCGAACGCCTTGTTCATCTCTTCGTACACGCGCTGCGGCTTGATCGGCGCGTTGTCGAAATGCGTCTTGCGATGCATCGTGGCCTTGCGCTGCTGGCAATCGGCGACCCATTCGCTACGGTCCTTGAGCTTGCCCGCGGCTTTCCATTCGCGCGCCACCTCCACGAACAGTTCGAGCGCCGCCTTCGCGTCCGAGACGATGCCGAGATCGGGGCCGAACACGCGGCCGATCTGCGTCGGTTCGATATCGACGTGCACGAACTTGCGGCCCTTCGTGTAGACCTCGACGCTGCCCGTATGACGATTCGCCCAGCGATTGCCGATGCCGAGCACGAAGTCCGACGCGAGCATCGTGGCGTTGCCGTAGCGGTGCGACGTTTGCAGACCGACCATGCCGGCCATGAGCGGATGGTCGTCGGCAATCGCGCCCCACGACATCAGCGTGGGGATCACGGGCACGCCGAGCGTTTCGGCGAACTGCACGAGCAGGTCTTCGGCCGCCGCGTTGAGCACGCCGCCGCCCGAGACGATGAGCGGCTTCTCGCTCGCGTTGAGCATTGCCAGCGCGGCTTCGATCTGCTTGCGCGTGGCCTTCGGCTTGTAGACGGGCAGCGGCTCGTACAGGTCGATGTCGAACTCGATCTCGGCGAGCTGGACGTCGATCGGCAGATCGACCAGCACCGGACCCGGACGGCCCGAGCGCATCAGATGAAACGCCTGCTGGAACACGCGCGGCACCAGCGCCGGTTCGCGCACGGTCACGGCCCACTTGGTGACGGGCTTGGCGATCGATTCGATATCGACGGCCTGGAAGTCTTCCTTGTAGAGCCGCGCGCGCGGCGCCTGGCCCGTGATCGCGAGGATCGGAATCGAGTCGGCCTGCGCGGAGTAGAGGCCCGTGATCATGTCGGTGCCCGCCGGGCCCGACGTGCCGATGCACACGCCGATATTGCCGGGCGCGGCGCGCGTGTAGCCCTCGGCCATGTGCGAGGCGCCTTCCACGTGGCGCGCCAGCACGTGCGTGATGCTGCCGGCCTTCTTGAGCGCGGAGTAGAACGGATTGATCGCGGCGCCCGGCACGCCGAAAGCGGTGTCGATGCCTTCTTTTTCGAGCACCAGCGCGGCGGCGTCGACGGCTCTCATTTTGGCCATGGAATGTCTCCTCAATGTCGCAAAAGCGGGAATAGGCGAAATGTCTCTGCGGTTGAGGATCACTGTAGAGTCGCAGGAAAGTTTTGATAAGATCGATCCAGGTCGCGATTTTCGAAACAAAAAGTATGGAATCGCGGTGTCACGGGCGTTGCGCGTGGCCGGCGCCTTCGGCGCAAGTCATGGGGGAGAGAGACATGGACCGCTTCAAGCAGATCGAAACCTTCGTGCGTGTCGCCGATGCGGGCAGTCTCGCGGCCGCCGCGCTCGAGGAAGGCGTGTCGCCGGTGATTCTCGGGCGCCGTATCGACGCGCTGGAAAAGCGCCTGGGCGTCAAGCTGATGTACCGCTCGACGCGGCGGCTCGTGGTGAGCGAGGAGGGCGCCGCTTTTCTCGAGCGCTGCCGCGGTCTGCTGACGGAATGGGATCAGGCGGAAAACGAGCTTTCCGCGGGGCGGCGCGTGGTGAACGGTCATCTGATCGTGTCCGCGCCGGCCGCTTTCGGGCGCAAGCACGTCGCGCCGCACGCGAGCGCGTTTCTCGCCGACAAGCCCGAGTTGCAGGTCTCGTTCAATCTCACCGACCGCGTGGTGGATCTCGTGCGCGAGGGCTACGATCTGTCGATCCGGATCGGCGGGGCGGTCGATCCGAACTTCGTTGCCGTGAAGCTGGCCTCGAACCGCCGCGTGGTGTGCGGCACGCCCGAGTACTTTCGCCGGCATGGCCGGCCGAAGTCGCTCGAAGACCTGCCGCAGCACAACTGCCTCGCGTTCAATCTGCAAGGCGGCCAGAACCGCGGCTGGTACTTCAACCGCAACGGCAAGCTCGTGACCGTGCGCGTCGGCGGCACGCTCGACTGCAACGACGGCGAGCTGCTGCATCGCTGGGTCAGCGAAGGACTCGGGATCGGCTGGCGTTCCACCTGGGAAATCGACGCGCAACTCGCGCGCGGCGAACTCGAAACCGTGCTCGACGAGTACGCGCTGCCCGAATACGACATCCTCGCGGTGTATCCGCAGCAACGCTACGTGCCCGCGCGGGTGCGTTATTTCATCGACTATCTGAAAGACGCCTACGCGCGGCCCGGCTACTGGACCGGCGCGTAGCGCGCGCGCAGCGGTGGCGCGCGACGTCTCAGCCGACCACGATCACGCCGTTCATCGACTCGTGGCCCGAGCCGCAAAAGATATCGCACAGGAATTGCACCGTGCCCGCTTCGCCGGCCGTGGCCGCCACCTTGACGACCGTACCCGGCGGCACGTCGGCGCGCACGCCGAACTGCGGGATCGAGAAGCCCATGAGCGTGTCGTCGGTGGCGATCTCGAACACCACTTTTTCGTGCGGCTTGATGGCGATGTGATCGGGCGTGAAATTGAAGCGGCGCGCCCGGATCTTGATGACGCGCGGCGTATCCGCGCGGGCGTCGAGGCGCAGGAGTGCCGCCGTCCCCGCGCTCGCGGCGAGCAGCCAGCGCCGGCGGGCGAGGCGAGCGCCATCCTGGGCACCGTTGCGCGCGCCGTCGTGCGGCGTGGCGGGCTTTCGATCGTGTTTCATGTTCATGTCGTGCTTCGTCATCGTGGGCTCCGGTTCGGCGGCGTTCAGGCGAGATCGCGGATCGGCTTTTCGCTGAGCGCGTACGCCTGCGGCGCGCCATCGACCTCGACGCTGCGCCAGCCCAGACCGCGATACGGCGCGGCGGCGTCCCACGGCACCGGCAGCCGCTGCGGCTGCGACATGGGCGCGGGCAACGGGAACATCAGCGAGCGCGCGGCGTGATGCGCGATCGCGCCTGTCATCGTGTGATGTTCCTGGTGGATGTGGCCGTAGAACACCGTCACGTAGGGACGCTGCTGGAGCAGCGAGATGGCGGCGGCGCCGTCGCGCGTCGCCCAGTCCCATTGCGGCGCGAGATCGAACAGCGGGCGGTGCGTGAACACGACGATGCGCGCGTCCTGCGGCTGGCGCTGCAGATCGTCGGCGAGCCAGGCGAGCTGGGTTTCGCCGATACGGCCGGCGGGATCGGACACGTTGTCGAGCACGATGAAATGCACGCCGCGATGCTCGAACGTGTAGTGCGTCTCGCCGAACAGTTCGCGAAACGCCGCGCCGTTGTCGAGTGCGGCGTCGTGTTCGCCTGGCATCAGGTACAGCGGTTTCACGCGCAGGCCCGCCACGATCTGCTGGAATTCGCGCATGCGCGCGCGGCGCACGGCGGGGTCGTCGGTGGTGTGGGTGAGATCGCCCGTGAAGACGACGAAATCGGGCGGCGTGGGCAGCGCGTTCACGGCGGCGATCGCCTTGGGCAGCGTGCCTTTCGCGTCGGGATTGATGGCCGGGCCTTCGAAGCCCCAGTGGGCGTCGGAAAGCTGCACGAAGAAGAAGTCGGCGTCGCGCGCCGTGGCGAAACCGGGCAGCGCCGAGGCGAACGCGGCGCCGCCGCCCGCCGCGGCGAGGCGCAGAAAGTCGCGGCGCTTGAGCGTGGCGCGGGTCGGCTGGGGCGAGGCAATCGTCATGGTGATCTCCATGGGTGGGACGTGCTTGTCGTACCGGTTTTGCGGGCCGCGCATTCCCGATTTATTTTTCGCGGAGGCGTGAAATAGCGGGAATAAACTGGCCGCACGGGTGGTAATGCGGGCAAGACGGGGGAAGCGCGAGCAGCGCAAAGGTCGCGGACATTAGCGACGGGTGATGGAAGCGGTGGAATCAGCGGAGGCTGCACTGGCGCTACGCGCGTGGCGCCGGTGCGGTGGCCGCGAGTAGAGCGCCGCTTGCGGCCGAGGCGTGAAGTCCGCTGGTCGTAGTCGTGGGCGAAACCAGCGGGAAGTGGCGCGAGCGCGCCCGAGCGGCATGAGTGTGATGGCCGAAGGTTCGGCGCTACCTGCACCCGGTGCGTGAAGGCCGCTGGCAGGAGCGATAAGCGAAACAAGTGCCGCGCGCAGCGCATGCGTCTGGGCCGCAAACCAGCGCGAGACGAGCGGCACAAGCGGCACAAGCGGCACAAGCGGCACAAGCGGCACAAGCGGCACAAGCGACACAAGCGACACAAGCGGCACAAGCGACACAAGCGCAAAGACAGCAGGCACAACCGGCCAGCACGGTCGGCAGGCAGCGCGGCGGAGGCGCAATCCGCCGCAACGACGCACGCGAGGAACCGACGTGGGCGAATCCGCGTACCAGCAGGGCGATGGCGCCAGAGCACACGACGACGCAAGCCACGCGGCCGGCGACGAGGCCGCGCGCAGCCGTCGCTTTCAGGCGCTCGCGCTGCCGCACCTCGACGCGGCGTACAACCTCGCGCGCTGGCTGTCGCGCAATCCGGGCGACGCCGAGGACATCGTGCAGGAAGCGTTTCTGCGCGCGTTCCGGTTCTTCGACGCGTTTCGTGGCGACGCGGCGCGGCCGTGGCTGCTCGCGATCGTGCGGCGCGTCTGGTATGACGAATGGCGGCGTCGCGCGGGCGCGGAGGAAGTGGCGCCGTTCGACGAGTTGCGCGACGACGCGCCGCTCGAAGGCTGGGAGACGGGCGGCGTCGACCCAGAAACGCTGGCGATCCGGGCGGAAAACGCGCGCCATGTGCAGGACGCGCTGTTGCGGCTGCCGGTCGAATATCGCGAAGTGCTGGTGCTGCGCGAGCTGGAAGACCTCGAATATCGCGAGATCGCGGCCATTGCCGATGTGCCGATCGGCACGGTGATGTCGCGGCTCGCGCGCGGCCGGCGTCGGCTCGCGGCGCTGCTCGCGCCGCACTCGGGATCGCGCAACGTGCCGCGCGCGCGCTTTCCTGCCGAGGCGCCAGGCAACGCCCAGGTCGGCGCGCAGGTTGGTGCGCCAGTCAATGAAGCGAAGCCGTGCAACACGATCCGCACGCCGCGCCGCGCGGACGACGCCGAACTCGGGGCGAGCAACGAAGCGTGGAGACCCTCCGGGCGCGACAGCCCGAGGCAAGACGTCCGGTTCCGCGAAACGCCGGACAGCGACGGCGGCGGAGGAGGCGGAGGCGGCTTGGGGCAACCCCCGCCAGTCCCGCCGCCCGCCGAGCCCATACCGTCCTCGAAGACTTCGCCGATACGCCGCGTGCATGTCGCTGGCGGGTCGCATCGCAACGCAGGTGCCAACACGGAGGCGCCGGATGAACTGTGACGAAGCGCGTCCGCTCGTCGACGCGAGCGTCGACCGGGAACTTTCCGCCGCCGACGAGTGGCGCGTGCGCGCACACCTGGCCGGCTGCGCGCACTGCCAGGCCGCTGCCGACGACGCGCAGGCAATCTCGCGCGTCATGCGTACGGCGCCCTATCATCGCGCCCCGGCGAATCTGGCCATGCGCATCGCCGCGGCGCTGCCGCCGGTCGAAGCGGAATCGAACGCGGGCGCGGCATCGGTTTCCGGCGCCGCCCGCGCGCCGCGCCGCCCACGCCGCCCCTGGCTCGAATGGCTGCGCGGGAGCGCCGGATTGGGTGGTGCGGGCGGTTTCGCCACACCCGGCGGTCCGCGCGGCGCGACGCTGGTGCGCTTCGGCGGCATGGCGCTCGCGCTGTGCGCGCTCGCCGTGGCGGTCACGCTGCACGCGACGCGTCCGCCGGCGAATGCCGCGTTGATCGACGATCTCGTCTCGAGCCACGTGCGCGCCGAGATCTCAGGTCGCGATGTCGACGTGATTTCCTCCGACCGCCACACCGTCAAGCCGTGGTTCAACGGCCGCATCGACTACGCGCCGCCTGTCGTCGATCTCGCGCAGCAGGGCTTTCCGCTCGCGGGCGGGCGGCTCGACTATGTGGGGCGCGAACGCGTGGCCGTGCTGATCTACCGCTATCGCAAGCACGTGATCGACGTCTACGTGTTCCCGCCCGGCGCGAATGGGCAAGCGGAGCGGGGCGGCGCCGCGCCCGCCGCGAGCGACGGCTACGCGCTGCTGCGCTGGCAGGCTGCGGGCATGACGTGGTGGGCGGTCAGCGACGCGGGCGCCGACGCGCTCGACGCGCTGCGTGCCGCGCTCGACGCTCGTCTCGCGGCGGGCGCGACCGAGGCCGCGAGCAGCTGACGCGCGTCGCGATCGCGCCGTTATTTCGTCCTGGCAGCCGCAAGTCGTTGAAAATACGCCCGAATCTTGCCGGCGATTAAGCGATCTGGCTTGCATTCATCGCCTGATCGCGCTATAGTCTTCGGCTTCTCACTTGCCGCACCGGTTCCGACGCCCGGGTGGCTTTAATCCATAAGGAGTGAACATGCGTCATTACGAAATCGTCTTCATCGTGCATCCCGATCAAAGCGAGCAAGTGCCCGCCATGATCGAGCGCTACAAGAGCACGATCACGTCGCACGGTGGCCAGATCCACCGCATCGAAGACTGGGGCCGTCGTCAACTGGCCTACATGATCGAGAAACTCGCTAAGGCTCACTACGTCTGCATGAACATCGAATGCGACCAAGCCACGCTCGACGAGCTGGAACACGCATTCAAGTTCAACGACGCCGTTCTGCGTCACCTCATCGTCAAGCAGAAGAAGGCCGAAACCGGCCCGTCGCCGATGATGAAGGAAGTGCAGCGCGAAGAAGCCAAGAAGGCGGCTGCCCAGCCGACCGAAGCGCAGGCTTAATACACCAAGCCATCAGGATTCAAGCTCATTGCTGATCTAGCCCCGTGAACAGGCTGCAACTTACGGCAAGCGTCGTCGAACGCGAGGCGGTGCGGTATACCCCCGCCGGCGTTCCGATCGCGAGCGTCACGTTGCAGCACCGCACGGAGGTCGTCGAAGCCGGCATTCCCCGCTTCGTCGAACTCACGATGCCCGCGGTGGCGGCCGGCAAGGCCTGCGGTCTCGTCGAAAGCTGCGAGTTGGGCGTGGAAGCGCTCTTCAGCGGTTTTCTGGCGAAAAAGCATCGCAATGCGCGAACCCTGGTGTTTCACATCACCGAAATGCAAGGCACAGGAAAGGACTAATCATGCCCCGCCCGACTGGTAAGAAATTCGACAAGCGTCGTCAGCAACAAAACCCGCTCTTCAAGCGCAAGAAGTTCTGCCGCTTCACGGCTGCAGGCGTCGATCAGATCGACTACAAGGACATCGAAACGCTGAAGGACTTCATCGGCGAAAACGGCAAGATCACGCCGGCTCGTCTGACGGGTACGAAGGCCCACTATCAGCGTCAGCTGGACACGGCTATCAAGCGCGCGCGTTTCCTCGCGCTGATGCCGTACACCGACCAGCACAAGGCCTAATAAGACGACGCGATAAGGAGCAATAGAATGCAGATCATTCTTCTGGAAAAAGTCGTCAACCTGGGTAACCTCGGCGACATCGTCAAGGTGAAGGACGGTTACGCACGTAACTTCCTGATCCCGAACAAGAAGGCACGCCGTGCTACGAAGGACGCAATCGCTGAATTCGAAGTCAAGCGCGCCGAACTCGAAAAGGCCGCTGCTGAAAAGCTGGCAGCCGCTCAGGCAGAAGGCGAAAAGCTGAACGGCTCGACCGTTCAGATCGCTCAGAAGGCAGGTGTCGACGGCCGTCTGTTCGGTTCGGTCACGAACGCCGACATCGCCGCTGCGCTGGCAAAGCAAGGCTTCGTGGTGGAAAAGGCGCAAGTGCGTCTGCCGGAAGGCCCGCTGAAGATGGTGGGCGACCACCCGGTGCAGGTTTCGCTGCACACCGACGTCCTCGTCGACGTCACGGTGTCGGTGCTGGGCGAGCACGCCTAAGTACCCGCGACAGGCTTGCGGCGGTCCGAAGGGGCAACCCAGATCGGGCTACGCAGGCCGGGCCGCGCAGGCCAAACCGTCGCACCGACGTATTCCAGAAAAGGCAGGAGCCGCAGGGCTTCTGCCTTTTTTGTTTGTCCGGCCCGAGAAAATTGCGCGTCAAACGCGCTTTCCGGACGGGCGCGCATGTCCGATAATTGCCCTCCATGAACGCTCCGAAAGATCCCCAACTCGAGTCGCTGAAAGTCCCGCCGCATTCGATCGAGGCCGAGCAGTCGGTGCTTGGCGGCCTGCTGCTGGATAATGCCGCATGGGACCGGATTGCCGACTTCCTCGCGCAAAGCGACTTCTATCGCTACGATCACCGCATCATCTTCGAGCATATCGGCCGCCTGATCGCGAGCAGCCGTCCTGCCGACGTGGTGACCGTATACGAAGCGCTCGGCACCTCGGGCAAGGCCGACGACGTGGGCGGGCTCGCGTACCTCAACGCGCTCGCGCAGAACACGCCGAGCGCCGCGAACATCCGCCGCTATGCCGAAATCGTGCGCGACCGCGCGGTGCTGCGCCGCCTGGTGTCCGTCGCCGACGAAATTTCCGCCGACGCCTTCAATCCGCAGGGCAAGGAAGTGCGCCAGCTGCTGGACGAGGCCGAGTCGAAGGTGTTCTCGATCGCCGAAGACGGCGCGCGCGGCACTCAAGGCTTCCTGGAAATTGGGCCGCTGCTCACGCAGGTGGTGGAGCGCATCGACACGCTTTATCACACGGCGAACCCGAGCGACGTGACCGGCACGCCCACGGGTTTCCTCGACCTCGACCGCATGACTTCGGGCATGCACGGCGGCGAGTTGATCATCGTGGCGGGGCGTCCGTCGATGGGTAAGACCGCGTTTTCGATGAACGTGGGCGAATACGTGGCGGTGGAGTACGGCTTGCCGGTCGCGGTGTTCTCGATGGAAATGCCGGGCACGCAGCTCATCATGCGTATGCTCGGCTCGGTCGGCCGCCTCGATCAGCACCGCATGCGCACGGGCCGCCTGACGGACGAGGATTGGCCGAAGCTCACGCACGCCGTGCAGAAGATGAGCGAGGCGCAGATTTTCATCGACGAAACCGGTGGCCTGAATCCGATGGAACTGCGCTCGCGCGCGCGGCGTCTCTCGCGCCAGTGCGGCAAGCTCGGGCTCATCATCATCGACTACCTGCAGCTGATGAGCGGTTCGTCCACGGGCGAAAACCGCGCGACCGAAATTTCGGAAATCTCGCGGTCGCTCAAGAGCCTCGCCAAGGAACTCGACGTGCCCGTGATCGCGCTCTCGCAGCTCAACCGCGGCCTGGAGCAGCGTCCGAACAAACGCCCGGTGATGTCCGATTTGCGCGAATCGGGCGCTATCGAACAGGACGCGGACGTGATCCTGTTCATCTATCGCGACGAAGTCTATAACCCGGACAGCCCGGACAAAGGCACGGCCGAAATCATCATCGGCAAGCAGCGTAACGGTCCGATCGGTCCCGTTCGGCTCACGTTCCACGGTCAATACACGAAGTTCGACAACTTCGCGGGTTCGCAGCACTTCCAGACCGACTAAGCTCAAACGCTGCCAATACGCAAGCGCGCGCACGCGTGGTGTTGCGCCGCAGTGGCACAAAAGCCGCTGCGGCGGTGGCGCGCGCGTGCGACCGACTCCCGGTAACGTTACAATATTGCCGTTTTATGACGGCCATATTGCTGTTTCGTGACGGCAATCCAAGACCAATTACCGGGATTCCAATGTTCGGTCGATTCATGCCCACCGAGGGCAAGTTTTTCGAAATTTTCAATGCGCACGCCCAGTGCATCGTTTCCGCCAGCCGCGAGCTGGAACTGTTGATCGATAACCTCGGCAATGCCGAGGTGCATAAGCAAAACGTGCAGAACGCCGAAAAAGCGGCGGACAAACTCACGCACGAAGCCATCGATCTGCTGCACAAGACCTTCATCACGCCGCTCGACCGCGACGAGATCCACAAGCTCATCACGACGATGGACGACTGTCTCGACCTCATGGAAGACGTCGCCACGGCCATTTCGCTCTATGACGTGCAGGCGGTCACCGCCGAGGCGAGCCAGCTCGCGCACGTGGTCACGGCCACGGCCGAGCGCGTGCAGTCGGCTGTCGCGCTGCTCTCCGACATGAAGCAGGCGCGCGAGATTCTCAAGGCCTGCGAAGACATCGACCGCCTCGAATCCGACGCCGACCGCCTGCTGCGCGGTGCGATCTCGAAGCTGTTCCGCGAAGAAGACAACGTCAAGACGCTGATCAAGCTGAAGGCCATCTACGAACTGCTCGAAGCCATCACGGACAAGTGCGAGGATGTCGCGAACATCATCGAAGGCATCGTGCTAGAGAACGCCTGAGTCCGACGCGATGCAATCGATACAACTCGCCCTTTGGGTGGTCGCGGCGCTGGTGGCCGTCGCGCTCATTTTCGACTTCATGAACGGTTTTCACGACGCGGCGAACTCCATCGCCACGGTCGTGTCCACGGGCGTCCTCAAGCCGCAGCAGGCGGTGGCGTTCGCGGCCATGTTCAACGTGATCGCCTACTTCGTCTTTCACCTCAAGGTGGCGCAAACGGTGGGCAAAGGCACCATCGACCCCGACATCGTCGATCACTACGTGGTGTTCGGCGCGCTGGTGGGGGCGATCGGCTGGAACGTGCTGACGTGGTACTACGGCATTCCGTCCAGCTCGTCGCACGCGCTGATCGGTGGTCTGGTGGGCGCGGCGCTCGCGAAGTCGGGCTGGCACTCGCTCAACTACGACGGCCTCATGAAGACCGTGGCGTTCATCTTCATTTCGCCGCTGCTTGGCTTCGTGCTGGGTTCGTTCTTCATGCTCACGGTGTCGTGGCTGTACTTCCGCACGCCGCCGAGCAAGGTGGACCGGCGCTTCAGGCGTTTGCAGCTGATTTCCGCAGGCCTCTACAGCCTGGGTCACGGCGGCAACGACGCGCAGAAAACCATCGGCATCATCTGGATGCTGCTGATCGCAACGGGTTACTCGGCCATCGGCTCTGACGCGCCGCCGATCTGGGTGATCGGCGGCTGTTATCTCTCGATGGGGATCGGCACGCTGTTCGGCGGCTGGCGCATCGTGCGCACAATGGGGCAGAAGATCACCAAGCTCAAGCCGGTGGGCGGTTTCTGCGCGGAAGCGGGCGGGGCGCTCACGCTCTTCACGGCTTCGTGGATGGGCATTCCCGTGTCCACTACGCACACCATCACGGGCGCCATTGTTGGCGTGGGCGCGACGCAGAAGCTGAGCGCGGTGCGCTGGGGCGTGGCCGGCAACATCGTCTGGGCCTGGGTGCTGACCATACCCGCTTCGGCCACGCTGGCTGCGGCCGGCTGGTGGCTTGGCCACCGTCTGATGTAAGCGATGTCACCGTTGCGGCGCCTGTGGGCGCCGCAAGTTTTTTGGGCCGCGTTTTTTGCGGGCCTGGCGATCAAAGGATCGGCGTGCTCGCGCCGTCCATGGGGATCAGCGCTCCGGTGACATAGCTCGCACGGTGGCTTGCCAGAAACAGAGCCACATCGGCGATTTCCTCGGGCTTCGCGTAACGGCCGAGCGGTACCTTCGCCTCGCCGCTCGCGAGCGCCTGCGCCGCGTCCACGCCCTGGCGTTGCGCTTCCAGTTGCACCGCTTCCTGGAGCCGCTCGGTGAGCGTGGAGCCGGGATTGATCGCGTTGATGCGGATGCCGTAGCGCGCGTGGTAGTGCGCGAGCCCGACGGTGGCCAGCATGAGCGCGGCATTGGCGGCGCCGCCCGCGATATGGATGTCGCTCGCGAATTTGCCGCCCATGCCGATGATGTTGACGATCGTGCCCGGCTCGGTGGTTTCGCCGTTCTTGACCCGCTGCACCATGCGCTTGAGCACTTCCTGCTGCGGATAGATGTAGGGAAAGTACTTCGCTTCCATGGTCGCCTTGAATGCGGCGGCGTCGAGCGTTTCCGGGTCGTAGCGGCGCGCCGCGCCCGAGCTGTTGACGAGCACGTCGATGGGACCCACGGCCGTGGACACTTCCTCGACCACGTCGGCGGCGCTGTGCGCCTCGTGCAGGTCGGCACGTGTGAGATGCACGTGCAGGCCTTCGCTCGCCAGTTGCTCGCGCGCTCGCGCGAGATTGGCGGGGTCGCGCGAGACGATCGCCACGCGCGCGCCTTCCTGCGCGAAGGCGCGTGCGCAGGCGAGACCGATGCCCTTGCTGCCGCCCGTTACCAGAACCACTTTCTTGCCAAGTCCGAGATCCATCGTCGCCTCGCTGCCAAAAAGTACCAAAACAGTACCCAAACCATAGCAGAGGCGCAGGGCGGCGAACACAAAACTGGCCTTCCGGCCAGGGGCAAGCAAGCGGAAAGCGACGCCCGAGGCCGTCGCGCGCGGCTCAATAGCTGCCGTTTGCGAAGCGCGCGATGGGGTCGTCGTTCGTCTGGGTGGGCGCGGAGGAGACGGTGCCCGCGGTCGAGGCGCGCATGATCTGCACGTTCTGGCCGTAGGGAGCGTTTGAAGCAGTTGGTGCGGCGCTTGGCACCGCGGTCGATCCGGCTTGCGCCGCCTGCCGCTCGGCGGCGCGGGCCACGGGCGGCGGCGGTTCGAACGCGTCGGCGGCGGCGTCGATCGCGTCGCGCGGAGCGGCGGTCTCGGCGCTGGCGGGCGTAGGACGGGCGGCGTAGGCGGGTGCGGCGCTCGTGGGCGCCGGGCCGCCGGGCGCCCGGAAGCCCGGCGCCGCAGTCGGTGCCACGGCGCCGGCGCCGCGCGACTGCGCTTGTGCCGCGTTGAGCGAAGCGGGTGGCGGCTCGAAGGCGTCGGCGGACGCGGCGGAGGCCGGGGCGGCCTGGGTCGGCACGTAGGCCGTTTGCGGCGCGGCCAGCGCGCGATTCTCGTTCGTTGCCGGTGCAACGCTCGCCGCCACGCGCGCGGGCGGCGGGGCCGCCGCGGCGGGCGCGCTGACCATCGCCCCTGCGACGACTGGCGTGCCACCCGTTGCGGCTGGCGTGCGTTCAGCGGGCGCTGACGCCTCGTAAGTCGGCGAATCGAACGGCGTGCGCTTGGGCGGCGCCATGCGGCGGATACCGTCGAAATGCTTGGCCCAGTACGGATTCGTCAAATAATCGAGCCGGACCGTACCGCCAGTCGACGGCGCGTTGACGAACCGCAATTTGCCGACGTAGATGCCCACGTGCGAATGCGGCCGCCCGGTCGTGTTGAAGAACACGAGATCGCCCGGGGCGATTTCGTCCGGCTCGATCGATTCGCCGCGCGTACTCATCTCCGCCGTGGTGCGCGGCAGATCGACGGATGCGGAGCGCAGCATCACGTACTTCACGAGGCCGCTGCAATCGAAGCCGCTGTCGGGCGTATTGCCGCCCCAACGATAGGGGATGCCGACAAGACCCATCGCCTGGATCGAAATTTCTTCGCGGCCCACGCTGTGATCGACGAAATTCGGAAAGCCGGGCGGTTTGGTGCGCCACGCGTTCTCACCACTCGCGCCACCGCCGCGCGCAACCCGTTGCGGCGCGCTAGAACAGGCGGCAAGCAGAACGACGATCAGAAACGGAAGCCAAAGTCGGCGCATGAAACAGGCGCGGAACACGCAAGGCATGCCCCGACGGAATAACGGTCATTGGCGGATGGTAGCCCGTCCATGGCGGCCCAGGCAAGAATTCTTCACAACTCACTTGAAGTTTACGCGCTAAGTGTTGTGCTCGCGGAACGACGTTTGTCGACGTAAATATGAAAAAAGGCCGCATCCGGTTGCCCGAATGCGGCCTTGCGCGAGGCTAGCTAACCCGCTGTTTTTACAGAATATCCGACGCGTAATCCGCAAGGCGCGAGCGTTCGCCGCGCGCGAGCGTCACGTGGCCGCTGTGCGCCCAGCCCTTGAAGCGATCCACCACATACGTGAGGCCGGAGCTGCCTTCCGTGAGGTACGGCGTGTCGATCTGCGCGATGTTGCCGAGACACACGATCTTCGTGCCCGGGCCCGCGCGCGTGACGAGCGTCTTCATCTGCTTCGGCGTCAGGTTCTGCGCCTCGTCGATGATCAGATACTTGTCGACGAACGTGCGGCCGCGCATGAAGTTCATGCTCTTGACCTTCAGGCGCGAGCGGATCAGTTCCTGGGTGGCGGCGCGGCCCCATTCGCCGGCGGCGTCGTCGGTTTTCTGGAGCACTTCGAGGTTGTCGTCGAAGGCGCCCATCCACGGCTGCATCTTCTCTTCTTCCGTGCCCGGCAGGAAGCCGATGTCCTCGCCCACGGGCACCGTCGCGCGCGTCACGATGATCTCGTTGTAGCGCTTCTCGTCGAGCACCTGCGCGAGGCCCGCCGCGAGCGCGACGAGCGTCTTGCCGGTGCCGGCCTGACCGAGCAGCGTGACGAAATCGCAGTCCGGATTCATCAGCAGGTTGAGCGCGAAATTCTGCTCGCGGTTGCGCGCCGTGATGCCCCACACGTTGTTCTTGTGGTGGCCGTAGTCACGCAGCGTTTGCAGCAGCGCCGTCTTGCCGTTGAGCTCGCGCACGATCGCATGGAACGCCGGTTCGCCGTTCTGCGGTTCGAGATAGACGAACTCGTTGACGAGCATCGAAGCGCACTCGGGACCCGTCACGCGGTAATACGTCGTGCCGGTCTTGGTGTCTTGCCACGACTCCATGCCCTTGGCGTGCTTGGTCCAGAAGTCCTGCTGGAGCGCGCGCACGCCCGAGTAGAGCAGGTCCTTGTCTTCGAGAACCTGGTCGTTGAAGTAGTCTTCGGCAGGCAGACCGAGCGCATGCGCCTTGATGCGCATGTTGATGTCTTTCGACACCAGCACGACGAGCCGATCCGGCCGGTCGCGCTGCAACGCGCGCACGACGCCGAGAATCTGGTTGTCGGCCTTGCCTTCGGGCAGACCGTCCACCGGCTCGATGTGCGTGAGCGTGGTCTGGAAGTAGAGACGGCCGAGCGCTTCGCGGCTGCCGAGGCGACCGAGCGAAATGCCTTCGGAGATCGGGCCGGCATTCGCGACCAGCTGGTCGAGCGTGCGGCTCACCTGACGCGCGTTGCGTGCGACTTCCGACATGCCCTTCTTGTGGTTGTCGAGTTCTTCCAACGTCATCATCGGCAGATAGACGTCGTGTTCCTCGAAGCGGAAGAGGCAGGTCGGGTCGTGCATCAGCACGTTCGTGTCGAGCACGAACAGCTTTTTGACTTCGGTCGCGTTGTCGGAATGCGCGCGCTTCTTCGAGCCGGCGCGCGGGCCGGGCGCGGCTGCGGCGCCCGGCGCTTTGGCCGAGGAGGCGGGTTTGCCGTCGCGCGCGATCGGGGCGGCGGGTGCGTCTTCCGTGCGGGCTTCGACAGGCTGCAAGAGCGCCGCCGTCTGCTTGCGTTTTCGTGCGGGCGCCGGCGCCACGGGCTCGAGCGCGGCCAGTTCGGCGGGAGTGCTCGAAAGCAACACGGTACGCAGCGTGGTGGCCGCGTTGGCGGCCGGTGTATTGGGCTCGGCGACGCTGCCCGGGCCGTATTCGGCGACATCGGCGGCGTCGTTCTCGCTGGCGGCCTTGCGCGTGCTACGCGTCGAGCGCGCGCGGGCCTTGTATTCCTCGGGCGGCAGCAGATTGCCGAGCTTGCTGGGGGGGGTAGGCAAAGGCATGGTGTCCCTCGAAAAAATCGGGTCGAGTGGTCGCGGGATAACCCAGTAAGGTGCGCTTTCGGGCGGTGGGAGCGGGTGCCGGGTAAGGCGCCCGCCGTTACCGCGCTGGGTGCGCGCTCGTTTCAGAAAATGCCGGTTCGCCTGGTTTTCGATCGGCTCCTTGACGTGAGCGCGCGCCGGGTCGCAACGCCGGCGCGACGGAGGGAGGACGGGATACCGCAAACAAAAAAGCCGCCGCCCCGGCTGACGAGGCAAGCGGCTTCACTTCGCTGATGGCCCGTTGCCCCGGATACGCCCGACCGGTCAGCCAGTGACCGGCAGCGATACCGCCGCAACGCGACGAAAAAATGGTTGGACAGGCACTCATTGCAGCCCAATATAACGCTCCTCAAAGCGCTTGTACAGCCTCCAGAACTTCCTCGACATGGCCCGGAACCTTGAGGCCTCGCCACTCCTGGCGCAGTACGCCATTCGCGTCGATGAGGAAGGTGGAGCGTTCGATTCCCCTTACTTCTTTGCCATACATTTTCTTCATTTTGATGACGCCGAAGAGCGCGCACAACGCTTCGTCGCCATCCGATACCAAGGTAAACGGCAATTCGAGCTTGGCCTTGAAGTTGTCGTGCGAGCGCACGCTGTCCCGCGAGACGCCCACGATGGTGGCGCCGGCCTTCTTGAACTTCGGAAACAGGTCGCGGAATTCCATGCCTTCGCGCGTGCAGCCCGGCGTGTTGTCCTTCGGATAGAAGTACAGCACGACCTTGGTGCCCTTGAGGCTCGAAAGCGTGAAGTCGCCGCCGGTGGCGGGCGCGGTGAAATCGGGAACGGGTTGATCGACTGCGATGGTCACGTCAGGCACGTGGCTCTCCCTTTGTTATTGGCTGGCGATGCCGCCGCGCGCTCCGTGGTGTCGACGGAGTTGCCGCGATGGTTCCAGGGCGGCGCAGCGTTGCCATGTTGCCGGGACGGCGCGTCGCGCGCAATGGCTGGATCGATCGGGGCCGGTGGCCGCTTCGATCCAGCAGGGCGCGAGGCGCCGGCGGCGGGTTCAGTCGGGCTGGACGATCAGCTGGCCGGAACGGCCTTCGATCTCGCCCCAGGTGACAGGGTACGATGGCAGCGAAGCCGGGTCCAGCGTCGCATGGTAGTCGCCCATCGTGGCAAACGTGTGGCCTTGCGCCTGCCAACCCGCCAGCAGTTGCTCGAACACGGGCGCGAGCTTCTGGCCTTCGAGTTCCGCGTGGAGCGTGAAGACCTGATCGTGCGGATTGTTCTCCGTGCGCTTGAGGAGCCAGGCGGCCACGGTATTCGTGTCGATGCCGTCCACGCCCAGCACTTCGTCGAGCGTGGGCAGCGTGGTGGGCATTTGCACGTGATCGAGCGTGCGCCCGTTCACGACCGGACGATACGGCGAATGGCCGCGCCCGTCGGACGCGTACCGCATGCCCCACGCGTCGATCTGCTCGAAAGCCGCTTCGTTCATCTGCCAGCCCGCCGCGCCATGCGTGACGGGCGGCGCGCCGAAGATCTGCGCGAAGCGCTCGTGGCTCTTCTGCATCTCGCGCACGGTCCAGTCGCGTTCGCGGTTGCGCACGTTGTCCTGCCAGTACACGTGGTCCCACGTATGGATGCCGCACTCGAAACCGGCCTCGTGGATCGCGCGCATTTCGGCCGCCGCGCGCACGCCCACGTCGGGGCCCGGCAGCAGGACGCCGTACATGAGCTGCTTCACGCCGTAATGCTCGACCACGGACGTACGCGACACTTTCTGCAGGAAACCCGGCCGGAACACGCGCCGCAGCGCCCAGCCCGTGTGGTCCGGGCCGAGGCTGAACAGAAAGGTGGCGCGCGCCTTGTAGCGGTCGAAAATGCGCGCGAGGTTCGGCACGCCTTCGCGCGTGCCGCGCAGCGTGTCGACGTCGATTTTCAGGACGATGCGAGCCAAGAGGCGAGGTCCTTCGCGTTACGCTTGCTGTTCGACCAGCGCGCGTGCTTCGGCCACGTGGCCGCGGTACGCTTCGAAGATCTTGCGCAGCGCTTCGTCGAAGGTCGACTTCGGCGCCCAGTCGAGTTCCTGCTTCGTGTTGTCGATCTTCGGCACGCGGTTCTGCACGTCCTGGTAGCCCGCGCCGTAGTACGCGCCCGACGACGTTTCCACGAGCTGCACCTTCTTCGCCATTTCCGCGTATTCCGGGAATTCGGCGGCGAGCGCCAGCATCTTGTGCGCGAGTTCGCGCACCGAGAAGTTGTTGGTCGGGTTGCCGATGTTGTAGATCTTGCCCGAGGCGACGCCGTCCTTGTTGTCGATGATCTTCATCAGCGCTTCGATGCCGTCGTCGATGTCGGTGAACGCACGCTTTTGCGCGCCGCCATCCACGAGGCTGATGTTTTCGCCGCGCACGATGTGGCCGAGGAACTGCGTGACCACGCGCGACGAACCTTCCTTCGGCGTGTAGATCGAGTCGAGGCCCGGGCCGATCCAGTTGAACGGACGGAACAGCGTGAAGTTCAGGCCTTCCATGCCGTAGCCCCAGATCACGCGGTCCATGAGCTGCTTCGAGCACGCGTAGATCCAGCGCGGCTTGTTGATCGGGCCGTAGGTGAGGGCGGACGCGTCCGGGTCGAACTGCTCGTCCGAGCACATGCCATAAACCTCGGACGTGGACGGGAAGACGAGGTGCTTGCGGTACTTGACCGCCGAACGCACGATCGGCAGGTTCGCCTCGAAGTCGAGTTCGAACACGCGCAGCGGCTGCTGCACGTAGGTGGCGGGCGTGGCGATCGCGACCAGCGGCAGGATCACGTCGCACTTCTTGACGTGGTACTCGACCCACTCCTTGTTGATCGTGATGTCGCCTTCGAAGAAGTGCATCCGCTCATGCTTGACGAGGTCGCCGAGGCGGTCCGTCTGCATGTCCATGCCGAACACTTCCCAGTTCGTGGTCTCGAGGATGCGCTTGGAGAGGTGATGGCCGATAAAGCCATTGACACCCAGGATCAGAACTTTTTTCATGGACGAGGGACAGATGAAATGAGGTCGGAGAATGCGGCCGGCGTGACGACGGTGTCTTGACCGTCTCGTTGATGCCGCAGCTCGTGGATCGCGATGGCGCGGCCGTCGCCGCAAAGGGCGAAAAGCGCATTATCGCTTACGTGGAGTCCGGGGGGCAATGCGCCGAGGGCGCGAACCCTTTCTGCATCTTGCGTGCCGGGACGCACGAGGCGCGCGCGCGCGATCACGAAACGCTCGCCGTGGAGGTCCGTAAACGCGCCGGGATAGGGCGGCGCGACCGCGCGCACGAGGTTGTAGACCTGCTGCGCGCTCTGCGTGAAATCGACGCGGCCGTCTTCGGGCTTGCGGCCGCCGTAGTAGCTGCCCTTTGTCAGGTCGTTCGGCAGATGCGGCGCCTCGCCCGCGAGCAGCGCGGGGAGCACGCGCCAGAGCGTTTGCTCGGCGGCCACCGTGGTCTTGTCGAAGACCTGCGCGGCGGTGTCGTCGGGCAGGATGGGCACGGGCGTTTGCGCGAGGATCGCGCCGGCGTCGGGCTTGGCGGCCATTTCGTGCAGCGTCGCGCCGGTTTCCGTTTCGCCGTGCAGCACGGCCCAGTTCGTGGGCACGCGGCCGCGATACTTCGGCAGCAGCGAGCCGTGCATGTTGTACGCGCCGCGCGCGGCGAGCGCGAGCAGGTCCACGGGTAGCATGTGCCGGTAGTAGAACGAGAAGATGAAATCGGGCTGCGCCGCGCTCACGGCGGCACGCAGTTCCGCGCTCTTCGGGTCCGCGGGCGTGACGACCTCGATGCCGTGTTCCTCGGCCACGCTCTTCACGCTGCCGAACCAGATGTTCTCGGTTGGGCTGTCTTCATGCGTCACGACCAGCGCGACGTCCACGCCGCGTGCGAGCAACACCTGCAGGCCGCGCACGCCGACGTTGTGATACGCGAAGACAACGGCGCGCGGCTTCATGAGCTCGCTCCTTCGTCGGCGGGCGTGGTGCCTTGCGCCGCGTCCTGCGTGGCGTTCGTGATCGCCCCGGACGCCGGGCTCGATACCGGGCTTGATACCGGATTCGATGCCGGATTTTGCAGCGAGGTCTGCGCGCTTTGCACCGCGGCCTGCGTGGCCTGCGCGAACGCGGCAGCCTGCACCACGTCCTGGCGCGGCGTGTCGACCACGGCGCGGCCGTTGCGTTCCTCGAGGATCGTTTGCACGAGATAACGCGGGCGTGCGCGCACCTGCTGATAAATCCGGCCGATGTACTCGCCGAGCAGGCCGAGCGCGAAGATGATCACGCCCAGCATGAAGAACGTGATGGCGAACAGCGTGAATACACCCTGAACTTCGGCGCCCAGCACGAAGCGGCGGATCAGCAGCAGCAGGAACAGACCCGCCGAGCCCAGCGAGAGAATCACGCCGATGAACGAGAGCCATTGCAGCGGCACGACGGAGAAGCCCGTCACGAGGTCGAAGTTCAGGCGGATCAGGCTGTAGAGCGAGTACTTCGATTCGCCCGCGAAGCGCTCTTCGTGCGCGACATCCACTTCGACCGGATTTTGCGCGAACGTGTAGGCGAGCGCCGGGATGAACGTGTTGATTTCGCCGCAGCGATTGATCGTATCGACGATATGACGGCTGTACGCGCGCAGCATGCAGCCCTGGTCCGTCATCTTGATGCGCGTGATGCGCTCGCGCAGACGGTTCATCGCCAGCGACGCCTTGCGGCGGAACAGGCTGTCCTGACGCTGCATGCGAATCGTGCCGACGTAGTCGTAGCCTTCGCGCATCTTCTCCACGAGCTTGCCGATTTCCTCGGGCGGATTCTGCAGGTCGGCGTCGAGCGTGATGATGATCTCGCCGCGCGCCTGTTCGAAGCCCGCGAGAATCGCCATGTGCTGGCCGTAGTTGCCGTTGAGCAGAATGGCGCGTGTGGTGTCGGGCCGCGCGCGGAACTGCTCGGCGAGCATCGCGGCGGAGCGGTCGCGGCTGCCGTCGTTGATGAAGATGACTTCGTAGGCGGCGCCGAGTTTGTCGAGCGCCGGATACAGGCGATCGAACAATGCCTTCAGACCGGCTTCCTCGTTGTAGACCGGAATGATGACCGAGACTTCCGGTGCATCCGGGGTCAAGGTGCGTTGTTCCGTTTGACTCATGTGTGCGTCTATTCCATCAAAAAAGGGTTGACCGGAGTGAAGGCCGGGCTCCGGTCCCATGCCCGAAGGCAGTGTGCCGCGCTGCTTCTGCTGACTTCGTGCTTACTTCGCGTACTGCGCGCAAATCTCGTTCACGGCGTCGCACACGCGCTCGACGTCGGCGTCGGTCATCTGCGTGAAGAGCGGCAGCGTGACCGTGGTCTTGCCGAGGCGTTCGGCCAGCGGGAACATGCCCGCCTTGAAACCGCGCTCGCGATACAGCGTGAAGAGGTGAATGGCCGGGTAGTGCACGCCCGAGCCAATGCCGCGTTCCTTCAGTTGCTCCATGAAGCCCGCGCGGTCGATCGAGAGTTGCTCGAGCGGCAGCGTGATCTGGAACATGTGCCAGTTGCAGTTATCGAAGTCGGCGACCGGCAGGCCCATGCCGAGCTTCACCGCCGCGCCGCCCTCGAACTGCGCGAAGTAGCGGCGGGCGAGCGCGCGGCGCTGGGCCGTGAAACGCTCGATGTGCTTGAGCTGGCCGAGGCCGACGCGCGCCGCCACATCCGTCAGATTGTACTTGCCGCCGAGCACGTCGCAGTCCATGCCGTCGATGCCGGTGCGCGTGATGCCCTGGAGGCGGTACTTCTGCGCCAGCACGGCTTCGGCTTCGTCGTTGAGGACGAGCGCGCCGCCTTCGATCGACGTGAGATTCTTGTTGGCGTGGAAGCTGAACGAGACGATGTCGCCGATCGCGCCGATGCGCTTGCCGTTCCAGCTCGCGCCGAACGCCTGCGCGGCGTCTTCGACCACGCGCAGCTTGTGCTGGCGGGCGATCGCATAGAGCCGGTCCATGTCGACGGGCAGGCCCGCGAGGAACACGGGAATGATGGCCTTGGTTTTCGGCGTGATGGCGGCTTCGAGCTTGTCGAGGTCGATGTTGCGCGTGACCGGGTCGATGTCGGCGAACACCGGCGTCGCGCCCACTTCGTAAATCACGTTGCTGGTGGAGACCCACGAGGCCGGCGTGGTGATGACTTCGTCGCCGGGACTGACGCCCGCGAGGCGCAGGCCGATTTCGAGCGTCGCCGTACCCGAGTTGAAGGTGCGCACGGGCCGGCCGCCGCAGTACGCGGAGAGCGCCGCCTCGAACGCCTGGTTCTGCGGGCCGGTCGTGATCCAGCCCGAGCGCAGCACGTCGACGACGCCCTGGATGGTTTCTTCGTCGATCTCGGGGCGCACGAACGGCAAAAACGGAACGGATGCTGACTGGGTCATGAGGGCTTGACTCTTGGCTCGTGAAGAGAGGGGCCGGTCGCAAGGGCGTGCGGCGCGCCTCGCGACAGGTTTCGAAACGAACGGCGCCGCAGGGATTGCACTGCGGCGGCCGCGGCAACTAGCTGCGCGCGAGAACGACGACGCCGATCAGGATGATGCCGATACCGACCAGCCGTTGCAGGCTCAGCACTTCGCCGAACAGGTACCACGCGGCGATCGCGTTGACCACGTAGCCGAGCGAAAGCATCGGGTAGGCGATCGAGACGTCCACGCGCGACAGGCCGACGACCCAGACCGCCACGCTCACCACGTAGCAGCCGAGGCCGCCGATGATGGGCAGTTGCGTCGCGAGCTTCCAGCCGATGGGCACGATGTTCGCACGGGTGAATTCGAAGTGTCCAACGGCATTGACACCGGCTTTGAGCAACAGTTGCGCGCAGGCGTTCAGGCCGACGCCCGCCAGGATGCAGATCAGGGAAATCGGATTCATCTGGAAATCGGTCGAATTTTTCGGATATGGGGGCGAATCGCCCGACTGCACGCCGCCGGGCGGCGCGAACGGGCGTGATTATCGCGCACCCGCGGCCTGCCGCCCCGATTCTGGAAGGCGCAGGCCGCGTGAAGGTTGCGGGCGCCGCGCTTACGGCTGCGGCTTTTCGACCACCACGCGCCGCGAATCGCGCGCGATCACCTGCATTGGCAGGCCTTGCGCGACGAATTCGTCGTAGCGCGAGACCGGCATCAGCGCGAGCGCGTCACGGTCGGTTTTCCAGCGCGTCACGAAGTCGGCGATGGTCGGCACCCATTTGTTCGGCTCTTCCTGAATGCCGAAGGCGAGTTCATCGGTGACTTCGACCATCGTCATGGTGTGGCGCACGTAGAACGGCATCGTGTGATCGAGCACGCCGACCGAGTAGAACGGCGTATCGGCGGGCAATCTGGCGATGGCGGCGCGCACGGCCGGCGCGAGCGGCGCGCCCGAGCTGAGCGTGCCGAACACGTCGTGGCCCGTGCCCGCGACCGTCGCGAGCAGCAGCCACGCCGTGCCGAGCGCGATTGCGGGCGCGCGCGCGCCGGTGTCGGGCGTGCGTTTCGCGCGATTCAGCCGCAAACCGGTCATCGTGCCGACGAAACCGACCGCGCCCGCGGCGAACACCCACACCTGGAACTCGCGGTACAGCGCGTTCGGGTTGCGCGCGTCGCCCTTGTGCAGCAGCACGAACGAGCCGGCCATGACCGCGACCGCGACCAGCGCGTAGCCGATCAAATGCCGGTTCCACTGCGCGCGCGTCATGAGCGGCAGATACATGGCGATCACGAGGGCGATGGGCGGGGCGATCGGCAGCGTGTACGAGATCAGCTTCGAGTGCGAGGCGCTGAAGAACAGGAAGATGAACGCCGTCCAGACCAGCATCAGCGTGACGGGCGCGAAACCGTTGGGCTGGCGCGGCGTGCGCCACGCGTGACGCACGCTCTGCACGCTCACCGAAAGCCACGGCAGGAAGCCGACCAGCATCACCGGCACGAAATACCAGAACGCGCCGGGGCGATTCTGCGCGGGCGTGAGGTAGCGCTGGAACTGCTGGACGATGAAGAAGAAGTTGAAGAACTCGGGGTTGCGGTCCTGGACCAGCGCGAACCACGGCGCGACGATCGCGAAAAACACGATCAGGCCGCTCACGAGGTAGAGGCGCTTCCAGAGCGCCCAGTCGCGCGCGACGAAGGTGTAGAGCACCAGCACGGCGCCCGGCAGGATCAGGCCGATCAGACCTTTCGAGAGCACGGCGAGCGCCATCGCGCCCCAGCAGACCCACATCCACAGCCGCACGTGGTTCTTCGGCAGATTGGGGCGCTGCGCGAGCAGCAGCGCGCAGAGCGTCAGCTCCATCCAGAA
Organism: Paraburkholderia acidisoli; assembly: GCF_009789675.1. Taxonomy (NCBI): domain Bacteria; kingdom Pseudomonadati; phylum Pseudomonadota; class Betaproteobacteria; order Burkholderiales; family Burkholderiaceae; genus Paraburkholderia; species Paraburkholderia acidisoli. Next base: position 1,744,897 of record NZ_CP046913.1, on the reverse strand, counting down.
CGACAGGCCCATGTCGAGCGTGTTGAAGTGGCCCATCAGGTTCCAGTACGGCGCGCAGGCGAGCACGACCGCCGCGAACAGGCCTGTGGCGGCATTGAACACGCGCGCGCCCGTGAAACCGATCAGCAGCACGCCCGCGAAGCCCGTGAGCGCCGTGTAGAGCCGCGCCTGCCATTCGCCGAGACCGAACGCCGCGAAGGTGAGCGCGTTCATCCAGGTTTGCAGCGGCGGCTTCTCGAAATACTTGTAGCCGTTGTAGCGCGGCGTGATCCAGTCGCCGGTTGCGAGCATCTCGCGCGCCATTTCGGCGTAACGGCCTTCGTCGCTCGGCAGCAGATGGCGCCAGCCGAGCGGCAGGAACCAGATCACGGCGAGCGCGAGGATCAGCAGCAGGATGGCGCTGCGGGTGAGCGGTAGCCGCGATGGCGTATCGTTCATGGGTTTCGGCCTGTTCTTCGTGCAGTCGTGGTCGGACGGGGAGCGCGGCGCGGCGCCGGTGGGCGCACGCGGTGCGCCGGACGGCGCGCGGTTCGCGCGGCGCGCAAGTGTACTACGCCGCCACCGGCCAACCTGAAGGCGAGCTTAAGAATGGGCGCGCGATCCGGCTGAGCGCAAGGTTTGTTCGGCGTTCGCCTGGCGTTCGATGAGGAGCGCGGCGGCGACGCGGCGGCCCTCGGCCATCAGAATGTTGTAGGTACGGCAGGCGGCCTTGAAGTCCATCGCTTCCACGCCGATGCGCTTCGCGGCGAGCGCCGCCGTCAGGCGCGGATGCGGAAAGCGCAGCCGCTCGCCGCTGCCGAACACCACGACTTCGGGTGCGAGCGGCAACAGCATGGCGAAAAGCTCGGGCGTGAGAGCGTCGAACGCGTCGACCGGCCACGCGACGACGGGCACTTCGGGCATCACGATCAGGCTGCCCGCATGGCGTTCGAGGTTCACTTCGACGTAATCGGCGCCGTAGCCGGTGACGGTGTTCAGCGCGCCGCTGGAGTCCTGGTGTAGTTTCAAAACGGGGTTCCGGTGTGTCGCGGTTCGGCAGGGCGCGGCCGTCTGGCGGGACGATGGCCGGCGCGCGGCAGGCTGGCGTCGCCGCCGCGCCGAAAGCCGCCGGTCAGCGCGGACGAGGGCGTGCCGCCACGGAATGCCGCGCGCAAGATGCCGTTTATTACCGAATATCCGCTGGATCTTCCCGCGATGTACGCAAGAAATACGCGTGGCGCCGGGTAGCGGCACCGCCTTGCGCATTGCGGAAGTTGGCCAAAATCCGCTAAATTATAACTTTTTAGCGGCTGCGGCGCCCCAGGTGCTCCCGGTTGCGCACCGGGTTTGCGAAGCGCGCGCCCATGGTGCGCGGCCTGCACGGGTTCCAGCAGCGCCCGCTTCGCGCCATCCGCCCGTGCCATCCCTCGAAGGGCGAACGCAGTCACAAGCTGCCAGGCCATCGCGTGCATCCAACGGTATTCGTTCGTGGGTACTCGTTCGCGCGCATGGATCGATCGATGCGAATTCGTCGATCGAGTCGCTGCCCGGCCCGCACACGCTGCGATCCTGCCGCTCCGCCTTCCGTCCGGCCGACCCCGTTTCAGCCGTTTTAGCCATTTAGACCGACAGCCCGCCGTGAAACCGATTCTCAAATCCAACAAGTTGCAAAACGTCTGTTACGACATCCGCGGGCCGGTTCTCGAACACGCGAAGCGCCTCGAAGACGAAGGCCATCGCATCATCAAGCTCAATATCGGCAACCTCGCGCCGTTCGGTTTCGACGCGCCGGACGAGGTCGTGCAGGACATGATCCGCAATCTGCCGGGCTCGTCGGGCTATTCGGATTCGAAGGGTGTGTTCGCCGCGCGCAAGGCGATCATGCATTACGCGCAGCAAAAGGGTGTTAAAGGCGTCGAACTCGACGACATCTACATTGGTAACGGCGCGTCCGAGCTGATCGTGATGGCGATGCAGGCGCTGTTGAACGACGGCGACGAAGTCCTGCTGCCGGCGCCCGATTATCCGCTCTGGACGGCTGCGGTGAGCCTGTCGGGCGGCACGCCAATTCACTACATCTGCGACGAATCGAATGCGTGGATGCCGGATCTCGACGACATCCGCGCGAAAATCACCCCGAACACGCGTGCTTTGGTCGTCATCAACCCGAATAACCCGACGGGCGCGCTGTATTCGGACGAATTGCTGCTCGGCTTGATCGAGATCGCGCGCGAACACGGCCTGATCCTGTTCGCCGACGAGGTCTACGACAAGATCGTCTACGACGGCAAGACGCACACGGCGCTCGGCTCGCTTTCGGAAGACGTCATCACCGTCACGTTCAATAGTCTCTCGAAGAGCTACCGCGCGTGCGGCTACCGCGCGGGCTGGATGTTCCTGTCGGGCATGACGGGCGCCAACCGCCGCCGCGCGAAGGACTACACGGAAGGCCTCGGCATCCTCGCCTCGATGCGCCTGTGCGCGAACGTGCCCGGCCAGTACGCGATCCAGACGGCGCTCGGCGGCTATCAGAGCATCAACGAGCTGATCCAGCCGGGCGGCCGCCTGTACCGCCAGCGCGAACTCGCCTATAACCTGCTCACGGCCATTCCCGGCGTGACCTGCGTGAAGCCCGAGGCGGCGCTCTACATGTTCCCGCGCCTCGACCCGAAGCTGTATCCGATCCAGGACGATCAACAGTTCATCCTCGACCTGCTGTTGCAGGAGCGCGTGCTGCTCGTGCAGGGCACGGGCTTCAACTGGAAGCAGCCGGATCACTTCCGGGTGGTGTTCCTGCCGAACATCGACGATCTGACCGATTCGATCAACCGCATCGCGCGCTTCCTGGACGGCTATCGCCAGAGGCACGGCAACTGAATGGCATCTGAGCGGCGTCGGGCAACACCCGGGCCGCACGCAACAACGCATTCCCTTTCACATATCTAGACGAACACACGCTGCATGGAACCGATCAAAGTAGGTCTCTTGGGCTTCGGCACGGTAGGCAGCGGCACCTTCACGGTACTGCGCCGCAACCAGGAAGAAATCAAACGCCGCGCGGGCCGCGGCATCGAGATCGCGCGCATTGCCGTGCGCAATCCCGCCAAGGCCACTGCGGCGCTCGGCGGCGAAGCCGGCTCGATCGAACTGACGACCGATTTCAACGCCGTTGTCGACGATCCGTCGATTTCGATCGTCGCCGAAATGATCGGCGGCACCACGCTCGCGAAGGAACTCGTGCTGCGCGCGATCGCCAATGGCAAGCACGTGGTCACGGCGAACAAGGCGCTGCTGGCGGTGCACGGCACGGAGATCTTCCAGGCCGCGCGCGCGAAGGGCGTGATGGTCGCGTTCGAGGCGGCGGTGGCGGGCGGCATTCCCATCATCAAGGCGCTGCGCGAAGGGCTCACGGCCAACCGCATCCAGTACATCGCGGGCATCATCAATGGCACGACCAACTACATCCTCTCGGAAATGCGCGAGCGCGGGCTCGACTTCGCGACCGCGTTGAAAGCGGCGCAGGAACTGGGTTACGCCGAAGCCGATCCGACCTTCGACATCGAGGGCGTGGACGCCGCGCACAAGGCCACGATCATGAGCGCGATCGCGTTCGGCGTGCCGGTGCAGTTCGACAAGGCCTACGTGGAAGGCATCAGCAAGCTCGACGCCATCGACATCAAGTACGCGGAAGAACTCGGCTATCGCATCAAGCTGCTCGGCATCGCGAATCGCACGGAGAAGGGCATCGAACTGCGCACGCATCCCACGCTGATCCCGGCCAAACGCCTGCTCGCGAACGTGGAAGGCGCGATGAACGCGGTGGTCGTGCACGGCGACGCCGTGGGCACCACGCTTTACTACGGCAAGGGCGCGGGCGCCGAGCCCACGGCTTCGGCGGTGGTGGCCGACCTCGTGGACGTGACGCGCCTGCATACGGCCGACCCGGAGCACCGCGTGCCGCACCTCGCGTTCCAGCCGGACAGCCTCTCGAACACGCCGATCCTGCCGATCGAGGAAGTCACGAGCGGCTACTACCTGCGCCTGCGCGTGGCCGACCAGACTGGTGTGATGGCCGCCATCACGCGCATTCTGGCCGACAGCGGCATCTCGATCGACGCGCTGCTGCAAAAGGAATCCGAGCAGATCGACGCGCAAGGCAAGGCGGAAACCGACATCATCCTCATCACGCATCGCACCGTTGAAAAGAACGTGAACGGGGCGATTGCGCAGATCGAGCAACTGGCGACGGTCAAGTCGTCGGTGACGAAGCTGCGCATGGAAGGACTGAACTAAGGAATCAAGGGCCAGGCAATGAATTACGTATCCACGCGCGGCGCTGGCGCCGGCGAACATCACTCGTTTTCCGACATCCTGCTCGGCGGTCTCGCGCGCGACGGCGGTCTCTATCTGCCCGCGCAGTACCCGCAGATCGGCAAGGAAGAACTCGCGCGCTGGCGCGGCCTGTCGTACGCGGACCTCGCGTTCGAAGTGCTCTCGAAGTTCAGCGACGACATTCCCGCCGACGACCTGCGCGATCTCACGCGCCGCACCTACACGGCCGCCACGTACTGCAACGTGCGCCACGGCGAGGACGCGAGCAAGATCACGCCGCTCACCACGCTCGGCGAGGAAAACGGCACGACGCTCTCGCTGCTCGAACTCTCGAACGGCCCGACGCTCGCGTTCAAGGACATGGCCATGCAGCTGCTCGGCAACCTGTTCGAGTACGCGCTCAAGAAGGCCGGCCAGCAGCTCAACATTCTGGGCGCGACGTCGGGCGACACGGGCAGCGCCGCTGAATATGCGATGCGCGGCAAAGAGGGCGTGCGCGTGTTCATGCTCTCGCCGCACAAGAAGATGAGCGCGTTCCAGACCGCGCAGATGTTCAGCCTGCAGGACCCGAACATCTTCAATCTGGCCGTGGAAGGCGTGTTCGACGACGCGCAGGACATCGTCAAGGCCGTTTCGAACGATCACGCGTTCAAGGCCCGGCACAAGATCGGCACGGTCAACTCGATCAACTGGGCGCGTGTCGTCGCGCAGGTCGTGTACTACTTCGCGGGCTACTTCGCGGCCACGAAGAGCAACGAGGAGCGCGTGTCGTTCACGGTGCCCTCGGGCAACTTCGGCAACGTCTGCGCGGGTCACATCGCCCGCATGATGGGTCTGCCGATCGAGAAGCTCGTGGTCGCCACCAACGAAAACGACGTGCTCGACGAGTTCTTCCGCACCGGCATCTACCGCGTGCGCGGCGCGGCGGAGACGTTCCACACGACCAGCCCGAGCATGGACATTTCGAAGGCGTCGAACTTCGAGCGCTTCGTCTACGATCTGCTCGGCCGCGATCCGGCGCGCGTGACGCAATTGTTCCGCGACGTGGAAGAAAAGGGCGGTTTCGATCTCGTGGCGAGCGGCGACTTCGCGCGCGTCGCGCAGTTCGGTTTCGTCTCGGGGCGCAGTGGCCACGACGACCGCATCGCGACGATCCGCGACGTCTACACGCGTTACAAGACGATGATCGACACCCACACGGCCGACGGCGTGAAGGTCGCGCGCGAAAACCTGCAACCGGGCGTGCCGATGATCGTGCTGGAAACGGCGCAGCCGGTGAAGTTCGGCGAGACGATCCGCGAGGCGCTGGATTGCGAGCCGGAGCGCCCGGCGGCATTCGACGGGCTCGAGGCGCTGCCGCAGCGCTTCGAGGTCGTGCCCGCGGATGCGCAGCGCGTGAAGGACTTCATTGCCGCGCATACGGCGGAATGAAGGTGCACTAACGGCGCACTCACGCCGAACCGGTCGCGCAAGGATCGCCGCAATGCCGATCCTTGCCGTCCCGCCGGGGCGCATTGCTGCCGCCCCGGCGTTTGCATCCCGCCCAATCGTCTCCCGTCTCCCGTTTCCCCGGGTCGCTCAGGCATGATCGGGTGCTGATCCCGGGCATCGGCCGCAGCCTCCCCCGCGCGCCGCTACAATACCGACAGACCAACCGCTGCTGGCGGCCCGCCGCCGTCTCCGAGACGCCTCGATGTCCACTCCCACGCCTCCTTCCGCCGCGCCCGCGCGCGCGCCGATGATCTCGACCGCCGACGCCCTCGCCACGCTGCTTGCCGCCGCGCAGCCGCTGTCCGGCACCGAAACGCTTTCGACCTTCGACGCGCTGAACCGCGTGCTGGCGGTAGACGTCGTTTCGCCGCTGGACGTGCCGCCCATGCACACGAGTTCGATGGACGGGTACGCCGTGCGCGTGGCCGATCTCGCGCAGGGCAGCCGCCATTTGCCGGTCTCGCAGCGCATTCCGGCCGGCCATGCGCCGCAGCCGCTCGCAGCGGGCACGGCGGCGCGCATCTTCACGGGCGCGACGGTGCCGCCGGGCGCCGACGCCGTGGTGATGCAGGAGCAGACCGAAGCCGCCGAAGGCGCGGTCAACATCCTGCACACGCCGAAAGCGGGCGAATGGATCACGGCGCAAGGCGCCGACATCCGCCAGGGCGCGGTCGTGCTGCCGGCCGGCACGCGGCTTTCGCCGGCCGCGCTCGGGCTCGCGGCGTCGGTGGGCTGCGCGACGCTCGCGGTCACCCGCCGCGTGAAAGTGGCCGTGTTTTTTACCGGCGACGAACTGACGATGCCGGGCGAGCCGCTCAAGCCGGGCGCCATCTACAACTCGAACCGCTTCACGCTCACGGGGCTGCTGCGCAATCTCGGCTGCGAAGTGACGGATTACGGCATCGTGCCGGATCAGCTCGACGCGACCCGTGCCACGCTGCGCGAAGCCGCGACCGACCACGACCTGATCCTGACTTCGGGCGGCGTTTCCGTCGGCGAGGAAGATCACGTGAAGCCCGCCGTGGAAGCGGAGGGTCGCATCGCCATGTGGCAGATCGCCATGAAACCGGGCAAACCGCTCGCGTTCGGTGCCGTAAGGCGGCCGGCCCAGGACGGCGCGGCGGCGCAGGGCGAAGCGTTCTTCATCGGCTTGCCGGGCAACCCGGTGTCGAGTTTCGTCACCTTCCTGCTGTTCGTGCGGCCGTTCCTGCTGCGTCTCGCGGGCGTCACGCACGTGGCGCCGCGCGCGCTCTCGCTGCGCGCCGATTTCGCGCAGGCGAAGAGCGATCGCCGCAACGAGTTCCTGCGCGCGCGCGTCAATCCGGCGGGCGGGCTCGATCTGTTCTCGAACCAGAGTTCGGCGGTGCTCACCTCCACCGTGTGGGGCGACGGCGTCATCGACAATCCGCCCAATCACCAGATCAGCGCGGGCGAGACCGTGCGCTTCATTCCGTTCACCGAACTGCTGTACTGAGTTGCCGAAGCAGGCTCCCACTCCATGAAGATCCAGTTGAAATTTTTTGCGAGCGTGCGCGAGGCGCTGGGCGTCGCGGACGAAACGGTCACGCTGCCCGAGAGCATCGTTACGGTCGGCGACGTGCGCGGCTGGCTGCGCGCGCGCGGCGGCGTCTGGGCGGAGACGCTCGCCGAGGGCCGCGCGCTGCGCATGGCCTGCAATCACGTGATGACCGACCCGCGCACGCGCATCACCGAGGGCTGCGAAGTCGCGTTTTTCCCGCCCGTCACGGGCGGCTGAGGACTCGACCATGCCGGTACGCGTGCAGACCGAGGATTTCGACCTCACGACCGAGGTTGCGCAACTGCGTGCGCACAATCCGGCGGTGGGCGCGGTGGCGTGCTTCGTCGGCACGGTGCGCGATCTCAACGACGGCAGCACGGTGGCTTCGCTCGAACTCGAGCATTACCCCGGCATGACGGAAAAGGCGCTGGAAGCGATCGTCGATACGGCGCGGCAGCGCTGGCCCGGCATCGAGGTGCTGATCGTGCACCGCGTGGGCAAGCTCGCGCCGCTCGACCAGATCGTGCTGGTGGCGACCACGTCGAAGCATCGCGGCGATGCGTTCGCGTCCTGCGAGTTCGTGATGGACTACCTCAAGACCGAAGCGCCGTTCTGGAAGAAGGAAGAGACGCCCGGCGGCGCGCGCTGGGTGGATGCGCGTGAAAGCGACGACGCGGCGCGGGCGCGCTGGGGCGTGGTCTCGGGGAACGGGCGAGAGAGCGGCGAGTAGGAGCGGTGGCGCGGTGGGTTAGGTCGCGCCACTCGCCGCAATTGATGGAAACACGCGCGTTTATCGTGATGCAACTAACGGCCCGAATTGGATCCGATTTGGCCCGATTGACGGCTGCACGCTGGTTTGAGCGATCGTCGTCGGGCTTCTCAGTCATGCGGCGGTTACGCGCTCAGTCAGGCAGTCAGGCAGGCGGTTAGTCAGGCGTCAGTGGAGCGTTGTCGAGCGCCGATCGGCAACCCGCGCTCATGGGCGGTCACCTTCAATGCGTCGATTCCCGGGCGCCTTCGTCTTCATCGGCAGCCACCGGACGGCCGATGATACGCGTGGGGAATGGCTCGCCCGTGGCGCGCTCCGGCAAATCGTGGCCGTGTCCCTTCGGGTGGCGGCGCGGCGCGATCTGGTCGAGGATCGCCTGTTGTTCCGGCGGAATCGTGTAATCCCAGCCGAAGCGGCTCAACTGCAAGCTTTGCGCGATGCGCAGCGCCGGCTCCATGAATTGCACGGCCGCGGCAGGCTCGAATCGTGCTTCCACCGTATCGAGGAAAAGATAAAGCCAGCGGCTGAAATGCCGCGGCTCGACACCCGGCACCGGATCGTGGGCCTGCTGTACGTTGCCGCGATAACTTTTGGCGCCCAGTACGATGCTCGACCAGAAGCGGCACATTTTCGGCAGATGTTCGTCCCAGCGGCCGGCCAGCAGGCTGTCGAAGAGCGGGCCGAGGTCGGCGTCGGCGCGTACGCGGTCGTAGAACGCGTAGACGAGTTCGCGAATGTTCGCTTCGGTGGGACGCGCGTGGCGTTCGGTGGGTGTCATCGGGGAAATCCGGTAAAGCCTGACAAGCAGCCTGGCGTGTACGAAGGGTGCGTGCAATGATCGTGCAGACTTCGGCGGCGAGCGATGCGGTCTGGCGTCGCGCTGGAGTGCGGCAAGCCGATTGGGCACACGATCGAACGTGAACTCCGGTGCGAGATTACGGCACGAAACAACGCGCAAAGCAACGCGCAAAACCGCACCCGATCGCCGCTTGACTGCCACCTGAACCCTCTCACTCGAAATGTCATCGCCATAAAAGCAACGCACGATCGAGGCGCAAACCCGTCGCACCACAAAAAGGCCATGATACCCAGGCTCACTAAAACCCGCATGCAATCTACATGTTATCGTATGGATTCTGCCCGCCGCGCTCCGCCGCGCCCTTGCTCATGAGATTGACCGATTACACCGACTATTCGCTGCGCGTGATGCTGTATCTCGCGCTGCGCCGCGACAGCCTCGCGACGATCCAGGAAATCTCCGACGCGTACGGCATTTCGAAGAACCATCTGATGAAAGTCGTGCAGCGGCTGGGCGAGCTCGGCTGGGTCGAGACGATTCGCGGGCGCAACGGCGGCTTGCGCATCGCGGCCAGTTCGCTCGGGCTGACGGTGGGTGCCGTCGTGCGCGAAACCGAGAGCGATTTCGCCCTGGTGAGCTGTTTTCCGGACGAAAACGGCGAGCGCCGCACGTGTGTCATCGAGCCGCAATGCCGTCTCAAGCATGCGCTGGCGGCCGCGCGCGATGCTTTTCTCGCCGAACTCGAGCGGCACACGATCGGCGAAATCGCGCAGCCGGCGAGCGAACTGACCGCGTTGCTCGGCCTGACGCCGGTGCGCTTCATGCCGCACGGGCAGCCGGCGCAAGCGGTGTCGTCGCGCGAGCATTGATCCCGGCGCGGGCGCGCTCCGCAGCGAAGTCGTCCGCGGGCGGCTCGTGGACTCCACCGGGTCGAACCCGTCGACGTAACACGGCGCGGCGCCATGCCGCGTCGTTTTCCCATCCCGCCGAATTCTCGCGAAGCCGCGCCAGATCGGGGCGCTGGCGCGCCTTCCACGCATCCGTCGCAAAAATCGGAAAAAATGACGGAAATAGCGCTTGAAACCCGCGCGATCCCCCTCAAATTTGGTGACAGTCCAGAAAACGGAGGTCTCGTTTTAAATGAGAATCGACAAACTCACCACCAAGTTCCAGGAAGCCATTGCCGACGCGCAGAGCCTCGCCGTCGGCCACGATAACCAGTACATCGAACCGGTCCATCTGCTCGCGGCGCTCGTCGCGCAGCAGGACGGTTCCGCGCGTTCGCTGATGTCGCGCGCGGGCGTGCAGGTGCAGGCGCTGCAAAACGCGCTCAACGACGCCATCAACCGTCTGCCGCAGGTGCAGGGCACCGACGGCAACGTCCAGATCGGCCGCGAACTCACGGGCCTGCTCAATCAGGCCGACCGCGAAGCGCAAAAGCTCAACGACACCTATATCGCGAGCGAAATGTTCCTGCTCGCCGTGTCCGAGGACAAGGGCGAAGCGGGCCGGCTCGCGCGTCAGCACGGGCTCACGCGCAAGGCGCTCGAAGCGGCCATCGTCGCGGTGCGCGGCGGCGCGCAGGTACATAGCCAGGACGCCGAAAGCCAGCGCGAGGCGCTCAAGAAGTACACCGTCGACCTGACCGAGCGCGCGCGTTCGGGCAAGCTCGACCCCGTGATCGGCCGCGACGACGAAATCCGCCGCTCGATCCAGATCCTGCAACGCCGCACCAAGAACAATCCGGTGCTGATCGGCGAACCGGGCGTGGGCAAGACAGCCATCGTCGAAGGGCTCGCGCAGCGCATCGTCAACGGCGAAGTGCCGGAAACGCTCAAGGGCAAGCGCGTGCTCTCGCTCGACATGGCGGCGCTGCTCGCGGGCGCGAAGTATCGCGGCGAGTTCGAGGAGCGCCTGAAGAGCGTGCTCAACGACATCGCGAAGGACGAAGGCCAGACCATCGTCTTCATCGACGAAATTCACACGATGGTGGGCGCGGGCAAGGCCGAAGGCGCGCTCGACGCGGGCAACATGCTCAAGCCGGCGCTCTCGCGCGGCGAGCTGCATTGCATCGGTGCGACCACGCTCGACGAATATCGCAAGTACATCGAGAAGGACGCGGCGCTCGAACGCCGGTTCCAGAAGGTGCTCGTCGAGGAGCCTTCGATGGAAGCGACCATCGCGATCCTGCGCGGCTTGCAGGAGAAGTACGAACTGCACCATGGCGTCGAGATCACCGACCCGGCGATCGTCGCGGCCGCGGAGCTGTCGCATCGTTACATCACGGATCGTTTTCTGCCCGACAAGGCCATCGACCTGATCGACGAAGCCGCTTCGAAGATCAAGATGGAAATCGACTCGAAGCCGGAAGAGATGGACCGGCTCGATCGCCGGCTGATCCAGCTCAAGATCGAGCGCGAGGCCGTCAAGAAGGAGAAGGACGAAGCGTCGCAGAAGCGTCTGCAACTGATCGAAGAGGAAATCGACCGGTTGAGCCTCGAATACAAGGATCTCGAAGAGATCTGGACCGCCGAGAAAGCCGCGGTGCAAGGCAGCGCGCAGATCAAGGAAGACATCGACAAGGTGCGCGCCGAGATCACGAAGTTCCAGCGCGAAGGCAAGCTCGAAAAGGTCGCGGAGTTGCAGTACGGCAAGCTGCCGCAACTCGAGGCGCAGTTGAAGCAGGTGACCCAGGCCGAGGCCAACGAGCAGAACAACCCGACGCGTCCGCGCCTGCTGCGCACTCAGGTGGGCGCCGAGGAAATCGCGGAAGTGGTCTCCCGTTCGACCGGCATTCCGGTCTCGCGCATGATGCAGGGCGAGCGCGAAAAGCTGCTGCTGATCGAAGACAAGCTGCATGAGCGCGTGGTTGGCCAGGACGAGGCGATCAATGCGGTGGCCGACGCGATCCGCCGGTCGCGCGCCGGTCTCGCGGACCCGAACAAGCCCTACGGCTCGTTCCTGTTCCTCGGGCCCACGGGCGTGGGCAAGACGGAGCTGTGCAAGGCGCTGGCGGGCTTCCTGTTCGATTCGGAGGAGCATCTCATCCGCATCGACATGAGCGAGTTCATGGAGAAGCACAGCGTCGCGCGCTTGATCGGCGCGCCGCCGGGCTACGTGGGCTACGAGGAAGGCGGTTATCTGACCGAAGCCGTGCGCCGCAAGCCGTATAGCGTGATCCTGCTCGACGAGATCGAGAAGGCGCATCCGGACGTGTTCAACGTGCTCTTGCAGGTGCTCGACGACGGCCGCATGACCGACGGTCAGGGCCGCACCGTGGACTTCAAGAACACGGTGATCGTGATGACGTCGAACCTCGGTTCGCATCTGATCCAGGCGATGGCGGGCGAGCCGCAGGAAGCGGTGAAGGACGCCGTGTGGAACGAGGTGAAGCAGCAGTTCCGCCCCGAGTTCCTGAACCGGATCGACGAAGTCGTGGTGTTCCATGCGCTCGATCGCTCGAACATCGAATCGATCGCGAAGATCCAGCTGCAACGCGTGCAGGAGCGTCTCGCCAAGCTCGACATGGAACTCGTGGTGTCGGACGAGGCGCTGGAGCAGATCGGCAAGGTGGGCTACGACCCGCTGTTCGGCGCGCGGCCGCTCAAGCGCGCGATCCAGCAGCAGATCGAGAATCCGGTCGCCAAGCTGATTCTCGCGGGCAAGTTCGGACCGAAGGACGTGATTCCCGTCGATATCCACGACGGCAAGTTCGTGTTCGAACGCGTCGTGCACTGAGTTGGGCCGGGTCTGCCGCGCAGGCGGTAGGCCTCGAGCAAAAAAGGGCAACGGAGTGATCCGTTGCCCTTTTTTATTGCGAGGCGGTTTATGGCTCGAGCCGCTTTCAGGCCGGCTTTGTGTCTGCTTTATGCCTGCTTTACGCTTGTTTGTTGCCGCCGAACAGCGAAACGAGACCGCCGAGCGTGCCGAGCACGCTTTCCGCGTTGATCTGGCCGCCTTGCGGCACTTCGCCGTTGGGCGTGCCCGCGTTGACGACGTGCGGCAGCACCTGCGCGAGCAGGCCGCCGACCTGATCGGGCTGGAGGCCGACCTTCTGCGCGAGGCCCGAGACGACGTCCGAACCGAGCACGTTGTGGATCTGATCGGCCGACACCGTCTGGTTCGCGCCGTTGCCGACCCACGACTGCACGACGTCGCCAAGGCCGCCTTGCTGGAACTTCTGGATCAGGCCGTTCAGGCCGCCGGGTTGATTGTTGACGAACTCGAGCGCGGTGGCGATCAGCGCGGCCTGGCCGCCGCCTTGTTGCTGCGACTGCGAGCCGAGCAGGGAACCGAGGGAATCTAGCAGACTCATGACGATCTCTCTGAAGAATGGCCGCGTCGGAGGACGGGGCCGGTAGATGAATGGCGCGCTCAGTGCCGCGCGCCGAACGATGCGGCTATGTCTGGCGCCGGGCTCAGGCCCCGGAAGCGGCCGCGTCCGAGGCGGCCTTGCTCTTCTTCGACTTTTTCGGCTTTTTCGCCTTGCTGTCCGACGCCGAGGCGGGTGCGGCAGCGGTGGCGCCGGCCGAAGCGGCGGCGGGCGCGCTCGCCGCCTCCGCGGCCTTGTCCTTCTTGCTCTTGCGCTTCGACTTGCCGGTGGCCGTGTCCGAGGCGGCTTGCGGTGCGGCGGGCGCGGCTGTCGGGGCCGCCGTACCGGCTGCCGGCTGCGTCTGTGCCATGGTCGGATTCGCCGTCGTGGCGGCGGGCGCGGCGCTCTTCATCGACTTCGAGGTTGCCGCGCTCTTCGCCGCGGGCGGCGCCGACGAGCCGTTGATGGTGAGCCCGGCCGCTTCGAGATTCTGCACCGACTTCGGGCCGATACCCTTCACGCGCGTGACGAGGTCGTCGGCGTCTTTGAACGGGCCGTTTTTGGCGCGTTCGTCGAGGATCGCCTTCGCGTGCGCCGGGCCGATGCCCTTGACCGATTCGAGCGCGGTTTCGTCGGCGGTATTGACTTCGACGGCCTGCGCGAACGCGGCCGACAGCGAGAAACCCAACGCAAGGCACAACAACAGCAGCTTCTTGAGCATGGCAATCACTCCATTGAGGGCAAGACAGTTAGCCGGAACGGACGACCCATCCAGTCGAATGGTGCTGCGGTACAAGAATAGGACAGTTGCCGCGTCCGTGAACGGGAGGCGCTCGATTTATACCGGCCGGTTCGTGGCAAGACAATCGCACCGCACAATGTTTAATACTTTTTTCATTCGCGGGCCGTGCGTCGTGCAACAGAACGTGGCGCGCGCAACGGCGTGGCCGGCGCGCTGGCGCCGCGTTACCGTCGATGCGGTGCCACGATGCCGTACTTCGCGATCCGCCGATACAGCGTCGCGCGCGAGATGCCGAGGGCGCGAGCGGCGTCGTTGGGATGCCAGCGATGCGCGGTCAGCGCCGCGGCGATGCGTTCGCGCTCGTCGGCGGGCGGCAACGCGGTGAGGGAAAAAGCGCTGAGCGCCGCGCTGGCGGGCGAATCGAGCGTGTCTTCCGGCAGACGGGCGGCCAGATCCGCGCTCAGATGCCGCGCGTCGACGAGCGCGGCGTCGCATACGGCGCACGCGTAGCGCATGGCGTTGCGCAACTGGCGCAGATTGCCGGGCCAGTCGAACGCGGCGAGGCGCGCCGCGAGCGCGCGGTCGAGCGCGAGCGGGCGGCCCGCGGCCTGCGCTTCCTCGGCGAACACGGTCTCGATCAGCATGGCGATGTCGTGCCGCTCGCGCAGCGGCGGCAGCGCGAGCACGGCGCCGCTCAACCGGTAGTAGAGATCGTCGCGGAACGTGCCCGCCGCGCTCATCTGCGCGAGATCGCGGTGCGTGGCGCAAATCACGTCGAGATTCACGCGCACCGGCGTTTCGCCGCCGAGCGGCAGCACTTCGCCTTCGGCGAGCACGCGCAGCAGGCGCGTTTGCAGCGCGAGCGGCATGTCGCCGATTTCGTCGAGAAACAGCGTGCCGCCGTCGGCCATCGCGATCTTGCCGCGCGCGCCGTGACGCCGCGCGCCCGTGAATGCTCCGGGCGCATAGCCGAACAGCTCGCTTTCGATCAGCGATTCGGGCAGCGCGCCGCAATTCACGGCGACGAACGGACGGTTGCGCCGCGCGCCCGACTCGTGAATCGCGCGGGCGAACACTTCCTTGCCCGCGCCGGTCTCGCCGAGCAGCAGGATGGGCAGGCGCTTGCCCGCCACGCGTTGCGCGACGCGCGCATTGCCGGCGACCCGCGCGTCGGTGCTGCGCAGAAACGGGCCGAGCGCGCTGCGATCGGTTTCCGGCGCGTAGGCGTGCGAAACGGGCGCGGCGGTGCCTCTGGGCGCGCTCGCGGGGCCGCTGCGGCCGAGTGGCGCGCGAATCCGCGCGTAAAGCATCGCGCCGGTGGCGCGCAGACGCAGTGCGGCGATCGCCTCGATACGACCGACGTCGCGCAACTGCACGTGCGACGAATCGAACAGCTCGTCGATATGGCGCGGGCCGTCGAGGCCGGGCACGCATTCGCGCGCGCGCCGGTTCGCCGCGACCACGTTGCCGCTCTCGTCGAAGGCAATCAGCCATTCCGGCTGGGCCTCGACGTAATTGCGGTTCTGATGGCCGAACAGCATCCAGCACGCCGCCGTGCGATGCAGGAAATAGCCGTCCTCGATGAGCGTCGCGCTCTGGCGCACGAGTTGGTTGACGATGCGCTGGCTCTCGCGGTTGTCGGGTGACTGCACCGCCGATGCGTCGAGCACGCCGATCAGTTCGCCGCCCGGCGCGAAGATGGGCGCGGCGCTGCAGGTGAGCGTCGTGAACGCCGCGCGAAAGTGATCGGTCTTGTGCACGGTGATCGGCGCGAGATCGGTGAGCACGGTGGCGATGCCGCAGGTGCCTTCCTCGCTCTCCGACCAGCACGAACCCATATGCAGACCGGCGTGCTTGAAGTCGTGACGGCGCTCGCGATCGATGCGGTAGTCGATGGTCACGCCGTGCGCGTCGGTGAGCATCACGCAGTAATCGGCCTCGCGCACCATGTCGTGCAGACGCGAGAGACATTGCCCCGAAGCGCGTAGAAAGGATTCCTCACGATCGCGGATCTCGCGCAATTCACCGGCGCCCAGTACGCGCGGGCCGATGACGGAACCGGGGTCCAGTTGATAGCGCTCGAACGAGCGTTGCCACGACGAAACGAGCCGCGACGAGTCGGACGGCGCCGGAATCCGGCCTTCGATGGCGCCGCGCACGCGTTCGGCGTGCCGGGTGGACGCAAGGGCGTAGGGCATGACGGTTCCAGACGGTTGCGGACGTTTGCAGACGCTGCTTGCATGACGCGCATGACGTGTTTTGCGATGCGCGAGCTGGCGGACTGCGTCGGACCGGAAAGCGTTCGGCGGGAGTTCGTTGTAGCACATCCTTCGCGCACGATCACACCGCAGCGCAGCACGCGAGACGCGTGAGACGAATGTCTCAGCGTGCGGTTTGGGGGTTTTTTTGCGTGAGGATTGGCGCGGTGCGGCTGGTGCGATAAGGCCTGGGCGGGCGAGGTCGGTGGTATTGCGTGCTGCGAAAGTATCTCAGGCGTGTCTCGTGAGCGAGGCGTGCGAGACGCGGTGCGAGACGTCGAGGTGTGGCTGCTGCTCCTGCCGGAGTGTCGACGATGGCGCGCGAAGCCGCGTCGCTCAAGCGCCTGCATCGAAACCGCATCGAACACTGACGAGTCGCATCGTGATTGGCATGACCTTTGCAGAATTTGCGGGAAATACAGGCGGTGGGACTAAGCGCTGAGGCGCCAAATCCCGCCGACGGCTTTGCCGACAGGAGACAACCTCGTGACGATGCCCGTGACCGTCGGTGTAATCGCGAACCCCGCGTCGGGGCGCGACATTCGCCGCCTCACCTCGCATGCCTCCGTGTTCCCGACCGCGGAAAAAGCGAACATGGTCGTGCGCCTGCTCGCAGGCCTCGGCGCGCTGGGCGTCGAACGCGTGCTCACGCTGCGCGACAACACCGGCGTGGCCGCGTTGCTGCTACGCGCCATCGAAACCCACGCCGCCGTGGCCGCGCACGAACGCTGGCCACGCGTCGATTTCCTCGAGCTGCCCATCACCGAAAGCGTCGCCGACACGCATACCGGCGTGGCCCTCATGGTGCGCGAGGAAGTCGCGCTGATCGCCGTGCTGGGCGGCGACGGCACGCATCGCGCGGTCGCGGCGCATTGCGGTACGACCCCGCTGCTCGCGCTGTCGACGGGCACCAACAACGCGTTTCCCGAGTTGCGCGAAGCCACCGTCGCGGGTCTCGCGGGCGCGCTCGTGGCAACCGGCGCCGTGCCCGCCGAGGCGGCGCTGGTGCGCAACAAGCGGCTCGTCGCGCGCTGTATCGAAGGACCGTCGCGCGGGCGCGAGGAAATCGCGCTCGTCGACATCTGCGTGGCGCGCCAGCCGTTCATCGGCGCGCGTGCGATTTCGGATAGTTCGGATATCGAATCGTTGCTCCTGACCTTCGCGCCGCCCGACGGCATCGGCCTGTCTTCGATCGGCGGCGCGTGGGCCCCCGTGAGCCGCGACGCCGCGCACGGGCTGCATCTGACGTTCGCATCGCCGGAGAGCCAGGGCGAAGGCGTGCCGCTGTTCGCGCCCATCGCGCCGGGCCGGATCGAGCGGCTCACGATGCGCACCTGCCAGCGGCTCGAAGAGGGTGTCGCGCTGCCGCTCGAAGCGGGACACGGCACGCTCGCCTTCGACGGCGAACGCGAGATCGAACCCGCGCGCGGCGACCGCTACGAGGTCTCGCTCGACTGGCATGGCCCGCTGACCGTCGATGTCGCGCGCACGCTGCGCTATGCGGCTTCGCATCAGTTATTGCGCGAGGCGGCGGCGCGAGGGTGACAGGCGCACGAGCGTCGATCGCCAACACCAACCAGGAGACACGCAAATGGATAGCCCTCTGAAGGACCAGGTCGCGATCGTGACCGGCGGCGCACGCGGCATCGGCCGCGGCATTGCGCTCGCGCTCGCGCAGGCCGGCGCCGACGTGCTCGTCGCCGACTTGCTGGAAGACCCGCTCGCGGCCACCGCCGAAGACGTACGCGCCCTTGGCCGGCGCGCGGCTATCTGCAAGGTCGACGTCACCCAGGCCGTGCAACTCGAAGGCATGGTGCGGCAGGCGATCTCGGAGTTGGGCGGCCTCGACATTCTCGTGAATTGCGCGGGCGTGATCTCCATTCAATCGGTGTCCGAACTAACGGAGCGCGACTGGGACTTCGTGATGGACGTGAACGCCAAGGGCACGTTTCTCAGCTGCAAGGCCGCGCTGCCGCATCTGCTCGCGCAGCAACGCGGCCGCATCATCAATGTCGCGTCGATCGCGGGCAAAGAGGGCTTCCCGAATCTCTCGCATTACAGCGCCTCGAAATTCGCGGTGGTGGGCTTCACCAATGCGCTCGCGAAGGAAGTGGCGCGCGCGGGCATCACCGTCAACGCGATTTGTCCCGGCATCGTGCGCACCTATATGTGGGACCGGCTTTCCGACGAATGGAAGAACGCGGGCGAGAGCGTCGAGGAGTCGTGGCAGCGCCATCAACTCACGCTGATTCCGCAAGGCCGGGCGCAAACGCCGGAGGACATGGGGCGGCTCGCCGTGTTCTTCGCGACCATGGACAACGTCACGGGGCAATCCGTGAACGTGGATGGCGGCTTCACCTTTCATTAGCCGATTGACTTCGCAGCAACCCACTCAGCGGTCGACCCAGGAGACAACCATGTCAGTCAACACGCAGTTGAACACCGAGCAGTTGCTCAAGGCGTATCGTTCGATGCGCACGATCCGCGAATTCGAGGAGCGTCTGCACACGGAATTCGCGACCGGCGAGATTCCCGGTTTCGTGCATCTCTATGCGGGCGAGGAGGCCTCGGCGGTCGGCACGATGAGCCATTTGAACGACAGCGACTACGTGGCCACCACGCACCGCGGCCATGGTCATTGCATCGCCAAGGGCGTGGACGTGCACGAGATGATGGCCGAGATCTACGGGCGCAGCACCGGGTCGTGCCGCGGCAAGGGCGGCTCGATGCATATCGCCGATCTCTCGAAGGGCATGCTGGGCGCGAACGGCATTGTCGGCGCGGGCGGGCCGCTCACCTGCGGCGCGGCACTCGCGGCGAAGCAAAAGAAGACCGGCGGCGTGGGCGTGTGCTTTTTCGGCGACGGCGCGTCGAATCAGGGCGTGATTTTCGAGTCGATGAATCTGGCTTCCGTGTGGCGTCTGCCCGTGATCTTCGTGGCCGAAAACAACGGCTATGCCGAAGCGACGGCCGCGACGTGGTCGGTGGCCGCCGACAACATCGCCGATCGCGCCAACGGTTTCGGCATGCCGGGCGTGATCGTCGACGGTTTCGACTTTTTCGCCACGTATGAAGCGCTCGGCGAGGCCATCGCCCGCGCGCGCAGCGGTGGCGGCCCGACGCTCATCGAAATGAAACTGTCGCGCTATTTCGGCCATTTCGAAGGCGACGCGCAAACGTATCGCGCGCCCGGCGAAGTGCAGAAACTGCGCGACGAAAAGGATTGCCTCAAACGCTTTGAAGAGCGCGTGGTGCGCGCCGAACTCGTGCGCACCGACGAATTGCGCAAGGTCGACGCCGAAGTGAAACAGTTGATCGACGACGCGGTGGCGAAGGCGAAGGCCGCGCCGCTGCCGCCCGCCGAGGCGCTGCTCACCGACGTGTACGTGTCGTATCCGTGAACCGCATCGGCATTTAATCAGGATTCCAGATCAAGGAGACGAAAATGGCACGGAAAATCACTTATTCGCAAGCCATCAACGAGGCACTGGCGCAGGAAATGGCACGCGACGAGAGCGTGATCGTGATGGGTGAGGACAATGCGGGCGGCGCGGGCGCGCCCGGCGAGCAGGATGCGTGGGGCGGCGTGCTCGGCGTGACGAAGGGGCTGTACGGCAAGTTTCCGGGGCGCGTGCTGGACACGCCGCTTTCTGAGGGCGGCTTCATCGGCGCGGCGGTGGGCGCGGCGGCGTGCGGCATGCGGCCGGTCGCGGAGCTGATGTTCATCGACTTCATGGGCGTGTGCTTCGACCAGATCTTCAATCAGGCCGCGAAGTTCCGCTATATGTTCGGCGGCAAGGCCGTCACGCCGGTCGTGATTCGCACGATGTGCGGCGCCGGTTTGCGCGCGGCGGCCCAGCACTCGCAAATGCTCACGTCGCTATTCACGCACGTGCCCGGTCTCAAGGTCGTGTGCCCGGCCACGCCGTACGACGCGAAAGGCCTGATGATCGAGGCGATCCGCGACAACGACCCGGTGATCTTCTGCGAGCACAAGCTGCTCTACACGATGGAAGGCGACGTGCCCGAGGAGTCGTATTCGATTCCCTTCGGCGAGGCGAACATCCTGCGCGATGGCGACGACGTCACGATCGTCACCTACGGCCGCATGGTGCATTACGCGCTCGACGCGGCGCAGAAGCTCGCGAAAGACGGCATCGAGGCGGACGTGATCGATCTGCGCACGACTTCGCCGCTCGACGAGGACACCATCCTCGAAAGCGTGGCACGCACCGGCCGCGTGGTGGTCGTGGACGAAGCGAATCCGCGTTGCTCGATCGCCACCGACATCGCGGCGCTGGTCGCGCAAAAGGCGTTCAAGTCGCTCAAGGCGCCCGTCGGCATGGTCACGGCGCCGCATACGCCGGTGCCGTTCGCGGCCTCGCTCGAAGACCTCTACATTCCCTCGGCGGACCAGATCGCCGCTGCCGCGCGTGCCGCAAGGAGCTGACGCAATGCCGATCCATATGATCACGATGCCCAAATGGGGTTTGTCGATGGAACAAGGCCAGGTGAACGGCTGGCTCAAGGCGCCGGGCGATCTGGTGAAGAAAGGCGACGAGTTGCTCGACGTGGAGTCGGACAAGATCGCGTCGGGCGTCGAGTGCGCGTTCGAAGGCATTTTGCGGCGGCAGATCGCGCAGGAGGGCGACACGCTGCCGGTGGGCGCGCTGCTTGGCGTGGTGGCCGATCCGGAAACGTCGGAGGCTGAAATCGACGCGGCAGTCGGCGAATTTCAGCGCGATTTCGTGCCCGCCAAAGCGGGCGATGCCGATGCCGGCCCGCAACCCGAAAAGGCGCAGATCGGCGGGCGCACGATGCGCTGGCTCAAACTCGGCGATGCCGAAGGCGTCCCCGTCGTGCTGATTCACGGCTTTGGCGGCGATCTCAACAACTGGCTCTTCAATCATGCCGACCTCGCGGCGGCGCGCACGGTCTGGGCGCTCGACTTGCCGGGCCACGGCGAGTCGGCCAAAGCCGTGGAGAGCGGCAGCCTCGACGAACTCGCGCAAAGCGTGCTGGCGTTCCTCGACGCGCAGCAGATCCCGCGCGCGCATCTCGTCGGCCATTCGCTCGGCGGGGCGGTGGCGATGACGCTGGCGCAACAGGCGCCGGAGCGCGTGGCGTCGCTGGCGTTGATCGCGAGCGCGGGGCTCGGCGCGGAGATCGATCACGCGTATCTAGAGGGCTTCGCCGCGGCCGCCAACCGCAATGCGCTCAAGCCGCACGTGGCGAAACTGTTCGCCGATCCGGCGCTGGTCACGCGCCAGCTCGTGGAGGATCTCGTGAAGTACAAGCGGCTCGAAGGCGTGCAGGCGGCGCTCGGCAAGATCGCGGGGCAGGTGCTTGAGGGCGGCGCGCAGCGGCGCGTGTTCCGCGACCGGCTCGCGACGCTCGCGCCGCGCGTGCTCGTGATCTGGGGCGAGGTCGACCAGATTATTCCGTCGCGTCATGGGCAAGGTCTCGCACCGGGCGTGCAGGTCGAGGTGATCGCGGGCAAGGGGCACATGGTGCAGATGGAGGCCGCGCAGGACGTCAACCGCCTGCTCAAGGCGTTCTTCGGCGCGGGAGCCTGATCTTGCCAACCCCGCTCGTGCCCAACCTGCCGCAAGGCGGAATGCGCAGTACGGCGTCGTCCACGACTGCGCTCGGCCAGCACGGCGCGCGCAGCCGCGACAAGCTCGCGCGCATTCCCGTGAAGATCGTGCCGCCCGCGAACGCCAGCGCCGTGCTGCCCAAGCCGCCATGGCTGCGCGCACGGCCGCTCATGAGCGAAACCGTTGCCAGCGTGGCGGCCGTGCTGCGCGAACACCGGCTGCATTCGGTGTGCGAGGAGGCGATGTGCCCGAACATTGGCGAATGTTTCGCGCAGCGCACCGCGACGTTCATGATCATGGGCGGCTTGTGCACGCGGCGTTGTCCGTTCTGCGATGTCGCGCACGGGCGCCCCGCGCCGCTCGACGCCAACGAACCCGCGCATCTCGCGAATGCCGTCGCTGCGCTCGGGTTGCGGCATGTGGTGATCACCTCGGTCGATCGCGACGATCTGCGCGACGGCGGCGCGGCGCATTTCGCGCGCTGCATCGCGCTCGTGCGCGAGCGCGTGCCCGGTATCGGCGTGGAGGTGCTGACGCCGGATTTTCGCGGGCGCATTGCGCGCGCGCTGGAGGCGTTCGAGGCGGCATCGGCGTGGCCCGACGTCTTCAATCACAACGTCGAGACCGTGCCGTCGCTGTATCGTGCGGCGCGGCCGGGCGCCGATTATCGCGGCTCGCTCGATCTGCTCGCGCGCGTGAAAGCGGCGCACGAGGAGATCGTCACCAAGTCGGGGCTGATGGTCGGACTCGGCGAAACGGATGCGCAACTGCACGCGACGATGCGCGACCTGCGCGAGCATCGCGTAGAAGTGCTGACGATCGGGCAGTACCTCGCGCCGTCGCGGTTTCATTTGCCGGTGCAGCGTTACGTGACGCCGGACGCATTCGCGGCGTTGCGCGCGGCGGGGCTGGCGATGGGCTTTCGCGAAGTGGTGGCGGGGCCGCTCGTGCGGTCGTCGTATCACGCGGCGCAGACGGTGGAGGCGGCGTTGCAGCGCGGATAATCGCGTCGATAAATTGCAACTAACAGCCCGCGCGTTTCCGTCATACGAAGGCTGCAGACGCGCTCCGTGAAAGGCTCGCGCGCGTTTCGCGAATCAGGCAGAAGCGTCTCGCAGATACCGCGTGCTCACACGCGACAGATACACCATCAAGCCCGCGCCCGCGAGCATCAGGCTCGTGAGATTGGCGATCCAGAAGCCGCGTGCGCCGGTGGCCCACGCGGGCAGTGTGCCGGTCACGTCGAAGCCGAGCGCGTAGCCGCCGCCGAGGCCCACGCCCCAGAGCGCGATCGCGTAGATCACGGTCGGCACCACGGCGACCTTGTAGGCGCGCAGCGCGAACGCCGTCGTGATCTGCAAGGCGTCGAACACGTGATAGAGCGTGACGATCGCCACGAGCGGCATCGCCGCCACGGCCACCGCGGGGTCGGGCGTATAGCCGCCGATGATGAGCGGCCGCAGCACGAACACGATCGCGCCATAGCAGCATGCGATCGCCACCGCCGTCGTCACGCCGTGGCGGGCGAGCGTACGCGCCTCGGCGGGACGATTGCCGCCCAGGGCCTGCGCGACCAGCGTCGAGGTGGCCACGCCGATCGAGAGCGGCGTCATGTAGAGCACGGCGCCCAGGTTGCCGGCGATCTGGTGCCCGGCGAGCGTGGTCGTCCCGAGCCGCGCGATGAAGATCGCCATGAACGTGTACGACGTCACTTCGATCAGGTACGAGAGGCCCATCGGAATGCCGAGCTTGAGCAATTCGGCCTGGCGCCTCCATTCGGGCCAGCAGAAATGTTTAAAGATTTCGAATGGCGCGAACACTTCGACGCGCGTGAGCGCGACGACGGCGCAGAGCGCGAGCGCCCAGTTGATCGACGTGCTCGCGAGCGCGCAGCCCGGACCGCCGAGCGCCGGCACGCCCAGGCCGCCGAAGATCAGCCACAGGTTGAGCGGCACCTTCACGACGAGCGCGGCCACCTGCAGAAACATCACGAGCCGCGGCCGTCCCACGGCGTTCGCGAGCGAGCTGTAGATACGGAACGCGAGGCTCGCGGGCAAGCCGAACGAAAGCAGGCGCAAATAGCCGATGGTGCGTTCGCGCAGCGCTTCGGGCGCATGGGCGAGATCGAGCAGCGGGCCCGGAAAGTAGAGAATCGCCACGCCAGCCACCATCAGCACGAGCGCGAGCCAGAACGCCTGGCGCACTTCGAGGCCGATTTCGGCGTCCTTCTGCGCGCCGTAGAGTTGCGCGGCCACGGGCTGCAACGCGGTGAGAATGCCGGTGAGCCCGATGTAGACCGAAATGTAGATCGACGACCCAAGGCCGAGCGCGGCGAGATCGAGCGCCGAGTAGCGGCCGACCATGGCCGTATCGATCACGCCGAACGCGATGATCGCGAGCTGGCCGATCAGCACGGGCCACGCGAGGCCGGCGATGCGCCGGACGTCGCCGAGGAAGGTGGGTGTCAATGTGACCTCAGTCGGGCCGCTTGCGCCAGGTGCGCTTCTTGATCGGCGGCTGCGGGCGGTCGATGCGCACGTAGAGGCGGAAGCGTTCGTCGCGGTCGGCCGCGCGGCGGCCTTCCCAGACCAGCTTCCAGACGAAGTTCGACATCGAACTCGGCTCGCCGAAGTCCTGGGTGTCCTGGCGCAGGATCACGTCGCAGTCTTCGTCGAACGAGAAATGCATCTTGCCGAAGTAGGCGAAGGTGGCGATCTGCGCGTCGCCGAGGCGCACCGGCGAGATGCACTGGTAGTCGGCGGGCAGGTGCGCGGCGATCTGCTGCGCGACGTCCTTGTAAGTCCGGCTGTAGTTCACGACCGGCAGCCAGAGCGTCATCAGCAGCACCCACATCAGCGTGGTGCCGCCGCTCGATAGCACGACGCTGCGCCACAGCACCTTGGGATGCCGCGCCACGCGCCATTGCACGAGCGCCATCCAGCAGAGCGTGACGGCCACGGCGCACACGAACGAGAGAATCTTGAACTGCGGCGCGAAGCCCGGCGCGAGACGCGCGAGGTTGCGCGCGAGCGGCGCCGGGAAACCCGTCATGCCCGCGAGCCACACGAGCCACACGAACGTGCCGAGGATCGTGAAGCTCAGCACCGCGAACCAGTCGATCGCGTTGATCGCGCCGCGCTTGAGCGTGGGCAGCGCGAAGGTCGCGAGCACGGTGAGCGCGGGCAGCACGAGCATGAAGAGACGATTGGTCTCGTGGCTCTGCACGATCACGAGGATCAGCAGCGGCACGATCACGGAAAGCGGAATCGCGATATGCGGTTTGCGGCGCAGGCCGGCCCAGCTCACCCATGCCCAGATCGCGAGCGGCCACGCGGGCCACGTGAAGAGCGGCAGATTCTTGGCGGCGTAGCGCAGCACGTTGCCCGGCGGCCCCGCGAACGCGTTGACGTCGGTGCGCGCCCACTGGTTGAGGAACCACACGGCGTCGTCGGGGTAGAGATGCAGCGCGATCATCGGCCACGATGCCGACACCACGAGCGCGACGGGCAAGCCCGCCACCAGCAGCCAGCGCGAGCGCGTTTCGGGCGCGACGGCGAGCATGGCGAGCGTGCCCACGAGCAGCGCGCCCACCAGCACCGGGCCGGCCGCGAGCATCACGACGCCGAGCGCGAGGCCCCACCAGAGCGCGCCCTGGATCGGTTTGTCGATGGCGCGCACGAGGCCGTACACGAGCATGGCGATGCCGACGAACTGCATGAGCTGCGGCGTGGTTTCGTGGCCGCGCTCGGCAAGGCCGAAGCACGCGAGCAGGATCAGCAGGGCGCCGTCGGCGAGCGTGCGGCCGTAGTCGCGCGGTTCCGGTTCGCCGCCGAACGCGTACTTGAACGGCTGCACCTCGGCGCGGCGGCCGAGCAGGTAGGCGCTGTACCAGACGAACGCGCAGGCGAGACAGAACAGCACGCCGGTGGCGATGCGCGAGGCATTGCTCGCGTCCACCCACGGCGCGAATACGCGGATGCAGATCGCGCCGAGCCAGTAGCCGAGCGGCCCGTTCTCGGTCACGTATTTGCCGACGAGATTCGGCAGCAGCCAGTCGTGCGACGTGCCGCCGGCCATCGTCCACATCACGCCGAAGCCCGCCGCGTCCTCGTTTTTCCACGGGTCGCGGCCGAACAGGCCGAACGCCGCGAAGACGATACAAATGGTCAGCAGCAGCCAGCGCGGCAGGGCGCTGGTGGCGGAGGCGGTCAGTCGAATGGCTGGCTTCATGCAATACGAGGGAAACGGGTAAGCGAGGCAGCGGCCTGGCGGCGGAGGGACGACGTGGCGTGCCGGGGCACCGCACGGGCAGGCGCGGCGCAATCCGCCATTTTAGCCGGGCCGCCTCGCGCGCGTCACATGACTCATCGTCGGCTTACGCCAGGATGTAGTGCGGCGGGGCGCGGGCGCGGGCCGCCGACCGTGGCGCGCGCAACAAAAAAGGGCAGCGTACGCTGCCCTTTTTGTGCGGGACCGGCCTGGTGGCCGGCGCGGCGAAGTCTTACTTGCCAGCCTTGCCCGAGGCGCGTGCGCCGAACTTCTTGTTGAACTTCTCGACACGGCCGGCCGTGTCCATGATCTTTTGCGTGCCCGTGTAGAACGGGTGCGATTCCGACGAAACTTCGATCTTGGCGAGCGGGTAGGTCTTGCCGTTGAATTCGGCGGTTTCGCGCGTCTGGATCGTCGATCGGGTCACGAAACGGAAGTCGTTCGAAACGTCGATGAACAGCACTTCGCGGTAATTCGGGTGAATGCCTTCTTTCATGGTCTTTCCTTGAATCTGACGGTAGCCAACTCGCGAGCCTCCGCTGCCCAATGCAGCCTGAGGCGCTTTTTCCTCGTTTTTATCCGACGGCGCGAGCCACTTGCCTAAGGTCGAAAAACGGCGATTATGCCAGAAAATCAGCCGGTTGGCGATTTTTTGGCGGTCGCGCGCAGGTTGTCACGGCATCGGGCCGTCGAGCGCGCCCACACGTGCCGGGTCCTGGCGGTAATAGCGCGCGAGCAGGCGATACAACTCGGGATATTCGGCCTCGAACGCCTGCGGTTTGACGAACAGCGCCTCGCTGCACACGGCGAAGAACTCGGACGGATGATCGGTCGCATAGGGATCGATCAGCGAATCGCGTTCGAAACGCGCCCAGCGGCGTTCCGGCACCGCATCGACCTTGTCGCAAAACTGGTCGTAGGCGTTGTCGAACACGTCGGCCCACGTCTGGGCGTCGAGCGGCGCGTGCCATCGACGAAAAAGGGGCGGATGACCGTCGGCTTCGCCGTTGAGCATGTCGATCTTGTGCGCGAATTCGTGAATCACGACGTTGTAGGCGTCGCTGCCGTCGGTCATCTGCGCGTCTTCCCACGAGAGGATGACCGGGCCGCCTTCCCATGCCTCGCCGCTCGCGTCGTGTTCGACTTCGTGCACGACGCCGTCCTCGTCCTCCACCGTCTTGCGGATCACGAATTCGCCGGGATAGACGATCACGCCCACCCAGCCCTTGTACAGGTCGAGCGAGAGATTGAGCACGGGCAGGCACGCCTGCGCGGCGATCGCCACGCTCATGCGGTCGGTCAATGCCAGTTCGTGCGCCGTGGAAAATTCCTTCTGCGCGAGAAAGCAACTCGTGAGGTCGCGCAGGCGCGCGAGACCGGCGGCGTCGAGGTGCGCGAGAAAGGGCAGGCCAGCGAGCGTGGCTTGCCAGAGCGTATCGTCGATGGCGTAGTCGCGCAGCGCCTTGTCGCGGCGGCGCGCGTCGAACCAGTGCGAGAGTTTCGAAAGCATCGGTGCGGCGTTGAGTCGGAGTTGAACGTTCAGTCGATCTGCTTTTGCCACGCGGCGAATATGCCACCGCACAGGGCCACGCCGATCACGAAGTAAAAGCCGTCGAGCGAACTCAGAAAGCTGGCTTGCTGCGCGACCATGCGGCTCAGTTGCGCGAGCGCGAGGCCGTGCGCTTCGCCGGGCGAGCGTCCCAGCAGCTCGAACGCGTGCGTCAGCGTCGCGAAGGTATTCTGAAATACCGGATTGAACGGATTCACGAATTCGACGAGACGCGTCTGATGCACGGCAAGGCGGTGTTGCTCGACGATGATAACCGTGGCCGTCGCGAACGATATCGTCAACTGCCGCACGATGTTTTTCAAGCGATAACCGTGCGTGAATTCCTCGATCGCGAAAATGCGGAACGTGAGATTGGCCACCGGCAGCACGATGAACAGCAGCAACAGGCCGCGCAGCAACAGCGGCACGATCAGCCACGACTCGCTGGCGTCGGGGGACAGACGCGTCATCCAGAACGCGATGAAGGCCGCGAGTGCGAAGCCGGGCACGATGAACCACTTCTTGTGCGTAATCCGCTTCGCGTAACGGAAATAGAAGAACAGCGCGCCGGCGGAAATCAGCGAAGTCATGCCGGTCAGGCGCCCCGCATTGTCGACGGGATAGTCGAAGCCGCCTTCGAGCAGCCGCGAGACGAGATAGCTGAGCGCGGTGCTCAGATAGTAATAGGCCATGTAGAGCAGCAGGCCCACGCGAAACGATTTTTCGCGCAGCGCGTGCAGCCGCATGAGCGGCTTCGGATGATGCCATTGCTGCCAGCCGAACCAGCCGAGCGCGAGGAGGCCGGCCAGTGTCAGCACGATGATCAGCGGCGACGTGGTGAAGCGTTCGAAGCGCACCTGCTGCATGGCGACCTGCAGAGCCCCTTGCGCGCACGCGAAGATCACGTAGGGCCAGAAGTGCGTATCGCCGCGTTCCTCGGGCAGCACGCTGCCCGAGTTGGGCAGCGCCAGCAGGGCGAGCACCGCGCAGATCACACCCGCGGGCGCGCAAAACGCGAACAGCGCGCGCCAGTCGAAATGCGCGATCAGCCAGCCGCCCATGAGCGGCGCGAGCGCGCTCGACAGCACGATGAGAATCAGGAACGCGCGTGTGGCCACCGGGCGTTGCTGCGGCGTGAAGCTGATCTGGATCAGAATGCGGCAGGTGCCCATCATGGGGCCGATGAAATAGCCCTGGAAGCCGCGCGCGAACGCGAGTTCGATCGACGACTCGCACAGCGTGGCCGCGATCGCGCCCGCGGCGTAGAGCAGCAGCGAGGCGCCCACGTAGCGCCGGTAGCCCACGCGTTCGACCCACCATTGCTGCTGGAGAATGCCGAGCACGGCGCATACGGCGTAGGCGCTCGACGACCACACGAGTTCGTCCGGCGACGCGTTGATGCCGCCCGCGATGTAGCTCGTGAAGAACGAGAACATCGTGTTGTCGTAGTAGTCGAGGCCGGTCGCGAGCGCCAGCACCCACGGGAAAAAGTCGCCACGCAGGCGCGCGGTGCTGAAGATCGGCTCGCGCGGCAGCGTGCTCATGCGGTGCCGTTGTCGTTGTCGTTGTCGCTGTCGCTGTCGTTCTCGTCGCCGCGTGCGGACGGCTGGGCAGGGGCTTTCGCCGCCTTGCTCCGTCGCTGCCGCGTGGCCGCGAGACGCTGCTCGATCAACTGATCCGAAGGCTCGCCGGCCAGACGGCGGCGCAGGTAATCGAGGTCCTCGGACAGTTCGGCGCGCACGCTCTGCGCTTCTTTCAATTCGCGGCGCACGGCGGCGATGCGCGCGTCGAGTGTGTCGACCTGTTGCGCGAGTGCGTCGGCGATCTGCTGCAACGAATCTTGCGAGTAACGCCGCCGTCCGTCGCCGAGCTGTTCGAGCGGCCGCTTGAGCATTTCGGTAATGCCATGCAGCGAGAAACCCAACGCGCGCAGCCGCAGGATGCGCGAAAACTGTTCGAGATCGTTTGCGTCGTAAAGCCGGTAGCGGCCTTCGCTGCGCGACGGTTGCACGAGGCCGCGTTCCTCGTAGTACTTGAGCGTGCGCGGCGTGACGCCGAGGCGCTCGGCGGCGTCACGCACGGTCAGCAGCGTGGGGGCATCTTTCGGCATCGCGAACTCTGTTGCCGCTTTCGGCGGTAGGGAATGTCGCGAAGTATAGATCAACGTGAACGTTCACGTACAGGTTGAAGCGGCGTTGAAACCCGCAATGATTTCGTGCCGAAAATGAAAAACGCCCGCGAAGGCGGGCGTTTCGATGGGCATCAACGGGGGCGTTTAGCCGCCGCGACGCATCATGTCGAAGAACTCGGAGTTGTTCTTCGTCTGGCGGATCTTGTCGAGCAGGAATTCCATGGCTTCGACTTCGTCCATGTCGTGGATGAACTTGCGCAGCACCCAGATCTTCTGGAGGATGTCCGGCTTGATCAGCAGTTCTTCGCGGCGCGTGCCCGACTTGTTCAGGTTGATCGACGGATAGACGCGCTTTTCGGCGAGACGGCGCTCGAGGTGCACTTCCATGTTGCCCGTGCCCTTGAACTCTTCGTAGATCACGTCGTCCATGCGGCTGCCGGTTTCGATCAGTGCGGTGCCGATGATCGTGAGCGAGCCGCCTTCTTCGATGTTACGTGCCGCGCCGAAGAAGCGCTTCGGACGCTGGAGCGCGTTGGCGTCCACACCGCCCGTGAGCACCTTGCCCGATGCCGGCACGACCGTGTTGTAGGCGCGCGCGAGACGCGTGATGGAGTCGAGCAGAATCACCACGTCGTGCTTCATTTCGACGAGACGCTTGGCCTTTTCGATCACCATTTCGGCGACCTGCACGTGACGCGCGGCCGGTTCGTCGAAGGTCGAGGCGATCACTTCGCCCGCGACCGAACGCTGCATTTCCGTCACTTCTTCCGGGCGTTCGTCGATCAGCAGCACGAACAGCACCACGTCGGGGTGGTTCTGCTTGATCGCGTGCGCGATGTGCTGAAGCATGACCGTCTTACCCGACTTGGGCGAGGCGACCAGCAGGCCGCGCTGACCCTTGCCGATGGGCGCGATCATGTCGATGATGCGGCCCGTGACGTTTTCTTCGCCGCGCATCTCACGCTCGAGCAGCAGCACCTTGTTCGGGTGCAGCGGCGTGAGATTCTCGAACATGATCTTGTGCTTCGAGGCCTCGGGCGGCTGGCCGTTGACCTTGTCCACCTTCACGAGCGCGAAATAGCGTTCGCCGTCCTTCGGCGTGCGCACTTCGCCTTCGATCGTGTCGCCGGTGTGCAGATTGAAACGGCGAATCTGCGACGGGCTGATGTAGATATCGTCCGTGCTGGCGAGGTACGAGGTTTCAGGCGAGCGCAGGAAGCCGAAGCCGTCCGGCAGCACTTCGAGCGTGCCGTCGCCGAAAATCGTTTCGCCCGTCTTGGCGCGCTTTTTGAGAATCGCGAACATCAGTTCCTGCTTGCGCAGGCGGTTCGCATTTTCGATCTCGAGGCCATTGGCCATCTCGATCAATTCAGACACGTGCAGAGACTTGAGCTCGGAAAGATGCATACGGAGAACCCGTCGGGGAGGAGTGCGACGAAAAGAGGGGGAAAAGAAGCGAGCGGAACCGCTCAAGAATTTTTTGCGTGAAACTTTGCCGGGAGCTGCGTGTAGCGATGCCTGGCTCGGGGCTTTCTGGCTTGAAACTTCGCCTGAATTTGCTAGAAACTAGCGCGAAACTTTTTAGTGGCGCCGGGTAGACGCTTTATGAATTCTAGCATAGCACACGCCAGAAGCCGTCAGTCTAGCGCAGCGGCTTGTCAGAACGTGTTTTTATCGGTGCGTGTTGTCGCATGACAACACGCACTTCAGGGACAACCGAGTGCGCTCAAAGCCGGCGCAATGCCTTGCCGGCCGAGGCGCGGCGCGGTTGGCGAGGCGAGGCCCGGCGAACCGCGCGAGGGGAATTACAGGTGGCTGTCCAGGAACGCGGTGAGCTGCGACTTCGAAAGCGCGCCGACCTTTTGCGCCGCGACGGCGCCGTTCTTGAAGAGGATCAGCGTGGGGATGCCGCGCACGCCGAACTTCACCGGCGTCGACTGGTGTTCGTCGACATTGATCTTGGCGATCTGCAGGCGGTCGCCGTAGTCCTTCGCGACTTCATCGAGAATCGGCGCGATCATTTTGCAGGGACCGCACCACTCGGCCCAGAAGTCCAGCAGCACGGGCTTGTCGGATTTCACGACGTCCTGTTCGAACGATGCGTCGCTGATATGCTTGATTTGTTCGCTCATTGTATGAATACCTCTTTCGATTCGAGGCTGACTGAATTGCTCGCCACGATACACCAAAACTGAAAACCCATCCGGGACCGCCAGAACGGCAAGACCCTTCAGGATCCAACCCTGACCGGCCGTAGTAGCCTGCCAGAACGCCTTGCCAGCAGGCGTTGCAGGCACCGATCAACGGATAGCCGCCGCCAGTGTAGCTTAAATCCCTATGCACTGCCGGAGCCGATAGTACTCACGCCGGAAGCAGGGTTTCAGTCTGCGAAGCCACATTGGCAGGGCAATCAAGCCAAAATCGGCGTGGCCGTCGCTTGCCTGCTCGAGGTCTATCTGGCGGTAAAGCGCGCGCTTGCAAGAGCGCACACGCGCATCTTTCTGGAATACACCTTCGGCTTTTTGCAGCGCAGCAGTCGCATTGCGCGGCGACCGATGTTAGAATGCTTCGTGACGGGCCTCCTCGCATGGAGGGGCGGTCAACCTGGTCAGGTCGGGAACGAAGCAGCCACAGCCGTTTTCCACCAGTGCCGAGGGTCAGGCTCGTCACCTTCGCTTTTCTGCGTTTCATATTGCTGCGTTTTTCTCTCTTCCGCGGTTTCTGTTTCATTCCCCTGGTTCTAATTCGGTCCGTACGAAAGTGCAGGGCGGAATTCGCACGTCTGTCGTTCGTCGTCTTCTCTTTTAGGCGCAATCCTTTGCGGCGTTGCTGCGGGCTTCGTCATATAAAAGCGTCGCGGAAATCGGCCGCGTGAATCGCCGGTGTTGTCGCGCGCGGCAGGTTGCCGCTCACATCTTGTGCCGGGCACGGAACGCCTCAACATAAGCGTGAGGCTGGCCCGCGCGCGAGCGCCGCGCGGCGGGCGTTTGCCGCTCGTCGATTCATCGGAACGCGCGGACGTTGCTGATACAATTTCCAGATGACCTATCAAGTTCTCGCACGCAAGTGGCGACCGAAGGATTTCGCTTCGCTCGTCGGACAGGAGCACGTGGTGCGCGCGCTCACGCATGCACTCGACGGCGGCCGCCTGCACCACGCGTATCTCTTCACGGGCACGCGCGGCGTGGGCAAGACGACGCTGTCGCGCATCTTCGCCAAGGCGCTCAACTGCGAGACCGGCGTGACGTCGAAACCGTGCGGCGTGTGCCGCGCGTGCCGGGAAATCGACGAAGGGCGTTTCGTCGACTATGTGGAAATGGACGCGGCGAGCAATCGCGGGGTGGACGAAATGGCCGCGCTGCTCGAGCGCGCCGTGTATGCGCCGGTCGATGCGCGCTTCAAGGTCTACATGATCGACGAAGTGCACATGCTCACGAACCACGCCTTCAACGCCATGTTGAAGACGCTGGAAGAACCGCCGCCGCACGTGAAGTTCATCCTCGCGACCACCGACCCGCAGAAGATTCCGGTCACGGTGCTGTCGCGCTGCCTGCAGTTCAATCTGAAGCAGATGCCGGCCGGTAATATCGTTGAGCATCTCACGCATATTCTTGGCGAGGAACAGGTCGAGTTCGAGCCGCAGGCGCTGCGGCTGCTCGCGCGCGCCGCCGACGGGTCGATGCGCGACGCGCTCTCGCTCACCGACCAGGCTATCGCCTATTCGGCCAATCAGGTTACGGAAGACGCGGTGCGCGGCATGCTGGGCGCGCTCGACCAGAGCTATCTGATTCGTCTGATCGAAGCGCTCGTGAGCGGCGACGGCGCGGGCGTGCTCGCCATCGCCGACGAAATGGCGCTGCGCAGCCTGTCGTTTTCCACGGCGCTGCAAGATCTCGCGAGCCTGTTTCACCGCATCGGCTGGGCGCAGTTCGCGCCGTCTTCCGTGCTCGACGAATGGCCCGAGGCCGACGACATTCGCCGTTTCGCCGAGGCGCTGAGTCCCGAGCAGGTGCAGCTGTACTACCAGATCGCGACGCTCGGCCGTGGCGAACTGGGTCTCGCCCCCGACGAATACGCCGGTTTCACCATGACGCTTTTGCGCATGCTCGCGTTCGAGCCTGCCACGGGCGCCGGTAACGTGGGCAGCGCACCGGCCTCGAAGCCGGCCGCGACGAGTTCGGGCGCGCGTGCGGCGGGTGCCGCTGCGGCGCCGGTGCGCGCGGCTGCGCCGAAGCTCGAGGCTGCCGCGTCGATTGCGCCTGCGCCGGTGCGCGTGGAAAGTCCCGCGCCCGTTGTTGCGCCGGTCGTTGCCCCAGTTGTTGCAGTGAAGCCCGCCGAGCCGGTGAAGGCGGAGGCGCCGCAGGCGAGCGCGCAAGCGGCGCCGGTCGCGGCCGCCGCCGAGGTGGCGGAACCGCAGCCCGAAGTGAAACCCGCGCCGAAGCCTGATGCGCGCATCGTGCCGCCTTGGGAAGACGAGGTCGAGGCCGCGCAAGCCGCGCCCGCACCGCTGGCCGCGGTTGCGCCAGTCGACGCGCCCGCCGTGTCAGCCCCGCCCGCAGCCGCGATCCCCGCGCAACGCGAAGCGGAACCCGAACTGACGCCGGAGCCGATCGCGGTCGCCACGCCGCCGGCCGGAGCCGCGTCAACGCCGTTGCCCGCATCGCACACTGAAGCGCCGGCCGAATCGGTCGATCCGGCGTCGCCCGCGCGCGGTCTGGCCGGCGGTGGCGCAAGCGCCGCCCTCGACGTGCTGCGCAGCAAAGGCTTGCGCGTGTCGCCCACGCGCGGTGCAACGCCATCCGCCAACGCCGCCACGCCCGCCGCCGCGCCGAAGGCCGCGCCGCGCATGGAGGTGAAGGTGCCGACGCCCGATCCGGCCCGCCGCGCCGCCGCCGCGCAGGAAGCGCAGGCGCGCCAGCCCGCGCGCAATGCGAACGCCAACGCGCAGGCCGACGCCTCGGGCGCGCCGCCGTGGGACGATATTCCGCCCGACGACTACATGCCGCTCAGCGCCGACGACGCGTATTTCTCCGCGCCTGACGATGGTTTCGGCTACGACAACGCGCCTTCGGCGCCGCGGGCCGCTGCGCCGGGCGTGCCGTCGCCGGCTGTCGTCGACGTGAGCAAGCTGCCGCCCGGCATTCCGCTCGACGCGATCGGTTTCGCGGGCGACTGGCCCGCGCTCGCCGCCACGCTGTCGCTCAAGGGCATCTCGTATCAGCTCGCGTTCAACAGCGAACTGACCGCGCTCGACGGCGCGCTGCTCAAGCTGAGCGTGCCGGTGCCGCAATACGCGGAAGCCTCGCAGGTGGCCAAGCTCAAGGCGGCGCTCGCGGAGCGGCTCGGCAAGCCGGTGGAAGTGAGCGTCGAAGTCGGTCCGGCGCGCCGTACCGCGGCCGCGCTCGATGCCGCCGACCGCGCGCAGCGCCAGCGCGAGGCCGAACGCGAGATCGGCGCCGATCCTTTCGTGCAGCAACTGATTCGCGACTTCGGCGCGAGCATCGTTCCGGGCTCGATCCGGCCGATCGCGTCCGACGTCGCAGCGGGCGGCCAGGCCGCCCATTGATCTGCGTCGCGCGCGGCA
Source organism: Paraburkholderia acidisoli (assembly GCF_009789675.1). Taxonomy (NCBI): domain Bacteria; kingdom Pseudomonadati; phylum Pseudomonadota; class Betaproteobacteria; order Burkholderiales; family Burkholderiaceae; genus Paraburkholderia; species Paraburkholderia acidisoli. The sequence continues at coordinate 1,709,566 of NZ_CP046913.1, read as the reverse complement.
TCGGCTGCATCGATTCGCGCCGACTCGAACACCCATGATCCAGAAGGAGCAGTGACTATGTTGAAAGGCCAACTCGCCGGGCTCATGAAGCAAGCCCAGCAGATGCAGGAAAACATGAAGAAGATGCAGGAGCAGCTTGCCCTCATCGAAGTCGAGGGGCAGGCGGGCGCCGGTCTCGTCAAGGTGACGATGACGTGCCGCAACGACGTGCGCCGCGTGTCGATCGATCCGAGCCTGCTCGCCGACGACAAGGACATGCTCGAAGACCTCGTCGCCGCCGCGTTCAACGACGCCGTGCGCAAGGCCGAAGCCACCTCGCAGGAAAAGATGAGCGGCATGACCTCGGGTCTGCCGATTCCTCCCGGCTTCAAGATGCCGTTCTGATCGTCGCCGGGCCGCGTCGCGCGTCATGCGCGCGGCGTGCCGGCATGCGGCGCCGCGCCTCGAAAAAAGCGCGGCGCCGCCGTATCGTTATTGGCGCGAGTTATCGGCGAGACGCTGCGTGTTTTCGCGCGTTCCGTCTCGCGCCCGCGAATGGCATTTCCCCGTGAGTGCCAGGCTTTTACGTGCTGAGTCCGCATCCGCATGAAACAACCTTCCGCTCTCGCCGCACTCGTCGAGGCGCTGCGCGCATTGCCCGGCGTTGGGCCGAAGTCGGCGCAGCGCATGGCATACCACCTGATGCAGCACGATCGCGACGCCGCCGAAAAACTCGGCAATGCGCTGCTGTTCGCGACCGACAATCTCAAGCACTGCGAGAAGTGCAACACGTTCACCGAGGCACAGGTGTGCGAAACCTGTCTCGACGAGGAGCGCGATCCCACGCTGCTGTGCGTTGTCGAAACGCCCGCCGACCAGATCATGCTCGAACAGACCATGACGTATCGCGGCCTGTATTTCGTGCTGATGGGGCATTTGAGTCCGCTCGACGGCATCGGTCCCAAAGAGATCCATTTCGACCGGCTCGTGAAGCGCGCGTCGGACGGCGTCGTCAAGGAGGTCGTGCTCGCGACCAACTTCACGAACGAAGGCGAGGCCACGGCGCACTACCTCGGACAGACGCTCAAGGCGCGCGGCCTGTCGGTCACGCGGCTCGCGCGCGGCGTGCCGGTGGGCGGCGAACTCGAATACGTGGACGCGGGCACGATCGCGCGCGCAATGCTCGACCGGCGTTCGATGTAACGCGAGGCGCGGCGGCCGTGCCAATCGGCGGCCACGCGCAGCCGCATAAAAGCGCTGCATCGAAGCGGCGCATAAAACGACAGGAGACGCCATGAGCGCAGCCCATTCTCCCGAATCGCAAGACGCATCGACAGAAACCGCTTCGAAGCCCGGGCAGGGCGCCGGGCCGCTCGCGGGCGTCAAGGTGCTCGAACTCGGTACATTGATCGCGGGCCCGTTCGCGGCGCGTTTTCTCGGCGAATTCGGCGCCGACGTCATCAAGATCGAAGACCCGAAGGGCGGCGACCCGCTGCGCAAGTGGCGCAAGCTCTATCCGGAGGCCGGCGGCACGTCGCTCTGGTGGGCGGTGCAGGCGCGCAACAAGAAGTCGGTTACGGTCAATCTCAAAGCCGAAGAAGGCAAGGAGATCGTGCGCCGGCTGGCCGCCGAAGCCGACATCGTGATCGAGAACTTCCGGCCCGGTCTGCTCGAGAAACTCGGGCTCGGCTACGACGTTCTGTCGAAAAACAATCCCGGGCTCGTGATGGTGCGGCTCTCCGGCTACGGGCAAACCGGGCCGTATCGCGACCGGCCCGGCTTCGGTGCGATCGCCGAGTCGATGGGCGGCCTGCGTCACATCACCGGCTATCCCGAGCTGCCGCCGCCGCGCATCGGCATTTCCATCGGCGATTCGATCGCGGCGCTGCATGGTGTGATCGGCGCGATGATGGCGCTGCATCACCGCAACATGAACGGCGGCAGCGGCCAGATTGTCGACGTGGCGCTCTACGAGGCCGTGTTCAACATGATGGAAAGCGTGGTGCCGGAATACGGCGTGTACGGCATGGTGCGCGAGCGCACGGGCGCGTCGCTGCCGGGCATCGTGCCGTCGAATACGTATCCGTGCCGCGACGGCAGCATCGTGATCGGCGGCAATAGCGATCCCATTTTCAAGCGCCTGATGACCGCCATCGAGCGCGCCGATCTCGCCAGCGATCCGGACCTCGCGCACAACGACGGCCGCGTGCCGCGCACCGCCGAGATCGACGGCGCGATTGCGCAGTGGCTGTCCACGCGCACCATCGACGAGGCGCTCGACGTGCTCAACGCCGCCGACGTGCCGGTGGGCCGCATCTACAGCGTCGCCGACATGTTCACCGACCCGCAGTTCGCCGCGCGCCAGATGATCCAGCAGTTTCGCTGGCAGGACGGGCGCGGGGAGGGCGTCGACGTCGCCTTGCCGGCCGTCACGCCCAAGCTCTCGGCCACGCCCGGCGACACGCGCTGGCTCGGTCCGGCACTGGGTGAACATACCGATGAAGTCCTGCGGACGCTGGGTTATGATGCAGAGCACATCGCACGGTTGCGCGAGCAACAAGTCGTGTAACGGCGGCGAATTGCGTTGGAAACGGCGCGGTTTTTCGCCCGCAGCGAGCCGCGCCGTGCAGCGGAAATAGCCAGTAAAAAGCCGTACCGCCTCGCGCGAAAAAAACACAACAAGCTTTGGAGACTCGCTCATGCAACGGAGAAGCTTTCTCGCCGGCACGGCTGCGCTCGCGGCCAGCACGCTCGGCGCCTCGCCGCTCGCTTTCGCCCAGCAAAACAAGCTCGAAACGAAGAAGGTCGCGATCGCCGTCGGCGGCAAAAACCTGTTCTATTACCTGCCGCTCACCATCGCCGAAAAGCGCGGCTTCTTCAAGGACGAAGGCCTCGACGTCGAGATTTCCGACTTCGCGGGCGGCTCGCAGGCGCTGAAGGCGGCCGTGGGCGGCAGCGCCGATGTCGTCTCGGGCGCGTTCGAGCACACCATCCTGTTGCAGGCGCAGCACCAGATGTTCCGCGAGTTCGTGCTGCAAGGCCGCGCGCCGCAGATCGTGCTGGCCATTTCGAAGAAGGCGATGCCGAACTACAAGAGCATCGCCGATCTCAAGGGCAAGAAGATCGGCGTGACGGCGCCGGGTTCGTCCACCTCGATCATGGCGAGCTTCGTGCTCGCGAAGGCCGGTCTCAAGCCGAGCGACGTGGCGTTCATCGGCGTGGGCGCGGGAGCGGGCGCGATCGCCGCGTTGCAGTCGGGCCAGATCGACGCGCTCGCCAATCTCGATCCGGTGATGACCAAGCTCGAGCGCGCGGGCGATATCCGCGTGATCTCGGACACGCGCACGCTGGCCGACACGCGTTCGGTGTTCGGCGGCAACATGCCGGCCGGTTGCCTCTACGCGTCCGAGAGCTTCATTACGAAGAATCCGAACACGACCCAGGCGCTCACCAACGCGATGGTGCGCGCGCTCAAGTGGCTGCAGGGCGCCACCGGCACGCAACTCATCGACACGGTGCCGGAAAGCTATCTGCTCGGCGACCGCGCGTTGTATCTCGCCGCGTGGGAACACGTGAAAGAGGCGCTTTCGCCGGACGGTCTGATGCCGGCCGACGGTCCCGGCACGGCGCTGCGCACGCTGCAATACGACGCGAACGTGAAGGGCAAGCCCATCGACATGTCGAAGACGTGGACCAACGACTTCGTGAAGAAGGCGCTCGCCACCGTCAAGTCCTGACCGGCCGGCACTCACGACGATGACCGCTTCTGCTTCCGCTACCGTTCCCGCGCTGGCGCTCGACGCCATCACCTGCACCTTCGCCTCGCGCGAGGATCGTGCGCAACGCTACACCGCCGTCGCGAATGCGACGCTGCATATCGCACCCGGCGAGTTCGTCTCGGTCGTCGGCCCGACGGGCTGCGGCAAGTCCACGCTGCTCAACGTCGGCGCGGGCTTGTTGCCGCCCACCTCGGGCACGGTGCGCGTGTTCGGCGAACCGCTGAACGGCCTCAACCGCCGCGCCGGCTACATGTTCCAGGCCGACGCGCTGATGCCGTGGCGCAGCGCGCTCGACAACGTGATGGCGGGGCTGTCGTTTCGCGGCGTGGCGGCGAGCGAAGCGCGCAAGCAGGCGGATGACTGGCTCAAGCGCGTGGGCCTCGGCGGTTTCGGCGACCGCTATCCGCATCAGTTGTCGGGCGGCATGCGCAAGCGCGTGGCAATGGCGCAAACACTCATTCTCGATCCCGACATCGTGCTGATGGACGAGCCGTTTTCCGCGCTCGATATCCAGACGCGTCAGCTCATGGAGAACGAGCTGCTCGCGCTGTGGGCCGCGCGCAAGAAAGCGGTGCTGTTCATCACGCACGATCTCGACGAGGCGATCGCCATGTCCGACCGCGTGGTGGTGCTTTCGGCGGGACCCGGCACGCATCCGATCGGCGAATTCACGATCGACCTGCCGCGTCCGCGCGACGTGGCCGAGGTGCGCACGCATCCGCGCTTCGTCGAACTGCACGCGCAGATCTGGGGCGTGCTGCGCGACGAAGTGCTCAAGGGTTATCAGCAACAGCTTGCAGCGGGCTGAAGCCTGCTCATACGCGGAATAAGAAACCATGTGGAAACGGCTGCGCCCGAACCGGGCCAACCTCGTCGTGTGGCAATGGCTGCTGCTCGTGGCGTGCTTCGCGCTCTGGTATGTGTTCACGAGCCCGACGCTGTTGCCGCCGATCTATTTCGACGATCCGAACAAGGCCGCGTTCTTCTTCGGCGAGCCGCAGAAGGTGCTCGTGCGCATCTGGGAGTGGTTCACGACCGGCGAGATCTGGCTGCATCTCTGGGTGACGCTCGTCGAGACCGTGCTCGCGTTCGCGATCGGCACGGTGAGCGGGCTGGGCGTGGGGCTGTGGCTCGCGCTCGCGCCCACGGCCAGCGCGCTTTTCGATCCCTATATCAAGGCGGCGAACTCGATGCCGCGCGTGATTCTCGCGCCCATCTTCGGCGTGTGGTTCGGGCTCGGCATCTGGTCGAAGGTCGCGCTCGGCGTGACGCTGGTGTTCTTCATCGTGTTCTTCAACGTCTATCAGGGCGTGAAGGAAGTGAGCCCCGTGGTGCTCGCCAACGCGCGCATGCTTGGCGCGAACCGCAAGCAATTGCTGCGGCACGTGTATCTGCCGAGCGCGACGAGCTGGGTGTTTTCGAGCCTGCACACGTCGGTCGGGCTCGCGTTCGTCGGCTCGGTGGTGGGCGAGTATCTGGGCTCGGCGAGCGGAGTGGGCTATCTGATCCTGCAGGCCGAAGGCACCTTCGACATCAACACGGTGTTCGCGGGCATTCTCGTCTTGACCGCGTTTGCGCTGATCCTCGACGGCATCGTCGGGCTCGCGGAGCGGCGGCTCATGAAGTGGCAGCCGAAGGCAGGCGAAACGGAACGGCTCTGAGCGTCGGCCAGGTCACGAAAACCCGCCGCAAAAAAACGGCTCGCGCTTTCTCGCCGCGAGCCGTTTTGCGTCGATCGCCTGATCGTGACGCGATCAAGGCTCGATGATGATCTTGCCCGTGACCTTGCGCGCGGCCATGTCCTTGAGCGCCTGCGCCGTGTCTTCCAGCCGATAGCGCTTCGACACATAGGGCTTGAGCTTGCCTTCGCCGATCCAGCCCGTCATTTGCGCGAAGGCCGCCGCGTTGCGCTGCGGTTCGCGGCGCGCGAAGTCGCCCCAGAACACGCCGACGAGACTCGCGCCTTTGAGCAGCGCGAGATTGAGCGGCAGCTTCGGAATCTCGCCGTTGGCAAAGCCCACCACGAGATAGCGCCCGCGCCAGCCAATGCTGCGAAACGCCGGTTCCGCATACGCGCCCCCGACCGGATCGTAGATCACGTCGGGGCCTTTGCCGTCGGTGAGCGCCTTGACGCGCTCGCGCAAGTCTTCGGTGCTGTAGTTGATGGTGGCGTCGGCGCCGAAGCGCTTGCAGACGTCGAGCTTCTCGTCGCTCGAGGCCGCCGCGATCACGCGCGCACCGAGCACTTTGCCGATCTCCACCGCCGCGAGACCCACGCCGCCCGCCGCGCCGAGCACGAGCATGGTTTCGCCGGCACGCAGCGCCGCGCGATCGACCACGGCGTGATGGGAGGTGCCGTAGGCGAGCGTGAAGGCCGCGGCCGTGGCGAAGTCGGCCGCCTCGGGCAGCGGCACGCAGGCGGCCGCCTCGGCGATCGCCTGGCTCGCGAACCCGCCGGTGCCCACGTACGCAACCACGCGCGTGCCCGGCGCGAGCTTGACGCCTTCACCCGCCGCGCGCACGACGCCCGCGAGTTCGGCGCCGGGCGTGAAGGGTAGCGGCGGCTTCATCTGATACTTGTTCTCGATGATGAGCACGTCGGGGAAATTGACGGCCGCGGCCTTCACGTCGATCACGACCTGGCCCGGGCCCGGCACGAGATCGGGCAAGTCTTCGAGCGTGAGCGTGTCGGGCGGACCGAACTGGGTGCAGCGGATGGCGCGCATCGTGTCTCCTGAAGGGTTTCGTATCGACGGAAAGTCAGCGGGACAGTGTACGGCAATCCGTGTTTATGCGAACGATCGTGCGGATTGTCTGACGAGGCGAACGCCTGGAATGCCGACGCGACACGCATCAGTGCGCCGTCGCGCCGAGGTGGGAATACGAGGCGCGCGGCGTAGGAAACTGCGCAGGGGCGCGTCCCCCGCTGTCGTTCGCGTGCCTTGTTGGCTAGGTTACAATCGCCCGATGCGAATACTACTCAGCAACGACGATGGTTATCTCGCTCCCGGTCTTGCAGCGCTCCACGAAGCGCTGAAGCCACTCGGCGAGATCACGGTGATGGCGCCCGAGCAAAACTGCAGCGGCGCATCGAACTCGCTCACGCTGTGGCGCCCGCTCTCGGTGTTGCGCTCGGCGAGCACCGGTTTCTACTACGTGAACGGCACGCCCACCGACTCGGTGCATATCGCGCTCACGGGCATGCTCGACCATCAACCCGATCTCGTGGTCTCTGGCATCAACAACGGCCAGAACATGGGCGAGGACACGCTGTATTCGGGTACCGTCGCCGCCGCCACCGAAGGCATCATGTTCGGCGTGCCGGCCATCGCTTTTTCGCTCGTCGACAAAGACTGGGTACATCTCGACTCCGCCGCCAAAGTCGCTGCGGAAATCGTTGCGCATTACCTCGAGAATCCGTTGCCGGGGCATCCGCTCCTGAACGTCAACATTCCGAACCTGCCTTACGAAGAACTGGGCGAGTGGCGCGTCACGCGCCTCGGCAAGCGCCATCCTTCGCAACCCGTGATCCGCCAGACCAACCCGCGCGGCGAGCCGATCTACTGGATCGGACCCTCCGGCAGCGCGCGCGACGCCAGCGAGGGCACGGACTTCCATGCAGCCGCGCACGGCCACGTGTCGATCACGCCGCTGCAACTCGACCTCACGCACACGCAGATGTTGCCTGCGACGCACGAATGGGTGCGGCGGGACGGCAGCGCTTCATGACGGGCGAGCGCACGAAGCGTTTTCCGCTGGGTCTCGCGGATCTCGTGCGCGAGCCGCGCCGGCGCGACGCGCGTCCCGGTGACGCGCGCACGCCGCTCGCCGGCACGGGCAGCGCCGGTACGGCGAAAACGGGCGTGAGCCCGGCTGTAAAGGGCGTGGCCAAGCCCGCCGCGCCCGCGCTGCAAAAAGCGCTTGCGAAGCCTGCTGTGACTCCCTCCGTGAAGCCGGCCGCCAAGCCGGTACTGAACGCCACCGCGAAGCCTGCTGCCAAACCCGCCGCCAAACCGGTTTCGCGTCCTGTTGCGAAACCCGCGAGCGGCCCCTTCAAGCCGTCGTCGCCGCTGGCCGCGAGCACCGCGAACGCGGGGCGCCCGGCGCTGAGCATCATGTCGACGAACGGCGCGGTCGGGGCGCCCGCCGTCGCGCTCAACGGCGCGCACGCGCTCACCTCGGAACGCGTCCGCGAGCGCATGGTCGAACGCCTGCGCGCGAACGGCATCACCGACCCGCGCGTGCTGCAGGCGCTTGCGGCCGTGCCGCGCCACATGTTCGTCGACCCCGGTCTCGCAACCCAGGCCTACGAAGATGCGGCGTTGCCGATCGGCCATCACCAGACGATCTCTAAGCCGTCCGTCGTCGCGCGCATGCTGGAACTCGCGGGCGTCGGGCGCGAACTGGAGCGCGTGCTCGAAATCGGCACGGGCTGCGGCTATCAAGCCGCCGTCTTGAGCCAGATTGCACGCGACGTGTATTCCATCGAACGCATCAAGCCGTTATACGAACGCGCGAAAACGAATCTTCGCCCGCTGCGTATTCCCAATCTGCGCTTGCATTACGGCGACGGACGGCTCGGTTTGCCGTCGGCGGCGCCGTTCGACGCGATCGTGATCGCGGCCGCGGGCTTCGACGTGCCGCAGGCGCTGCTCGAACAACTCGCGATCGGCGGCCGGCTGGTGGCGCCGGTCGCGGTGCAGGGCGCGGGTGCGCATGCCGGCGAAGCGACGCAGGTGCTCACGCTCGTCGAGCGCACGGGCCCCGCGCAATGGCGAGAGTCGCGGCTTGATCGCGTTTTCTTTGTCCCCTTAAAATCTGGAGTGATCTGAATCCGATGAGTATGTTGCGCGCGATGCAAAGAAACCGCATGAAAATCGACCTGACCGTAGCCGGGCGCGGCGCCTCGGTCATCGCGCTTTGCCTGCTGACGGCTTGCGCCACGCGACTCGACTCGGCGCCCGTCGTCGATCAGACCGCGCCGCTCGGCACGTCGGCGGGGCAGCCGCCGGTGCCGCTCGGGCCGCCGCCTCCGGGATATTACCGGGTGAAGCCGGGCGACACTCTCTATAGGATTGCGCTCGAAAACGGCCAGAATTATCGTGACATCGCGACGTGGAACAACGTCACGAACCCGAACCAGATCGAAGTCGATCAACTGTTGCGCGTGGTGCCGCCGGGCACGAATCCGTCGGCGGCTTACACGCCGGGCGTGGTGACCGCGCCGGTGCCGGGCATGGCGGCCACGCCGTCGGGCCAGCCGGGTGCGCCTGCCGCGCCGGCCGCGAGTGGTCCGGCCATGCCGCCGATCTACGGCTCGGGTGCCGCTGCGGGCGCAACGGCCGGTGCGATGGCGGGTGGCTCGGTGCCGCCGGCAGCCGTGCCGCCGCAGGCGGGCGCGAGCGGCGGCGAAATGGCCGCGGCGCCGAACGGCAGCATCTCGCTGGCGTGGCCGGCGCGCGGTCCGGTGCTCAACGGTTTCGACGACTCCAAAAACAAGGGCGTCAATATTGGTGGTGCGCCGGGCGATCCTGTCAAGGCCGCGGGCGACGGTCGCGTGGTTTATGCCGGAAATGGGCTGCGCGGATACGGCAATCTCATTATCATCAAGCATGACGCGACGTTTTTGACCGCGTACGCACACAACCGCGCTTTGATGGTAAAAGAAGGGGATGCGGTCACCAAAGGTCAAAAGATCGCCGAAATGGGCAATACCGATTCAGACCGGGTGATGCTGCATTTCGAAGTACGCCGTCAGGGTAAGCCCGTCGACCCACTGAAGTACTTGCCGCCGCAATAAAAAGCGAGCCGACCATGCCGAAATCGAAGCGCCGTCTGCAGCAATCCGAGTCTGACAGCCAAGCCGCCCAGGTTTCGGTGGAGGACGGCGCGCAGTCCGGCGACGACGAGGCCGAGCTCGACAGCGGCCGCTCCTACGACGAGCGCGAAGAGCGCGAGGAACAGGACGATCGCGAAACCGCTGCCGAGGAAGGCAGCGGTGAAAGCAACGCCACCGCCGCCGCGCCGGACGCCGACGATTTCCGCGCCATGCTCCAGGCCGAACTCACGGCCGACACCATCCAGCATTATCTGAACCGGATCAGCGTGAAGCCGCTCCTCACCGTCGAGGAAGAGCAGCGCTATTCGCGTCTCGCCAAGGCCGGCGAGTTCGAGGCGCGCCAGGTCATGATCGAGCGCAATCTGCGTCTCGTGGTGAGCATCGCCAAGGGTTATCTCAATCGCGGCGTGCCGCTGCTCGATCTGATCGAAGAGGGCAACCTCGGCCTCATGCACGCGATCGAGAAATTCGATCCTACGCGCGGTTTCCGTTTTTCCACTTATGCCACTTGGTGGATCCGTCAGAGTATCGAGCGCGCGATCATGAATCAGGCGCGCACGGTGCGTTTGCCGGTGCACGTGATCCGCGAGCTGAACCAGGTGCTGCGCGCCAAGCGCCATCTGGAGAAGAATTCGCTGAACGCCGACGCCGGTTCCGAGCGCCGCGACGCGAGCATCGACGACATCGCCTATCTCACGGGCAAGACCACCGAGGAAGTCACCGACATTCTCGCGCTCAACGAGCATACGGCCTCGCTCGACGCGCCGCTCGATCTCGATCCCGCGAGCAGCCTGCTCGACCTGCTCTCCGACGACCAGAGCCAGTCGCCGGACGCCGAAGTGCAGCACCGCGAACTGGAAACGCTCACGCGCGCGTGGCTCGGGCGGCTCTCCGACAAGCATCGCCACGTCATCGAACGTCGCTTTGGGCTGAACCATATCGAGCCGGCCACACTCGAAGAGCTGGCCGACGAAATGGGCCTGACCCGCGAGCGCGTGCGGCAAATCCAGCAGGAAGCGCTGGTGCGCCTCAAGCGCTTTTTCGCTTCGAACGGCGTGCGTAAGGACGCCGTTCTCTAACATCCCGCCGTTTTCCGATGACAGTCCCAGTTCTTGTATTCGACATCGAGACGATTCCCGATGTAGACGGTATTCGCCGTCTCGAAGACTTGCCCGCCTCGCTTTCCGACACCGAAGTCGCCGAGCACGCGTTCGCCGCGCGCCGCGAGAAAACCGGCAGCGATTTCCTGCCGCATCATTTGCAGCGCGTGGCCGCGATCTCGTGCGTGTTCCGCGACGGCCAGGGCTTTCGCGTGCGCTCGCTCGGCACGCCCGAAGACGGCGAGGCCAAACTCGTCGACTCGTTCTATCGCACGATCGAGAAGTATTCGCCGCAACTCGTTTCGTGGAACGGCGGCGGGTTCGATCTGCCCGTGCTCCATTATCGTGCGCTCGTTCATGGCATACGCGCGGTGCGTTATTGGGAAATGGGCGACGAAGACCGCGAGTTCAAGTGGAATAACTACATTGCTCGCTATCACACGCGTCATACGGATCTGATGGATCTGCTCGCGATGTACCAGGCGCGTGCCAATGCGCCGCTGGACGCGCTCGCGAAGCTGTGCGGTTTTCCCGGCAAGCTCGGCATGGATGGCGGGCAGGTGTGGTCGGCGTTCCAACAGGGTCGTATCGAAGAGATTCGCAACTACTGCGAAACCGACGTGGTCAACACGTACCTGCTGTATTGCCGTTTCCAGTTGATGCGCGGCGGATTCACGGAGCGCGAATACAGCGACGAAGTCGAGTTCGTGAAGCAGTCGCTCGCCATGGAAACCGCGCCGCACTGGAAACAGTATCTGGACGCATTCGGCAAGTAACGCGCGTCAACATCCGCAAAATTCCCGCTAGTTCAACTCCAGCACGATCGGCTGATGATCGGAGGCGCGCGTCGCGCCGTCGATCTCGCAACGGCGCAAGCGCGGCCGCAAGTCCTCGGTGACGAACACGAAGTCGCAGGTCAGCGGGCCATCCGGCCATTGCGCCGTGTCGTACACGCCCGCCGTGTGCGGCGGCGTCTCGCCTTCATGAAGCGCCGTCCACGCGTCGACGAAAGCGGGGCTGCCCGCGAGCGGCTCCAGCATGCGCGTGTACGCCTCGCTTTGCCACGCGCTGTTGAAGTCGCCGCAGACGATCGCGCTCACCGGGCGCGCTGTGCGGGCGAACGGCCCGGCGTCGTTTTCGGCGGGCGCGGGATGCGCGGCGTGATCGGCGGCTTCCTGTTGCAGGCGCCGCAGCGCATCCACCTGCGCAAGCCGCTGGCGCAACGAATAAAACTCCAGATGCGTGACCAGCACGCGCAGTGTGCCGCCCGGCGTAGCGACGCCCGACGTAGCGACGCTCGACGTGGCGACGCCCGACGTAGCGACGCTCGACACGTCCAGCACGGCTTCAAGCGCCACGCGCTGCATCGAGGGCGCGGTGGAATCGGCGGGCCAGGGCAGGGCGTGCCGAAACACCTGCTGCACGGGCAGGCGCGAGGCCAGCGCGTTACCGAACTGGCGGCGCGTGACGTTGCCTGACGTCGGTGAATGGCCTGGCGAGGCGGCGGCCGGTAAGTCGGCGCCAATCGCCTCGATCACCGTGTAACCGGGCAGCAGCGCGGCCAGCTCCGCGTATTGATCGTCGCTGGGTCCGCCCGGCAGCGTGCGAAAACCGCGCGTCACTTCCTGCAGGCACAGCACGTCGAAATCGGCGAGACGCTGCGCCTCGCGCACCGTGCGCGCGATATCAACCTCGCCGGACGCGTCGCGACCCCATTGCACATTCCAGCTCAACAGTTTCACGGCTCACTCCTCTTGCTTTCGATGATTGCCATCGAGGCTTCGCTGCGACGTGTTGTTTTACAAATGTCGCATTGAAAAGCTCGGTGTTTGCCCTGATTGGAGCCATTTAGCCCGCGAGTAGGGAGAAGAATACGTCTGTATGGCTTGACAAGCATCTTGTTGTATTACAACAATGCGTTCGAGCTGCGAGTTTGCCACGAAGTTGCCATACAGGCGCGATCGCAGACGTTTCACTTCGCTCCACGAAAGCCACGCAGCCCAACCCGCGCAGCAAAAACCGGTCTCGGCCGGCCACAACGATTTCAAGACAGGAGACAGCGTCACATGGCAAAGCACCGACTTCCGGATACCGACCGATCGACACGACCTCAAGGACTGCCAGGCATCGTGGATGCGCTCGCACCGGCATCTCCTTCACGACGCACCTTCATGATGCTGGCAAGCGCAACGGCGGGTGCCACGATGCTGTCCGCCTTGCCGGGCTGCGGCGGCAACAGCGGCAATGGCGCAAGTACGAGCAGTGGCGCGGCCACGGGCGGCTCGGGCGGCACCGTGGCCGAAGACCCCATCTGGGGCAGTTCGGGACTCGCCACGCAGATCATCAACTCGCTCTCGAACATCACGCAAGCGATGTTTCGTCAGGTCGATTTCAACGTGACGAGCTACGGCGCGCAGGCACTCACGACGCAGGTGCAGACCACCGTGAACCCCTACACGCAAACGCTGAGCCCCGGCGCCAGCACGTTCGTGAGCGCCTCGGTCACCGGCACCGCGTTCGACTCGTGCACGGCGTTCAACCGCGCGATCCAGGCGGCGAATCAGGCGGGCGGCGGCCGCGTGGTCGTGCCGGCCGGCAACTGGTATTGCGGCGGCCCGATCGTGCTGCTCTCGAACGTCAACTTCCATCTGGGCGCGGGTTGCGTGATCTACTTCAGCCCCAACCCGAACGACTATGCGGCGAGCGGCCCCGTCGATTGCGGCGCGAACGGCAAGCTGTTCTACACGCGCTGGCAGGGCAACGATTGCCTCAATTTCGGCTCGCCCGTTTATGCCTACCAGCAGACCAATGTCGCCATCACGGGCGAGGATCAGACCTCGATTCTCAACGGCCAGGCCATGACGCCGTTCGCGGGCAGCGGCAGCACGGCGACCTGCTGGTGGACGTGGAAGGGCTCGTCCGGGCAATACGGCTGTACCGGGTCGAGCACGCCTTCGCAGGCCTACGCGAATCCGAATAACGCGGCGCTCACGAGCAGCGACACGGCAACGCTCGCGCTCATCACCGGTTCGACGAAGGCGCCTTGGAATCAGGATCAGAACTATCTGCCGGCGCAATCGCAACTGGGCGTGCCGGTCGCGCAGCGTATCTTCGGCATCGGCCATTACCTGCGGCCGTGCATGGTCGAATTCGTCGGCTGCACGAACGTGCTGATGGAGAACTACCACACGCAGAACACGCCGTTCTGGCAGAACCATCCCACCGATTGCACGAACGTGGTGATTCGCGGCGTGTTCGCGGACAGCATCGGTCCGAACAACGATGGCTTCGATCCCGAGGCCTGCACCAACGTGCTGTGCGACACGGTCACGTTCAACACCGGCGACGACTGTATCGCGATCAAGTCGGGCAAGGCGCTCGACACCGAATTCGGCCCGGCGCAGAACCACGTGATCCAGAACTGCACGATGAACAGCGGCCACGGCGGCATCACGCTCGGCAGCGAGATGAGCGCGGGTGTCGAGAAAATCTACGCGCGCAAGCTCAACATGCTGAACCAGAACTGGGCGACGAATCCGCTCAACATCGCCATTCGCATCAAGACGAACATGAGCCGTGGCGGTTTCGTGCGCGACGTCTATATCGACACCGTCGATCTGCCCAATGGCGTGAATCTCACGGGCAGCGGCTACGGCAGCAGCAACATGCTGACGGGCAGCCCGATCACGGCCGCCGTGCCGCTCGGCACGACTTCGGCGGCGGGATCGAATCCGTCGGCGTCGCAAGGCGGCTTGATCACGTTCGATTGCGACTACTCGCCTGCGGGCGACGCGGTGCGCCAGAGCCCGCCCGTCGTGCAGAACGTGAACATTTCGAACGTGAACGCGAGCAACGTGACGCTGAACGGCACGACGGCGTCGTGCTATCAGGCGATCGTCGCGCAAGGGCCGGTGGCCTCGGACTACAACGGCGCCGCGCCCGCGCCGGCCGTAACGCCCATCACCGGGGTGACCATCACGAACTGCAATCTCGGCACGCCGGTGTGCAACGCGGCGGCGACGGCCACGACGCCCGGCCCGATCTACGTGAACAACGTCAACGCGATCGCGCTGAGCAACGTGGTGATCGGCACGACGACGTACACCACGTCGCTGACCGGCTAGGCGGTCAAGCCGTCATCGCACGAAAAAGCAGCCAGGCGGCGGATCGCGTAGCGCAGAGGTGGCAAGCGTTGCGGCGTCCGCCGTTTTGTCGATACGTCACGCCCTCAGACTGACGAGCGGCGTTCAACGAGCGGTGCGATCCGACTCGCTATGCGGCGCGCGATCAGCGGCGGCGTCCCTTGCACTCGCCGCGCACGGTGCCGGCCACCTTGTGGCTGTTGTCGAAGTAGACCGCGAACGGCACGTTGCCGTAGTTGCCGAGGTCGTAGCCGAAGCAGTCGCGGCCGTTGGCCACGTATTCGCGGTCGGGCGGTCCGATGCGCTTGTAAACTTCGTTTTCCGTCATGCCGGGCAGCACGGAGGCCATGACCTGATCGGGTTTCACGGTCGGGCCGCATGCCGCGAGGCTCACGAGCGCGGCGGCCGCGAACGCGCAAAGAGGGAGTTTGCTCACTGAAATTCCGTTGATTGACGTGGATGAAAGAGGCTGCAAAAGGGAGGCTGCAAAAGAGGTGCTATCGTTACCGCCCGCCTGGTCGACGAACCATCGGACGATTCTGAAAGTGTTCAATCGAGCAGGGCGCGTACGACCAGCAGCAGGGCGCCCAGCACCGCGATGGGCACCGCGAGACTCAGGAGCCCGAGCCGTAGCGGGCGACGGCGCGAGGTGCGGTGCGAGGTGCGACGAGTTGTGCGATCCGAATCCGGCGAGTCCGGCGAGTCCGGCGGGGCCGCGGCGATGGCGCCGGGCGAGATGACCGCGCATAACGCGAGCGCGACGAGCGAGGCAAGCGGCAGAGAGAAGAACGCGATCATGGTGGACTCCTTGCGCCAAGGCACGGCGCGACGGGAACCATGGTATTGAGACGGCCGGGCGACCGCGATCGCATAAATTCGAAAGGCGCAAGGCGGCGCGCCAGATCGAACGCAACGGAGGCCGCGGGAGTGCGGGTGCCGACTTCGACTACAATCTCGCCTTCCCCCCAATATTCATCGTTTGTCAGGAATCCGCTGGTGTCTCAAGCTGCCCCCGACCCTCAAGCCGCCGCCGTTCAGGCCGACGCGGCCCAAGCCATGCCCGCTGCGCCCGCCAAAAAGAAGAGCAAGCGCGAGAAGCGCGCCGAAAAACGCGCTTCGATGGAGGCTTCGGTTGCTAATGCCCCCATTCTCGAGATCGAATCGCTCGACATGGAAGCGCGCGGCGTCGGCCGCACCGTCACGGAAACCGGCGAGCCCGGCAAGGTGATCTTCGTGGAAGGCGCGCTGCCCGGCGAGCGCGTCACGTATCTGAGCTACCGCAGGAAGCCGACGTTCGAACAGGCGCAGGTCGTGAGCGTGCTGCGCGAAAGCGCGATCCGCACCAAGCCGCAATGCCAGTTTTTCGGCACTTGCGGCGGTTGCTCGATGCAGCATCTCGACGTGCGCGCGCAGATCGCCGTCAAGCAGCGCGTGCTCGAAGACAATCTTTCGCATCTCTCGAAAGTGCGTTCGGAAACCATGTTCCGGCCGATTCACGGGCCGTCGTGGGGCTATCGCTATCGCGCGCGTTTGACCGTGCGCAATGTGCCGAAGAAGGGCGGCGTGCTGGTCGGCTTTCACGAGCGCAAGAGCAGCTACGTGGCCGACATGACGAGCTGCGAAGTGTTGCCGCCGGAGGTTTCGGCGATGCTCGTGCCGCTGCGTCATCTGGTGTCGGCGCTGTCGATCTGCGATCGCATGCCGCAGATCGAGCTGGCCGTGGGGTCGAACGTGACGGCGCTCGTGCTGCGCATTCTCGAGCCGCTCACGGCCGGGGACGAAGCGCTGCTGCGCACTTTCGCCGACGAGCACAACGTGCAGTTCTGGCTCCAGCCGAAGGGCCCGGACACCGTATTCCCGTTTTATCCGCTCGACAAGTCGCTCGACTACACGCTGCCGGAATTCGGCATTCGCATGCCGTTCAAGCCGACCGACTTCACGCAGGTCAATCACCAGATCAACCGCGTGCTCGTGGGCCGCGCGCTGCGTCTGCTCGCGCCGCAAGCGGGCGATCGCGTGCTCGATCTGTTCTGCGGCATCGGCAATTTCACGCTGCCGCTCGCGCGGCTCGCGCGCGAAGTGGTGGGCATCGAAGGCAGCGACACGCTCACGGCGCGCGCGCTCGACAACGCCCGCGCCAACGGCGTGGACGGCCATACGTCGTTTGCCTGCCGCAACCTGTTCGAAGTCACCGCCGACGACATTCGCGCGCTCGGCCATTTCGATAAATACCTGATCGATCCGCCGCGCGAAGGCGCGCTCGCGGTGTCGCAGGCGCTTGCGGAAATCGCCAAGAGCGGCGAAGGTCCGCTGCCAAAGCGCATCGTCTATGTGTCGTGCAGCCCCGGCACGCTGGCCCGCGACGCGGGCGTGCTCGTGCACGAAGCCGGCTACCGGCTCAAGGGCGCAGGCGTCGTCAACATGTTCCCGCACACCTCGCACGTCGAGTCGATCGCGCTGTTCGAACGCGATTGAGTCCAGTCATGCCGATGCGGGCCGCGCGGCCTGCGTCGACACACGACATCCGCACCTCGGCGGGACGAAAAAAAAGCCACGGCATGCCGTGGCTTTTTTCTTGAGGCGCAGCGCGCTCAGGCGACGCTCACCAGAGCTGCCACCACGACTTCTCTTCCTTGCCGGCGCGTGCGTGACCCGTGATATACGGGCTGTCCGGGAAGGTGGCGGCGAGCACGCGGCGCGTGTCGTCGGCGAGTTGCGGCTGGTCGAGCTTCTGGTACGACAGCACCATGATGTGCAGCGCGTCTTCAATGGCCGGCGCGCTCTTGTACTGCGTGATGGCGAGCTGCGCGCGGTTGATGGCCGCGACATAGGCACCGCGACGGTAGTAGTAGTCGGCCGCGTGCACTTCGTGCGAAGCGAGCGCGTTCACGATGTAACGCATGCGCTGCGCGGCATCCGGCGCGTACTTGCTTTGCGGATACTTGGTGACCACGACGTTGAACGCGTCATACGACTCGCGCAGCGACTTCGGATCGCGCTCGCTCATGTCCTGGCCCGAGAAGCGGCCGAACAGCCCGAGGTCGTCGTTGAAGTGGATCATGCCCTTCAGGTAGTACGCGTAGGCGATGTCCGGGTGATCCGGGTGCAGCTGGATGAAGCGGTTGATCGCCTGGTCGGCGGCGTCGTTCTCGTTGTCCTTCCAGTTACAGTAGGCAACGTTGATTTGCGCCTGCTGCGCAAAGTGGCCGAACGGATCGCGGCCTTCGAGCTGTTCGAAGTACTTGGCGCACTTGCCCCAGTCGCTGCCGGAAAGCGCGTCCTGAGCCTCCGTATATAATTTGTTGTTGTTCCACGTTGCCGTTTCGTCGGTCTTTTCCGGCAGGCCGTGGCAGGCTGCAACCACCGCGAGCGCGGCGCCGCAAGCGGCGACGCGAACGAGGTTGCCAATCTTGCGGAGCAACGTTGCTTGCTCAGCCGAGTTTGCCGTATTTCGGGCCACCGCATGTTGGGCCAGTTTCGTAATCGTGTTCAAGGCTCGCATTTTCCAGTCCAGCTTCAGGTCCACAGGTGACCCAGACTCAATGACCCGTTCAGTTATTCCGGGGGCCGGCGCTCCCGGCGCCCAAAACAGCATCAGCGATTATAGCCTGGGCAATGCGCCCGATGACGCAGCGTCCGGCGACGCGTTCGACGACGAGCTTGCGGAAGCGGGCGTCGCCGGTGCTTCGCGCACGCGCGGCGAAGAAGCGCCGCGCACCGTGCAGGTCCCCGACGACCTCGCGGGCGAGCGTCTCGACAAGGTGCTCGCCAAAGTGTTTCCGGAGTTTTCGCGCAGCCGCCTGCAGGGCTGGATCGAAGAGCAGCGCGTGCGCGTCGACGGCAAACCCGCCAAGGTGCGCCAGCCCGTGCCGCTCGGCGCGACCATCGAACTCGTGCCCGACCTGCTGCCCGAACAGCTCGCGTTCACGCCCGAACCGGTGCCGCTCGACGTGATTTACGAAGACGAGGCCATTCTCGTCATCAACAAGGCGGCCGGCGTGGTCGTGCATCCGGCGGCCGGCAACTGGAGCGGCACGATCCTCAACGGCCTGCTGCATCGCTACGGCGAAGCGGCGGCGGGGCTGCCGCGCGCGGGCATCGTGCACCGGCTCGACAAGGAAACCTCCGGGCTGATGGTGGTCGCGCGCACGCTCGAGGCGCAAACCGACCTCACGCGCCAACTCCAGGCGCGAACGGTGAAGCGCCGCTATCTCGCGCTCGTGTGGGGCAACATGCCCGAGAAGGGCACGATCGACGCACCGATCGGCCGCGACCCGCGCGAACGCACGCGCATGGCCGTGGTCAAGGGCGCGTCGGGCAAGCCCGCGCGCACGCATTATCGGCGTATCGACAAGACCATCTGGCACAACCAGCCCGTGAGCGCGATCCATTGCGATCTCGAAACGGGCCGCACGCATCAGATTCGCGTGCACTGCGCGCACATCGGCCATCCGCTGCTCGGCGATCCGGTGTACGGCCATGCGCGCGGCAAGCGTTCGGTCGCGGCGCTGCCCGACGACTTCGCGCGCCAGGCGCTGCACGCGTGGCGCCTCGGCCTCATCCATCCGGTCACGGGCCGCGCGATGCAATGGCGCGCCGAAGTGCCCGACGACATGGACGCATTGATCGCCGCGCTCGGCTTCGGGGCGGAAGAGGAGGACGACGGCTTCGACGAGATGTTCGACAGCGCGTACACCGACGAAGGCTACGTGATCGGCAGCGACGAAGACGATTACGCCGACGAAGACGACGAAGAAGACGACGAAGAAGGCGGCGATCACGCGCACCCCGCCGACGACGCTCACGACGAACACGAAGGCGACGACGAAGGCGATGACCACCCCGACGAGGACAAGCCCGCATGACGACGCGCCCCGCATTGACCGAGGCTGATCTCGTTCTTCCCGGCTGGCAGGTCGCGCCGGGCGTGCGCGCGCTCGTGACCACGCGCGACGGCGGCGTGAGCGAGCCGCCGTACGGCCGTTGGCGCGCGGCGCGCGTAGCCAGTGCGAGCGCGGGTGCCGAAGCTGACGCTGACGCCGAAAGCGGTGCCGACGAACCCGGCGGGCTGAATCTCGGCCGCGGGTCCGGCGACGATCTGGAACATGTGGAAGCCAACCGTGCCCGCCTGGCCGGCTACACGGGCGTGCCGGCGGCGTGGCTGAAGCAGATTCACGGGCCGCGCGTGGTGGATGCGGCCGAGGCGCTCGCGGCCGCGCGCGCGGGCACGCCGCTCGAAGCCGACGCCAGCGTGACGGCCGAGCGCGGTATCGCCTGCACGGTCATGATCGCCGACTGCATGCCCGTGCTGATCGCCGACAGCGCGGGCCGGGCGGTCGGCGCCGCGCACGCGGGCTGGCGCGGTCTGGCGGCGGGCGTGATCGAGCGCACCGCGGAGCGCGTCATGGCGCTCGCCGGTTGCGGCGCCGCCGACCTGCACGTGTATCTGGGGCCGTCGATCGGCCCGGCGGCGTTCGAAGTGGGCGAGGACGTGCGCGAGGCGTTCCTCGTGCACGTCGGGTCCGCCGATGCCGCACAGCGCGAAGCCACCGCCGCCGCGTTCGTGCCGCGCGCGCAGGCGCCGGGCAAGTATCTCGCCGATCTGCCGGCGCTCGCGCGCTTGCGTCTCGCGGCGCTCGGCGTGCGCCATGTGAGTGGCGGCGATCTGTGCACGGTCACCCTGCGCGAACGCTTCTATTCGTATCGCCGCGATCGCATAACGGGCCGCATGGCCGCGATGATCTGGATCGAGCCCTAGGCCTCAGTGTAAATCCGGTCTGGCGCCGTCCGCACGGGAAAGTGCGGCGGCGCAATGCGATTTCGCGCGTTTTTTGCTGCATTGCATCGAAGGCTGTCACGGGCTCGGCTAAAACACCTTCGATCGATATGGGCAATGCGCGTATTGCGCCGCAAGCGCCCGTCGCCATGGCGCTTTTTTCGTTCCAGAGTACGCATGGTTGTGCGTCATGCCGATTAAACCCGCGATGACATCGGGAAAACGATAATTAAAAAAATATCGCAGTGCGGCAAAATCGGGCACAAGCATTGACACGCTTTGCAATGGGGAGCAAGAATGTCCTTCACCCACGGGACAGGACGTGACTGGGCGCAACGCAACAGCGCCCGTGTGCGACCCACCTGCCTCTCAACCAGTCCACCAGGACACATCGGTCAAAAGCAGGCATGACGGCATCTCAACGTTCCAGGACCAGCCCCGGCGCGGGCGCTTCAACCGACAGTGCATCGAGCTTCACTTCCGGTTCTTCTTCGTCCCCATCGTCCGCTTCCGCTACCTCGCAAGCCGCTGCCAATGCAGCCGGCATGCAGCAGTATCTCGACGCGTGGACGAACGCATGGCGCAGCGCACTGAATGCTGCGCAGCAATCCGGCGGCGCGGCGCAGCAAACGCCGTTCGGTGCGTTCCCCGGCTTCCCGGGCAGCGCGACGGCCGGCTTCCCCGGCCAGTTCGCGAATCCGTGGGCGGCCGCGGGCAACGGCGCGGCGAATCCGTTCGCGGCGGCGGGCAATCCTTTCGGCGCGGCGAATCCGCTCGGCGGTGCTTTCGGCGGTGCCAATCCCTTCGGCGGCGCTAATCCTTTTGGCGGTGCGAACCCCTTCGGCTCAACGAATCCCTTCGCGGGCGCAAATGCTTTCGCGGGCGCGAACCCCTTCAACGGCGCGAATCCGTTCGGCGCGACCAATCCGTTCGAAGGCCTGAAGCTGCCCACGGCGTCGATCGAACCCGCGCGGCTGCAGCAGCTGCAGTCCGACTACTCGCGCGACGCGATGGAATTGCTGCGCCAATCCACGGAAGCCACGCCGAAGGCGCCCGAGCTCAAGGATCGCCGCTTCAGCTCCGACGCGTGGAAGGCCACGCCCGCCTACGCCTTCACGGCCGCGTGGTATCTGCTGAACGCACGCTATCTGCACGAGCTCGTCGACGCCCTGCAGACCGATGCGAAAACGCGCGAGCGCATCCGCTTCGCCGTGCAGCAGTGGACGGCGGCGGCGTCGCCCAGCAACTTCCTCGCGCTCAACCCCGACGCGCAGAACGCCTTGCTCGAGACCAACGGCGAAAGCCTGCGGCAAGGCGTGATGAACCTGCTCGGCGACATGACGCGCGGCAAGATTTCGCAGACGGACGAGTCGCGCTTCGTGGTGGGCCGCAATCTGGCGACCACCGAAGGCGCGGTCGTGTTCGAAAACGCGCTGTTCCAGCTGATCCAGTACAAGCCGCGCACGGCGACGGTGCGCGAGCGGCCGCTCCTGATCGTGCCGCCTTGCATCAACAAGTACTACATCCTCGATCTGCAACCCGAGAATTCGCTGGTCGCGTATGCGCTCGAACAGGGTCAGCAGGTGTTTCTCGTGTCCTGGCACAACGGCGACGCCTCCATCGCCGAAAAAACCTGGGACGATTACATCGAGGAAGGCGTGCTCGCCGCTATCGACGCCACGCGCGCGATCAGCGGACGCGAGCAGATCAACACGCTCGGCTTCTGCGTGGGCGGCACGTTGCTCGCCACGGCGCTTTCCGTGGCGGCGGCGCGCGGCGAACATCCGGCTTCGTCGATGACGCTGCTCACCGCGATGCTGGACTTCTCCGATACCGGCGTGCTCGACGTCTTCGTCGACGAGGCGCACGTGCAGATGCGCGAGCAGACCATCGGCGGCAAGGGCGGCACGCCCGGTCTCATGCGCGGCGTGGAGTTCGCGAATACGTTCTCGTTCCTGCGCCCGAACGACCTGGTGTGGAACTACGTCGTCGACAATTACCTCAAGGGCCGCACGCCCGCCGCGTTCGATCTGCTGTTCTGGAACAGCGATTCGACGAGCCTGCCCGGCCCGATGTACGCGTGGTATCTGCGCAATACGTATCTGGAAAACAAGCTGCGCGAGCCGGGCGCGCTCAACGTGTGCGGCGAGGACGTGGATCTGTCGCGCATCGACGTGCCGACCTTCATCTACGGTTCGCGCGAAGATCACATCGTGCCGTGGCGCACGGCGTACGCTTCGGTGCCGCTGCTCTCGGGGCCGCTCAAGTTCGTGCTCGGCGCCTCGGGGCATATCGCGGGCGTGATCAATCCGGCGTCGAAGAACAAGCGCAGCTACTGGAGCGTCGAGGCGGACGCGAAGCATTTGCCCGACGAAGCCGAAGCGTGGTTCGCCGAAGCCGAGGAAAAGCCCGGCAGCTGGTGGCCCGCGTGGGCCGAATGGCTCGACCAGTACGGCGGCAAGAAAGTGAAGCCACGTGCGCAACTCGGCTCGGCGGAGTACCCCGAGATCGAGCCGGCGCCGGGGCGTTATGTGCAGCAGCGCGACTGACGCGTGCGCTGCGGGACCCGGTTGTTATTAACTTGAGGGCGAGCGCGGTCAAGCACGCGCTACGGACCCGGAGGAAATGAAGATGACTGACATTGTGATCGTTTCGGCCGCACGCACGGCGGTTGGCAAATTCGGCGGCTCGCTGGCGAAGATTCCCGCGCCGGAGCTTGGCGCCATCGTCATCAAGGCCGCGCTGGAGCGCGCGGGCGTCAAGCCCGAGCAGGTCAGCGAAGTCATCATGGGTCAGGTGCTCACGGCCGGTTCGGGCCAGAACGTGGCGCGTCAGGCGTCGATCAAGGCGGGGCTGCCCGCCTCGGTGCCGGCGATGACCATCAACAAGGTCTGCGGCTCGGGCCTGAAGGCCGTGATGCTCGCGGCCAACGCGATCCTGGCCGGCGACGCCGAGATCGTCGTGGCGGGCGGCCAGGAAAACATGAGCGCCGCGCCGCACGTGCTGCCGGGCTCGCGCGACGGCTTCCGCATGGGCGACGCGAAGCTCGTCGACACCATGATCGTCGACGGTCTGTGGGACGTGTACAACCAGTACCACATGGGCCAGACGGCGGAAAACGTCGCGAAGGAATACGGCATCACGCGCGAGGAGCAGGACGCATTCGCCGCGCTCTCGCAGAACAAGGCGGAAGCCGCGCAGAAAGCGGGCCGTTTCGCCGATGAAATCGTGCCGGTGCAGATTCCGCAGCGCAAGGGCGACCCGCTCGTGTTCGACACCGACGAGTTCGTGCGTCACGGCGTGACGGCCGAATCGCTCGCGGGCCTGAAGCCGGCGTTCAACAAGGAAGGCTCGGTGACGGCGGCGAACGCCTCGGGGCTCAACGACGGCGCGGCGGCGGTCGTGGTGATGTCGGCGAAAAAGGCCGAGGAACTGGGTCTGAAGCCGCTGGCGCGCATCAAGGCGTACGCGAACGCGGGCGTCGATCCGAAGGTGATGGGCATGGGTCCGGTGCCGGCGTCGAAGCGCGCGCTGGAGCGCGCGGGCTGGACGCCGAACGATCTCGACCTGATGGAGATCAACGAGGCGTTCGCGGCGCAGGCGCTGGCCGTGAACAAGCAGATGGGCTGGGACACGTCGAAGATCAACGTGAACGGCGGGGCGATTGCGATCGGTCACCCGATCGGCGCGTCGGGCTGCCGGATTCTGGTCACGCTGCTGCACGAAATGCAGAAGCGCGACGCGAAGAAGGGTCTGGCGTCGCTGTGCATCGGCGGCGGCATGGGCGTGGCGCTCGCGGTCGAGCGCGGCTGAGCGGGTGCGGCTCGCGCGGAATGCCGCTGAGCGTACGCACCTGAACGAACGCGGCAGGCCAGGCGCGATTTAGTCTGTCATGCGATAAACGCCGGAGCGGGTCGGCAGTGACCGCTGCGGCGCGCGGCCAGCGAGAGCGGGCCGCGCGAGGGAAGACACCGGGAAGGGGCGAGGCCGGAGCGGCCGGGCCGGACGAATCGAGGCGTGGGTCAGCCGGGCGGCCGGCGCGATCCGGCGGCGCTCCCGCAAAACGATAATGGAGTGTGTTTTATGTCAGAGCGTGTTGCGTATGTAACGGGCGGGATGGGCGGCATCGGCACGGGTATCTGCCAGCGCCTCGCCAGGAATGGCTTCAAGGTGGTCGCGGGCTGCGGTCCGAATTCGCCGCGCCGCGCCAAGTGGCTCGAAGACCAGAAGGCGCTCGGCTTCGACTTCGTTGCCTCGGAAGGCAACGTGGGCGACTGGGACTCGACGCGCCAGGCGTTCGACAAGGTGAAGGCCGACGTCGGCGAGATCGACGTGCTGGTGAATAACGCGGGCATCACGCGCGACGTGGTGTTTCGCAAGATGACGCGCGAGGACTGGACGGCCGTCATCGACACGAACCTCACGAGCCTCTTCAACGTGACGAAGCAGGTGATCGACGGCATGGTCGAGCGCGGCTGGGGCCGCATCATCAACATCTCGTCGGTGAACGGCCAGAAAGGCCAGTTCGGGCAAACCAACTACTCCACCGCCAAGGCCGGGATTCACGGCTTCACGATGGCGCTGGCGCAGGAAGTGGCCACCAAGGGCGTGACCGTCAACACCGTGTCGCCGGGCTATATCGGCACGGACATGGTGAAGTCGATCCGCCCCGACGTGCTCGAAAAGATCGTTGCGACCATTCCCGTGCGCCGCCTCGGCGCGCCGGAGGAAATTGCCTCGATCGTCGCGTGGCTCGCCTCGGAAGAGTCGGGTTTCGCAACCGGTGCTGACTTCTCGCTCAACGGCGGGTTGCACATGGGCTGATCCTCGCCGCCGCGCGTCATGCAGGGGGCGCGGCACGGGGATCGAGGACGGCAGCGAGGCCTGTTTGCTCACCGGGGCAGGCCGCGCTTCCGGGCTAGACCAGCGCGCGACGGCAGCGGCCCTCGCGCGTTGGCGCTAACAAGGGCGACACATGACGACTACAAAGAAAACCGCCGAACGACTCATCAAGAAGTATCCGAACCGTCGGCTGTACGACACGGAGACGAGCACGTACATCACGTTGACCGACGTGAAGCAACTCGTGCTGGATCAGGAGGAGTTCAAGGTCATCGACGCGAAGTCCAACGAGGATCTCACCCGCAGCATCCTGCTGCAGATCATCCTCGAGGAGGAGAGCGGCGGCCTGCCGATGTTCTCGTCGCCGATGCTGTCGCAGATCATCCGTTTCTACGGCCATGCGATGCAGGGCATGATGGGCACGTACCTGGAAAAGAACATCCAGGCGTTCATCGACATCCAGAACAAGCTCGCGGATCAATCGAAAGGCCTGTACGAAGGCAACGCGATGAACCCCGAGGTCTGGTCGCAGTTCATGAACATGCAGGCGCCCATGATGCAGGGCATGATGACCAGCTACATCGAGCAGTCGAAGAACATGTTCGTGCAGATGCAGGAGCAGATGCAGAACCAGGCGAAGAACATGTTCAGCACGTTTCCGTTCAAGCCCGTGACGCCGGGCGGCGCGGCGGCGCCCGCGCAAGGCGCGCCCGAAGGCGGCGAGGAAGAGAAGAAGTAAGCGCGGTGGCGTTGCGAGGAGTCGGCGCGGGAGTCGGCTTGCGACACGCGCCGCGCTTCGCACCGCGTGTTGTGGGTCGTTCGTAGAGGGTGGCAATGGCGCGCTGGGTCGCCCATGCGCGTCGCGCCGCCCGCAGCGGCCGCGCGCAGCCGCTTTCGCGGTGCCCGGCCGTATGCCTTACGCCGTATGCCGCGGCCCTTGCAATTTCCCTCTTCACGACTTCACGAGTCCGGCACGAGACCGAGCCCGTTTCTGTTTCCGCGCATCCCTCGGACGATATGCCGTAGCGCTGCTGCGTCGATCGCGGCCCAAACCGCATCCGACCCTCTGCGTCCGCGATGCCAACGCCCCACACTGCGCCGATCCCTACGCCGAACGGGTAAAATGGCGGATTGGCTGATCCTCGCGCGGCGCAACGAACGCCCAGCGCCCCACATCCGGACGTACACGTGAAAAACCCTGTTGAATCAACGACCTCCCGCAATCCTGCTCCGCGCGTCGGGATGGTTTCCCTCGGCTGCCCGAAGGCGCTTGTCGACTCCGAGCAAATCATCACCCAGTTGCGCGCCGAGGGTTACGAGATCTCGGGTTCGTACGACGGCGCGGATCTCGTGGTCGTGAACACGTGCGGCTTCATCGACGAAGCGGTGCAGGAGAGCCTCGACGCCATCGGCGAGGCGCTGTCCGAGAACGGTAAGGTCATCGTCACCGGCTGTCTGGGCAAGAAGGCGAGCGCGAGCGGCTCGAACCTGATCGAGGAAGTGCATCCCAAGGTGCTCGCCGTGACCGGCCCGCACGCCGTGGGCGAAGTGATGCAGGCGGTGCACAGCCATTTGCCGAAACCGCACGATCCGTTCGTCGATCTCGTGCCCGCGGCCGGCATCAAGCTCACGCCGCGTCATTACGCGTATCTGAAGATTTCAGAAGGCTGCAATCACCGCTGCACGTTCTGCATCATCCCGTCGATGCGCGGCGACCTCGTTTCGCGTCCCGTCGCCGAAGTCATGCTCGAAGCCGAGAATCTCTTCAAGTCGGGCGTGAAAGAACTGCTCGTGATCTCGCAGGACACGAGCGCCTACGGCGTGGACGTGAAGTACCGCACCGGTTTCTGGAACGGCAAGCCGATCAAGACGCGCATGACCGATCTCGTGAGCGCGCTCGGCGAACTGGCCGCGCAGTACGGCGCGTGGGTGCGCCTGCACTACGTGTATCCGTATCCGAGCGTCGACGAAGTCATTCCGCTGATGGCCGAAGGCGCGTTCAAGGGCCATGTGCTGCCGTATCTCGACGTGCCGTTCCAGCATGCGCATCCCGAAGTGCTCAAGCGCATGAAGCGTCCCGCGAATGCCGAAAAGGTGATGGAGCGCGTGAAGGCGTGGCGCGAGATGTGCCCCGACCTCACGATCCGCAGCACCTTCATCGCGGGCTTCCCCGGCGAGACGGAAGAGCAGTTCGAAACGCTGCTCGACTTCATCCGTGAGGCCGAACTCGACCGCGTGGGCTGCTTTGCGTACTCGCCCGTCGAAGGCGCGACGGCCAACGAACTCGACGGCGCGCTGCCGGACGAAGTGCGCGAGGAACGCCGCGCGCGCTTCATGGAAGTGGCGGAAGCCGTCTCGGCGAAGCGCCTGCAGCGCAAGGTCGGCAAGACGCTCAAGGTGCTGATCGACGAAATCAATGTCGATGGCGGCATCGGCCGCACGGCGGCGGACGCGCCCGAGATCGACGGCGTGGTCTACGTCGCGCCAGCGACCAAGGCTTCGAAGCGCTACAAGGTGGGCGATTTCGTCTCCGTGAAGATCACGGGCGCCGACGGTCACGACCTCTGGGGCGAGGTCTGAGCGGCATGACAAAGCCCGCGCCCGAGGTCGTCGCGCCCGAGGTGCTCGCGCTGGGCGAGGCGATGGTCGAGTTCAACCAGGCGTCGCCGGATCGTCCCGAGTATCTGCAAGGCTTTGGCGGCGATACGTCGAACTTCGCGATTGCCGCCGCGCGTCAGGGCGCTCGCACGGGCTTCGTGTCCGCCGTGGGCGACGATCACTTCGGGCGTTTGCTGCTCGATCTGTGGGCGCGCGAAGGCGTGGATACCGCCACCGTGCGGGTCGACGCCACGGCGCCCACGGGCGTCTATTTCGTCTCGCACGGCCCGGGCGGCCATGCGTTCGACTACCTGCGCAAAGGCTCGGCGGCGAGCCGCGTGACGCCGCGCGATCTGCCGCTCGAAGCCATCGCGGCCGCGCGCGTGCTGCATCTCTCCGGCATCAGCGTGGCGATCGGTGACAGCGCCTGCGACGCCGCGCTCGCCGCCGTCGAGCATGCGCGCGCGAACGGCGTGCGCGTGAGCTTCGACACCAATCTGCGTTTGAAGCTGTGGCCGCTCGCGAGGGCGCGCGCCGTGATGAACGAAGTGCTGCGCTTGACCGACATCTGCCTGCCGAGCTGGGACGACGTGGCCATGCTCACGGGCCTCGAAGACCGCGACGCCATTGTCGATTATCTGCTCACGCATGGCGCGCGCGTGGTCGCGCTCAAGCTTGGCAAGGACGGCGCCTACGTCGCCACGCCCGGCGAGCGGCGCGTGGTGCCGGGTCGCGTGGTGGCCGCCGTGGACGCCACCGGTGCGGGCGACTGCTTCGGCGGCGCGTATGTCGCGCGTCTCGCGGCCGGCGACGACCCGTTCGCCGCCGCGCATTACGCCAACGCGGCCGCCGCGCTCTCCACGCAAGGCTATGGCGCGGTCGCGCCCATTCCGTATCGTGAGGACGTCGAACGTTTCATGGCCGGCACGCCCTGACCGCCACGCAAGCGCACGTCCCATCGCAAGCACAACGAATCAATCAGAGAGACGAGGAGCAAGACGATGCAACGCGAAGTGGTGGTGGTGGCGGGTGTACGCACGGCAATCGGCGATTTCGGCGGCGGCTTGAAGGACTTTTCGCCGACCGATCTGGGCGCCCGCGTGGTGCGCGAAGTGCTCTCGCGCGCGAGCGTGGAGGGCGACGCGGTCGGTCACGTGGTGTTCGGCAATGTGGTGCACACGGAGCCGAAAGACATGTATCTCGCGCGCGTTGCGGCCCTCAACGGCGGCGTGGCGCAGCATGCGCCCGCGCTCACCGTGAACCGCCTGTGCGGCTCGGGCTTGCAGGCGATCGTCTCCGCGGCGCAAACCATTTTGCTGGGCGACGCCGACATCGCGATCGGCGGCGGCGCGGAAAGCATGAGCCGCGCGCCGTACACGATGCCGGCCGCGCGCTTCGGCCAGCGCATGGGCGACGCGCCGCTCGTCGACATGATGCTCGGCGCGCTGCACGATCCGTTTCAGACGATCCACATGGGCGTGACGGCCGAGAACGTCGCGAAGAAGTTCGGTATCACGCGCGAGGCGCAGGACGCGCTCGCGCTCGAATCGCACCGGCGCGCGGCGCAGGCGATCGCCGAAGGCCGCTTCAAGACGCAGATCCTGCCCGTGGCGATCAAGTCGAAGAAAGGCGAAACGCTGTTCGACACCGACGAGCACGTGCGCCAGGACGCCTCGCCCGGCGACTTCTCGAAGCTCAAGCCGGTGTTCGCGAAGGAGAACGGCACGGTCACGGCGGGCAATGCCTCGGGCATCAACGACGCGGCCGCCGCCGTGGTGCTCATGAGCGCCGACACGGCGCGCTCGCGTGGCGCGAAACCGCTCGCACGGCTCGTCTCGTACGCGCACGCGGGCGTCGATCCCGCCTACATGGGCATCGGTCCGGTGCCGGCCACGCAGAAGGCGCTGGAACGCGCGGGTATCACCGTGGCCGATCTCGACGTGATCGAAGCCAACGAAGCGTTCGCGGCGCAGGCGTGCGCGGTCACGCAGGAACTCGGGCTCGATCCGGCCAAGGTCAATCCCAATGGCTCGGGCATTTCGCTCGGCCATCCGATCGGCGCGACGGGCGCGCTGATCACCGTGAAGGCGCTGTACGAACTGCAGCGCACGGGCGGGCGCTATGCGCTCGTGACGATGTGTATCGGCGGCGGGCAGGGCATCGCGGCAGTATTCGAGCGTCTCTAACCGAGCGTCTCTGACCAAGCGTCTCTGACGCAGCAGACCCGCTCCGGACCGCGACGAAACCCCGCGAGCCGCACCGCGCAACAAAAGGAAACACGCAGATGAAAGTCATGAAGCCTACTCGACGGTCGCCGCGCGGTGCGATCGCCTCGTGGTTCGCACCGATGTTCGCACCGGGGCTGGCCGCCACGCTCGCGCTGGCCTGCGCGCTGCCGCTTACCGCGCAGGCGCAGGCACCCGGCGTGGATTCGTCGGCGTCGTCGGTGGCGTTGCCGCTCAAGCCAAACCCCGAGTTCGCGAATTTTCCGAGCTATTCGGGCATGCTCGGCAACCGCAAGATCGTCATGCGCCTCGGCGCGAAGAACGACAAGGACGACACCGGCGGCGTGCACGGCGAATACCAGTTCGCCGACACGGGCGAAGTCGTGCTGATCGCGGGCGACCGTGACGGCACGACGCTCGAGGCCGAAGATTCGCACGACGGCACGCATATCGCGGGCAACTGGGTCGGCACGTTCGGCGAGGACGGCACGCTCTCCGGCGACCGCATGAATCCCGACGACTCGAACCCCGTGCCGTTCGCGCTCAAGCCGCTCGCCGCGGGCGCGACGCCCAGCGCCGCGCCGCAGGTCATGCCGCCGGTGTCGGCCCCGTCGGCCAACGGTCAGGCCGTGAACGGCGTGAACAACCTCATCATCGGCAAGTGAAGGCCAAATGAACGTTCGAGCGGGCGCGCCGCCGCGCCCGCGAATGGTACGCTGTCGCTTCATCTCGCCGCTTCTTTCGTCACCTCTTTCGCCGCCTTTTTCGCCTCCCGCTCCGCCATGAAGAAAACCGATTCCCGCGCGTTGCAGACGCGCATCGTGCATCCGCAGGACGATCTCACGCCCGGCTTCGAGTCGTTCGCCGCGCCCGTCACGCGCGCCTCGACCGTGGTGTTTCCGAATCTCGCCGCCGTGCGCGCGCTCGACTGGCGCAACGACGCCCAGTGGCGCTACGGCCTGCACGCCACGCCCACGTCGACGATGCTGCAAAAGCGCCTCGCCGAGATCGAAGGCGGCGAGTACGCGCTGTTGCAACCCTCGGGCTTGTCGGCTATCTCGAACGTGTATTTCGGTCTCCTGAAGTCCGGCGACGACGTGCTGATTCCCGACAACGTCTACTCGCCCAACCGCGATCACGGCGACTGGCTCGCGCGCGATTTCGGCCTCACGGTGCGCTATTACGATCCGATGATCGGCGCCGGCATCGCCGACCTGATCCGGCCCGAGACGAAGCTGATCTGGCTCGAAGCGCCGGGCTCGGTGACCATGGAAGTGCCCGACGTGCGGGCGATCACGGCGGCGGCGCGCGCGCGCAACGTGGTCACGGCCATCGACAACACGTGGTCGGCGGGGCTCGCGTTCAAGCCGTTCGAGCACGGCGTCGACATCTCGGTGCAGGCGCTCACGAAATACCAGTCGGGCGGCAGCGACGTGCTGATGGGCGCGACCATTACCGCCGACCGCGAGCTGTATCTCAAGATCAAGGCGGCGCGTATGCGCCTCGGCATCGGCGTTTCGGTGGACGACTGCTCGCTCGTGCTGCGCGCGTTGCCGAGCATGAAGCTGCGTTTCGAGGCGCACGACCGCAGCGCGCTCGCGCTCGCGGGGTGGCTCAAGACGCGTCCGGAAATCGCGGCGGTGCTGCATCCCGCTTTCGCCGATTGCCCCGGCCACGAATTCTACGAGCGCGATTTCACCGGCGCGGGCGGGCTGTTCTCGGTGGTGTTCGACGAGCGCTTCAGCGCCGCGCAGATCGACGCGTTCTGCGAGTCGCTCGAACTCTTCGCGCTCGGCTGGAGCTGGGGCGGCGCGCATAGCCTCGCCATGCCGTACGACGTCGCGTCGATGCGCACGGCGGCGAACTGGCCGCATCGCGGCACGCTGGTGCGCTTCTACGTCGGGCTCGAAGAGGAAGCCGATTTGCGCGCCGACATCGAAGCCGCGCTCGCGAAGCTCGGCGCGTGACGACGCGTTCTCGACGCGCGTTTTAAACGGAAAGGCCGCTCGCGTGTACGACGCGAGCGGCCTTTATCGGCGCAACAAGGCAAGCCGCGGCAATCAGAACAGCCGCAGCAAGCCGTCGAGTCCCACGAAGTTGAACGCCACGCTCGCGGCTTCGCGCACCACGGGCTTCGCGCGGAACGCGACCGACAAACCCGCCACGCCCATCATCTTCAGATCGTTCGAGCCGTCGCCCATCGCGATCGCGCGGCTTGGCTCGATGCCGATCTGCGCGCAGGTTTCGGCGAGCGTGCGCGCCTTGACGTCCGCGTTGACGATCTCGCCGGTCACGCGGCCCGTGAGCTTGCCGTCGACGATTTCGAGCGTGTTCGCGCGCGTGTAGTCGAGGCCGAGACGCGTCTTCAGGCGCTCCGTGAAGAACGTGAAGCCGCCCGAGACGAGCAGCGTTTTGAGACCCGCGGCCTTCGCGCCCGCGAGCATGTTTTCCGCGCCCGGCGACAGCCGAAGCCGCTCTTCGTAGACGCGTTCGAGCGCGCTCGCCTCGAGTCCCGCGAGCAGCGCGACGCGGCGCGTGAGGCTTTCGTTGAAGTCCTTGATCTCGCCGCGCATGGAGGCTTCGGTGATTGCCGCGACTTCGGCCTTGAGGCCGCAGAAGTCGGCGATTTCGTCGATGCATTCGATCGTGATCAGCGTCGAATCCATGTCCATGGCCACGAGGCCGAAGTCACGCAGCGTGCGGCCCGCTTCGACGAACGCGTAGTCGAGCTCGTGCGTGCCGCAATACACGTCGAGGTCGCCGCGCTGGGCCGGTTCGGCGTTCTCGATGCGCAGCGCGAACTCGTCGATCGGCGTGAGACGGCTGCCGCGCGCGAGGCCGAGCAGCGGCTTGTGATGGACGGATTCGAGCGGAACGGGACTCTGGATGACGAGATTCATGGCGGAGGCGTCGAGGCCGGCGGGCGGCGTCGCGGAAGCGGTCGTGGAAAGGGAAACAGGTAAAAACAGGCGAAAACGGCGCGCGCGCGAGGCGCGACAAAGCTCGTCATTGTAACTTCTCCGTGCGCCGCGCCAGCGACTTCTCCGGCTTCGTTTAGCCGTGCCGATGTCGCCCCGTTTCTGCGCCCGGCACGCAGGACGCTACGCGAGCGCGCACGGTGAAATCGGCTGTCGCACGGGCTTCTCATCGCGATTTTCAAAATATGGCGATAAATGTTTTGGCGATTACGTGGCTTTTCAAAGGAAATCGCCAGGTCCAAGATGTGTTGCATCGGCGTGCGATACGCCACCCCAATGTCACCTTACTGAACCGGAGCCCGACATGAAAGCCGTCGCCCTCACGCGCTATCTCCCGATCGACAATCCCGAAGCGCTCGTCGATGTCGATTTGCCCAAACCGTCGCCCACGGGTCACGACATCCTCGTGAAGGTCGAGGCGATCTCGGTGAATCCCGTCGACTACAAGGTGCGCGCGCCCAAAGACAAGGTCGAAAGCGCGCCGCGCGTGCTCGGCTGGGACGCGGCGGGCGTGGTGGCGGCGGTCGGTCCCGAGGTCACGCTGTTCAAGACCGGCGACACCGTGTTCTACGCGGGCGACATCACGCGCCCCGGTTCGAACAGCGAGTTCCAGCTCGTGGACGAACGTATCGTTGGCCGCAAGCCCGCTTCGCTCGACTTCGCGCATGCCGCCGCGCTGCCGCTCACGGCCATCACCGCGTGGGAAGCGTTGTTCGCACGCCTGAACGTTTCGGCCGAAGGCAAGGACGCCGGCAAGTCCGTGCTGATCTTCGGCGGCGCGGGCGGCGTGGGTTCCATCGGCATCCAGCTCGCGAAGCAACTCGCGAAGCTCACCGTGATCGCCACGGCGTCGCGGCCCGCATCGTCGCAATGGGCGAAGTCGCTCGGCGCCGATCACGTGGTCGATCACTTCGGCGATATCGCCGCGCAGTTGCAGGCGATCGGCATTGACGGCGTGGATTACGTGCTGATCTTCAACGACACGGACGCGAATTTCCCGGCCGCCGCGCAGGCGCTCAAGCCGCAAGGCGGCATTGCGACCATCGTCGAGAACGACAAGCCGATTCCCGTCGAACTGCTCAAGGCCAAGAGCGCCGCGCTGCACTGGGAGTTCATGTTCACGCGCTCGATGTTCAAGACGCCCGACATGATCGAGCAGCACAAGCTGCTCAACGAAGTCGCGCGACTCGTGGACGCGGGCACGCTGCGCACGACCGTGGGCGAAGTGCTCGGGCCGATCAACGCGGCGAACGTGCGGCGCGCGCATCGGCTGCTCGAAGAAGGGCGCGCGATCGGCAAGCTGGTGCTGAGCGGTTTTTGAGCGCGGATCGGGCGATGGCGGCGCGCCTCGGCGGGCGGCCGCCATGCCGCATTGCAACGTACGGATTCGACACCGCGATGCGGGCTGAATGCGCGGCCCGCGCCGCATAGTGTGGCAAGCAATTTGCGCGTGCTGGCAAGCCGGACAATACCTGGTCCGCGCGATGCAAGCGCCCGGCGCAAGGCGGCGCGCGGCGCGCTAGACTGGAAGACAGATCCCGCCGTGCGGATCGCGCCGAACGTGCACAGGATTGATGTGCATCGCGAGCCGGACGTTCCCGCCGCCCGCGCCGAAATGCCAGGCTCGACGCCAAAGCGCGCGGCTGTTCCCGCCAGGAGGTGACGCATGCCTTGCCGCAGCTCCCGCTCCACACGCCGCCGCCGCGCGGCACTCGCTCCGTGTCTGCTCGTTGCTTCGTGTGCGCTCGCGTTGTCCGCGTCCGCCGCGTTCGCCTCGACGCCGATCAAGGTGACCTCGCAGGCCGCCACCGACGGGCCGATCCGTTACACCGTCAAGGTCGCGTCGAAGTCGTTCGGCAATGCGCAGGAAACGCGCACGCTGCGCTCCGGCGACACCGACGACTTCACGTGGCGCACGACGCCGCCGGGCGGTGCGGTTGCGACGCCGCAGGGCTGTCCCGACTATGCTTCGTTGCCGCTCGATGCGAACGGCGCGATGGTGCGGCAGACCCAGGTGCGCCTCGCGCCGATCGTGGCCGGCGACGGCACGGCAACGGTGCAGGTGAGCTTTCGCGCGCAGACGCCGCACGGCACGCAGTCGGTGTCGAACAACGGCGCGGCGCTCACGTGCCCCGCGGTGATCTCGCATAGCGAGGTCGCGCATCTGAAGATGCCGACGAATGGCTCGGCGAAGACGCTCACGCTCGGCGACGGCACGCAGATCACGATTTCGGCGCAGCGGTAAGGCACGGCGGATCACCGGCGTGCCGCGCAGCCGCGCCGTTTCGGCGGCGCGCGGCGTTGCTGTGCGCTCGCTGCGCCGTCGGCGGGTGGTCGCTTGGGCGTAGCCGGTTTTTAGCCGGTCGTGGTCAAGACCGTTTCTCTCGCTCGCGCAGCCGCGCCGCGAGAAAGCGGTGCTCGGGCGAAAAGAGCCGCCGGTACGCGAGCAGCACCGCGCCCACGGTGCCCAGCGCCGACGCCGCCGCAATCAGAAACATAATGACGATCTGATAGCGCACCGCCTGCAACGGCGACTGCCCCGCGAGCACCTGACCCGTCATCATGCCGGGCAAGCTCACCACACCCACCACGGCCATCTGGTTGAGCGTGGGGATCATGCCCGCGCGCACCGCCTCGCGCGCGCTCGCCTGTGCGGCTTCCCAGCGCGTCGCCCCGAGCGCGAGCGCGCTTTCCACGCGGTCGCGCCGCGCGGTCAGCTCCTGCATCATCCGCTCGACGCCCAGCGAGACGCCCGTGAGCGTGTTGCCGAGAATCATCCCGAGGATCGGAATCGCGTATTGCGGCTCGTACCAGGGGCGAATGCGGATCACGACGAACAGGCCGATCGCCGCGACGAGCCACGCGCTCAGCCAGATCGACACGATGCTGTCCACGCGCTGGCCGAAATAACTGCGCGCGCCGCGCTGCGCGCCCGCGAAACCGGCGATCAGCGTCATGAGCGCCATGAGCGGCAGCACCACGTACCAGCGGTTGAAGGCGAACACCCAGCCCAGCACGTAGCCGATCGCGAGCAGCTGCACCACGGTGCGCACGGCCGCCCAGGCGAGGCGGCGTTCGAGATCGAGCTTGAGCAGCACGGAGACCGCGCCGTTCACGAACACCAGCAACGCGGCAATGGCGACGTCGGCGAGCGAGAGGTTTTGCAACACGCCCGCGTTCATGGCATGGCTCCCGCAGGCGCGGCGGCCGCTTCGCTGAGCACGCCCGCGCGCATCGTGAGGTGGCGCGTGCCCACGCGTCCGGCTTGCGCGGGATCGTGCGACACCCAGACCGTGGCGCGCGCCGCATTCGCCCGCGCGTACCAGTCGGCGACCAGCGCTTCGACCGCGCGCGCCGATTCGGGATCGAGCGACGCCGTGGGCTCGTCGAGCAGCAGCGCCTCCGGATCGAGTTGCAGCACGCGCACGAGCGCGACGATCTGCGCTTCGCCGCCCGACAGTTCGCTCGCGAGGCGCGAGAAAAAATCGTCGCTGCGGGCCGCCGCCGCGAAGAGCGCCCGGGCGCGTCCGGCGTCGAAGCGCGCGTCGCGGTAGACGGCGAGCGTGTACGGATAGCGCAGGTTGTCCTCGACAGTGCCGTCGAGCAACGCGGGCCGCTGGCGCAGATAGGCGATCGCGCGCCGGTAGCGCACGATGCGCGTGCGCGTGACCGGTTCGCCGTGCCAGCGCACCTCGCCGCCGTCGAGCGGATCGAGCAGCGCGAGCGCGCGCAGGAACACGCTCTTGCCGGAACCCGAAGGGCCGGTCAGCACGGCGCGGTCGCCCGCGTGCAGCGTGAACTCGGTGGGCGCGAGCAGCGTCTGGCCGCGTTGTGCGTCGCGGCGAGTCAGCTGGTGCGCTTCGACGAGCGGGGCGTCGGGAGGGGGAGCGGTCGTCAAGTTTTGTGGATGTGAGGGGTCGAGCGACAGGTTTGTGACGCAAGCGGCAACCGGGACGATAGCAAACGACGCAGCGCCGCGATTCCGCCAATGACAGGCGATCCGGTCCGCATATCCTCGCGTTCGGTGCCAGAGCGGGCACGCTGACTGCTCCCTCGGTGCCCGTATTGCAGGCGTCTGCAGTCGAAACAACAACGCATAACAGGGAGTGCGCATGTCGTCACCGCAACCCGAAACAACGCAACCGAAGTCGCCCAAGGCACCTAAACCCAAGGCTCGCGGTCCCGGCCGCACGTTCGCCAGGATCATCGCATGGCTGGTTCTGATTGTCGTCGTGCTGATCGTTGCGCTGGTCGTTTTCATCGTCACGTTCGACTGGAATCGCGCCAAACCGTACGTGAACGAAAAGGTGAGCGAAGCCATCGGGCGGCAGTTCGCGATCGAGGGCGACCTCAAGGTGGGCTGGCGCAGGCCGCCCGGCGAAACGGGCTGGCGCGCGTGGGTGCCCTGGCCGCGCTTTTCGGCGACCAACATTCAGGTGGCGAATCCCGACTGGGCCAAGGTGCCGCATTTCGCCACGCTCGATGAAATCGATTTCGAAGTGGCCGTGCTGCCGCTGCTCGCGCACGACATCGTGATTCCGGCCATCAATCTCGTGAATCCGACCGTCGACGTGGAACGCCTCACCGACGGCCGCAATAACTACACGTTCAAGCTGCCCGCGTCGAGCGGGCCGTCCACGTGGAAACTCGATCTGCACGACATCACGTTTTCGAGCGGCAATATCGGCGTGAGCGACCAGAAGACCAAAACCGACGTGAAGATCGTCGTGAATCTGCTCGGTCACGGCATTCCCATCGGCAAGGTGATGGAGCAGCAGGAAACGGCGTCGCGGCAGAACTCGGCCCAGGTGGTGGGGCGCGCGGGCGCGAAACGGCTCGAGCAGCAAGCCGAGCGCGTGCAGGCGTCCGAAGCGGCGGCGGCCAGCGCGGCCAGCGAAGCCAGTGCCGCGAACGGCGCGAGCGGCGCGGCGGAGGCGAGCGCGGCGTCGTCGGGCATGGCGTCCAGACTCGCGGCGATCGGGGCGAGTTCGGCGAGCACGGCGAACGCGAATTCGGGCGGTCTCACCAACGAGCCGTTCTACGCGATCGGCTGGACCATCAAGGGCACTTACAACAAGACGGCGGTTTCCGGCGACGGCAAGCTCGGCGGCATCCTCGCGCTGCAGGATGCGAAGCGCCCGTTCCCGGTGCAGGCCGACGTGCGCGCGGGCGACATGCACATCGCGCTCGTGGGCACGGTCACCGATCCCGCGCATCTCGCGGCGGTCGATCTGCGCCTGTGGCTGCAAGGCCAGAGCATGGCGCATCTCTACAATCTCACGGGCGTGACGCTGCCCGAGACGCCGCCGTACGCAACCGAAGGCCGCTTCGTCGGCCAGTTCAAGCGGGGCGCGAGCGTGTTCCGCTACGAGAACTTCACGGGGCGCGTGGGCGGCAGTGACCTGAACGGCACGCTGGTGTATCAGCAGCGCACGCCGCGCCCGCTGTTGAGCGGCACGCTGGTCTCCAACCTGCTGCAATTCTCGGATCTCGCACCGATCATCGGCGCGGACAGCAACGCGAGCAAGGCCAAGCGCGGCGACACGAGCAAGCAGCCGTCCGACCGCGTGATTCCGGTCGAGCCGTTCAAGACCGACCGCTGGAGCGCCATCGACGCCGACGTGAAGTTCACGGGGCGCCGCATCATCAAGCAAGGCAGTCTGCCGATCCAGGACCTGTACACGCATCTGACGATGACGAACGGCGTACTCGGTCTCGAACCGCTGCAGTTCGGTGTGGCGGGCGGCACGCTGGCGACGCGCGTCACGCTCGACGGCGCGACCACGCCGCTCAAGGCGCGCGGCACGGCCGAGGCGCGCCATCTGAAGCTCAAGCAGCTGTTCCCGAACTTCAAGACCATGCAGTCGGCGCTCGGCGAAATCAACGGCGACGCCTCGCTCTCCGCCACCGGCAATTCGCCGGCCGCGCTGGCGTCGTCCTCGAACGGCGAGGTGAAGGCGCTCGTCACGCAGGGCGAGGTGAGTCGTCTGCTGATGGAAGCGGCGGGCCTGAACGTCGCGAACGTCGTCTACGAAAAGCTGTTCGGCAATCGCGACGTGAAGATCAACTGCGCGGCCGCCGATTTCGTGGTGACCAACGGCGTGGTCGATCCGCACGTGTTCGCGCTCGACACCGACGACGCGGTCATCAACATCGACGGGCCGATCAATCTGCGCGACGAGTCGATGGACATGAAGGTGCATCCGCACACGAAGGGCTTCCGCGTGTTCTCGCTGCGCTCGCCGCTCTACGTGAAGGGCACGTTCAAGAAGCCGCATGTGGGCGTGGACGTGGGCGCGCTCGCGCTGCGCGGCGGCGCGGCCGTCGGGCTCGGCCTGATCAACCCGTTTGCCGCGCTGATCCCGCTCATTGCGCCGAGCAACAACAAGCCGCTGCCGTGCGACGCGCTGTTCGCGCAGATGCAGACGCAGCCGGTCGCACCGCCGCCGGGGCAGAAGATGCGCGCGCCCGCGGGCGCCTCGATGCCGGCGGCGAACGACAGCAAAACGGGCAAGGGCGGCGCGGCGGACAAAGGCAAGAACGGTGCGCCGCGCACGCAGCCGACGCAAACCGGCCCGGCCACGCCCGCCAATTCGACGAATCTGTACAAGGGAAGCTAGCGCGGGGGCCCGCACGGGACGTGCACGACGCAAAAACGCCGGGAAACGATCCCGGCGTTTTTCATGCGGTGTTACGGATGGAGTGGCGTGCGCGCGTTCAGCGCAACGAACGCGGTGCCGTGTCGCCCGGCGCGTCCTGACCGCGCGTGACGCGCCGCGAAGACACGCCCGGCCGCTCCGCGCCGAATTCGTTGAGAATGCGCCCGCGCGCGCGGCTCGCGAAGATCAGAAAGCCGAAGCCGTCCGCCTCGTACCAGTAGCCGCCGTTTTCCAGCCCTTCGATGGGCTGCTCGAGTGCATGCGCGATCGATTCGATGCAGCGCTTGCGCAACTCGGTTGT
Source organism: Paraburkholderia acidisoli (assembly GCF_009789675.1). Lineage (NCBI taxonomy): Bacteria > Pseudomonadati > Pseudomonadota > Betaproteobacteria > Burkholderiales > Burkholderiaceae > Paraburkholderia > Paraburkholderia acidisoli. Next base: position 1,669,348 of record NZ_CP046913.1, on the reverse strand, counting down.
GGCGGGATAGGGCGGATGCGCGCCGCGCATGCTGCACAGGAGCACGTCGAGTCCGGGCAGGACATGCGCGTACAGCACGGGCTCGTCCTGCGCGCGAGCGCGCGCAATCTTGGCGTCGAGCTGGCCAAACGGTTTGAAGTGATTGAGCACGGCAAGAAACGACTCATCGCCGTCTGCCTTCATGCGTTTGCGCTTTTTCGGGAAGGACATAAAAATTCGCCTGAAAAAGGTGGATTGCAAAACACTCAGCGTTCCCATGCGACCACTCCCGGACTGGTGCGCCGCACGTCGATCCTTTATAGCATAGGGATCCGCGGGATTCACGAAGGAGCGAAAAGGGACGGTTCGACGGCGCCGCATGGCGGCCCGCTACGGAAATGCCCCTGTTCGACCACCTCGTTGTCACCGCAAACCGAACGCTGGATCGCACGTTGCGCTCATGTAGGTATCCCGGCGCTCTACGCTTGTCTCCGGTCTCAATAATAGACCTGAGCGTAAGCCAAGTGTGACGTTTAGCTTTAAAAAAGCGGGTTTTCCACGAGACGATGAGCACGCGGCGTCGTGCGTTGTCATCCGGAAATAGCTCGCGGATAATATTCCGGCCGTGGCGCCGGCGACTCGCCCAATGCGCCGTTCAATCCGACCACGATGAAACTGTTCGCCAAGGGGCTCTTGCTGATCGCGATACCGAGCGTCATCGAACTGGCGCTGCTCGGCGTCGTGTTCGACACGCAAGGCAAGGCCGAGCAGGCGGCGCGACAGGCCGAAAGCAGCCAGCAGATTCTCTGGCAGGCGCGGAGTCTGATCGACCCGCTGTTGCGCGAAGCCGCGCGCGTGCGTACGGCCATCGTGCTCGACGACGCCTCGTTCATCGACCGCCGTGCCGTGTGGACCGAATTCTCCGATCGCATTGCCTTGCTCGCGCGCATGGTTGCCGACAATCCCGCGCAACGCGTGCGGGTCGACCAGATGCGCGCGGCCGCGTTCGCCTGGCGCAAGCAGGCGGGCGAGATCGCCGACGCGCTGCGCGCGGGCAAACCCGCGGCGTTCGCGCGCGCGGCGGGCGACGGCCTGCCGCCGGAAATCGACACGGTGCGCGGCGTGCTGGGCGAATTTGTCGACGAGGAAACCCGCCTCGACCAGCAGCGCGTGGCGTCGCTACGGGTGACGCGCGAGCGCCAGCAGGATGCGCTGATCGTCGCCGTGGCGGGGTCGATGCTGATCTGGGCGTTCACGGCCGTCGCTTTCGCGCGCAACGTGGGCGTGCGGCTCGCGGCGCTCGGCGCGAACGCGGACCGGCTGAGCGTGGGCGCGGCACTCGCGCCGCCGCTCGAGGGCGACGACGAAATCGCCGCGCTCGACGCCGTGCTGCACCAGACGAGCGCGCGTCTGCGCGTGGCGGACCGCGAGCAGGCGGCGCTCAAGTCGCAGTTGCAGGCCCGCGCGACCGACCTCGCGCGCGCCAACGAATATCTGCGTCAGGAAACCCAGGACAACGAGATGTTCATCTATAGCGTCTCGCACGACCTGCGTTCGCCGCTGGTGAATCTGCAGGGTTTTTCCAAAGAGCTCGAGGTGTCGTGCGCCGATTTGCGCAAGCAGATCGACGCGGCGGGCTTGCCCGCGCACGAGCACCGGACGATGGCGGTCGTGCTCGACAGCGACGTGGACGAGTCGCTGCAATTCCTGCGCCAGGCGGTGGCGCGCGCGGCGGCCATCATCGAAGCGCTGTTGAGAATTTCGCGCGCGGGGCGGCTCGAATACCGCTGGCAGCGCGTGAACGTCGCGCGCGTGGTGGAGCGCGTGCTGGGCGGCATCGAGCCGACGCTGGCCGGCGCGGCGCGCATCGAAGTGGGCGAGTTGCCGAGCGCGTGGGGCGACCCCGCCGCGCTGGAACAGATTTTCGGCAGTCTCGTCGACAACGCGCTGCGCCATCTGGATGCGGCCAGGCCCGGGCGCGTCGAGATCGGTGCAATCATGGCGCATGAAACAAGCGGCGAATTGCCGCCAATAGACGCCCAATCCCCCGCTAACGACGCGGAAAAGCCGCCCGCGGAGCGCACACGGACCTACTATGTGCGCGACAATGGCGTCGGGATTCCGCCAGCGTACGTGCCGAAGCTGTTCCGCGCGTTTCAACGGCTGCACAACGGCGAGTCGGCGGGGCAGGGAACCGGCCTCGCGCTCGCGCGGCGCATCGTGGAGCGGCACGGCGGGCGGATCTGGGTCGAATCGCAACCGGGCGCCGGCTCGACGTTTTTTGTCGCGTTGCCCGATCAACCCATGCATATGATTTGAGTCACGGGTTTGCCGCACAATACGCGTGGGAGCCCGCCAACCTGATTTCAAAAGAGACGACCGCCGCGCGCGGAGAGTGCCGACATGACGAACGGGGAACACGTCAGCATCGTGCTGATCGAGGACGACGACGGCCACGCCACGCTCGTCGAGCGCAATCTGCGCCGCTCGGGTATTTCGAACAGCTTCATGCGGTTCCGCGACGGCCAGGACGCGCTCGATTATTTTTTCGGCGATCCGCAGGCGCCCGCGGCGGGCGCGGGCGCGACGATGGCACGGCCGCCGCGCGAGACGCTGGCGAATTTCGTCGTGCTGCTCGACCTGCGCATGCCGCGCGTGGATGGTTTCGAGGTGCTGCGGCGGCTCAAGAGCGAACCGACCACGGCTGCGGTGCCGGTGATCGTGCTGACGACCACCGACGACCCGCGTGAGATCGAGCGCTGCTACGAGCTGGGTTGCAACGTCTACATCACGAAGCCGGTGGAGTACGACGCGTTTATCGAAGCGGTGCGGCGGCTGGGCTTTTTCCTCCAGGTGGTGAAGCTGCCGCCGGGGCACCGCTTCGCGCGGCCTTGAGCGCCGGCCGCGCCCGACCGGACAGAACCCGCGACGCTCAGGACCCATGACGCACAGGACCCATGGAATCGACACAACAGAATCACGCACCACGCATGAAACGACTTTGCCCGAATCGACGTGCGCAACCCGGTCCCGGGGGGACGTTTCGCGCATGACTGAAGACGCTACGCTGCTGGCCGGCGCGCATGTGCTCGTAGTCGACGACGACGAAGGCATCCTGCGCCTCGCCCGCAAATCGCTCATGCGCGCCGGCGCGCGCGTGGACACCTGCACCCGGGTTGCCGATGCGCGCGCGCTGCTCGCCGCGCAGCGCCCCGACGTGCTCGTGCTCGACTTCCAGCTCGACGGCGCGGAAACCGGCCTCGACTTCTTCCGCCGCCTGCGTGCCGACGAGGTGCGGGTGCCCGCCATCCTCGTCACCGGTTTCACCGACGAATCGCGCGTGATCGCCGCGCTGCGTGCCGGTGTCTCCGACGTGGTGCCGAAGTCGGGCGACTATCTCGACTACCTTCCCGAAGCCGTGGCGCGCGTGCTGTCGCAGGCCGAACTGCAGCGCGCCTCCGACGAAGCCTTGCTGCTGCGCGATCGCGAGGAGCATTACCGCACGCTGTCGGAAGCGCTGCCTCATCTCGTGCTCACTTGCGGCGCCGACGGCGAGTGCGACTTCCTCTCGAAGCAATGGCTCGACTACACGGGCGTGGGCGCGAACGAGGCGCTCGGCCTCGCGTGGCTCGACGCCGTGCATCCCGACGACCGTGAGGAAATCCGCCGCAGCTGGCTGCAGGCCGCGAAGAGCGGCGCCGCCGAATACCGGCACGAGCTGCGCATCCGGCGTCACGACGGCGCGTATCGCTGGTTCGACATCCGCATGATTGCCATGCGCGATCCGCGCGGCGGCTTGAACAAGTATTTCGGCAGTTGCACCGACATCGACGCCCAACGCGTCGCCACCGAAGAACGCGAGCGTTTGCTCGCATCCGAGCAGGCCGCGCGCCAGGCCGCCGAAGAAGCCAATCGCGCGAAAGACCGCTTTCTCGCGATGCTCTCGCACGAACTGCGCACGCCGCTCACGCCCGTGCTCGCGGGCACGCATCTGCTCGCGCAGATTCCCGGCCTGCCCGAGGCCGCGCGCGAAGGCGTGCTGATGATCCGCCGCAATATCGAACTCGAGGCGCGCCTGATCGACGATCTGCTCGATCTCACGCGGGTGGCGAACGGCAAGCTGAGCCTCACGCTCGACGCCGTGGACGTGCACGAAGTGATCGCCGCGGTGCTCGATCTTTTTCACAGCGAGATCCAGACGAAGCAGCAGGAAGTGCACGTCGATCTGCGTGCGGTCCAGCATTGGGTGCGCGGCGACCGCGCGCGCCTGCAACAGATGCTCTGGAATCTCGTGCGCAACGCCGCGAAGTTCACGCCCGACGGCGGGCACATTTTCGTGCGCACGCTCGACGAGCGCATGCAGGTGGAGATCGTGGTGGAGGACACGGGCATCGGCATCGCGCCCGAACAGATCGGCAAGCTTTTTCACGCGTTCGAGCAGGGCAGCCACAACCGCAGCCAGTTCGGCGGTCTCGGCCTCGGGCTCGCGGTCACGCGCGCGTTGACGGAAGCGCACGGCGGCCGCGTGAGCGCGAAAAGTCCGGGCGCGCATTGCGGCGCGACCTTCACGATCGTGCTGCCCACGGCGGCCGCGCCCGACATCGAGCCGACCATTGCCGACCTGCAGGTGCAACATCCTTCCGGCGCATTGAATATTCTGCTCGTCGAGGACCACGACGACACGGCCGAGGTGATGTCGCAGCTCATGCGCGCGCTCGGCCACGACGTGGCGGTGGCGGGCAGCGTCGCGGGCGCGCTGGCGCTTTCGTCGGCGGAGCGCTTCGACCTCGTCGTGAGCGATATCGGCTTGCCGGACGGCTCGGGCATCGACTTCATCCGCGCGTTCCGTACGAATTCGACGGTGCCCGCGATCGCGCTCACGGGTTTCGGCACCGACGACGACGTGCGCCGCAGCGTAGAGGCGGGCTTCACCGCCCATCTCACGAAACCCGTGAACTTCATCCAGCTCGAACGCCTGATCGAGCAGGCGGCGGCCACGCGCGCCGCGGCCGCGGAGCCCGACCGGGCGCCTTGAGCCGCACGGCGGCATGGAAAAAGCCCGCGCGGCCAGTTGGCGGCGCGGGCTTTTTTTTGCGGATGAAGCCTGGCGTGACGTTGCCGCGGCGTTGCCGCAACGTGGATAAGGCGCCGGCTTACACGCCTTGTCGCGGATTGTCCTTCAGCGAGTCGCGAATCTCGCGCAGCAGCAGCACGTCTTCCGGCGTGGGCGGCGGCGCGGCCGGTGCCGCGGCTTCCTCGGGCCTACGCAGCTTGTTGATGAATTTCACCATCAAAAAGATGATGAACGCGAGGATGATGAAGTTGATCAGCACGGTGATGAACGAGCCGTAGCCGAACACGGCCACACCGGCGCCTTGCAAATCCTTGTACGAATCGGGATTGCCCTTGAACGACGCGGGAATCGCACCGAGCCGGATGAACTGGTTCGAGAAGTCGAGGCCGCCGGTCACCACGCCGATCACCGGCATGATGAGGTCTTTCACGACCGAATTGACAATGCTGGAAAACGCACCGCCGATGATCACACCGACGGCGAGATCCATTACGTTGCCTTTGACGGCGAATTCCTTGAACTCCTTGATCATGCTCATGAGCGGGCTCTCCATGAAGGGGGCGGCACGGGTCTGGGGACAAAACGCCGCGTTCGCGCCATGATAGCGAACGCTCCCGTAACGCGGTAGCAATTTGACATTGCCCGATGTTTGCAAAGCATTGCGCGGCGCGTTTGCGGCTCGAAAAACCGCCTTCAGCACGGCCAAAAGACTCGGTGTTCGCACAACGAATGCATCGATCAGACGAATGTCAGGGTCGCATGTCGCGTGCCTGTTTCGCGTACGGTTCCGGGTGGCGTGAGTGCGACTGGCCGCCTGGCGCGGGCGAGTTGCTTATTGCGCGAGCGCGATGTGTTCGTGGAACGTGGCCGAGTCGGTATTGGTGCCGCACAAGAGCACACCCACGCGCTTGCCTTGCAGCGCGTCGCGCAACGGCCCGAGCAAGGCCGCCGTGGCGGCCGCGCACGCGGGCTCGACGGCGAGCTTGAGCTGCTCGAACAGCAGGCGCATGGCGTGGCGCAGTTCGTCGTCGGAGACCGTGACGATGCGCTCGATGTGGCTGCGGCACAGCGTATAGCTGTACTGCTCGGTGTGCGGCGACATCAGCGAATCGGCGATCGAATGCATGTGCGTCATGCGCACCGTGTGATTCGCGGCGAAGCTCTGGCGCATCGCGTCGGAGCCTTCCGGCTCGACTCCGTACACCTGCACGCGCGGATTCGCGAGACGCAGGGCCGTGGAGACACCGGCCGCGAGTCCGCCGCCGCCGATCGGCACGATCACGGCGTCGAGATCGGGCGCCTGGGTCGCCCATTCGTAGCCGAGCGTGGCCGTGCCGAGCACCGTGCGATAGCCGTTGAAAGGATGGACGTAGTAACGGCCTTCATCGGTTTCGATGCGGCGCACGATCTCAAAGGCTTCCACGCTGTTCGACGCCACGACGATTTCCGCGCCCAGACGGCGGCACTGCGCAATGCGCGCCTCGCTTGCCGTGCGAAACAGCACGACCTTCGCGCTGATACCGAGCCGCATGGCCGCGTACGCCACGGCAATCGCGTGATTGCCGCCCGAGACGCAGGTCACGCCCGCGCTGCGTTGCGCCGCGTCGAGCGCGAGCAGATGCGTGAACGCGCCGCGCACCTTGAAACTGCCGCTCGATTGCAGCAACTCGAACTTGAAGTTGACGAGCGTGCCTTCGACCGAGGGCACGTCGTGGCGATCGAACACGGGCGTGCGCACGACCCACGGCGCGAGCGCGAAGTGCTGCGAGGCGATCTCGTCGAGCGTGGGGATGGCCTCACCGTCGATGGTGTGGTCGGTGGGCAGCGGCGTGGCGGTGGACATGGTGCGGCTTCTTTGCTTGCGTGGTGCGTACCCGGTTGCGCGATTCAGTTCGCACGCGCATCGATCGACAACCCGCGCACCAGCTTGCGCAGGAAGTTCTCGCAGGCCGCGAGCTGATCGAGCGATACGAATTCGTTGGGCTTGTGCGCTTGCTGGATGTCGCCGGGGCCGCACACCACGCTGGGAATGCCGGCGTTCGCGAACAGGCCGGCTTCGGTGCCGTAGGCGACCTTGCGGCGAGCGTCGTCGGCGGTGAGGGCGCGCACGAGTTGCGTGATGGCGGCTTGTTCCGTGGCGTCGAGCCCCGGCGCCGCGGCGACCTTCGTGAACTCGATCGCACCTGCCGCGTTTTCGCGCTGCATCTTCGGCACGAGCGTCTCGCGTGCATATTGTTCGATGCGCGCGAAGATCGCGTCGGGGTCGAGGGTGGGCAGATTGCGGAATTCGAACGCGAAGCGGCATTCGGCCGGCACCGTGTTGACGGCGTTGCCGCCCTCGATCGTGCTGGTTTGCGCCGTGGTGAAGGGCACATCGTAGAGCTCGTCGAACGGACCGTTGGCGCGGAATTCGTCGGCGATATCGCGAATGTGGCAGATGAGGCGCGCCGCGTATTCGATCGCGTTCAGGCCGCGCGGCGTGAGCGACGAATGCGCCGCGTGACCGCGCACGCAGCACTGATACACGTTGATGCCCTTGTGCGCCACGATCGGCCGCATGCTGGTGGGTTCGCCCACGATGCAACCTTCCGGCTTCACGCCGCGTTTCATGAGTTCTTCGATCATGAGCGGTGCGCCCACGCAGCCCACTTCCTCGTCGAACGAGAGCGCGAAATGCAGCGGCTTCGCGAGTTTGACCTGCTGCATCTCGGGCACGAGCGAAAGCGCCGCGCCGATAAACCCTTTCATGTCGCAGGTGCCGCGGCCATAGAGCAGGCCGTCGCGAATCTCGGGCTTGAACGGGTCGCTGTCCCACTTCTGACCGTCCACGGGCACGACGTCGGTGTGGCCGGAGAGCACGATGCCGCCGTTGGTCTCGCCGTTGTGCGCGGGAATCGTGGCGAACAGATTCGCCCATTTGCCGTCGCGGCCGTAGGTGAGCGTGGCCTCGATGCCGCGGGCGCGCAGGTCGTCGCGCACGGTCTCGATCAGGCCGAGATTGGGGTGACGGCTGACCGTGTCCATCGACACGAGACGGGTGACCCAGGGAAGCGAGGCGGGAAGGGAGGCGGTGGACGGCGAAGACTGCGCGGCTTCAGCGTGGGACATGGTTTGGGCTCCGGCTTGCGTGTGCCGTTCATCTTACCCAAAAAGAATTGGGCGGGCTCATGTCACGGGCTTCTGATGCGGTGCAGCACGGAATGCACGGGCTCGGGCGAGGTCGGGCGAAACCGCGGCACACATCACGATGCGCAAGAAAAAGCCCGCGCGTACCGACGATACCGGCGATACGCGCGGGCTTTTTGCAAGACACCCGAGTCTCGGTGCATCGGCATCAACGCACCAGATTCAACACGCCGGCATCAACACATCGACCAATACGCCGGCCAACACATCGACCAACACGTCGACCTCAGCGCGCCGCGGCCGCACGAGTCGGTGCGCCCAACGCGCGCAGCGTCTCCTTCACCGTGGCCACGCGCACGGCGAGATCCGGGCTGCGCGTTTCGATGCGCAGTTTGTCCTGACCCGCGAGCTTGATGTGCTTGTGCTTCTGCACCATCTCGATGATACGCATGGCGTCGATCGGCGGATTCGGCACGAACTGCAAGCCAATCACGGCCTCGGCGGCGTCGATCTTGGTGATGCCGAGCGGCTTCGCGGCCAGCCGCAGGCGATGCGTTTCGATCAGCGCGTGCGCCTGCGGCGGCATCTTGCCGAAACGGTCGATCAGCTCTTCCTGGATGCCGTCGATCGAGTCGTCGTGCTCGCAGTTCGCGAGCCGCTTGTAGAGCGACAACCGCTCCTGCACGTCGCCGCAATAGTCGGCGGGCAGGATCGCGGGCGCGTGCAGGTTGATCTCCGTGGTCGCGGCGAGCGGCGCGTTCAGGTCGGGCTCGCGGCCGTCCTTGAGCGCCTTCACGGCGTCGTTGAGCATGTCGGTGTAGAGCTGGAAGCCGATCTCCTGGATTTCGCCCGACTGCTTGTCGCCGAGCACTTCGCCCGTGCCACGAATTTCGAGGTCGTGCATGGCCAGATAGAAGCCCGAGCCGAGTTCCTCCATCTGCTGGATCGCTTCCAGACGGCGCTGCGCCTGCTTCGTGAGCCCTTGCGGATCGTGCACGAGCAAATAGGCGTACGCCTGGTGATGCGAGCGCCCGACGCGCCCGCGCAACTGGTGCAATTGCGCGAGACCGAATTTATCGGAGCGGTGAATCAGGATCGTGTTCGCGGTCGGCACGTCGATGCCGGTTTCGATGATGGTCGTGCACAGCAGCACGTTCGCGCGCTGCCCCACGAAATCGCGCATCACGGCTTCGAGTTCGCGTTCGTGCATCTGGCCGTGCGCCACGGCGATGCGCGCCTCGGGCACGAGCGCTTCGAGCATCGCGCGGCGATTCTCGATGGTTTCGACTTCGTTGTGCAGGAAGTACACCTGACCGCCGCGCTTGAGTTCGCGCAGCATGGCCTCGCGAATCACGCTGTCTTCCTCGCGGCGCACGAAGGTCTTGATCGCCAGACGCTTTTGCGGCGCGGTGGCGATCACCGAGAAGTCGCGCAAGCCCTCGAGCGCCATGCCGAGCGTACGCGGAATGGGCGTGGCCGTGAGCGTGAGCACGTCCACCTCGGCACGCAGCGCCTTGAGCGTTTCCTTCTGGCGCACGCCGAAGCGGTGTTCCTCGTCGATGATCACGAGGCCGAGGCGTTTGAACTGCACGTCGGACGACAACAGCTTGTGCGTGCCGATGACGATGTCGACGCTGCCGTCGTTGATCTGCGTGATCGCGTTCGACACTTCCTTCGCGCTCTTGAAGCGCGAAAGCTCGGCGATGCGCACGGGCCAGTCGGCGAAACGGTCGGTGAAGGTTTGCGTGTGCTGCTCGGCGAGCAGCGTGGTGGGCGAAAGAATCGCGACCTGCTTGCCGCCCATCACGGCGATGAACGCCGCGCGCAACGCCACTTCGGTCTTGCCGAACCCGACGTCGCCGCACACGAGGCGGTCCATCGGCTTGCCGCTCGTCATGTCGCCGATCACGGCCGCGATGGCCGCCGCCTGGTCGGGCGTTTCCTCGAAGCCGAAGCTCTCCGCGAACTTCACGTAGTCCTTCGGTTCCAGTGCGAACGCGTGACCTTCGCGCGCGGCGCGGCGCGCGTAGAGGTTGAGCAGTTCGGCGGCGGTGTCGCGAATCTGCTGGGCGGCCTTGCGGCGCGCCTTTTCCCACTGGCCCGAACCGAGCGCGTGCAGCGGCGCGCTTTCCGGGTCGGCGCCGCTATAGCGCGAGATCACGTGCAGTTGCGACACCGGCACGTAGAGCTTGCTGCCGTTCGCATATTCGAGGTGCAGGAATTCGGTGTCGCCTTCGCCGAGATCCATCGTCACGAGGCCGTGATAGCGGCCGATACCGTGCTGCGCGTGCACGACCGGGTCGCCCACTTTCAGCTCGGAAAGGTCGCGCACCATCGAGTCGACGTTGCTCGCCTGTTCCTGGCGGCGGCGTCCCGCGCGGCGCGCGAGCGGGCCGTACAGCTCCGTTTCGGTGATGACGGCGAGGCCTTCGGCGGGCAGCGAAAAGCCCGTGGAAAGCGGCGCGACGCCGAGCACGAAACGCTCCTCGCTCGTGAGCCAGTCTTCGTAACTGTCGGCGGACGCGGGGCGCAGACGGTTCTCGGCGAGCAGTTGCGCGATGGTCTCGCGGCGGCCCGCCGACTCCACCGCGAACAGCACGCGGTTCTTCGTGGTGTCGAGATAGCCGCGCAACGAGGCGAGCGGGTCGTCGGCGTGACGGTTGATCGCGAGCGTGGGCAGCGGCGCGGCCCAGCCGCCTTCGCTCGCGGCGGGCAGCACGAGGCGCGCGAACGGCTTGGCGAGCGTGAAAAAGTCTTCGTCGGTCAGGAACAGCCGCTTCGGTTCGAGTATCGGCCGTTCGCGGTCGTGCGAGAGAAAGCTGTGGCGCTGCTTCGTGTCGTTCGTGAAGCGGCGGATCGACGCTTCGAGATCGCCGGAAAACACGAGCTGCGCGTTCTCGGGCAGATAGTGGAACAGTGTGGCCGTGTCTTCGAAAAAGAGCGGCAAGTAATATTCGATGCCCGCCGAGGGCACGCCGTTGCCGATGTCTTTATAGATGGTCGCGCGGCTCGGGTCGCCCTCGAACACCTCGCGCCAGCGGCTGCGAAATGCCGTGCGCGCGGCTTCGTCGAACGGGAATTCGCGGCCCGGCAGCAGCCGCACTTCCTTGACCGGATAGAGGCTGCGCTGGCTGTCCGGGTCGAACGCGCGAATCGAATCGACCTGATCGTCGAACAGGTCGATGCGGTAGGGCAGCGGCGAGCCCATCGGAAACAGGTCGATCAGCGAGCCGCGCACGCAGTATTCGCCGGGGCGCACCACCTGACTCACGTGCTCGTAACCGGCGAGCGTGAGCTGCGACTTGAACTTCGCTTCGTCGAGACGCTGACCCTGCGTGAATGAGAACGTGTAGGCCGCGAGGAACGAGGCGGGCGGCATGCGATACAGCGCCGTGGTGGCCGGGACGATCAGGATGTCGCAACGGCCTTCGCCGAGATCGTGCAGCGTGGCGAGCCGCTCGGAAACGAGGTCCTGGTGCGGCGAAAACGTGTCGTAGGGCAGCGTTTCCCAGTCGGGCAGCAGACGCACGCGCGCGTTCGGCGCGAAGAACGGGATTTCCTGCGCGAGCCGCTGGGCGTCCACGGCGCTCGCGCAGATCACGGCGAGCAGCGGCGGCTGGCCCGCGTTGCCCCGCGCGGCGTCGCGGTAACGGGCGATCAGGAGCGCATCGGACGAACCGTGCGTGCCGTCGAACGCGTAGCGCTGACCCGCCTTGACGACGGCGACGGGAGACGGTGCGGACGGGGACTGCGAGGAAGCGGCGATATCGGACATAGGCTACGGATGGATCGACCGCGCGCGACAATCGCTCGCGTGGACGCTCGTGGTTATATCGGCATCGTGTGCCAAAATCGGGACAGCTTGCCGGCGGCTGGGGCGAGGTGGGCCGCCTCGTGGCGCGCCGCAATTAGCCAGTTCAGTTTGGGGCCGGATTCTGCGCTTCAAGTGCAAAACGCGCTCGCAAACTGCACATTGCCGAATTTTTCGCGTATTTCGTCAGCAAATCGAAAGCATTCGCTCGAAAGCGCCGTCGATTCACCGCCCTGGCCGCTCCATCACCGCGCAAAACCGGTCGTGTACGGGTCGAATTCGATCGAAATCGACCGGATCGAGCGCGCGATTGCGGCCAAAGACCGTGCGGACAAGGGACCTATTATAAAATCCGTCCTTTACTTTGACTCATGCGGTTCGCGACTCCGTGACATCACGCCTTTTTGCCCTGATTCCGTGCGCCGGCACCGGCAGCCGATCGGGGTCGGCCATGCCGAAACAATATCGAATCGTCGCCGGACGTGACCTCCTGCACTTTACGCTTGCCGCCTTCGACGCTTGCGAGGAATTCGCGCAGACGTTGGTCGTGATTTCCCCCGACGACACGTATTTCGACGACGCGCGCTTCGACGGCCTGCGCTACGCCGCGCGCCGTTGCGGCGGCGCCTCGCGCCAGGCTTCGGTGTACAACGGCCTCAAGGCGCTCACCGAGTTCGGCGCCAACGACGACGACTGGGTGCTCGTGCACGACGCGGCGCGCCCCGGCATCACGCCCGGTCTGATCCGCACCCTGGTCGACACGCTGAAGGACGACGCCGTGGGCGGCATCATGGCGCTGCCCGTGGCCGACACGCTCAAGCGCGTCACCACCGAAGCCTGCGCCGCGCCCGGCGCGCGTATTGGCCGCACGGAAGCACGCGACGGCCTCTGGCAGGCGCAAACGCCGCAAATGTTCCGCATCGGCATGCTGCGCTCGGCGATCGAGCGCGCGCAGCACGAAGGGCACGATCTCACCGACGAAGCGAGCGCCATCGAATACGTGGGCCACACGCCGCGCCTCGTGCAAGGCAGCCTGCGCAATTTCAAGGTGACGTACCCCGAAGACTTCGCGCTCGCGGAAGCGATCCTGAGCGGTCCCGCGCAATGAGCGCGGGGGTCGCCCACTGAGCGCCTCGTCGCGCCTCACATTCATCAACCGGAACTCACACATGGACCTCAGAATCGGACAAGGCTACGACGTGCATGCGCTCGTGCCGGGACGCCCGCTCGTCATCGGCGGCGTGACGATTCCCTACGACCGCGGCCTGCTCGGCCACTCGGACGCCGACGTGCTGCTGCACGCGATCACCGACGCGCTGTTCGGCGCGGCCGCCCTCGGCGACATCGGTCGCCACTTTCCGGATACCGACACGCAGTTCTACGGCGCGAACAGCCGCGTGCTGCTGCGCGAATGCCTGCGCCGCGTGCAGGAAGCGGGCTTCACGCTCATCAACGTCGACACCACGGTGATCGCGCAGGCGCCGAAGCTCGCGCCCCATATCGAGTCGATGCGCGCCACCATCGCCGAAGATCTGCAATTGCCTGTCGACCGCGTGAACGTGAAGGCGAAGACCAACGAAAAGCTTGGCTATCTCGGCCGCAGCGAAGGTATCGAGGCGCAAGCGGCGGTGCTGCTCACGCGCGCCTGAGCGGGCTTTCGCGTGTTTTAGCCCTGATTTCAGGGGCTAAACGCGCGGGTCCCGCCAGTCAGGGCGCGCATTGGCAGCAGGCCGCGTGCCTGCTCGCCGCACCGCGCAGATCGTTGTATCTGCAACGATCTGCGAGTCTTTTTCTTGCCGATTAATTTCCTTTTTTGTCGTCCCATACTGGCTCCTTAACCGGAAGTGGGGAGGACAATGGCGGGAATCGAAAGACGCGTGAAAGGTCTCGACGGCCTGCGAGCGCTCGCGGTCGTGCTCGTGTTTCTCTCGCACAAGGCGCATGTCGATGCCGTCGACGTGGGCAAGATCGGTGTGTGGCTGTTCTTTCTGATCAGCGGCTATCTGATCATCGGCGAGCTGCATCGCAGCCGGCTGCGTATCGAAGAGCAGGGCGCGCGCCGTGCCGCGCTGCTGTACGTGTTCTTCATGAAGCGCGCGCTGCGCATCTTCCCCGTTTATTACCTGTTGCTCGTCGCGCTCACGATCGCGCATGCGAGCTTTTATCAACGCGATGTCGATCTCGGGCTCGCGTGGCATTTCGTATTCCTCTCGAATTACTGGATCGGCGTGGTGCATGACGGCTGGCCCGGCACGGTCTCGCATTTCTGGAGTCTCGCGGTCGAGCAGCAGTTTTATCTCGTCGCGCCGTTCGCGTTGCTGTTCGTGCGCGCCTCGCGGCATGGGCTGCTGTGCGCGCTCGTGATCGGCGCGGCGGCGCTCGCCCATCTCGCGCTCTATGCCGAGGGCGCGATCGAGCCGCTCGTGTACGCGTTTTCGCCGTGGAATTTCGCCATGCTCGCGCTTGGCGGCGCGTTGGCGATCGGCGGCTCGAGCGTGACGGTGCGCTCGCGGACGGCGAGCGCGGCGTGGCTCGTGGCGGCTTCGGCGGCGGTGGTGGGATGCGCGCTGGCCCGGGCGCAGTGCGCAGCGTGTGGGGCGGAGCCCGCGCAATCCATGGCCATGCTGCCAGGCGTGCTCGACATCGCGCTGGCACTTTCGCTCGGCGCGCTATTCCTGTGGCTCGTGCGCTGCCAGGACAGCCTGATCGTGCGTGCGCTCGAGGTGCGGCCGCTCGCGTATCTCGGCACGATCAGCTACGGCTTCTATCTGTTCCACAATCTCGTGCCGTCACGGCTGGGCGTCGCGCCTGGCTTCTACGCGCGCCTGCACGTGCCCGACGACGCGCAGACGCTCATCGCGCTCGCGCTGCAATTCGCGCTGGCCGTGCTGCTCGCGCATCTCTCCTGGCAACTGCTGGAAAAGCGTGTGCTGGAATGGAAGCGGCCGTGCGAAACGGCCATACGCAACCGTCTGCCCGCGCGCGCCGCGGCGGACCCAACCTGAGGCCGCGACGATGCACTCCAAACGCCGCGTTACAGCGTCGCGCCGCCGATTTCGCGGCCACCGGGGCACAATTCGCCGGTGCGCAGACCATCGAGCACGCGCAGGACTTCCTCGGCGCTACGTCCGACGTTCAGGTTGTTCACCGTGACGTGCTGGATCGTGTTGTCGGGATCGACGATGAAGGTCGCGCGTAACGCGACGCCGGCCTCCTTGTCGCGAATGCCGAGTTGATCGATCAGTTCGCCCTTGGTGTCGCCGAACGAGTGGTGATTAAGGCGGTCGAGTTCGGGATTCTCGCGGCGCCACGCGAGCTTCACGTATTCGTTGTCGCAGCTGCCGCCGAACACGACCGCTTCGCGATCCTCGAATTCCTTCAGGAGGCGCGCGAACGCCACGATCTCGGTCGGGCATACGAGCGTGAAGTCCTTCGGGTAAAAGTAGATGATCTTCCACTTGTCCGGGAAGCTCTGCTCGGTGAGTTCGACGAACGCCGACTCGCCGTTTTCGTCGGGATGATTGAAGCCGGGCTTCGCGGCCGTGACGGTGAACGCTTCGAGCTTGTCGCCGACGGTTTTCATGGTGGAGATCCTGAAGACGGGGATACGACCGGACGCATGCGCGCCCCCATGAACCGATTGTCGCAGGAGCGGGCGGCGCGTGCTGCGAGCGTGCGCCGCCCATGATGAAGCGATGAATTTGCGTTGAAGAGCGGCGTTGACGTTCGCGGGAGACCCGGCTTCAAAAACCGTCAGACCACGGTGCCCTTGGCGAGCGGAAACTCGATCGTGACCTCGAGGCCGGGACCGGGCAAGCGGTTGCGCAAACGCAGCGCGCCGCGATAGCGGCCCACGAGCCGTTGCACGATGGCCATGCCGAGCCCCGTGCCATTGGCCTGGGTGCGCGCCGTATCGACGCGATAGAACGGCCGCGTGACCAGCGACAATTGATCCTCGGGAATGCCGGGGCCTTCGTCCACCACCGAAAGCTCCACGCGCGAATGCGACACGCGCGTTTCGATCATGATGTGCGGAATGCCGTCGGTTTCGCTCGCGCCGTACTTGCGCGCGTTCTCGAGCAGATTGCCCACCACGCGGCGCATGTCGGTGTCGTCGGCTTCGACCATGGCCGAAGGCGCGAGCCGCGTGATGAGCCGCACGCCGTCTTCCGTGGCCATGCGCGCGGCCATCTCGCCCGCGATCACGGAGAGATCGACGCGCTCGGTCACGCGCTGCGAAGGCCGCGCGTAGTCGAGGAAGCGGCCGATGATCATGTCCATCTGCTCGATGTCGTCGATCATCGCGTCCTTGGTCGCCTGGTCCGACGGACTCATCTCGGTCTCGAGCCGCAGCCGCGCGAGCGGCGTGCGCAAGTCGTGCGAGATGCCCGCGAGCATCAGCGCGCGGTCGGCTTCCAGTTGCTCGAGATCGCGCACCATCTGGTTGAACGAGCGATTCGTTTCCGCCGCCACGCCCATGCCGCTTTCGGGCAACTGCGCGGGCGATTGCCCCGAGCCGACCATGCGCGCCGACATTGCCAGCCGCGCGAACGGCCGGTTCACGAGACTCGTGATGAAGGCCGCGCCGAACAGCGAAAGGGCGAGCGCGGACACGCCCCAGCCAACCCATTGCAGGCCCGTGACGTTGTCGAGCTGATCGCGGTCGAGCGCGACCCAGTAGTCGTCGTCGTCGATCTTGAAGCTGATCCACACGCCCGGGATCTCGTTCACGGACTGCGCGATGACGGTGTCGTCGCCGAGCCGGCCGCGAATGTCGTGTTCGATCAGCCGATTGAGCGACTCGTCGGGCTGGAGCTTGTACTTGTCCGTGGCTTCGCGCGGATACACGCGCACGCCTTCGTTGCTCTCCAGATCCTGGAGCAGCGCGCGGCGCAGATCGGGATCGGAATAGAGCAGCGCGGTGCGCGTGAGCTTGACCACGGCAACGAGCTGAAGCGCCACGCGCTGCGCGCGCGGCTCCCGCTCGATCACGCGGAAGCTCTGGAACCAGGCCGCGAGACTGACCGCGATAAGCAGCGCGATGAGCAGGAAGGTGCGCCAGAACAGGTCGCCGAACGCGAGCGTCAGCAGCCGCCGGTCAATCCGCATGAAACCTTCCTGTGAACTGATGAGCCCTGCGCGACGTTGGGCGTACCGCGGAGCCGCGGGCTCCGTGCTTCATGCCGCATCAGGCCGCGCCGTCGGGAATGAAGACGTAGCCGAGACCCCAGACCGTCTGGATGAAGCGCGGGCTGCCCGGATCGGGCTCGATGAGCTTGCGCAGACGCGAGATCTGCACGTCGAGGCTACGGTCGAACACTTCGTATTCGCGGCCGCGGGCCAGTTCCATGAGCTTTTCGCGCGAGAGCGGCTGGCGCGGATGACGCGCGAACACCTTGAGCACCGAGAATTCGCCCGTGGTGAGCGGAATTTCCTGGCCGGCCTTGGTGAGCGTGCGGGTGGCGAGGTTCAGCGCGAATTCGCCGAACTCGAATACCTCGGTGGTTTCCGAAGGCGCGCCCGGCAGTTCCGACGGCGCCTGACGGCGCAGCACCGCGTGAATGCGCGCGACGAGTTCGCGCGGATTGAACGGCTTGGGCAGATAGTCGTCGGCGCCCATTTCGAGGCCCACGATACGGTCGACGTCTTCGCCCTTCGCGGTGAGCATGATGATGGGCGTGCGGTCGTTGCTGCCGCGCAGACGGCGGCAGATCGACAGCCCGTCTTCGCCGGGCAGCATGAGGTCGAGCACGAGCAGGTCGAAGCGCTCGCGCACCCACAGCTTGTTCATGGCCGGTGCGTTTTCGGCGACGTACACGTTGAAGCCCTGTTCGCCGAGGTAGCGGCGCAGCAGGTCTCGCAGGCGGGGATCGTCGTCGACGACGAGAATTTTGGACGGGTTCTTGGTTTCCATGCCTGGCATCTTAGCGCGATTGGATAGGGGTGCGAGTTTGCACCGATTATGAGGTTACAGTCAGTTACAAAATTTACCCGTGCTGTGCTACGACATCAAGCACTGACAGATAGACTTCTTTACGTTCAGCGGCTGTTCGGTAGATACTTCATTCGATTTTAAATTCCAGCCCGTGAAAAAGCCGGGTTTGCACATGTATCCGAGGTAGCCGTTTGCCGCGTCAAGAAGGGAACAAAACGATGGGAGGGGTCAGGCCGAGAATGCGCCACACCATGCTCGCACTGGCGCTCGCCGGTGGCGTGGTCGCTGCATTCGAACCGGTGCCGGCCCGGGCCCAGCCCTCCGCAGACCGGTACGACCACTCCCTGTCCTATAGCCGCGCACCGGGCGGCAAGTTCGCCATGCGGCGCGTTCGCGGCGAGGCACCCCCGCGTCCCGCCTCGGACCTGAGCCTGCGCGCCGCCGTGCCGCCCGATCTCGATCAACGCCGCCGCGACGGCCACATGACGCCCGACGAACGCCGTCTGCTGCGCCAGCACATCGAAGACGCTGTGCGCGAACTGTACAAGCGCTGATTCCGCTTATCGTTCTCGCGGTTTGCGATTGCCGCCTCCCCGTTTCACTCTCCGCTGTCCACTTCTTCCCGCTGCGACTATTCCCGCGATTCGTGCCCGGCCGGCCGGTATCGGCATCGACGTTCATGACGCGCGTTCGAAATGCCAGTCGTGCGCGACCCCATGGCGCGTTACGTCGCATTACGTCGCATTACGTGGCATTAAGTCGATTTGCGTCGCATCAGGCAGCGTCCCGTGGCAACGCGATCGCCACGCTGAAAAATCCGGTTGCAATTTGCCAGGCCGGCACCGTCAACATTCGCTCGCGCGCGGCCGTTAAACCGCTACATTCGTGAATCGCGCATGCCGGTCGCGGCGCGCCCCCCAATCATGAGCGAAGCCAAACGCAATCCGACGCGCATCGTATCGCGAACCCGCGAATCGGGCGACGACGGCGTTCTCGTCGACGCCGACGACGCGCGCCATCTGCTCATCCGCACGGGCTTCGCGCCGCGCGCCGACGAAGTCGCGCCGTACGTCGGCCTCACGCGCGCCGACGCCGTGGCGCGCGTGCTCGCCACCGCGCGCGTCGAGCCGGTCACGCCCATGCCCGACTGGATCGCGCAAGCGCTGCCGAGCCGCGCGCAACGCCGCGCCTGGACGCCCGACGAGCAGCGCGCCGCGCAACGCGAACGCGCGCAGCACTACGACGCGCTGCGCGCCTGGTGGATGCGCGAAATGCTCGTCACGCCTTCGCCGGTCACGGAGCGCATGACGCTGTTCTGGCATGATCATTTCGCGTGCGGACAGGACAAAGTGGGCGAGCCGCAGTTGATGGCCGCGCAGAACGCCACCTTGCGGCGCGACGCGCTCGGCAGTTTTGCGTCGATGCTGCATGCCGTTGCGAAAGATCCGGCGATGCTGCTGTATCTCGATGGCGCGAGCAATCGCAAAGGCCGCCCGAACGAAAACTTCGCGCGCGAAGTGATGGAGCTGTTCACGCTCGGCGAAGGGCAGTACACGCAGCGCGATGTGTCGGAGGCGGCGCGCGCCTACACGGGCTGGAGTCTCGATCCCGATACTTCGGCGTTCGTCTGGCGCGCCGACCTGCACGACGACGGCGAGAAGACCGTGCTCGGCCGCGCGGGTGCCTTCGACGGCGACCAGGTGCTCGACATCCTGCTGGCTCAGCCGCAAACCGCGCATTACATCTGCACGAAACTCTGGCGCGAGTTCGTCTCGCCGCAACCCGACGATGCCCAACTCGACGCGGTGGCCGCGCGCTTTCGCGCCAGCGGCTACGACATCAAGACGGCGCTCGGCGCGCTGCTGCTCACGCCCGCATTCTGGGACGAAGCAAATCGCGGCGTGCTGGTGAGTTCGCCGGTGGAGTTCATCGTCGGCACGATGCGGCGCTTCGACGTGGCGTATGGCGACACGCTGCCGTTCGCGCAACGCTCGGCCGCGCTCGGCGAGAATCTGTTTTATCCGCCGAACGTGAAAGGCTGGCCCGGCGGCGCGACCTGGATCAACAGTTCGACGCTGCTCGCGCGCAAACAGTTTGTTGACGCCTTGTTTCGTGCTACAGAAGCCGCTCGGCCCATGAAGACGAGTAGTACAACGGGCGCGATGACGAAGATCGCCGCGCCGGCGAAGCCCAATGAAGCGGGCGCGTCCGCTTCGAACGCGATGACTGCGCCGGGCGCGGCGAAGCGCGTTCCGGCGCAAGGCGGCATGCGTTTCGATCTCGACGGCTGGCTCGCGCATTACGGTCTGGCGGCCGACGCCGCGCCGGGTCTGTCGGCGCAATTGCAGATGCAGCACGCGGTGCTGCCGCTCGCGCCCGTCGATGCGATCGCGGCGGGCAGCCGTGCCGGCGCGTATCTGCAGGCCTTGCTGATGGACCCGGTGTATCAGTTGAAGTGACAACTGGAAGGCAGGCCGAAATGCAAGCGCGAGCGACTACAACGTATTTTGGCGGCGCGACGAGCCGCCGTATCCATCAACGAGGTCATGCATGAAACGACGCGAGTTTCTCACCGCCGGCGCCATGGCCGCGACCTCGCTGTGGCTGCCGGGCGTGGCGCGTGCCCAGGGCGTTGCGCATCGGAGCGCAGGTGCGGGCTACGGCAATCTGCTGATCCTCGTCGAACTCAAGGGTGGCAACGACGGCCTGAATACCGTGATTCCGTATGCCGATCCGCTGTATCGCAGCTATCGGCAAAACATCGGCATCGCGCGCGAGCAGGTCGTGCAACTCGACGAGCGCACGGCGCTGCATCCGTCGCTCGCACCGCTCATGCCGATGTGGCGCGCGCACGAACTCGCGATCGTGCAGGGCGTGAGCTACGCGCAGCCCAATCTCTCGCATTTCCGCTCGATCGAGATCTGGGACACGGCCTCGCGCTCCGACGAATATCTGCGCGAAGGCTGGCTCACGCGCGCGTTCGCGAACGCGCCGGTGCCGCGCGGTTTCGCCGCCGATGCCCTCGTGCTCGGCAGCGCCGAGATGGGTCCGCTCTCGAACGGCGCCCGCGCCATCGCCCTCGTGAATCCCGCGCAGTTTGCGCGCGCCTCGCGCTTCGTCACGCCGGTCGCGTTGCAGGAGCGCAATCCCGCGCTCGCGCATATTCTCGACGTCGAGAACGACATCGTGCACGCCGCCGATCAACTGCGTCCGCGTGCCGGCGCGTATGGGTTGAAAACGTCGTTTCCGCAGGGCGCGTTCGGCGCGTCGATCAAGACCGCGATGCAGGCGCTCGCGTCGGGCGACACGGCCCAGGGCGCGCCGATACCCGACAAGGGCGTCGCGGCGATCCGCCTCACGCTCAACGGTTTCGACACGCACCAGAACCAGCCGCAACGTCACGCCGACCTGCTGCACCAGTTCGCCGACGGCATGGTCGCGATGCGCGCCGCGCTGGTCGAACTCGGGCGCTGGGATCGCACGCTCATCGTCACGTATGCGGAGTTCGGGCGGCGCGTGCGCGAGAACCAGAGCCGCGGCACCGATCACGGCACGGCGGCCGCGCATTTCGTTGCGGGCGGGCGCGTGGCGGGTGGACTCTACGGCGAAGCGCCACAACTCGCGCGGCTCGATGGCAATGGCAATTTGCCCGTGAGCGTCGATTTTCGGCAGATCTACGCGACCGTGCTCGGCCCGTGGTGGGGTCTCGACACGCAGGCGGTCCTGCAGCAGCGTTTCGCACCGCTGCCGTTGCTGCGCGCGTGATTTGTCGACGTACCAAGCGACGTACCAGACGACACGCCGAGCGACGCACGCGATCGATGCGTGCGAGGTGAGTCAGGCACGGCGCGCGGCGCGCCATGCAATCCACAGTTTGCGGATCGGCGTGAGCGCGATCTGCTGATGCAACACCTGAAACTGCTCGCGTTCCACTTCGTCGAGCAAGGCGAGTTCCAGGGCCGCGAGCGCGCGCAGGCAACGTTGATCGCGACGCGCGGCGGCCGGCATTGCGTCGAGCGCGGCGTGCACGGCTTCACGTGCGCGCGCCGTCTGGAATTGCATCAACTCGGTGAATTCGGGGCTGTAGCGGCGGTTGATGAGGTCGGCGGCGGTGACGTTGTAACGCTGCAATTCGTCGATCGGCACATAGATGCGGCCGTGGCGCGCGTCGTTGCCGAGCTCCGGCACGAACTGCGCCATCACGAGCGCCGTGCCGAGCGGCGCCGCCCAGCGCGCGGCGTCGCTGCGCTCCGCTTCGTTGCGGGCGCTCAGTTTCGCGACGAGCGTTGCGAACATGCCGCCCACGCCGTTCAGGTAGCGGCGCAGATTCGGCAGATCGAGATAGCGCGCCTGCTCGAAATCCATTTCGAAGCCCGCGAGTAGCGCCTGCAAATCGGCGTGAAATTCGGGATAGGTCGCACCGGCATCGTGCAGATGACTGGCGAGCGCCTTTGTGACCGGATGCGAGGGCGTGCCGGCGGCGAGCGCGGCCAGTTCTTTCTGCCACCAGGCGAGCTTCGTGCGGCCCACGGTAGGATCGCTGGTTTCCTTGGCGGTCTCTTCGAGTTCGCGGCGCAGCGCGAAAAGGGCGGTCAAAAGCGGCTGGCGCGCCGCGCTCGCCTGGCGCAGCGCGTAGTAAGTGCTCGATCCGGGAGGCGCCGCCTTTTGCTGGCAGTAATCGTCGAAATTCACGGCGTAGAAGTGTGGGGCGATGCTGCGTGCGCCGCGTCTGCGAAACGGCCGCAGCGCGCCGCGACCGCGGAGCCGCGATTCTAGCACCGTGGGATCGGGCGGCTCGCGCGGTCGGGCGCCGCTCGCGGGCTCGAAGGCGCGCTGGCCGGGCTTGGCGCGAGGCAGAACGTGGCGCCAACCGGGGTGCGGACAACGTGCAGACCGCGGTGCAGACAAGCGCCAGGCAATCGGTTAGAATCTCGCGCTTGGCGCTTTCGGGCCGCACTGGCGAGGACTCGCCGGGCGCGCGTGGAAAAAACAGGGCGCGCACGAAACAGGCAGCAAGCAGGCATCAAGCAGGCAGGAAAAACGCGGGAAATTGCGAGCCGGATTGTGGGCAGGGCGTAGAGCCTGGACGCGAGCGGTCGGCAGCGTGAAGCGCGAGAATTCGCGTGAGTGGCGAAATTGGTAGACGCACCAGGTTTAGGTCCTGACGCCCGCAAGGGTGTGCCGGTTCGAGTCCGGCCTCACGCACCACGAAGAAAGAAGGCCACGTACCCAACGGTACGTGGCCTTTTTGTTTTTACGCGCCGGATTTGTCGATGCGCAGACGAGGGCGGGAGCCGCGCCACTCATCGAATCTGTTTATCGCCTCGCACCGCTCAGTGTTCCGCGTGGATCGCCTCGATGACCTTGTCGAGCGCACGGGCGAGCGCGTCGCGTTCGCTCTCGTCGAGACTCGCGAACAGGTCCACGTTCCATTTGCGTGCGACCGGCATGACCTTGCGATACAGCTCGCGGCCGTCGGCGGTGAGCGAGACGAGCACGAGGCGGCCGTCCTGCTCGCTCGTCTCGCGGCTCAGCAAGCCACGGCGCATCAGCGCTTCCGCCGCGCGGCTCGCCTGGCTCTTGTCGAGACTCGCGTGACGCGCGAGCTCCATCACGGAAAACGGACCGAAAGCGCCGACCGCCGCGATGAGCCGCGCCTCGGGCAGCGTGATGCCGAGCTTCGACTGATAACGTTCGCTCGCGCCCCGTTCGGAGAGCTTGTTGAGGACATGCAGCCGATAGGTCAGGAATTGCTCGAGTCCGCCTTTGCTGGCCTTCATGGGAGTCCTGGTCTGGTCGCGGGAGAGGGCGCGATCGTGTCGCGATTGCGTGATTGTTGCCCCATCCCGCGCGCCGGTCAACGCGTCGAAACCCTTGTCCCGCCCCCGGCTGGCGCGCGTGGCGCCGTGCACGAATCTATTAATCGCTTACTGTGGATCGCGGTGAGAAGACGCGGCGCGAGGCGAGGTATCGCGAACCGCGTCATGCGCCGCTCAGGCGTACTTGAGCCGCGCCAGTTGTTCGGCTTCGTTCGCGAGCAGGCGCGCGGCGTCGCGGATTGCCGTGTCGAGCGTGATGGGGCCGGGCGCCGGCGAGAAGCAGCCGGCGAAGTGCTCGGCCAGACGCGGCAACGCGGCGGCGTCGACCGCGCCCGAGAGCAGCGTGGCCGGCACGCGCGCGGCCGCCGCGTGGCGGCAGGCGATGAAAGGCGCCTTGCCGTGCAGCGTCTGCACGTCGGAGCGGCCTTCGCCCGTGATGAGCCAGTTGGCGCCCGTGAGCGCTTCGTCCAGACCGATGGTGCGCGCAACCACTTCGGCGCCCGGTTCGAAGCTCGCGCCGAGCATGCGCAACGCGAAGCCGAGACCGCCCGCCGCGCCCGAGCCCGCTTCGTCGCGCACGCGACGGCCGAGCGCGGCTTCGAGCAGATCGGCGAAGCGGCCGAGCGCGGCGTCGATCGTTGCGACCTGGTCGGGCGTCACGCCTTTTTGCGGGCCGAACACGGCGGTGGCGCCGTGGTCGCCGGTGAGCGGATTGTCGACGTCGGACATGCCGACGAAGCTCGCTTGCGCGAGGCGGGCGTCGAGGCCCGACACGTCCACGCGCGCCACGCGCGCGAGCGCTTCGGGCGTGGGTTCGAGCGCGCGACCGTCGGCGTCGAAGAGGGCGAGGCCAAGGCCCGCGAGCAGACCCGCGCCGCCGTCGTTGGTGCTGCTGCCGCCGAGCGCCACGTAGAAACGCCGCACGCCTTCGTCGAGCAGCGCGCGAATCGCTTCGCCCATGCCGCGCGTGCTGCGCGCCGTGACCGGCGCGCCCATGCCCACGGGATCCGTGATGCCGACGATTTCGGCCGTCTCGACGATCGCGCTGCCGTCGTGGAGCAGACCGACCGTGGCGTCGCGGCGCGCGCGCGCGGCGCCTTCGACGTTCATGACGCGGCGCTCGCCGCCCACGGAAAGCATGGCGTCGAGCGTGCCTTCGCCGCCGTCGGCCATCGGGCGAATGCGGATGTCGGCGTCGGGGCGCACACGGCGAATGCCTTCGGCGATCGCGGCGGCGACCCCGTCCGCGCTCAGCGAGCCTTTGAAAGAATCAGGAGCAATGACGACAACGGGAGCGTCGGGCGACGTGTTCGGCATGGTGTCTCGTCTGGAAGAGTCGTGGAAGCGGCTGCGGCCGGCGGGGCGTCCGGCGCGAGCG
This sequence comes from Paraburkholderia acidisoli, assembly GCF_009789675.1. Taxonomy (NCBI): domain Bacteria; kingdom Pseudomonadati; phylum Pseudomonadota; class Betaproteobacteria; order Burkholderiales; family Burkholderiaceae; genus Paraburkholderia; species Paraburkholderia acidisoli. The sequence continues at coordinate 1,644,226 of NZ_CP046913.1, read as the reverse complement.
TAAGCTTAACAGCCCGACCGGGCACGCCGGATACCCCGGGCGCGATAGCGCGCATCGCGGGCGCGTAGGGGCGCGAAGCGGCCGGTGTGCGAGCACGAGGTGGTCGCGGCGCGGGAGTCCGCAGGCGCCGCCGCTGCCGCCATGGCGGTCGCGCCGCACGTCGACACGCGGAAAACCGCGCTTTTCTTGTGCTTTTTCGCCGGTTTTTCACTGCTTTTTCATGGCGCTATGCGGCTAGAACGCCAATTCCTCGGGGCCGGGGAAATAGTTTGCTAAAATACTTGGCTCTTTTGACGGAACCGCACCGCAAACCGCCCCTTTCGGCGTTGTTGGCTGGGTAAAAGAACGGGTCGGGAACGGGCCGGCGGGCTGTTCGGAACGTGCGCCGCCAGAGCGAACAACGCTCGCGGCAAGCGCACCGGGACACAGGCGTTGCGGATCGCCGCATCGGGGTCGCCCCGGTACTGCGGCGCGCAAAGATCACAGATTACTGATTCGCTCGATAAATTTAGGACGATTGAAGCCATGGCTAACGTTGTTGAGAACCTCGGCAAGCTCGAACGCCGCGTGACGATTTCCCTGCCGAAGGATGCCGTGCAGAAAGAAGTCGATTCGCGCATTCGCCAACTCTCGAAGACCGTGCGTATGCCGGGCTTCCGCCCGGGCAAGGTGCCGCTCAAGATGGTCGCGCAGCAGTACTCGGGCCAGGTCGAGGCCGAAGTCCTGAGCGACAAGGTCGGCAAGGAATTCTTCGACATCAGCCGCGCCGAAAACCTGCGCGTCGCGGGTCAGCCGAGCTTCGCGCCGAAGGCCGAAGCCGCTGAAAGCGACTACGCGTTCGACGCGACCTTCGAGGTGTATCCGGAAGTGAAGCTCGGCGACGTCGCCACGGCCGAAATCGAGCGCACGACCACCGACATCACCGAAGCCGAAATCGACCGCACGCTGGACATCCTGCGCAAGCAGCGCGTGCATTTCCACGCACGCGGCGAAGCGGGCGAGCACGGTGACGGCGGCGCCGACACCGCAGCGAAGGAAGGCGACCGCGTGACGGTCGACTTCGTCGGCAAGATCGACGACGTCGCATTCCCGGGCGGCAGCGCGGAAGGCTTCGCGTTCGTGCTCGGCGAAGGCCGCATGCTGCCGGAATTCGAAAAGGCCGCACTGGGCCTGAAGCAAGGCGAGCAGCGCGAATTCGACCTGACGTTCCCCGAGGACTACCACGGTAAGGACGTCGCCGGTAAGACCGCGAAGTTCACGATCACGATGCAGCAGATCGAGTGGCCGCACCTGCCGGAAATCGACGCGGAATTCGCGAAGTCGCTCGGCATTGCCGACGGCGATCTCACGAAGATGCGCGGCGAAATCAAGGACAACCTCGAGCGCGAAGCGAAGCGTCGCACGCAGGCCATCGTCAAGAACCAGGTGATGGACGCGCTGCTCAAGATCGCCGAACTCGACGTGCCGAACGCACTGGTCGAGCAGGATCAGGAGCGCCTCGTCGAAATGGCGCGCGCCGACCTCGCGCAACGCGGTGTGCCGAACGCCAAGGACGCGCCGATCCCGGCCGAAATGTTCAAGGAACAAGCCGAGCGCCGCGTGAAGCTGGGCCTCGTGCTGGCCGAACTCGTGAAGGCCAACGGCCTCGAGGCGAAGCCGGAACAGATCCGCGCGGAAGTCGACGAATTCGCGAAAAGCTACGAAGACCCGAAGGAAGTCGTGCGCTGGTATTATTCCAACCAGCAGCGCCTGGCCGAAATGGAAGCCTACGTCGTCGAAGCGAACGTCGTGGATTTCGTGCTCGGCAAGGCCAAGGTAACGGACAAGCAAGTTAGCTTCGAAGAACTGGCAAGCGCCACGGCGCAGGCTTAAGTCTGCCCGCTACGGCGTGCCGGCTGTCGGGGCAACCGACGGTCAGCACGCCGTTTTTGTATCCGCGGTTTTTAGCCCTGTTGTTCGTGTGGTTGATTTGGCCGGGGTTCGTCGCCATACCGCTTATCAGGCTCTCCAGAATAACTTTTCCAGACAAGGATGCATCGCATGACCTTTCGCGCTCAATCGCTGGATACCTTGACGTCCCAGGCATCGCGGGACTTCGACCCGCAAGCGCTCGGCCTGGTGCCGATCGTCGTCGAAACGAGCGGCCGTGGCGAACGTTCGTACGACATCTATTCGCGGCTGCTCAAGGAACGCGTGGTGTTCCTGGTCGGTGAAGTGAACGACCAGACCGCGAACCTCGTCGTCGCCCAGCTCCTGTTCCTCGAGAGCGAGAACCCCGACAAGGACATCAGCCTGTACATCAACAGCCCGGGCGGTTCGGTGTCGGCGGGCATGGCGATCTACGACACGATGCAGTTCATCAAGCCCGACGTTTCGACCCTCTGCATGGGCCTCGCGGCCAGCATGGGCGCGTTCCTGCTCGCGTCGGGCGCGAAGGGCAAGCGTTTTGCGCTGCCGAACTCGCGCGTGATGATTCACCAGCCGCTTGGCGGCGCGCGCGGCCAGGCGTCGGACATCGAAATCCAGGCGCGCGAAATTCTGTACCTGAAGGAACGCCTGAACCAGTTGCTGGCGAACCATACGGGTCAGCCGGTCGAGCGCATCGCGCGCGACACGGATCGCGACAATTTCATGTCCGGCGACGACGCGCAGGCGTACGGTCTCGTCGACCAGGTTCTGCATAAGCGCCCGTAATTCCGCGCGAGCGACATTGCGCGTCGGACCCCACGGTCCGGCGCGGTAATTCAGGACGCTGAAGGAACAAAGGGACGTAAAGGAAAAAGCCGCCACCCCGTAGAAACGGGGATGGTCGGCGCCGCGCAGACCTTGTGAAATAATCGGCAAACGCGCTTCGCGGCCTGCGGCCCATCGCCGTCATAGCGGGCGGTTCACGCGGCTCCCAGCCCTGCTGGGGGAAACGGCGTATCATGTAACAGAGTGTCCGGAGGCTCATCTATCCATGGCGGACAAGAAAGGTTCTAACAGCGAAAAGCTGTTGTATTGCTCGTTTTGCGGCAAGAGCCAGCATGAAGTGAAAAAACTCATCGCTGGCCCGTCGGTGTTCATCTGCGATGAATGTATCGACCTGTGCAACGAGATCATTCGCGACGAAGCCGCCGGTGCGGGCGTCGACGCGGCGCTGTCGCGCTCGGACCTGCCGAGCCCGCAGGAGATCCGCGACATCCTCGACCAGTATGTGATCGGCCAGGAACGCGCGAAGAAAATCCTCGCGGTAGCGGTGTACAACCACTACAAGCGCCTCAAGCATCTCGACAAGAAAGACGACGTCGAACTGTCCAAGAGCAACATTCTGCTGATCGGACCCACGGGTTCGGGCAAGACGCTGCTCGCGCAGACGCTCGCGCGCCTTCTGAACGTGCCGTTCGTGATCGCCGACGCCACCACGCTGACCGAAGCCGGCTACGTGGGCGAAGACGTCGAAAACATCATTCAGAAGCTGCTGCAGAACTGCAACTACGAAGTCGACAAGGCCCAGCGCGGCATCGTCTATATCGACGAAATCGACAAGATCAGCCGCAAGTCGGACAACCCGTCGATCACGCGCGACGTGTCGGGCGAAGGCGTGCAGCAGGCGCTGCTCAAGCTCGTCGAGGGCACGATGGCCTCGGTGCCCCCGCAGGGCGGCCGCAAGCATCCCAACCAGGATTTCATCCAGGTCGACACGACCAACATCCTGTTCATTTGCGGCGGTGCGTTCGACGGTCTGGAAAAGGTCATTACGGATCGCACCGAGAAAACCGGCATCGGTTTCGGCGCGAGCGTGAAGAGCAAGCAGGAACGCGACACGGGTGAAGTGCTGCGTGAAACCGAACCGGAAGATCTGATCAAGTTCGGCCTGATTCCCGAACTGATCGGCCGTCTGCCGGTGGTCGCCACGCTCGGCAAGCTCGACGAAGCCGCGCTCATGAAGATCCTCGTCGAGCCGAAGAACGCGCTCGTCAAGCAGTACCACAAGCTCTTCAACATGGAGCGCGTGGAACTGGAGATCCGCCCGGCCGCGCTGCAGGCGGTCGCCCGCAAGGCGATTCGCCGCAAGACCGGCGCACGGGGCCTGCGCTCGATCCTGGAACAGGCATTGCTCGACGTGATGTACGAGCTGCCGACCATGAAGGGCGTGAGCAAGGTCATCATCGACGACAACGTGATCGACGGCGACGGCAAACCGCTGCTGATTTACGAAGACGCGCCCAAAGTCGCAGGGTCGAACTGATGGTGGTGATCGGCTAAAGAGTTCCGGAAAAAAGCCGTTCATACAATGAGATGAACGGCTTTTTCGTTTATCTTGAGGTCGATGGCGCACTATTTTGGAGTCACTGAACTTTTCCCACACGCGCGAGGCTTGCAATCGGTTAATCAGGCCTCAATTACCGAACGAACTGATTCCACTCATGGGGAAATGAAATGTCAGGAACCCAACTCCTCCCGCCGGAACGCATTACGCTCCCGCTGCTGCCGCTGCGCGATGTCGTAGTCTTCCCGCATATGGTGATTCCCCTCTTCGTGGGCCGACCGAAATCGATCAAGGCCCTCGAAGCGGCGATGGAAGGTGGCAAGCACATCATGCTCGTCGCCCAGAAGACCGCCGCCAAGGACGAGCCGACCGAAAAAGACATGTATGAAGTGGGATGTATCGCGAACATCCTGCAAATGCTCAAGCTGCCCGACGGCACCGTGAAGGTGCTCGTGGAAGGCCTGCAGCGCGCGAAGACGCTTTCCATCGAAGAACAGGAAACGCAGTTCTCGTGCGAGGTCATGCCGCTCGAGCCCGACCACGCCGACAGCGCCGAAACCGAGGCGCTGCGCCGCGCGATCGTCTCGCAGTTCGACCAGTACGTGAAGCTCAACAAGAAGATCCCGCCGGAGATCCTGACCTCGTTGTCGGGTATCGACGAGGCCGGTCGTCTTGCCGACACCATCGCCGCGCACCTGCCGCTCAAGCTCGACCAGAAGCAGCACATCCTCGAGATGTTCCCGGTCATCGAGCGACTCGAGCATCTGCTCGCGCAACTCGAAGCCGAGATCGACATTCTCCAGGTGGAGAAGCGCATCCGTGGCCGCGTGAAGCGTCAGATGGAAAAGAGCCAGCGCGAGTATTACCTGAACGAGCAGGTCAAGGCTATCCAGAAGGAACTGGGCGAAGGCGAAGAGGGTGCCGATCTCGAGGAACTCGAGAAACGCATCACGGCCGCGCGCATGCCGAAGGAAGCCAAGAAAAAGGCCGACGCCGAGCTGAAGAAGCTCAAGCTGATGTCGCCGATGTCGGCGGAAGCCACCGTCGTGCGCAACTACATCGACACGCTGATCGGCTTGCCGTGGCGCAAGAAGAGCAAGGTCAACAACGACCTCACGAACGCCGAATCCGTGCTCGACGAAGACCACTACGGTCTCGAGAAGGTGAAGGAACGCATTCTCGAGTATCTCGCGGTGCAACAGCGCGTGGACAAGGTCAAGGCGCCTATCCTGTGCCTCGTCGGGCCTCCGGGCGTCGGCAAGACCTCGCTTGGCCAGTCGATTGCACGCGCAACGAACCGCAAGTTCGTGCGTATGGCGCTGGGCGGCGTGCGTGACGAAGCCGAGATCCGCGGTCACCGTCGTACGTATATCGGATCGATGCCGGGCAAGATCCTGCAGAGCCTCACGAAGGTTGGCGTGCGCAATCCGCTCTTCCTGCTCGACGAAGTCGACAAGATGGGCATGGATTTCCGCGGCGATCCGTCGTCGGCGCTGCTCGAAGTGCTCGACCCGGAACAGAACCACACGTTCGCCGACCACTACATCGAAGTCGACTTCGACCTCTCGGATGTGATGTTCGTCGCCACGTCGAACTCGCTGAACATTCCGCCGCCGCTGCTCGACCGGATGGAAGTCATCCGTCTTTCGGGTTACACGGAAGACGAGAAGGTCAGCATCGCCCAGCGTTATCTCCTGCCGAAGCAGAAGAAGAACAACGGGTTGAAGCCGGGCGAGATCGAAGTGACCGAAGGCGCCGTGCGCGACATCATTCGCTACTACACGCGTGAAGCGGGCGTGCGTTCGCTCGAGCGCGAAGTGTCGAAGATCTGCCGCAAGGTCGTGAAGATGCTGCTGCTGAAGAAGGCCGACAAGGCCGTCACGGTGGACAGCGCGAATCTCGATACCTTCCTTGGCGTGCGCAAGTACGACTTCGGTCTGGCCGCGAAGGAAAACCAGATCGGTCAGGTCACGGGTCTCGCGTGGACGGAAGTCGGCGGCGATCTGCTGACGATCGAAGCGGCGGTCATGCCTGGCAAGGGCAACGTGATCCGCACGGGTTCGCTCGGCGACGTGATGAAGGAGTCGGTCGAAGCGGCTCGCTCGGTGGTGCGTTCGCGTTCGCGTCGTCTCGGTATCAAGGACGAAGCGTTCGAGAAGCAGGACATCCACATCCACGTGCCGGAAGGCGCGACGCCGAAGGACGGTCCGTCCGCCGGTATCGCCATGACGACCGCGCTGGTGTCCGTGCTCACGGGTATTCCGGTGCGCGCCGACGTGGCAATGACGGGCGAGATCACGCTGCGCGGCGAAGTGCTGCCGATCGGCGGGCTGAAGGAAAAGCTGCTGGCAGCGCATCGCGGCGGCATCAAGCTCGTGCTGATCCCGGAAGAGAACGTCAAGGATCTCTCCGAGATTCCGGACAACGTGAAGAACGCGATCGAAATCGTGCCGGTCCGCTGGATCGACAAGGTGCTCGAACTCGCGCTCGAACGGGTGCCGCAAGCGCTGCCGGAAGAAGAAGTGAAGGCCGACGACGCGAAAGCGCCTGTTGCCGAGTCGAAGGAAGCGCCCGAAGTGGTCAAACACTAAGCACGCTTGCTTCGTGCGAATCGCGCCTCGCGCGGTTCGCAACCCCAAAAAACCCGCGGCCTTGCCCGCGGGTTTTTTTATGGGCGCTCACGCTTGTTGACGTTGTGCGCGCAACGACCCTTATTACCGCCGGTTTCGCCTGCGCTCCACATTTCGGGATGACAGGCGGCGCGGGCGTGCGGCCGCGCACGATCCGGCGCAACCCCGCTTGACACCGTGCTTTCGGCCCCGTTAAATGAGCGAGCTTGTCATTTTGACAGCGTGATTTTTCCAATAAGTTGCTGTTTTTTCTTACGATTGCCCAAACCAAACATTCTCGGGGGCTGGAATGAATAAAACGGAATTGATTGACCACATCGCACAACAGGCCGACATCTCGAAAGCGGCGGCAGGACGCGCACTCGACGCCGTGATCGGCGGCGTCAAAGGCACGCTGAAGAAGGGCGGCTCGGTAACGCTCGTCGGTTTCGGCACGTTCGCCGTCGGCAAGCGCACGGCACGCACGGGCCGCAATCCGCGCACCGGCGCCGCCATCAAGATCAAGGCCGCCAAGGTGCCGAAATTCAGGCCTGGTAAAGCGCTCAAAGATGCGCTAAACTAGCGGGCTCGCTGCCTGATGAACCTTGTTGAGCGGTGTTAAACAGCGTTAAGCGGGTTGGGGCAGCGCAGCAGAAGTCGCAGTGCCGCGGCAGGAACGCAGCGCAGCGAATCACGATGCTGGGTGCTTAGCTCAGTTGGTAGAGCGGCGCCCTTACAAGGCGTAGGTCGGGAGTTCGAGCCTCTCAGCACCCACCACAGCATCGGATTCACTGGCGTAAAAGCGAGCCGCACGGTACTCGCGAAGTGCAGGAACCGCGTGGAGCGGTAGTTCAGTTGGTTAGAATACCGGCCTGTCACGCCGGGGGTCGCGGGTTCGAGTCCCGTCCGCTCCGCCAAGGATCTCTCGACAAGAAGGCGAACTCCGGTTCGCCTTTTTTGTTGGCCGCTGTTGTAATATCGGGCGTTCCGTTTTTTGGCGCCTCCAACGTCTGGTCACGCATGCTCGATTTTTTCCGCAATCACAAACGCCTGATGATGTTCATGCTGCTTCTGGTGATTCTGCCAGGGCTGGGCTTCGTCGGGATTCAAGGTTTCCGCGGCTTCTTCGATGAAAGCGCGAATGTCGCGAGCGTCAACGGACACAAGATCACGCGTGTCGAGTACGACAACGCCGCGCGCCAGCAACTCGATCAGGCGCGTCAGATCATGGGCGCGCAGTTCGACGCGAGCCTCTTCGACACGCCGCAGCATCGCAAGGACATTCTCGACGGGCTGATCCAGCAACGCGTGCTCGCCGACGAAACCCAGCGCCTGCATCTCACCGCGTCCGACGACGCCGTGCGCCGCGCGCTGCTCGCCGACCCGATCATCTCGTCGCTCAAGAAGCCCGACGGCTCGATCAATCTCGATCAGTACAAGCAGCTGCTCGCCATGCAGGGCATGACGCCCGAGCAATACGACGAGCGCGTGCGCTACAGCCTCTCGCTGCAACAATTGCCTGCGTCGATCATCAATAGCGCGTTCACGCCGAAGTCGCTCGCGCAGCAGCTGAGCGGTTTGTCGGAGCAGCAGCGCGACGTGCAGGGTCTCGCGTTCCACGCGAGCGATTACGCGCCGAAGATCCAGCCGACCGACGCGCAACTGCAGTCGTACTACGACGCGCACAAGAACGACTTCGCGACGCCAGCCACGGCGCAGATCCAGTATCTCGTGCTCTCGGCGGCCACGGTGGCCGCGAGCGTCCAGCCGAGCGACGACGATCTCAAGAAGTACTACAACGACAACATCGCGCACTACCGCACGCGTGAGGAAGTGCGCGCGAGCCACATCCTGATCGCGGTGCCGAAGGACGCGAACGCGACCGATCGCGCCGCCGCTAAGCAGAAGGCCGACGCGATCCTCGCCGAAGTGAAGGCGCATCCGGACCAGTTCGCGCAAATCGCGCAGAAGGATTCGCAGGATCCGGGTTCGGCGTCGAAGGGCGGCGATCTCGGCTACTTCGGCCCGGGCATGATCGCCGGCGGTCAGGCCTTCGACGACGCCGTGTTCAAGCTCAAGAAGGACGAGATCAGCGGCGTGATCCAGTCGGATTTCGGCTATCACATCGTCAAGGTCACGGACGTGAAGCCTTCGGTCACCAAGCCGTTCGACGACGTCAAGCCGCAGATCGCCACGGAAGTGAAGATCCAGCAGGCCGCCAAGGTACTCGCCGACGCGACCGACGGTTTCACGTCGACGGTCTACGAAAAGGCCAAGTCGCTGCAACCGGCCGCCGACAAGTACAAGCTCCAGATCCAGACGGCCACTGTCACGCCCAGGCCGAATGCCGCGCTGCCCGCCGACAGCCCGCTGAACAACCAGAAGTTCCTGGACGCCGTGTTCGCGAACGACTCGGTGAACCAGCACAACAATACGCAGGCGATCGACGTGGGCAGCAACACGCTGATCTCGGCGCGTGTCACGAGCTTCCAGCCGGCCGCTGTGCCCGCGTTCGCGCAGGTCAAGGACGCCGTGCGCGTGAAGGTTGTCGCTGAGCAGGCCGCCGACATGGCGCACAAGGACGGCGAGGCGAAGCTCGCGGCCCTGCAGAAGTCGAAGTCGACCGACGGTTTCTCGTCGGCGCTCAAGGTCACGCGCAACGACGCGCAGGGCTTGCCGCCCAACGCACTCTCGGCGGTGTTCAAGGCCGACGCGCAGAAACTGCCCGCTTACGTGGGCGTCGATCTGGGCAAGGACGGCTACGCGATCTATCGCGTGAACAGCGTGACCAACGGCACGGCGGTCGACGGTCCGCGTCTCGCCGCCGCGCAGCAGCAACTCGCGCAGGTGAGCGGCCAGGCGCAGGTGCAGTCGTACCTCGACGCGCTGCGCGAACGCTCCAAGGTCAAGCTGTACGGCACGCTGAGCCCGGCGGGCCAGTCGGCCGACGGCGACAACGACGGTCAGTAAGCGAAAATAAGCGAAAGTCAGCGAACTTTCGTTTTCGCCGCCATAAAAAAAGCCCCGCGATTGCGGGGCTTTTTGCATTCCGGAGAATGTCGAGCGAACTGCGAGGCGATTACAGGCAGCCGCTGATGTCGCTCGTGGCGTCGCCGCCCGCCGCGCCGCCGGCACGGTAGCCGACCCACGTCTTCGCGCTGGCGTTCCAGGCGGGACGAACGATCGCCGCGGCGCCGTTAGGCGGTTGCTGGCCCGGCACGTAGACGTCGATCGCCTGGTCGTTGGCGAGCGCGTCCTGCGAGACGACTTGTTGTTGCGACTTGTCTGCCCACTTGTGCGCGATACATTGCGCGACGGCAGCCGGCGGTTGCTGGCTCGTGCCAACGGATTGCGTTCCGCTCGGCATCGGCTGATTGGCGCACGCAGCCAACGCTGCGGTAACGACAATGAGAGGTAAATATTTCACGTTTTCTTCCTCCAGTCAGGGTCGGTCGGATGTTAGACAAGCAAAGCCTGTCTGGCGCAAACCGTGGCTGGGGCGTAAGGCACCACCGCCGTTGCCTGCCAGCAGGCGTCGCAACGTGCAGTGGATTCGCGAGAACAGGCGCCGGGCGGGGACGCCACAGCCACGTCAGTGCCGAACGCCGCCGTTATCGAGCAGCGGCTTGAGTGTCGGCCACACGTTAGCGAGGAGCAAGGGTTGTGCCTGTTGGGTCGGATGCATCTGATCCGCCTGGAAAAGCTCCGGTTTGTCGGCGAGACCGGCCAGCAGGAAGGGCACGAGCGGCACGTTCAACTCTTTTGCCAATTGCCCGTACAGTGCGTGGAATTTTTGCGTGTAATCCGGCCCGTAATTCGGTGGCACGTACATGCCGACAAGCACCGGTCGCGCGTTGCCCTTGCGCACCTGGGCGATGATGGCGCGCAGATTGCTCTCCGTCGTGGCGAGCGGCACGCCGCGCAGTGCGTCGTTGGCGCCCAGTTCGATCACGACGATGGCGGGCTTGATCCGCTGCATCACGAGCGGCAGCCGCGCGAGTCCGCCGCTGGTCGTGTCGCCGCTGATGCTCGTATTCGCGACGCTATAATCGATCCGCTCGCTGGCGAGGCGCTGGCGCAGCAACGCGACCCAGCCCGTATCGCGTGGCAGGCCGTATTCGGCGGAGAGGCTGTCGCCGAGCACGGCAATCGCGGGCTTCGCGGCGACGGCGGTACCCGGGGCCGCGTTGGCGGTGGGCGTGGCGGTGGCGGCAAGTGCGGCCTGCGGTGCGGCGCTCAAGGCGAGCGCGCAAGCGGCCGAAGCCACGGAGAACCAGAAGGCGGAGAGAGAAGTGCGGGCGGTGCGCTGCGAGGCGCGCTGCGGATTCACGGCTAACCTGTGCGTCATCATGTGCGAATGAATAGCGATCCAGTCATCGAAGTACGGGGTTTGAGCAAACGCGTCACCGACGCCACGGGTGAATTGACGATACTCGACGGCATCGATCTCACGGTCGAAGCGGGCAGCAGCGTGGCGATCGTGGGCGCCTCGGGTTCCGGCAAATCCACGCTGCTCGGCCTGCTCGCGGGCCTCGACAGCGCCAGTGCAGGTTCCGTGCGCCTGCTCGGCAACGAACTCACCGGCATGGCCGAGGACCAGCGCGCGGCGCTGCGCAACGGCTCGGTCGGCTTCGTGTTTCAGTCTTTCCAGTTGATGCCGCATCTCAACGCGCTGGAGAACGTCGCGTTGCCGCTCGAACTCCAGGGCGGCATTGCCACGCGCGAGGCGTTCGCCCGCTCGCGCGCGCTGCTCGAACGCGTGGGTCTCGCCGAACGCACCAGTCATTATCCGAAGCTGCTTTCGGGCGGCGAGCAACAACGCGTTGCGCTTGCGCGCGCGTTCGTCACGCGCCCAGCGGTTTTGTTCGCCGACGAACCTACGGGCAGTCTCGACGCCGCCACGGGTCATGCGGTAATCGACCTGATGTTCGAACTCAATCGCGCGAACGGCGCCACGCTCGTGCTCGTTACGCACGACATCGACCTCGCGCAGCGTTGCGATGCCATCGTGACGATCGAGGCGGGCCGTCGCGTGCCGAATGCGCCGCATAGCGTGCACGGCGCCGCTTCTTCCTACGACGCGAGCAAGGTCGAAGCCGGCCGCTGATTCAGCGTGCTGATCGCGCGCGCCGGCTTCGTGGTCGTCGCGTTCAGCGCTTGAGCGCCGCGCGGGCCCGCGCGATCAGCGCGGACGTCGACGAATCGTGTTGCTTGACTTCGGCGCCCGGCGCGGTGAGGTCGGCCTCGACCACCTTGCCGAGAATCTTGCCGAGTTCCACGCCCCACTGGTCGAACGAGTTGATGTCCCACACCGTGCCCTGCACGAGCACCTTGTGCTCGTAGAGCGCGATGAGCGCGCCGAGCGAACGCGCCGTGAGCGCGTCCACCAGCAGCGTGGTGGTCGGACGATTGCCGGGGAACATGATGTGAGGCACGAGTTCGGGCTTGTCCGGGCCGGCCACCTTGCGCGCTTCTTCCTCGGTGCGGCCGAGCATCAGCGCCTCGCTCTGCGCGAAGCAGTTCGCGAGCAGCTTGGGATGATGATCGCCAAGCGGATGCTCGGGCGTGAGCACCGCGATGAAGTCGATCGGCACGAGTGTCGTGCCCTGGTGCAGCATCTGGAAGAACGCGTGCTGGCCGTTCGTGCCCGGCTCGCCCCACGTGATCGCCGAGGTGGCGTAATCGACGAACTTGCCGTCGAGGCGCGCCTGCTTGCCGTTGCTCTCCATCTCCAGTTGCTGGAGATACGAAGGCAGGAAGTGCAGCGCTTCCGAATACGGCGCGACCAGATAGCTTTGCGAGCCGAAGAAGTTGCGATACCAGATGCCGATCATGCCGAGCAGCACCGGCAGATTCTTCTCGAGCGGCGCGGTGCGGAAGTGCTCGTCCATGTCGTGCGCGCCCGCGAGCAGTTCGTCGAACTGCTTCGGCCCAATCGCGATCATGATCGACAGACCCACGGCCGACCACAGCGAATAGCGGCCGCCGACCCAGTCCCACATTTCGAACACGTTGTCCCGGGCAATGCCGAACTTCACGACTTCGGCCGGATTCGCCGAGACGCCCACGAAGTGCTTCGCGAGATCGCCTTCGGGACAGCCGTGCTTTACGAACCAGTCGCGCATGGAGCGCGCGTTCGTCATGGTTTCGAGCGTCGTGAAAGTTTTCGAGACGATGATCGCCAGCGTTTCGGCCGGGTCGAGATGCTCGATGGTGCGCCAGAGGTCGGCGCCGTCCACATTCGAGACGAAGTGCGAGGTGATCTCGGGCAGCTCGAGATGCTGCAGCGCGTGCACGACCATCTTCGGGCCGAGATCCGACCCGCCGATGCCGATGTTCACGACGTGGCGAATGCGTTTGCCCGTGTAGCCGGTCCAGGCGCCGCTGCGTACGGCGTCGGCGAACTTCGCCATTTTCGCGCGCTCGGCGGTGATTTCCTTGTGGAACGGCGCGTTGGCTTCCGTCGCGCGCAGCGCGGTATGCAGCACGGCGCGGCCTTCGGTCGGGTTCACGATCTCGCCTTTGAACATGGCGTCGCGGCGTGCCTCGACGCCGGCTTCGCGCGCGAGTTGCACGAGCAGCTCGAGCGTGGCGTCGGTGATGCGGTTCTTCGAGAGATCGGCGCCAATGCCGCCGCCTGAGAACGTGAAGCGTTCGGCGCGCGTGGGTGCGGTGTCGTTGGCGGGCGCGAACCAGTCACGCAGCTTTTCGTCGCGGATCTGTTCGTAGTGCGTCTGTAGCGCGGACCAGGTGGGGAGCGGATTCGTCATGTTCGTCTAGCGAGGGATCACGAATGGAGGGCGGCGTGCGCAGAGCGCCGGTCAGGCGTTCGCGCGACGCGCGCCGCGGGGAAGCGCAGCGGCCTCGGATGAGAGGCGGGCAGCGAAGAGAGTCAGTATAGCGGTCTCGTGCGTCACTGCGCAGCGGTGGTGCCGCGGGCTCGCGAGTGGCGCGTCGAGGCATGCCGACCAGCAATCGACATGCCCCGCAGTCGACCCGCATCGGCATACGGCGATGTTTGCTGACGAGACGATGCGCGACGAGACCAGACGAAACGCGCGACGCTGACAAGGCGCCGACAAGACTGACGTTTCGTTATTCACGCTTCGTCATTCAGGCTTCGTCATTCAGGCTTCGGCGCGTAGAACAGGCGGTTCACGAGACGGCGCACCATCGGCGCGAGTTCGCCCGCCGTGAGTCCCGCGGGACCGTCGCCTTGCGCGCACAAGGTATCGGCGGCGAGGCCGTGCAGATACACGCCCGCGAGCGCGGCTTCGAACGGCGGCAGACGCTGCGCGAGCAATGCGCCGATCATGCCGCCGAGCACGTCGCCGGTGCCGCCCGTCGCGAGTCCGGCATTGCCGGTGGGATTGACCACGACGCGGCCGTCGGGCGCGGCGATCACCGTGCCGCTGCCCTTGAGCACGGCGACGGCCGCGTACCGCGCGGCGAGCGCGCGCGCCGCCGCGAGCCGGTCGCGCTGCACGGCGGCGGTGTCGCAGCCGAGCAGGCGCGCGGCTTCGAGCGGATGTGGCGTGAGCACGCAGGGCATGCCGCGCGCCGCCGCCGATTGCGCGACGTGCGCCGCGAGCGCTTCGTCGCGCGAAACGAGGTTGAGCGCGTCGGCGTCGAGCAGAACGGGCACCGGAAGTTGCACGATCGTATCGACGAGTTGCCGCGCCGACGCGCTGCCGCCCATGCCGCAACCGGCCGCGACGGCGTCCATCGCGTCGAGCGCGAGCGTGCGCGCGGCATGCAGCATCAGTTCGGGGTGGGGCGCGTCGTAGGGCGGCGCGTCGCTGCCGAGAAAGCCCACGTGAACTTTGCCCGCGCCCGTGAGCAAGGCGGCGCGCGCGGCGAGGATCGGCGCGCCGCACATGCCGGTGTCGCCGCCCACCACGGCGAGCGTGCCGAAGGTGCCCTTGTGGGTCGCGAAGTCGCGCGCGGGCAGCGCGGCGGCGAACAGCGCGGGCGCGTTCAGGCGTGCGGCGTTGTCGGTGTGATCGGCATGCAGCGCGGCATCCAGCCCGATCGGCGCGATCGTCACCGCGCCCGCGTAATCGCGCCCCACGCCCGTGTACAAACCGGGTTTCGCGGCGATGAACGTCACGGTATGGGTCGCGCGCACGGCCGGCCCCTCGCCGACGATCGTGCCCGTGTTGCTGTCCAGGCCGCTCGGCACGTCGAGCGCGAGCACGTGGCCGCCGCGCGCGGCGCGTTGCGAGAGCCGCGTGGCGATCCCGGCGAAGGTGCCGTCGAGCGCGCGTGCGAGGCCGATGCCGAACAGACCGTCGACGAGCCAGCCGTAAGCGTCGAACGAGGCGGGCGGCGCGGCGGCGATCGGCACGCCCGCCGCGCGAGCTACGCCCAGCGCCCAGCGCGCGTCGTCGGGTTTGACTTCGACGGGCATGCAGACTTCGACCGCCACGCCCGCGCGATGCAATTCCGTGGCGAGCACGAGCGCGTCGCCGCCGTTGTTGCCCGGACCGGCCGCGATCCACACGGGTTGCGTCGACACGGACGAGGGCGCGTGCGCGAGCCGTTCGCGCAGAAAATGCGCGGCAGCGGCGCCCGCGCGCGCCATCAGCGTATTGGCGGGCAGCGCGGCCTGAGCGGCGTGCTCGACCGCGCGCAATGGCTCGACGGCGAGCAGCGCGACGGCGCGATCATGGGGATTGACGAGCAGGGGCGGTGCGGCGAAATGCGCGGAGGAGGAAAACGGGGCGTCTGTCATGGCGAGCGACCGGGCTGAGCGTGAGCGGGCGAAGCGTGAGCGTGGATCGGCTTCGCAACGATACCCGAGCGGTTCGCAGCGGGCGTGCCACGCGCTCGCGGGTCGGTCGGCGAACGAGGGCGGTGGCGCCCCGCTCGCCGTTGTCGCGTGACGCGGCCGTGATGCCATACCGACTGCAATACCGAGGCGACTTCGTAACGCTCACGTCGCGACGCGCCGCGGCGTCACGGCATCGAACGAAATCCGGCCAGAGCCGGACTTAATCGCGCCCCGGCCAGAGCGCCTGAATGGTTTCGGCGGGCAGATCCGGCGCGCTGTTCGACACCTGCTGCGCGATCAGCTTCGCCGAGCCGAGCGCGAGCGCCCAGCCGGCCGGGCCGTGGCCCGCGTTCACGAAGAGGCGCGGGTGTCCCACGTTGCCGACCGCCGGCAGGCCGTCGGCGGACAGCAGCTTCACGCCTTCCCACGCGAGCGCGGCGGAAATGCGCGCGGCGCCCGGCGCCCAGTCGCGCGAGGCTTCCCCGAGCAGCGCCAGCGCGTCTTCGGTGACGGATTCGGGCAGCGCTTCGTCCACTTCCTTCTCGCGCAGCAGCACGGCCGCGCCCGAGATCCGCAGCCGGTGATTCATGCGCGTGATGACGATGCGCTTGCCCGCATCGACGATCGTGCCGTGCGGCACGCACTCTTCGTGCGCGACCGGCGAATTGAGTGTGTGCATGCGCAACGGGTACGCCGGCAGCTTGAGCCCGAATGGCGCGAGCAAATGCGGCGTCTGCGCGCCCGCCGCGACCACCACCGCGTCCGCCGACATGACGTCGACGTCGCGCGAGCGGCCGGCTTCGTTCGGCTGCGGTGCGAGATCGACGGCCGCGCGCTGGCTTTCCACGCGGATCGCCGTGACTTCGCGGCCGGTCACGAACTGCACGCCGCCCTGGGTGTCGAGCACCTGCTTGAGCAGCTTCACGAACAACGGGCAATTGGCCACGCGGCCGTTCTCGAAGCGCACGCCGCCCGCGAAAGGCGGATCGGCGGGAATCGCGGCGTCGAACGCCACGCATTCGGCGGGCGAGAGCGCATGGTGCGGCGTCTCGAACTGGCGCAGCAGTTCGAGCGCGGGCTGCGTGAGCGACCATTCGTCGTTGCCGCGCACGAGATAGAGCAGGCCGTCGCGCTGTTCGTATTCGAGCTGAAAGCGTCCGTCGATGTCGTCGAGTTCGGCCTGCGCCGAGTCGATCAGCGGCCGCAGCAACGCATAGCGCGCCTCGAAGGCTTCCGAGCCGTGCAGCGCGCCGAGCCGCTTGGTGAACGCGTGCGCCTGGCCGCGCCAGCCCGCCTTGCTGATGACGCCGCCCGACGACTGCCGGCCGTGGCGCAGGAAGGTGGGACCGAACCAGACGTCGAGCGGCGTGGGCAACACCACGCCGCTGTGGCCGTAGGTGGCGCCTTGCGCCACGGTGGCGTGGCGTTCGATCACGCAGACGCGATGCCCGGCCGCGCGCAGCTGGTAGGCGGTGGCGATGCCGGCGATTCCGCCGCCGATGACGATGACATCCATGACGATACGATCTGCAGGCAGGCGACGCGCGCTCGAACGAGGGCGACCGGCCGATGGTGGGGCATGCGGCGCGCGAGCGTTGCCGTGAACGCGCCGATCAGATGAAACGAAGTGCGCAATGATAGCAGCCAAACCGCCCCTATCGCCATGAAGCGGCAAGCGGGGCGCGGCTCAGGGGGCAGGCGCGGGTCCGCTTGTCGGCCGCGGCCCGGGCCGCGCGCCGCTCCTTTCATGCTAGTCGCATTTATCGCAAAACGGGAGCTATGCCGTGCGAGGCAGCGCGATACGGCCGTTGCATCGTCCCGAAATTAGGCCGCGAACGGGCTCCGAAAGCGCGCGCCGCGAGGCTGGCAGGGCGGTCAGGAAGGGGTATCCGGGTTATAATCGCGGTCTTCCTTCGCCTGACCTTCGCCGCCCGAGCGCGACGCATCGCCACCTTGCGACGCCCGCGCGCACCGCGAAGCCGCGACGCAACCCGACGCAAATCACGCAACGCCCCAGTCCATGGCCCACTTCTCGTGTTTCCCCGGTGCTTCGGCCCTTTCCGACTTCCGTCAGACCCGCCTGCTCGAAACGCTCCAGCGTATCGACGCCAACATCGTCGGCGTGCACGGCCAGTATCTGCATTTCGTCAATTCGGCCACGCCGCTTTCCGCTGAAGACAGCGCGAAGATCGAAGCGCTGATGCACTACGGCGCGCCGTTCGCGGCCCCGCAGGAGCGCGCCAACGCGGCGACCTTCCTCGTGGTGCCGCGCTTCGGCACGGTGTCGCCGTGGGCGAGCAAAGCCACCGACATCGCGCATCACTGCGGTCTGGAAGGCGTGCGCCGCATCGAGCGCGGCATCGAGTACACGGTGGAGCTGAAGTCGGGTCTGCTCGGCAAGAAAACGCTTTCGGACGAAGCGCGCGTCGCCGTGGCCGAAGCGCTGCACGACCGCATGACCGAAAACGTGGCGCCTTCGCGCGACGCGGCGCTGCATCTGTTCGACGAACTGCCGGCGCGTCCGATGCAGACCGTCGACGTGCTCGGCCAGGGCCGCACGGCGCTGGAAGCCGCCAACGGCGAACTGGGCCTCGCGCTCGCCGACGACGAAATCGACTATCTCGTGGACGCGTTCAGGAAGCTCGAGCGCAACCCGACCGACGTCGAACTGATGATGTTCGCGCAGGCCAACAGCGAGCACTGCCGCCACAAGATCTTCAACGCGAGCTGGACCATCGACGGCAAAGAGCAGGACATGTCGCTGTTCGCGATGATCCGCAACACGGAGAAGATGAGCCCGCAGGGCACCATCGTCGCGTATTCGGACAACTCGTCGATCATGGAAGGCGCGATCGCGGAACGCTGGTTCCCGCGCAAGGCTCATGAAGGCGGCAAGCCGGGCGAACAGTACGGCCGTCACACCGAACTCACGCACACGCTGATGAAGGTGGAGACGCACAACCACCCCACGGCGATCTCGCCGTTCGCGGGCGCGGCCACGGGCTCGGGCGGCGAAATCCGCGACGAAGGCGCGACGGGCCGCGGCGCGCGTCCGAAGGCCGGTCTCACGGGCTTCACGGTGTCGAACCTCGACCTGCCGGAAGCGCGCGAGTCGTGGGAAAACGCCCGCGACGCCGCCACGCCGCTCACGCACCGCAATCCCGCCGACGCGCAGGACGCGACCTACGGCCGCCCGGACCGCATCGCTTCGCCGCTGCAGATCATGATCGACGGCCCGCTCGGCGGCGCCGCGTTCAACAACGAATTCGGCCGCCCGAACCTCGGCGGCTACTTCCGCGTGTACGAGCAAAACGTGGCGGGCACGGTGCGCGGCTACCACAAGCCCATCATGATCGCGGGCGGCATCGGCAATATCAGCGCGCAGCACACGCACAAGCACGATCTGCCGGCCGGCACGCTGCTGATCCAGATCGGCGGCCCCGGCATGCGCATCGGCATGGGCGGCGGCGCGGCCAGCTCCATGGCGACCGGCACCAACACGGCCGAACTCGACTTCGACTCGGTGCAGCGCGGCAATCCGGAAATCGAGCGGCGCGCGCAGGAAGTCATCAACTCGTGCTGGCAGCTGGGCGAAGGCAATCCCATTCTGAGCATCCACGACGTGGGCGCGGGCGGTCTGTCGAACGCTTTCCCGGAACTCGTCGACGGCGCGGATAAAGGCGCGCGCTTCGAACTGCGCAAAGTGCAGCTCGAGGAATCGGGTCTCTCGCCGCGCGAAATCTGGTCGAACGAATCGCAGGAACGCTACGTTCTGGCGATCGCCCCCGCCGATCTGCCCGCGTTCGAGGCGATCTGCACGCGCGAGCGCTGCCCGTTCGCCGTGGTGGGCGTCGCCACGGCCGAGCGCGACCTGAAGCTCGTCGACACCGACGAAAAAGCGCTCGCCGCGAACGGCGGCCATCAGCCCGTCGACATGCCGATGGACATCCTGCTCGGCAAGCCGCCGCGCATGCACCGCGACGTCGAGCACGCGAGCGTCTCGCTCACGCCCGTCGACGTGACCGGCATCGCCTTCGAGGAAGTCGCGAAGCACGTGCTGCGCCATCCCACGGTCGGCAGCAAGTCGTTCCTCATCACCATCGGCGACCGCTCGGTGGGCGGCACCAGCGTGCGCGACCAGATGGTCGGTCCGTGGCAGGTGCCGGTGGCCGACTGCGCGATCACCACGCTCGACTACGCGGGCTACAAGGGCGAGGCGATGACGATGGCCGAGCGCACGCCGCTCGCCGTGATCGACGCGCCCGCATCGGGCCGCATGGCCGTGGGCGAGGCGATCACCAACATCGCCAGCGCGCCGATCCAGTCGCTCGACAAGCTCAAGCTCTCCGCCAACTGGATGGCCGCGTGCGGCGCGCCGGGCGAAGACGCCGCGCTCTACGACACCGTAAAGGCGATCGGCATGGAACTGTGCCCGGCGCTCGGTATCGGCATTCCGGTGGGCAAGGATTCGCTCTCCATGCGCACGAAGTGGAACGACGAGGGCGTGGCGAAGGAAGTGGTCGCGCCGGTGTCGCTCATCATCTCGGCGTTCGCGCCGGTGGAAGACGTGCGCCGCCATCTCACGCCGCAACTGCGCCGTGCCGACGAAGTGGGCGAGACCGTGCTGATCGGCATCGACCTGGGCCGCGGCAAGAACCGTCTCGGCGGCAGCATCTTCGCGCAGGTCACGCAGCAGGTCGGCGACGCCGTGCCCGACGTGGACAGCGCCGAAGACCTGAAGCAGTTCTTCACGGCCATCCAGCATCTGAACGCGAACGAGCAACTGCTCGCGTACCACGACCGTTCGGACGGCGGTTTCTGGGCCACGGTGTGCGAAATGGCGTTCGCGGGCCACACGGGCGTGTCGCTCAACGTCGACATGCTCACGCTCGACACCGACCACGAGTCCGATTTCGGCGACGCCAAGGACTGGGCGAAGCAAACGAGCGGCCGCCGCGAAGACCGCACGCTGCGCGCGCTGTTCTCGGAAGAACTCGGCGCCGTGATCCAGGTGCCCGCGCAACAACGCGACGCCGTGTTCGGCGTGCTGCGCCAATACGGTTTGTCGGCGTGCTCGCATGTGATCGGCGCGCTCAACGACCGCGACTCGGTCGAAATCTACCGCGACGCGAAGCGCATCTACGCCGAACCGCGCGCCGAGCTGCAACGCGCGTGGAGCGAAGTGAGCTGGCGCATCGCGCGCCTGCGCGACAACCCCGCCTGCGCCGACGCCGAATACGACGCACTGAAGGACGCCGCCGACCCCGGCATGCAGCCGCATCTCACGTTCGATTCGTCGGAAGACGTGGCCGCGCCGTTCATCGGCAAGGGTGCGCGCCCGCGCGTGGCGATCCTGCGCGAGCAGGGCGTGAACTCGCATCTGGAAACCGCGTATGCGTTCGACCGCGCGGGCTTCGACGCGCACGACGTGCACATGAGCGATCTGCTCGAAGGCCGCGCCACCCTTGCCGACTTCGCGGGCGCGGTGGCCTGCGGCGGCTTCTCGTACGGCGACGTGCTGGGCGCGGGCGAAGGCTGGGCCAAGACGATCCGCTTCAACGCGCAGCTCGCCGACATGTTCGCGGCGTTCTTCGCGCGCAAGGACACCTTCGCGCTCGGTATCTGCAACGGCTGCCAGATGCTTTCGAGCCTCGCTTCGATGATTCCGGGCGCCGAAGCCTGGCCGAAGTTCACGCGCAACAAGTCGGAGCAGTTCGAGGCGCGCTTCTCGCTCGTCGAAGTGCAAAGCTCGCCGTCGATCTTCTTCAACGGCATGGAAGGCTCGCGCATTCCCGTGGCGGTCGCGCACGGCGAGGGCTTTGCCGACTTCTCGCAGCAGGGCGATATCTCGAAGGTGGCGGTGGCCATGCGCTTCGTCGACCATCGCGGCCAGGCGACCGAAGGCTACCCGTTCAACCCGAACGGCTCGCCGCAAGGCATCACCTCGGTCACGACCGCCGACGGCCGCTTCACCGTGCTGATGCCGCACACCGAGCGCGTGCAGCGCACGGTCACGATGAGCTGGCACCCCGAAGCCTGGGGCGAGGCGAGCCCGTGGATGCGCGCCTTCCAGAACGCGCGCAAGTGGCTCGGCTAATGCCTTGACGTGCCGCTACGGCGACAACCCCGGCTGTGTCCTACGTGGATGCGCCGGGGTTTTTTCTTGGCCGACGACCAACCCGCGCGCCTCGTTGCGGTGAATCGCGCCCTTATTCGCCGCAAAAAACGCGGCGAATAAATGGCGTGTGCGGCGAATCCGCGGCATAATCACCGCATGAATCGCGGCGAATACACTTATCTCTGGGAAGCGAGCGACTGGCCCGCATGGCGCTACGACCTCGCGCAACTGGCCGGGCCCATGGCCGAGGCGAGTCGTGCGCAGGGTCTGCTGATGGGCCGGCTCGCCGACGTGGGCATGGCGTTGCGCGACGAGGCGAGTCTCGCGGCGCTCACCGAGGACGTCGTCAAGACCAGCGAGATCGAGGGCGAGCATCTGAACGTGGCATCCGTGCGCTCGTCCATTGCGCGGCGGCTGGGTGTGGACATCGGCGCGCTCGCGCCCGTGGATCGGCATGTGGAAGGTGTCGTGGAAATGGTGATCGACGCCACCACGAACAGCGCCGCGCCGCTCACGCGCGAGCGCCTGTTCGGCTGGCACGCGGCGTTGTTTCCCACGGGCTATTCGGGGCTCGCGCGCATCGACGTGGGCACGTGGCGCGACGACGCCAGCGGGCCGATGCAGGTGGTGTCCGGGCCTATCGGCCGCCAGCGCGTGCATTTCGAGGCGCCGCCCGCGCCGCGTCTGGAAGCGGAAATGCAGCGCTTTCTCGCATGGGTCAATGCGCGCGACACCACGAGCGCGAGCGAGCCGCCGCTGATCCGCGCGGGTCTCGCGCACCTCTGGTTCGTGACGATCCACCCGTTCGACGACGGCAACGGCCGCGTCGCGCGCGCGATCGGCGACCTGCTGCTCGCGCGGGCCGAGCACAGCTCGCAGCGCTTCTACAGCCTTTCCGCGCAGATCCAGCGCGAGCGCAAGGCGTACTACGAGATCCTCGAGCGCACGCAAAAAACCTCGATGGACGTCACGCCCTGGCTCGCGTGGTTTCTCGCCACGCTGCGCCGCGCCGTGGACGAGGCACAGCTCACGCTCGACGCCGTGCTCGCCAAGGCGCGGTTCTGGCAGCGCTGGGCCGCCACGCCGTTCAACGAGCGCCAGGCGAAACTCGTCAACAAGCTGCTCGACGGCTTCGAAGGCAAGCTCAACACGAGCAAGTGGGCCGCGATCGCGAGGTGTTCGTCGGACACGGCGCTGCGCGACATCAACGATCTGGTCGCGCGCGGCGTGTTGCGTAAGGCGGAAGGCGGTGGGCGCAGCACGAACTACGAGTTGAACGAAGCGCCGCCGCCGCAGTGATGGAGCCGGACGCCGGAATGCAAAAAGCCCCGCAAAAGCGGGGCTTTTTCAATCGTGACGCGCCGAAGCGTGCCGAAGCACGCCCGAGCAACGTTGGCGTTACTGAATCTTCGCTTGCTTGCGCAGATTCTCTTCGAACGCTTGCAGCTTTTCCTGCTGGATCTGCTGAACGATCTGCGGGCGCACCTGTTCGAGCGGCGGCGGCGTGACCGGGCGGATGTCGTCCACGCGGATGATGTGCCAGCCGAACTGCGTGTGCACCGGCGTATCCGTGATCTGGCCTTTCTGCAGATGCGTGGCCGCGTTCGCGAATTCCGGCACGTAGGCCTTCGGGTCCGACCAGTCGAGGTCGCCGCCGTTCTTCGCCGAGCCCGGGTCCTTCGAGTACTGCTTCGCGAGGTCTTCGAAGCTCGCGCCGGCCTTGATCTTCGCGATCAGATCCTTCGCCTGCTGCTCGTTGTCGACGAGGATGTGGTGCAGGTGGTATTCGTTGCCGCCCGCGTCCTTCGTCAGCTGGTCATAGCGCGCCTTGACTTCTGCGTCGGTGGGCACGTTGTTCTTCACGAAGTCTTCGATCAGCGCGCGCAGCACGACGGTCTGCTGCGCCACGGCGACTTGCGCCTTCACGTCCGGGCGATTCGGAATGCCGCGGCGCGCCGCTTCCTGCATGAGGATTTCGCGGTTCACGAGTTCTTCGCGCACCGCCGTTTGCAGCTGCGGCGAATCCTGCTGGCCTTGATGCACGAGTTGCTCGACGAGTGCGTCGGCGCGCGCTTTGGGAATCGGCGTGCCGTTCACGACGGCGATATTCTGCGCGAACGCGGGAGCCGCCGCGCAAGCAGCCAGCAACACCCAGAGACGGGTTTTCTTCAAGGTCATCGAAAAGTCCTAAC
Organism: Paraburkholderia acidisoli; assembly: GCF_009789675.1. Taxonomy (NCBI): domain Bacteria; kingdom Pseudomonadati; phylum Pseudomonadota; class Betaproteobacteria; order Burkholderiales; family Burkholderiaceae; genus Paraburkholderia; species Paraburkholderia acidisoli. The sequence continues at coordinate 1,620,282 of NZ_CP046913.1, read as the reverse complement.
TGAACAAGCGGGAACGTATGAAAAAAGCGAAGAGGCGATGTTAGCGCTGGGCTGCGGCTTCTTCAGGCGTGAGCGCCGTGATCGCGAGCGCGTGAATGCCGCGCTGCATGGCTTCGGCCAGCGCATCATACACCATGCGATGCCTTGCCACGCGGGCTTTCCCCGCGAATGCGGCGGCCACGATCGTGACACTGAAATGACCGCCCGCGGCAGCGCCGGCGTGGCCCGCGTGCTGCGCGCTGTCGTCGCTGATGGTGAGCGACTGGATGGGGGCGAGCGCGGCCGTGAGGCGCGTTTCGATCAGCGCGACGCGCTCGGCGGGACTGGCGTTGAGAAATACGTCGCTCATTCTTCTTCCTTCATGTAACGCGAAAGCCACAGGCTCTGGCCGACGATGAACACCACGAGAATGCCGGTGGCGCCGAACAGCTTGAAGTCGACCCACGCGTCGGTGGAGAAGTGGAACGCGACGAACAGATTGAGAATGCCGAGCAGCGCGAAGAAGATCGACCACACGAAATTGAGCTGCGTCCAGATGCGCGTGGGCAGCGAGATCTGCTTGCCCATCATCGCTTCGATGAGGTTCTTGCCGAACGCCAGTTGCGAGACCAGCAGCACGATCGAGAACGCCCAGTAGAGCACCGTGGGCTTCCACTTGATGAAGGTTTCGTCGTGCAGCATCAGCGTGGCGCCGCCGAACACGACCACGATGCCGAGCGAGAGCCACAGCATGGGGTCGACCTTGCGGTGACGGAAAGCGACCCACGCGATCTGCAGCAGCGTGGCGACGATCGCCACGGCCGTCGCGGTGAAGATGCCCCACACCTTGAACGCGACGAAAAAGAGGATGATCGGAAACAGATCAAACAGAAATTTCATTATCGGCCTGAAAGTAGACGAAAGAGCCTGACGCGTGCGATGCCTGCACGCCGCAAAAAAGGGCGCGACGCGCGAGAGGCGGCGTCGCGCCCTCGGGCGGGCGCTTGCGTGGCTTGCGCGTCGATCAACTCACTTGGGCTCGAATTGTAACGCAGCCGAATTGATGCAATACCGCAGGCCGGTCGGGGCCGGACCGTCTTCGAACACGTGGCCGAGGTGCGCGCCGCAGTTCTTGCAACGCACTTCGATGCGCAGCATGCCGTGCGAGCGGTCGGTTTTTTCCTCGATCACTTCGCCGTCGATCGGGCGGAAATAGCTGGGCCAGCCGCAACCGGCGTCGAATTTCGTGTCCGACTCGAACAGCGGCGTGCCGCAGCACACGCAGTCGTACACGCCGCGATCGAAGTGATCCCAGTACTTGCCCGTGAACGCGCGCTCGGTGGCCGCGTGGCGCGTGACCTGGTATTGCGTCTCGTCGAGCTTGTCGCGCCATTCGGCATCGGGCTGATGGCCGGGGTAGGCGGTGGAGTTGTGGTCGTCCTGGCTCATATCGGGTTCCTTTGACGAAGGGGAAACAGCGAAGACTCGTTATATGGGGGTGCGCTCACGAAGAGCAACTGACTTCGAGCGAACTCGCCCAGTCGGGCGGCAGCGCCGCGTACGAGGCGTGTTCGGGCTGCTCGTCGAACGGACGTTGCAGCACTTGCGCGAGGCGCTCGACTTCGCTGAAGTCCTTCTGCGCCGCGCGCTCGATGGCCGTTTGCGCAAGGTGATTGCGCAGCACGAATTTCGGGTTCACGCGATTCATGGCGGCGGCGCGCGCGGCGTCGTCGCGGGTTTCGTGCGCGAGGCGCGCGCGGTAGTCGCCGGCCCACGCGTCGAACGCCGCGCGATCGAGAAAGAGATCGCGCACCGCGCTGTCGCCGCTCGCATCGTGCTTCGACACGCGCGCGAGATGGCGGAACGTGAGCGTGAAGTCGGCGCGATTCGTGTGCATGATCTCGAACAGCTTGTTCGCGAGCGCGTCGTCGCCGTCCTGCGCGTGTTCGAGACCGAGCTTCGCGCGCATGCGGTCTTCGAGCGCGGGCGCGAAATGGCCCTTGAAGCGTTCGAGCGAGGCCTGCGCGTCGGCGACCACGCGTTCGCCGAGCTTTTTCTCGTCGGCGATGCCGTACTGCGCGCCGAACAGCGGCACGAGCGCCTGCGCGAGGCAAAAGAGATTCCAGTAGCCGATCTGCGGTTGCTGGCGATACGCGTAGCGGCCCTGCGTATCGGAGTGATTGCAGATGTGATTGGCGTCGAAGCCGTCGATGAAACCGAACGGGCCGTAGTCGATCGTGAGACCGAGTATCGACATGTTGTCGGTGTTCATCACGCCATGGCAAAAGCCCACGGCTTGCCATTCGACCATCAGCGCGGCCGTGGTGCGCACGGCTTCGTCGAGCAGCGCGAGATACGGGTCGTCGGCGTCGCGCAACTGCGGATAGAAGCGCGCGATCACGTGATCGGCGAGCGCGCGCAGCGCGTCCACGTCGTCTTGCGAATAGAAGTGCTCGAAATGGCCGAAGCGCACGAAGCTCGGCGCGACGCGCGTGACCACGGCCGCCGTTTCCAGCGTTTCGCGCCGCACCGGCAAGTCCGAACCCGTGACCGCGAGCGCGCGCGTGGTGGGGATGCCGAGGTGATGCATGGCCTCGGAGCAGAGGAATTCGCGGATCGACGAACGCAGCACCGCGCGGCCGTCGCCCATGCGCGAGTAGGGCGTGCGGCCCGCGCCTTTCAGCTGCACTTCATTGCGCATGCCGCCGTGCTCGACCTCGCCGAGCACGAGCGCGCGGCCGTCGCCCAGCTGGCCCGCCCACACGCCGAACTGATGCCCCGAATACACCGACGCGTACGACATCGTCGAGGGCGGACGTTCGCGCGTGAAATTACCGCTGAAGAGCGCCGCGAAGGCGGGATCGGCGGCGGCTTGCGGGGCGAGGCCGAGTTGCGCGGCGACCGGTTGCGACACGCCGATGACATACGGCGAGGGCAGCGGCGCACCGGGCAGCCGCGTGTAGAAACGCGTGCCGAGCGCCGCGAATGAATCCTCGCGCGGCACGGTAAGCGCACGCTCGAAGTCGGCGATCGGGCCGCTCGCGGGCAGCAGCGTTGCGGTGGACGAAGCGGCGGACGTGCCGCCGGAAGAATCGGTAGAGCCTGGTGAAAACGACATATTGAGGGCCTTTTGATTAGCCGATATTGTAAGTCGGCGCCCGCCGGCGTGCTGGAGAGGGCTTCGCCGGTGCAAGGACAATCCGGGACGAGGCAAGGCTTCCACCGCTTTCCCGGCTTTCATCACACAAGGAGAACGCGACCGATGAGTGCGCCGCTGCTGGGTCAAATGATGGACGTGCCGCTCACGGTGTCGTCGCTGATTGCGCACGCCGCGCGCCACCATGGCAGCACCGAAATCGTGTCGCGTCGTATCGAAGGCGATATTCATCGTTATACGTGGCGCGAGTGCGAAACGCGCGCGAAACAGCTCGCGCAGGCGCTCAGGGCGCTCGGCGTGGAGCCCGGCGAGCGCGTGGCCACGCTCGCATGGAATGGCTACCGGCACGTGGAGGCCTATTTCGGCGTGACGGGCTTTGGCGCCGTGTGCCACACCATCAATCCGCGGCTCTTTCCCGAGCAGATCGCGTGGATCGTCAATCATGCCGACGACCGCTACGTGCTGTTCGACACCACGTTCGCGCCGCTCGTCGATCTGCTCGCCACGCAGTGTCCGAATGTGCGCGGCTGGATCGCGCTTTGCGACGAAGCGCATCGCCCGGACCTGCGCACCGAAGTGCGCTGCTACGAAACGCTGCTCGACGCGCAGGACGGCCAGTACGCCTGGCCCGAACTCGACGAGAAGCAGGCCTCGAATCTTTGCTACACCTCGGGCACGACCGGCAATCCGAAAGGCGCGCTGTACACGCACCGCTCGTCGGTGTTGCACGCGTACGCCGCCGCGTTACCCGACGCCATGTCGCTCTCGGCGCGCGACGCCATTCTGCCCGTCGTGCCCATGTTCCATGTGAACGCGTGGGGCATTCCGCACGCCACGGCGCTTGCGGGCACGAAGCTCGTGCTGCCCGGCAAGGATCTCGACGGCAAATCGCTATACGAATTGATGGAAGCCGAACGCGTGACGGCGTCGGCGGGCGTGCCGACCGTCTGGCTCGGGCTGCTCACGTACATGCGCGACGCGGGCGTGCGCTTTTCCACGCTCGAGCGCACGGTGATCGGCGGCTCGGCGTGCCCGCCCGCCATGTTGCGCGCCTTCGAGGACGACTACGGCGTGCAGGTCATTCACGCGTGGGGCATGACGGAGATGTCGCCGCTCGGCACGCTCTCGAAGCTCAACTGGGAGCAGTCGCAGCGCCCGCTCGAGGCGCGCCGCGCGCTGCTCGAAAAGCAGGGCCGCGTGATCTACGGCGTCGACATGAAGATCGTCGGCGACGACGGCCGCGAACTGCCGTGGGACGGCGTCGCGTTCGGCGATCTGCACGTGCGCGGGCCGTGGGTCATCGACCGGTATTTTCGGCAGGACGGCGGCCATGAGAGCGGCCAGGACAGTGCACAGCGCGGCGCCTCGCCGCTCGTGGACGGCTGGTTTCCCACCGGCGACGTCGCGACCATCGACCCCGACGGCTTCCTGCACATCACCGACCGCAGCAAGGACGTGATCAAGTCCGGCGGCGAGTGGATCAGCTCGATCGATCTGGAGAATATCGCCGTGGCGCATCCGGGCATCGCGGAGGCCGCCTGCATCGCGTGCGCGCATCCGCGCTGGACCGAGCGCCCGCTGATCGTCGCCGTGAAGAAGCCGGGCGCCGCCGTCACGCGCGACGAACTGCTCGCGTTCTTCACGGGCAAGGTCGCGAAATGGTGGCTGCCCGACGACGTGACGTTCGTCGACGAATTGCCGCACACGGCCACGGGCAAGCTGCAAAAGCTCAAGCTGCGCGAGCAGTTCCGCGACTACGTGCTGCCCAGCGCGCTCGCGGTGGCGGGCTGTCCGCTCGACGATGAACCGGCGCACGCCGACAAGCCGCTGGCCCAGCGCGAATAGAACGAAGGCACGAGTCACGTACGCATCACGTACGCGTCACGTACGCATCACGCAGGTATTCACGCGCACCGGACCGTGCGCACCGCTTCTCCGGCGCAGCCTCTGGCTGCGTTTTTTTTGCCTGCGTTTTCATGCCGATGGCGCGAGCCACGGGCCCGCGCGCTCCAGCCGGACCGACACGCTCGGTACAAACCCTGGCGTGCGCAGTGCAGCATTGAAATTGAACGAACGTTCTTTTTTATGTATCCTGCCGTCTGACGGGGAATGTCGGACAATGAAGCCGACAACGCACACCGCGGCCCGCAAGCATGGAGGCAGCCCAATGGCATCAGATCCGGCAGTCAGCACGGCAGTGGATTACACGACACGCGACGGCGTTGCCGTCATCACGCTCAACAATCCGCCGGTGAACGGCCTGGGCCACGCCACACGCACCGGCATCGTCGAGGGCCTCGCGCGCGCGAACGCGGACACCGCGGTGCGCGCCATCGTCATCGCGGGCGCCGGCAAGGCCTTCTCCGGTGGCGCCGACATCACCGAATTCAACACGCCGAAAGCGACCCAGGAGCCCACGCTCCACACCGTCATCAACGAAGTGGAGAAAAGCGCGAAGCCGGTCGTGGCCGCGATCCACAGCGTGGCGATGGGCGGCGGCCTCGAACTCGCGCTCGGCGCGCACTATCGCGTGGCCGCGCCCGGCGCGCAGATCGCACTGCCCGAAGTCAAGCTCGGCATTCTGCCCGGCGCGGGCGGCACGCAGCGTCTGCCGCGCGCGATCGGGCTCGAAACCGCGCTCAACATGATCGTCACGGGCACGCCTGTGATGAGCGAAACGCTCGCGAATGCCGGGCTGTTCGACGCCATGGCGCAAGGCGATCTGCTCGAAGAAGCTATCGCGTTCGCACGCAAGGCCGGCGATAAAGCGGGCCCGCATCCGCTCGTGCGCCATCGCAAGATCGTGCACCCGAACGCCGAGGGCTTTCTGCAGTTTTCGCGCAACACGGTTGGGGCGATGGCGAAGCACTATCCGGCGCCGCTCAAATGCGTCGATGCCATCGCGGCTGGCGTGAAAGAGGGTTTCGACAAGGGCCTCGCGTTCGAGCGCGCGTGCTTCGTCGAACTCGTGCAGACGCCCGAAAGCCGCGCGTTGCGTCACGCGTTCTTCGGCGAGCGCGCCGCGAGCAAGATCCCCGACGTGCCGTCGAGCACGCCCACGCGCGATATCCGGCAAGTGGCCGTGATCGGCGCGGGCACGATGGGCGGCGGCATCACCATGAACTTCCTCAACGCGGGCTTGCCCGTCACGCTGCTGGAAACGAAGCAGGAAGCGCTCGATCGCGGTCTCGCGACCATCCGCAAGAACTACGAGGCGCAGGTCAGGAAGGGCAAGCTCACGGCGGAAAAACTCGAAGCGCGCATGGCGCTGATTCGCCCGACGCTCTCTTATGACGACCTCGCGCAGGCCGATCTCGTGATCGAGGCCGTGTTCGAAGAATTGAGCGTGAAAGAGCAGGTGTTCAAACGTCTCGACGAAGTCGCGAAGGCCGGCGCGATTCTCGCCTCGAACACCTCCACGCTCGACGTCGACAAGATCGCGGCGTTCACGAAGCGCCCGCAGGACGTGGTGGGCTTGCACTTCTTCAGTCCCGCGAATGTGATGAAGCTGCTCGAAGTCGTGCGCGGCAAGGCAACGGCCAAGGACGTGCTCGCCACGGTCATGCAGGTCGCGAAGAAGATCCGCAAGACCGCTGTGGTCTCGGGCGTGTGCGACGGCTTTATCGGCAATCGCATGGTCGAGCAATACATTCGCCAGGCGCTTTACATGCTCGAAGAGGGCGCGCTGCCCGCGCAGGTCGACCGCGCGATCGAGAAGTTCGGCTTTGCGATGGGACCGTTCCGCATGAGCGATCTCGCGGGCAACGACATTGGCTGGGCGATTCGCAAGCGCCGTTACCAGGAACAGCCCGAGCTCGACTATTCGAAGATCGCCGACCGCCTGTGCGAGCAGGGCCGCTTCGGGCAGAAGACCGGCGCGGGCTGGTACGACTACAAGGCGGGCGAGCGCAATGCGCTGCCTTCGAAGCTCGTTGACGAGATGATCGTCGCGTATTCGCAGGAAGTGGGCGTCGCGCGCCGCAAGCTGGCCGACGACGAAATCGTCGAGCGGCTGGTGTTCGCGCTCGTGAACGAAGGCGCGAAGATTCTCGAAGAAGGCATCGCCTCGAAAGCTTCCGACATCGACATGGTCTATCTCACGGGCTACGGTTTTCCGCTGTGGCGCGGCGGCCCGATGCTGTATGCCGATAGCGTGGGCCTCTACAACGTCGAGCGCGCGATGCGCCGCTACGCGCAGCAGCCCAACGGCGCGGCGTGGCAACCCGCGCCCTCGATTACCGAACTCGCCTCCCGGGGCGGATCTTTCAACTAGGTCTTTTCCAACGGACGACGCAACATGAGAAGCGCAAACGACGTGCTCCTGCTCATCGACCTGCAATACGACTTCATGCCGGGCGGTGCGCTGGCCGTCGCGCACGGCGACGAGGTCGTGCCGGTCGCGAACCGGCTCGCGCGCGAGTTCGGCCACGTGGTGCTCACGCAGGACTGGCACCCGGCGCAGCACGTTTCGTTTGCCGCCAATCACGCGGGCCGCGCACCCTTCGAGATGACCACGCTGCCCTACGGCGAGCAGGTGTTGTGGCCCACGCACTGCGTGCAGGACACCGAGGGCGCGGCGCTGCATCGCGATCTCGACGTGCCGCACGCGCGCGCCATTATCCGCAAGGGGCATCACGCCGACGTGGACAGCTATTCCGCGTTTCTCGAGGCCGACCGCAAGACGCCCACGGGACTCGCGGGGTATCTGCGCGACGTGGGCGCCCAGCGCGTGTATTGCTGCGGGCTCGCCACCGACTATTGCGTGGCGTGGTCGGCGCTCGACGCGCGCGCCGCGGGCTTCGAGACCGTGCTGATCGAGGACGCCTCGCGCGCGATCGATCTGAATGGCTCGCTGGCTGCCGCATGGGAGCAGTTGCACGCGGCAGGCGTGACGCGCGCGCAAACCGCCGACGTGCTCGCTGGCCGCGCTTGAGCCGCCAGATGCGCTAAATGCGCTCGTTCGATACGAAAGACGACTCACGACATCAGCAAGATAATCGCGACCCGCGCCCCCGCCGCGCAGGTCACAAGGAGACACCATGACCGACGCCGTAATCGTATCCACCGCCCGCACGGGCCTCGCCAAATCGTGGAAGGGCGCCTTCAACATGACGCATGGCGCCACGCTCGGCGGCCATGTCACGCAAGCCGCCGTCGAGCGCGCGAAGCTCGACCCCGCGCGCGTCGAGGACGTGATCATGGGCTGCGCGAATCCCGAAGGCGCGACCGGCGGCAACATCGCGCGCCAGATCGCGCTGCGCGCGGGCTTGCCCGTGAGCGTGCCCGGCATGACCGTGAACCGTTTCTGTTCGTCGGGATTGCAGACCATCGCGCTCGCGGCGCAACGCGTGATTGCTGGCGAAGGCGACGTGTTCGTGGCGGGCGGCGTGGAATCGATCTCGTGCGTGCAGAACGAGATGAACCGCCACATGATGGTCGAAGGCTGGCTCAACCAGCACAAGCCCGAGATCTACTGGAACATGCTGCAAACGGCCGAAAACGTCGCGAAACGCTATGAAATCTCGAAGGCGCGCCAGGACGAATACGGCGTGCAGTCACAGCAGCGCGCCGCGGCGGCGCAGGCCGCTGGCCTCTTCAACGACGAAATCGTGCCGATGACGGTGCTCGCCGGTATCGCCGACAAAGCCACGGGCCAGCTCGTCACGAAGGAAGTGACCATTGCCGCCGACGAAGGCATTCGCGCCGACACCACGCTCGAAGGCGTGGCGAAGATTCGCACGGCGTTGCCCGGCGGTGTGATCACGGCTGGCAACGCGAGCCAGTTTTCGGACGGCGCGAGCGCCTGCGTCGTGATGAACGCGAAGGTGGCCGAGCGCGAAGGCCTGCAACCGCTCGGCATTTTCCGCGGCTTCGCGGTGGCCGGCTGCGAGCCGGACGAAATGGGCATCGGGCCCGTGTTCGCGGTGCCCAAACTGCTCAAGCAGGCCGGCCTCAAGGTCGAGGACATCGGCCTCTGGGAACTCAACGAAGCGTTCGCGGTGCAGGTGCTCTATTGCCGCGACAAGCTGGGCATTCCCACCGATCGCCTGAACGTGAACGGCGGCGCGATCGCCGTGGGCCATCCGTATGGGGTTTCGGGGGCGCGTCTCACGGGCCACGCGCTCATCGAGGGCAAGCGGCGCGGCGCGAAGTTCGTCGTCGTGACGATGTGCATCGGCGGCGGGCAAGGCGCGGCAGGGCTGTTCGAAATCGCCTGACCGAGTGCGTGAATGGCGGCATGCGCGCTGTTCGCGCGGCCTTCGTGCAAGCGGTGCTGCGGGTATCATGACGGCTTCCGGCGTGGCGCTCGAAGCGATCGCCATGCCGTCCTCATGCAGACAGAAAGGTGAAATCGTGATTCGTCATATCGTGATGTGGAAGCTCAAGGAATCCGCCGAAGGCGCGTCGCGCGCGGAAAACGTCGCGAAGCTCAAGACGCTGCTGGAAAGCTGCCGCGACCTCGTGCCGGGCACGCTGCATCTCGAAGTGGGCGTGGCGGGCGAGGGCCTCGACTCGACGTTCGATATCGTGCTCGTGTCCGATTTCGCCGATAAGGCGGCGCTCGACGCCTATCAGGTGCACCCGGGCCATCTGGTGGTGAAGCAGTTCGCGAAGCTCGTGGTCGAGACGCGCCAGTGCGTGGATTACCTGGCCTGATGATGACGAGCACCATGACCGACGCCTCCGCAGACCCGCAGCAAACCCCGCAGACGATCATTGAAAGCCCGTTCGTCGATCACCTCGGCGCGCAACTCGTGAGCGCCCGCGACGGCGAAAGCGAAGTCGTGCTGCCGCTCGCCGCGCGTCACATGAATACGTGGGACGTCGCGCACGGCGGCGTGACCATGACGCTGTGCGACGTCGCGCTCGCCATGGCCGCACGCAGTGTCGCGGCCGACGGCGTGGGCGTCGTCACCGTCGAAATGAAAGTGAACTTCATGCAGCCGGGGCGCGGCGAGTTGCGCGCCACGGGCCGTGTGCTTCACCGCTCGACCACGATGGCCTATTGCGAAGGCGAGATTCGCGACAGCGAAGGCCATTTCGTCGCGAAGGCGCTCGGCACCTTCAAGTACATGCGCAGGCTTGCCGTGGGTCGCGACGTGACCCGCCAGCGTCTGCGCAGCGATCCCAGCGCGCGTCCGGGACCGAGCGACGGCTGATCGGCGCAAGTTTGCCGCAGCGGTTTCGCGCCGTTTTTCGTCGCTTTGATCTCTATTTTTTCGCGCGCTTTTTTGCCGTTCATCGCGCGGCCTGCTGATGTCGTCGCACGCCGCGCACTCCATGACGCATCACGCGACAGAGGCACGCCATGACTCAAACCAATCGCCAGATCCTGCTCGTTTCCCGCCCGCAAGGCGCGGCCAGCACCGACAATTTCCGCCTCGTCGAAACACCGCTCGCGCCGCTCGCGGAAGGCGAAGTACGCGTGCGCAATCACTTTCTCTCGCTCGATCCGTACATGCGCGGCCGCATGAACGACAGCAAGTCGTACGCGGCGCCGCAGGCGCTCGACACGGTCATGATCGGCGGCACCGTGGGCGAGGTGGTCGAATCGCGCAACGCGAAGTTCAAGGCCGGCGACAAGGTCGTGGGCATGGCGGGCTGGCAGGAATACGGCACGTCGAACGGCGCGGATCTGCGCGTGGTCGATACGACGCACGTGCCGCTTTCCGCGTATCTCGGCCCGGTTGGCATGCCGGGCGTGACGGGCTGGTACGGCCTGAACGGCATCATCAAGCCGCAGGCAGGGCAAACGGTCGTGGTGAGCGCGGCGAGCGGCGCCGTGGGCAGCGTGGTCGGCCAGTTGGCGAAGCGCGCGGGCTGCCGCGCCGTGGGCATCGCGGGCGGCGCGGAAAAGTGCCGCTACGTGACCGAAACGCTGGGCTTCGACGCGTGCGTGGACTACAAGGCCGGCAATCTCTATCAGGACCTCAAGACCGCGACGCCCGAGGGCGTGGACGGCTACTTCGAGAACGTGGGCGGCGCCGTGCTCGACGCCACCCTCGCGCGCATGAATCCGTTCGGCCGTATCGCCGTGTGCGGCATGATCGCGGGCTACGACGGCGAGCCGGTGCCGCTCAAGTTTCCGCAGCTGATCCTCACGCAGCGGCTGCTCGTGCAGGGCTTCATCGTCACCGAACATCTCGACGTCTGGCCGCAGGCGCTCACCGAACTCGGCACGCTCGTCGGCAAGCAGCAGCTCGTGTATCGCGAGAGCGTGGCCGACGGGCTCGAGAACGCGCCCGAAGCGTTCCTCGGCATGCTCAAGGGCCAGAATTTCGGCAAGCAGCTCGTCAAGCTGATCTGATCGCGGGTGACTCGCACATGACCGTACCGTTCGAATTCGACGGCCGCGTGGCCGTCATCACGGGCGCGGCGAGCGGCTTCGGCCGCGCGTTCGCGCAACACGCCGCCGCGCTCGGCATGAAGCTCGTGCTCGCCGACCTCGACGAAGCCCAGCTCGACGCCGCCGTGGCCGCGTTGCGCGAGAACGGCACGCAGGCGATCGGCGTGCGCACCGACGTGCGCGACCCGGCGCAGGTGGACGTGCTGGCGCAAACCGCGCGCGACGCCTACGGCAAGGCGCATCTGCTGTTCAACAACGCGGGCGTCGGCACCGGCGGCTTCGTGTGGGAAAGCAGCGCGCAGGACTGGGAGTGGGTGTTCGGCGTGAACGTGATGGGTGTCGCGAACGGCGTGCGCAGCTTCACGCCGATGATGCTCGCGCAGGGCGAGCGCGCGCATATCGTCAACACGGCTTCGGTGGCGGGTCTGCTTTCGCCGCCCGCGATGGGCGTGTACAACGCGTCGAAGCACGCCGTGGTCGCGCTCACCGAAACGCTTTATCACGACCTCAAGAACGTGACCGATCTCGTGAGCTGCTCGCTGCTGTGCCCGGCCTTCGTGCCCACGGGCATCGCCAACGCCGAGCGCAGCCGGCCCGACCATCTGCGCAACGCCGTGCCGCCCACGCGCTCGCAGCAGGCCGCCGACCTGCAACTGCAACGCGCGGTGCGTTCGGGCAAGCTCACGCCCGACGACGTGGCGAAGGCCACGTTCGACGCGGTGCGCGAAGGTCGCTTCTACGTGCTCACGCATCCGGCCATCCTCCCCTCGGTAAAGCTGCGTCACGAAGACATCGAAACGCAGCGCAATCCGGTCGATCCGCTTTCGCTGAAGCCCGACGTGAAGAAGCCGTCTTGATTCGCCGATTGAGCGGGCCGCATCACGCGATGACGCGAGGCCAACCCCGATGCCGCTGACCGCGAAGATGGCGCTCGTGCTGGAGATGGTCGCGCGCGGCGGCCGTCCGCCGTATCACGAGCAAACGCCGCAGGACGCACGCGCCTGGTATGAAAAGAGCGCCTCGGTGCTGGAGATCGATGCGGCGCCGCTGCACGGCGTCGACGATCTACGCGTGCCCGTGCGCGACGGCACGACCATCCGCGCGCGGCTTTATCGGCCCGTCGAGCCGCAGTGGAGCGAGCCGCTGCCCGTGCTCGTCTACTATCACGGCGGCGGTTTCACGACCGGCAGCGTCGACACGCACGACGCGCTGTGCCGCATGTTCGCGCGCGACGCGCGCTGCGCCGTGTTGTCCGTCGATTACCGGCTCGCGCCCGAGCATCGCTTCCCGACCGCCGTGCACGACGCGTTCGACGCCTATGCGTGGCTGCACGCGCAAGCGGCCGGGTACGCGCTCGACGCAACGCGGATCGCGGTGGGCGGCGACAGCGCGGGCGGCACGCTCGCCGCCGTGGTGGCCGTGCTCGCGCGCGACGCGGGCATCGCGCCCGTGCTGCAACTGCTGTTCTATCCGGCCGTGGCCGCGCGGCAGCAGAGCGAGTCGCATGAACGTCTCGCCGAGGGCTATCTGCTCACGGCGCGCACGATCCAGTGGTTCTTCCGGCATTACGCACGCAGCGACGCCGACCGCGACGACTGGCGTTTCGCGCCGCTCGACGGCACGCAATCGCCCGATGGCCGCGTGCCCGGGTTTCGCGACCTCGCGCCCGCGTGGATCGGCGTGGCGGAATTCGATCCGTTCGTGGACGAAGGCGAGGCCTACGCGCGCAAGCTGCGCGCGGCGGGCAACGCGGTCACGCTCGTGCGCTATGCGGGCGTGATCCACGAGTTCATCAAGATGGGTTCGTTCGTCGACGAAGCGCGCGAGGCGCATCGCGACGCCGCGCAGGCCTTGCGCGCGGCGTTTGGCACGGGCGATTGAACCCCGTGGATTGAACCCCGTGTCGCGTTGGTTTAACGCGCTTCGACGCTGAACGTTGCCTCGCGCACGAAGTCGCCGGGCCGGACGATGCGGTGCGTGCCGTCGTCGTCGCTGAGTTCCATCGCTGCCACTTCCAGCGCGCCATCGCGCACCGTCACGCGCAGCGCCGTCGTGCCGCGCGTGCCGTATTCGGGCGTTTCGATGAAGGCCGCCGAGAGCGCGCGCTCGCGTTCGAGCGAAATGCCCGTGGCGGGCAAGTCGCGGTCGGGGGCGATCTGCGGATCGCGCATCATTGCCACGAGTTGCGCGAGCGGCACGGGCTGAGCCGGCGTGGCGCCTTCCACCCGTTGCGCCAGTTCCGCGCGCTTGCGCACGAGCTTGGGCCACGGCGTGTCGAGCACGGCGTTCGAAATGCCGTGCGTGCCTTCGGGCAGCAGGGCGGGCGCCAGATCGGCGCGATTACAGTACCAGGCGAGTTCGCGCCGCGTCCAGTCGCCGATCACGAGATTGAAGCCGTTATAGAGATCGCCCGTGCGCGCGACTTCTTCGAGATAGCCGAATGGGGTATCTGCGATGTCGGGCGCACCCGTGAGCCAGCGCGAGACCAGCGTGCCGCGCGTGGGCGCGTCGGCGCGCGTTTCGTGCGGCGCGCGATAGTTGGTGAGGGCGGCGAAGCGGCCGCCGCGCGTCATGCCGAGCCACGTGCCGCCGCCCACGAGATCGCGGCCCGCGAGCACGTCCGCCGACGAGCCGCCCGAGGCGGCGGATCCGGCCGCGTCGGCGCCGGTCCACCAGTGCAGCGGGTCGGCGGTGCGGCGCAGGAATTCGTCGCGATTGGCGGCGAGCGTGAAGAGCGTGCCGGCGCTTGCGCGCGGACGCCAGTCGAAGACGATCAGGCACATGGCGGGAAACCTGGCGCGAGCGGGACGCCGCAGAAGTGAACGTGACAGCGAATGCGGGAGTGGCGCGCCGCACGCGGGCCGCAATGCGCAGGCTCGCGCGCGACGCCTGGCAACATCAGACTTCGGTGGGCAGCGCGTAGGGCAGCGGCAGCACGCGCAGCGCGGGGCCGTCGGCGGCGCCCAGATGCACGCTGCCGTTTTCGAGCGCCGCGAGCTTGATTTCGGCGAGCAGGTCGACGCCGCCATCGGGCGCGGCCGCCGCGTTCACGACCATGCCGCACGGCTGGCCCGGATCGTCGGAGTGGAACAGCTCGGCGCCCGCGCGCGCGAGGTCGAGCCCGGCCGCGACGCTCGCGAGCGCGGTGCGGCGCTTGATGGTGCCGCGGTACTGGCTGCGCGCGACGATCTCCTGACCCGGATAGCAGCCCTTGCGGAAATTCACGCCGCCGAGCACGTCGTAGTTCACCATCTGCGGGACGAATTGCTCGCTCACCGGCTGCGTGATGCGCGGTTCGCCCGCGCGAATGTCGAGCCAGTCCCACACGGCCGGCGAGACGCGCTTAAGCGCGCCGTCGAGTTTCGCGAGGCGCGCCTCGACCGCCTCCTTCGGGCCGACCCACAGGTAGCGCACGCGCTCCGCCGCGTCGGGCACGCGGATCAGCGTGCCGGCCGGGTCGTCGACCTTGACGTGGACACCGTCGGGCAGGGCGTCGAATTCGGCGGCCAGTGCGCCGCGCACGTCGCCCGCGAGGCCCACGACGAGCAGCTTGTCGCTGTCGTCGGTGAGCTTCGCCTTGGCGCGCAGCACGAACATCGACAGACGCTTTTGCACGGCGGGCTGCACGTCCTTCGCGATCAGCAGGCGGATGGTGTCGCCGGTCTTCCACGTGAGGAACGAGGCGAGCAGGCGGCCCTTCGGCGAGCAATACCCGGCCAGACGCGCACCGGCCACGTCGAGATGCTGGACGTCGTTGGTGAGCTGGCTATGCAGGAAGCTCGCGGCGTCGTCGCCGTTGGCGTCGATCACGCCGAACTGCGGCAGGATCGCGTAGGCACCGCCGTTGAGCACCGCGTCGAAGTCGGCGGCCAGGGGCGTGGTGGAGGAAGCGTTCTGGGAGGTGAGGTCGTGCGGGGAGTTCATGGATTCGGGGAACAGTCAATCCTGACTTTGGCGGGTTCGAACAGTTATTATATGAGGCTAACCAAAGTCGTGTTTCCATGTCCCTTCTGAAGAAATGCCTTGCCGCCGGCGCCGCGCTCGTCGTGCTTGGCGCCGCCGCCGCGGGCGGTGTCTGGCACTGGGCCACCACGCCGCTCACGCTCGCCGCTCCCCAGCTCGACGTCACCATCAAGCCCCACAGCACGGTGCGCAGCGCCACGGCGCAATTGCGGCGCGGCGGCGTGCCGGTCCAGCCGCAGCTTTTTGTGCTCATCACGCGCGCGCTCGGGCTGCAAAGTCAGCTCAAATCGGGCAACTACGAATTCAAGACGGGCGTGACGCCTTACGACGTGCTGCAAAAAATGGCGCTCGGCGACGTCAACGAGTCGGTGGCGACCATTATCGAAGGCTGGACCTTCAAGCACATGCGCGCGGAACTCGACGCGAATCCCGCGCTGCGCCACGACACGGCCGGCATGACCGACGCGCAGCTGCTCGCGGCGATCGGCGCGCCGCCCGCGCCCTACGGTAACGGCGAAGGGCTGTTTTTCCCCGATACCTATTTGTTCGACAAGGGTTCGAGCGATCTCGACGTGTACCGCCGCGCCTACAAGCTGATGCAGACGCGGCTCGACGAGGCGTGGACCGCGCGCGCGCCGGGGCTGCCGCTCAAGTCGCCATACGAGGCGCTCACGCTGGCCTCGCTGGTGGAAAAGGAAACGGGCCGCGCGGGAGATCGCGCGCTGGTCGCCGCCGTCTTTTCCAACCGGCTCAAAGTGGGCATGCCGCTGCAAACCGATCCGGCCGTGATCTACGGTCTGGGCGGCAATTACATGGGCCATCTGCACAAGCGCGATTTGCAGTCGGACACTCTTTACAATACCTACCTGCGCCTCGGCTTGCCGCCCACGCCCATCGCGTTGCCCGGCGTGGCGGCGCTTCAGGCGGCGCTCAATCCGGCTTCTACCGCGGCGCTGTACTTCGTGGCGCGCGGCGACGGCAGCAGCGTGTTTTCTGACAATCTCGTCGACCACAACAAGGCCGTCGACAAGTACATCCGGGGTAACTAAATGGCGCGGGGCCGATTCATCACGTTCGAAGGCATCGACGGCGCGGGCAAGACCACCCATCTCGCCTGGTTTCGCGACCAGCTCGCGCACAAGCTCGCGCCCACGGGCCGCCGCGTCGTCATGACGCGCGAGCCGGGCGGCACGCCGCTCGGCGAGGCCGTGCGCGACATCGTGCTCCATCAGTCGATGGATCTCGAAACCGAGGCGCTGCTGATGTTCGCGGCGCGCCGCGAGCATCTCGCCCAGGTGATCGAGCCGGCGCTCGCGCGCGGCGACTGGGTGCTCTCCGACCGCTTCACCGACGCGACCTTCGCGTATCAGGGCGGCGGCCGCGGGCTGCCGCGCGACAAGCTCGAAACGCTGGAGCGCTGGGTGCAGGGCGGCTTTCAGCCCGACCTCACGGTGCTGTTCGATCTGCCGCCCGACACCGCGAGCGAGCGACGCGGCGCGGCGCGCGAACCCGACCGCTTCGAGAGCGAAACCGACGCGTTTTTCACGCGCACGCGCGCCGAATACCTGCGCCGCGCTGAGGAAGCGCCGTACCGGTTTGCGATCGTCGATTCGTCGCAAGGTATCGACGCCATTCGTCAGCGCCTCGAACACGTGGTCGCCGAACTTTAAGCATCGCTTCAAGAACCTCGTCTAATCGATTGATTCACAAGATGATCTATCCCTGGCAAACCGACGACTGGCAACGGCTCCAGCAACTGCGCAGCCACTGGCCGCACGCGCTGCTGCTGCACGGCCAGGCGGGCATCGGCAAGCTCCAGTTCGCGCAGCATCTCGCCAAGGGGCTGCTGTGCGAGTCGCCGCAGGCGAACGGCGAGCCGTGCGGCGCCTGCGCGGCCTGCAACTGGTTCGCGCAGGGCAATCATCCCGATTACCGCATCGTGGTGCCCGAGGCGCTCGCGGGCGAGATCGGCCCGGCCGGCGGAGACGACGACGCCAAAGCCGCCAAAGCCGATAAAGGCGAGGGCGAGGAAGGCAAGAAGGGCCGCGCGCCGAGCAAGGAAATCCGCATCGAACAGGTGCGCGCGCTGCTCGACTTCGCCAATGTGGGCTCGCATCGCGGCGGCTTGCGCGTGGTCGTGCTGTATCCGGTCGAGGCGCTCAACGTGGCCGCCGCCAACGCGCTGCTGAAAACGCTGGAGGAGCCGCCTGCGAGCGTGGTGTTCCTGCTGGTCTCGGCGCGCATCGACCGTTTGCTGCCCACCATCGTCAGCCGCTGCCGCCAATGGCCGATGGGCACGCCCGCGCCGGATGCCGCCGCGGCATGGCTCGCGCAGCAAGGCGTGGCCGACGCCGCCGCATTGCTAGCCGAAGCGGGCGGCGCGCCGCTCGCGGCACTGGCGCTCGCGCACGACGAGAACCGCACGCTGCGCGACTGGACGCTCGCTCAACTCGCGTCCGGCCCGGCCTGCGACGCGTTCGCGTGCGGCGAGACCTTGCAGAAGCTGCCCGTGCCGCTCGTGCTCGGCTGGCTGCAACGCTGGGCCTACGACCTGCTTTCGCAGCGTACGGCGGGGCGGCCGCGCTATTTTCCGCAGGCCGCCGCGGCGCTGGCCCGCTGCGCGAACAGCGTCGATGCCGCGGCGCTGGCGCGCTACATGAAGACCGTCACGCGCCAGCGCGCCGTGGAAAACCATCCGCTGAATGCGCGCCTCGTGTTCGAGGAACTGTTTCTCGGCTATCGTGAATTGTTCGCCTGAGCGGTTTGCATCAGCGGTTTGCATCAGCGGTTTCCCTGAGCGTTTCGCCTGAGCGGGCTTTCGGCCGGTAGCGCACCGCGTGCGCGCTCGCGGCTTCATCCTGATGACGTGGGTTAAGCTCCGAGGCCGTGACGAACCCGCCCGGGCGTGACCGGATGGCTCGGGCGCCGTGGCGTCCGGCTCCTCATGCGCGGCCAGCGCCTTGGCCTGCGCGTCAGGCGCGACTGTTAACGTTCCCCTTTATTCATCGCAGGACCGCCCATGTTTGTCGATTCGCATTGCCACATCAACTTCGAGGGCCTCGCCGACCGGCTGCCGCAGGTGCTCGAAAACATGCGCGAGCAGGCCGTCACGCACGCGCTGTGCGTTTCCGTCGACCTGGAAACGCTGCCGGCCGTGCTCGATATCGCGAGCCGTCACGAGAACGTCTACGCGTCCGTGGGCGTGCATCCCGACCATGAAGACGTGCGCGAGCCCAGCGTGGCCGAACTGATCGAACTGGCCGCGCATCCGAAAGTGGTGGCGATCGGCGAAACAGGGCTCGATTACTACCGGCTCGGCGAGCGCACCATCGCCGACATGGAGTGGCAGCGCGAGCGCTTTCGCACGCATATTCGCGCGGCGCACGCCACCGGCAAGCCGCTCATCATCCACACGCGCGCCTCCGCCGACGACACGCTGCGCATCATGGAAGAGGAGCGCGCGGGTGAGCCGGGCGGCGTGATGCACTGTTTCACCGAAGCGTGGCCGATCGCCGAACGCGCGCTCGCACAGAATTTTTACATTTCGCTGTCGGGTATCGTGACATTCAAGAGTGCGACCGAGGTGCAGGACGTCGCGCGCCGCGTGCCCATCGAGCGTTTGCTGATCGAAACCGACTCGCCTTACCTCGCTCCGGTGCCATTTCGAGGCAAACCCAATGAACCTGCGTACGTGAGCCATGTCGGAAGATTCATTGCACAGCAGCGTGGGCTGCCGGACGCCGAACTCGGCGCTGCGACTTCGCAGAATTTTTTCCGGCTCTTCAAGATTCCGGCCACGGCCTGATCTCGACTCGCATGCTGTCAAAGGTGTTTGATATCAACGAGATAACAGATAACGTTAAGGCTTGACATGAACTCTAAAATGCTGGTTTCCACCGCTCGCTCCGCTCGCCGTACCGCCGCCGCGCTCCTGCTCGGCGTGGCTGCCACCGTGGTGGGCGCGGGCGTCGCGCACGCCGCGCCGATCGATTCGCTCGTCAAAAGCGTGAAATTCGACGACGACAAGGGCGTCGAAAAGGCGCTGGCCAACGGCATGGACCCGAACGCCACCGACGACCAGGGCATGCCGCTGCTCGTGCTCGCCGCGCGCGAAAAGTCGGACAAGGTCGGCGCCGTGCTGCTCGACAATCCGAAAACCACCATTAGCGCCGAAGACCGCGCGGGCGAAAATGCGCTCATGCTGGCCTCGCTCAACGGCGACGTCGACTTCGTGAAGCTGCTCATCACGAAGGGCGCCGAAGTCAACAAGAAGGGCTGGACGCCGCTGCACTACGCGGCCGCGAACGGCAACGACGACGTCGCCAAGCTGCTGGTCGGGTATTCGGCCGACGTCAACGCGCCGTCGCCGAACGGCACCACGCCGCTGATGATGGCCGCACGCGGCGACCATCTCACGACGATCGACTTTCTGCTCCAGCACGGCGCCACGCTCGGCGCGAAGAACCAGATCGGCATGACGGCGCTCGATTTCGCGCGCCAGTACAAGGCGCCGGACGCGATCAAGGATCTCACGGCGCGCTTCACGCAGGCGGGTTTGCCCACGGCCAATATGGCGCCGCCGCAAAACAGTGCAAAATAATGGGGATTGGCGGCCGCATGCAAGACCGGACCACGCGGCCGCCTTCTACAACAAGACAAGGAGAACCATGCTGCGGGTTCTGATCTGTGCGGGCGCCATGGCGCTGCCGCTTTCGGCCTTCGCCTTCACGGCGAGCGACCTCAACCGGCTCTGCACGAAAACCGACGTCGCGTCGCGCAGCGCGTGCGCGGCCTATATCGAAGGCGCCGCCGACGGCATCTTCAACACCATCGACGCGATCGGCGGCACGACCGGCCCGCGCGTCGGCCAGTACTTCTGCCTGCCGGCCGATGCGCGCTCGGCGCAACTCACCGACGCGGTGCGCAAGTACATCGCCGACAACCCGAACGTGGCCGGCTACAACGCGAGCACGGCCATCTCGCTCGGGCTCGGCAAGGCGTTCCCCTGCAAGACCGGCAGTTGAGCCGCACTGCGCGGCTTGAGCCGGTCGATCGGCTCGATCGGCTCGATCGGCTCAAGCCGATTCGCCTGCCCCTGACGTAACGCGCGCGGCGGACTTCGTCCGCCCGCCCACCACGCGATGCGCCCCGCGCGCACCGTCGTGCGACGCGGCCGCCGACCCGCCTGCCTGTGTGGGGACGGCTCCCGCCGCGTCACCCCAGGCGCTCCAGCACCGCGAGGCGCGCCGCCTCGCACCAGGCGCCGCCTTCGTCCGCGGGACTCGCGCCCGTGCCGCTTCCCCGTGTTGCCGCAACGCTCCGGAGGACCTGGCCGCAGATGCCGACTTTCGACGACTTTTCCCGCCTCGCCGACGGGCCATTGGAAAACTGGCTCGGTACCTTGCTCGTGAGCGCCTGCGCGCTCGTTGTCGCCGTGGCCGTTCATTGGCTCGGCGGCCGCGTCGCGCGGCGCATCGCCCGGCCGTATCCGCGCGTGAGCGTGTTCGTGCGCTACGTGCAGAAACCCGCGCTCGCCGTCCTGGCCGTGCTCGCGGTCGAATCCGTCTGGTGGCAGGCGCCCGACACGCTGCGCTTTATCGGCGGTCTGCGCGAACTGTGCGCGTTCGCGCTGATCGGCGCCATCACGTGGCTTTCGGTGCGCTGCGCGGCGGCTATCGGCGAGGCCATCGTGGCCGCGCATCCGCTCGATATCGCCGACAACCTGCAGGCGCGCCGCATCCACACGCAGGCGCGCGTGCTGGCGCGAACGGTGATGGTGCTCATCATCATCGCCGGGGTGGGCGCGGCGCTCATGACCTTCCCGAACGTGCGGCAGATCGGCGCGAGCCTGCTGGCTTCGGCGGGCGTGGCCGGTCTGGTGGCCGGTATCGCGGCACGCCCCGTGCTTGGTAATCTGATTGCCGGTTTGCAGATTGCGATTTCGCAGCCGATCCGTCTCGACGACGTCGTGGTGATCCAAGGCGAGTGGGGCCGTATCGAGGAAATCACGGGCACGTACGTTTCCGTGCGGATCTGGGACCAGCGGCGCTTAATCGTGCCGCTTCAATGGTTTATCGAGAATCCGTTCACGAACTGGACGCGCAGCAGCGCGCAGATCATCGGTTCGGTGTTTCTGTGGCTCGATTTCCGCATGCCGCTCGCGCCGCTGCGCGAGGAACTGGCGCGCATCGTGGAACACGCGCCCGAGTGGGACAAGCGCGTGCAGGTTTTACAGGTCACCGACACGAGCGAGCGCGCGATGCAGTTGCGCGTGCTCGTGAGTTCCGGCGACTCGGGGCTCAACTGGGACCTGCGTTGCCGCGTGCGCGAAGGGTTGCTCGATTTCGTCAACGAGCACTATCCGCAGTTCCTGCCGAGGGCGCGTGCGGAACTCGCGGCCGAACTCGAAAGCAGCGCGGGCGAGGTGCCGGCATTCGTGCGGCGTCCGGCGCGGCAGGCGGCGTCCAGTACGGCCGCGCATACCGAGGCCGATCCGGTCGCGCATGGCGGTCGCGGCGCGTTGAGAGCGGTGCCGGCCAGCACGCCGGGAAGCGCGGCGGGAAGTACGGCGCGGCGCGATGCGAGCGATCACGCCGCGCAGGCTGACGACGACCGCGAAGCGTGCGAAGCCGTCGCCGAAGGGCGCCGCGAGGGCGGTTGACGACAGTGACAGGCGAAGGCGACCGAAGAAGGCGATCGACGCCGGTAGCCGGGAAACGAAGCCAATATCGAGAGCGGTTGCGCGAGGTCCGGGGCGAACGCAGGCACGACCGGCAGCCGGATATAACAAGCGGAGGTAGAGCAAGATGGGCAGATTGATAGTCGTCTCGAATCGCGTGGCCACGCCGACCGAAACCAAGGGTTCGGCGGGCGGTCTGGCGGTTGGCGTGTTTGGCGCACTGAAGGACGCGGGCGGCGTGTGGTTCGGCTGGAGCGGTGACGTGGTGAGCGAAACGGTGGCGAATGCCGGGCCGCAACTCGTCGAGGAAGACCCGGTTACGTTCGCGACGGTCGGCCTCACGCGCAAGGACTACGACCAGTACTACCGCGGTTTTTCCAACGCCACGCTGTGGCCCGTCTTTCACTATCGCAACGACCTCGCGCGCTACGAGCGCGACGAGTACGCCGGTTACCGGCGCGTGAACGCGTGGCTCGCGCACAAGCTCAAGAAACTCATCGAGCCCGACGACAACATCTGGATTCACGACTATCACCTGATTCCGTTCGCCGAGGCGCTGCGCTCCGAGGGCGTGAAGAACCGCATTGGCTTCTTCCTGCACATTCCGTTTCCGTCGCCGCAGGTGTTGCAGACCATTCCGCCGCACGAGGAACTCGTGCGCTCGCTGTGCTGCTACGACCTGCTCGGTTTCCAGACGCGCAACGACCAGCAGGCGTTTCACGACTACATCGCGCGCGAGGCCCACGGCAAGGTCGTGGAGAGCGGCGAGAACAAGGAGCACGGCGAGATCGAGGCCTACGGGCGCAAGCTGCGCACGGGCGTGTACCGCATCGGCGTGTTCCCCGACGAGATCGCCGAGCAGGCCGCGCGCTACGAAAGCCGCCAGCATGTGCTCGACCTCAAGCAAAGCCTGGAAGGCCGCAAGCTCATCATGAGCGTGGACCGGCTCGATTACTCGAAGGGGCTCGTCGAACGCTTCCACGCCTTCGAACAACTGCTCGAGCAGGCGCCCGATTGGCGCGGCAACGTCACGCTCGTGCAGATCGCGCCGCCCACGCGCTCGGACGTGGCGAGCTACAAGGCGATCCGCGAGGAACTGGAGCGGGAGGCGGGGCGCATCAACGGCCGTTTTTCGGGCCTCGACTACACGCCCATCCGCTATCTGAGCCAGCAATACGACCGCTGGAAGCTGATGTCGCTGTTTCGCGAATCGCAGATCGGCTTCGTCACGCCGCTGCACGACGGCATGAATCTCGTCGCAAAGGAATACGTGGCCGCGCAGAATCCGAACGATCCGGGCGTGCTCGTGCTGTCGATTTTCGCGGGCGCGGCGGCCGAGTTGTCGGGCGCGCTGTTCGTGAATCCGCACGATTCGGCGGGCATGGCCGAGGCGCTGCAAACGGCTCTCGGCATGCCGCTCGACGAACGCAAGGCGCGCTATCACACGAACATGGAAGCGCTGCGGCGCAACGATCTGGGCGTGTGGCGCGACACCTTCCTGAGCGATCTCGCCTCGGTGCCGCAGCCGACCTGACGTGTCCAACCGATGCGCCGGTGAATTACCGGCGACATGCTGGCCCGGCGCATCGTGGCGCCCATCGGCGGCCGCGAGTTGCGTATGATCGAGCGTTCCGCGCCATGACGCGCGCTCACGACGCCCTCGCATGCTAACCACGCTCGCCATTGCCAACTACCGCTCGCTGCGCGAACTCATCGTGCCGCTCGGCGCGCTGAACGTCGTCACGGGGCCGAACGGCAGCGGCAAATCGAATCTCTATCGCGCATTGCGCCTGCTCGCGCTCACCGCGCGCGGCGGCGTGATTCCGTCGCTGGCGCGCGAGGGCGGCCTGCCATCGACGCTCTGGGCCGGTCCGGAACGCTTTTCGCGCGCCGTGCTCGCGGGCGAGCAGCCCGTGCAGGGCACGGTGCGCAAGGACGCGGTGAGCCTGCGTCTCGGCTTCGCGGGCGACACGTTCGGTTATGCCATCGATCTGGGCTTGCCGCCGCCTTCGACCACCTCGCAGTTCACGCTCGATCCCGTCATCAAGCGCGAGTGCATCTGGAGCGGCCCTGTGCTGAGACCTTCAGCGCTGCTGGTGGACCGCCAGGGACCGGCGATCCGGGTGCGCGACCCGGAAGGCGAGTGGAATACGCTCGCGCAGCCCGTGGCCAGCTTCGACAGCATGATGACCGAGTATGCCGACCCGCGCGGCGCGCCCGAGATGATCGCGGTGCGCGAGCAGATCCGCTCGTGGCGTTTTTACGATCATTTCCGCACCGACCAGCACGCGAGCGCGCGCCAGGTGCAGATCGGCACGCATTCGCCCGTGCTCGCCGACGACGGCGCGAATCTCGCCGCCGCGTTGCAGACGATCCGCGAGATCGGCGACGCCGAGGCGCTCGATCATGCGATCGGCGACGCCTTTCCGGGCGCGCGCGTCGAAATCGTCAATCACGAAGGGCGCTTCGAAGTGGCCCTGCGCCAGGAGGGGCTGCTGCGGCCGTTGCGCGGCGCGGAGTTGTCGGACGGCACATTGCGTTATCTGCTGCTCGCGGCGGCGCTGTTGAGCCCGCGGCCGCCCGGTCTGATGGTGCTCGACGAACCCGAGACCAGCCTGCATCCGGACCTGCTGCCGTCGCTGGCGCGGCTGATCGCGCGGGCTTCGGCGCAATCGCAGGTGGTGGTGGTTTCGCACGCGGCGCGGCTGGTCGCGGCGCTGGAGCGCGAGGCGTCGAGTCAGTCGATCGTGCTCGAACGGCGGCTGGGCGCGACCGGTTTCGCCGACCCCGATGCGATCGACAGCCCCGCCTGGAAGTGGCCGTCAAGATAGGCAAACCTCGGTTGTTTCGGCATGTAACACCGTATAGAAATTGAAAGACCGGCGGCGCGAGGGCGCGGTATGCCGAATAATGGGATAGCTGCGGCGACGTTGGCTTTGGGTTTGGCTTGGGTTTGACTGGCTTCAAACCCGGATCCGCCGTGTTCCGGCGCGATTTCCGAGGGCGGTGCTGGAAGGCCACCGCAAGGCACGCCGGGTGCTTCAAGCTGGAACAGATTCGCCCCGACGTTCGATAACGACGTTCGATGAAACGTGCAGGCTCGACCGCCGCACGACCCTGCACGACCAAGCGGCCCCGTTTTCTGGAGACTCCCGATGAGAATTGCGCAGATCGCCCCGCTGACCGAATCGGTACCGCCCAAACTCTATGGCGGCACGGAACGCGCCGTGTCGTACATCACCGAAGCGCTGGTCGATCTCGGGCACGACGTCACGCTGTTCGCCAGCGGCGATTCGGTCACGCGCGCCAAACTCGAACCCGTGTGGCCGCGTGCGCTGCGTCTCGATCCGAGCATTCGCGACCGTATCGCGCCGCACATGCTGCTCATGGAGATGGTGCGCCGCCAGGCCGAGCAGTTCGACGTGTTGCATTTTCATATGGACTACTACTCGTTCTCGGTGTTCAAGCGCCAGGACACGCCGTTCGTGACGACGCTGCACGGCCGTCTCGATCTGCCCGAGCAGCAGCCCGTGTTCGACACGTTCAACACCGCGCCCGTGATCTCGATCTCGAACGCCCAGCGTCAGCCCATGCCGCAAGCGCGCTGGCTGCGCACGGTCTATCACGGCCTGCCCGAGGACCTCTACACGCCGCAGCCCGTCGAGCAGCGTTATCTGGCGTTTCTCGGCCGCATCTCGCCCGAAAAACGCGTGGATACCGCCATTCGCATTGCCGGGCGTTGCGGGCTGCCGATTCGCATCGCCGCGAAGGTCGACGAGGCCGACCGCGAGTATTTCGAACGCGAGATCCGGCCGCTGCTGGACTTGCCGCACGTGGAGTTCGTGGGCGAGATCAACGACAACCAGAAGGCGGAATTCCTCTCGGGCGCGCATGCGCTGCTGTTCCCGATCGACTGGCCGGAGCCGTTCGGTCTCGTGATGATCGAGGCAATGGCGTGCGGCACGCCGGTGGTCGCGTTCAACCGCGGCGCGGTGCCGGAAGTCGTGGACGACGGCGTTTCGGGTTACATCGTCGAGGACGAGATCGGCGCGGTGGCGGCCGTCAATCGCATCGCCCGCATGTCGCGCGCGGGCGTGCGCCGCCGCTTCGAAGAGCGCTTCACGTCGCACCGCATGGCGCAGGAATATGTGCAGGCGTATCAGGCCGTGATTCGTGCGAACAAGCGTTCGCGCTTCAAGGTGATCGACACGTCCACGAGTTGAGCTTCGTGCACGTGCCGCACAGGGCATCCGTCGCGCCTAAAGATCGAGCTTGTTGATCTTCGTGCCGCCGAGCGAGAGATCGCCGATCAGGCCGCTGTTGGTGAGCACGAAGACTTCCACGGGTTTGGTGGCCGTGGTGGTATCGATGGAACCGTTCGCGCCGATCTTTACGAGCGCGACGGAGGCATCGCCGCCCGCCGACCAGCCGTTCGAGGCGCGGAATTTATCGAGCGCGTCCTGCGTCATGAACAGATAGACGACCGACTTCGACTGCACGCCGAGCGTGGCGCCGATCGAACCCGACGTCGTGCTGTAGTAGCCTGCCGTGTTGCCTGCCACGCGCAGCGCGCCGTCGCCGTGCTCGCCGCCTACGCCGATGCCCGCCTGAATCACTCTCGGAAACACCAGAATGCCGCGCGCCTTGCCGACCAGGTCCTGCGAGCCCGGCACGGTCTGATAAAGGCGCGAGAGGGTGCCGTCCACGCCCGCGTCGATGGCCTGGGCGCGCGAGGCGTTTTCGGAAGCGTCGGGGGCCTGGCGACCCGTCATGGTGCAGCCGGCAAGGGCGGCACCTGTTAGCGCGATCGCGACAGAAGCTTTCAAAATGAAGCGAGATGCGGTCATCTTGTTCTCCATTTGGGTTCCGGGCGCCGTGGGTTGCGGCGCTCATCCGCATGGTACCGAGATTCGATCCGCCTCTCGCGATAACCGGGCAAGGTGTCGTTCAGCACCACCCGGTTCCTTCGTCTTCGCTCAGTGCTCCGCGGCCGTGGCAGGCTTGGGCGCAGGGCGGCGCAGCGCGCGTTTGACGCCGCCGAGCACGATGCCGATACCGAGCAGCACCAGCGCCGGCACGACCCAATAACCCACGAAGGCATGCCAGAGATAGCTCGCGAGCGTGGCGCGGCGCACCTGATACTCGCGTTCGGCTTCTTGCTGATGCGGCGCGTTGGCGGCAAGCACTTCGGCGGGGCAGCCCGCCGCGCGCGCCGTTTCCGGCGTGCCATGGCAGCGCAGCGGGGCACCGGCGTTGCGTTCGGCGTCGGTGAACGTCCAGCTGGTGAGCGCGCGTTGCAGGTCCGCGCGGTTATACGCCATTTCGTCCTGAATCTCGCGTACGGCAACGATCATCACCGGCACGAGCCAGAAGACCATCACCAGCATCCAGCGCCGAAACCAGCGGTTCTTGTGTCTCCATGCCATCTACGCCTCCGTTCGATGCGGTTCGTATCGACGTCGAGCATCCTGTGAAGGCGGCGGCCCGATGGCTTATGCATGCATGTAGATAGTGAAGGGACCGCCGCTTGAGTCATCATAGGTGAAAAACGGCGTGCACGATGCGGGTGAAAATGCGTGTAAATCGGCGGGATTCATGACGGCGGCCGAATCGTTCGGACACCGGAATATCACGGGGCGCGATCGTCGCAATGCACAAAAAAATACGCCGCAGCGATTGCTGCGGCGCACGGTGTTCGACGCGCTGAGCGAGAAGCGACGCTTATTGCAACATGACGGGATAACTAACGTTGGCGCGCGTCGAGATCGGTGGGGGCGATACGCGTGCGGCTCAGCTCTTCGTCGACAGACACTGCTTCATGAAGGCCTTGCGATCGTCGCCTTTCTTGCCGGTGGCTTGCGTGTTGCACGACTTCATGCGCTCCTGCTGCGTCATGGTCGGCGCCGGGGCGCCCGCGGCCGAGAGACACTGCTTCATGAAGGCCTTGCGGTCGTCGCCTTTCTTGTCGGCGGCCTGTGTGTTGCAGGTCTTCATCTTGTTCTGCTGGCTATTGGTAGCGGGGGCAGCAGGGGCAGCGGTCTGGGCGAAAGCCGGCGCGGCCAGCACGCCGCCCAGCACGACTGCAGCAATGAGGGATTGCATCTTCATCGTTGGACTCCCATGGGATTTGGACGTTGTCGGTAGACGTGCGGCCAGGCCGAAGTGCCGGTGTTGCGCCTCGCGCGGTCACCATTATGGCAAAGCCGCCCTTAAAACGATGTGGCAGCGGCTTCGGTTGACGCGGCGCTGCTGCACAATGCGCATTGGCCTTCGCGCGGCGCCAGCGTGGTGCCGGCCAGGCATACGCGCCACGTGCACCCCATGCGCCCTATGCGCGCGCCCAATCCTCAGAGGAGAACGCCCATGCATTACCTGCTGATGTACGAACTCGCCGACGACTATCTCGAGCGCCGCGCGGCGCATCGCCACGCGCATCTCGCGCTCGCGTGGGCGGCGGCGGAGCGCGGCGACCTGCTGCTCGGCGGCGCGGTTGCCGATCCCGTCGACACCGCGCTGCTGCTGTTTCAGGGCGACAGCCCGGCTGCGGCCGAAGCCTTCGCGCAGGCCGATCCCTACGTGCACGCCGGGCTCGTGAAGCATTGGCGCGTGCGGCCGTGGCAGACGGTGGTGGGCGAGGGCGCATCGAACCCGGTGCGTTGAGGCGCTGGCGCACGGCCTGCCCAGCGGATGCGCCGGTGAAAACCCCGCGCCTCGTGTGACGTTTCCATTGCACGCGCAGGGTCATTTGCATACGCGGATTTCTCGTTTGGCGCGTGCGTGCCGGCTCGCTACGATGGCGGCATCCGCCACCGAAGAGGCTCCGTCATGTCCGAATCCGTTGCCTTCAACCCGCGTGTGATCGAACCGGTCGTGCCCGATGCGCCCGATGGTCTGGGCCTCGCCGTCGAGTTATGGCTCGCGCGTCCCGTGGACGGCATCGCGGGGCGCGCGGTGCGGATTCATCTGCGGCACGGCGCGCGCATGGAGCAGGCCGAAACGCTGCGCGATCTGCTGCATGCCGTGGCGATCGATCTCGTGGTGTCTTGACGCGCGGCGCCCGGCCGACCCGCGCGGGCGCCCCCAGCGAAGGGTCAATCGAGCGCCGTGGCGAACAGCGCGTCGAGCAGATTGGACGTGGATGGGTCGGCGAGCCGCGTGAGCGACTCCACCATGCGCACCTGGCAATCCACGAGCGGCAGCATGCGAATGCGGCGCGACTCGCCGAATTCCGCGTGCGCGATCACGCCCACGCCCACGCCTTGCGCCACGGCCGTTTGCAGCGCCTCGCGGCCATCCACGTAAAGCACCGGCTGCACCTGCAGCCCCTTGCGCACGAGTTCGGCTTCGAGCAATTGCTGCGTGACCGACTGCGCCTCGCGAAACACCATGGGCTCGCGCACGAGTTCCTCGTAGGTGATGCGGCGTTTTTTGGCCGCGGGACTGTCGGCGGGCACCACGGCAACGAGCGGTTCCTCGCGCAGCACGCGCGCCTGCAGGCGGCTGTGCACCTGGCGCGCGGCCGTGATCGCGGCGTCGGCCTCGCTCGCGAGCACGCGGCGCATGCACTCGGTCGCGTTGGCAATGGCCAGTTTCACGACCACGCCGGGGTAGCGCCGCCGGAACGCGCCCACGAGCTGAATGGCGAGATCGGGCGCGTCGGCGACCAGCGCGAGTTCGCCCGATTCGAGCGCGCCCGCCGCTTCGAGCAGGCGCCGCGCATCGCGCTCGCAGCCCACCATTTGCCGCGTCACCGCGAAGAGCCTGCGGCCGAGATCGGTCAATTCGACGCCGCGCGGCGCACGCTCGAACAATTTCACGCCGAAATCCTGCTCCAGCCGCCGCACGTGGTCGGACACCGCCGGCTGCGTGAGCGAGAGCGCCTGCGCGGCGCGCGAAAAGCCGCCGTGCTCGGCCACCGCATGAAAAGCCCGCAACTGCGCATATTGCATGGCGGCGCACTCCCATAAGTTTTGTCGATATCGACATCGATTATATCGATTTTACCGATGCAATCCGCTGCGCTACCGTGTCGGCATCCACGTCACGACCGCCGCACGGAGCCACCGCATGACCCACGCCGAGCCGTATCTCCTCACCCCCGGACCGCTCACCACCGCCGTTTCGACCAAAGCGGCCATGCAGCGCGACTGGGGCTCGTGGGACGCCGACTTCCGCGCCATGACCGCCCAGCTGCGCCGCATGCTGCTCGATATCGCCGGCGACGTGCACGGCGACTACGACTGCGTGCCGCTCCAGGGCAGCGGCAGCTACTGCGTGGAGGCCATGCTCGGCAGCTTCGTGCCGCGCGACGGCCACGCACTCGTGCTCGCGAACGGCGCGTACGGCAAGCGCATCGCGACCACGCTGCGCTATCTGGGCCGCCGCCATACGGTGCACGACACGGGCGACTACCTGCCGCCGCGCGCCGCCGACGTCGAGCGCCTGCTGCTCGCGCAGCGCGACATCACCCACGTCGTGGTCGTGCACTGCGAAACCAGCTCCGGCATTCTCAATCCGCTCGAGGAAATCGCGGCCGTGACCGCGCGCCATGGCCGCCGTCTGCTGATCGATTCGATGAGCGCGTTCGGCGCCGTGCCGCTCGACGTGCGCACGCTGCCATGCGACGCGTTCGTGTCGTCGGCGAACAAATGCATCGAGGGCGTGCCGGGCTTCGGTTTCGTGATCGCGAAACAGGAGGTGCTGCGCGCGGCGAAGGGCGTGAGTCATTCGCTCGCGCTCGACGTGCACGATCAATGGGAGACGATGAACCGCACGGGCCAATGGCGCTTCACGCCGCCCACGCACGCCGTGGCGGCGTTCATCGAGGCGCTGCGTCTGCATGCGCTCGAAGGCGGCCAGCCGGGCCGCCTCGCGCGCTACACGCGCAACCGCGACGTGCTGGTCGCGGGCATGCGGGCGCTCGGTTTCGAGCCGCTGCTGACCGAGCAGTGGCGCTCGCCGATCATCGTCACGTTCTTTTCTCCGGCCGATCCCGC
This sequence comes from Paraburkholderia acidisoli, assembly GCF_009789675.1. Classification (NCBI taxonomy): domain Bacteria; kingdom Pseudomonadati; phylum Pseudomonadota; class Betaproteobacteria; order Burkholderiales; family Burkholderiaceae; genus Paraburkholderia; species Paraburkholderia acidisoli. Next base: position 1,589,161 of record NZ_CP046913.1, on the reverse strand, counting down.
CTTCGATTTCACGCGCTTCTACGAGCGCATGAAAGCGCAGGGTTTCATCATCTATCCGGGCAAGCTCACCGACGTGGAGAGCTTTCGCATCGGTTGCATCGGCGCGCTCGACGCCGACGTCATGCGCGGCGTGGTGGCCGCCTGCGCCGACGCGCTGAAGGCGCTGGGCGTGCGGCACGCCGCACCCGCCGCCGCCGATGCCGGCGCACGCGCCGCGCTGGACACTTCGCTGGCCGACTCGTCAGGCACGCCGCCGGCGACTTCGCTCGCCGCCTGATTTTCACGCTTACTTTTCACGCTCATTTTTCGCAGGACGACCGCAATGAAACACGTCAAGGCAGTGATTTTCGATTGGGCCGGCACCGTGGTGGACTACGGTTCGCGCGCGCCGATGGGCGCCTTCGTCGAAACCTTCGAACAGTTCGGGGTGCCAATCACCATCGAGGAAGCACGCGGGCCGATGGGCATGGCCAAGCGTCCGCATATCGCCGCGCTGATGGCGTTGCCGCGCGTCGCGGCGGCGTGGCGCGAGCACTACGGCCACGCGCCCGGCGAGGCCGATATCGACGCGGTCTACGACGTGTTCGTGCCGAAGAACGTGGCCGTGGCCGCGCACTACAGCGACGTGATTCCGGGCGTTGCCGCCGTGACGGCGCGGCTGCGCGCGGACGGCGTGCGCATTGGCTCGACCACGGGCTACACGCGCGAAATCATGGAGCGGATTCTGCCGGGCGCGGCCGCGCAAGGCTTCGAGGCGGACAGTCTCGTGTGCACCGGCGACACGCCCGAAGGCCGCCCCTCGCCGTACATGATCTATCGCACGCTGCCGCAACTGGGCGTCTGGCGCGCGCGCGACGCGATCAAGGTGGACGACACCGAAGTAGGCATCGAAGAGGGCATCAACGGCGGCACGTGGGCCGTGGGCGTGGCGGTGAGCGGCAATGCGTTCGGTCTTTCCGAAGACGAAGTCCACGCGCTCGCCCCCGACGAATTCTCGCGCCGCCGCAGCGCGGCCGTGGAACGCCTGCGCGCGGCGGGCGCGCATTACGTGATCGACAGCGTGGCGGACCTGCTGCCCGTGGTGGGCGAGATCGAGGCGCGTCTCGCGCGCGGCGAGCGGCCCTGAGTTCCCTGTCTGGCACGACCGCACGCGAGCCGTGCGGTAACATGGGCGCCCCGTCAAAACGCCGTTGCCCATGAAGACGTTTCTGCTGTTCGTCGTCACCGCACTCGCCGAGATCGTCGGCTGCTATTTGCCGTGGCGCTGGTTGCGCGAAGGCGCGAGCGCCTGGTGGCTGATTCCCGCCGCGGCCTCGCTCGCGCTGTTCGCATGGCTGCTCACGCTGCATCCCACGGCGGCGGGGCGCACCTACGCCGCGTATGGCGGTGTTTACGTGTGCGTGGCGATCCTCTGGCTCTGGGGCGTCGAGGCGATCCGGCCCAGCGCGTGGGATTGGGCCGGCATGGCCTTCACGCTCGCGGGCATGGCGCTCATCGCGTTCCAGCCGCGCTGATACGGCGCATTTCTCGGCGCGACGCCGCGTGCTTCCTCACGCCAGCGCATTCACCTGCGGAAACTTGTCGCGGAACGCCTGCGGCATCGGCACGACTTTTTTCGCCTCGTAGTCGAAGAACACGAAGCCCGATTTCGCCATGGCGATGAGCGTGTTGTCGGCCGGGCGCGTAATGCGAAAGATGATGTCGCCGCCGTACTTGTTGAAATCCATGATGCCGACTTCGAAGGCGAGTTCGTCGCGCGCATAGGCTTCGGCGCGATAGGTCGTGGCGAGATCCGTGACGATGATGCTCACGTGGGCCGCTTTCATGTCCTCGATGCCCGCGTCGAACAGAAAGCGGGCGCGTGCTTCGGAGATCATCGAAATCATCGAGTCGTTGGCGAGATGATTCGCGAAGTTGATGTCGGTGACGCGCACCGTGAGATGCGTCGTGTAAAAGAACTGATCGTCGGGAAACTGCAGATGGATGCGGGCCATGATGCGTTGCGCGAAAGAGGGAAGGTGAGCCGCGAGGCGGCGTGCCCGCGATTGTAAAGGCGGAGAACGCCGATGGGGCGTCGCGCACGCAGGCGTGCACGTCGTCGATCGAACGCTTCCAGGCCCGCGCGTTCCTCTTTGCGGCACGCCATCTGCTGGAGAAGCGCGTACCGGCAACGCCTTTCTTCAGGAGAACGCCATGACCAGCACGCTCGACCCCGATAACGACGACGACATCGCGCCGGCCAACGCCCCGGGCCACGACGTGGATTCGCTCGGCCCCGGCGATTCCTCGGACAGCGGCAGCGATACGCGCGGTGCGAAGCGCCACGACTTCGACCGCGATACGGAACTCGATAACCACGCGCTCGAAGAAGGCGTGGACGAGGCGATGAGCGACACGGATCGCTCCGGCACGGGCGAACGTGCTTCCGCCGACGGCGACGGCTCGCTCGAACCCGACAGCGACGTGTTGCCCGATCGCATCGAGCAACTGCCGCTTGCCGACAACTTCGAGGATCTCGATCTCCCCGACGACGAAGACGAGATGCCTTAACCGTTCATCTTCGCGGCTCGCCGCTCATGCCAGCCGCTCCGGCGGCGCATCGTTCGGCGGATCGCCCTCGGGAATCGGGGGCGGCTCCGTGTCCGGCACAGGCGGGATTTTCGGCTGCTGTGGCGTGTCGTTGGGCTCCTCGGTGGGCAAGTGCGCGCGGTACACCAGCATGGAATCGAAACGCATGGAATTCTCCGGGTGCGGCTCGCGCGCGGCATCCACGGATTGCGCTGGACGACGTACGCGCGCGGGCGAAAGAATGGTGTACGTACCCTCGCCAAGCAATCGGCGTGCCGTTGTCTTCGAGCTTGCACGGTGCGACCGTTCGAGCGGTCAGGGTTCCGCGCTGGGCGAGGTTTCCGACGATGAAGGGCATGCGTGGAACATGAGTTGCGGTGTAGTCGTCGACGCTTTGCACAGGAGAGGTTCGATGAAGCACCGTGGCAGCCTGATCGCCTTTGGCGCGTGTTGCGTGACCGCACTCGTCACGGCGACCACCGCGATCGGCACGCGCGCCCAGGACAACACCGGCGCGGACCGGCCCACGACCGCACCCGCCACGCAAACGGGCGGCGCCACGTCCGGCCGCGCTGCGCCGGTGCCCAGCACCGCGGGCGTTAGCGCAGCCAGTGCAACGCAGCCAGGCAACTCGCGCGCCGGACCCGGCGGGGCGAACGCCTCGCCGTCGACGCATTCCGGATCGACGCATTCCACTCACCACGCGGCATACGCGAAACACAACACGCTGTCCGCCAGCCAACCGGCAAGTCTGCCGGCCGGCCGCGACGCGAAGGGGCAATGACGATGCAAGAAAATCGCGCTTTCCATTTTCCACGTCACGCGCGCACCGAGCGCACCGCGTCGCGCGAGAGCAGCGTCGAGACGTTTCATCTCGCGCCGCATAGCTGGGTGCCCAACAACGCGCGGCTACCCGTGATCCTTTACCGGCGCGCCATGACGCCCGGCAAGCAGGATATGGCGCAGGCCTTCAACGAACGCTTCGAGGCGAACGACTGGCCCGTGCAGTGGCACGACGGCGTGTTCGACTATCACCATTTCCACTCCACGGCCCACGAAGTGCTCGGCGTATTCGCGGGCACGGCCGAGTTGATTCTCGGCGGCCCGGGCGGGCGCGTCGTGCGCGTGCATGCTGGCGACGCGCTGTTGCTGCCCGCGGGCACCGGTCACTGCCTGCTCTCGCTCGCGGGCGGCTTTCGGGTGGCGGGCGGTTATCCGCGCGGGCAGCAGTGGGACATTCGCCGCGACGCGCTCACGCCCGCCGAGTTGCGCGCGATGCAGGCGCTGCCGTTTCCCGCGAAAGATCCGATCCTGGGCGCACAAGGGCCGCTGATCGAACACTGGCTTGCGCAGGCGTGAATCCCGGTGTGGGCAGAAAGTGGCAAGGCGTTTCAGGCTCGCCTGGAACGCGCGCGGCAGGCACAGCGCTTGCAATTGCGAGAGTCTCGCGACGACGCAAAGCAAGGAGAAAATTATGAAAACACTGCATAGCATGCCGCGCCTTTCGCGCCATACGAAAACGCGCGCGACGCGTACCTTTATGTCGATGACGGTGGCGCTAGCCTGCGGTCTGGGCGCGGTCTCGGCCGCGCAAGCGCAAGGCGCGCCGCAATCGATCGCCGTGCAGCGCATGGCGACCGTGCAGTCGGGCATCGGTTTCCGCGCCTCCAAGCTCGTGGGTTCCGACGTCTACGACAACAGCGGCAGCAAGATCGGCGCCATCGACGACATCGTGCTCGAGTCGCCCAATCAAGGCGCGTTCGCCATTCTCTCGGTGGGCGGTTTCCTCGGCATGGGCAAGCATCTCGTGGCGGTGCCGTTCAACGATCTGCAGATCAGCGCCAAGCAGATCGTGCTGCAAACCGACAAGACCCAGTTGAAGGCGATGCCCGAATTCAACTACGCCCACGACTGATGCGCGCCTGATGCGCTTTGAACACGACCGGTGCGCGATGCGTCGCGCATCGTCGTAGACCGTGCCGGACGCGCAGAGCGCAATGCCTGCCAGGCGTTCGGCACGGTTCCGATGGTTTCCCGCAATTGTTCGCCGTGCGGCGGCTTTGGCACCATGGGCGCGTACGAGCCCAACGTGACCGCCCCGCATCGACATGAACGACATCGCACCCGCCTGGACGCCCACGCCGCAGCAGATCGAAGCGGCGCGCATCACGCAATTCACGCGCTGGCTCGCGCAATCGCGCGGCCTGCAGTTCGACGATTACGACGCATTGTGGCGCTGGTCCGTCGACGACGTCGACGGCTTCTGGTGCGCGTTCTGGGACTGGGCGGACATTCGCGCGAAACACGCGCGCGGCGTGGCGCTCGCCGATGCGTCGATGCCGGGCGCGCAATGGTTTCCGGGCGTCGAACTCAATTACGTCGATCAGGTGTTCCGGCACGCGGACGCGTCGCGTCCGGCCATCGTCGCGCGGAGCGAAAGCGGTGCGACGCCCGGAATCATTCGCGAAGTCAGCTGGGCCGAATTGCGTCAGCAGGTGGCCGCCTGCGCGGCCACATTGCGGCGGCTCGGCGTGCGACGCGGCGATCGCGTCGCGGCCTACCTGCCGAATACGGCCGATACCGTCGTGGCATTTCTGGCCACCGCGAGCGTGGGCGCGATTTGGTCGGTGTGCTCGCCCGACATGGGGCCGCTCGCCGTGCTCGACCGCTTTCGCCAAATCGAGCCGAAAGTGCTGATTGCCGTGGATGGCTATCGCTACGGCGGCAAGGCCCACGATCGCCGCGACCTGATCGCGCAACTGCTGCGCGACTTGCCGAGCGTCGACCATCTCGTGCTCGTTCCGCAACTCGACATCGATGCGCGCGCAACCGATTTTCCCAATGCGATCGCGTGGCAAGACGCCATTACGGCCGAAGCGCCGCCCGGCGGCGGGGCGCTCGAAATTGAAGCGGTGCCGTTCGATCATCCGCTGTGGATCGTCTATTCGTCGGGCACCACGGGCCTGCCGAAAGCCATCGTGCATTCGCACGGCGGCGTGGTGCTCGAACACGTGAAGATCATGGCGCTGCACCTCGACCTGCACGCGGGCGACCGCTTTCTCTGGTACGCGAGCACGAGCTGGATCATGTGGAATTGCCAGCTGGGCGGCCTGCTCGTGGGCGCGACGCTGTGCCTCTACGACGGCAATCCCGGCTATCCGCAGGCGGATTCGCTATGGCGCTTCGTGGGCGAGGCGGGCGTGACGTTCTTCGGCGCGGGCTCCGCGTATTTTCAGGGTTGCCTCAAGGCCGACGTCGCGCCGCGCGCCGCCGCCGATCTGTCGCGCTTGCGCGCCGTGGGCGCGACCGGTTCGCCGCTGCCGCCCGAATGCTATACGTGGATCCTGGAGCGCGTCGGCCCCGTGTGGATCGACGCGATCTCGGGCGGCACCGACTTCGCGGGCTGCTTCCTGGGCGGCTTGCCGACCTTGCCCGTGCGGCTGGGCGAAATGCAGTGCCGCTGCCTCGGCGCGCGCGTGGAGGCATTCGACGAAGCCGGGCGGCCGCTCATCGACGAAGTGGGCGAACTCGTCTGCACCGTGCCCATGCCTTCGATGCCGCTGTACTTCTGGCGCGACACGGACAACCGCCGCTATCGCGAGAGTTACTTCGACACGTATCCCGGCATCTGGCGCCACGGCGACTGGCTGCGCATCACGCCGCACGGCGGCGCGATCATCTACGGCCGCTCGGATGCGACGATCAACCGGCACGGCATCCGCATGGGCACGAGCGAGCTGTATCGCGCGGTGGAGTCGCTGCCCGAGGTGCTGGACAGCCTCGTGGTCGATCTGGAGTACCTCGGGCGCGCTTCGTCGATGCCGCTCTTCGTGGTGCTGCGGCCCGGCGTGCAACTCGACGAGGCACTCACCGCCGCGATTCGCACGCGGGTGCGCGAGGCGCTTTCGGCGCGGCACGTGCCCGACGAAGTGCATCAGGTCGCCGCCGTGCCGCGCACGCTCTCGGGCAAGAAGATGGAGATTCCGATCAAGCGCCTGCTGCTCGGTCAGCCGCTCGACAAGGTGGCGAATCCGGACACGATGGCCAATCCGGAAAGCCTCGCGTGGTTCGCCGATTTCGCGCGCGTTCGCGAGGAACAGCGCGAAGCGCAGGGCGGGGCGGCGTGAGGAGGCTTTAGAATGGCGCGCTGAACCCGCTCGCCCATTCGCATTAGCGGCTTTCGCGCCGCGCCTGCGCGTCCCTGCGCGTCCCGTTCGGCTTACGGCGCGAGGTACCGCGCAACGTCCACGCGAGACCGCGCACGCCGACCCACCCGCCCGCCCGCCCGCTCAAGCATGCCATCGCCCAGCGCCACCGTTCCCATTTCGCTCGTCAACGGCTTTCTCGCCGGTGCGGGCGCGCAGCCCGCCGTGATTCGCCGCTATCTCAAGGAGGCGGGCATCGCGCCGGAATTGCTCGCGAAACCGGGCGGCCGCGTGACGGAAGAGCAATTCTCGACGCTCTATCGCACGCTCGCGATCGAACTGGACGACGAGATGCCCGGCATCTTCAGCCGGCCGTTTCGCAGCGGCACGCTCAAGTTTCTCTGCCTGAGCCTGCTCGACGCGCGCAACCTCGAAACGGCGCTGCATCGCTTCGATCAGTTCTTCCACATCGTTCTAGACGATTTTCGTCTCGATTCGCGCCGCAACGGGCTGGTCGCGCAAGTGGCGTTGCGCGCGAATCCCGCGTTCGGCGCGCTCGGGCCGCTCGGCCAGGAGCTGATGCTCAAGCTCGCGCACGGCGTGTGTTCCTGGCTCATCGGGCAGCGCATTCCGCTGTTGCAGGTGGATTTCGCGTGCCCGCAACCGGCGCATGCGCTCGATCATCGCTACTTCTTTTCCGGGCCCGTGCACTTCGGCTGCGAGGCCACGCTGATGCGCTTCAGCGCCGCGTATCTCGACATGCCGATCCGCCAGAGCAAGCGCAATCTACGGGCGTTTCTCGCGCGCTCGCCCGGCGACTGGATCTTCGAATCGTTCAGCGAGCAACTGGTGAGCCATAACGTGCGGCAGTTTCTCGCGGCGCAACTGCCCGGCTTGCCGACCATCGAAGCCGCCGCGCGCCATCTGCATTGCTCGGTGCGCACGCTGTGCCGCCGTTTGGCCGCGGAAGAGACCACGTTTCAGGCGCTCAAGGACGAATTGCGCCGCGACGTGGCGATCCAGCGCCTCACCGACACGCAGGACACCGTGGCCGCCATCGGCAGCGACCTCGGTTTCGACGACCCGAGCGCGTTCCACCGGGCCTTCCGTCACTGGACCGGCAGCACGCCCGGCACCTACCGCAAGCAGCCCTGACCCCCCGCAACGGGTGGCCAAGTGCGCAAACGGCGTGGCCAGATTTGTCACTATGTGGTCCGGTTTCGACACCCGGTTTGCGGGCGATTGACGCTACGATGCGTGCTGCCACGCCGGCCACCGGCGCTTACCTGACTCGCGTATTCGACTGGAACAACGACCATGAGCTATCTCGCCCCCGTCAAGGACATGCTGTTCGTGCTGAAGGAACTGGCCGGCATCGAGGCCGTCGCGGCCTTGCCCGGCTTCGAAGAGGCGGGTTTCGATACCGCCCAGGCCGTGCTCGACGAATGCGCGAAGCTCGCGGGCGAGGTCATCGCGCCGCTCAACGTGGAAGGCGACCGCGCGCCCAGCACCTGGCGCGACGGCGCCGTGACCGCCACGGCGGGTTTCGCGGCGGCATTTCGCCAGTTCGTGGAAGGCGGCTGGCAAGGTCTGCAACATCCCGCCGAATACGGCGGCCAGGCGCTGCCCAAGCTCGTCGCCACGCCGTGCATCGAAATGCTCAACGCCGCGAACCTCTCGTTCGCGCTGTGCCCGCTGCTCACCGACGGCGCGATCGAAGCCCTGCTCACGGCGGGCACCGAAGCGCAGAAGATGCGTTACGTGCCCAAGCTGATCTCGGGCGAGTGGACCGGCACGATGAACCTCACGGAACCGCAGGCGGGCTCCGATCTCGCGCTCGTGCGTTCGCGCGCCGAACCGCAGGGCGACGGCACGTACCGCGTGTTCGGCACGAAGATCTTCATCACCTGGGGCGAGCACGACATGGCGGAGAACATCGTCCATCTCGTGCTCGCGCGCACGCCCAATGCGCCCGAAGGCGTGAAGGGCATTTCGCTCTTTATCGTGCCCAAGTTCCTCGTGAACGAAGACGGCACGCTGGGCGCGCGCAACGACGTGCACTGCGTGTCGATCGAACACAAGCTCGGCATCAAGGCGAGCCCCACGGCGGTGCTGCAATACGGCGACCACGGCGGCGCGACCGGCTACCTCATCGGCGAAGAAAATCGCGGCCTCGAATACATGTTCATCATGATGAACGCCGCGCGCTTCGGCGTGGGCATGCAGGGCGTGGGTGTTGCCGATCGCGCGTACCAGAAGGCCGTGGCCTACGCGAAGGAACGCGTGCAGAGCCGCCCGGTGGACGGTTCGCTGAAAACTTCGGCGACCATCATTCATCATCCGGACGTGCGCCGCATGCTCGGCACGATGCGCGCGCTGACCGAAGGCGCGCGGGCGCTCGCGTATGTCGCGGCCGCGCATAGCGATCTCGCGCACGGTCACGCCGACGCCGACGTGCGTGCGCGCCATCAGGCCATCTACGAATTCCTCGTGCCGATCGTGAAGGGCTGGAGCACGGAAATGGTCAACGACGTGGCGAGTCTCGGCGTGCAGGTGCATGGCGGTATGGGCTTTATCGAGGAAACCGGCGCCGCGCAGTATTACCGCGACGCGCGCATTCTCGCCATCTACGAAGGCACGACGGCGATCCAGGCGAACGACCTGATCGGCCGCAAGACGGTGCGCGACGGCGGCGCGGTCGCGAAGGCGCTGCTCGGCGAGATCGCGCAGACCTGCGAAGCGCTCGGTCAAGCGGGCAGCGCGGCGGCGCAGTCGTTGCGCGCGCAACTGGAGAAGGGCGCGCAGTCGCTCGCCAATGTCGTCGATTTCGTGCTGGCCAACGTCAAGCGCGACCCGAACGCCGTATTCGCGGGCAGCGTGCCGTATCTGAAGCTCGCGGGCATCGTGCTGTGCGGCTGGCAGATGGGCCGCGCATTGCTCGCGTCGCAGCGCGAATTCGAGCAGGACCTCGAATTCCACGGCGCGAAAATTGCGATCGCCCAGTTCTACGGCGAGCACGTTCTCGCCCAGGCAGGCGGTCTCGAAACGGCGATCCTGAGCGCCAGAGGCGATGCCAGCGTGCTCGCGTTGAGCGAAGTGCAGTTCTGATCGTTGCCCGCGCAAGGCCGCGATCCATAACAAGGAATACGAAATGTCCCCGAATGAAGCACTGATCGAGCAATACGGTCCCCGCGAGTCGATGGAATACGACGTGGTAATCGTCGGTGGCGGCCCGGCCGGGCTCTCCGCGGCGATCCGCCTGAAGCAACGGGCGGCAGAACAAGGCGTCGAGATCGGCGTGTGCGTGCTCGAGAAGGGCTCGGAAATCGGGGCGCATATCCTCTCGGGCGCGGTCATGGACCCGCGCGCCATCACCGAACTCTTCCCCGACTGGAAGGAAAAAGGCGCGCCGCTGAACGTGCCCGTGGCCGAAGACAAATTCCTGTTCCTCTCCGAAACGGGCGCGAAAGCCGTGCCGAACTGGGCGCTGCCCGATAACTTCAAGAACCACGGCAACTATGTGATCAGCCTCGCGAACGTCACGCGCTGGCTCGGTCAGCAGGCCGAGGCGCTGGGCGTAGAGATCTTCCCGGGCTTTCCGGCCGCCGAAATTCTCTTCGACGAAAACGGCGCGGTGAAAGGCGTCGCCACCGGCAACATGGGCGTGGGCAAGGACGGCGAACCCACCGAGAATTTCCAGCTCGGCATGGAACTGCACGCGAAATACACGCTGTTCTGCGAAGGCGCGCGCGGGCATCTGGGACGCCAGCTCAACGAAAAGCTCAAGCTCGACCGCGACGCCGATCCGCAGGTCTACGGCATCGGCATCAAGGAACTGTGGGAAATCGATCCGTCGAAGCACCAGCCGGGCCTCGTGATCCACACGGCCGGCTGGCCGCTCGAAAGCGACACGTACGGCGGCTCGTTCCTGTATCACATCGACAATAACCAGGTGATGGTGGGTTTTGTCGTGGGCCTCGCGTACCAGAATCCGTATCTCTCGCCGTTCGAGGAATTCCAGCGCTACAAGACGCACCCCGAGATCCGCAAATATCTCGAAGGCGGCAAGCGCGTCTCGTACGGCGCGCGCGCGATTACGGCGGGCGGCCTGATGTCGCTGCCCAAGCTCGTGTTCAAGGGCGGCGCACTCGTTGGCGACGATGCAGGTTTTCTCAACGTCTCGCGCATCAAGGGTTCGCACGCGGCGATCAAGACCGGCATGCTCGCCGCTGACGCCGCGTTCGACGCCGTGCAGGCAGGGCGTCAGCAGGACGAACTCGCGGCGTATCCGGAAGCGTTCAAGCAGTCGTGGCTTTACACCGAGCTTTACAAGGCGCGCAATTTCAAGCAGTGGATGGGCAAGGGCCTGTACCTCGGCACGCTGATGGTGGGCATCGAGCAGAAGCTCATGGGCGGCAACGTGCCGTGGACGCTGCATCACCAGCATCGCGACAACGAAATGCTGAAACCCGCGTCGCAGTGCAAGCCGATCGAGTATCCGAAACCCGACGGCAAGCTCACGTTCGACCGGCTTTCTTCGGTGTTCATCTCGAACACAAATCACGAAGAGAACCAGCCCGCGCACCTCACGCTGAAAGACGCGAAGGTTCCCGTCGATGTGAACCTGCGCACGTATGCGGGTCCCGAGGCGCGTTTCTGCCCGGCGGCGGTGTACGAGTTCGTGAAGAACGACGACGGCAGCGATCGTCTGCAGATCAACGCGCAGAACTGCGTGCACTGCAAGACCTGCGACATCAAGGACCCGACGCAGAATATCGTGTGGGTCACGCCGGAAGGCGGCGGCGGGCCGAACTATCCGAACATGTAAGCGCGCACAGGTACGCGCCGTTCGGAAGTCGAGATAAAAAAGCCGCTTCGGTTGAGAAACCGGAGCGGCTTTTTTGCATTGGCGCGCGTTCGACCCACCGAACGCGGGGGGTTCTTTCCGCCACGCGCTCGCGTATGTTCGTCCGACGATCACGAACGGAGACACGAAACATGGGCGTTTTGAGCGGATTTCGCGTGCTGGAGTTCGAGGCGATCGGCCCGGCGCCGTTCGGCACGATGCTGCTGGCCGACATGGGCGCGGACGTGATCCGCATCGACCGTCCCGTCGCGCCCGACGATCTCGGGCCGAAGCGCGAGGGCGCGCGCGCGGACGTGACCGGGCGAGGGCGGCGCTCGCTCACGCTCGACCTCAAGCGTCCCGAAGCGGCGCAGGCCGCGCTCGATCTGATCGCGGAAGCCGACGTGCTCGTCGAGGGCTTTCGGCCCGGCACCATGGAGCGCCTCGGCCTCGGTCCCGAAGCCGCGCTCGCGCGCAATCCCAGGCTCGTCTACGGGCGCATGACGGGCTGGGGGCAGAGCGGGCCACTCGCGCAACGCGCCGGGCACGACCTCAATTACATCGCGCTCTCGGGCGTGCTGTCGGGCATCGGCCGCGCGGGCGAGGCGCCGGTGCCGCCGCTGAATCTCGTCGGCGATTATGGCGGTGGCGGCATGCTGCTCGCGCTCGGCGTGGTCGCGGCGCTCTGCCACGTGCAGCGCGGTGGCGCGGGCCAGGTGGTGGACGCGGCCATGGTGGAGGGCGCCGCGCAACTCGGCTCGGTGGTGTGGGGCTTGATGGCGTCCGGGCATTGGCGCGAGTCGCGCGAGAGCAATCTGCTCGATGGCGGCACGCCCTGGTACGACAGCTATCGCACGAAAGACGGCCAGTACATGACGGTCGGCGCCGTGGAGGCGCGCTTCTACGCGCAGTTCATCGACGGACTCGGCCTTGCCGATGCCGGTCTGCCGCCCCAGCACGACCGCGCGGGTTGGCCCATGTTGCGCGAGCGTTTTACGGCTGCCTTCGCTTCCCGCACGCGTGACGAATGGTGCGCCGTGTTCGACGGCCGCGACGCGTGCGTGGCGCCCGTGCTCGGGTTTTCGGAAGCGCCCGCGCATGCGCACAACGCCGCGCGCGGCAGTTTCGTGGAGGCGCACGGCGTCGTGCAGCCTGCGCCCGCGCCGCGCTTTTCGGGCACGCCGTCGGCGCTCGGGGCGAGGGCGCCCGCGCGCGGCGAACGTGGGTTATCGGCGCTGCTCGACTGGGGTTTCGACGAGGCCGCCATCGCCCGCATGCGCGAAAACGGCCTCGGCTATGTGATGTAAGCCGTTACGCCTGACGGTCAGGCGAATCTCAGGCGAACGCCGGCTCGCGCAGACGGAACGCGGCCACCGCCTCGCGCAGCGCGTGCGCCTGCTCGGCGAGCGCATGCGCCGCCGCCGAGGCTTCCTCGACCAGCGCGGCGTTCTGCTGCGTGACTTCGTCCATTTGCGTGACGGCCACGTTGACCTGCTCGATGCCGGTGGATTGCTCGCGCGAGGCCGTCGAGATTTCGCCGACGGTGGTCGTCACGCGGTGCACGGAGCCCACGATCTCGTCGATGATCTGGCCGGCGTTCGCCACCAGCGTCGAGCCCGCTTCCACGCGCTGCGCCGACTGCGCGATCAGCTCCTTGATCTCGCGCGCCGCCGCCGCGCTGCGCTGCGCGAGCGTGCGCACTTCCCCCGCGACCACGGCGAAACCGCGGCCTTGTTCGCCCGCGCGCGCGGCTTCCACGGCGGCGTTGAGCGCCAGAATATTGGTCTGGAATGCAATGCCGTCGATCAGGCCGATGATCTCGCCAACTTTGTTCGAGCTGTCCGCGATCGACTGCATCGTGCCAACGACTTCGCGCATCACGACGCCGCCGCGCGAGGCCGTTTGCGCGGCCGTGCCCGCGAGTTCGGTCGCGTGCTGGGCGTTTTCGGCGTTCATGCGCACGATCGACGTGAGTTCTTCCATGCTCGCGGCCGTTTCTTCGAGCGACGCGGCCTGTTCCTCGGTGCGCGAGGAGAGATTCAGATTGCCGCTCGCGATCTGCGCGCTCGCCGTGGCGACGCCTTCCGCGTTGCCGCGCACTTCGCTCACCACGCGCGCGAGGCTCGCCTGCATTTGCGCGAGCGCGGCCAGCAGTTCGGCGGTCTCGTCGTCGCCGTGGGCGTGCAGGTCGGTCGACAGATCGCCGTTCGCGACGTCCCGCGCGAAATCGACGGCGCGGCCGAGCGGGCGCGTCACCGCGCGGCTGAACAGCACGCCGCCCGCGAGCGCGAATACGAACACGGCAACCATGAGCAGGGCGCTCACGACGATCGCGCGCTGGGCGTGGCGCGCGGCATCGGCGACGACCTCGGCGTTGTCGGCGGCAATCGTATGCGCGGCTTTGTCGAGCAGATTGGCGGGCGCGCGGTCGACGCCGGCCACCTGAGCGTCGCCCGCGGACGGATCGGCGCCGGCCGCCTTGAACGCCTCCAGACCCTTGCGATAGCCCTGGCCCATGGCCGTGTGCGCGGCGGCGAACTGCGTCACGAGCGTGCGTGCTTCGCCGTCGGGCAATTTCGCCTGCAACGTGGCCGCGAGGTCGTCCACGGTGCGTTCGCGCTGCTGGAATTGCCCCCAGTACTTGTCGAGCTTGGCCGGATCCTTGCCGCGCAGGAGCGTGTCTTTCCATTCCTGCACCTGCAACTTGAATTCGACGAGCGTGGCCGACGCCATGCGTTCGTTGGCGGCCGAGGCCTGCACGTTGACGCGATACGTGTCGATGGCCTGATTGAGCGTGTGAATGCCGTAGAACGCGCCGGCCGACATCAACGTGAGCGACGCGGCGAACGCGAGCGGAATCTTGCGACTGAGTTTCATGGGGGCGAATGACGATGTTCAATGACGGAGATCCGCCGATCCACGTATTACGGCGCAGCGTGTGGGTTCTTGAGCAGGCTTACAAAGGGCTCGATCCGCCGCCGCCAGTTTTATCGATAATTTATCTTATGTAAAATTATGAATTCGACGGAGTCGGAAGCTTACAACGGCGAGCCGGTTCTCCCGCTCTGTTTCCTCTGCGGAAAAACCGGCTCGCCTCGCATCTGGTTCAGCGCGGCGCCGTCACTACGACATATTGAACCGCCGTGCCCACGTATATCGGCTGATACCACGTCGCGCCGCATTGCTCGTAGGTCACGCCGCCGATCATGACCGCGCTGCAGGCCGGCGGCAGCGTTGCGACCATCGAGCCGACCACGGCCGCGGTGACGCCCACCGTGACCGCCGCCGCAACGGGATCGACGTACCAGCCGCCGCCCCAGTAGCCGGGTGGCGGAGGCGGAGGCGGCGGTCCGGGTGGATGCGGGCCCGGTCCCGGTGGTGGTCCCGGAGGCGGTCCAGGCGGCGGACCCGGTGGATGCGGCCCGGGACCGGGTTGAGGTCCAGGCGGTGGTCCGGGCGGCGGCCCCGGAGGGCGCGGACCCGGATTCGGTCCAGGTCCAGGCCCCGGATGATGCTGCTCGCCGCCGCCGTTGAAACCCGGCCGCCCGAGCGACTGCCCTGCACCGCCCAGCGGATGCACGCTCGTGCGCGCCATGCCGCGAAACGCGCTCGCATCCTGCGCCGCGACGGCTAGCGCCAGAAACAGCGCCGCCGGAACCCTCCGCCGCCTGGCATCGAAGCTCATTGCGCCTCCTCGAACGAAGGCCCGCTTTCCGCCGGTTTCAATTCGATTTCCTTCGCGCCGGGCTTGGGCCGGTATGTGAACGTCGAGGCATTGAACGCCGGCGCCAGGTTCCAGTGATACGTCACCACGTGGCGCGGCAGCGTGGGCTGCGTCGTATCGGCGATCACCATGTGGCACGGCAGCGGTCGCCGCCCCTGCTCGATCCACAGTTCCCAGTCCGCGCCCGCCTGCTGATACACATAGTGCGTGCACCAGCGCGTATCGACCTTTTCCACGCCGAGCACCTGCGCGGCCGTGATCGACGCGTCGTCGTTCTTGTCGCTGCCCCAGTAGAACAGGTCGGCGAGCGGCGTTTCGATATGCCACGTGGTGGCGAGATCGCGCACGAGGCCGTCGAGCGTCGGCGGCGCGTCGTTGCGCGTGTAGTAGCCCTTCTTCTCATTGAAGATCGTGAAATGGCGGCCGTCGTAGACGAGCCCGCGCGTGTTGCCGTTGCCCGTGACGTCGGCGCGCAGGCGGTCGGGGCGCTTCACCTTGAGCACCGTCTGGCGCAGCAGCGCCGCGTTCTGGCCGTTGTCGAGCACGACGTCGGTCGACGTCTCGGCGCTCACCTCGAACTGGCGCAGCGTGCGCAGATAGGCGCCCATCGCGTCGAGCGCATCGGTCGCGCGCGGATCGACGGCGGTGAGCGGCGCGTTCGCGTTCTCCGCGTCGAAGGTGCCGTTCTCGAGTTCGGTCAGCGGCGAAGGCACATTGGATTTCGACGGCTCGGCGGCGTGTTGCGGGTTCGGCGCGTTGGCGCAGCCGCCCAGCGCGAATACGGCGGCCAACGCCATGCCGACGCCAGCCCGGCGGGCATGAAAGCGCGAACGAAGAAGCCGAAAGCGAAGCGGAATGTGAAGCGGAATGTGAAGCGGAACGTGAAGCGCTGCAGGGAAGACATTTTTATTCACGACGTCTCCTGACTGACGTGCGCCCGATCGGTCGGGATGGCCGCGGCGCTGAAACGGATTCAAGCCAAATCCACTGCGCAAATTCACTGCCGGAATGCTCGTCGACGCGGCGAGGCGCATGCATCGGCCTCGCCCATCTTCAGGATCACCCACCGAGATTACCAGCGTTGCCCCCCCGATGATGCGAACGCGCCGTCGTCAGTCGCTCGCCGTTCGCGGCGCACCACGCCCGTTTCCCGCCTCCGTAAAAGCCCTGGGTCGGTGGGTTACCGCCTGCGCAGTATCATGGGTTCATTATTTCAGAACGACGTTCTATTGGATAGAACGAAAACAAATTCAGGAGATGACGATGTCCAGCCTGCCGGTCGACGCGACCCATGCGTCGCAAGAAGACCTCGCCGCGTTAGCGGGCGCGGCCCAGATCAACGCGCGTATCGACCGCCTGCCGGCCACACGCGCGATCTGGTCGCTCGTCCTGCTGCTGTCGCTGGGCGGCTGGTTCGAGTTCTACGATCTCTTTTTCACGGCATACGTGGGGCCGGGCCTCGTGAAAAGCGGCCTGTACTCGACCACCACGGCATCGTTCTTCGGTTTCTCAGGGTTGGGCGCATTCGTCGCGGCGTCGTTCGCGGGGCTCTTCATCGGCACGTTCTGTCTCACCGGTCTCGCCGACCGCTACGGCCGCCGCACGATGTTCACGGCGTCGCTGCTCTGGTATTCGGTGGCGACCTGCATCATGGCGCTGCAGACCAGCGCGCCCGCGATCAACCTCTGGCGGCTCATCGCGGGCATCGGCGTGGGCATCGAACTCGTCACCATCGACACCTACGTGAGCGAACTCGTGCCCAAGCACATGCGCGGGCGCGCCTTTGCGTTCGTGCATCTCGTGCAGTACACGGCCGTGCCCGCCGTCGCGCTGCTCGCGTGGTGGTTCGTGCCGCAGGCGCCGCTCGGCTTCGACGGCTGGCGCTGGGTCGTGATGATCGGCGCGCTGGGCGCATTGATCGCGTGGGCCATTCGCCGCCGCGTACCCGAAAGCGCGCGCTGGCTCGCGCAACGCGGCCGTACCGAGGAAGCCGCACGCGTACTGGCGCGACTCGAAGCGCGGGTCGAGCGCGAATATGGCCGCCGCTTGCCTACGCCCGCGCAAGAAACCCACGCCGCGCCCACGGCCAGGAAAGCGCGTTTCGCCGAACTCTGGCAGCCGCCGTATCGCCGCCGCACCGTGACGCTGCTGGTGTTCAACCTGTTTCAGGCGATCGGGTTTTACGGCTTCGCGTCGTGGGTGCCCACGCTGCTCGTCTCGAAGGGCGTGACGATCACGCACAGCCTGCTCTACTCGTTCGTGATTGCCGTGTCGAATCCGTTCGGGCCGCTCATCGGCATGGCGGTCGCCGACCGTATCGAGCGCAAGACGCTCGTGGTGCTCTCCGCGCTCGCCATCGCCGTGTGCGGCGCGCTGTTCGCCATGCAGACTTCCGCCGCCATGCTGATGCTGCTCGGCGTGCTCATCACGCTCGGCGGCACCCTGCTTTCCGTGGGTTACCACGCGTACCAAGTCGAACTGTTCCCCACGCGCATGCGCGCCACGGCGGTCGGCTTCGTCTATTCGATGTCGCGGCTTTCGGCCATGTTCTCGGGCTTCATGATTGCGTTCGCCTTGCGTCACTTCGGTGTGCCAGGCGTGTTCGCACTGATCACGGGCGCGATGATCGTGGTGATGGCCGCGATCGGTCTGTTCGGGCCGCGCACGAAGAATCGCGCGCTCGACGACATTTCACGCTAATCCTTTCTCTCTTGGAACGAGGTTTCATCGTCATGCTTCCACTTACCGGCGTGCGCGTTCTGGATCTGTCGAATGTGCTCGCGGGTCCGTTTTGCGCGTATCAGCTTGCGCTATTCGGCGCCGAAGTCACCAAGGTCGAACATCCCGAAGGCGGCGATCTCGCGCGACGTCTGGGCGCCGACAAGGACGCCGCCGCGCGCAACATGGGCGCGTCGTTCGTGGCCGTGAACGCGGGCAAACGCTCGATCACGCTCAATCTCAAGGACCCGCGCGGCAAGGCCATTCTGCGCGATCTCGTGCGCGACGCCGACGTGCTGGTCGAGAATTACCGGCCCGGCGTGATGGATCGGCTCGGGCTCGGCTACGATCAGTTATCCGAAGTGAATCCGCGCTTGGTCTATTGCGCCATTTCCGGTTTCGGCGACGACGGCGCCCTCTCCCGCCGCCCCGCCTACGATCAGATCATTCAGGGCATGGCGGGCGTGATGAGCGTGACCGGCGACGGGGAAAGCGCGCCGCTGCGCGTGGGCTATCCCGTCTCCGATACCGTGGGCGGACTCACGGCCGCGTTCGGCATATGCGCCGCGCTGCTCGACGCGCGCACGAGCGGCCGCGGGCGGCGGCTCGACGTGTCGATGCTGGAAAGCACGCTCGCCACCATGGGCTGGGTGGTGTCGAACTATCTGAACGCGGGCGTCGAACCCACGCCCATGGGCAACGAAAATTTCACCGCCGCCCCTTCGGGCACGTTCCGCACGGGCGCAGGACTCCTGAACATCGCCGCGAACGAAACGCGTCAGTTCGAAAGCCTGTGCGAAGTCATCGGCCGGCCGGAGCTGGCGCGCGACGAACGCTTCGCGGCGCGCCATCTGCGCAAGCTGCATCGCGAAGCGCTCAAGGCCGAGATCGAAACCGCACTCGCCGCCGACACCGCCGCGAACTGGGAAACACGTTTGCTGGAGCGCGGCGTGCCCGTGGGGCGTGTGCTCTCGGTGCCGGAAATCCTCGCGCACCCGCATCTGGCCGAACGGCGTTTCGTACGCGAACTCGCCACGGGCGACACCACGCAAGGCGCCGCGCCGCAGCGCGTGACACGCGCGGGCCTGCGGCTCGCCGACGCCGACGCCGCGCCCACCACGCCCGCGCCCACGCTCGGCGCCCACACGCAGGAAACGCTCGCGCAACTCGGCTACGACGCCGCGGCCATCGAAGCGTTCAAGCAAGACGGAGTGATCTGACATGACCGACAAGACAGCCGGGAAGGCCACGCAACGCCCCAACCCCGCCGCGCCCGACCTCGCCGCGCTGTGCGCCGACTATTGGAGCACCTCGATCATCGACATTCATCCGGGGTCGATCAAGGTACGCGGCTATCCGATCCAGGAACTGATCGGCAACGTGAGCTTTCCGCAGATGATCTGGCTGATGCTGCGCGGCGAATTGCCGAACGAAGACGAAGCCACGCTGCTCGAGGCCGCGCTCGTGGCCTCCGTCGATCACGGCCCGCACGCGCCTTCCATCGCCATTTCGCGCATCGCCACGAGTTGCGGTTTGCCGATCAACGGCGCGATGGCCTCGGCGCTCAACGCGCTCGACGACGTGCACGGCGGCGCGGGTCAGCAGGCCGTGGAGCTTTACGCCGATATCGCCGCACGCATCGACGCGGGCAGCCCGCTGCAAGACGCCGTGGAAGCCGGCGTGGACGCGTTCATCGCCACGCAAGGGAAGTATCTGCCGGGATTCGGCCATCGTTTTCATCCCGTCGATCCGCGCGCGGGACGGCTGCTCGAACTCGTCGACGCACGCGTGGCCAGCGGCGCGATTCGAGGCCGTTACGCGGCTATCGCGCGCGGGATCGAAGCGCTACTGCGCGCGCGCAAGGATCGCCCCGTGCCGATGAACATCGACGGCGTGACGGCCGTGATCTATGCCGAACTGGGTTTCGCGCCCGAACTCGCGCGCGGCGTGTTCTGTCTGTCGCGCGCCGTGGGCATCCTCGCGCATGCGTGGGAGCAACGCGGGCGCGGCGAGCGCAACAAAGGCCCGATGCCGCGCCAGATCGCCTATGCCTACACGGGCGCGCCGGAACGGCATCTCGGCGAGGCGTAACGCTTCAGGCGAAGCTCAACCGCGCGCGCGTTGCGCTTCACGCAGCGCGCGCGAGTTGCCGCCCAGCGCGTCGGTGGCGCGCGCGGCGCAGTCGAACAGCGCGCTCAGGTTGCGCTCGACGAACGCCGCATCCACGCGCGAACTCGGACCCGCCAACGTAATCACGCCGCGCAACGTATCCTGCACGCCGAACACCGGCATCGACATGCCCGCCGTTTCGCGGTCGCGCTCGCCCACCGAGACGCAATAAAAGTCGCGGCGAATCTGCTCGTAGACTTCGCCGGGCTCGCCGCCGAACGCCAGCAGCGCACGGCCGCCCGAACCGCTTTCGAGCGGCAGCACGTCGCCCTCGCGCACGTGATGGCGCACCATGTGCTGCGAATCCACGCGATGCAAACACACGCGCACGGCGTTGTCGCGCACATAGAACGACACGCCCTCGCCGCTCGCAATGGCAAGCTCGCGCATGAGCGGCAGCAGGATGCCGCCGAGATTGAGGCTGCGTTGATAGAGCGCGCCCAGCGCGAACGTGGCCGGCCCGAGTTGATAGCGGCCGTCTTCGAGGCGCAGCAGCAGGCGATGCTGCATCAGCGCGCCCGCGAGGCGCAACAAGGTGCTTTTATAGAGGCCGGTGCGCGCGGCGAGTTCGGCGAGCGTGAGCGCGTTGTCGCCGGGACGAAACGCGAACAGGATCGCGCACGCGCGGTCGATAACGGCGACACCTTCTTCCTTCTTGGCCGGAGCGACCGGATCTTGCGCGGGCATGACGTTGAGCGATGAAAGCGGTTGAGAACCCGCCGATTTTACCGTCTCTCACGCGTGCGCCGCAGCTTGCGCCGTTTCGCCGCTCAGACTTTCGCGCGGGCGACCGAGGCGCGCATTGTCACGCTCACGGGAAACGTGCGTTCGATATCCCACTGCGTGCCGTAGCACCGGTTGATGAGCCAGCGCACCGCGTTGCGCGTGAGTTCGGCCGTGGGGATATGCACCGAGGTGAGCGCGGGCGCCATATAGGCCGTCGAGTAATCGTCGTCGTAACCGATCACGGAAACGTCGTCGGGCACGCGCAGGCCCGCGTGCTGCAGGCAGGCGAGCGCGCTCATCGCCATGGTGTCGTTCGCGCAAAAGAGACCCGTGAACGGGCGCTTCATCGCGAGCAGCGCCCGTGCCGCCGCGTAGCCGCCTTCGGGCGAAAAGTCGGAGGCGACGAGCGCCACCGCGTCGCGCGGGATGCCATGGCGCGCCAGTTCGGCGAAGAACCCGGCGAGACGCGTGGCGTTGTCGGACGACGTTTCGGGACCGCCGATCACGGCAATCGCACGATGACCGTGATCGATCAGCGTGCGCGCCGCGAGTTCGCCGCCGTGAAAGTGGTCGGCGCAAAACGAGGCGTCGGGCGCGCCTTCGTAGAGGCGATTGAGGAACGCCATGCGCGGATGCATGCCGTACAGCATGTGCAGATCGTCGTCGTGCAGATCGTGGCTGATGACGGCCACGCCGTCGCAGTCGCGGCCAATCAGAAAGCGCACCGCCTCGATGGCTTGTTCGCGCGGCGAGGCCTCGCCGCAGCCCGTTGCGACCACCACGTGACGGCGCACCGCGCGCAGTTGGGTATCCGTTTCCTTGAGGATCGTGCCGTAGTACGAGCCGAAAAACGTGGGCACGAAAATGCCAATGATGCCGAGCGATTGCGTGGCCATCGCGCGCCCGATCGACGAAGGCCGGAAGTTCAGTTGCTCGATGGCGGCTTGTACGCGCGCCGCCGCTTCGGCCGAAACCGGCCCGTTGCCCGAGATCGCGCGCGAGGCCGTCGAAAGGCCCACGCCGGCCAGCGCCGCCACGTCTTTGAGAGTCGCCACGGTTCGCTCCTCTTTCATTGGCTCAGCATGGGTTGGTTGGCATTACAGGCGCGCGCCCGTGGCTTCGTCGAACAGCGAAACCTGCGCGGCGTCGATGGTGAACGGCACGTTCGCGCCCGTCGCGAGCGGCGCTTTGTCCTGATCGATCGAGGCGATCGGCGCGCCGCGATGCTCGAGCCACAACACGCGATGGTTGCCCATCGGCTCGACCAGGGTCACGCGCCCTTCCCGCACGGCGTCACGATCGCGCACGGCCGTACCCGCGTGCACGTCTTCCGGCCGCACGCCGAGCACGCAAGGCCGCGTGGGGTCGGGTACGCCCTTGAACGCATAAGCCGAAACGTCCACCTCGAGCTGCGCGCCGCGAAAGCGCAAGCGGCCCTCGTCGGCTTCCAGCGCGCCGTGCAAGAGGTTCATGGGCGGCGCGCCGAGGAAGGTCGCGACGAACAGGTTCTCGGGCCGCGCATAGACTTCGGCGGGCGTGCCGAACTGCTGGATCGCGCCGCCCTTCATCACGGCCATACGCGTGGCGAGCGTCATCGCCTCGACCTGATCGTGCGTCACGTAGATCATGGTCGCACCGAGTTGCTGATGCAGTTGCTTGAGTTCGCGGCGCAACTCGGTGCGCAGCTTGGCGTCGAGATTCGAGAGCGGTTCGTCGAACAGAAAGACGTCGGCTTCGCGCACCAGCGCGCGCCCGATCGCCACGCGCTGGCGCTGGCCGCCCGAAAGCTGCGAGGGCTTGCGCGCGAGCAATGGCCCGAGTTGCAGCATCTCGGCGGCGCGCTTCACGCGGCGCTCGATCTCGGCCTTGGGCGTGCCATTGATTCGAAGTGCGAACGACAGGTTGCGCTCCACATTCATGGTCGGATAGAGCGCGTACGACTGGAACACGAGCGCCACGCCGCGATCCTTCGGGTCGGCCCACGTCATGTCCTCGCCGCCAATCTCGATGCTGCCGTCGCTCACGTCCACGAGGCCCGCGATGCTGTGCAGCAAGGTGGATTTGCCACAGCCCGACGGCCCGAGCAGCACCACGAATTCGCCCGCGCGCACGTCGAGATCGAGATCGTCGATGATGGTGTTCGCGCCCAGCTCGATGCGCAGGTTGCGCACGGCCACGTTGGTGAGATTGCCCATGGTTCGCTCCTAGCCTTTCACCGCGCCCGACGCGATACCGCGCACGAACCAGCGTCCCGAGACGAAATAGATCGCGAGCGGCACGAGCGAGGTGAGGATCGTGGCCGCCATGTTGACGTTGTAGAGCCGCTCGCCCGTGGTCGTGTTGATGATGTTGTTGAGCTGCACCGTCATGGGCAGATTGCGCGTGCCCGCGAACACGAGGCCCAGAATGTAGTCGTTCCAGATGCCCGTGACCTGCATGATGATCGCCACCACGATGATAGGCACCGACATCGGCAGCATGAGCTGTGTGAAGATGCGCCAGAAGCCGCCGCCGTCGATGCGCGCGGCCTTGAACAATTCCTGCGGCAGCGAGGCGTAGTAGTTGCGAAACAGCAGCGTCATCACGGGCATGCCGAAGATCGTATGAATGATGACGATGCCGGGCAGCGAGCTGAACAGATGCACGAACGCCAGCACGCGCACGAGCGGATACACCATCACCTGCACGGGAATGAAGGCGCCCGCGAGCAGGATGGCGAACAGCACGCCCGCGCCGCGCGGCCGCCAGAACGACAGCGCATAGCCGTTCACCGCGCCCACGGCGATGGAAAAGAACGTGCTCGGCACGACAATGCGCACCGAGTTCCAGAACCCCACGCGAATACCGTTGCAGTCGAGCCCGGTGCACGCGGACGCCCATGCGTCGCGCCACGGCGCGAGGGTCAGGTGCGCGGGCAACGCGAGCAGATGGCCGAGGCGAATCTCGTCCATGGGCTTCACGGAGGTCACGAGCATCACGTAGAGCGGCAGCAGAAAAAACAGCGCGGCCGTGAACAGGAATGCGTAGACGCCCAGGCGCGCGGGCGTGAAGCGTTGGCGCGGCTTGCGCCGGGCCGACCGCGCCCGCGCCGGGTTCGCCGCGTTGCCGGAGAGCGTGCTCATGCGTGACCTCCCTTCAGCGCCATGCGGCTGCGCGCGTAGAAGAACGGCGCGAGGATCGCGAGCACGGTGGCGAGCAGCACGATCGACGCCGCCGAGGCCAGGCCGATGTTCGCGCGATTGAACAGGTAGTCCATGATGAATTTCGCGGGCACTTCGCTCGCGGTGCCGGGACCGCCCTGCGTCATGGCGACCACCGCGTCGTAGAGCTTCACCACCATCACGAACAGCAGCACGAACGCCGTGGAGAGCGAGGTGCGCAGCATCGGCACGACGATGCTGGCGTACACGCGCCAGCGTGGAATGCCGTCGAGCCGCGCGGCCTTCCAGATCTCCTCGTCGATGCCGCGCAAGCCCGCGAGCATGAGCGCCATCACGAGACCCGAGGCCTGCCACACGGTCGCGATCACGAGCGTATAGATCGCGAAGCGTTGCGAGACGATCCAGTCGAATCGCGCATGCGTGAAGCCGATATCGCGCAGCACCGCCTGAATGCCGAGTTCGGGGTTGAGGATCCACTGCCACACGAGCCCCGTTGCCACGAACGACATCGCGTACGGATAGAGAAACACCGTGCGCAACGCGCCTTCGGCCGCCACGCGCTGGTCGATGAGGATCGCCAGCAGCAGCCCGATCGCGACGCACGCCACGATGAAGCACACGCCGTAAATCACGAGGTTTTGCAGCGAGACGAGCCAGCGGTCGTTGTCGAACAGCCGCACGTATTGCGTCACGCCCGCGAAGGTGTTGGACGGCAGCGAGCGCGAAAAGCTGAGCGAGACGCGCGCCGTCCAGAGCATCGTGCCGAGATACGCGAACACCACCGTCGCGGCCATCGGCAGCAGCGCGATCCACGCGGCGAGCGAGAGCCGCCGGCTCAAGGGACGCAATGGCCGCAACGAACGCGCGTCGCCGGCGTGACGTTTGGCGGGCTGCAGTTTGGCCGCGTACATGGCGCCGCTCAGCTCTTGAGCGCCGAGGCGAAGGCCTTTTGCGCGTCGTCCACCGACTGGTTCTTGTTCCAGAAGTTCGTGATGACGTCCTGGAGCGCGCCCTGCACGTCGGGCGGAATCAGCATTTCGGGATTCGGCAGTTGCCGCGACTTGTCCTTCATGATCGCCATGCCCTCCTTCGCGCAGATGTCGAAGCCCGCCATGTCGACGTCGGGGCGAATCGGAATCGAGCCCTTGCGCTGGCTGAACGCCGCCTGCGCCGCGGGCGACGTCATGACCGTGGCGAGCAGTTGCTGCGCCTTCACGGCCTCGGGCTTGTCGGTCTTGGGGAACACGAACACGTCGCCGGCCACCATGTACGGCGACTTCGGCCCGAAGCCGGGGAAGCAGCCGAAGTCCTTGCCGGCCACCTGCTTCGCCGCCGAGAACTCGCCCTTGGCCCAGTCGCCCATGATCTGCATGCCCGCCTTGCCGGAGATGACGAGCGCCGTGGCGTCGTTCCAGTTGCGGCCCGGCGAGCCCGCATCGACGTAATTGTGCAGGCGTTTGAAGGTCGTGAGCACGTTGCGGAACGCGGGCGAATTCACGGCGTTCGCGTCGCGGTCGCGATAGACCTTCATGTAGAGATCGCGGTCCATGTCGGCGAAAATCGCGTCGAAGGTGATCTTCTCCTGCCACGCCTGGCCGCCCAGCGCGAGCGGGATGACGCCCGCGGCCTTGAGCTTGTCGAGATCGGCGAACAGTTCGTTGAAGTTCTGCGGCTCGCCTTTCAGGCCCGCTTTCGCGAACGCGGCTTTCGAGTAGAAGAACCAGTCCTGCATGTGAATGTCGACGGGCGCGGCGTAGAAATGGCCGTTCACCTTGATCGCGGTGAGGATCGACTCGGGGAAGATGCCGTTCCAGTTCTCTTTCGCCGCGACCGCATCGACATTATTCAGGAGTCCCTGGTCGATGAGATCGTGGAACTGCTTCGAGGTGTTGAATTGCGCCGCCGTGGGCGGATCGCCACCCACGATGCGGTTGATGGCCGTCGCGCGCGCCTGGTCGGCGCCCGCGATCGCGTTGTCCACCCACTGCCCGCCCGCCTGATCGTAGGCCAGCGCGAATTGCTTGATCGCGGCCGACTCGCCGCCCGAGGTCCACCAGTGAATCACGTTGGCCTTGAGCGGCTCGGCAGCGTGGGCCGCGAGCGCGCCGGCCAGTGCCAGCGCGGCCGCGATACCGCGCAGAACGGGTGCATGGTGCTTCATTGCGTCTCCTGGTCGGTCGGCATGGGCGCTCGGGCCCAGTGTGCCGATCCCTGCAAAGCCCGGTGGTTCCGGGTTGATCTGCAACGGCTGCGAGAGGCGAAACGCGAAACGCGTGATGCTTTGTTATATCGGATGAAAACGACGGCCGCGTCACGCCACGTCGAGCGCGCGGCGCTGCGCGAGGAAGCGCGCGATCAGTTCCGCACTGCGCTTGGGTGTGCGCACCTGCGTGCCGTAGTCGACGTGCACGACGCCGAAGCGCCGCTCGTAGCCAAACGCCCACTCGAAGTTATCCAGCAGCGACCAGACGAAATAGCCGCGTATGTCCACGCCCGCGTCCATCGCCTCGTTGACCGCCGCGAGATGGCGCTTGAGGAACGCGATGCGCTGCGTGTCGTCCACGCGGCCGTCGCGCACGCTGTCGTCGGACGCCATGCCGTTTTCGGTGATGTAGATCGGCGGCAGGTTGTCGTAGGTGCGCGCGAAGCCGGTCAGCAGATCGCGCAGGCCGTCCGGGTGGACTTCCCAACCCATCTGCGTGCGCTCGACGCCTTCGGGCGGCGCCTCGACGAACCCGTGCGCGCCGTCGCTCTTCACGTTGGTGCGGAAATAGTAATTGATGCCGAGAAAATCGAGTGGTGCGGCGATCGTTTCCATGTCGCCGTCGAGCACGAGCGGTTCGGTGCCGGGCCAGAGTTCGAACAATTCGCGCGGATATTCCCCCTTGAGCAGCGGGTCGAGAATCCACGCGTTGTGCTGGACCTCGAAGCGGCGTGCGGCGCGTACGTCCGCTTCGGATGGCGAATCGGCCGTGCCGCGCCCGACGTTCGCGACAATGCCTTTCGCCGATGCCGGGTCGTTCGCGCGCAGCACGGTTACCGCGAGCCCGTGGCCGAGCAGCAGATGATGCATCGCCTGGGTCGCGTAGCGGCCGTTCGCGAGACCGGGCGCATGGTGGCCGTTGCCATAGCCGAGATACGCGGAACACCACGGCTCGTTGAGCGTCATCCACGAATCGACGAGACCCTTGAGTTCGCGGCTCATGAGGTCGGCGTAATCGGCGAAACGGTACGCGGTATCGCGATTGAGCCAGCCGCCGCGATCTTCGAGATGCTGCGGCAAGTCCCAGTGATAGAGCGTGGCGAACGTGCGGATGCCCTTCTCTTTCAGGCGCTCCAGCAGCCGCCGATAGAACGCGATGCCCTTCGCATTGGGTCGCCCGGCTTCGTCCATCACGCGCGGCCACGCGATCGAAAAGCGGTACGCCTCGAAATGCAGTTGCGTGAGCAGGTCGAGGTCGGCTTCCCAGCGGTGGTAATGATCGCAGGCGGTTTCGCCCGTGTCGCCGGCGAGCACCTTGCCGGGCGTCGCGCTGAAGGTGTCCCAGATCGACGGCAGCCGGCCGTCTTCGCGCACCGCGCCCTCGATCTGATACGCGGCCGTGGCCGCGCCGAGCAGAAAATCGCGCCGCCACAGCGCGGAGGTCGCGGGCGGCGTGAACGGATCGGCTTGCGAAGCCGGGGGCGCTGCGAATTGCGCTGCGGCGGCTGTGTCCTGAGTCACGAAACCTCCTGCACGGGTGCGCCGGCGCGAGTTTGCATCGCAAGCCGGATTATGTGGGTGGAAGCGCTTCCACAGCGCATCTGGCGCACGATATCAGTGCGCAAATCGCCAGGGCAATCGGGGTTTGTCTGGACGCCTCGTGACATTTTCCGGCGCACGCGTGCTGGCATCGGCCACGTAAAGCTTGCCTGATAACGCCTGCGCAATCGATCAGGACTCCCGCCGATTGCGCGTCCTCCTGCTTCACTTGCGTCAACCTTCCGATTTCGATTCGAGGTCGGGCCGCACCGCCGCGAGCGCTTCGTGCAGCGTGGGGAAAATGTGCTTCTCGCCGACCACGGCCGTGATGCCGTGGCGATCCATATCGGCGCGCAAATAGCGGTTCACGCGACCGAACAGCACCTGCACGCCGCGCTCGGCGAGTTCCGCGCACAGGTCGATCACGCTGCGCCCCGCCGAATAATCGAGGTCCGTGATCGCCGCCGCATCCACCACGAACGAGCGCACGGGCGTGGGCGCACGATCGATCAGCAGACGCACCTCGTCGACGAACAAGTGATCGTTCGCATAGAACAGATCCGCGCCGAAGCGGTAGACGATCAGGCCGGCCGCCGTGAGTTGGCCCGCGCGCGTGGGCTCGGGCATCCACTCGCCGGCGTCGTTGGGCACGAGCACCATCGTGTGCGGCCGGTAGCTATGGCGCACGTGGCGCAGCAGCGAAAGCCCGATCGCGATGAGAATGCCGTTTTCCACGCCGATCACGACCACGGCGAGCGCCGTCGTGACCGCGAGGCGGAATTCGCCGGGGCTTTCACGCCGGATGTCGACGAGCTGGCGCAGATTGACCAGTCCCGCCGCGATCGTGAAAACGATGGCCGCGAGCACGCAGTGCGGCAGATATTGGAGCAGGCGGCTCAGGAACAGCAGCACGACCACCACCACGCCCGCGAACACGAGTTGCGCGAACTGGCTGCGCGCGCCAGCCTGATCGGCCATGGCCGTTTGCGTGAGGCTGCCGTTCACGACGAACGCGCCGCTCAGCGAAGCGGCCGCATTCGCGGCGGCCAGCCCGAGCAGGTTCTGGTCTTCGTCCACGCGTTCGCCGTAGCGCTGCGCGAAC
This sequence comes from Paraburkholderia acidisoli, assembly GCF_009789675.1. Taxonomy (NCBI): domain Bacteria; kingdom Pseudomonadati; phylum Pseudomonadota; class Betaproteobacteria; order Burkholderiales; family Burkholderiaceae; genus Paraburkholderia; species Paraburkholderia acidisoli. The sequence goes on along the minus strand of NZ_CP046913.1, from coordinate 1,560,260 downwards.
GCGCGGCTCGTGGCGGCGCTCTGCGCGACGATGATGACGAAGCACGACGCCGCCACCTGCAACAGGTCGATCATCTGAAACCAGCCGACCGCGGGAAAACCGATATGCGGCAAACCACCGGCCACGGGGCCGATCACCGCAATGCCATGACCCGCGAAGCCGAACGCGGCGCTCGCCGCAATGCTCGCCACCACCGCGACGAGCGGCACGGGCCAGCGCGGCCGCACGCGCTTGAAGACCAGGATCGCGGCCACCACGGCCACGGAGATCGCGAGCGTGGGCCAGTGAATGGCGGGCAATTGCAGCACGATCTGCTTGATCTGCAAGACCGTGCGGCGCGAATTCACGTCGAGGCCGAGCATGTCGCCGAGCATGGCCACGCCCACCTGCACGCCCACGCCCGTGAGAAAGCCCACCAGCACCGTGCGCGAGAGAAAGTCCGCGAGAAAGCCGAGCCGGAACACGCGCGCGATCAGCAGCAAAACGGCGGTGAGCAAGGCCGTCATGCCCGCGAGCGCGACGTATTCGGCGCTTGCAGGCGCGGCCATGGTCGTGAGGCGGCTCGCGAAGATCGTGGCCGTGGCCGAGTCGGCGGCCACCACGAGATGACGCGACGCGCCGAACAACGCGAACGCGATGAGCGGCAGGAAGCCCGTGTACAGGCCGGTCACGGCCGGCATGCCCGCGATGCGCGCGTAGCCCAGCAATTGCGGCACGTTCATCGAGGCGAGTTGCAGGCCCGCGAGCGCGTCGCGGATCGCCGCGGCCTTCGTGAGCGGCCGCACGCCGCGAAACAGTTCAAATGCCATGCCGCTTCCCTTTCACATACCGCATCCGCGTGCGCTCCTTCGTTTCGGGTTTCTATGAGTTGCTGGCGCAGTATGGTAGCGCGGCGCGCTGCTCTGGCACGACTTCGCGCGCAGTTCCGCCTTGCGCGCGCGAAAACGAAAAAGGCCAGCCCGGAGGCTGGCCTTGCAAGCTGACGATACGCCGACGACGCCTGACGATATGCCGTAGTTAAATCACAGCGACATCATGCGCGAATGGGCGGCGGCATGTAACGGCATTCATAGCGCTTCCTCACGGTGCCGTTTTCATCGACGCTCTCCAGATACACGTCGAATTGCCACAGGCGCGCCATGTGCCGCAGCACTTCCTCGGTGTCGCCGGAAAGATGGCGGTTGTCGCTCATGAAGTGGCGCAGCGTGAGACTGCGGTCGCCGCGCGTGTTGACCGACCACACCTGGATGTTCGGCTCGCGGTGATGCATGTCGTACTGCCGCGACAGCGCCTGACGCACATACTGGTAACCGCTGTCGTCGTGGATGGCCGAGACTTCGAGCGCGTCGCGCATGTCGTCGTCGAGCACCGAGAACAAGCGCATTTCACGGATCAGATGCGGCGACAGATACTGCGCGACAAAGCTCTCGTCCTTGAAGTTGCGCATGGCGTAATGCAGCGCCTTGAGCCACGGGCTGCCGGCCAGTTCCGGGAACCACTTGCGGTCTTCGTCCGTGGGGTTTTCGCAGATGCGGCGGATATCGCTCATCATCGAAAAACCCAGCGCATACGGATTGATGCCGCTGTAATACGGCTTGGTCACGGGCGGCTGGTAGATCACGTTGCTGTGCGAGTGCAGGAACTCCATCATGAAGCCGTCTTCGAGCTTGCCCTGCGCATACAGCGTATTGAGCAGCGTGTAATGCCAGAACGTGGCCCAGCCTTCGTTCATCACCTGAGTCTGGCGCTGCGGGTAAAAGTATTGCCCCACCTTGCGCACGATGCGAATGACTTCGCGCTCCCACGGTTGAAGCAGCGGCGAGTTCTTTTCCGCGAAATAGAGCAGGTTTTCTTGCGGCTCGGGCGGAAAGCGGTCGTCCGGATCTTCGGCAATGGGCTGCTGCGTCTTGGGCAGCGTGCGCCAGAGTTCGTTGACCTGCGATTGCAGATACGCCTCGCGCTCGCGACGCATGGCGGCCTCGCGTTCGAGCGAGAGCTTCTGCGGGCGCTTGTAGCGATCCACGCCGTAATTCATGAGCGCGTGGCACGAGTCAAGCAATTCCTCCACGCGATCGAGACCGAAGCGCTCTTCGCATTCGGCGATGTAATTCTTCGCGTAGACGAGGTAGTCGATGATCGCGTGCGCGTCCGTCCAGAGACGGAACAGGTAATTGCCCTTGAAGAACGAGTTGTGCCCGTACGCCGCGTGCGCGATCACGAGTGCCTGCATCGTCATGGTGTTTTCTTCCATGAGATACGCAATGCAGGGGTTGGAATTGATCACGATCTCGTACGCGAGCCCCATTTGCCCGCGCCGGTAGCTTTTCTCCGTGGAGAGAAAATGCTTGCCGAACGACCAGTGACGATAATTCACGGGCATGCCCACCGAGGCATACGCGTCCATCATCTGTTCGGCGCTAATCAGCTCGAGCTGAATGGGGTACACATCGAGTTCATATTGCTCCGCAACATGCGAGATGTGCGTGTCGTATTCCTCGATGAGTTCGAAGGACCAGTCGGATGGGCACGGCAACGGCCGTCTGTCGGCTACGTTCATGTGTACTTCCCTTTGCTGGGCGAGCCCATGCTCCTTGTGGCGAGCCGCGGCGGCGGGCTCGGGCGTACCGGCGGAATCCACCCCGCCATGCTGCCCTGCCTCGGACCCGGCTTCCTGCCCTGTCTCGTGGCCGTCATGCTTCCGGCGCTCCGGCTCGTAGCCGCGCGCCTCGTTGTGCAGATGGCGTGTCGTCATGAGCGCTCCACCTGCTTTTCGAACAACTCCCGGAACACCGGGTAAATATCCGCGGCCGTGTCGACTTTCTTCATGGCCAGCGCCGGCTCGGAAAGCGCGAGTTGCGCGTATTCGAGCCACAGATTCTGCTCTTCCGGCGTGACTTGAATATAGGCGAAATACCTGACCTGCGGCAGGATGTCTTCCGCCAGGATCTTGCGGCACTTGGGCGAGTCGTCGGTCCAGTTGTCGCCGTCCGAAGCCTGCGCGCCATAGATGTTCCAGTCGCTCGGCGAATAACGGTCTTCGATCACTTTTTTCATCAGCTCCAGCGCGCTCGACACGACCGTGCCGCCGCTTTCCGTCGAATGGAAAAAGGTGTCTTCGTCCACCTCTTCCGCACGCGTATGGTGGCGGATGAACACCACCTCGATCTTCTCGTAGTTACGCTTGAGAAAGAGATACAGCAGGATGAAAAAGCGCTTGGAGAGATCCTTGCGCTGCTCGTCCATCGACCCGGATACGTCCATCAGACAGAACATCACGGCCTGACTCGACGGTTGCGGCTGCTTCACGCGATTCACGTAACGCAGGTCGAACGGGTCGATGAACGGAATGCGCCAGATGCGTCCGCGCAAGTGATGGATCTGCTCTTCGAGCAGCGCGATCTCCTGGCGCCGGTCGGCGGTGTCGGCCTTGAGCGCCTCGAGTTCGGCTTCGAGCGCGTGCAACTCGTTGACGAGCGGCGCACCGAGCGCGATACGGCGCCCCAGCGCACTGCGCAGCGAACGCACGACGTCGATGTTGTTGGGCGTGCCCTCGGCGGCCCAGCCCGCGCGGATGCTCTTCCACGTGGGCACGGCCATGAGATGGGTTTTGACGAGACGCGGCAATTCGAGGTCGTCGAAGAAGTACTGCATGAACTCTTCACGCGACAGCTCGAATACGAAGTCGTCCTGACCTTCGCCTTCGTTGCTCGCCTGACTTCCGCCGCCGCCACCGCCGCCCTGCGGGCGAGGAATGCGGTCGCCGCGAATGTAGTCGGCATTACCGGGATGCACCATTTCGCGCCGCCCGCCCGGGCCGTGCCGGAACGAGGGCTCCGCAATGTCCTTGCGTGGAATGGTGATGCTCTGGTTGCTCTGAATGTCTTTGATACTACGGTCACGTACCGCTTCCGAGACGGCGTGACGAATGTAGTTTTTCACGCGGCGCAGGAAGCGCTCGCGATTCGCAATGCTCTTGTTCTTGCCGGCCAACCTGCGGTCGATGATTTGATGAAGCACATCCAGTCTCCCGCTCCAGTTTCAAATGAGCGAGGTGCAGTGTCACGTGCCGCTGCCGTGGCGTTTGTCGCCATCGTGCGTGCCGCGTTCACCCGCTCACGGCCACGCGGCCTGCGCCCCGCCGGAGGTCCTCGCGCGCCGCCGCGAAACGCATGCGGCGGCGCAGGAAGACGGTACAGCCTCTTCGGTCATGACGACTTGCGCACCCGCAGATACCAGTCGCAGAGCAACCGGACCTGCTTCGGCGTATAGCCCTTCGCCACCATGCGGTTGACGAAGTCTTCATGCTTGCGCTGTTCTTCCGCCGACCCTTTCGCATTGAACGAGATGACCGGCAAAAGTTCTTCCGTATTCGAGAACATTTTCTTCTCGATCACCACGCGCAGTTTCTCGTAGCTGATCCAGGCCGGGTTTTTGCCGGCATTGGCCGCACGCGCGCGCAGCACGAAGTTCACGATCTCGTTACGGAAGTCCTTGGGATTGCTGATGCCCGCGGGCTTCTCGATCTTTTCCAGCTCCGCGTTCAGCGCCGCGCGGTCGAAGCTCTCGCCCGTGTCGTGGTCGCGGAACTCCTGATCCTGAATCCAGAAGTCGGCGTACGTGACGTAGCGATCGAAGATGTTCTGGCCGTACTCCGAATACGACTCCAGATACGCGGTCTGAATCTCCTTGCCGATGAATTCCGCGTAACGCGAGGCCAGCACGTCCTTGATGAACGAAAGGTACTTCTGCTCGGTTTCCGGCGGGAACTGTTCGCGCTCGATCTGTTGTTCGAGCACGTACATCAGATGCACCGGATTCGCAGCCACTTCGGTCGAGTCGAAGTTGAACACGCGCGAGAGAATCTTGAATGCGAACCGGGTGGAGACCCCGTTCATGCCTTCGTCCACGCCCGCGAAGTCGCGATACTCCTGATACGACTTCGCTTTCGGGTCGGTGTCTTTGAGGTTTTCGCCGTCGTACACCTGCATCTTCGAAAAGAGGCTCGAGTTTTCGGGCTCGGCCAGACGCGTGAGCACCGACATCTGCGCCATCATCTTGAGCGTGCCGGGCGCGCACACCGCCTCCGCGAGCGACGAGTTGCGCAGCAGCTTCTCGTAGATCTTCATCTCTTCCGAGTAGCGCAGGCAATACGGCACCTTCACCACGAAGATACGATCGAGCAGTGCCTCGTTGTTGCGGTTGTTGCGGAATGCCTTCCACTCCGACTCGTTCGAGTGCGCGAGGATGATGCCGTTGAACGGGATTGCGCCGAAGCCTTCGGTACCCTTGAAGTTACCTTCCTGGGTGGCCGTGAGCAGCGGGTGCAGGACCTTGATGGGCGCCTTGAACATTTCGACGAATTCGAGCAGGCCCTGATTCGCGAGACACAGGCCGCCGGAATAGCTGTACGCGTCGGCGTCGTCCTGCGCGTACTGTTCGAGCTTGCGAATGTCGACCTTACCGACAAGCGATGAGATGTCCTGATTGTTCTCGTCGCCCGGTTCGGTCTTCGCAATACCGATCTGCCGCAGGATGGAAGGATAGCGGCGCACCACGCGGAACTTGCGGATGTCGCCGTTGTACTCGTGCAGGCGCTTGACGGCCCACGGGCTCAGGATGCCTCTCAGATACCGGCGCGGGATGCCGTACTGTTCTTCGAGAATGGGACCGTCTTCGTCGTAGTCGAACAGACCGAGCGGCGACTCGTTCACGGGCGAACCCTTGATCGAGTAGAACGGCACGCGTTCCATGAGCTGTTTGAGACGCTCGGCTATGGAGGACTTACCGCCGCCCACCGGGCCCAGCAAGTAGAGAATCTGCTTCTTTTCTTCGAGTCCTTGCGCCGCATGGCGGAAGTACGAGACCACCTGCTCGATCACGTCTTCCATGCCATAGAACTCGCGGAAAGCGGGATAAACCTTGATGACCTTGTTCGCAAAGATGCGCGACAGGCGCGGATCGTTGCGAGTATCGATCTGTTCGGGTTCGCCGATTGCCGTCAGCATGCGTTCGCCCGATGTAGCGTACGCACTGGGATCTTCTTTGCAGAGCGCGAGATACTCCTCGAGCGAGAACTCCTCCTCTCGCGTTTTTTCGAAGCGGGTCGCGAAGCTGCTATAGATATCCATGCTACCTCCTCGCCGAGATTCTGGACCGATGTCGTGCGCGGCGCGCTATTCGGAAACGACATCGCTCAAATTCATCCTAAACCCTTTTGAAATTTTTCGCACCGATAAATCGCGCCGGATGTTGCCACTGTGTTGCCGTTCAAGACGCGCATTTTTTGAGTGCTTGGAAGACCGCAAGACTACGACTTACAATGATCTTCCCCGCTGGTGCAAATTTCAGACCGGGCTCTCCGGTTTTCTCTCCTTAACACCCCTAAGGTCCTTAACACCTTTCACATCGTTCGCGTTATCGCGTACGTCGTTACCCTTATTACGTCGATTTGTCCGGCACGTGCGCGACATAACGTGCTTTCTCATCCAACGCATCAGCGCAACGACGGTGTACACGCAGTGTTTTTATTTTGTTCGCGACTGCTGAACGTTCGCGGTTCGACGGGTTCGCGACCGATTTGCGACACATCGAATCATGCTGTCGCGAGCATGCGTGGGCATTTAATTTTTTCCCGTTTTACGCGTCGATTTCACCGTCGTCGGTGACCTGCCGCGCATTGCATTCGCGCAGCGCATTCCCTTACGTATTGCCATGTGACAGCGACTCATGACACCCATGACGTCAGTAGTGGTTTTCCCGCTCTGGCACGAGACACGACATCGGCAAAGACCATGACGCGCGTGACAGTGTGCGCGCATATCGGCGCGCGCATGCATGAAAAAATAAAAGCCGCGGCGCGCGATGCGCCAGCGGCTTTTTCTTCGTTGCGATGAGCGTGGTTGCTGCGATTGCGCGGTACCTGCCGCGTCATGCGGGCTCGACGCCTGCCTTTGCGCGCGAACGTGATCCACGCATGCGACGACCTAAACGAATTCGATTTCCACTTCGCCGAGACCGTCGATGGCGCCGTGCAGGACACCCGGTGCATCGATTCGGTGCGCGCCCGTATAGGAGCCCGTCGTGATCGTCCATTCGGGCTCGATCGTGATACCCATGGCGGCGCAATGGTTGACGAACCACACCAGCAATTCGCGCGGGTCGCCCGCGGGATTGCCCGGCGCTTCCGGCAAGATCGACACGCCGTCGAACGCCAGCGTCAGTTCGGGGGCCACGAAGTCGAGCGAGCGAGCGAGCGTCGGGTAAGGCTGCGCATGGCCCGTCACGAGTGCGCCGTTGTTCTGCGAGTCGGCGAGCTGGGCGAGCGGCGCGACGTTGGGCCATTCGCCAAACCGGCTGTCGACAATTTCAATGGCGGGCAGCACCTGCCCCACGCGTGCGAGCACTTCGTCACGCGCGTAAGCTTCGGCGCGCGGCGCGATGGGTTCGGAAAAGCGGAAGGCGATTTCCAGCTCCACCAGCACGCGAAAAAACGTACCGCGTTCGAGCCGCGCCGGCGAGGCCTGCACGAGCGTCGCGGGAAGGGGCGCGCCCGAGGTCGCGCCGCCCGGCGTTCGTGCGCCAATTTTCCAGCCGCCCGTGGTGGTGCCGAGCCCGGCAATCACGGCCTGCTGGATCGCGTAAGCCGTGGCCGCATCGGGCGGCAGGCGTTCGGGCTCCAGCGTTTCGATCAGCTGATGCTGGCGGCGCGCACTCACGAGGCGTTGCGCGAGATCGTCATGCGTCATGTCTGCTTCCTTTTTTGTGCTGTCTTGATGCCCTGGCGTCGCCTGCGCTGCGACCGGCTACGTTCTGCACCGTATCCCGGCTGCCGGCTGCCGGCTGCGACGATTGCGCGCTGCCGCGCCGCCCGCCCGGCGGCTTTCGCAATCCGTCTCGCATGGCGCGGCGCGCCCTCCCTTGGCTGGCTACGCGCATCGGCTCATGGAGCCCATGCGTGCGCCCGTGTTCCCGCGGCATCGTCCGCCCGGTCGAAGCCCGTTTGACCGGCGTGACGCTCGCGGTGAACGAGTCTGGCACGCCGCTGCGGCCGTGCGCGTGACACGGCTGACAATGTACCGTAACCGCGCCTGCGTGGCGCGTGGCAAGGCCGACGGCGGGGTCAAAGTCGCAAAAAAAGCCGCTGTGGAGGCAGCGGCTTGCGGGTCGAGTCGACGAACCGGGGAGGCGAAGCGCGACACGCGCCGCGCCCGATTGATCAGAAGGTTTCCCAGTCGTCGTTCGAGGCGGCGACGGCGGCCGGCGCGGCCATGACTGGCTCCGCCACCTTCGCAGCGGGCTTCGCGGCCGGTGCGGCGGACGATCGCGGCGCAGGCGCGCTCACGGACCGCCTGGCGGCCTTGACGGCGCTAGCGGCAGCGGGACGCCCGAGCGGCTTCACCGGCGCCACAGCCGCCGCCTTGAACCCCGCCGATCCTGTTGATACCGTGCCTTCGTCGAGCGTGAACACGGACACCGCCTCGCGCAGACGCCCCGCCTGGTCTTCGAGCGACTGCGCCGCGGCGGCCGCCTCCTCGACCAGTGCCGCGTTCTGCTGCGTCACCTCGTCCATCTGCGTGACGGCGCGCGCGACCTGCTCGATGCCGCCCGACTGTTCCTGCGACGCCGCCGCGATCTCGCCCATGATGTCGGTCACGCGCTGCACCGCGCCGATGATCTCGTTCATCGTGCGGCCCGCTTCGTCCACGAGGGCGGACCCGGCTTGCACGCGCTCGACCGAGGTGTCGATGAGCCCCTTGATCTCCTTGGCCGCCGCCGACGAGCGTTGCGCGAGGCTGCGCACCTCGCCCGCCACCACGGCGAAGCCGCGCCCTTCCTCGCCCGCGCGCGCCGCTTCCACGGCCGCGTTGAGCGCGAGAATATTGGTCTGGAACGCGATGCCTTCGATGATCGTGATGATTTCGGCGATCTTGGCCGAACTCTGGTTGATGTCGCCCATTGTGCCGACCACCTGATTCACCACCGCATTGCCCTTGTTGGCGATCTCCGAGGCGTTCGCGGCGAGCGCGCTCGCCTGGCGGGCGTTATCGGCGTTCTGGCGCACGGTGCCGGTCAGCTCTTCCATGCTCGATGCGGTTTCCTGCAGCGCGCTCGCCTGCTCCTCGGTGCGCGAGGACAGGTCGGTGTTGCCCGCCGCGATCTGGCGCGTGGCCGTGGCGATCGATTCGGTGCCCGAACGCACCGAGCGCACCGTGTCCGTCAGGCTGCGCTGCATCTGCGCGACGCCGCCCAGCAATTCGCCCATTTCGTCGTGACGGCGCACCACCACGGGACGGCGCAGGTCGCCCGCGGCGATCGCCTGAAACGCGCCCAGCGCCTCGCCGAGCGGTTCCGCGATCGCGCGGCGCAGCGAGAGAAACGAGAACACCGCCGCGCCAATGCCAACCAGCAGCGCGACGATCGCCGCGATGCGCAGTTCGGCGAACGCATCCTGCGCGTCCTCGAAACCCTTGCGGGCCTGCTCCATCTGCAGCTTGTCGAGCGCTGCGTCGGCCTTGGAGAGACCGTCGTAGGCGTTCTTGAGCGCCTTGGCGCCTTCGAGCACCTTGGCCTGATCGCCGGCCGCGACCGTTGCCGCGAACTGGTCGGCGATCTGATGCAGCGTGTCGCGCTGCGTGATCACGTCCTGCGCGAGGCGCTGTTCCTCGGCGCCGCGCGGCAGCGCCATGTACTTCTTCCAGAACTCGTCGGAGACGCCGCGCATCTCCTTCGCGCGATCGAGCGTCGCGGCCGCGTCGGGCGTGCCGAGCTGGAACGCCGCGCGGTCGAGTGCGAGACGCTCGCGTGCCGCGTAGATCTCCGCGAGATTGACCGCGTGCGAACTGGGCATCTGATTCGTGAACGTATCGCGATACGCGTCGTTCGAGCGCGTGAGGCCGAGCAGCCCCAATGCGCTGATGGCGACGATCAACGCCGCGAGAAAACCCATCGTGAGGCCGATGCGCGCCTTGATGCTGATGCCCTTTTTCATGTGTGTCCCGTACTTGCAATGGAAGGAACGTTGTCGCCCGGTGTTGAGCGCTGACCCTTGCCTGACATTAACGGCACACGATTTCGCGGACTTGAAATATGTATACGGTATGAGGATTGATCTACGAAATGTAGGAAGTATTTACAACTAAACGAAGTAACGAGACGATCCCGGATGCTGGTGCGAATTGCGCCGCTTCACAGCTCGTCGAGCGTGGGAATCGAAGGCTGCGCGCCCGCGCGCGTGACCGAAATCGACGCGGCCCGCAGCGCGAAAGCAATCGCGCGCGGCGGCGCCTCGCCTGCCGCGAGACGCGCGGCCAGCGCTCCAATGAAGGTGTCGCCCGCCGCCGTGGTATCCACGGCCTGGACGCTGGGCGCGGGCAGATGCGTGGGCGCGGTGCCGTCGAGCAGCGCGCAGACGCCTTGCGCGCCGAGCGTCACGAGCACGTTGCGCGCGCCCGCATCGCGCAGCGCGAGCGCGGCGCGCGCGGCGTCCTCGGGCGTGCTCGCGGGCAGGCCCGTGAGCGTCGCGGCTTCGAGTTCGTTGGGGACGAGGTAGTCGATGAGCGGCAGCCATGCCGCGGGGAGCGGCCCGGTGGCGGGCGCCGGATTGAGGATGGTGAGCTTGCCGAACCGGCGCGCGGTCTGGAGCGCGGCCGCCACGGCGTCGAGAGGCGTTTCGAGCTGGCAGACCACGACGTCGGCCTGGGCGAGCACCGCTTCGTGGCGCGCGATGGTGCGCGGCGTGACTTCGCCGTTGCTGCCCGCGACGATGACGATGGCGTTCTGGCTCGCGTCGTCGACCACGATCAGCGCGACGCCCGTGGGCGCGTGCTGCGAGGTTTCGAGGCCGCCGCAGTCGATACCTTCGGCGGTCAGACCGGCGCGCAGGATGCCGCCGTTGCTGTCGGAGCCCACGCGGCCGATCATCGAGACCTCCGCGCCAAGCCGTGCGGCCGCGACAGCCTGGTTGCCGCCCTTGCCGCCCGGCACCTGCGCGAACGCGCTGCCCGCGAGCGTTTCGCCGGGACTCGGCAAGCGCGGCGCGCGCGCGACGAGATCCATGTTGAGGCTGCCGACTACGGCGACACGCGCCGTCTTTCCCGCATCTCTCGCCACGATCGCGCTCCTCGCGTTGTCTCCTGCCGAATGTCGGGTCTGTCTTTACGTCTCTTTTGCGCCGGCTGGCCACGCCGTATCACGAGGACGGCGCGCCAGGCCCGCCGCCACACCTTACGCCGATCGTGGCGCCGATGGCCCGAACCGCGCGCGGCTTCAGGCAGCCAGCGCCGAGCGATCTTCCTCGCCGCTCCACGGCGCCGTCGACTCACGCGGATACAGCGTCGCCGGCATCACGCGGCGGCGCACCTTCTGACCTTCCTTACGCTCGGTGCCGATGCGCTCGATCAGCGTGAGCGCGGCCATTTCGCCAAGCGCGCGGGCCGGCTGGCCCACCGTCGAGAGCGCCGGCCACGTGAAATTGCCGATCTCGATATCGTCGAAACCGATGATCGAGCAGTCGCCCGGCACGCGCAAACCGCGCTCCGCGGCCGCGCGCAAGGCGCCGATCGCCATCATGTCGTTACCCGCGAAGATCGCGGTCGGCTTGATGGTCTCGAACAGTTCGGCCGCCGCGCGATAACCGCCCGCGCCCGAAAAATCGCTCTCGACGATCGCGCCTTGCGGGATCTTGATGCCGCGCTCCGAGAGCGCGCGCAAAAAGCCGTGCATGCGCATCGCGCTCACCGCCGCCGTGACCGGACCGGTGATGCAACCGATGCGCACGTGGCCGAGTTCGAGCAGATGGCGCGTGGCGAGCCAGGCGCCGCGTTCGTGGTCGATCTGCACGAGGTCGGCGTCGAGGCCTTCGATGTTGCGATCCACCACCACGATCGGCTCGCGCGTGTCGGCGAGCGTCGCGGCCAGCACGTCGTCGTCGCCGGCCGAAGCCACGATCAAACCGTCGATACGCTTTTCCTGCAGCACGCGCAGATAGTTGCGCTGCTTGACCGGATCGTCGTCCGAGTTGCAGAAGAACACGCAGTAGCCTTTGCGCGCGCAGGCGTCTTCAACGCCGCGCGCCAGCTCGGCGAAATACGGGTTGGTGCCGTTCGGCACGAGCAGACCCACCGTTGCGGTCGCGCGCGCCTTGAGCGAGCGCGCCACCGCCGACGGCACGTAGTTGAGCTCGCGGATCGCGCGCTCGACCTTCGCCCGCACGTCCGCCGACACCGGACGCGAGTTGTTCACCACATGCGACACCGTCGTGAAAGACACCCCCGCCACGGCGGCCACATCCTTGATCGTCGCCATATTCGTTAATCCCTGCCTTGGTCCCAGCCTGTTGCTTTCCGGCCTGCCGCGCGTCCGTAGTTGGAATAGTCAGACGCCGCACATTCCGGTGATTACTCTCGACGGCCCCTTGCTGCGAGCCGCGCCCTCATCTGCCTGTTTGCTTCTTATGTCCTGTTGCCCTTGCGGGTCCGGCGCCGGCTGCGATACGTGTCGAGCACGACCGCCACCACGATCACGGCGCCCGTGATGATGCGCTTGGTCGGCTCGTTCGCGCCGATCTGCGCGAGCCCCGCCGCGAGCACCGAGATGATCAGCACGCCGAAAAACGTACTGATGACCGAACCGCGCCCGCCCATCAAACTCGTGCCGCCGATCACCACGGCCGCGATCACCTGCAGTTCCAGCCCGACGCCCGCGTTCGGGTCGGCGGCTTCGAGCCGCGAGATCTGGAACAGCGCCGCGAGCCCGGAAAGCGCGCCCATCAACGCGAACACGATGATCTTGTAAGGCCGCGGATCCACGCCCGCGAGCCGCACCGCTTCCTCGTTGGTACCGATACCCACCAGATAACGGCCGAACACCGTGCGCGTGAGCGTCAATTGCGCGATCACCATCACCGCCACCGCGATCAAAAACGCCGGCGAAATGCCGAACGCGATCGGGTTCGAGAGGAAATCGAACGCATCGCCGATATACGCCGTGCGCGAATTCGTCATCTGGTACGCGAGGCCGCGCGCCGCTTCCAGCACGCCGAGCGACACGATGAACGACGGAATGCGCCAGCCCACCGTCACCGCGCCCGTGAGCGTGCCCGTCGCCGCCGCGGCCAGCAGGCCGGCCACGGCCGCGGGCAACGCGCCCCAGCCCCACTTGAGCGCGGCCACGCTCACCACCGAAGCGCCTAGCGCAAGCACCGAGCCCACGGAGAGGTCGATGCCCGCGATGATGAGCACGAACGTCATGCCGACCGACATCACCACGAGATCCGGAATCTGGTTCGCGATGGTACTGAAGGTATCGTAGGTAAGAAAGTGCGAACTCAGGAGCGAGAACAGCACGATCATCGCGACCAGCGCGAGCGCGAGACCCAGATAGTTCGACAGCCCGAAACGCGTGCCGGCGGGCTTGCCGCTCGCGGTGGCCGGAGTGTTGCCCGCGCCCGCGCCGGGCGCACTGGTTCGTTCACCTTCCGGTTGTCCGCGCAACGGTTCGTTCGTCATGAAGCGCTCCCTCGTGGGCCGTCTTGGCCTTCGTGCCGGTCCCGCGCCGCGTCGCTGCGCTCCGGCTTCGTCTCCTGATCGATCTCAGGCAGGTCCGCGGCGTCGGCCAGCAGCGCGTCCTCGGCGCGCAAGCCGGCGAAGGCCGCGGCCAGCAGCTTGTCCTGGGTCCATTCGTCGCGGCCGAACACCGCCGTCATCCGCCCCGCCGACATCACGCCGATACGGTCGCAGATCAGCATCAGCTCGCGCAGATCGCTCGACACCACCACGAGCGCGCGGCCCTCGCGGGCGAGCGCGCCCATCAGCGCATAAATGTCGAACTTCGCGCCGACGTCGATGCCGCGCGTCGGTTCGTCGAACAGCACCACGCGCAACGGGTGACCGATGTCGCGCGCGAGCCAGCGGCCAATCACGACCTTCTGCTGATTGCCGCCCGACAGCTCGCCGACCGGTTGCGCCGGGCCCGCCGTGCGAATGCGCAGCGCATCGATCTGCGTGCGCGCGAGCGTGCTTTCGCGCGCCGCGTCCACCACGCCGTAGCGCGAGACGGCGCCCACGTTGCCGAGCGTCACGTTCGCCGCCACCGGCTGCGGCAGCAAGAGGCCTTCGCCCTTGCGGTCCTCGGTGATGAGCGCGATGCCGAGCTTCACGGCGTCGCGGGGCGAGCCGATCTCCACGGTCGCGGGCGCGGCGCCCGGCTGCGGCGCGAGCGCCACGCTGCCGGCGTCCTTCGCGTCGGCGCCGTAGATGAGCCGCATCAGCTCGGTGCGGCCCGCGCCGATCAACCCCGAGACGCCGAAAATCTCGCCCGCGCGCACTTCGAACGACACCTCGCGCACGACCTTGCCGCGCGTGAGGCCGTCGACCTTCAGCAAGGGCGCGCCGATCCGGCGCTGGCCGAGATCGATGCGCTCGCCCAGCTCGCGCCCGACCATCAGCGCGACAATGCGCTCGGGCGTGAGGTTCGCCATGGCGTCCACGCGGACGAGCTTGCCGTCGCGCAGCACCGCCACGCGTTGCGCGATGCGTTCCAGTTCCTCGAGGCGGTGCGAGATATAGACGATCGCCACGCCGCGCGCCTTGAGCCGCGCGATCTGCTCGAACAGCAGCTCGACCTCGCGGCCGGTGAGCATGGCCGTGGGCTCGTCGAGGATCAGCACGCGCATGTCCGCCGATCCGGTTGCCGCCTCACCATCGGACGCACCGGATCCGCCGCTCGTGCTACCGATCAGGTTGCGCGCGATCTCCACGAGCTGCTGATGCCCGATGCCGAGCTCGCCCACGAGCGTATCGGGATCGATTGCGTCCAGCCCGACCTGGGCCATCGCCGCGCGCGCGTCGGCGCGCAGCCGCGAACGGTCGATCCAGCCAAAGCGCAACCGCCCCGCCTGCGGCAAGCGGTCGAGAAACAGGTTTTCGGCGACGGTCAGCGTGGGCAGGAGATTGAGTTCCTGCATCACCATGCGCACGCCCAGCGCCTCGGCCTCGCGGCGGCTGGCCGGCGCGTAAGGCGCGCCCAGCAGCGTCATGGCGCCCGTGCTGGGCGCCGTGAGCCCCGCGACGATGCGCGACAGCGTGCTCTTGCCCGCGCCGTTTTCACCCGTGAGCGCGAGCACCTCGCCCGCGTGCAGCGCAAGGCTGACGTCGGCGAGCACCGGCTGCTCGTAGGTCTTGCCCACGCCGGACACCGTGAGCACGGCGGGCGCGGAAGACGCTACCTCGGGGGCAATTGCATCCATCACGATCCTGTAGTCGCGAGCCGCGCCGCCGGCGCTTCCCGCCGGCATGATCCGGCACGGGGCAGCCGCGCGCAAACCGCGGGTCCGCGCCGCCGCGGGCCTCGTATGGCTGGCGGCGGGCGGCGCGCCGCGAGGTCGAATGTTCCGTCTCGTCCTGCGGTGTCGACGGCCGCCCATGCGGCCTACCCGGTACTCATAACGGCCGCGCGGCGCAATTCTTGAGCGTTTGTTTAGTTGCGCCCTCAAATATCGCCGCGGACCGCCCCGGACTTACTTCGTGACCAGCACCACGGGCGTTTCGACGATGCCCGACAGCTCGGCTTGCTTCTTGTGTTCCTTGATCGCCTTGAGCGCGGTGTCGATGCCGAACACGGCTTGTTTAGCGGCGTACTGGTCGGCGGTGGCGAGCACGCGGCCGTCCTTGAGCATGGGCTTGATGGCGTCGATGTTGTCGTAGCCGACCACGTACACCTTGCCCTGCTTGCCCGCCGCGCGCACCGCCGACACGGCGCCGATCGCCATGTTGTCGTTGCCGCACAGGAGCGCCTTGAGGTCGGGATACTCGTTGAGCATGGCCGAAGCCACCGCGTTGCCCTTGTCGATTTCCCATTCGCCCGACTGGGTGGAGACGATCTTCGCGTTGATCGCCTGCATGGCGTCCTTGAAGCCTGCCGTGCGCTGCTGGGCGTTGGTCGTGGTCGAGACGCCCTCGACAATGCCGACCTGATCGCCCGCCTTGAGCTTCTTCGCGAGATAGTCGCCCACGAGCCGCGCGCCCTTCTTGTTGTCCGGGCCCACGAACGGCACGTTCAGGTCCTTCGACTTGAGCACGTCGGGGTCGAGCCGGTTGTCGATGTTGACCACGATGATGCCCGCGTCCACGGCCTTCTTCACGACCGGCACGAGCGCCTTCGAGTCCGCCGGCGCGAGCACGATGGCGTCGACCTTCGAGACGATCATCTGTTCGACGATCTGGATCTGCGCGGAAGTGTCGGTTTCGTTCTTGATGCCGTTGGTGACGAGGTCGAACTGCGAAGCATTGTGCTTCTGGTAGTCCTTCGCGCCGTTCTCCATGGTGAGGAAGAACTCGTTGGCGAGCGACTTCATGACGAGCGCGACCTTGGGCTTCTGGCCGGTTTGCGCGCGCGCGGCGAGCGGCAAGGTGCCGGTGATCGCGGTCGTGGTGAGCGCGCTGGCGGCGAGGAGAATGCGGCGGCGAATGCGGGAGTTCATCGATGTTGTCTCCGGGTGGCGGGCCCCGGCGCAAGGACGGGACCGTTCTTGTGGTTATGCGCAAACGTTTGCTGCGGGCTCATTCTCGGCGCTGATCGTTCGCGGTGTCAATGCCGGCAAGGCGCAACGCCGTGCCGCGCCGCAGCACGCCGGGGGCCCGCGATGCGCGCCGCAGCAGACGCGCGAGGCGAACGCGACGGCGCAAACCGACCCACCGGACCGTCCGGATCGACCGGACCAGAACGCGCGCGCGATCCCGCCACGCGCCAGCGCCGCGTCAGAGCCAGCCGATGCGGCGGAACAGGAAAAACAGGAACACGTCGATGACGGCCATCATCGCAAGACAGGTTTCGTAGCCGTACTTGTAATGTAGCTCGGGAATGTGCTCGAAGTTCATCCCGTAGATACCCGCAATCATCGTGGGCACGGCGAACAGCGCCGCGAACGAGCCGAGCCGCTTGGTCACCTCGTTCTCGGCGAGGGAGATCATGCCGAGATTGACGGAAATGGCCGTGACGATCATTTCGCGGCGCGCGTCGATCATGTTGGAAACGCGAGTCAGATGATCGTAGACATCGCGGTAATACGCCTGCATGCCCACGCAGATCTGCGGCACGCGGCCGCCCACGAGCTTGCCGACGGCGTCCACGAGCGGCGTGATGTGATGCGCGAGGATCACGAGGCGGCGCTTGAGCGAATACAGATCTTCGATGATGGCGCGCGAGCCCGCGAGATCGTGCTTCTCGAAGATGCGGTCTTCCAGCTCCTCGATCTCGGTGGCGAGCGTTTCGAGCACCGGGCCGTAGCGGTCGACGATGCTGTCGAGGATCGCGTAGAGCACGAAGCCCGAGCCTTCGCGGAGCAATTCGGGCTCGCGCTCGCAGCGGGCGCGCACGTCCTGGAGGCCTTGCAGCGCGCGGTGACGCACGGAGATCACGAAATTGGGGCCGGCAAACACATTGACCTGGCCGAGGATGATCTCGCCGTCGTCGCCCATTTCGATCGTGTGGATCACGCTGAACAGCGTGTCGCCGTAATCCTCGATCTTGGGGCGCTGGTTGCCGATCATCACGTCTTCGATGGCGAGATCGTGCAGGCCGAATTCTTCCTTCATCGCGGCCATTTCGCCCGCGTCGGGCTCCTTGAGCGCCACCCAGACGAAGCACTCGGGCTTCGCCAGATAATCGCTGATGGACTCGACCGAAATGTCGGCCAGCTTCTTGCCGCCTTGATACGCGACGCAGTTGATGAGCATGTCGTAGTCTTCGCGCGGCGGGCCGGACCCGCCCCGCTTCGTGTTGAACCGGTTGGCAAGTGTAAGGCGTCCGGCTAACCGGGAGCTTGCAGATGGTTGGCGCGCGGTTCGCGCGGATCGCCTCGCGCGCCGCGTGCGGAGCCGGCGCCAGATCGAGGCGGCGGCGCACCGCGTATGCCCGAGGCTTGCGGATCGATTACTGCGCGACCCGCCGGATACCGATCCGATGATCCTTGTCGAATGTGACGCTGGCGCGATTGGTGTAGCGCGGATCGACGAGAAACCGCAGTTCGACCACGGGATCGAATTGCGTCGATACGCCGA
This sequence comes from Paraburkholderia acidisoli, assembly GCF_009789675.1. Taxonomy (NCBI): domain Bacteria; kingdom Pseudomonadati; phylum Pseudomonadota; class Betaproteobacteria; order Burkholderiales; family Burkholderiaceae; genus Paraburkholderia; species Paraburkholderia acidisoli. Next base: position 1,542,204 of record NZ_CP046913.1, on the reverse strand, counting down.
TGCGGTGCACGCCCGGCTTGAGATAGAACGTGACGTGCTCGCCGTCCATGAGATCGGTCACGCGCTCGCCGTCGAGGTACACGGGCGCGTCGCGGAACTTGACGATCACGTTGCGTGTGCGCTCGCGGCGCACGTCCACGGCCACGAGCCCCTCGCCCGGCTGTGTCAGGCCCGGCGCGAGCAGGCGCTCCGCGGGCACCGGCTTGAACGGCTGCGGTTGCGGCTGCTCCTCGGCGCACGCGCCCACGAGCAAAGCCGCCGCCGCGGCCAGACCTGCGATCAACGCGCGCGATGGCATAAGCGCTGTCCCCTTGTTTTATCGCCCGACCGAGTGTGGCGCCATGATAACCGCGCGGGCCTGCGCCCATCATGGGTGCGATAAGCTGGCGGGACTGCGCGCCAGCGCGCGTAACCTCGCACAAGGAGCCCTGCCCGGGATGCGCACTCCAGACTGGACGATACGAGCACTGACCAGCAAGGCGCGGCGGCCATGACGCGTCTCGTGTTCTTTTGCGGTCACGCCGGCTGCGGCAAGACCACGCTCGCCAAACGCCTCCTCGCGCCGCTCGCGCGCGCGACGGGCGAACCGTTCTGCCTGCTCGACAAAGACACGCTCTACGGCCGCACGAGCCCGGCGGCCTTGAGCGCGCTCGGCCAGGATCCGAACGACCGCGACAGCCCGCTGTTTCTCGAGCATCTGCGCGACCCGGAATATCTCGGGCTCGTCGATACGGCGCGCGACAATCTCGCGCTCGGTACGAGCGTGCTCGCCATCGGCCCGTTGTCGCGCGAGGTGCGCGAGCGGCGCCTGTTCGATCGCGCCTGGCTCGGCGTGGCGCCGGAAGTCGGGCTGACCGTGGTGTGGGCGCATACGGCGGAAGCCACGGCGCACGCCCGTATCGTGGCGCGCGGCCATCCCGCCGACGCCTACAAGCTCGCGCATTGGGACGCGTACCGCGCGCGCCGCTTCATGCCCTCGGGCGACGCGCTCGACGGTCTGCTGCTGTTCGACACCACGGCGCCCACGTCAGCCGACTACGACGCGCTGCTGCAACGCATCGTGGCGGCCACGTCATCGGCGTAGGTCAAGCCAGCGCCCTGGCGCGCTGGTCGAGCGTCGCGCCTTCGTACACCTGCCCGAAACGGTTCGCGAGGAACGACTCCAGCGACACCTGCTCCTGCCGAACGAAGCCCGCTTGCGGCAGCTTCTGCTCGCGAAACAGGTCGAGCACCGCGCACATCGAACCGGCCGTGGTGATCTGGATCGCGCTCATCGGCACGCCGCAGACCGTTTTCGCGAAGATCTTGCGCGTGAACACTTCCTGCACGAGTTCGCCGTCGCGCATGCCGGTGACGGTCATGAAGATCAAGACGACGTCCTGCTCGGTGGCGGGCACGGCGCGGCGCAGGATCGACTTGAGCGTGTCGCGGTCGCTCGCGAGGCGCAGGTCTTCGAGCAGGAACTGCATCAGCCCGCGATGCCCCGGGTAACGCACCGACTTGTAATCGAGCGACTCCACGCGGCCCGCGAGCGTTTCGCACAGCGTGCCGAGCCCGCCCGAGGTGTTGAACGCCTCGTACTCCACGCCGTCGAGCGAAAAATGTTCGAGGCCTTCGAGCGGCTGCACCCACTGCGCGCGACCGTCGCGGATCGCCTCGCAAGGTTGGCAATATTCGTTGATGAGACCGTCCACGCTCCACGTGAGATTGTATTTGAGCGCGTTGGTCGGAAACTGCGGCAGCGCCCCCACGCGCATCTTCACTTCGCGAATCTCGGTGAAGCGGCTCGCGAGCGCATGCGCCGCGATGCCGATGAAACCCGGCGCGAGCCCGCATTGCGGCATGAACGCGTGACGCGCGCCGTCGGCGAGCGCACGGATCGCGTGGGTCGCGCGCACGTCCTCGGTGAGATCGAAGTAATGCACGCCCGCGCCTTTCGCCGCCGACGCTACGTTCACGGCGAGGTAATACGGCAGCGCGTTGACGAGCACGTCGTAGCCGTCGAGCGCGCCGCGCAGCGCGGCCGCGTCGCCGGAATCCACCCGCGCCGTGGGAATGCCCTGCGCGGCGAGCGGCTCGAGCGCCCTGGCGTCGCGGTCGAATGCGGCCACTTCGTAGTCGCCGGTTTCGCGCAGCATGTGGGCAATGGTATGGCCGATAAGACCGGCGCCTGCGATCGCGACTTTCATGGACATCTCCTGTTGATTTTCTGTGGTCCGCCGCGAGCGAGGCCCGCGTACGTTTCCAGTCTAGGGAGAGTCAAAAACGGATCATAGGCACAAAACGATGCGTTTCGACGCCGGTTTTCGTCATTCTGACGATAGTTTTCGCCGATATGACGAAGTACGTCGAAAAGCATCGATGCCGCGCGCGGGCGACAAGGCCGTTATCAGCCCGTGACGGAGCCGCGATCCACCTTGCGCGCGAGCACGATCGACGTGGTCGTGCGCTCGACACCCGGCATGCCGCCGATGATGTCGAGCAGGTCGTTGAGGCGGTCGGGCGAATCGGCGCGCAGCCAGGCCACATAGTCGTATTCGCCGCTCACCGCGCACAGCAGTTGCACCTCGGGCATCTTGCCGAGCCGCTTCTGCACGTCGGGACCGTGGCGCGGCGCGATGATGAGACCGACCCACGCCTGCAGGCTCGCGTCGAGCACGTCTTGACCGAGCCGCACGCCGTAGCCGGCAATGACCTCGGTGCGCTCGAGCCGCGCGATGCGCGCGAGCACCGTGGTGCGCGCCACGCCGAGCCGGCGCGCGAGATTCGCCACGCTTTCGCGCGCGTTTTCCTGCAGCAGCGCGACGAGGCTGCGATCGAGGTCGTCGAGTTGGTCGAGGCGCGGAGGTCTCATCGTCGATGGAATGGCGCAGGTGGCCGAAGCTGGCAATGACCGCATTATCGCCCGCCCTTCGAGCCTGGCCCAATCAGGCAATGCGAGCCCCTGCGCGCAAACCGGTGCGGCTCGTCGCGCGCGAAAAAGCGCTATGCGCAAGGCGTTTCCACGCGTTTCGTTTGTAAGCAAGTGTCGCAGCCGGGGCGCGCGGACACGATAACGTGGTACTAATACCGCCTGCAGCCGCTCAGGCTCTGCTACCCGCTACGACACGATTCGAGGAGTCACAATGAAGAAAGCTTTCGTCGCCCTTGCCGCCACGCTCGCCATGAGCGGTGCGTTCGCTCAATCCGGTACGCCGGCAGCGGCCGCTTCGTCGACAAGCGCAACGGCACCGGCCGCCGCCGCCGCATCGAGCGCCGACGTGCGCATCGCGCAGCATCAGCAGCGCGTCGAGGAGCGCATCACGTGGCTGCATACGCAGCTGAAGATCACGCCGGAGCAGGAACCGCAGTGGAAGGCCTTTGCCGACGTCATGCGCAGCAACGGCCAGGCCATGGGCGATCTGTATCGTCAACGCGCCGAAGGCGAAAACACGCGTAACGCGCTCGACGACATGAAGCAATACGCGCAGATCTCGCAGGCCCACGCCGAAGACATGCAAAAGCTCGTCACGGCGTTCGAGCCGCTCTACACGAGCCTCTCGCCGGAGCAGAAGAAGCTCGCCGACCAGACCTTCCGCCACAACGGCCGCGACCACGGCCCGGCTGGCAAGAAGCCGGCGCATCCGAAGCACAAGAGCAAGGCCAAGCCCGCCGCGGGCGCGGCAGCCAGCGAAGCCGCACCGGCCAGCACGCCGGCGGCTCAGTAAACCGCGAGACCGAACGCCGGATTCCGGCGTGATCCGGCCGCCGCGCGACGTTACGACGAACGCGTGGCGCAACCGCCGGATTCACGGTACGCTTGCGAACCGCGCGACGGCCGGGCACCATTGCCCGGCCGTCGTTTTATTTGCAGCACGTTGTTTTGCAACGATTTTTCTGGCCGTATTCCGGCCACATTCAGGCCGCACCCACCATGATTGAACTGACCCAGCTCGACCTGAGCGCCGACGCCGCGGCCCAACGCGTCGTCAAGGACGAAACCGTGAGCGTGGCATTCGCGGCGCAGGCGGGCGAACTGATGAGCCTCGAAGGCCCGAACCGCTACGCGAGCGGCGACGCCATCATCACCGGTGCGACGGGCGAGCGCTGGGTCGTGTCGCGCGAACGCTTCGACGCGAAATATCGGCCTGCGCAAGGCGCGCTTTCGCATGGCGAGGCGGGCGATTATCGCAACCTGCCCGTGGTCGTCCTGGCCAAACGCATGGACGCGCCCTTCACGTTGCTGCGCTCCGCGGGCGGCGACCGCCTGACCGGCGCGGCCGGCGACTGGGTGATGCAGTACGCGCCCGGCGACTACGGCGTCGTCAAGGCCGAGCGCTTCGCGAAGGTGTATCGGCAAGCGGACTGACGCTCGTTGAGCGGCGCGCGTTTTTCAGGCGCGACGCCGCGCGAAAATCCCATCGATCACGCGAATTCCTCGTCGAGCGGAATGGTCACTTCGCGCGGCACGTCTTCCCCTTTCGCGTGCTGTTCTTCGAGCGATTCGATCGTCGCTTCCACGTAGGCGCGCAGCACCGCGAAACTGCGGCCGCGCATGCGCGCCGGCAATGCGCGATAGCGCGCGAGCGCGGCGGGCGCGATCGCGATCGTGAGGACCATGCGGCGCGCCTTCGCACCGAAGCGCATCGCGACCCAGTGCACCACGAGTTGCGGCACGCCGATCTCGTCGGGTTCCTCGGCAAAGCGCGTTTGCTCGGGAAAAACATCGGCGATGACGCGGGCGAGCTCGTCGAATTCCGGGCTCGCGCATTCGAACAAATAGGCTTCCATGAATGCCAGAAAAAGAAGGATGAGCGCTTAAACGGCGCGCGCGACGGACCGCTCGCTGCGGCACGTCCTGAAGAGCACGATGGCGACGACCACGGCCGCCACCACGTAGAGCGTATCCACGGCGACGAGCGGCACGAGCTGGGCCTGATACATCGCCGCGGGCACGTCGACGATCGCGTGAGCGGCGATGGCAATCGGCAAGATGCTTTTCGAGCCGGCGCGCACGCCGCGCCACATCAGCACCGACAAGCCCACCTGGAACACGAATGCCGCGATGCGTTCGATCGCGAACACGCCCGCGAACAGCGGCGAGAGGCTCGCGAGAATCAGATGCACGCGCAGCACCGAATCCATCGTGAGATTCGACAGATGCTGGTCGAGCTGGCCGCGATTGGCGAGCACCGCGAACACGATCCACTGCAACTGCACCAGCACGCCGACGAACCAGGCTTCCGCGCCGCCGTGGCCGATGCCGTAGGCGAGACCGCTGCCCTCGAGCGGCGCATTGGGCGTGCGCGGCGCGCGCCGCGCGATGATGCGCATGGCGACATAGCGGCCCACTTCCTCGCAGACGCCCGCCACGAGCGCGCCATAGATCACGAATGCGACCGGATTCGAGAGCGCTTGCGCGAAATCGGCGTTTTCGTGCAGCACGTAGTCGTTGAGCGCACGTTCCAGCACGGTGGCGAACAGCGCGAACACGGCGATGCCCGCGACCGTATCGCGCCAGTCGAACGCGAACGGCTTGCGCCAGCGCCGGTAGAGCGAGATCGGCAGGAGCGCGACGAACAGCGTCGCGAGCGACAGGCAGACCAGCGTGAGCGGGGGGACGGACATGGGCTTCCTTGTGACGATCGGCACGCGTGGGCGCGCGCCGCAGCCCGAATCATCTCAGATATCGGGGGTGGCGCGCAGCCTTGACCGCGCCGTGCCGTCGGAAAACCGCAAGGATGATGTGGCGAGCGGCACGGCTGGCGCGCCCTCACCCCAATGTCGACGCCCTCACCACCAGTTCGCCCGCGAACGCCGCCGCGCGCGCCGCCGGCGCCGCGCCTTCGATGCGTTCGTGCAGGAACTCCACCGCGCGATAGCCGATCTCGCGGGTCGGCTGGCGGATCGTCGTGATGCCGGCGAGCGCGGCCCATTCGGGATCGTCGATGGCGATCAGCGCCACACGCTGCTGCCACTGCTCGCCGAGCGCCGCTTTCAGGTGCAGCGCGAGCCGCAGCGCCACCGGCGCGTTCGCCGCGAACAGCGCGCAGCGCGCGCCGCGTTCGGCCGCCTGCGCGATATGGGCGTCGAGCGTGGCCAACGCGGCTTCCGTGGTCGCCTCGTCGTGCAGGTCGAGCACGTGGGTCGCGCCGCGCGCGGCGCCCTTCGTGCCTTGCATGGACGCGCGAAACGCCGCCTCGCGCTCGCGCCGCGAACTCACCTGCTCGAACGGTTGCACGACGAACACGAGGTCGTCGTAGCCGCGCGCGAGCAGATGTTCCGTGCCGAGTCGCACCGCCGCCGCGTTGTCGAGCCCGACCACGTCGGCGTCGAGACCGTCGACGGTACGGTCCACCAGCACCGCCGGAATGCCGCCGCTGCCCACCGGCTTGAGCATGGTCTCGCGCACGCCGAGCGCGTTCACGATCACGCCTTCCACGCGGTAAGTGGTGAGCAGTTGCAGATAGCGGCGCTCCATGTCGACTTCGTTCGCCGCGTGGCAGATCAGCGGCATGTAGCCGAGCGCGTGGCACGCGGCCTCCACGCCTTGCAGCACTTCCACCGAATAGGGATTCGCGAGATCGGCGAGCAGCAGCCCGAGCAGACGGTTGCGCCCGCGTTTCAGGCCGCGCGCCATCTGGTTCGGCCGATAGTCGAGGCGCTCGATGGCCGCCTCGATGCGCGTGCGCAAGTCCGGCGACAGCACGCCGAATTCGCCGTTCAGATAGCGCGAGATGCTGGTCTTGCCGGTGCCGGCTTCGCGCGCGACGTCGCTGATCGTCGCGCGGCGCGGCGCGTTCGCGGGCGCGGCCGCCGTGCCCGAGGTGCCTTCGGGGCCGTCGCTCATCGCGCAAGCACCTCGCGATTGACGACGTTGTGGGCGAGCGTGCCCGCGAGCGCCGCGACGAGGTTTTCCGCCGCGCAGCGCGCCATCGCGTGACGCGTTTCGTGCGTGGCCGAGCCGATATGCGGCAGCGCCACCACGTTCGGCATGCGCAGCAGCGGCGAAGCCGGATCGACGGGCTCCTGCGCGAACACGTCGAGACCGGCGCCGAGTATCGTGCGCGCTTCGAGCGCCGCGATCAGCGCGGGTTCGTCGACGGTCGCGCCGCGCGACGCGTTGATGAAGATCGCGCCCGGCTTCATCTTCGCGAACTGCGCGGCGCCCATCAGGTGACGCGTGGCGTCCGTGAGCGGCACCTGCAGGCAGACGAAATCGGCCGTGGCGAGCAGTTCGTCGAGTTCGACGCGGCGCGCGCCGTAGTCGCGCTCGGCCGCTTCGTTCGCGCTGCGGTTCGTGTACAGCACGCGCATGTTGAAGCCGAGCGCCGCCCGCCGCGCGACCGCGCCGCCGATGCGCCCGAGCCCCACGATGCCGAGCGTCTTGCCCTGCACGTCCACGCCGAATTGCGCCGGCCCGACGCTGCCTTTCCAGTGCCCGGCCTTGACCCAGTCCGCGAGTTCGACCACGCGGCGCGCGCTCGCGAGGATCAGCGCGAACACGGTGTCGGCGGTCGATTCCGTGAGCACGTCGGGCGTATGCGCGAGCACGATGCCGCGCCGCGTGAGATCGGCCACGTCGAACTGGTCGAAGCCCACCGAGATCGTCGACAAGGCTTTGACGCGCGTGCCGTCGAGCATCGCGGGCGTGATCTTGACGCTGGCGCCGAGCGCGCCGTCGGCGTCCCTGAGCGCGGCAGCCAGCGCCTGGGCGTTCGAACCGTCGACATCGACGACCTCGGCATGCTCGCGTAGATACGCGGCGACATCGTCGGGAACGGGTTTGTAGACAACGATTTTCTGCTTCATGGGTCGGCGTGCTCGATGAGATTGAAGGCGTTATTTTCCGTGAATCGGCGCGACATAGCCGTGGCGCGCTTCGCGTTGCGGCTTGACCGCAAGCGTCAGGCCCACCGAAACCACGAGCGCCGCGCTCATGAACGCATAGGATGCCGCAGGCGAGCCGGTCGCGCCGTTGAGGTAGCCGACCACGTAGGAGCCCACGAACGAGCCGAGCGCGCCCATGCTGTTGATGAGCGCCATGGCCCCGCCCGAGACGTTCTTCGGCAGCAGTTCCGGCACGATCGCGAAGAACGGGCCGTACGGCGCGTACATGGCCGCGCCCGCGACCACGAGCAGCACGTACGAGATCCAGAAGTGCGCGGCGCCCAGCGCGTAGGAAGCGGCGAACGCGAGCGCGCCGATCAGCAGGAACGGCCAGACGAAGGCGCGCCGATTGTCGAGTTTGTCCGACGCCCACGAGGCGGCGAGCATGGCGATGGTGGCCGCGAGATACGGCAGCGCGGTGAGCCAGCCGGTTTCGACCATGCCGAGCGCCGAGCCGTTCTTCACGATCGAGGGCAGCCACAGCACGAAGCCGTACACGCCGATACTCCAGCAAAAATATTGCGCCGAAAGCAGCATCACGGCGGGCGTGCGGAACGCTTCGGCGTAGTTGCGCACCGGTTTGATGGCGGCTTGCTCGGCGCGCATGGCGGCGTCGAGCGCGCGCTTTTCGTCTTCCGCGAGCCACGTCACCTGGGCGGGCTTGTCGCGCACGAGGAACCACCAGCAGACGGCCCAGATCACGGCGGGCGCACCTTCGGCGATGAACATGTGGCGCCAGCCGAACGCGTGCACGAGATAGCCCGACACCACCGACATCCACAGCACCGTGACGGGATTGCCGAGGATCAGGAAGGTGTTGGCGCGCGAGCGCTCGGTCTTGGTGAACCAGTTGCTGATGTAGATGAGCATGGCCGGCATCACGGCGGCCTCGACCACGCCCAGCACGAAGCGGATCGCCATGAGCGAGGGAATATTCGTGACCACGCCCGTGAGCGCGGCGCAGCCGCCCCACAGCACGAGGCTCACGAACACGAGCTTGCGCACGCTGCGGCGCTCGGCGTACACGGCGCCCGGCAGCTGGAAGAAGAAATAGCCGAGGAAGAACAGCGCGCCGATCAGCGAAGAGAGTCCCGGGCTGATGCCGAGATCGCGATTGATGCCGGCCGCCGAGGCGAAGCCGTAGTTCGCGCGATCGAGATACGCGAGGCTGTACGTGATGAACACGATGGGCATGATCGCCCACCAGCGGCGCGGTGCGAGCGAGTTGGTGGTCATCTGTGTCTCCTTCTCCGGTTTGTTCCTGCGGGTTCCCGCCTGTTCCTGCCTGTTCCTGCGCTTCTGCCTGCCAGCGTGAAGTGAGTTAAGCCGACAAAGCCGTCACGTCCGCTTCCATCGCGTCGAGCTGCGCGCGCGTCGGCAAGCCTTCCGAATCGCCGATCACCTGCACGGCCAGCGCGCCGATGCGATTGCCGCGCGCGACCGCCTGCGCGACCGTGCGGCCTTCGAGCAGCGCGCTCACCACGCCCACCGCGAAGCCGTCGCCAGCACCGACCGTGTCGACCACGCGCTCGACGCGCGCCGCCGCCACGTGGCCATGCGCGCCGTCGGCGGTGGCGTGGTACGCGCCCTGGGCGCCCAGCTTGACGATCACGCCGCGCGCGCCGCGCTCCAGATAGAAGCGCGCGATGACGGCGGGATCGTCGGAGCCCGTGAGCACGCGGCCTTCGCCCACGCCGGGCAGCACCCAGTCGGCGAACCCGGCAAGTTCGTTGAGCGTCGCGACCATCTCGGCTTCGGAGCCCCACAACGTCGGGCGCAGGTTCGGGTCGAACGTGATCGTGCGGCCCGCGGCGCGCATCTCGCGCGCGAGCTTGAACGCGAGTTCGCGCGACGACGCCGAAATCGCGGGCGCCACGCCGCTCAAATGCAGATGGCGCGCGCCCAGCACGTAGTCGTCGCGATAGTCGTGGAGCGAGAGCCGGCTCGCGGCCGAGCCGCTGCGGAAATATTCGATCGCCGGGTCGCTGCCGTCGTCGTTTTTCGACTTGAGCTGGAAGCCGGTCGGATAACGCGGGTCGGTGGTCACGCAGCGCGCGTCGATGCCCTCGTGCGCCAGCACGTCGCGCACGAACTGGCCGAACGAATCGGCGCCCACGCGGCTCATCCAGCCCACCTTGAAGCCGAGGCGCGCGAGCCCCGTCGCCACGTTCAACTCGGCGCCCGCCGCGCGCTTCGTGAACTGCCCGACCTGGGCGAGCGGGCCGGCCTCGGTGGCGACGAACATCGCCATCGCTTCGCCGTAGGTCATGACATCGAGGGAGTCGTTCATGGCATGCGTTCCTGCTAAATCAAAAATAAGTCGATGCGGATCGTGCCGCGCTCAGGCCGCGCCGAGCCATTCGACGTAATGCGCGGCGTCCGCGTCGAGGCGCGCGGGATCGAACGGAAACTCGATGCCGCGCGGCACGTGCGTTGGCAGCAGCGCGAGCGCGGCGCGCAAGGTCATGTCGTCGTCGCAAGGCGCGGCGGCGAAGCGTCGCGCGCCCTCGCCCGCCACGGCCTTGCAATGGATGTATTCGACGTGCGGCGCGAGCGCGGCGGCCGCGAGCAGCGGCGGCTCGCCGGGCCATTGCCAGTTGCCGATGTCGAAGGTCATGCCGATCACGCCCGCCGCGCCGCTGTCGCGCAGCGCGTTGAACAGGCCCGTGAACTGGGCGAGGCGCCCGCCTTGTTCGAGTTGACCGTTCTCCACGACCACGCGCGGTCCGTCGCCCACGTCGCCCGTGCGCGCACCGCATGCTTCGAGCACGGCCACGAGCCGCGCGGCGTGCGCTTCGCCCGCGAAGCCGCCCAGTTGCAGCTTGACGATGCGCGCGCCGAGCGCGCGGCCGGCCGCGATGGCCGCGCGCAGCGCCGTTTCGTCGAGCGCGCCCGCGTCGTCGTAGAGCGAATCGGGCGTCGACCAGACACGCCACAGGCCCTCGCGAGCCAGCGCCGTGCCGAGCGCGAGCAGCGCCTCGGGGACCGCCGCGGCGTCTTCCATCAGCTCGCGCCGCACTTCGAATGCCTGCGCGCCCGCGCGCCGCGCCGGGATGCTCCACGCCGCGTGGCCGTCACGCCAGATTGATTGCGCGCCAAACGCGCTCGCCACGATTGCGACTTCCGCCATTGCCTCGGTTCCACTTCAGTTTCAATTGCCGCCCGCCGCCTGCCTATTTTTTGGAACCGGTTCCAAACGAGGTTCGAAAAAAAGCGCCTGCGCGCCGTCGATAAGAGCGGATACTGCGCGCCGCCGCCAAAGCGCGCCATTGTGGAATGCCCTGGGTCAGGCGCCGGGAACCTCGCTTGGGGGAAGCTCGCCGAGACACAACGCCAGGAAGCGCTGCGCCACGCGCGACGCCGCGCCCGCATGGGGGACGAGAATCGAGAAACGCCGCGCGAGCGCTTGCGGGCCTAAGCGAATCTGTCGCAAGGCGCCGTTTTCGTGCCGCATCGACATTGCCGAGACGAAACCGATGCCCATGCCCGCGCGCACCGCCTCTTTCACGCCCTCCACGCCCGCAATTTCGAGCGCGACGCGCATGGGCGCGCCCGCGCGCGCGAACGCGCGTTCCACGACCTGACGCACGCCCGAGCCGTCTTCGCGCAGCACCAGCGGCCATTGCGCGAGGTCGCCGATGGCGACGCGTTCGCTCGCCGCTCCCCCTTCCCCCGCGTCCGCCGCGTCGAATAGCGCGTGGCCGCGCGGCACGATCGCCACGATCTCGTCCTCGAGCCACGGATGCACGGCCGTGTCGGGCGGCAACTGCTCGCCCACCGGCCCTTCGATCAGCGCGATGTCGACGTTGCCCAGCATGCCGACGACATCCGTCGTATTGCCGCTCGACGTTTCCAGCTTCACCTCGGGATAGCGCGCGTGGAACTGCGCCACGAGATACGGCAGCCGGTAGCTCGCGGGCGTGGTGGTCGCGCCGATGCGCAGCGTGCCGCGCTCCAGCCCGCGCAAGGCGTCGCGAAACGCCAGCGCGTCGCGCCAGGTGTCGCGCAGGCGGCTCGCATAGCCGGCGAGTTGCTCGCCCGTGGGCGTGAGGCGCACGCCGCGCCCGTCACGCAGATACAGCGGCTCGCCGAATTCCTCCTGCAGCAGCTTGAGCTGTCCGGAGACGGCGGGCTGCGACAGATGCAGCGCGAGCGCCGCCCGGCTGATGTTGCGATGTTCGGCGACGGCGGCGAAGGTTATCAGTTGTTCCGGGGTCATCGGCGTGAATTATAGGCTTTGCTGATAGTTTACTTCGTAAATGACGATTTTTCATATCGATATATTCAATTTAGGATTAGACCATTCGATCGCTAGCCGATCTTCAAGTCCAACTCAGCAGAGAGAGGCCGAGATGTCCGCCGCACCGTCATCCACCGTCGCATCGCACTCGCCGCCGTCCACGCGCGGCCAGCTCAACGGCGTGCTGTTCGTCGCGCTGTTCGCGGCGGCCGTCACGAGTCTGTCGTCGCTGCCCGCCATCGCGAAGCTCGGCATGAGCCCGCTGATCGTCGGCATCGTCGCGGGCGCCATTTATGGCAATGCGCTGCGCGACGGCATGCCGGAAAGCTGGGCGGCGGGCGTGAACTTCTCGGCGCGCAAGCTGCTGCGCATCGCCGTGGGCTTTTTCGGCTTGCGCGTGAGCCTGCAGGAAATCGCGCAGGTGGGCGTGCCGGGGCTGGTCGAATCGGCGGTGATCGTCGTGAGCACGCTCGTGATCGGCACGTGGGTCGGCACGAAAATCATGAAGCTCGACCGCGACACGGCGCTGCTCACCGCCGCCGGCAGCGCAATTTGCGGCGCGGCCGCCGTGCTCGCGTTCGAATCCACGCTGCAATCGAAGCCGCACAAGAGCGCGATGGCCGTGGGCAGCGTGGTGCTGTTCGGCACGCTCTCGATGTTCATGTATCCGGTGGTGTATCGCGCGGGCTGGCTGCACCTCGACACGCTCGGCGCGGGTCTCTTCTTCGGCGGCACGATTCACGAAGTCGCGCAGGTCGTGGGCGCCGCGAGCAACGTGAGCCCGGAAGCCACGCATATCGCCACCATCGTCAAGATGACGCGCGTGATGTTGCTCGTGCCGGTGCTGCTGGTGCTCGGCATGTGGCTCAACCGCACGGCGCGCGGCACCTCGGCGCAGAAAACCGGGGCGCGCAAGGTCGCGGTGCCGTGGTTCGCGCTCGGCTTCCTCGCGCTCGTGGTGGTGAATTCGCTGCACGTGCTGCCCGAAGTCGCGACCCACACGATCAACACGCTCGACACCTTCGCCTTGACCATGGCCATGACGGCGCTCGGCATCGAAACGCGCGTCTCGCAGATTCGCGAAGCCGGTCCGCGTGCGCTCTCCGCCGGTCTGATCGTGTATCTCTGGCTGACGATCGGCGGCCTCGGCATCACCTGGGGCGTGGAGCGTCTGTTTGGTTGAAACGCGCATGCGCGACCGCCACGCGGCCCCGCGCCGCCCCCTCGCCCTCAGCCCCGCACCGCGCGGGGCTTTTTGCGTTTCCGGGCGTCGTCTCGAGGGCGTTGCAATCGAGGTCGACCGGAACCGGCGCGGCCGCTGCATCGGCACCCGCCGCCGCGTTGGCATCGCCCTTCGCACTCGCCGCGCCTTGCAGGCGCGCCGGTTGCGCGCGCTGATCCGCGCCGCTGCCCGCCGCGTGGACAGCGGCCGCGCAAGCCGTGGCGCGCACGGCAACCGACGCAAGGACACGACCGATGGCATACGAGCTCTATTACTGGGACGGCCTGCAAGGCCGCGGCGAATTCGTGCGGCTCGCGCTCGAAGAAGCGCAGGCGCCTTACGTGGATGTCGCGCGCGGCGCGAAAAAGAACGGTCTCGGCACCGACGCGTTACTGGCCGCGCTCGACACCGAGGCGCCCTATCCGCCTTACGCGCCGCCCTTCCTCAAGGACGGCGATCTGACGATCGCGCAAACCGCCAACATCCTGTTCTACCTCGGGCCGAAGCTCGAACTCGCGCCACGCGACGAAGGCTTGCGCTACGTGGCGAACGGCCTGCAACTGACGATCGCCGACCTCGTGACCGAGGCGCACGACACGCATCACCCGATCGCGAGCGGTCTTTACTACGAAGAGCAGAAAGCCGAGGCGAAGGCGCGCGCGACCGACTTCATCGACAACCGCATCCCGAAGTTCATGGGCTATTTCGAGCGCGTGCTCGCGCAGAATCCGCACGGCCCGAAGCATCTGGTCGGCGGCGCGCTCACCTATGTCGATCTCTCGCTATTCCAGATCGTCGAAGGCTTGCGCTACGCGTTTCCGAAAGCCACGAAGCATTTCGCGGATCACTACCCGCATTGCGTCGCGCTGCACGACGCGGTGGAAACGCGCCCGCATATCGCCGCGTATCTGGCCTCGCCGAGACGCATTCCGTTCAACGAGACCGGCATCTTCCGCCACTACCCGGAACTCGACAAAGCGAAGCGCTGAGCCCGCGCGCCCGCGCGACGCTTGCCCGAGCCGCGCGCGTCGCGACTTTCGTCAAGTTTTCCGCCGATTCCGCCCGCGCCGCGCCTCTGTCGCGGCGCGCGAGTTTGTGTTCCCGCCGCGCGTCGCGTACCCTGCACGCGCGGCTTTCCTTTCCCTCTCACCCGAACCGCCTGCCGTGCTGTCATTCCTGCTGAAACTGCGCACCCGCGCCCGCGATCTCTTCCGTCTTTCCGACGCCCACACGATGCTGATCTGGTCGGTCATCGTGGGCGTGGCGGGCGCGTTCGCGACCGTGCTGTTCCGCGAGGGCATCGCGCATCTGCAGATTCTGTTCACGGGCAGCGAAGGCAGTTTCGTGGAGATGGCGCGGCGCCTGCCGTGGCCCATGCGCGTGGGTTTGCCGACGGCGGGCGGTTTCGTGGCCGGCTGCATTCTGCTGATGGCGAAGCGCAAGTCGAGCGGCGACGCGGGCGGCAAGCCGATCCACACCGACTACGTGGAAGCCGTGGCGATCGGCGACGGCGTGATGCCGGTCGGCAAGAGCCTGTGGCGCAGCATTTCCTCGTTGTTCACGATCGCGAGCGGCGGTTCGATCGGCCGCGAAGGCCCGATGGTGCAACTGGCCGCGCTCGCGGCCTCGCTGATCGGCCGCTGGGTGCACTTCGATCCCGCGCGCCTGCGCTTGCTGGTCGCGTGCGGCGCGGCCGCCGGTATCACCTCCGCGTACAACGCGCCCATCGCGGGCGCCTTCTTCGTCACCGAAATCGTGCTCGGCTCGATCGTCATGGAGAGCTTCGGGCCGATCGTGGTGGCGTCCGTCGTCGCCAATATCACGATGCGCGAATTCGCGGGCTACAAACCGCCTTACGAGATGCCGGTGTTTCCCGCCGTAACGGGCGTGGAAGTGCTGCTGTTCGTCGCGCTCGGCCTGCTGTGCGGGGTGCTCGCGCCGCAATTCCTTTCGATGATGGATCGCGCCAAGACCGGTTTCACGCGCCTGAAGGCGCCGCTGCCCGTGAAGCTCGCGCTCGGCGGCCTCGTGTGCGGCGTGCTCTCCGTGCGCACGCCCGAGGTATGGGGCAACGGCTACAGCGTGGTGAACTCGATCCTGCATTCGCCGTGGACGTGGACCGCGCTCGCCACGGTGCTGGTGTTCAAGCTCGTTGCCACGGCCGCCACGGTCGGGTCGGGCGCGGTGGGAGGCGTCTTCACGCCCACGCTGTTCATGGGCGCCGTGCTCGGCTGCCTGTTCGGCCAGGGCATGCACGCGCTCTGGCCGCACGGCACCTCGGCGCCGTTCGCCTATGCGATGGTGGGCATGGGTGCGTTTCTCGCGGGCGCGACCCAGGCGCCGCTCATGGCGATCCTGATGATTTTCGAGATGACACTGAGCTATCAGGTGGTGCTGCCGCTCATGCTCTCGTGCGTGGTGGCATATTTCGTGGCGCGCGCGACCGGCAAGGCGTCGATGTACGAGATCACGCTGCACCGCAACCGCGAGGAAGCCGAACGCCTGCGGCTGCGCATGACGCAAATGCGCGAGCTGATCCGCCCCGCCGATACCGTGGTGCAGGACAACGCCACCGTGCAGGACATGACGCGCGTGTTTCTGGAATATCCGGTGAAATATCTTTATGTCACCGACGAAACCGGCCGCTTCCTCGGCGCAGTCGCCCTCGCCGACATCACCTCCGACCTGCTGCAAAAACGCGATACCTCGGCGAAACGCGCCTGCGACTACCTCAAGCCGACCTTCGACGTGCTTACGCCCGACATGCCGCTCGCCGTGGGCCTGCAGCACTTCATGTCGTTTCAGGGCGAGCGCCTGCCGGTGATCGAAAGCACGCGCGAGCCCAAGCTCGCGGGCGTCGTCTACAAGACGTCGCTGCTCGATGCGTACCAGCGCATGAACGCGGCGCGATAAAGCCTTCGCGCGACGAAGGCTGTAATCGGGGCGTGATCGCCAGATTCCGAAAAAGCACCGACGTGCGATGCGCGCCCGCGCAAATCCTGCCATGATGGGAAGTACCGTACGCGCCCGTGCGTGCCCGCTGTCAGCCTGCGTCATTCATGCCGGCCGGCCGTGCACATTCGGCGCAGCGGCGCGCCGGCGCCATGCCGGACGGTCGCGGTACGGGCCTTGCTGTGGCCAGTGGGCCGCATGAGAAAGGAGGTCGAGCGATGAAAACCTCGACAGTGTTGACCACCGTGCTGTTGTCGGCATCGTGCTTTGCCGCTCCGGTACGCACCGCGCAGGACGCGCCCGCCACGCGGGTCAGCGTTGCTGCACCCCACGTTCCAATGCAGGCCGACGTGCCGGTGGCGCCGCCTGCGCCCGACGTGCCGGTTTCCGCCTCGACCGGTCCGCAGCGCTGGGAATACCTCACGATACCCAAGTCGCATCGGCTGGATAAAACGCTCAGTCCCGATATTCATCAGCAGACTTGAGCGTTTGCGGAAGATCCCGGCACAGATTGATGCGCGGCGCGCTCGAATGCCGCCGCGACCGTTGCGTGTTGCGCTGTGAACGCCGCACGTCGCTGAGCGCGCGCATGCGATCGTCGGGGCGAATTGGGTATGCTCGATCCGTTACACCGCGCGTGCCAGATCGCTTTCGCAATTCGCATCGGCTCGATTCAACACGGCAAGCGCCCAGGCAGCGGCGTCAACCCGTGATCAACGCACCCAAGGACACCCCTCCATGCCCGCTTCCAGCATTCCCGACGAACCCATCGACCTGCAATTCGCCGATGTCCTGCGCGAAGTGCACTGGCCCGCGAACAAGGATGAACTCGTGGACGCCGCGCAGTCGGCGGGCGCGAGCAACGAAGTGCTCGCGATCCTCGACGGCATGCCCGAGCAGGATTATCAGGACGTGGCGTCGGTGACGCGGCTGATCGGCAGCAATTACGGGCCGGGCGTAGGCGCCTGACCGCCACCGGCGTACCGGGATCGGCGGAAAATCGGCGAAAAATCAGGGCGCGCGGCCGAACACCACGCGCGCGAAGAATTGCCCCAGTACCGCCTCCACGAGCGGCGGCGTGACATGTTGCGGATCGGCGGTCGCGAAAAACTGCACGCCGTCGCACAAGCCGATCAAACCCACCACCAGCAGTTCCGGATCGAGCGGCACCGGCGTACCCACGCGCGCCGAAAATTCCTCGATATACGCGGCGAGCCGTTCGCGCTTCTCTTTCATGAACGCGTTGAAGCGCACGCGAAAGCGCGCGTCGCGCGCGGCCAGGAGTTTCGCTTCGACCCAAAGCAGGAACAGCTTGTTGTCCTGCGGCATGCGGCTGTAGAAGCTCAACACCCGCGCTTCCATCTCCTCGCGCGTGGCCTCGCCCTCGAAGATCGCGCGCAGCTGCACCTGCATGGCGTCGTGATCGCGCCGCAGCAGTTCGACGAGCAACTGGGACTTGCTCGAAAAGTTGGAGTAGAACGCGCCGCGCGTGTAGCCCGCGGCCAGCGCAATGTCCTCGACGCTCGCGCCCACGAAGCCCTTCTTCATGAACATGGCCTGCGCGGCGTCGAGCAGGCGCGCGCGCGTCTGGTCGCGGCTCTGCTCGCGGGTGAGTCGGGTGCGCTTCATTGCGTGGGGGACGTTAATTCGAAAAACGATTCGATTGGCATTGGCGCGAGTCTAGCACTGAATCATTCCTCGGATTCAAATCCGCACTCAGATACAACTGTGTATTAGAATTCAGTGCACTATCCCAGCCCGGACCCGTGTGCATGACGCGCGGTCCGCGGCTCAACGGCAGCGCAAACGGAGACGCCCACGGCCTCGCGGCAAGCGAGCCGCGCCGCGCCTGCATGCGCGCAAGGCGTCGAGGTCCAGGTGAATCGTTGCGTTCGTGGCGCATCCCGCAGGTTGCGCAGTGGTTCCGGTGAGTTCAGGCGCGCCGCGCGGTGGCATGGCGCAGCGCGCGCCTCCGCGCAGACCGTTGTCCAGGTTTGCGCTGTGCTCGGTTTCGCGTTGCTCGCCGCCTGCGGCAAGCAGAAAGAGGCGCCGCCGCAGCCGCGCCCGGTCGTGTCGATGACGATCCACGCGAACGGCAACGGCGGTACCGCCGCCGCGCGCAGCCGCTATCCCGGCGAAGTCCAGGCGCGCAACGTCACGCCGCTCTCGTTTCGCGTGAACGGCAAGATCGTCGAGCGCAGCGTGCGGCTCGGCGACAGCGTCAAGGCCGGCCAGACGCTCGCGCGCCTCGATCCGGGCGATTACGACAAGAACGCCGCGAGCGCGCAGGCCCAATACGACGCCGCGCAGCATCGCTATCAGTTCGCGAAGCAGCAACTCGATCGCGACACCGCGCAGGCGCAGGCCAATCTCATCGCCCGTGCGCAACTCGAACAGACGCAGGACGCTTACGCCTCGGCCGCGGCGCAGCGCGCTCAGGCGCAGCAGCAACTCGCGCTCGCGCAGGATCAACGCCGCTACACGCAACTCGTGGCCGATCACGCGGGTGTCATCACCGCCGAGAACGCCGACACGGGCCAGAACGTGCAGGCGGGCCAGGCCGTGTATCAACTCGCGTGGACCGGCGAAGTCGACGTGGTGAGCGACCTGCCCGAAGCCGCCATCGCGGGCCTGCACACCGGCGACACCGCAGAGGTCACGCTCGCCGCGCTGCCCGGCCGGAAGTACGCCGCGCGCTTGCGCGAACTCGCCGCCGCGGCAGACCCGCAAAGCCGCACGTGGCGTGCGAAGCTCACGCTCGAACACCCCGACACCGACGTGCGCCTCGGCATGACCGCCGACATCGCCTTCGCCGCCGCGCCCCAGCCAAATGCCAGCGCGAGCTTCACCGTGCCCGCCACCGCCCTCTTCCACGACGGCACCGCGCCCGCGATCTGGGTCGTGCACGCGCCCGACAACGTGCTGCAACTGCGCCGCGTGAGCATTGCGAGCTACGGCGCGCGCACGGTCACGCTCACGGGCGGCCTGCAGGACGGCGAGCGCATCGTGCTGCAAGGCGTGCACACGGTGCATGCGGGCCAGCAGGTGCATCCGGTCGCGCCGCTGCACCCCGAGGACTTCGCGTCATGAGCGCAGTACCCGGTTCCGATCACGAAGAAGGCCGCTTCAATCTTTCCGCGTGGGCGCTGCGGCATCGCGCGCTCGTCACCTTTATCGTTGCGCTCGCAACTATTTTTGGCGCGCTCGCCTACACGCGTCTCGCGCAGTCCGAAGACCCGCCCTTCACGTTCCGCGTGATGGTGATCCAGACCTTCTGGCCCGGCGCCACCGCGCGCCAGGTCGAGGACGAAGTCACGAGCCGCATCGGTCGCAAGCTGCAGGAAACGCCGTACATCGACTTTTTGCGCAGCTACTCGCGACCCGGCGAATCGCTCGTCTTCTTCACGATGAAGGACTCCGCGCCCGTGAGCGAGGTGCGCGAGACGTGGTATCAGGTGCGCAAGAAAGTGGGCGACATCGCGCCCACGCTGCCGCAAGGCGTGCAAGGCCCGTTCTTCAACGACGAGTTCGGCGACGTCTACACCAACCTCTACGCGCTGGAGGGCGACGGCTTTTCGCCCGCCCAGCTGCACGATTACGCCGACAAACTGCGCGAGCAACTGCTGCACGTGCCGGACGTGGGCAAGGTCGATTATTTCGGCGACCAGAAGGAGCGCATCTACATCGAGATTCCGAACACGCAGCTCACACGCCTCGGCATTTCGCCCACGCAGCTCGGCCAGGTGATCGGCGCGCAGAACAGCGTCTCGCCCGCGGGCACGCTCACCACCGCGGACGACCGCGTGTTCGTGCGCCCGAGCGGCCAGTTCGACGATCTCAACGCAATCGCCAACACGCTGGTGCGCGTGAACGACCGCACCTTTCGCCTGGGCGACATCGCCACGATCCGGCGCGGCTACGACGATCCGCCCGCCACGCAGATGCGCTTCCAGAACCAGGCCGTGCTCGGCATCGGCCTGACGATGCAGCCCGGCGGCGACGTGATCCGCCTCGGCAAAGCGCTCGACACGCGTATTGACCAGTTGCGCGCGCAACTTCCCGTGGGCCTCAAGCTCGTCGAAGTGTCCAGCATGCCGCACGCCGTATCGCGTTCAGTCGACGACTTCGTCGAGGCCGTGGCCGAAGCCGTGGGCATCGTGCTGCTCGTGAGCCTCGTCTCACTGGGCGTGCGCACGGGCATGGTGGTCGTGATCACCATTCCCATCGTGCTCGCCGTCACCTCGCTCGCCATGTATCTGTTCGGCATTGGCCTGCACAAGGTGTCGCTCGGCACGCTCGTGCTCGCACTGGGCCTGCTCGTGGACGACGCCATCATCTCCGTAGAAATGATGGCCGTGAAGCTCGCGCAAGGCTGGAGCCGCGCGAGCGCCGCCGCGTTCGCCTACACCAGCACGGCGTTCCCCATGCTCACGGGCACGCTCGTGACCGTGTCCGGTTTTCTGCCGATCGTGCTCGCAAAGTCGAGCACCGGCGAATACACGCGCTCGATCTTCCAGGTCTCCGCCATTGCGTTGATCGCCTCGTGGTTCGCCGCCGTCGTGCTGATTCCGCTGCTCGGCTATCGCCTGCTGCCCGAGCGCAAGGCCGACCCGAACGCCGCGCACGACGCCCACCCTGAACACCACGAGCACGAGATCTACGACACGCGGTTCTACGGCCGTTTGCGCGGCTGGATCGGCTGGTGTATCGAGCGCCACGTGATCGTGCTCGTCCTCACGCTCGTGCTGTTCGTGATCGCGCTCGCGGGCTTCACGCTCGTGCCGCAGCAATTCTTCCCGAGTTCGGACCGGCCGGAATTGCTCGTCGACGTGAGGCTGCCCGAAGGCGCCGCGTTCGACGCCACGCTGCGCGAGACGAAGCGCCTCGAAACCCTGCTCAAAGGTCGCCCCGAGATCGATCACGCGATCGATTTCGTCGGCACGGGCGCGCCGCGGTTTTATCTGCCGCTCGATCAGCAATTGCAGCAGCCCAACTTCGCGCAGTTCGTCATCACGACGAAGTCGATCGACGATCGCGAGAAGCTTGCGAGCTGGCTCGAACCGCGTTTGCGCGACCAGTTCCCGGCCGTGCGCACACGCATTTCGCGGCTGGAAAACGGGCCGCCCGTGGGCTATCCCGTGCAGTTTCGCGTGAGCGGCGACGACATCGCGACCGTGCGCGGCATTGCCGATCGTGTGGCCGCCACGCTGCGCGCCGACTCGCGCACCGACAACGTCAACTTCGACTGGGACGAACCCGCCGAGCGTTCGCTGCATTTCCAGATCGACCAGCAGAAGGCGCGCGCGCTCAACGTCTCCACCCAGGACATCGCCAACTTCTTGCAGATGCAGTATTCGGGCTACACGGTCACGCAGTATCGCGAACGCGACAAGCTCATCAGCGTGGATCTGCGCGCGCCGGCCGCCGAGCGCGTCGATCCCTCGCGGCTCGTCACGCTCGCGATGCCCACGCCCAACGGTCCCGTGCCGCTCGGGGCGCTCGGCCACCTCGCCAACGACCTCGAATACGGCGTGATCTGGTCGCGCGACCGGCAGCCCACCATCACCGTGCAGTCGGACGTGCGCGCGGGCGCGCAAGGCATCGACGTCACGCACACGCTGGAGAAGAAACTCGACGCGATCCGGCGCACGCTGCCCGGCGGCTATCGCATCGAAGTGGGCGGCTCGGTGGAGGAAAGCGCGAAGGGTCAGGCGTCCATTTATGCGCAGTTGCCGATCCTCGCGATCGCCGTTCTCACGCTCCTGATGATCCAGCTGCAGAGCCTCGCGCGCGTGATGATGGTCGTGATGACCGCGCCGCTCGGGCTGATCGGCGTGGTGATCGCGCTGCTGCTGTTCCGGCAGCCGTTCGGCTTCGTCGCCATGCTCGGCGTGATCGCCATGTTCGGCATCATCATGCGCAACTCGGTCATTCTCGTGGACCAGATCGAAACCGACATCCGCGCGGGACACAAGCGCTTCGACGCCATCGTGGGCGCGACCGTGCGACGCTTCCGCCCGATCATGCTGACGGCCGCCGCCGCCGTGCTCGCGCTCATTCCGCTGTTGCGCTCGAACTTTTTCGGGCCGATGGCGACGGCGCTGATGGGCGGCATCACCATCGCGACCGTGCTCACGCTGTTCTTCCTGCCCGCGCTCTACGCCGCCGCGTTCCGCGTGCGCAGCAGCGAGACCGATGCGAACGACGCGGGCGAAGCCGGCGCGGCGCGAGGACACGCCTCATGAACACGCTCAAGCCCATATTGACTGCGATGGCGCTCGCGCTCGCGGGTTGCGCGCTGGGCCCGACGGGCGAACCGCCCGCCATGCCGCAGCCCGACCATTACGGCGCGCAGCCCCAGCCCGCGCAGACCGTCGCGGCCGGGGGCGTCGCGCAGCAGTTCGTGACGGGCGCGCACCCGGTGCCGCAGTGGTGGACGCTCTATCGCTCGGACGCACTCGACGCGCTCGTGAACGAAGGCCTCGCGAACAGCCCCAACCTCGCCGCCGCCGACCACGGTCTGCAAGGCGCGCGCGAGCAGCTGCGCGGCCAGATCGGCAGTTCGTTGCTGCCCACGGTGGATGCGCTCGGCACGGCGCAACGCCAGCGCGCGCCGGGCGTGCCGCAACTCGGCATCGACAAGCTGCAATACGCGCTGTTCGCGGGCTTGATCGACGTGCGCTATACCTTCGACGTGTTCGGCGCGACGCGCCTGAACAACGCCGCGCTCGCCTCGCGCGTGAACGTGCAGGCGTTCCAGTACGAGGCGGCACAGCGCGCGCTCGCGGCGAACATCGTGACGAGCGCGATCGGTGCGGCTACGCTGCATGCGCAGATCGACACGACGGAACAACTCATCGCGCTCGCCAACGCGCAGGCCAGCGACGTGCAGCAGCGCTATGCGCTCGGCGCGGTGTCGCGCACCGACGTGCTGAGCGCCCAGCAGAGCGCCGCGGCGCTTTCGGTGAGCCTGCCGGGTTTGCAGCAGCAATGGACCGCCATGCGTCATGCGCTCGCCGTGCTGCTCGGCCGCACGCCCGACCAGGCGCCGCCCGACCTCGATCTCGCGAGCCTCACGCTGCCGGCGCAGGTGCCCGTGGTGGTGCCGTCCGACCTGCTGCGCACGCGCCCCGACATCGCCGCCGCCGAGGCCACGCTCGTGGCCGCCGCGGCCGAAGTGGGCGCGGCGACCGCACAGATGTATCCGAGCATCACGCTCTCGGCGGCACTCGGCCAGGGCGGCTTCAACTGGCCGATCGCCACCTCGGGCGCGGGCGCGCTGTGGGCGATCGGCGCGTCGCTCACGCAGCCGATCTTCCACGGCGGCGCGCTCGTCGCGCAGCGGCGCGCGGCGCTGCAATCGTACGAAGCCGCCAACGACACCTACAGGCAGACCGTGCTCACGGCGTTCCAGGACGTCGCGGACCGGCTCGCGGCGCTCGACCACGACGCGCAGGCGCTCGACGCGGCCAGCACCTCGGCGGGCACCGCGCAAGGCGTGTACGACGACACCCAGGCGCGCTACCGCCTCGGCGCGGTGCCGCTCTATGCGGTGCGGCAAAGCGAGCAGCAATGGCGCAATGCGCGGCTCGACGAAGTGCGCTATCGCGGCACGCGGCTCACGGACACGGCGGCGCTCTTCCAGGCGATGGGCAACCCGCCGGTGAATCCGGCAACGGTGGGCAATCGCGGCGCGAAAGCCGCTTCGGAGGAGACGCCCGCCGCGGCAGCCCCGGCGGCGGCGCGTTAAGCGCGTCCGCAAGCGAGTACCATAGACGAATCGCGACGGCGCGCTCCGGCGCCGCGCGTGCCCAAGGAGTCGTCGCCATGACCGCGCCCTCCCTCGACTTCTGGTTCGACCTCGCGAGCCATTACAGCTACCTGAGCGCCATGCGCATCGACGAACTCGCCACGCGCGCGGGCGTGACGGTGCGCTGGCGCCCGTTCCTGCTCGGCCCGATTTTCGACGCGCTCGGCTGGGAGGCGCCGCCCTTCGTCGCGCAGAAGGAAAAAGGCGTGTACGTGATGCGCGACATGGAGCGCCAATGCCGCAAATACGCGCTGCCGTGGGCGCCGCCCTCGGAGTTTCCGCGCCGCGCGCTCCTCGCGACGCGCGTGGCCGTGCTCGCCGCCGACGAACCGTGGCTGCCCACGTGGTGCCGCGCGGTGATGCTGCGCAATTTCGGCGAAGATCGCGAAGTGGATTCGCCCGAGGCGATCAGCGCCATGCTCGAGGCGCGCGGCGTGGAAGCGGCACCGGTCCTCGCCCTCGCGCTCGCCGAGGACAACCGCCAACGCCTGCGTGAGCGCACGCAACGCGCACGCGCGCTCGGCATTTTCGGCGCACCGACGTTCTTCGTCGGCAAGGAAATGTTCTGGGGCAACGACCGTCTCGAAGACGCCATCGTAGAAGCGCTCTCCACCGCGCCATAAAGCGTGCGCGTCGCCGTTCTCCGTGCGGAATCCTGCAACTCTGACAGGATTTTCTGACCCCATTTTTTAGGACTAAGCTGATAGACTCCGGCCTAAATCGGCAATAACTGAGTTCGACCAATCAATTTAATGCGGAGTCCTGCGTAATTTTGATGGGAACCCGGGCCGAGAGGTCGGCGCGCACGAGACGGCATCAGTCGCAAACGCGCGAGGCTAACTACCTGAGAGATGACGATCATGGGATATCACGTCAATTGCGTGAAACGGGCTGCGTGTGTCGCCCTGCTCTGTCTTGCGAGTGCCGGCGCGCACGCGAGCCTCGACTGCGCGGGCTCACGTGGCGGCTTTCGCATTCAGAACGGCGACAGCTGGACGGGCACCGACAAGCTTGAACACTTCGCGGTTTCCGCGCCCTTCGGCGCGATCGGCGGCTGGCTCGCGCGCGACACGGATCATCCCGTGGTCTACGGCACGCTGATCGGCACGGTGCCGGGGCTCCTGAAGGAAACCTTCGACGGCACCTGCCGCACCGACGGCTTCTCGTACAAGGATCTGTTCGCCGACGCACTGGGCGCGTTGACGGGCGCGTGGCTCGCGCACTGGGCGGTGACCTACACGCGCGGCTCGAAGGCGAGAACGTTCGGACTGCGATACGACGACGTGTTTTGAGCCGGCCGATTGCTTCGGTGTGCTGTGCGCTTGCCCCATTCGTGACGCACGCGTGATACGGGCGCGCAATGGCTTTGGGATCAGGGAGTTAAGTTCGGTATCCCAGGGTTATGAACAGGGGCATCAACAGAAACTGTGGACAACGTCGGCGTGCGGGTTGTCCACAGTTTTTGTTCACAAGCCTGGGGATAAGCGTGGAACACACGGCGTTCGGCCTTGTTTCGTATGGCTTTTATGGCAGCGCATCGGGGAAATCCACGTCGCTTGAAGACGGCGGATGATTCGGCGAAACGGCATTCGAAGCTTTTCGATATCACCGTGCCTCATACGGGTTCAGGATGTCTCACAACAGCGCCGGATTGTCCGGGCGCAAGGAGCCTGACGAATGAACACCCGTAAGCAAGCCATCAACAACGAACGGCCCAACGCCACAGGTGCGGAGCAAGATCGCCCGGCTCAAAAGCCGGTTGGCGCGATCTTCGTGGATGCCTTGGCACTTTCACGCGCAACCCGCAAGCAAACCGCCCAAAGCTCCGTCACCAACCTGACGTTTCACACCGGCGCGACCGTGACGATCCATCTCAAGGACGGCGTATTCGACATCGACACGAAAGAATGCATAGCGTCGATGATCGACTCGAACGATGGAGCGAGTGTCGTCATCATGCTGAGTCCCGCCCCTTCGGCCGCGTGAACTGCGTGAGCTATCGAAACGGGAAGCCGCTCGCGCGACAAGCCGGTGCGATGCCGTTGCCGTTGCCGTTGCCGTGAACAGGCACCGATGTTCGTGTGCCATTTGTTGACGGATCACAGATTCTGCGCGCAAAACTTGTCCACAGTTTTTGTTCACAGCCCTGTGCAAAACCCCTGGACATCCTCACCAACGCCTTGCCGCACAACAACTTTCCCCGCGCAATAAAAAACACGGCGCGCCGTTGCCGACGCGCCGTGCTGTTTTCCTCGCCGCCTTGCTAAACCAAAACCCTCAAGGCTTGTTGGATTCGAACAGATCCATGATCTGCTGCTTCTCCGAGTTCGTCACGCTCGGCGGCGTCATGCCGCCCGGCCCCATCGAGCCCGTCGCGCCGCTCGCGTCGCTGGCCGCGCCCGCGGGATTCGCGGAATCCAGACCGATCGCCGAAACAAAACCGTTGCCCGGCGTCATGTCGGAGAAGTACAGCTCACCGTTGAGCGTGGTGAGACCCTCGGGCATGGCCGGCTCTTCCTGCGGCACGCCGCGCAGCGCGCGCTGCATGTACTCGACCCAGATCGGCAGCGCGAGCTGCGCGCCGAATTCGCGGCTACCGAGACTCTTCGGCTGGTCGTAACCCATCCACGCCACCGCCACGAGCGAACGCTGATAACCGGCGAACCAGCCGTCGTGCGCGTCGTTGGTCGTACCCGTCTTGCCTTGCAGGTCGTTGCGATGCAGGACATTGGTGCCCGCGCCCGTCCCCGCCGTCGCCACCGAATGCAGCAGGCTGTTCATCACATACGCGTTGCGCGGCGAGAGCGTCTGCGGCGCGTTGCGACCCGCCACGAGCGGCGTCGCGCGCAGGATCGGCTGACCGTGCGCATCGTCGACTTCGGCGATGAGATACGGGTTGATGCGATAGCCGCCGTTGGCGAACACGCTGTACGCGCCCGCCGACTGCAACGGCGTGACGAGGCCCGCGCCGAGCGCCATCGGCAGATACGGCGGCGTTTTGTCGGCATCGAAACCGAACCGCTGCGTGACGTAGTCCTGCGCGTACTTCGTGCCGATGTACGAGAGGATGCGGATCGACACGAGGTTCTTCGACTTCTGCAACGCGAGACGCATGGGCATCGGACCATCGGGCTGGTCGTCGTCCTTCGGTTCCCACGCATCGCCGCCGGGCGTGCTGGGCGGGAAGTACAGCGGCGCGTCGTTGATGATGGTCGCCGGTCCCAGGCCCTTTTCGAGCGAGGCCGAATAGATGAACGGCTTGAAGCTCGAACCCGGCTGGCGCCAGGCTTGCGTCACGTGGTTGAACTTGTTCTTGTTGAAGTCGAAGCCGCCGATCAGCGCGCGAATCGCGCCGTCCTGCGGCGTGAGCGAGATCAGCGCGCCTTCCACCTGCGGCAGTTGCGTGATCTGCCAGTTGCCCTTGGCGTCGGCCATCAGGCGCACGATCGAACCCGGGCGAATGCGCAGCGCCTGCGAGGCGCGCGACGACAGCCCGGCCGCGACGAAGCGCAGGCCCTCGCCCGTCACCTTGATGCTGGTGCCGTCGAGCAGTTGCGCGGTCACCGCCTTCGGGCCCGCGTCGGTCACCACGGCCGAGACGATGTCGCCGTTGTCGGGGTGATCGGTGAGCGCGTCGTCGATGGCCTGATCGCGGTCGTCGCCGGCTGCCGGCAGTTGCACGAAGCCTTCCGGGCCGCGATAGCCGTGACGGCGCTCGTAGTCCATTACGCCCTTGCGCACGGCGGCGTACGCCGCGTCCTGATCGCCGGAATCGATCGTCGTCGTGACCGTGAGACCGCGCGTGTAGGTTTCGTCCTTGTACTGCGCGTACATCATCTGACGCACCATTTCCGCGACATATTCCGCGTGCACGTTGTACTCGGTGCCGGCGGTCTTCGTCACGATGGGTTCCTTCATCGCTTCGTCGTACTGCGCCTGGTTGATGTAACCGAGATCGAGCATGCGCTTGAGGATGTACTCCTGGCGGATCTTCGCGCGGTGCGGATTGACGATCGGGTTATACGCCGAAGGTGCCTTCGGCAAGCCCGCGAGCATCGCGGCCTGCGCCAGCGTGATGTCCTTGAGGTCCTTGCCGAAGTACACGCGCGCCGCCGCCGAGAAGCCGTACGCGCGCTGCCCCAGATAAATCTGGTTCATGTACAGCTCGAGAATCTGGTCCTTGGTGAGCGCGCGCTCGATCTTGTACGCGAGCAGCATCTCGTAGATCTTGCGCGTGTAGGTCTTCTCGCTCGAGAGGAAGAAGTTGCGCGCGACCTGCATGGTGATCGTGCTCGCGCCCTGCGAGGCGCCGCCGTGCATCAGGTCGGTGACGCCCGCGCGCAGGATGCCGACGAAGTCCACGCCGCCGTGTTCGTAGAAGCGATAGTCCTCGATCGCGAGCACCGCTTTCTTCTGCACGTCGGGGATGTCCTGGAAGCGCACGAGTTGACGGCGCTCTTCGCCGAACTCGCCGATCAGCACGTGATCGGCCGTATAGATGCGCAGCGGCACCTTCGGCTGATAGTTCGTGAGCGCGTCGAGCGACGGCAGCTGCGGTCCCATGACGACGAGCGCGTAGCCTACGACGAGCGCACCCACCACGCCGCACGCCGCGATGATGCCGACGAACCACAGCGCGATCGAGGCGCCGAGCGAGCGCCGGCGCGGACCGCGGCCGTTGCCGGAAGCGCCGGCGCCGCCCGGGCTACCTCCGCCGCCGTTCCCGCCCGATGGCGGTTCGTTGCGGCGCGGCGGCTGGCGTCCGGTGTTGAAGGAAGGTTCCCGATCGTCGTTCGGGTACTGCGGTGAAGGCGGTCGTTTGATGATAGGCATGACTGGAATGATTGGCGCGTCTTCGCACGCCGTCTGCGCGATGGTCGCGCGCATGGATCTCGATCATGGCGTCATGGCGCCAGTACGGCACGGCGCCGCCGGCCTGGCCGACGACGCGGCGCGACCGGCAACGCCCCCGTCCGGTCACGCGGCACGCCAGACGGCGCGCCCATTCGCGGTATCGCCTTGCTGCGGGCAACATCGCGAAATGTAACAGCGCATTCTAAAGAATTCAGGGTCTTGGGGTCGCGCTTTTTTTGTAAGAGTTTCCGTTACACGCCATCGCGCCCGTTTTTTTAGCGATTCGCGGCATAGCCTTGCGTGAACGGGAACTTTATGCGCGGAAAGTTTCGTAGCGAGCGGCATGCAAACGGTCATGTATCGCGCGCAGAATCGATTTTGGCAGATCGTTGCGTGGAAACGCCGCATCGAACCTCAGCTTTCGGTTGCGCATCCCCGTACCGGCTTTATGATGAAAGATCTGCTGCCGCCCCTGTCAGACAAATCGGGAAAAATTGCGAGAAAGCTTTCATTTTTCTTTTGTCGACGCAGACAGGCCCGACCTACTCGCAGTATGAAAGCCGCTTGTCGGCGCGCCGATCATGAACAAGCCCAGCGAACGCATCGTCGTCTTCGTCACGCCCGCACAGAAACGCGCCATTTCCGCCACCGCCGAGGAACTCGGCATCAGTCTCAGCGAACTGATGCGGCGCGCCGTGATCGCATTCAGCGCGACGAGCGATCAGGTCAAGGCGGCAAGCATCGTCGATCGGCTCAACGCGCCGCGTCAGCCCGACGCGCTCGCGCAAGTGCTCGCGAAGGCGTCGAAGCCGCTGCGCGCGGGACGTTTGGCGCGGCCCGCGGCGGCGATCCCCGAGCTTGACGATACCGCGCCGAACCCGGCGCCGGCTTCGGAGGTCGGAGCCTCCGCCGAACTTATCGTCGACGAAGCTCGCGCACACGACGCCGCGCGCGAGATCGCCCAGGCGGTCGGACGTTTGAACGCCGAGGCCGAAGCGGAAGCGAATGTCGAAGCGAATGCGCAAAACGCGTTGCGGCCCGCATTGCCAGACGTGCCCTTCGCCGTCGACCGGTCCGAGCCATCCCCATCGAATCCTGTGCCGCAGCAGCAGTTGCGCACTGGCGGTTTTCTGAACCGCCGCCGCGAAATGCTCGAGGCGCGCGGCGACGACGCGCGCCTCGACGACACGGCACCCGAAGGCGGCAAATTCGCCTGACGCGGCACGCGCTGTCGCAATCGAAGGTGACCCGACAACCGTCACAGGCATCGTGCAAACTAGCCGCGCGAGCGTACGCGCGGAGCGCTGCGAGAAAGTGCGCAAGGCCACGACGAATCGGCGTCAGCGCCCTTCAGCGCGGCTTGCGTGCGGCCGCTGAGCGGCATCCCTTTAAGTCCCTTTTAAGACGGCCCGTGGTGTAATATCCGCGAGCGATGACAGCCGTGTCTGAGGCGGTTTCGACCCGCACAGCCAGCGTCATTGCGAGAAACGCACGAATGCGAAAATCCGCGCTTGCCTGGCCTTCTGGCTCTTGCAATCGCGGCACTCGCCCCGATTTGCGCGCTGCATGCGCGACGAGCGCAAAGCGGCGTAAGCTGGGAATCGTTCGAGACCGAACGCCCTCTCCGGCACGCGTCGCCGTGAAGCGAACGTCGCATGCACGCACCTCGGCTCACAGGAGCCGATCTCAATTCACCGGAGGAATCCATGTCGCTTTTCGACTCCATCTCCCGCACGGTCAAGGGCCTGCTCAACGACGCCGCCGACTCGGTCCAGGACCCGTCGCGCGACGCGCGCCAGATCGTGCGCGAGCTCGACGACAGCATCGGCCGCGCCGAGAACTCGCTCGTCGAAATCCAGGCACAGGTCGCCACGCAGCAAAGCAAGCGTGACGTGGCCGCCGACAAGGCGAAGAAGTACGAAGACGGCGCGAAGCGCGCGCTGCAATCGGGCGACGAAGCCCTCGCCCGCGAAGCGCTCGGCGCGCAGCAAACGGCCGAAGCCGAGCGCGACGCGCTCGCGGCCGAACTCGCGAAGCTCGAACCGTCGGTCGACCAGCTCAAGCAGCAGATCGACGACATGCGCGCGCGCCGCAACGACCTCAACGCGCGTTCGAACATCCTGCAGGCGAAGCAGCAGATCGCCCAGGCGAAGGACGTGGCGGCCACGGCGCTCGGCGGTATCGGCGGCAAGAATCTGTCGGCCGATTTCGACAAGCTCGAAGACAAGGTCAACCTGTCGAACGCCCGCTCCGACGCGCGCCTGAATTCCGCCGATACCTCGAGCGGCAAGGCGCTCGACGACAAGCTCGCGGCGCTCAACAAGGGTCCGTCCGTGGACGAGCGCCTCGAAGCGCTCAAGAAGCAGTTGAACACGCCGGCGCAGTAACGCCGGAGTGCCGGATGCGGCGCGGCATGCGCCGTGCTTGCGATCATGCACGCCGCATCCCCGTATCGAATGCCATGGAGACGGGCGTCAATCCGCCCGGCCTGCAACATGAAAAAGTTTCTCGCCGCCGCCGGCGTCGCGCTTGCCGTTTCGCTCACCGCAGCGAGCGGCGTGGCGTTCGCCGTGCCGAGCCTGCAGCAGATCGACGCCGCGATGTCGCAAAGCGACTGGCAACGCGCCGACTCCGAACTGACCGAAGTCCTGCAGGCGCATCCCGACAGCGCTCGCGCGCACTATCTCTACGCGCAGGTGCTCAATCGCGAAGGCCGTTATGCCGACGCCGTCACGCATGTCGAAAAGGCCAAGGCCCTCGACCCGCAAGTGCGCTTCACGCAGCCGCAGCGCTTCGCGCAGGTCGAAGCGAAACTGCGCGCCGACGCCGCGCGCGTGAACACCACCACCCCGAGCCGCACGGGCAATCCGTTCGCGCAGCAGCAAACGGCCGCCATGGCGGCGCCCGTCGCGCCGCAGCGCCATGGCCCGGGCATGGGCTTGTGGATCGGTCTCGCCATCGTCGTGATCGGCGTCGCGCTCGTGCTGCGCTGGACGCTGCGCCGCGCGAAATCGACGGAAGACGCCAAGGCCGGCGACGATCGTCGCGATCAGCTGAAACGCGCCACGGAACTGCTCAACGGCGTGCGCTCGCTCAAGCTCGACGTGCGGCTTTCCACGGCGCCTGGTCACGAAGCGCTCCAAAAAGAAGTGGAAGGCCTCGAAGCGCAGTTGCGCACGATGGTCGAAACGCTGTCGAACAGCACGAACCCGCGGCCGCCCTACGAGATCGAGGATCTCGAACGCCAGTTCGCGAGCCTCAAGGCGCGCGCCGAAGGCCGTCCCGACCCGAACGCGCAACCGGCCCCCGGCCTGGACTACGGCAGCAATTCCAGCTACGCGCGTGAAGCCGACGCCGCGTTCGGGCGTCAGCCGCAATATCCGC
The DNA here is from genome assembly GCF_009789675.1 of Paraburkholderia acidisoli. Taxonomy (NCBI): domain Bacteria; kingdom Pseudomonadati; phylum Pseudomonadota; class Betaproteobacteria; order Burkholderiales; family Burkholderiaceae; genus Paraburkholderia; species Paraburkholderia acidisoli. Next base: position 1,509,873 of record NZ_CP046913.1, on the reverse strand, counting down.
CGGTGCAGCAGCCGCAGCAACCGCCGCAAGTCATCGTTCAGCAAGGCGGTGGCGGCATGATGGGTGGCATGGGCGGCCTGCTCACGGGCGTGCTGCTCGGCGAGGCGCTGAACTCGGGCCGCGACCGCGTGATCGAGCGCGATGTTTATGTCGACGACGAAGGCCGCCGGCTTCCGCGCGACGACGGCGGCAACGGTATCGATCTCGGCCAGGGCACGGGCTGGGACGACAACTCGGGCGGCGGCATGGATCTCGGCAGCAACGACAGTTCCGACGACTGGAGCAACTCGTAAGCACGGCACGCCGCGTTACCGCCAACACGACGGGCTCCCGCTGGGAGCCCGTTTTGCATCGGCGCTCGACCTGGCGCTGAAAACATCGGCCGGCCACCCCGGCCGGCAACATCCGAAACACGACGGACGCCCTCATGGCCACTCCACGCATCGCCATTATCGGCAGCGGCTTTTCGGGCATCGGCATGGCCATCGCGCTGCGCCGCATGGGCATCGAGTCGTTCACGCTCTACGAAGCCGCCGCGAGCCTCGGCGGCACCTGGCGCGATAACGCCTATCCCGGCGCGGCCTGCGATATTCCTTCGCACCTCTATTCGTTTTCGTTCGAGCCGAATCCGGGCTGGACGCGCACCTACGCGCCGCAACGCGAGATTCTCGACTACTTGCGCCATTGCGCGCGCAAATACGACGTCGAGCGCTTTATCGCGTTTCGTTCGCGCGTGCGCGCGGCGCGTTTCGACGAAGCATGCTGCGTCTGGCAAGTCGAAATCGAACGCGACGGCGCGCTCGCTACCCTCGAAGCCGACATCGTGATCGCCGCGAACGGACCGCTGTCGCGTCCGGCGTGGCCGTCCATTCCGGGCCTCGATCGCTTCGAAGGCGAGCGCTTTCATTCGGCGCGCTGGAACCACGGTTACGCGCTCGACGGCAAGCGCGTGGCCGTGATCGGCACCGGCGCGAGCGCGATCCAGTTCGTGCCGCAAATCCAGCCACGGGTGTCGCAACTCGCCGTGTTTCAACGCACGCCGCCGTGGATCATGCCGCGCCGCGACCACGCGATCGGCGAGCGCGCCCGCTGGCTGTATCGACATTTGCCGTTCGCGCAGCGGGCCGCGCGCGCCGCGATTTACTGGCAACTGGAATCGCGCGTGCTCGGCTTCGCGGTCGAACCGCGCCTCCTGAAAGCGCCGACGAAATTCGCGCGCAGTTATCTCGCGCACAAGGTGAAGGACGCCGCGCTGCGCGCGCGGCTCACGCCCGGCTACGCGCTGGGCTGCAAGCGCGTGCTGCTGTCGAGCGACTACTACCCGGCACTCGCGAAGCCGAACGTCGCGCTGGTGACGGGCCCGATACGCGAGATCGTCGCCGACGGCATCGTCACGGCCGACGGGGTGCATCGCGCCTTCGACGCGATCATTTGCGGCACGGGCTTCGAGGTCAACGACGTGGACGCGCCGTTCGAAGTCACGGGCACGGGCGGGCGCGATCTCGGCGCAACGTGGCGCCGCGACGGCCCCGAGGCCTATCTCGGCGCGAGCGTCGCGGGCTTCCCCAACCTCTTCTTCGTGATCGGACCGAATACGGCGCTCGGGCACAACTCGATGGTCTTCATGATCGAGTCGCACATTCGCTATATCGCCGACTGCATTCGCACGCTGCAACGCGAAGGCGCGCGCACGATGCAGGTGCGCCCGGACACGCAACGCGAGTGGAACGCGCGCCTGCAAACGCGCTTCGCGCGCACCGTGTGGCAGTCGGGCTGCCGCAGCTATTACCTCACGCAGGCCGGCAAGAACACGGCCCTGTGGCCCGGTTTCACGTTCGCGTTTCGCCGTCTCACGCGACGCGTGCGGCGCAGCGACTACACGTTCACGCGATAAGGCCGCGCACTCGCACGCGGCTACGTTCCGGCGCGCACCGGCCGCCCCGCATACACGCGCGTTTCATAGGCGAAGTTCACGCGGCCGTCCTGCTGGGTCGTATCGAACAGTTCGCGCAGCGCGGCGAGCATGGGTGCGTGGCGCGCGTCGCCGGGTTGCGGCGCATACGACGACGACATCAGCCGCCCGCTCAGGCCGTCGAAATCGAGTAACTGCGCGTTCGGAAACACCGTCTGGTGCTCGAAGCCTTCGCCGAACCAGTGCGCCATTGCCGCGGCGTCGGGATAGGTTTCGGCAACCTGGGCGTAATCGGCGCAAAACCGCTGCAGCAGCGCTTCGTAGCCCTCCAGAAACGCGGAGCCCTCGAGCAGACGGCTGTTCCAGAACAGCACGATCTTGCCGCGCGGCTTGAGGATGCGCGCGAACTCGCGCCGCGTCTCGTCCTTGCGGAACCAGTGAAACGCCTGCGCGGCGCTCACGAGGTCCACGCTGGACTCGGCGAGCGTCGTGGCTTCGGCCGTGCCCGCAACGCTGCGATAACGCCCGTCCTGCGCGTAAGCGGCGAGAAACGCATCGGCGGCTTCGCGCATGGCGGCGTTCGGCTCGACGGCCGTGACCGGATGACCGGCATCGAGAAAGAGCTTCGTGGAAAGCCCCGTGCCCGCGCCGATATCGGCCACCGCCGCGCCCGGCGCGACGCCCAGTTCCACCTGCGCGAAGGTCGCCACTTCACGCGGATAGGCGGGACGGAATTTCACGTAGTCTGCGACCCGGTTGGTGAAGCGCCGGGTGGAATCGTCGATCATCGTTCGCCCTCGTCACGTGCTGCTACGAGCCGCCGCCGAGGAGCATCAGCAGTCCCCAGAGGAAACGGCACACCATCACGATCAGCTCCCAGAGCTGGATCAGTTGCTGCCAGAGCACGGCTGGCGTGGCCTGGCCCAAAAATGCTTCGATCATGTGAATTCCGCGGCTGTGTCACGCCGCTCTGACAGCGTCCCTGAGCCCCGATCATAACGTGCGGCGCCCTGGCGGCGCGAAAGCGGCCCCGGATGCAAAAACGGCGCGCGAACCGTTGCGGTCCGCGCGCCGTATCCGGCCAAGGCTGGCGTCCGAGGGCTCAGACCGCCATCTGCATGCGTTTGCGCTCGGCGCGCTGCATGAAGTAATTGCCGACGATCACGCCCACCGTCACCACGGCGATAAAGAGCGTGGCGAGCGCGTTCATCTCCGGATTCAGGCCGAGACGCACGCGCGAGAACACCACGAGCGGCAGCGTGGTCGAGCCGGGCCCCGAGAGAAACGCCGAGAGCACGAGGTCGTCGATCGACAGCGTGAACGACAGCAGCCAGCCGGCCGCGAGCGCCTGCGAGATGAGCGGCAGCGTGATCTGGAAGAACACCTTGAACGGCGTCGCGCCGAGATCGAGCGCGGCCTCTTCGAGCGACGGGTTCAGTTCGCGCACGCGCGACTGCACGATGATGGCGACGTACGAGATGCAGAGCATGACGTGGCCGATCCAGATCGTGAAAACACCGCGCCCCGCGGGCCAGCCGAGCAGCTTGCCCATTTCCACGAACAGCAGCAGGAGCGAAATGCCCTGGATCACTTCGGGAATCACGAGCGGCGCGTTGATCATGCCCGTGTAGAGCGTGAAGCCGCGGAAATTGCCCATGCGCGCGAGCACGAAGCCCGCCCACGTGCCGATGATGACGGAGGCGAACGCCGTCATCAGCGCGACGCGCAGCGAAAGCCACGCGGCGGCGATGAGTTCGTCGTCCTGCAGCAGCGCGGCGTACCAGCGCGTGGAAAAGCGCGTCCACACCGTGACGAGCTGCGACTCGTTGAACGAATAGACGATCAGGCTGACGATGGGGATATAGAGGAACGCGAAGCCGAGGCCGAGCGCGATCCAGCGCAATACGGGATTCGGTTTCATTTGCCGCGCTCCTCCAGTTCCTTCGCCTGGAAGTGCTGGAACAGCGCCATCGGCACGAGCAGCAGCAACACCATCGCGCAGGTCACGGCGGAGGCCATCGGCCAGTCGGCATTGTCGAAGAACTCGTTCCACATGACGCGGCCGATCATCAGCGTATTCGCGCCGCCGAGCAGCTCGGGAATCACGTACTCGCCCACCGCCGGAATGAACACCAGCAGGCAGCCCGCGATGATGCCGTTCTTCGAGAGCGGCAGCGTGATCTCGAGGAACGCGCGCCACGGTTTCGCGCCCAGATCGTAGGCGGCTTCGAGCAGCGTGAGGTCCATCTTCACGAGATGCGCGTAGAGCGGCATCACGAGGAACGGCAAATACGAATACACCATGCCGATATAAACCGCCGTATTCGTGTGATACAGCTCCAGCGGCGAATGGATGATGCCGATCGACATCAGGAAGTTGTTCAGGAGTCCGTTGTTCTTGAGAATGCCGATCCACGCATACACGCGAATCAGGAACGAGGTCCAGAACGGCAGCATCACGGCCATCATGAGGATGTTGCGCGAGGCCGGATTCGAGCGCGCGATGTAATACGCCATCGGGTAACCGATGAGCAGGCACAGCAGCGTCGAGATGCCCGCCACGACCACCGAATTCACGTAGGTCGCGAAGTACAGGCTGTCCTGGAACAGAAACGCGTAGTGCGAAAAATCGAGCGCGACGTGCAGGACGCCATCGGCGAACGAGGTGAGTTCCGTGTACGGCGGAATGCCGAGCTGCTGGTCGGCGAAGCTGATCTTCACCACCAGGATGAACGGCACGAGGAAGAACAGCAGCAGCCAGAAGAACGGCCCCGCCACCACCGCCGTGCGGCCGGTCAGATTGAAGCGCTTGACCGGCCAGTGCAGGAGATTCCTGAGCGTGCCGGTCATGACGTCAGCACCACCCCGGCCGAGGCGCTCCAGCGCACGTAGACCTCGTCTTCCCAGGTGGGCGAGTCGATCTCGGAGAGCGCGAGGCTCGACATGTTCGCGACCACGGTTTTGCCCGAGTCGAGCTTCACGTGATAGAGCGAATAGCCGCCCATGTAAGCGATGTTCTTGACGATGCCGCGGCCCCAGTTGAAGGTGCCTTCGGGCGGCTTGCGCGTGAGCGCGATGCGCTCGGGGCGCACCGAGATCGTCACGGGCATGCCGAGCGGCCCGGTGATGCCGTGGTTCACGTAGAGGCGCACGGGCAGATCCGGCGACTCCACGAACACGTGATCGGGCTCGTCTTCCACCACGTTGCCGTCGAACAGGTTCGTCGAGCCGATGAATTCCGCCGAAAAACGGCTGTTCGGATATTCGTAGACTTCGTTGGGCGTGCCGAGCTGCACGATCTGGCCTTCGCTCATCACGGCGAGGCGCCCCGCCATCGTCATCGCCTCTTCCTGATCGTGCGTGACCATGATGCAGGTAACGCCCACTTTATCGAGGATGTTGACGAGTTCGATCTGTGTGCGCTGGCGAATCTGCTTGTCGAGCGCCGACATCGGCTCGTCGAGCAACAGCAGCTTCGGGCGCTTCACGAGCGAGCGCGCGAGCGCCACGCGCTGCTGCTGACCGCCCGAAAGCTGATGCGGCTTGCGCTTCGCGAACCGCGACATCTGCACGAGTTCGAGCGCATTGGCCACGCGCTCCTGCAACTCGGCTTTCTTCACGCCTTCCTGACGCAGCCCGAAACCGACGTTCGACTCGACCGTCATGTGCGGAAAGAGCGCATACGACTGGAACATCATGTTGACCGGACGGCGATACGGCGGCAGCGCGGCGAGGTCCTCACCGTCGATCAGGATCTTGCCCGACGTGACGGTTTCGAGGCCCGCGAGCATGCGCAGCAAGGTGGACTTGCCGCAGCCCGAACTGCCGAGCAGCGCGAACAGCTCGCCCTTTTTTACCGAAAGATTGACGCCCTTGACGGCCGTCGTCTCGCCAAACTTCTTGACGACGTCGACAACCTGCACGAAGTTGTCCGCGGCGGAATCGGCGCTACTGGCCGCGGCGAAGCCCGAAGGCGACGCACCGGCTGCTGCCGGCACGCTCGACTGGTCACTCATGATTCTCTCTGCCCTGCCTTGTTGCTGGTCGGGTGTTGACGAACAAAGCCCCCGGCGGCATGCCGAGGGCTCGGGTAAAACGCTCAGGCGGCGCGCCCGCGCCTTGCCGGCCGCGCCTCGCCTCGTGGGTCACATCAGCGGCCCGACTTGAACTCGGTCCACAGACGCGTTTGCAAGCGCTGGATTTCCGGCGGCAGCGGCTTGAGCAGGAACAGCGTCTTGAGCACTTCCGGCGACGGATACACGGCCGGATCGTTGGCGATGTCCTTGTCCACGTACTTGCGTGCTTCGGCGTTCGCGCTCGGGTAGTACACGGCGTTGGTGATCGCGGCGTGGACCTGCGGCGTTTCGATGTAGTTGATCCACTGTTCGGCCGCGTCCTTGTGCTGCGCGTCCTTCGGAATCACCATCACGTCGAACCAGATCGGCGCGCCGCCCTTCGGGATGTAGTACTCGATCTTGTACGGCTTCTTCGCCTCGATCGCGCGATGCTTGGCGATCACGACGTCGCCCGACCAGCCGTACGCGAAGCAGACGTCGCCGCCAACCATGTCGTTGATATAGCCCGACGAGTTGAACTGCGTGATGTACGGGCGGATCTTCTTCATCATCGCGAGCGCGGCGCGATAGTCGTCCGGATTCGTCGAAAGCGGATCCTTGCCGATGTAGTGCAGCGCCGCCGCGAACATCTGGTCCGGCGCGTCGAGCACGGAAACGCCGCAAGCCTTCAGCTTCGAGATGTTCTCGGGCTTGAAAAGGATGTCCCAGTTATCCAGCGGCACGTTCTTGCCGAGGATCTGCTGCGCCTTGGTGACGTTGTAGGCAAGACCCGTGGTGCCGTAGGCCCAGGGCACCGCGTACTTGTTGCCCGGGTCCGCGCCGGCGACCAGCGCCATCAGTTGCGGATCGAGATACTTGAGATTAGGGATCTTCGACTTGTCGAGCGGCGCGAAGATATTGGCGGCGATCTGCTTGCCCGCGTAGTTGCTGGTGGGCACGACGATGTCGTAGCCCGAATTGCCCGCGAGCAGCTTGGCCTGCAGCGTGTCGTCGCTGTCGTAGTTGTCGTACTTGACGTTGATGCCGGTTTGCTTCGTGAAGTTCGGAATCGTGTCTTTGGCGATGTAATCGGACCAGTTGTACACGTTCAGCTGCGTGTCTTTCGCCACCGACGACAGCCACGGCGCCGCGCACAGCGCGACCACGGCCAGTTGCGCCACCACCCCTTTCTTCATTCCGTTCTCCGATCCTTTCCGGCCCCAGCCGGACGCCTGCCTCGCTTGATACCGCGCTCGATGCCGCGCCCGTGCGCGACCCCCAGAATTTACCGAACCTACCATCAAACCCGCTACCCGACAAAAAAAACGCCGCTGTGTCGCGCCGCTGTGTCGCGCAAACGGAACACGTCTGAAACACGTGCCGCGCGCGACTCCGGCGGGTTGCGCGTCGACGGTAAATCGCGCGCAATTTTAGCCGTTTCCGGGCCCGTGTCCATAAAAAACCGTTGGAACGGCGCATCGGTTCGACCGCTTTCCTGGCCCGGGCCGCTTCATCGCCGCGCGGCACGATCGGCGCAGCCCTTGCGAACGCGGCAAGTTATTGCGCATAGCTTGCAGCCGGCTTTCTTTCGGGCATGGACTGCGCCCGTGGGGACAGCGGGTTGCCGATGCGGGGTCGATGCGGTGTCAACGGTAGGTCGCTGGGTGTCGAGGGGTATCGGCGGGCATCGGCAGCGTTTGAGTTAACATAGCGGGGTTTCGCTGCGCTTTTGTTCCTGCTTTCGCCGCTACCGCCCGCTCGCCGCGCGGCATGCCGGCATCCCGCCCCAAGGCTTTCCGATGGCATCCAATCTTCACGAACTCCCCGACAGCCCGTGCATCGGCGTTTGCTCGACGCTCTTCGACGACATCTGCAAAGGCTGCGGCCGCACCGCGATGGAAGTGTCCAACTGGGTGTTTCTGAGCGACGAGGAAAAACAGGCCGTCTGGGACCGCATCCAGCGCGAAGGCACGGCCATGCGGTTCCAGAAAGACGGCGCCTGAGCGCTTCCCGGCAATAAAAAACGCCGGACAGCGCCGGCGTTTCAGAAGAGGTCAAGCGGCGCTCAGAATTTCATGCCGACGCCGAGACCCACCACGAGCGGATCGATATGCAGCGTACCGAGCGGCGTTCCCCCGAGCGACGCGTCGGTGTGCATCCAGATCTTCTTGATATCCGCGTTCACGAACACGCGCTTCGTGACCTGAAAGTCGATACCGAACTGCAGCGCCGGACCGAAGCTGTGGTTGTTGATCGACACCGACTCGCCGCCGGCGTGCAGACCGTTGTTGTAGAACAGCGTGTAGTTCAGGCCCGCGCCCACGTACGGCCGCACTTTGCCCGCGTTGTTGAAGTGGTATTGCAGCAGCAGCGTGGGGGGCAGCACGCCAACTCCGCCGAGCGCGCCGATCTTCGAGGTGACCTGGTTGCGCGACGTGCCCAGAATCAGCTCCACGCCAATGTTGTTCGTCGCCATGTAGGTGAAGTCCAGCTCGGGCACGAGCGCGTTGTTCACGTTGGTACCGAGCGTATTGAGCGTGGCGCTCGAGCGCGCGTCCGGCATGATGTCGATGGCACGCAGGCGCACGAGCCAGTCGCCCGCGTAGATGCCCGAGTCGGGCGAACCGGCTGCGCTGGCCGGCGCCGCGAACATGGCCGCGCCCATGGCAAGAGCCGCGGCAGCGGCGATTTTGGTAATGACTTGCATCGAAATTCCCCGTTCCTGTTGGTCGCTTCTGTACGCTTTGTGACTACCTGCAAATTGTCAGAGACGGGGTGCGGCGCAGCATTGAGTTTTATCAAGCGAGCGCGAACGCCGCCCGCGCTGCGACCGCCGGTCGCGCAGCACCGGTGAGCAGCAGTTCCAGCAGGTCGCGCACGCTGCGTATGGCGTTGCCGAACGGCAACGCTTCGCGGCCGCGGAAGAAGAGACCATTGGCGACGTCGCCGCGCAACGCTGCCGCCAGACGCGTGTCGATGCAGAAGTGCCCGAACTTTTCGATGCCGTCGCGCAGGCCGCACGCGGAAAGACATTCGAGGCTCGTCGGGCAGGCGAGCTTGAGCGAGCCGATCTTCTGGCGGATGCGCGACTCGTTGCGCAAGTAGCGCTCGAGCCACGGCGTTTTCACGGCGCGCGCGGGCAAGCCGGTAACGCTCACGAATTCGACAATGTCTTCCGGCTGCGCGCCGGCGAGCACGCGCTTGAAGTCGGGGTGCGCGTCGCCCTCTTCCGTCACCGCGAACGGCGTGCCGATCTGCACGCCGTTCGCGCCCGCTTCGAGCCACTGGCGCACCGCGTCATGACTGTTGATGCCGCCCGCCACCACGAGCGGCACGTCGCGCCGCGTGATGCCGAGCGAGGCGTAGACGCCTTCGAGTTCTTCGAAGATCTTCGCGAACTCGAAGCGTTCGTTGCCCATGTCGGCGATGTCGGTCACGCCCAGGTGGCCGCCCGCGTGCGCCGGATGCTCGATCACGATGGCGTCGGGCAAACGGCCCTTCTTCAGCCACTTCTTGAGCACGAGCGCCACGCCGCGCGCATCCGAGAGTATGGGCACGAGCGCGATATCCACGCCCGCCGTGAGGTCGGGCAGATCGAGCGGCAGGCCCGCGCCCATGACGATGGCGTCGGCGCCGTGCTCGCAGGCGGCGCGCACGTAGTCGGCATGCGCGTTCACCGCCTTCATCACGTTCACGGCGATCATGCCGTTGCCGCCCGCGACCTTGCGCGCCGCGGCGATCTCGCGGCCGAGCGCGATCAGGTTCGCGCGGGCGAGCGTGTCGTGCGAGGGATCGGCGCGGCACATCTCCATGAGGTCCGCGTGATGATGACGCAGGTCGATGCTGGCGATGGTGCCGAGCGCGCCCTCACGCGCGACGCTGCCCGCGAGCCGGTGCGCCGAAATACCAACGCCCATGCCGCCTTGCACGATGGGCAGCAGCTGACGGCCGCGAATCTCGAGTGGCGCGAAGGAGTGTGTAGGAAACATGGTGACCCGCCTGGCTTTAGTCGATGACAAAGCGCTAATGGTCGCTTGCCATCGCCGGAAATTTTTGCCTTTTCTCAAGACAACTGCCCAGCGGCGCGGCGGGTTTAAGACTGCGTGATTTTTATCAACACGTCGATTAAAAGGATTTGCGAATGCGGGGCGCCTTGCCGAAGCCTTTCGGTCGCGCGCTTATACTCGTGCGCTCCTCCACTCGCTCTCGCGTTCATGAACCGCACGCTCATTGGCCTCGCCGCCCTGCTCGTTCCCGCGCTCGCGCACGCGGGCTGCGAAGACCACTACGCGCAATGGACGCAGCAGCTGCATCCGGGCCGCACGCTCGACACCGAACACGCGGCCTGCAAGGTCTGGCCGGCGAACGAGGCGCTCACGATCGCGGCGCTGCCGCTGCCGCAAAAGGGCAACAGCGAGGATCAGGGCAGCGACGATCTCGAAGTGCTCGTCGCGGACACGAAGACGGGCGCGATCGTCGCGCATCGGTTCCAGCCGGCGGCGATCACGTACGACGCGATGCGCTTCGAGAAGCTCGAGCTCGACACGGCGCGCTACCAGCTCACGCCCGCGAGTCGTGCATTCGGAGTGCGCGTGTCGCACGGTGGGTCGTCGCGCGTCAGCCCCTACGACGCGACCGCGTTGAGCCTGTACGTGATCGACGGCGGCAGCCTGCGCGTCGTACTCGACCGTCTGGTAATGAGCGAGTCCACGGGCGACTGGGACGGCAATTGCGCGGGCAGCTTCGACGCCACGACGCGCACGCTCGATCTCGGCCCGGCGGGCAAGGACGGCTATGCGGCGCTCAAGGTGACGGAAAAGTCGGTGCACACGATCAACACGCCCACCAAGGACGATTGCGCAAGCAAGGATCAGCCCGCGAAGCGCGTGAGCGTCACGCTCGGATACCGCAACGGGCAATACGGTGTGCCGAAGGGCATGCAGTACAGCGATTGACGTTGGTTTGCGCGACATAATGAAAAACGGGCGACGTGGTTAGCGTCGCCCGTTTCATTTACCGCAATCAGCCAACACTCAATGCAGACCCTGGCTCGCCAGGAAGTCTTCGTAATTGCCGCTGTAGTCGTTGATCTTGCCGTCCGTCTTCACTTCGATAATGCGGTTCGCGAGGCCGTTCACGAATTCGCGGTCGTGCGAAACGAAGATCAGCGTGCCTTCGAACTTTTCCAGCGCGATCTGCAGCGACTCGATCGATTCCATGTCCATGTGGTTGGTGGGCTCGTCCATCAGCAGCACGTTGTGGCGGCCGAGCATCAGCTTGCCCCAGATCATGCGGCCCTTCTCGCCGCCCGACAGTACCTTGACCGACTTGCGGATGTCGTCGGCGTTGAACAGCAGGCGGCCGAGCGTGCCGCGCACGGACTGCTCGTCGTCGCCTTCCTGGCGGTACTGGTCGATCCAGTCCATCAGCGTGACGTCGCTCGGGAACTCTTCGTACGTGTCCTGCGGCATATAGCCGATGCTCGCGTTTTCGGCCCACTTCACCGAGCCGTTATCGACCGCGACATTGCCCAGCAGCGAGCGCAGCAGTGTGGTCTTGCCCGCGCCGTTTTCGCCGATGATCGCGATACGCTCGCCCGGCTGCACGCTGATCGTGAATTTGTTGAAGATGCGGCGCTCGTAGGTCTTCGTGATCTCGTCCGCGACCACGACGATGTTGTGCAGCTTCTTCTCGAACTCGAAACGGATGAACGGGTTCTGACGCGACGACGGCTTGAATTCCTCGATCTTGATCTTGTCGATCATCTTCAGACGGCTGGTGGCCTGACGCGCCTTCGACTTGTTCGCCGAGAAGCGGCGCACGAAGTCTTGCAGGTCCGCCACGCGTTCTTTCGCCTTGGCGTTGGCGTTCTGCTGGCGCTCGCGCGCCTGCGTGCTCGCCAGCATGTAGTCGTCGTAGTTGCCCGGATAGACCTTGAGCGTGCCGTAGTCCATGTCCGCCATGTGCGTGCAGACCTGGTTCAGGAAGTGTCGATCGTGGGAAATGATGATCATGGTCGAGTTGTACTCGTTCAGAACATCTTCCAGCCAACGGATCGAGTTGATGTCGAGGTTGTTGGTCGGTTCGTCGAGCAGGAGCACGTCCGGCTTCGAGAACAGCGCCTGTGCCAGCAGCACGCGCAGCTTCCAGCCCGGCGCCACGCCGCTCATCGTGCCGTTGTGGAATTCCGTGTCGATGCCGATGCCGAGCAGCAGTTCGCCCGCGCGCGCCTCGGCCGTGTAGCCGTCGTACTCGGCGAATTTCGCCTCGAGTTCGGCGGCGTGCATGTAGTCGTCGTCGGTGGCCTCGGGGTTCGCGTAGATCGCGTCGCGCTCGCTCATTGCGGCCCACATTTCGGTGTGGCCCATCATGACGACGTCGAGCACGCGCACGTCTTCGTAGGCGAACTGATCCTGGCGCAGTTTGCCGAGACGCACGTTCGGTTCGAGGATGACGTTGCCCGAGCTTTGCTCGAGGTCGCCGCCCAGGATTTTCATGAACGTGGACTTGCCGCAACCGTTCGCGCCGATCAGGCCATAGCGGTTGCCTTCGCCGAATTTGACCGAGATGTTCTCGAACAAGGGCTTCGGCCCGAATTGCATGGTGATGTTGGCGGTAGAGAGCACAGCGCGTCCCGAAAGTAGATCGACGAAAAACCTGTAATTTTAGCAGGTTATGGTGCACAGCGCGTGAGCGCGGGCTGGTCAGGCGGCCACGGCGACGCGCTTTCGCGACAACGCGACGCCCCGCGACTCCCGATATCCGGCGAATGCGCCGGAAATGCCGGTTGCGCATCGCGCGTGCGTCCCACGCGGTGCGCGGGCGGTCCCGTGTCCGAAAAAAGGGGCGCGGATCGCGCCGGCGCGCCGCTCGTCCGCCGAGCATGCCACGCGCGAATGTGGGCAATGTGAATACCGGCGACGTCGCCGATCACGACGACGATGCGAAAACGCATGCGAAACGCGTGCCAAACACCGCGCGAGCTGGCGCGGTGGCGGCGAGTTCTCGCCCGAACGCCCGCCCTATCGCCCGTCCGGCCGTTCAGGCGCCGCCGCGCGGCGTTTGCAGGATCTCGACGAAACCGGAAAAGTCCGCGTCGGCGAGTCCCATTGCGGCGCCGAGTCGCAAAATCTGCTGGACCGCACCCGAAACGGGCATGGGCGTGCCGGTCTGGGCCGCGGCCGCCGCGATCGTCTCCACGTCCTTCTGGAATGTGCGGAGCGCGCCGATGGGTTCGAGCCCGTCCTGCGTCATGCGCGGCACGAAGGTGCGCAATAGCGTCGAGTCGGCCCAGCCGCCCGCGAGCGCCTCGGGCAATTTGGCGGCGTCGATGCCGCTGCGGCGCGCGAGGCTCACCGCCTCGGCGATCGCACATACGGTTGCCGTGACGATCGCCTGATTGCAGAGCTTGGTGGTCTGACCCGCGCCCACCGCGCCCATGTGCGTCACGCGCGCCGCATAGGCGCTCAGGATGGGCGCCACCGCTTCGACGTCGGCGGCCGCCCCGCCCGCCATGATCGCGAGCGTGCCGTTCTGCGCGCCCGCCACGCCGCCCGAGACCGGCGCATCGACCCATGCCACGCCCAGCGCCGCCGCGCGTTGCGCGAGCGCACGCGTGACGTCGGGCGGAATGCTCGAATGATCGACGATGCAACGTGTGCGTACCGCCGCGCCCGCGCCGAGCAGCCCCTGTTCGCCGAACACGACCGCTTCCACCGCGGCCGCGTCGGCCACGCACAGCAGCACCACGTCGGCGTTCACGGCGAGCGCGCGTGGCGCCGGCGCGACGCTGGCGCCTGCCGCAACCAGCGCTTCGGCCTTGGCCGGCGTGCGGTTCCAGACTTGCACCGCGTGACCCGCGCGCAACAAATGCCCGATCATCGGCGCGCCCATCAATCCCGGTCCGCAAAAGCCCAGCGCCTGCCTGTCCATCTCCCGTCTCCTGTGTGGTCGTTGCCCGCGCGCGCCGTCACGCGCGCCGCCATGATACCGACGCCACGACGCCAGGGTTTGCTTTACCTAGGCGTCGGCATTCTGATCCGCTATCTATACTCCGTTGGCGCCTGTTTCCCTCGTCGGGCGCCCCACTCGCGCCCCCGCGGAGACCCTGTCATGAGTGACCACGTCTACAAGCAGATCGAACTCACCGGCTCGTCCAAGGTGTCCAGCGACGACGCCATTCGCTGCGCCATCGCCCGCGCCTCGAAAACGCTGCGTCAGTTGCACTGGTTCGAGGTCGTGGAGACGCGCGGGCTGATCGAGCACGATCAGATCTCGTTCTGGCAGGTCACGATCAAGGTCGGCATGCGACTCGACGATTGACGCGTTTTCTCGTCTTCGAGCGCGACCGCCAAAACGAAACGGCTGCGCGAACCCGCAAGGGTCGCGCAGCCGTTTTGCGTCCGACGGCTGAAATCGTCGGAGGAAAGCCGGCGCGCCGCAACTGAACGGCGCATCGGCCCAACGTCAACTTACTTCGGCAGCGAGCCGTCCACGCCTTCCACGTACCAGTTCAGACGCTGCAGTTCCGGGTCGGTGAGCGTCTTGCCGGCCGGCACCTTGACGGCGCCCGACTGATCCTTGATCGGGCCCGTGAACACGTCCCACTTGCCGCCCGCGATGGCTTCGCGCTTCGCGGCCACGGCCTTCTGCGCGTCGGCGGAGAGATCGGCGGTGTTCACGTCGCCGAGATCGACGGCCTTCTGCGGAATGCCCCACCACACGGGATCGTTCTTCCACTTGCCGTCGAGCACCTGCTGGATCACGGCCGTGTAGTACACGCCCCAGTTCGCTTCCACCGAGCCGAGGTGCGCGTGCGGACCGAACTTCTTCATGTTCGAATCCCAGCCGAACGCGTGCACGTGCTTCTCTTCGGCGGTGGCGAGCGTGGCGCTCGAGTCGGTGTTTTGCAGCAGCACGTCGGCGCCCTGCCCGATCAGCGTTTCGGCGGCCTGCTTTTCCTTGCCCGGATCGAACCAGCTGTTGATCCAGATGACCTTGGTGTGGACCTTCGGATTCACCGAGCGCGCGCCCAGCGTGTAGGCGTTGATGTTGCGCACGACTTCGGGAATCGGCACCGACGCCACGAAGCCGAGCGTGTTCGTCTTCGTCGCATAACCGGCCGCGACGCCCGCGAGATACGCGCCCTGATACATGCGCACGTCATAGGTGCCGAAGTTCGGCGCCTTCTTGTAGCCGGTCGCGTGCAGGAAGACCGTGTCGGGGAAATCCTTGGCGACCTTGAGTTCGAAGTCCTGATAACCGAAGCTCGAACCGAAGATGATCTTGTTGCCCTTGCTCGCGAGATCGCGGAACACGCGTTCTGAGTCCGCCGATTCCGGCACGTTTTCCACGCGCGTGATCTTGATCTTGTTGCCGAACTTCTGCTCGGCCATCTTCGAGCCCTGATCGTGCGCGTAGGTCCAGCCGGCATCGCCCGGATTGCCGAGGTAGACGAACGCGACGCCCGGCGCGTCGGCGGCCTGCGCCGTGCTCGCGAGCGCCGCCGTGCCGCACGCGGCGGCAACGGCGAAAGCGGTCAGGATGGTTTTTTTCATCGTGGATCTCCTGTCGTAAATAGATAAAGCGGCGAATGCAATCAATGACCTGGGCGGCCCCACCTGGGCGGCCCCACCTAGGCGGCGCCAAAGAACGGCTTGCCGAGCGAGGCCGGCGCGTTCAGTCGAATGGTGTTCGGGTTGCGCGAGATGAGCACGAGCACCACCACGGTGGCGACGTACGGCAGCATGGCGAGGAACTGCGTGGGCACCGGCACGCCAATGGCCTGCGCATAGAACTGCGCGCCCGTGACCGCGCCGAACAGCAGCGCGCCGATCAACAGGCGGCCCGGACGCCACGTGGCGAACACCACCAGCGCGAGCGCGATCCAGCCGCGCCCGGCCGTGATCTGCTCCTGCCACAAATGCAGTTGCACGACCGAGTAATAGCTGCCCGCGAGCCCGGCCATCGCGCCGCCGAATGCGGTCGCGCCGTAGCGCACGCCGATCACGGGAAAGCCCACCGAATGCGCGACCTGCGGCGACTCGCCAACGGAGCGCAGCACGAGCCCGGCGCGCGTGCGATAGAGGAACCAGCCGACCACGGCGAACATGACGAACGCGAGATAGTCCACCGGCGTGAGGTTGAACAGCGCGGGCCCGAGCACGGGCAGGTGCGAGAGGCCCGGAATCGGCCAGGCGGCGATCGTTGCCGAGGTCGCGGCCGAGGTGTACGGCTTGCCCACGTACGCGGACAAACCCACGCCGAAGATCGTCAGCGAAAGCCCGGTGGCGACCTGGTTCGCCAGCATGGTAAGCGTGAGAAAGCCGAACAGCAGCGCCATCGCCACGCCCGCGCCCATGCCCGCGAGCAGGCCGAGCCACGGACTGCCCGTGATCGTGGTGACGGCGTAGCCGGTCACGGCGCCCATCAGCATCATGCCTTCGACGCCGAGGTTGAGCACGCCCGACTTTTCCGTGACGAGTTCGCCCACGCCCGCGAACATCAGCGGAATGGCGGCGGTGACGGCGCTCGACGCGAGCGAACTGGCTTGCTGGATATCCATGGCGTTAGGCTTGTTTCGTGGTGGTGTCGATGAGGGCATGACGGCGGCGCACGCGATAGTTCACGAACAGATCCGCGCCCAGCAGGCAGAAGAGCAGCAAGCCCTGGAACACGCCCGAGAGCGCCTGCGGCAGTTGCAGCGAGGTCTGCACCGCTTCGCCGCCGAGATAGAGCAGCGCCATCAGCAGACTCGCGAGCACGATGCCCACCGGATGCAGCCGCCCGACGAACACGACGATGATCGCCGTGAACCCGTAGCCCGGCGACCACGTGGCCTGCAACTGGCCGATCGGTCCCGCGATCTCGCCCATGCCCGCGAGCCCCGCGAGACCGCCCGAGAGCAGCAGCGACGTCCAGATGGTTTTCTTCTCCGAGAAACCGGCATAGCGCGCGGCCAGCGGCGCGAGACCGCCTACGCTCATGCGATAACCGGCGAAGCTGCGGCGCATGAACAGCCACACGAGCGGAATGGCCGCGAGCGTGAGAAAAATCGACGCGTTCAGGCGCGTGCCGCGCAGCCAGTGAATACGCCAGTCGCCGCCGAAGGTGGGATACAGCGCGTCGCCGCTGAACATCTCCGAAAGCGGAAAGTTCATGCCCTGCGGATCGCGCCACGGACCGCTCACGAGCCAGATCAGCAGTTGCGTGGCCACGTAGGTGAGCATCAGGCTCACGAGAATTTCGTTGGTGTTGAAGCGGCTTTTGAGCCAGGCGGGAATCGCCGCCCATGCCATGCCGCCGAGCACGCCCGCGATCATCATGAGGAACAGGATCCACCAGCCCGAGGCCTGGTCGAAGTAAATCGCCACGCCGCTCGCCGCGATGCCGCCGAGCACCATCTGGCCTTCCGCGCCTATGTTCCAGACGTTCGCGCGATACCCGGCCGCGAGACCGAGCGCGATCAGGCAAAGCGGCGACGCCTTGAGCAGCAGTTCGCTCCAGCCGTTGACGCTCGAGAGCGGTTCGATGAAGAACGCGTGCATCGCCTGCACGGGATCGCGGCCCACGAGGCCGAAAATCAGGAAGCCGATGGCGAGCGTGAGCGCCGCGGCAATCAGCGGCACGGCAATGCGCACCGTGCGCGAGGGCGCCGTGCGAGCTTCGAGTCGATACGGAAAGATCATGGCGTGCAGTGGGTGGTCGGTCTTGTGATTCAGTCGTGCCCGAATTCAGGCGTGCGCGACGGATTGCGCAGGCGGTTCGTTATCCTGACGATTGCCCGGGCCGCCGTCCTGCGCCGCGCGCTCGCCGAACAGCCCCGCCATCCAGCGGCCGATTTCCTCGGCGTTGGTCTCGCCCGTCAAGCGCGCCGGGGAGAGACGTCCGCCCGCGAGCACGGCAATGCGATCGCAGATGTCGAACAGTTCCTCGAGTTCTTCGGAGATCACGAGAATCGCCACGCCGCGCGCCGAGAGATCGAGCAACTGCTGGCGAATGAACGCCGCCGCGCCCACGTCGACGCCCCACGTGGGTTGCGCGACCACGAGCACTTTCGGCGTTTGCAGGATCTCGCGGCCAACAATGAACTTCTGCAGATTGCCGCCCGACAGACTTTGCGCGAGCGCATCGGGGCCGCCGCAGCGCACGTCGAACGCGCCGATGCAGCGCTCGGCGAACGCCCGCATCGCACCGGTCTTGAGCCAGCCCGAACGCACCATGCCTTCGCGATGCGCCGTGAGCAGCGCGTTTTCCGAGAGCGACATCGCCGGGACCGCGCCGCGACCGAGCCGCTCTTCCGGCACGAACGCGAAGCCGAGCTTGCGCCGCGCGCCCGCCGGGAGACGGCCCGCGGGCTTGCCGCAGATCGTCACGGCGCCGGCGGCCACGTGATGGCGGCCCGCCTGCGCTTCGCCCGAAAGCGCGGCCAGCAATTCGGCCTGACCGTTACCCGATACGCCGGCAATGCCCAGAATTTCGCCCGCGTGCACGCCGAACGAAACGCTGGCGAGCGAGGTGCCGAACGGGTCGTCGCTCGGCATCGACAGATCCTTCACGTCGAGCAGCACGTCGCCGGGCGTGTGGGCGCGGCGTGTGTAATCGGGCAACTCGCGGCCAACCATGAGCCGCGCGAGCGACGCGTGAGTTTCGTCGCGCGGCGTGACGTGGCCCGTGACCTTGCCGCCGCGCAGCACCGTGGCCGTGTCGCAGAGTTCCTGAATTTCGTCGAGCTTGTGGCTGATATAGAGAATGCTGCAGCCTTCCGAGGCGAGCCGCCGCAGCGTGCCGAACAGCTTGCGCACCGCCTGCGGCGTGAGCACGGAAGTGGGCTCGTCCATGATGAGGAGCCGTGGGTTTTGCAGCAGGCAGCGCACGATTTCCACGCGCTGGCGCTCGCCCACGGTGAGGCTGTGCACGTGGCGCTGCGGATCGACGTCGAGCCCGTACTGCCCCGACACCTCGCGAATGCGCGCGGCCAGCGCCTTGAGATCGAACGGCTCGTCGAGCGAGAGCGCGATGTTTTCGCCCACCGTCAGCGTTTCGAACAGCGAAAAATGCTGGAACACCATGCCGATGCCGAGCTTGCGCGCGGCCGCCGGGCTCGCGATCTCCACCGGCTGGCCTTCCCAGCGGATCTCGCCCGCGTCGGGCCGCACCGCGCCGTAGACGATCTTCATGAGCGTGCTCTTGCCCGCGCCGTTTTCGCCGAGCAACGCGTGGATCTCGCCGGGCGCGACCGTGAGCGTCACGTCGTCGTTGGCGCGCACGGCGGGATACTGCTTCGTGATGCCGGTGAGCGCGAGCCGCGGGACGCTATTGCGCCGCGTTTCGGCCGATGCCGCGTCTAGAGAAGAATCGCCCATGAAGTTCCGCCGTAGTACGTTATTGCTGTTCGCTTGCCGTTTTTCTTGCAGCCGTTCGCGTGGTTTCCCACAGAAGCGCGGCCGTGCCGGGTGACGATACCTGTTGGGTACCAGAACGTCGAGCCATCAAAAATCCGCGTTGCCGCAAGGCACGCATCGCGCATCGGCACGGCGCGTATCCGTAGAAAGCCCCGCTTGACGGCCCTTTTTGTCCATATTAAAAACCATATACCCACGAAGCCCATCGATCAGCCAGAACATATAATTCGGAGAGTTCATGAGTCAGCAACGCGAGGCGATCGACACGTATCTTTTGCGCGTCTTGCACACCCTTCTGATGGAGCGCAGCGTCACCCGCGCCGCCGTCAAGCTCAACCAGTCGCAACCCGCCATCAGCGCCGCCTTGCGGCGCCTGCGCGACATCACCGGCGACCCGCTACTCGTGCGCGGCAAGTCCGGCATGGTGCCCACGGAGTACGGCCTGCGCCTGCTCGAACCAGTGCAGAACGCGCTGCGCGAAATCGAGCGCATCCGCTTCCAGCAGCACAATTTCGATCCGGCCACGTCTATCCGCTGTTACCGCATCGGCTGCCCCGACTATCTCAACGTGCTGTTCGTGCCCACCGTGGTCGAGCGCTTCCGCCAGGCCGCGCCCAATGCCACGCTCGAATTCCATTCGCTCGGGCCCGCGTTCGACTACGAACTCGCGCTCGAGGAGGGCAAGCTCGACATCGTCATCGGTAACTGGCCCGAACCGCCCGAGCAGCTGCACCTCTCGAATCTGTTCGTCGACCAGATCGTGTGCCTGATGAGCAACACGCATCCGTTCGCCAAGCGCGGCGGCCTCACGCTCGACCAGTACCTCAACGCGCCGCATCTCGCGCCCACGCCCTACTCCGTGGGCCAGCGCGGCGCCATCGACGTGCATCTCGCGCGCGAGCGCCTCAAGCGCCACGTGGTCGTCACGCTGCCGTACTTCAATCTCGCGCCGTACGTGCTCATCAAGTCGGATCTGATCTTCACGACCACGCGCCTGTTCGCCGATCACTACGCGCGCTTCCTGCCGCTCACGGTCGTGCCGGCGCCGCTCGACTTTCCGCCGATGCAGTACTACCAGCTGTGGCACGAGCGCTGCCATTACTCCGACGAAGTGCGCTGGCTGCGCAGCCTCGTCGCCGAGGCCACCAAAACGCTGATCGACAAGCCTTGATCCGCCCGCAAGAGCCGCCTGAGCGCGGCTCTTTTCACAGGCGCGGCGGGTTGCGCGCGAAACGCTCCCCTTCCCGCTAACGCGCCAGATTCGCGAGCTGCGCGGCGAGCCCGTTGTGCCGCTCGATCACCGGCCCGAGTTCCAGCGTTTGCAGCACGCCGTCCTTCACCACCACGCGGCCGTCGATCACGTTCAGCGCGACCTGTGACGGCGCGCAGAACACCAGCGCCGCGACCGGATCGTGCAGCGCGCCCGCGAACTGCGGCGTGCGCAGATCGAACGCCACGAAGTCGGCGGCCATGCCGGGCTCGAGCGCGCCGATATCGTCGCGGCCCAGCACCCGCGCGCCGCCCCGCGTGGCGATCTCGAGCGCTTCGCGCGCCGTCATCGCGTCGGGGCCGAAGCCCACGCGCGCGAGCAGCATGGCCTGACGCGCCTCGCCGATCATCTGCGCACCGTCGTTCGAGGCCGAGCCGTCCACCCCGAGGCCGACCGGCACGCCCGCGAGCCGCATCTTCTTCACGGGCGCAATACCCGATGCAAGCCGCATGTTCGAGCACGGACAATGCGCGATGCCGGTGCCCGTGCGCCCGAACAGGCCGATGCCGTGATCGTCGAGCTGGACGCAGTGCGCATGCCACACGTCGCGGCCGACCCAGCCGAGGTCTTCGGCATATTGCGCCGGTGTCATGCCGAACTTCTCGCGGCTATAGGCGATGTCGTTGACGTTCTCGGCGAGATGCGTATGCATCGATACGCCGTAGTGCCGCGCCAGCACCGCCGACTCGCGCATCAGGTCGCGGCTCACCGAAAACGGCGAGCACGGCGCGACCACGACGCGCAGCATCGCGTAACGGCCCGCGTCGTGATACGTCTCGATCAGGCGTTGCGTGTCGGCGAGAATCGCGTCCTCGCGCTCGACCACCGAATCGGGCGGCAAGCCGCCGTCCTTCTGCCCGACGCTCATGCTGCCGCGGCTCGCATGAAAACGCATGCCGATGCGCTGCGCGGCGCGAATGCTGTCGTCGAGACGGCTGCCGTTCGGATAGATGTAAAGATGGTCGCTCGACGTGGTGCAGCCCGAGAGCAGCAATTCCGCCATCGCCGTGAGCGTCGACACCTCGATCATCTCGGGCGTGAGATGCGCCCACACCTTGTACAGACTCGTGAGCCAGCCGAACAGCTCGGCGTCCTGCGCGGCGGGCACGGCGCGCGTGAGGCTCTGATACATGTGGTGATGCGTGTTGACGAGGCCCGGTGTGACGATCAGGCCGCTCGCGTCGATCACCTCGTCCGCCGTGGCGGGCAATTCGCTCGTCGGTCCAACCGCGACAATGCGGTTGCCTTCGATATAGAGGCCGCCGTCGCGTATCTCGCGCCGTGCCGCGTCCATCGTCAACAGCATGGCGGCGTTTTTCAGCAGCAGCGTTCGCGCGCCGCCTGGCGCCGCTTGTGTGCGTGTGTGTTCCATC
Organism: Paraburkholderia acidisoli; assembly: GCF_009789675.1. Taxonomy (NCBI): domain Bacteria; kingdom Pseudomonadati; phylum Pseudomonadota; class Betaproteobacteria; order Burkholderiales; family Burkholderiaceae; genus Paraburkholderia; species Paraburkholderia acidisoli. The sequence continues at coordinate 1,487,860 of NZ_CP046913.1, read as the reverse complement.
GTCCTCATTCGCTCCGTGTCGTGCCGCGCGCCCTGGATCGACGCGCGCAGCCTGTGAAGGACGCCCTTGCCACACCGACGGCTCATCCGAAATCCGGCGCCGACGCGTCCTGGCAAGGACGCCGCAGGCCCGGTTACCCGGCGCACGGTGAAACACCGCTGCGCCGTCTTCGGGACGCGCAGCACGCGCTGCGCATGACCGCTACGATCGGTAGCCAAAAAAATCGTGGCAATTCGCGCCGTTGCGATACCCACATTCACGCCACGCATATAAAGGTCGATTTTTGGCGGCGCTACGATCGGGTCATGGCATCAAGAATGTGGGGCGCAATGGCGCTGCCGGGCGGCGCGCCTCCGGCACAACCCTTATGCGGCGAGTCTTATCTTTCCTATCGCTCGCGCCCGGCGGCAACGATCGTTCTTAAAATGCGTTCACGGCGCTCGCTTCGATCCGCCGACGGGTATGTAGCCACTGACGTGGAGCCTCGATCCGCCGCCGATGCAGTTTTTTGCATCGAGGGATCGGGCGCCGCCGAAACCTCGCAATCGCACAAGCACTGACCAAGGAAAACTGCGAATGGGCAAGCTGACTACCCACGTGCTCGACACCGCAAACGGCCGCCCCGGCGCGGGCATCAAGGTCGAGTTGTACGCGCTCGACGGCGACGCGCGCCGCGCGCTCAAGACCGTCACCACCAATCACGACGGCCGCTGCGACGCGCCGCTGCTCGAAGCCGAAGCGCTGGTCGCGGGCGAATACGAACTCGTGTTCCATGCCGGCGCCTACTTCGCCGCGCTCGGGGCGAACGTGCCGGAACCGCGCTTCGTCGATCGCGTGGTGCTGCGCTTCGGCATCGCCGACGCGGCCGCGCACTACCACGTGCCGCTGCTGGTTTCGCCGTGGTCGTACAGCACGTATCGCGGCAGTTGAGCGACTGCGTCCAGGCACGCATTTCTATCGATACCAACAACAACGGCAGCGCTTCGGCCCACGTCAAACCGTGAGCGGCCCGGCGCGCCTACCCCGCGATTCGCGCGGTCTTGTTCGCGCGCGCAATGCATCAGGAGTGGAGGAGTTTCATGGAAGGCTTTATCACCGACTGGCTGAACCTCGCGCTGCGCTGGTTCCACGTCATCGCCGCGATCGCCTGGATCGGCGAATCGTTCTATTTCGTCGCGCTCGACAACAGCCTCAAACCGCCCACGGACCCGAACCAGCGCCGCCGCGGCGTGTTCGGCGAACTGTGGCATGTGCACGGCGGCGGCTTCTACAACATGCAGAAGTACACCGTCGCGCCGCCCGAAATGCCCGACGATCTGCACTGGTCGAAATGGCCGTCGTACACCACGTGGCTCTCCGGCGCTTCGCTGTTCACGGTGCTGTACCTGATGGCGCCGAACACGTATCTCATCGACAAGAACGTGCTCGACATGGGTCCGGTGGTGGCGATCTTCTCGGCGCTCGGCTTCCTCGCCGCGGGCTGGATCGTGTACGACTCGCTGTGCCGCATGCTCGGTGCGAAAGACAGGCTGCTCGGCGTGTGCGTGGGCATTTACGTGGTGATCGCCGCGTATCTCGCGTGCCACATTTTCTCGGGCCGCGCCGCGTATCTGATCATGGGCGCGATGCTCGCGACGATCATGTCGGCGAACGTGTTCTTCGTCATCATTCCGGGCCAGCGCAAGATGGTGGCGGCCATGCTCAAGGGCGAGGTGCCGAACCCCATCTACGGCAAGCGCGGCAAGCAGCGTTCGGTGCACAACACCTACTTCACGCTGCCCGTGGTGTTCGCGATGCTCTCGAACCACTACGCCATGACTTACGCGCATGCGTACAACTGGGCCGTGCTCGTGGTGATCATGCTGGCCGGCGCGCTGATTCGCCAGTTCTTCGTGATGCGCCATCGCGGCCAGCAGCTCTGGTATCTGCCGATCGGCGGCGTGGCGCTGATGTTCGTCGCGCTCGTATGGACGCTGCCGCGCCCGGTCGTGCCGCAAGCCGAAGCCGCGAACATGCCGGCCGTCAAGCTCGCCGACATCCAGCCGATCCTGCAACAGCGCTGCGTGGCCTGTCACTCCGCGCATCCGACGATGATGGGCGCCGCGCCCGCCGGCGTGATGTTCGACACGCCCGCCGAGATCTCGCAGAACGCGCAGCGGCTGTATCAGCAATCCGTGACGCTCAAGGCTATGCCGCTCGGCAACGTGACGCACATGACCGACGATGAACGGCAGAAGATCGCCGCGTGGTTCCAGGGCGGCGCGAAGGTGGAATAACGCGTTCGCCGCTCGACGAGAAGGCCCGAAGCCGGTTGCGCTTCGGGCCTTTTTTCATGGCGGTTCAGGGGACGATAGGCGCGTAGGTGGACGGCGCCGCGGACGCGGCGGGCAGTATCTCCGCCGAGGTCGGCACGGGCGGCGCCTGCTTCACTGTGGGGACCGGCGCGGCTTGCGTCATTAGCGGCACTGGTGGTGCTTGTTTCACTGGCGGCACCGCCGTCACTTGCGGCGCAGCGCGCGCGACGGCTTGCGTTGTGGGAACCGGCCCCACAGCGGCAGCGGTCGCGCGCGGGACGACGGCCTCGCGCTTCGCGGGCGCGACCGGCATCCGCACCGGCGTCTGAACCGGCGGCGGCTCGCTTCGTGCCGCGCCGCCCGCGAACAACTGCGTGTTGATGCGCGCGACTTCGTCGAGATCGAGCGTCGCCGTTTGGGCCAGCAAACGCAGCAGCGCGAGCACCGCGTCGTAGCGCGCGCGGATCGCGTCGCGCCGGCTCGCATAGAGCGCTTCAGTCGCGCGCAGGATGTCGGTGCTGGTGCGGCTGCCCGCGCCGAACCCGATGCGCGTCGCCTCCAGCGAGGTCTCGTTGCGCTGAACGAGTTGCGCGAGCGTGGCGACGCGCTCTCGCCCCATTGCCACGCGCAGCCAGCCGTCGCGCGCATTCGCGGCGGCGTCGCGCGCGGCCGCTTCGAGTTCGTCGCGCGCCTTGTCTTCGAGCGCCTTCGCTTCGTTCACGCGCGCCGTGGTCTCGCCGCCGCTGAACACGGGAATCGTGACGAATGCCATGCCCGTGGTCGTGGTGGTCGGGCGCGAGTAGCCGCCGCCCGCGCCCGCCGGCGTGTGCGTGATCTGCAGGTCGACGCTCGGAAAGTGGCCCGCGCGCGCTTTTTCGGTATCGAACTTCGCGATCGTCAGCGCGACGTCGGCGACCTGAACGGCGTAACCGTGCGCCTCGGCCTGCGTGACCCACGGTTCGACGTCGGCGGGCTGCAGCGCGGGTGCGCTCGCCTGCGCGGGCAAGCGCGCGAGCGCTCCGGCATTCGCGCCCGCGAGACGCTCGAGCGCGGCGCGCGCGAGACGCAACTGGCTTTGCGCGTCGAGCCTCTGCAACTGCGCCTGCGCGCGGCTCGCCTCGCCTTCGCGCACGTCGACGAGCGTGGCCTCGCCCGCCGCCTTCGCGCGCTGTATCAGCGCGAGATGCGCGTCGAGCGCATGCAGATAGTCGCTGGCGCGCGCGAGTTCGTCTTCGGCCGCGAGCACGTCGAAGTAGGCTTGCGACGCCGCGAGGATCGCGTCCTGCATCGCGCTCGCCGCCTGGAGCGTGCCGCGCGCGGCCACGTAATCGGCCTGCCGGTAAGCCGTCCAGCGCGACCAGTCGAAGAGCGGCTGCGTGAGCGCGACCGTCCAGCCGTTCTGCCAGTAGTGCGTGGTCGGGAAATCGTCCATCGCGATGCGGTTGTACGAGCGGCCCCAACCGCCCTGCACGCTCGGCAGCAAACCCGCACGCGCTCTCGGCACGGCTTGCTGCGCCGCGCGGGCGGCATCGCGCGCCGCCGCGAGCGTGGCATCGCGATCGAGCGTGGTCTCGACGATACCGAGCAGATCGGCGGCATGGGCATGGGCCGCCGGCCACGCCCAGACGAGCAGCGCCGATAAGGCCATGGCGTGCAGCCGCGTCATGCCGGCACCTCCATGACCGCGCTCGCATGGCGCGGATCGACGGGCACGAACGCGCCGTCGACGAGCCGGTAATGGCGGTCGAAGCCTTCGGCCATCGCCGTGTCGTGCGTGATGACGACGACCGTGCGATCGAGCCCGCGCAACAGCGCCGCGATCTGCCTCACCGCGACGGGGTCGAGATTCGAGGTGGGTTCGTCGAGCAGCAGCAATTCGCGCGGCTGATACAGCGCGCGCGCCAGCAGCAGACGCTGGCGCTGCCCCGCCGAAATATTGGCGGCGGAGTCGCTGATCATCGTGCGCGTGCGCATGGGCAGACGCATGACGTCGTCGAGCAGACCGACGGCTTCTAGCAGCGCGTGGATGCGCGCTTCGTCGGCGTTGCCTTCGAACAGCGAGACGTTGTCGGCGATCGAGCCGTACAGGATGATGTCGCCCTGGCGCATATGCGTGGCGTGCCGGCGAATTTCGTCGACGGACAAATTCGGCCACGCAATGCCGTTGAGCCGCAACTCGCCCGCTTGCGGCGCCTCGGCCGCCGCGAGCAGCTTGAAGAGCGTCGACTTGCCCGCGCCCGAGGGACCGGTGATCACGATTTTGTCGCCGCGGGCAATTTCCATGCTCGCGTGCTTGAGCACCGGCTGATCGGACACGCCATAAGCGAACGTGACGCCGCGCACGCTGATCCGCTCGAAGCGCCGCACCTCGACGGTCTTGTGCATGTCGGCGAGCGGCGTGTAGCGTTCAGCTTCGGTTTGCGCGATGTCGTCCACGCGCGCGACCGGTACGCTCAGCATGAAATACGAAAATCCCGTGTTGATGGCATGCGCGAACCGCTCCGAAAACAGCGTCTTGTAGATCATGAACGAATAGAACACGCCCACCGAGATCGCGCCGCCCAGCATGAGCCGCGCGGCCAGCCACGCGACCAGCAGCGTTTCCGCGTAGCCGATCAACTTGAGCACGGCGTCGCGCGTGGCGCTCAGCCGGTTGCTGCGCAACGCCACCGACGCATAGGCGCGGAACTGCTCCATATAGCGCGCGACGCGGCGCGTTTCGCCTTGCGACAGCTTGATGAGCGAGGCGGACCGCACGGTTTCGATCAGCGCGTCGTCGCAGCGCGCGGCTTCCTGAAACACGCGCGCGTGGATCTCCCACATCGACGCGAACATCGCCCCCGACACCAGCAGATACAGCGCGAAGACGCCGAGCACGACGAACGAGAGCTGCGCGCTCTGCACGAACATCAGCAAGGCGGCCAGCAAGCCCACGGCCACGTCGATATAAAACGACACGGCCGCGCGCGTCGCGAAACCGTTGACTTCGTCCTGCGCCTTGACGCGCGCGAACACGTCGCCCACGTGACGCTTTTCGAAGTAGGCGATCGGCACGCGCAGCAGGTGCGCGAGCAGCCCTTGCCTCGCGTTCACGCTCACGAGCGCATGCAGCAGTTCGACGAGCGTGCCCTGCACGTACTGGCTGATCGCGCCGATCGCGAAGATACCCGCGAAGGTGAGCACGAGCACGTTGAGCAGATTCAGGTTGTCTTCGGCGACCACGTTGTCGAGCACGAAGGCGCCCAGATACGGCTGTGCGAGGATCGCGAACTGGCTGCCGAGCGCGACGAAGAGAATCTTCGCCACCTGCCCGTGCATCTGCGGGTTGAGCTGGCGCAGCCGCGCGAGCGCGGCGGGCACGCGCATGGGCTTCTTGATGCGCGGCAGCGCCGCCGTGGGCGCGCATTCGATCAGATAGCCCGAGACATTGGCGAGAAACACGTCCATCGCGATGCGCCGGCGCCCCACCGCCGGATCGATCAACTTCACGTAGTTGCGCGTGCAACGTTCGATGACGATGAAATGCGCGCCGCCGAAATGCACGATCGAACCGCGCTTGATCTGCGTGACCTGCGCGGGCTCGAAGCGGAACGCCTGCACGTCGAGGCCGAAGTCGATGGCCACGTCGTACAGGTCCATCAGCGTGAGCCCGTTGGCCGAGATCGGCCGAAAGGCGGACAGTTCGCGTACTTCGGTGGCGCGCCCGAAGTGCGCGAGCACCATCGCGAGGCACGCGTAACCGCATTCGGCCACTTCATTCTGGTATATGACGCGCATCTCAGCCTCGCATGATCTTGAAGAGCGGTTCGAGCACCCATTCCGCGATCGTGCGGCGTTCGACGACAATGCTCGCCGTCGCCTGCATGCCCGGCAGAATGTCGAACCGTTGGTTGCCGTAATCGAATGTGCGGCCGCGCAGCGTGACCCATGCAACGTACGCGTCGCCTTGATCGGCGGCGTCCGCGCCCGGTTTTGCCGCGGCGTCCACGCCCGGCGTGGGGGCTGGCGCCGCGGCGCCGACCGTCGTGCGCGAGATCGAGTCGATGCGCGCTTCGTAGCTGCCGAATTTGGCGTAGGGAAACGCGTCGAACTTCAGATGCACGATTTGCCCTTCGCGCACGAAGCCGCGACGACGCGACGGAATACGCAGCTCCGCGCGCAGCGGCTGCGCCGAGTCGGTGACGATCACCATGGCGATGTCGGAGGCTTGCAGCATGCTGCCCGGCACGAGCCGCGAGAACGTGACGACGCCGCGCTTCGGCGCGGAAATGGTGGCGTCGCGGCGCGTTTGCTCGAAGCGCGCATCGGCATCCTGAAGATCGCGCGCGTGACCCGCCTCGAGCTCACCCAGTTGCGCGGTGAGCGCCGTTTGCGTGTTGCGCAGATCGGCGATGGCGGCAAGCGTCTGCTGACGGCGCGCCGCCGACTCCGCGCGCGCGATGTGGCTTTGATGCAAATCTGCGCGTGCCTGCTCGATCCGGTCGGCCGTGACGTAATCCGACACCGTGGAGAGCCGCGCCAGCTTGCGCCCGGATTCGGCGATCAACTGCACGTTTTGCGCGCCTTGCACGTCGAGCTCGGCAAGCTCCGCGCGGCGGCTCGCTTCGCCCGAACGCGCCGTTGCGAGTTGGGCGTTCAGGTCGACGCGTTGCTGCGCGTAGCGCGCGTCGGCGGCACGGCGAGCTTCGTCGCGAACCTGGGCGTCGAAGGCGTCGCGACGCAGGCCGCCGCGGGCGAGCGACAAATCGCGTTCGAGCCGGAACAGCGGCTGTCCGGCTTCCACGCGCGCGGGCGGTTGCACGTAGATCGCGGCGACCAGCCCGCTCTCGCCCTGCACCTTGATCTCGGAAGGCGAGACGATTTCGCAGCGTACGTCCTGCTTGCGTTCGATGTCCTGCGTGAATGCGAACGCCGTGCCGAGCACGACGAGCGCCGAGGCGCCATAGCCGATCCAGCGCCAACGGATGTCCCGGAACTCGGGCAGATAGGTCGGTTCCATGTTGATACGGTCCCCGCGGCCGGTGGATCCGGCCTTGCGTGTGATGGATGCTTTTTTATCGAAACGGCGTGCCGCGCCAGGCTCAGCGCGTTGGCGCGAAGTGATAGGTCGAGGGATGCCCCGCGAACAGCCAGTGCGGGTAGTTTTCGCGGCACGCTACGACTATGTTGTCGGCTACGCGCTGCGGTGCGTCGTCATGGGCGAGCGCGACGGGATCGAACACGCGCACACCGAAGCGCCGTTTCTCGAAGTGCAGATAGAACGGCAACAACCAGGCGTCGAACGGCGCGCCGAGCCGGAACACGCCGTTGTGGATGCGCGCATGACGGCCTCGCATCGTGACGCCGACGGTTTCCATCGGAAATTTTGCAAAGGCGAACGGCGGCACGTCGGCGAATATCACGGCCACCCCGTCGCGGCGCAGCGCGCGCGCCACACGCAGCCCCAGTCCGTTACGGCTTTCCTTGCCATTCTCGTCATAGGTGTACAAGACCTGCACCGAGGGAATCATGGCCGCGTCATTGCCGTAGACGTCGCGTGGCACGCCCGACACGACCGAGATCGTTTCGAGCCCGAGCCGCCTGCGCACTTCGTCGATCACGTAAATGTTGGCGTACTGCGAGAGGTAGTGAAACGGCGAGAGGATCACGGGCCGTGTGGGGTCGGCGCGGCGGATTTGCCGGATGCGCGCGGCAAGCTCGCCCGCGGCGGCGCGTAAGTCGGGCCACGCGTCGCGCTGGAGTTGGCGGCCGGCATACAGCCGTTCGTCGAACAGGGCTTCGCGCACGTTGGCGCTCATGGTGCGCAATGCCTCGCGGCGCGCCAACGCCACGTCGGCGAGACCGGCCTCGTAGCGCGCGATACCCGCTGAGCGGCGGCGCGCGTCGAAGACGGCGCGGACGAGCCAGCTCGCCAGCGCGATACGTTCGACGACGGAAAACGGCAGACGCGCGAACACGTTGCGACGCGCGAGGCTCACGATGCGCGCGGCACGCTCGCGCAGGAGAAACAGGCCGCGCCGAAGCGCCGCGGAGAAAGACGACATGACGAAAGCCGAAAAGCGTGCGGCCAGGCACGACAAAGACAACAGAGGGGCCTCAGCCCCTCTGTCCGTTACCCGAACCGATTAACGCGGAACCGGTGCCGGCGGTGCCGGCGGCTTCGGTGCGGGTGCGCGGCAGCACTTGCAGCAGCCGCCTGCGGCTTGAATGTCAGCGAGTTGGTTACGATCGATTTTTTGCATGATTAGCTTCCTTTTTAAGGTTTTAGCACCTCATTGCTGAGGGCGAGCCGATCATAACAACGCGACTTCGCATCGCGTTTTCTCCTTTGCACATTCACTTGGATCATTGACTAATTCCCAAAATATAAATCTATAATTGAGAATAAACTCATCCAAAATCTTATTTCCAATATATCGCCAACGGCGTCCGCGGAAATTCGAAAATTCGCTCGAAAATCAATGCGTGATTGGAGCGAAGTTTCGGAAAAGTCGTATTCAGTTTCCGACATACCCCAACTAAAGTGGTCACACGCGCAAACGGAAAGACGGATTCCCGATTCATTCAATTAATTCGTTATCCAAAATATATTACGCGAGACGATCACCACTCACCTTCGGGGTAATTAGATGAACAGAAGCTATCGTTCCGTCTGGAATCACGGCAGTCAAACCTGGGTTGCCGCGCCCGAGACCAGCAAAGCCCGCAGCAAATCCGCGCGTTGTATCGCCCTGCTCGCAACCGGCGCGGCGGGAATCGCGGCAAGCCTCGCACCGGCTATGGTGGCGGCCGCTACGCCGGGCACCGTCGGCAAGGGATCGCTTCAGCTGTGTTCGGGAGCGAGCGGCTACGCGTGGGGCAACTCGGGCGGCAACGAAGCGCTCGACTGCTCGACCGACGGCAAAGGTACGACGGACGGCATGACGTTCTCGCTGAACAACGCGGGAGACGGCAAGGGTGGCTACGGCTTCGGCGCCTCCACCGCGCGCGTTACCGGCTATCAGAACGGCACGCTCGCACTCAAAGGCGCGAGCATCATGGTGTACGGTCCTACGACCTTCGACAGCGTTGTCACCATGAGCAACCAGAAGATCGTGCAGCTTGCGCCGGGCCTGCTCGCGGCCAGCAGCACGGAAGCGGTCAACGGCTCGCAGCTTTACGCCACGAACGAGAACGTCACGAATCTGAGCAACACGATCAATAACTTTATCAACAAAGGGGTCAAGTATTTCCACGTGAATTCGACCGGCGCCGATTCTTCGGCGACGGGTGTGAACGGTACGGCAATCGGCACGGCGGCGCTCGCATCGGGCACCAACTCGGTGTCGATCGGCTCGACGTCGACGGCAGCGGGTCAAAGTTCAGTGGTGCTTTCGTCGAATGCCAAGGCGCTGGGCGACTGGAGCGAAGCGATGGGCAACGGGGCCATCGCCAACAAGCTGGGCGACATGGCCTTGGGCGCGTCCTCCAATGCATCCGGCGGTGGCACGGTCAACCAGTACGCGACAGCCGTAGGCACGAATGCGACGGCCAGCGCTGCGGGCACGGTGGCGGTGGGCTCGAACGCGGGCGCGACGGGCGGCTACGCCACGGCGATCGGCTCCGCGGCACGAGCCTCGGGCCCGAGCGCGATCGCGCTCGGTCAATCGGCGAATTCGAGCAGTACGAACGCAATTGCGATCGGCAACCAGGCCAATGCGACTGGCTTCAACTCCGCTGCACTCGGCGCTTCAGCGCAGACGCTGAGCAACGGCGACGCGGCATTCGGCACCAACGCGTACGCAAATGGTACCGGTGCGGCCAGCAGCGCTGCCGCAATGGGCTACGCGGCAACGGCTTCGGGCACAAGCGCGAGCGCTATCGGTGGCAATTCGAAGGCGAGCGCAGCAAAAGCCACGGCGCTCGGTCAGGCTGCGCAAGCGACGGGGGCGAATTCAACGGCGCTCGGTCAGGGCGCGCAAGCTTTGGCCGCCAGTTCGATCGCGCTGGGCGAGGGTTCGGTCGCCAACACCACGGGCGTGGCCACGGCAAACGGCGTGATCGGCGGAACGACCTACACTTATGCGGGCGGCGCCCCCGTTGGCGTGGTGAGCGTTGGCACGACCACGGCAGCGCGTCAGATCACGAACGTGGCGGCAGGCCAGGTGACGGCGGCCAGCACGGATGTGATCAATGGTTCGCAACTGTTTGCGACCAACAGCAAGGTCACGCAGAACACGACCGACATTTCCAGTCTGGATAGCGAGATCACGAACATCAATGGTCAGATGACCGATGTCGTGAAATACGACTCGTCGGCGCATACCACGGTGACGCTGGGCGGCGTGGGGTCGCCGGCGGTCGCGCTGACCAATCTCAAGCCGGGTGAGCTGAGCGCGTCGAGCACTGACGCAGTGAACGGCGCGCAGCTTTACGGCGTGAGCCAAACGGTCACCAACGTCTCGACCGACATCACAAAGATCCACAATACGCTGGTGACTTCCGGCTGGGGTGCGCAAGCGCAGTCGTCCGATCCGACCGCCTTTAAAATGGGCGGCTACATCATGGACGCCAACGGCAATGTGAGCAATCCGTCGGTCCTGTACGTCCCGAATACCATTGGCACGGCCAACGCACACATCGTGCTCGATCCGGGCCAAGGCAACAGCAACTATTTTGTCGATCCCACCGATCGTAGCTCGGGTGCCCTGCCGCGCGGCACGGTCATCAGCAACGTCGCTGACGGCATTCTGGATACCGATGCCACGAACGTCGGTCAAGTGGAAGACCTGATCTCAAAGAAGAGCGGCGTTTCCGACCTCCATGTTTCGTCGCCGATGTTGCTGAAGGCAACCGGCGGAGTCGGCGCCGCCGCCCCGGGCTCCGGCGTCGATCTCACGGATGCGGACGGCGGAGCCTACCGGACCGCCGCCTATTATTCGCAGGTACGCGGCGCGACCAATGCGGTGGGGTCGAGCGCGCCGACCGACATGGCTCGCGCAAACGCCGCAGGCAGTATCGCCATCGGCTCGAACACGGAAGCGAACGGCGGCGGCAGCGTGGCGCTCGGCATCCAGTCGCTCGCCAATGCGAACGACTCGGTGGCGTTGGGTTCGGGTTCCGTGGCCAATCAGGACAACACGGTTTCGGTCGGCAGCAACGGCACGAGCCAGCGTCTCGTCGTCAACCCGGACGGCTCCGTCAGCACGATCCAGAGCCAGCTCAATACGCGCCGCATCGTCAACATGGCGGCTGGCCAGGACGACACTGACGCCGTCAACGTGAGCCAGTTGCGTAGCGTCGCGGGTGCGCTGGGCGGCGGTGCCGGCATCAACGCCGCGGGCGCGTTCATCGCCCCGTCCTACGCGGTGGGCGGCACGACGGTCAACACGGTCGGCGACGCCATCGCCAACCTCGACAATCGCGTGACGCAGAACACGGCTGACATCGCGGCGCTCAACAACGGCATCGCAGCATCGGACAGCACGGCGGTACAGGCGTCGAGCCCCCGCGTGCTCGCCGCCGCTCGACCGCTCCTCGCGGCCGGCGACACCGCTGACACGGCGACCGACGCGAACGCGGTCCACTACGACTCCAATGCGCACGATACGGTCACGCTCGCCAGCACCGCGGGCGGCAACGTCAAGCTGAGCGGTCTGCAAGACGGCTCGCTCGACGCGGCCAGCACCGACGCCGTGACGGGCAAGCAACTCTATGCCACGAACCAGCAGGTCGCCACGATCAACCAGATGGTGCAGAACATTGCCACGACGGGTTCGACGGCGGTCGCGGTGAACTCGGACAGCGGCCCTGCCGCCGCATCGGGTGCAAGCGCGTTCGCGGCGGGCGGCGGCGCGGTCGCCACGGGCGCCAGTTCGACCGCGATCGGCGACAAGGCCAATGCGTCGGCAACGAACTCGGTGGCCATCGGCGCGAACTCGATCGCGAACCGCGACAACGCGGTCTCGGTCGGCGCGGAAGGCGCGGAGCGTCAGATCGTCAACGTCAAGGCGGGCACGTCCGGCACAGACGCCGTCAATCTTAACCAGATGAACAGCGCCATGACGCAGCAGTCGAACGTGTTCAACCAGCAGATCTCGTCGCTGCAAAGCTCGATCAATACGGTCTCGAAGAACGCCTACGCGGGCGTGGCCGCCGCCATGGCCATGCCGAACCTCACGCCTTCGGGTCCGGGCCGCACCGTGGTCGCGGCCGGCGGCGGCTACTACAAGGGCGGCAGCGCCGCAGCGGTCGGCGTGACGTATCGCTCGACCAGCATGCACTGGCTCATGAACGGCGCGGTATCGGTCACGAGCACGGGCGACGCGGGCGTGCGCGCACAGGTCGGCTACGAGTTCTAACCGGCGTGCCGAACGATGCGGTCACCGCACCGCATCGTTCTTCGTTTCGCGGCATCACAAACGCAAAAGCCACGGCAAACGCCGTGGCTTTTTTCGTTGCGGCTTGCCGCCGGGTGCGATGTGGCTCAGCGCAAACCGGCGTCCATGGCTTCCTGCGTCAACCAGAACGACTCCGGCAAGTCCTGCTCGTTGAGATTGAGCCCCTCGCCGCCACGGTCGACGACGACGAAATCGCTGACCTCGCCCAATGCGATGAGCGGATGATGCCAGACGCCCTTCGCGTAGTTCACGCCTTGCCAGCCGCGCGAGACGAACGCACGCATCTTCGTCACATCGAGGTCGCCCGCCGGCGCGACCACGACGAGGTACGGCTTGTCGTTGAGCGGCACGAATGCCTGGCTGCCCAGTGGATGCCGTTCGAGCATCTTCACCTCGAACGGCAACACGCGCGGCTGACCGCGAAACAGGTTCACGAGCGTGCGGCCGCCCTCTTCCGTCACGTCCACTTTCGCGAGATCGTGAAAGCGGATCGTCGTGCCGAGGTTGATCGGAATCTGCTTCGCGCCTTCGAGTTCGATCACGTCGCCGAACGGCGCGAACGCCTCGCGCGTGAGCGGTTCGATCGTCAGGGTGGTTTTCACGTCGCTCATGCTGGCCTCATTGGCGAATTGCTTATCACGCGAGCGTCCCCCACAGACGTACGCGCGACACGCCGCCGTCCGGGAAGATGTTGAAGCGCACGTGCGTGACCGGGCCGAGCGAAGCCAGCTCGCTCTCGTAATCGTGCTGATTGTCCATCTGCAGCTTTTGTTCGCCGAGCAGCACCGGCCAGAACATGGCCTGCGTCACCAGCGACGAATCCGTGCCGCCCGTCACGCGCGCCGCCTGGAACGAGCAGCGGTCGGGATAGTTGCCCTTGAAGTGCGCCGTGTCGACTTCGATCTTCTTGATGATGCCCGGCTGCGCGAGCGCGATGATCGCCCAGTCGTTGCCCGGCTCGCGACGGCGGCGCGTTTCCCAGCCATCGCCCATGTTCACGCCGCGACCCGGCATGAGCAAAGTGGACGCCAGGCCGAAATGCTGATTGTTCGCACCCACGAGATACGCACCGTTTTCCATGGCCGCGAGATCGAACAGCTCCGTGCGGCTCGCGCCCTGCCAGTCCATCTGCGGCTGGCCGTAGACGCGCAGACGCGCGATACCGCCGTCGGGATAGATATTCACGCGCAAGTGCGTATAGGGCTGCTCGCTCGTGACGTCGACGTAATGATGGCTGTTGCCGTTGAGCGAGGTCGACGGCACGATCTCAGTCCATTGCGTCGAGCCGTTCGGCGCGCCATCGGCGACGTACGCGGCTTCCACCGAGGCCGCGGGAGGATAGTTGCCCGTGAAGTGGCTCGTGTCGAGATCGAGCCCCTTGATCACGCCGGGACGCGCCAGCTTGACGACGCACCAGTCGTAACCCGAGATGCGTTTGCGGCGCGTTTCCCAGCCGTCCATCCACTTGCCGTGATCGTCGTACTTGCCGGGGATGAAGACGGCCGGCTCCGGGTTGAGCATGCGCTCCTTCGGCGCGAAGAAGTCGTCGCTCGCCTCGAGCGCCTGCGCGCCCAGACGCGGGTCCGCGAGATTCACGTAGCGGCGCGTGAAGTCAGGAGCGTTGGGATCGAGAGTCGGAATGGCCATCTTGTCTTCCTTGGTTCTTTTCGGTGGATCAAACCGGCGCGCCGCGCAAGTTGCACGCGGCGCACCGACGTACGGCATTACGCGTCGATCAGCTCGTCGAGCCGAAAGCGCGCAATGCGATAAATCTGGTCGAGACTCGCGCGCACTTCCTGCGCGCGGTCGTTGTTCACGCGCGACTCGAAGTTCGCGATGATGCCGTGGCGATCGTAGCCGCGCACCGCGAGGATGAACGGAAAGCCGAACTTCTCGCGGTACTGCCGGTTGAGCGCGTGCAATTTATCGAACTCTTCCTGCGTGCATTGGCCGAGGCCCGCGCCGCTCTGCTCGCGGGTGGATTCGGCGGTGAGTTCGCCGCGCACGGCGGCCTTGCCCGCAAGCTCCGGGTGGGCATTGATGAGCGCGAGCTGCTTCGCTTCGCCCGCGGCTTCGACGATCTGCGACATCGCGCGATGCAGCGCTTCGATGCTCGCGAACGGCCGCTGTTGCGCGGCGGCTTCCGCGACCCACGGCGAATGCTCGAAGATGCCCGAAAGCGCGGCGACGAACGCGTCGGCCGATGCGTGATTCAGTTGTTCGAGGGTGTAGTGCATGGCCTTCATGCGGTCGCCCCGCGGTCGTTCTGCTGCGGTTGATAAGGATGATGTTCGCGCCAGTGACGCGCGATGTCGACGCGTCGCGTCACCCACACGCGCTCGTGGTTTTCGATGTGATCGAGAAAGCGCTGCAGCGCGCGAAAACGCCCCGGGCGGCCGAGCAGGCGGCAATGCATGCCGATCGACAACATCTTCGGCGCTTCGTCGCCTTCTTCGTAGAGCACGTCGAACGCGTCGCGCAAGTACGTGAAGAAGTGATCGGCCGTATTGAACCCTTGCGGCGTGGCGAAACGCATGTCGTTGGTGTCGAGCGTGTACGGCACGATCAGTTGCGGCGAGCGTTTGCCACCCGAAACTTCGACGTCCATCCAGAACGGCAGGTCGTCGCCGTAATAGTCGGAGTCGTAGAGAAAGCCGCCGTATTCCGCAACGAGACGATGCGTGTTCGGGCTGTCGCGGCCCGTGTACCAGCCGAGCGGCCGCTGGCCCGTGATGCGCTCGATCGCTTCCATGCCGAGCTTCATGTGTTCGGCTTCACGCTCGGGCGTGGCGTCCTGATAGTGAATCCAGCGATACCCATGGCACGCGATCTCGTGACCGAGTTCGACGAACGCGCGCCCGAGATCCGGATACCGCTCGATCGCCATGCCCACGCCGAACACGGTGAGCGGCAGCCCGCGCTTCTCGAACTCGCGCAGGATGCGCCACACGCCCGCGCGCGAACCGTACTCGTAAATCGACTCCATGCTCATATGGCGCGCGGGATACGCCGCCGCGCCAACGATCTCGGAGAGAAACTGCTCGGAGGCCGGGTCGCCGTGCAGCACGCAGTTCTCGCCGCCTTCTTCGTAATTGAGCACGAACTGCACCGCGACGCGCGCCCGGCCGGGCCAGTTGGCCTGCACCGGATGCCGGCCATAACCGATCAGATCGCGTGGATAGTGGGGATCGAGTGGCATGCTGGTCGATTCAGTCGAATGGAAGGAAATGTCGATGCACGGACACGGACCGCTAGCGCCCGTCCGGCCTGCCGTGCGGGACTTTTAGCGGAGCATGGCGAGCCACCGACAGGACCGGTCCAGTGTAGCGAAATCGTCCTGGCGCGCCCATACGCGCACTCAGATAGTGCGGGTCAAGCGAGGTGTATGTGCCGTGGGCGCCTCGCTCTACCGCATGACGCATGATTTACGCGTTTACCCGCAGTTTTGGCGAACGTGGGCATTGGCGGCTAGCCGTAGCGCAGCGGCCGCACTGGCGGCGGTTCCGTCGCGCTCGCCGGGTTGGTCGGGCTGAAGCGGGCGAACTCGCCCTCGTAGCGCTTCGCGAGCGGCCGGGCGAAGTCGCCGCGCTTGGCGGTGGTCAGACGCAGCGCGACCAGCGCCTCCACCCACTTGACGGCCGCCGTCACGCCGTCGACCACCGGCACGCCCAGCGCGTCCTCCACCTGCGCGCACAGGCTCGTCATGCCCGCGCAGCCGAGCACGATGGCGTCGGCGCCGTCCTGTTCGAGTGCGCGCCGGCATTCGTCGACAATGGCCCGCCGCGCGGCCGAACCCGGTTCGTCGAGTTCGAGCACGGCCACCTCGATGGCGCGCACGTTGCGGCAAAAGCGCGTCATGCCATAACGCTCGGCGAGATGCCACGCCATCGTCCGCGTGCGCGCGAGTGTCGTGACCACCGAGAAACCCGGCGCGAGCACGCTCGCCGCGTGCATCGCGGCTTCGGCAATGCCCACCACGGGACCGCGCGCCAGCTCGCGCGCGGCGTAGAGGCCCGGGTCGCCGAAACATGCGATCACGTAGCCGTCGAAACCGTCGCGCTCGCCCGCTTCCACTTCGGCGAGCAGGCCGGGCGTGGCGAGCGCTTCGTCGTAATAGCCTTCGATGGACGGTGGACCCATGGTCGGGCTCACCGCCACCACTTCCGTGCCCGGCGCGATCACGGCGCGCGCGCACTCCTCCATCGCCACGGTCATGCGCTGCGTGGTATTCGGGTTAATGAGCTTGATACGCATGATGTCTCCTCCACGTAGGGCTTCAGGCCTTGGCGCGCGCGCGTTCGCCGAACGTGAACGCGCGATAGAACAAGGCGCCCAGCCCCGCGCCGATGAACCACGAGAAGTTCGCCGCGCCGCCGAACGACGGCACCATCACGCAGATCACGGCAATCACGGCGGCCGGCAGCAACGCCGCGACCGCACGCCAGTTCACGCCATTGCGATACCAGTACGCGCCCGACGTCGACATGGAATACAGGTCGCCCACGGCGAGACGGCCGCGCTTCACGAGGTAGAAGTCGACGATCAGGACGCCGTACAACGGACCGATGAACGCGCCGAGCACGTCGAGCGTGTAGTGGATCACGGCCGGATTGTTGAAGAGATTCCACGGCGTGATGAAGATCGACGCCACCGCGGCCAGCATGCCGCCCGCACGCCAGCTGATGAGACGCGGCGCGACGTTGGAGAAGTCGAACGCCGGCGAAACGAAGTTGGCGACGATGTTGATGCCGATGGTCGCGATCGTGAACGTGAGCGCGCCGAGGATCACGGCCGTGGGATGGTCGATGCGGCCCACCGTTTCGACCGGATCGGTAATCAGTTGTCCGAACACGGGCAGCGTAGCCGAGGTCGTGATCACCGTGACGAGCGAGAACGCGAGGAAGTTGACCGGCAAGCCCCAGAAGTTGCCGCGATGCACGCTCTTGAGCGATTTGCCATAGCGTGAGAAGTCGCCGAAATTCAGCATCGGGCCCGAGAAGTACGATACGACGAGCGAGATCGCCGTGATCATAACGGGAATCACTTCCGTGCCGTGATACTTCACGCCGCCGAGATTGAGGCCGATGTTTTGCCAGCCCGCGCGATAAACCATGTAGCCCGCGAGCGCGAACATCACGACATAGACGGCCGGCCCCGCGAAGTCGATGAACTTCTTGATCGTGTTCATGCCGTTCCAGAACACCAACGCCTGTAACACCCAAAGCGTCATGAAACCGGCCCAGCCGATGGCGGACAGCCCGAGCATGCCGTGCTTGTGCACGTCGGCGTAAGGCATCAGTTGCGGCACGAATTTGAGCACGACGATAACGAGCGCGCTCGACGCGAGATAGGTCTGAATGCCGTACCACGCGACGGCGATGAGACCGCGAATTACGGCGGGAATATTGGCGCCGAGCACGCCGAAGGTACCGCGACACGCGACCGGATACGGCACGCCATGACGCTGGCTCGGGCGCGCGATGAGATTGCAGAGTACGTTGACGATGGAGATGCCGACGATCAGCGCAACGAGCACTTGCCAGCTCGTGAGGCCGAGTGCGAACAAGCTGCCCGCGAACACGTAGCCGCCGACGCTGTGCACGTCGGACATCCAGAACGCGAAGATGTTGTACGCGCCCCAGGTTTGCTCGCGTAGCGGCGCGAGGTCTTCGTTGTACAAGCGCTCGCTGTAAACGCCGCCGGGCAGGCGCAGGTCTGCTTCGGCGGAATCGAAGTCGGGCACTGCGGGACTGCCGGGTGATGCGCTGAAATGAGCCATGATCCGCTCCTTGGGATGGATACGCCGACGGAAAAAAGACGCGTGAGAACGCCTTGAAACGCATGCGGACCGCCATTAACCGCGGCCGCCGCGATGTCTGCGACTGGCTCGGCACCGCAGGCGCGGCGCCGGTCGCCGCTTGCGCGCGCCCTGTTCGCCCTGCCCGCCGTACCTTGCCGATACCGCGCCCTGGGGCGGGCGCGGTCACTCCATCTGTTTCAGCCGTGGCGCGCGGTATTCGACGAATCAATCTGAATTCGCGCGCGCCGCGTCTTGCCAACCCTGATCGCTGGAACTTCGCTTCGGAATCCTCAGCGTACGAGCACGCCCGCTTCGCGCACTCCGAATACGTCCTGCAAATCCACCGAGGCGCCCGCGGGCCGGTCGAGCATGCGCAGCTCGACGCCCTGCAAGTGCCGCATCATCAAATCGGCGGCGGTCTTTTCGTCGCCCGCTTCGAGGGCTTCGATGATCTCCGCGTGGTCGTCGAACGAGCACGGGCTGCGACCCGGCGATTCGTAGAGCGCCGAAATCAGCGTCGAGCGCGCGACGAGGCCGTTGAGGCAATCGCACAGCACGGTGTTGCCGGTGAGCGTTGCGAGCGCCGTGTGGAACTCGCCCGAGAGGCGGATCCACGTGGGGAAATCGCGGCTCTCGAACGCCTTGCGCTCGCGCCGGATCGTCTCGCTGATGCTCTTGAGCCGACGATTTCCGTGCTGCGCGCTGCAGATGCGCCCCACCACCGCCAGTTCGATGATCCGCCGCATCTCGAACACCTCGTGCACTTCCTGAAGCGACGGGCTGGCGACGAACGCGCCGCGATTCGGCTCCAGGTCGACGAGGTGATCGGTCGCGAGCAACGCGAGCGCCTGGCGGATAGGGCCGCGCTTCACGCCAAAAACTTCGCACAACTGCGCTTCGGTCAGCTTCGCGCCGGGCGGCAAACGGTGCTCGAGGATCGCGGCGCGGATACGCGCGGCAATCGCTTCGGGTTTCGTACCGGTTGCTTCGGCGTCCATGGCGGTCTTGGGCATGACGTGATCTCTATGTTCGGTATGCTAGGTTGGACATAAACATTGTCAACAATTTTATCGGCAAACCTGGGGAAGACACCCACGTCCAGTACTGGGCATGAATGCCTCTCCACGGTGAAAAACGCATCGAATCAGGGAATTTCGCACCGACTCGGGGATTCATCGCCGTGAAATCACAAGATTTTTTGTCAACAATCTGGCGCGCTGCCGGTCGTGGGAACATTCGATGGTGCAGCAATTATCTGGCCGTTAGTTGCGAATATGGTCAATTAAAAAGACGCCGTAAAGACGTCTTGCTGGCGACGAAAAACCGTCGAAATGGCTCAGCCGAGATGCGGATAATCGCTCACGTTGAGTTCGAAGCCGTGCTGCGTGGCCTCGAGTTGCGCCTGCGCGCCCATCGGCAGCGTGACCATATCCGGAATATGGCCGAACGGCAGACCCGTGATCACCGGAATGCCGATCACCGAACGGATCTGCTCCACCATCTCGCGCAAATCGTAGCCGTTGTCGTAGTCGTAGGACTTGCCGCCGGAGAAGTCGCCGAGCACGAGCGCTTGCTGGCGCGCGAGGATGCCCGACAGATGCAGCTGATAAATCATGCGTTCCACGCGGAACGGCTGCTCGTTGACGTCCTCGACGAAGAGGATGCCGCCTTCCACGGGCGGCATGTACGGCGTGCCGATCAGCGACGTGAGCACCGCGAGATTGCCGCCCCACAACGGCCCGGCCACACTCGCCGCGCGGGTCTGCGGCGCGTTCACCTTGAGCGTGAAGTTCGGCTTCGAGAGCGCGTCCCAGAAGTGATGCATGGTGAAACTGCTGAGATTTTCCGCGCCGAAATCGCTTACAAGCATCGGGCCGCCGAAGGTCTTGAGCCCCGAGCGCGCGAGCAGCGCGAGCTGGATCGCCGTGAAGTCGCTGTGGCCGACGAACGCGATCGGCTGATCGCGCAACCGGCTCTGCAGCCCTTCGTAATCGAGCCCGTGCAGGATGCGCGTGGCGCCGTAGCCACCGCGTACGGCCAGCACGATATCGGGCAGATCGCGCGACGGATCGGCGAGCCGGTTGATCTCGGCGGCGCGCTGACCGTCGGTGCCGGCGAAACGCTGATAACGGCGCTCGGTCGCCTCGACGCCGCTGACGCGATGGCCTTGCGCGCGCAACCGCGCCAGCGCGCGATGCACGACGGCCGGGTCCTGCGGATAGCCTGACGGCGCGATCAGTTCAATGTGGCGATGTGTAGTCATGTCGATGCGAAGTTAGCCTGAAGCGGGATTCCGGCTTCGTCGGATTGGCCGGGCTGGCGCTTGCCTGGGCCGGTCGCGCCCAGGCGACCCTGCCCGGCCAGCCGTGCCAGGTCGGCCGCACCTAACCGGCCGGACCTGACCGGCCGTACCTAACCGGCCGTATCCGGGTTCGGTCCGTGCTTGTCGGCGGTTTGGGCGCCCGCGAGTTGCGCCTGCCGGGCCTCGCGGCTCGCGCGGCGGCGTTCGGCGAAGAACGCGCGCAAGGCCGCGCTGCACTCGTCCGCCAGCACACCACCGGCTACGCTCGTATGGTGATTGAGCTGCGCGTTGGCGAAGGCATCGACGACGCTGCCGCAAGCGCCCGTCTTGGGATCGTGCGCGCCGAACACGACGCGCGCGATGCGCGCATGCATGATCGCGCCCGCGCACATGAGGCAGGGTTCGAGGGTCACATACAGTTCGCAGCCGGGCAAGCGGTAGTTTCCCAGCGCGAGCGCGCCGGCGCGCAAGGCGGCCATTTCGGCGTGCGCGGACGGATCGTGCGTACCGATCGGATGATTGAAGCCCTTCGCGATCACTTCGTCGCCGCGCACGAGCACGGCGCCCACGGGCACTTCGCCGGCCGCGCGCGCTTCTTCGGCAGCGGCCTGCGCGAGGCGCATGAAATGGCGGTCGCGTTCGCTGAGGGGTTCGGCGGAAAGTTCGGGTTCCGGCGCGGCAGGCGGCACGAGTGCGTCGTCCAGCGCGGAATCGGCAGAGGAATCGGCCGGAGCGGTATCGGTGGGTTCGACGCTGGACGGCGCCGCGGGTTCGGGTTGCGTCTGCGCACCCTCGCCGCTCGCGCCTGCGCCAGTCGAGCCGCTCGAGCCGTCGTGTGCGGGCAAGCCCGTCACGCGGCCCCCGCGGCAAGCCCGGACGAATCCATGTCGAGCGCAGCGCGCTCGGACAGGCGCTCGGCAATGCGGCGGCGGTATTCCTGCGGCACGACCATCGGTCCGCCGCGCAGCGATTCGAGCGCCATGTCGAGCGCGAGCATTCGCGCGCGCAGGCGGCAGCGCGCGGCTTTGTCGCCTTCCTGGGCGAACGCCTGCTCGAGATCGCGCAGCGCACGCAGTTGTTCCACGGCGGGCGGCACGAATCCGGCGTTCTTCAGGATGCGGTTGGCTACGCGCACGGCTTCGGGCACGAGCTGGTCGTCGAGTTCCTGCGGCGTTCCGGCACCCGGCAGGTCGTCGAAGTCACCGCGCGCAGCTGCGGCGGCAATCCGTTGTTCGACGAGGGCATCAAGCAATTTCATCGGCAATCCACTACGTTGCGGCCCACGCATTCTATCAGGGTAATTCCTGAAAAACCGCCCGCTTCCCGCCACACTTCTGACATGTGCGTCATCTGCTTCTGACAACTTGACAACCCTGACGATTGATGCCAAATGATTCGTGACGCATCGTTTCGCCGTCGAAACCTGGAATCGTCCGATGGAACCGCTCGCGCAATAGGCGTAGCCTGAACCGCTCTGCGCAATTTTCCGGTGCTCGACGATGAACCCACGCCCTTCCCTAACCGCCATCACGCTGCGCCACCTGCGCCTCGCCGCGCTCGGCCTGCTCGTAGCCGCCAGCCTCACGGGCTGCGGCGTCTTCTGCGGCGGCGCCGGCGCGAGCGGCGGCGGCTTCTTCGGCGGATGCGGCACCAGTTTCCGCTTCTGAACGCAACAACGCCGCTGATGAACCCGCAACTTCGCGGGCCGCCAGCGGCGTTTCCAGCTTTCGTCGATCGAGGGCCGCGTCACGAATCACGAAGCCCTCGCCTTTAGATCGCTCAGTCCTTCATCACCTTGCCGACCGCGTCCACGACCACGCTCACGTTCTTCTCGTTGAGACCGGCCACGCACATGCGGCCCGAACGCAGGATGTACACGCCGAACTCTTCCTTGAGACGCTCGACCTGCTTCTCGCTCAGGCCCGTGTACGTGAACATGCCGCGCTGCTTCACGTAACGCGCGAGCGCCGCTTCGCTCGCGTGCGCGCGCAGGCCGTCGTGAATCGCCACGCGCATGCGCGCGATGCGCTCGCACATGGCCGTGAGTTCCTGCTCCCACGACTGCTTGAGCGCCGGCGTGCTCAACACGCGCGTGACGATCTTCGCGCCGTGCGTGGGCGGATTGCTGTAGTTCGAGCGCACGGAACCCGTGAGCTGACCGAGCACGCGGTCGGCCGCTGCCGCGTCTTCGCAGATCACGTGCAGGCCGCCGCAGCGCTCGCCGTAGAGCGAGAAGTTCTTCGAGAACGAATTGGCCACGAACGCCGGCACGCCACGCTTCGAGAGTTCGCGCACCGCGAAGGCGTCGTCGTCGAGACCCGCGCCGAAGCCCTGGTACGCCATGTCGACGAACGGCAGCAGGTCGCGCTTTTGCAGCACGTCGATCAGTTGCTCCCACTGCGCGCGGTCGAGATCGACGCCGGTGGGGTTATGACAGCACGCGTGCAGCAGCACGATGCTCTTCGCGGGCAGCGCGTCGATGGCCGAGAGCATCGCGTCGAACTTCAGCCCGCCGGTCGCCTCGTCGTAGTACGGGTAGGTGTTCACCGTGAAGCCCGCGCGCTCGAAGATGAAGCGATGGTTTTCCCACGTCGGGTCGCTCACCCACACCTGGCTCGCCGGGAAATAGCGCTTGATGAAATCGGCACCCACCTTGAGCGCGCCCGAACCGCCGAGCGTCTGCACGGTCGCGATACGGTTGGCCGCGCGCGACGGGCACGCCGCGCCGAACACGAGTTGCTGCACCGCGTCGCGATACTGCGCGAAGCCCGCCATCGGCAGATACGGTTTCGCGCCCGGTTCTGCGAGCAGCGCGGCCTCGGCTTCGTGAACGGCCTTCATGACCGGCAGACGGCCTTCGTCGTCGAAATAGATGCCAATGCTCAGATTGACCTTGTTCTGACGCGGGTCCTTCTGGAAATTCTCGTTGAGCGAGAGGATCGGGTCGCCGGGATAGGCATCGATATGTTCGAACATGCTGTCAGCTCTTCAGGAAGAAAATCGGTTCACTCGGTTCAATCGGTTCACTGCGCGACGCGAGGTACGGTGCAGCCTGACGCTGCCGGGCGCTGCGCCCGCGAGGTCGACATCGCCATCGACACTTGGCGTGGTGCAGCGCGGCGCGAATCCAGGCTCAGCGCGCGGGCATGCCGCGTTGCAGCGTTGGCGCGGCCTTGCGGCACCACAGGCGGTACGCCACCGCCAGCACGCCCAGCCACACCGGAATCAGGTACACGGAAATCCGCAAATCCGGAATCAGATACATTACAACGAGAACGCCCGCGAGGAACACGAGACACACGTAATTCGTGAGCGGATAGCCGAGGCTGCGGAACGCGGTCGTCTCACCGGCGCGCGCCTTGTCGCGGCGGAACTTCAGATGGATCAGGCTGATCATCGCCCAGTTGATGATGAGCGCCGATACCACGAGCCCCATCAGCAGTTCGAACGCCTTGCCCGGCATGAAGTAGTTGATGACCACGCAGGCCGCCGTGGCGAGAGCCGAAACGCCGAGCGCCGCCAGCGGAATGCCGCGCCGGCTGACCTTGAGCAGCGCCCTGGGCGCGTTGCCCTGCTGCGCGAGACCGTAGAGCATGCGGCTGTTGCAATACACGCCGCTGTTGTAGACGGAAAGCGCGGCGGTGAGCACGACGAGATTGAGCACGTTGGCCACGAGTTCGCTGTTCATCGCGTGGAAGATCAGCACGAACGGACTGCCGCCCGCCACCACCTTCTGCCACGGATACAGCGAGAGCAGCACGCCGAGCGCGCCGATGTAGAAAATCAGGATGCGGTAGATGACCTGATTGGTCGCGCGCGGGATGCTGTGCGAGGGATCGTCGGCTTCCGCGGCGGTGATACCGACCAGTTCGAGCCCGCCGAACGAGAACATCACGACCGCCATCGACATGACGAGACCCGTGACGCCGTGCGGGAAGAAGCCGCCGTTGCGCCACAGGTTCGACACGCCCGCTTCCGGACCGGCCGAACCCGACACCAGCAGCCAGCCGCCGAAGCCGATCATGCCCACGATGGCCAGCACCTTGATGATGGCGAACCAGAACTCGAGCTCGCCGTACGACTTCACGCTCGTGAGGTTAATGCCGTTGATGACGACGAAGAACACCAGCGCCGAAACCCACGTGGGGAGCGCCGGCCACCAGTAGTGCATGTAGATGCCGACCGCCGACAGCTCCGCCATGCTCACCAGCACGTAGAGCACCCAGTAGTTCCAGCCCGAGAGGAAGCCCGCGAACGGGCCCATGTATTTGTCGGCGAAATAGCTGAACGAACCGGCCACGGGCTCGTCCACGACCATCTCGCCCAGTTGCCGCATGATGAAGAACGCGACGATGCCCGCGAGGCCGTAGCCGAGCAGCACCGAGGGGCCGGCCGTCTGGATGGTTTGCGCGATGCCGAGAAAGAGGCCCGTGCCGATCGCGCCACCCAGCGCGATCAGCTGGATGTGGCGATTCTTCAGGCCGCGTTTGAGATGGCCGCTGCGCTCGTCAGGCAGGTCGTGCGTGGTCTGGGGGTCACGCTTGTCGTCTGAAACCATGTGTCTCTTCCTGTCTCCGCTCTATCGAAACGACGTCGAAGCATCCGGGTAGAACGCTCGCACCGCTTCGTGAAATAAAATTGCGCGCGCAACCTTGTGCGCCGGCGCGCGTTGTTGCCCGTCGGAATAGGCCGACAGCCCGACGGAGTGCGCCCAGTGTAGCGTCGGCGCTAAAAAATAAGATTTCATCTGGTACGCTGACAAACCCTCATTGGTACAATTTGTTCTCGCTTTGAACCCGTTTCAGGCAAGATAAATGCAAAACCTCTCGCTCGACGCGATCGACATGCGGCTCCTCGCCGCGCTTCAGGAGCACGGTCGCGCCTCCAACCTCGACCTCGCGGCCGCCATCAAGCTTTCGCCCGCGCAAACGCTGCGGCGTCATCGCCGGCTGGAAGAACTCGGCGTGATCCGGCGCTACGAAACGCGGCTCGACGCCCAGGCGCTCGGCTTTGGCGTGGTGGCGTTCATTCAGGTGACGATGGAGCGCGGGCAAATGCGCGAGCTCGTCAAGTTCAAGGAACTGGTCGCGACGTTGCCGCAGGTGCAGGAGTGCTATTCGGTGACGGGCGATATCGACTACGTGCTGAAGGTGGTGGCGCGCGATCTCAAGGCGCTTTCCGAATTCCTGCTCGATACGTTGATGCGCGCGCCCGGCGTGAGCAGCGCGCAGTCGATCGTCTGTCTCGACGAACTCAAAGGCACGAGCGCCATGCCGCTCGAGGCCTGAACGCGCGGCGCCGATCCTGCTCGATCCCGGCCAAAGCCCGGCTAGCGCGGCGCTTCGGCCAAAACGCAATTTTATCTCATCGACGGCCCGCCAGCAGCCTCGCCCGCGGCCCGAATGAAATAGTCTTGCTAAAAGCCCCGGCGTGCTCTAAAAAATATCCTGATCAGCACGTCTATCGGCCGTCCCGCCCGCGTTGCAATCGCCGGCCGGCCCCACGAGAGCGAGCGCGACAGTCCATGAGTCTTCTTGAGCTCCGAGGCGTTTCCCGGCATTTCGGCGCGATCCACGCGCTGAACGACGTGACCTTGAGCCTGGAGCCGGGCCAGGTGGTCGGGCTCATGGGCGACAACGGCGCCGGCAAGTCCACGCTCGTCAAGGTCATCGCGGGCAACTTTCCGCCCTCTCACGGCGACATCCTCATCGACGGCGCGCCCGTCCATTTCCACAAGCCCGTCGACGCCCGCGCCAAAGGCATCGAAGTCGTCTATCAGGATCTCGCCCTCTGCGACAACCTCACGGCGGCCGCCAACGTCTTTCTCGGCCGCGAGCCGCGCATCGGCATCTGGCCGTTCCGCGTGCTCGATCACGCGGCCATGTACCGCCGCGCGGGCGAGCTGTTCAAGGAACTCAAGTCGGAGACGCGCCCGCGCGATCTCGTGCGGCAGATGTCCGGCGGCCAGCGCCAGGCCGTGGCGATCGCGCGCACGCGCTTGTCCGACGCGCGGCTCGTCATCATGGACGAACCCACGGCCGCGATCAGCGTGCGCCAGGTCGCCGAAGTGCTCGAACTCATCAAGCGACTCTCCGAGCATGGCATCGCCGTGATCCTCATCAGCCACCGCATGCCCGACGTGTTCGAGGTGGCGCATCGCGTGGTGGTCATGCGGCGCGGCCGCAAGGTCGCCGACAAGCTCACCGCGGCCTCGTCGCCGGAAGAAGTCACCGGCCTCATCACGGGAGCGATCGCCGCCGCCTGAAGCGCGCCGATTGCCGTTGATGGTTGCCGACTGTTGCCGATATTTGCCGATAACGCTGAACCCGGCCGCCCGCCAGCGGCGAACGAGGCGCCCCCGAGGAGACGAATCAATTGAACGATGCGCCGGAAAGGCCCGGTTCCATGCCGACCCTGCTCGACGACCCGCAGGCCGCGAAAACCCACACGCGCTGGACGCAGATGCTCGCGAGCCAGGTGTTCTGGGTCGTGCTCGCGACCGTCGTCGCGTGCGTCGTGCTGTCGTTCGCGACCAGCAGTTTCGCGACGCAGCAAAACCTCTTCAACGTTACGCGCAATTTCGCGTTCGTCGCCATCGTCGCGCTGGGGATGATGGCGGTGATCGTCACGGGCGGCATCGACATTTCGGTGGGCTCGACGATCGGCATCAGCGGCATCGTGCTCTCCGTCGTGATGAACGCGGGCTGGCCGCTGTGGGCCGGCATCGGCATGGCGCTGCTCACCGCCGGACTCGTCGGACTCGTGAACGGCGTGCTGATCGCCTATCTCGACATGCAGCCCTTCGTCGTCACGCTCGGCATGCTGAGCGTGGGCCGCAGCCTCGCGCTGGTGATCTCGCGCAGCCGTACGATCTTCGACTTCGGCCCCGACGGCAGCAAGCTGCTCGCGCTCGGCGGCGGCTCGACGCTCGGCGTGGCGAATCCCGTGTGGTTTCTCATCGTCCTCGCCCTGCTGTTCTGGTTCGCGTTCACCTACACGCGCTGGGGCCGGTATGTATTCGCGGTTGGCGGCAACCGGCACGCGGCCCGGCTCACGGGCGTGCCGGTGCGCGGCGTGATCTGTTCCGTCTACGTGCTCGGTGGCCTCATGGCGGGCGTGGCGGCGATCCTCGAAGTGGGCTGGCTCGGCGCGGTGACCACGGGCCTCGGCACCGGCGACGAGTTGCGCGTGATCGCGGCGACCGTGATCGGCGGCACGAATCTGATGGGCGGCATCGGCAGCGCGTTCGGCACCGTCGTGGGCGCGGCGCTCATCGAAGTCATCCGCAATAGCTTGATCCTGCTCGGCGTGGACTCGTTCTGGCAGGGCACGGTCGTCGGCTCGTTCATCATCGTCGCGGTGCTGTTCAACCGGCTCGGCGGCGACCGCGAGCGCAGTTAGCAGGACTCCGTGCGCGGCGCGCCTTGCGCTTCGCGTGCGGTGGGAGGCGCAGCATGACCGGGCGGCGAATCCGGTCGCGGCAAGAGAAGTCGATCGACGATACAACTTCACGACATCACGAAAGCGCAACGAGACACGCGTGCCGCTCACCGCGGCGCCGAACCGGAGGAAGCCATGAGGAAGACGTGGATGTGCATTGCTGCGATCGGAGGGCTCGCCATGCTGGCCTCCTCCGCGTTCGCCGCCGACAAGACCCTCGCACTGGTCGTGAAGGGCCTCGACAACCCCTACTTCGACCTGATGCATCAAGGATGCGATCGCGCCAACAAGGAGCTGAGCAAGCAAGGCTTCACCTGCTACTACACGGGTCCGGCGACCGCCGCCGACGAAAGCGCCGAAGTGCAGATCATCGACGACCTGCTGACGAAAGGCGTTTCGGCGATCGCGATCTCGCCGTCGAACGCGCCCGCGATTGCCGAAGTGATCCGCCGGCGCAACACGAAGATCCCGATCATCACCGCCGACGCCGATCTCCTGCCCAAGGACCAGTCGCTGCGCAAATCGTACGTGGGCACCGACAACTACGAACTCGGCGTGAAGCTCGGCGAGCAACTCAAGGCGCTGATGCCGAAAGGCGGCAACATCTGCCTCGTGATGGGCAACCCGGCGGCCGAAAACATCAACCAGCGCGCCCAGGGCACGCGCGACGCATTGAGCGGCAAGAAAGGCGTGACCAAGCTCGCTGGCGAGAACAACTGGCGCGAGATCAGCGCGTGTCCGCTCTATGTGAACGACGACGCCGCCAAGGCCAATCAGATGATGCAGGACACGCTCACGGCGAATGCCAGCGGGCTCGACGCGTTCGTGTTCGAAGGCGGCTGGCCATTATTCGCACCGCAGGCGTACTCGCAGGTGGTCGCGCCGATCATGGACAAGATCGCGAGCGGCAAATTCGCGATCGTTTCGGCGGATACGCTCGGGCCGGAATTGCAGGCGCTCAAGGACCACAAGGTCAACGCGCTCGTTGGGCAGCGGCCGGAGGAAATGGGTTATCAGGCCGCGATGGTGATGCGCGATCTCGCCGAGGGCAAGACGGTGAAGCCGATCGTTCACACGGGCCTCGACATCTGCACGTGGAAGAATGCGGATACGTGTTTGAAGCATTGAGGGCGGCGGCGACTGGGCAGGCGGTTTAGTCGGCGGGATGAACCGCCTGTTTTATTGCACGTTACCCGTTCAACGGGAAGCGCCCTTTGTACTCGTAATGCGTTTCGCCCTGCAAGCTGTCGATCAGCACGAACTCGCGAACCGTCCACGTGATCGGTTCGATCTCGCGCGTGGGGAATTTGCGTTTGTGGTAAAGCAGCGTGAGATGCGG
This sequence comes from Paraburkholderia acidisoli, assembly GCF_009789675.1. Taxonomy (NCBI): domain Bacteria; kingdom Pseudomonadati; phylum Pseudomonadota; class Betaproteobacteria; order Burkholderiales; family Burkholderiaceae; genus Paraburkholderia; species Paraburkholderia acidisoli. The sequence continues at coordinate 1,458,306 of NZ_CP046913.1, read as the reverse complement.
CGTGAAGTGTGCGTTGCGGGTTTTCAGATGCGATTGCTTGAGCAAACTGTCGAGTTTTTGCTGAAAGTCGATCAAGGCTTCGAGGCCGGTGCTGGAGGTCAGCACCCACTGTCGACCGAAGTGAGCCAGGCGGTCGAACGTGACTTCGAACGGCGCTGCATTCAGACTTGCCGCGACCGCCCGTGCGCGGTCAATCAACTGCTGTGGCAAGTACAAGTCTGCGCCGAGTACATTCAGCGTGATGTGAAAGCGCTCGGTGCGCAGCAGCCGGGCTTTCACGTCCATTTCGGACTGCCAATGACGTGCGCATGCTTCGATCTTCGCGGCGGTGTTCGCGTCGGGCATTACCGCGAAAAACAACTGATGCACGACATCGGAGGGCGGCGCTTCGAATCCCGGTAGTGCGAGTTGAGCGAGTGGGTACACAACGACCTCAGCGTACGCGTGAGCACGAGTTGCCATGATGCGCCGCTAAACGTAAGCGCGCATAAAAAAGCCCGGCAGGACGACGCCCGCCGGGCTTTTTACTTCATGCGTTCCCGCCATCAGCGGCGAACGCTTATTCCCACTCGATCGTCGCCGGCGGTTTGCCCGAGATGTCGTACACCACACGATTGATCCCGCGCACCTCATTGATGATGCGGTTGCTCACGTGACCCAGCAGGTCGTGCGGCAGATGCGCCCAGTGCGCCGTCATGAAGTCGAGCGTCTGCACCGCGCGCAGCGCGACGACATACTCGTAGGTGCGGCCGTCGCCCATCACGCCCACGCTCTTCACCGGCAGGAACACCGCGAACGCCTGGCTCGTGAGGTCGTACCACGACTTGCCGGTTTCCTTGTCGATGGTGGTGCGCAGCGTTTCGATGAAGATGGCGTCGGCGCGGCGCAGCAGATCCGCGAAATCGCGCTTCACTTCGCCCAGAATGCGCACGCCGAGGCCGGGGCCCGGGAACGGATGGCGATACACCATGCTGTGCGGCAGGCCGAGCGCCACGCCCAGTTCGCGCACTTCGTCCTTGAACAACTCGCGCAGCGGTTCGAGCAGCTTGAGGTTCAGCGTTTCCGGCAGGCCGCCCACGTTGTGGTGGCTCTTGATCGTGTGCGCGGCCTTCTTGCCCTTGCCCGCCGACTCGATCACGTCCGGGTAGATCGTGCCCTGCGCGAGCCACTTCGCGTCGGTCAGCTTGCCCGCTTCGGCCTGGAACACTTCGACGAATTCCGCGCCGATAATCTTGCGCTTCGCTTCCGGGTCGGTCACGCCCGCGAGCTTCGACATGAAGGCTTCGCTGGCGTCGACGTGAATCACCTTCACGCCGAGGTTGTCCGCGAACATCGACATGACCTGCTCGGCTTCGTTCAGACGCAGCAGACCGTGGTCGACGAACACGCAGGTCAGCTGGTCGCCGATCGCGCGATGCAGCAGCGCCGCCGCCACCGACGAATCCACGCCGCCCGACAGGCCAAGAATGACGTGCTCGTTGCCGACCTGCTTGCGGATGTTCTCGACGGCTTCGTCGATGTAGTGGCCCATTTCCCAGTCGGCCTTCGCGTGGCAGATACCCAGCACGAAGCGCTCGAGCATCGCGCGGCCCTGCACCGTGTGCGTGACTTCCGGGTGCCATTGCAGGCCGTAGAAGTGGCGCGCCTCGTCGGCCATCGCCGCGATCGGGCAGGATTCCGTCGACGCCATCAGTTGGAAGCCTTCCGGCATTTGCGTGACCTTGTCGCCGTGGCTCATCCACACCTTGAGCATGCCGTGGCCTTCGCTCGTGCGGAAATCCTCGATGTCCTTGAGGAAGCTCGTGTGGTTGCGCGCGCGCACTTCGGCGTAACCGAATTCGCGCACGTGGCCGCCGTCGACCTTGCCGCCCAGTTGTTCGGCCATCGTCTGCATGCCGTAGCAGATGCCGAGCACCGGCACGCCCAGTTCGAACACGGCTTGCGGCGCGCGCGGCGTGTCGAGGTCGGTGACGGAGTTCGGGCCGCCCGAGAGGATGATGCCCTTCGGCGCGAATTCGCGAACGAACTCGTCGCTGACATCGTACGGATGGATTTCCGAATAAACGTGGGCTTCGCGCACGCGACGCGCGATGAGTTGGGTGACTTGCGAGCCGAAGTCGAGAATCAGGATTTTGTCGTGCATGGCAGCGGACGAGACCTATAAAGAACGGATACAGAAAGCCGCGCGGGTAACACACACGCGCGGCGTGAATTCATCGGGACCGGCAGGCGAAGCCGCGTGGCTTCGGCGTGACCTTCTCCAGGCGTTGCGGTCTTTGCGACGGGCGCATTCCGGCTGACGATGCGAGGGCCGGTTTCGCGCGCATCAGCCACGCAGCGGCGGCCTCGGCGCGTCGGCGGCCTCTTCGCGGGCGGCACTGCGCGCCGTGTCGTGCGTCGCGCTGTATGTCGTGCCATGCGTCGCACCACTTTCCGGCGCTATCGACGATGCGGGTGCTTCCGGCATCACCGGTTTCACCGCGGGCGAAACGGCCGGAGCCACGGCGGGTTCCACCGGCTCCACGACCGTGGCCGTGTCGCGCGCCTTGCCCCATGGCATCGAACGCAAGAAACCCGGCTTCGCGTACAGCACCGGTTCGTCGCGGCGCGCCTTCGCGGCTTCCCGCGCCTCGCGCGCCTGCATGGCGGCTTCGGCCGCCAGCACGCGGTCGCGCTTGCGCACCGCGCCGCCGAGCCTGGCACCGCCGAAGCCCAGCACGATCAGCCAGATGCCGACCGCACCGGCCGCGAGCTGGCCCAGCGTGGTGAGCTGCGGCGTGTGCAGCCCGATCAGCCACACCAGCATGAGCACGCCCGCGATCCAGTTCACGTGACCAATGGCACGCGCGACCGGCACGGTCATCGCGCCGTCGAACGCCGCGCGCAGCGCCACCCAGGCCAACCCGAGCAGCACCACGCCGAACGCCTGCCCAACGAGCGCCGGCTGCGCCTGCACGAGTTGCAGCGCGTTGTAGAGCAAGGTCCAGGGCGTGAGAACGAACAGCACGCCAAAACCGAGCAACGTCAACGCATCGACAATCAGCAGCACGCGCAGCAGCGGCTTCATCGTGTTTTAGTCCACGTGGTAGTTGGGGGCTTCCTTCGTGATCTGCACGTCGTGCACGTGCGACTCGTTCAGGCCGGCGCCGGTGATCTGAACGAATTCCGCCTTGTCGTGCAGTTCGTCGATCGTGCGGCAACCGCAGTAGCCCATGGACGCGCGCACGCCGCCGATCATCTGGAACAGGATCGCGTTGATCGGGCCCTTGTAGGCCACGCGACCTTCGATGCCTTCCGGCACGAGCTTGTCGATGTTCGCCGAATTGTCCTGGAAGTAGCGGTCCGCGGCGCCGTCCTTCATTGCGCCGACCGAGCCCATGCCGCGGTACGACTTGTACTGGCGGCCTTGATACAGGAACACGTCGCCCGGCGACTCTTCCGTGCCCGCGAACATGCTGCCCATCATCACGGCGTTGGCACCGGCGGCCAGCGCCTTCGAGACGTCGCCCGAGTAGCGCACGCCACCGTCGGCGATGCACGGCACGCCCGTGCCCTTGAGCGCTTCCGAAACGTTCGAGATCGCGCTGATCTGCGGCACGCCCACGCCCGCCACGATACGCGTCGTGCAGATCGAGCCGGGGCCGATACCGACCTTCACGCCGTCGGCGCCGTATTCCACGAGCGCACGCGCGGCATCCGCCGTGGCGATGTTGCCGCCAATCACTTCCACATGCGGGAAGTTCTTCTTGACCCAACGCACGCGCTCGAGCACGCCTTTGCTGTGGCCGTGCGCCGTGTCGACCACGATCACGTCCACGCCGGCCTGCACCAGCAGTTCGACGCGCTCTTCGTTGTCCGCACCCACGCCCACGGCCGCGCCCGCGCGCAGCTTGCCGTGCTCGTCCTTACAGGCGGCCGGATGCTCGGTTTGCTTGGTGATGTCCTTCACGGTCATGAGGCCGCGCAGTTCGAACGCATCGTTCACGACCAGCACGCGTTCGAGGCGGTGGCTGTGCATGAGCGACTTGGCTTCGGCGAGCGGCGTGCCTTCCTTGACGGTGACGAGGCGTTCGCGCGGCGTCATGATCGAGCGCACCGGCTCGTCCAGACGCGTTTCGAAACGCAGGTCGCGGTTCGTGACGATACCCACGAGCTGGGCGCCTTCGACCACGGGGAAGCCCGAAATGCCATGCTGCTGCGAGAGCGCGATGACGTCGGCGACTTTCATCTGCGGCGGCACCGTGATCGGATCGCGCACCACGCCCGATTCGAAGCGCTTCACCTTCGCGACTTCACGCGCCTGTTCGACCGGCGTGAGGTTCTTGTGGACGATACCGACGCCGCCCTGCTGCGCCATGGCAATTGCCAGACGGCCTTCCGTGACGGTATCCATGGCGGCCGACACGAGCGGAATGTTCAGGGAGATATTGCGGGTCAGCCGGGTTTTCAGGCTGGTGTCGCGCGGGAGAACGTCGGAGAAGGCGGGGACGAGGAGCACGTCATCGAACGTGAGTGCTTTCTGGATCAGACGCATGGCAAATCCTATAGGCGCAAAAGCAGATTATACGCGATAGCGCCCTGGAAATCATCAGTGCGAACAGGAGCTTAGCGGCGATTTTGAGACGAATGCCGCGCTGGCTGACCCTGTTCGCACAACACGGCGGGCATGGCGCATGCAATAACCCCGACCCGAATTTCGTCGGTGGCGTGGTTTCGTCCGCGTGCAGAATTGAACAAGACGCGCGCGGCGCGCGAGCTTAAGCTGCGGGCATCATCATCACCGGTGCTCTTGCGCGCGCCGTTTCCGGAGTTTTATCGATATGCAGCGTGGTGTGTTGTACGGCGTACTCGCCGGCGCGTTATGGGGCACCGTGTTCGTCGCGCCCCGTCAGCTCGCGGAGTTTTCGCCTCTGCTGCTCAGCGCGGGCCGCTACGTGATGTACGGCCTCGTTTCGCTCGCCGCGCTCGTGCCCATGGCGCGCCGCGTCTGGCCGCGCCTCACGCACGCCGATGTCGTCGCGCTCGTGAAGCTCGCGCTCATGGGCAACGTGCTCTATTACCTCTTTCTCGCGAGCGCGATCCATCTCGTGGGCATCGCGCCCGCTTCGCTGATCGTGGGCGTGCTGCCCGTGACCGTTACGCTGCTAGGCCGGCGCGATCACGGCGCCGTGCCGATCGCCCGCCTCGTCTGGCCGCTCGCCATGATCGCGGCCGGTATCGTGTGCATCAACGTGGATGTGTTCACCGCCGGCGCGGCGGGCGCGCAGGCAAGCGTGCTCACGCGCATCACGGGGCTGGCGTGCGCCGTGGGCGCGCTCGTCTGCTGGACGTGGTTCGCCGTTGAAAACGCGCGCTATCTGCACCGCAACGCGCATTTCAGCGGCAACGAATGGTCGGTGCTGTGGGGCGTGGTCACGGGTGCGCTGGGCGGCGTGTTGTGGCTCGGCGTGCTCGCGTTGCCCTCGGGCTGGGTGCAGGACGCCGTGCCCGCGGCGCGCTGGACCACGTTCTGGCAGCTCAATCTGGCGTTGGCGATCGGCGCGTCGTGGCTCGGCAACGGGCTTTGGAACGCCGCGGCCAAGCGTCTGCCGCTCACGCTTTCGGGGCAAATGATCGTCTTCGAGACGCTGTTTGCCCTGCTGTACGGTTTTATTTACGACCATCGCCTGCCGCGCGCGCTGGAAATCGCGGCCATCGGCCTGCTCGTTGCCGGCGTGAGCTGGTCGGTGCGCCAGCATGCGAACGGCCCCGAAGACACGGCGCACGGCGACGGCATCGTGCCCGACGGCGAGTTGCCCGGCATCGACGACCCCGCGAAGTGCGAAGCTCAAGCACGCGGGAATGAAAATTGCGGCAATATGCGCGATGACGGCTCGCGCCGACATCGCGCCGCCTCCTGACGTTATCGAGGTCTCACGAATTCATCCGAGGGCGGCAACCAAGCTGGGAACCTGAGAGCAAGCAAGAAAATGTGCCTCACCAGAGGCCGAATGGGCGGGTCAGCTTACGCTGCCCGCCCATTACGTTTTACGCGCCGTTTTTACGCACTGACTTGAAAAACCGGCGTTAGCGCGAATCTTTGTTCTGCCACTTGCGCCCTTCGATCGAGCCGGCCTTGCGGCTTTTGTCGACGCGACGCTGGCGCGCCGCCTTGGGATCGACGATCAGCGGCCGGTAGATCTCCACGCGGTCGTGGTCGGCGAGCACCGTGTCGAGCGGTTTGAGCTTGCCGTACACGCCCACCTTGAGCGTGGCCAGATCGATTTCCGGGTGGCGCGCGAGAATACCGCTCGCGTCGATCGCCTGCTGGACGGTCGCGCCGGGCGGCAAGGCCACCGGAATGAGGGTTTGCGCCTCGGGCAGCGCGTAGCAGACGTCTACCGAGAGTGGCGCGCTCATGGCTTGCCGTAGCGCTGGTCGGCGCGCTTCACGAAAGAATCGACAAAGGTGTTCGCAATATGATGGAACACCGGCCCGATGATCTTTTCGAGGATGATGTTGGCAAATTCGTAGTGCAGCGCGAATTCGATCTTGCAGGCATCGGCGCGCAGCGGCGTGAAGCGCCAGTAGCCCGTGAACTTGCGGAACGGGCCGTCGGCGAATTCCATGTCGATGCGCTCCGGCCGCTTTTGCGAGTTGCGCGTGGCGAAGTGCTGCTTGATGCCCTTGAAGTTGATGTCGATCTTCGCCTCCATGCCGTGCTCGTCCTGGCGACGAATTTCGATGCCGCCGCACCAGGGCAGGAAGTTGGGGTAATCGGCCACGTCGGTGACGAGGTCGAACATCTGTTCCGCCGAATGGCGAATCAACACGGTTTTCTGGACATCCGCCATAGATTGCGCAATGCGTGGCAAGGGTGAATGCGCGGCGGGCTTTCGCGAGCCCGCTTTGCTAAAATCGTAATTTTAAACGAGTTGGGCGTTTCCCATTTTCCTATGAGCATCATCGACAACAGAAAAGCCTTCTTCGATTACTTCATCGAAGAGCGCCACGAGGCGGGGCTCGTGCTCGAAGGATGGGAGGTCAAGGCCATGCGCGCCGGGCGAGCCAACATCAAGGAAGCGTACGTCGTCATCAAGGACGGCGAGCTTTACCTGATCGGCACGCACATCAGCCCGCTGCCCGAAGCCTCGACGCACATCAATCCCGACCCCACGCGCACCCGCAAGCTGCTCCTGCACCGCGAGGAAATCGACAAGCTCATCGGCAAGGTCGAGCAGCGCGGCTTCACGCTCGTGCCGCTGAATTTTCATTACAAGGGCGGCCGGGTAAAGTGCGAAATCGGCCTCGCCAAGGGCAAGAAGCTGCACGACAAGCGCGAAACCGAGAAGCAGCGCGACTGGCAGCGCGAAAAGGCGCGCCTGATGCGCACCCCGACCTGATCCACCGCGCTGTTTCGTCGCGCTGTTTCGTCACGCTTTTTCGTCACATGAAGCACAAACGGGCCGCAGATGCGGCCCGTTTTTCATTCATTGCACTTCGCGGTGTGGCGACCGTTCAGGCGCCCCGGATCGGCGAGGCGGGCGGCGTGCTCAGCTGACCTTCGGTGATGCCGGCGCGGTTCACGATCGTCATCGCCGAGGCGATCATCGAACTCATGTCGCCCAGATTGCCGGGCACGATCAGCGTGTTGCCCTGCTTCGCGAGATTCGCGAATGCGCTCACGTACTGTTCGGCGACCTTGAGGTTGACCGCGTCCATGCCGCCGTGCGTCTGGATCGACGCGCCGATCTTCTGGATCGCCTGCGCGTTCGCCTCGGCCACGGCCAGAATTGCCGCGGCCTGCCCCTGCGCCTGGTTGATCGCCGCCTGGCGCTCGCCCTCGGACTTCTGAATGGCCGCTTCGCGCGAACCGGCCGCCAGATTGATCTGTTCCTGCTTGCGACCTTCCGAGGCGGCGATCAGCGCGCGCTTCTCGCGCTCCGCGGTGATCTGCGCCTGCATGGCGTGGAGAATCTCCTTCGGCGGCGTGAGGTCCTTGATCTCGTAACGCAGCACCTTCACGCCCCAGTTCGCAGCCGCCTCGTCGAGCGAGGACACCACGCTATGGTTGATGAAATCGCGCTCCTCGAAGGTCTTGTCGAGCTCGAGCTTGCCGATGACCGAGCGCAGCGTGGTTTGCGACAGCTGCGTGATGGCGAACACGAAGTTGCTCGATCCATACGACGCCTTCATCGGGTCGGTCACCTGGAAATACAGCACGCCGTCCACCTGCAACTGCGTGTTGTCGCGCGTGATACAGACCTGGCTCGGCACGTCGAGCGGAATTTCCTTGAGCACGTGCTTGTACGCCACGCGATCGACGAACGGCAGCACGATCGTGAGCCCCGGCGTGAGCGTCGCGTGGTAGCGTCCGAGCCGCTCGAGCACCCAGGCGTGCTGCTGCGGCACGATCTTGACGGTCTGCGCGACCAGCACGACGACAATCACGAGCAATATCAGGCCGACGACTGGGACTTGCATGCGGAACCTCCGTTCGCTTCGATGGATTCGTGGGTGTTGGCGCGACAGCACGCGCGCATTGAAAAGATTGAATGAGCGAAATGACGTGTATCAAACGTGATGCGCGGCGTGCCCCGCATCCGCGTGACGCTCGCGCCGGGCCACGAGCACGAGGCAGTTGCCGCGCACGGCTCTGATTTCGTAAAGCGGCGCGTTTTCCGGCTCGCCGGGCGCCAGCTCGACGTCCCACTCGGCGCCGCGATACATCGTGCGCGCGCGCCCGTCATGCCACGCGGCCACGGTGAGCGTTGCGCCGATGTCGAGATTCACGCCGGGATCGGTCGAAGCATCGGTCGTGCGGCGGCGTCGCCCGAAGCGCGAGCGCCGCAGCGCGACGACCGCCGCGAGCGCGACCACGGCCGCGACGACCAGTTGCCATTCGAGCGGCGCGTTCAGCTCGAACGCCGCTACGCCCGCCAGAAAGCCGAGCGCGATCATCAAGAGGTAGAACGTGCCCGTCATCAGTTCCGCGACGATCAACACGCCCGCGCCTATCCACCAGAACAAACCATGCGGACCCACGACGACCTCCTGTACAAAAACACCGCGCACAACGAAAAACACCCCGGAATGACCGGGGTGTTATAGCACGAAGCCGACACGTTTTTCCGCCGCGTGCGAAGCGCACCGGAAGCCGCATCAAGCTTCGCGGGCGAGAACTTCCATTCTCGCCTGCGCACGGCTTCGAACGCTTACTTGGCCTGCGACTTCGCCAGCGCCTGCCACGTCTCGACGATCGTGTCCGGGTTCAGCGACATCGAAGCAATGCCCTCTTCCGCGAGCCACTGTGCGAAGTCCGGGTGATCGGACGGGCCTTGACCGCAGATACCGACATACTTGTTCAGGCGGCGGCAGGTTTCGATCGCGCGCTTGAGCATGAACTTGACGGCCGGATCGCGTTCGTCGAAGTCGACGGCCAGCAGTTCCATGCCCGAGTCCCGGTCGAGGCCCAGCGTGAGCTGCGTGAGGTCGTTCGAGCCGATCGAGAAACCGTCGAAGTACTGCAGGAACTCTTCGGCGAGGATCGCGTTCGACGGCACTTCGCACATCATGATGAGCTTGAGGTCGTTCACGCCGCGCTTCAGGCCGAACTTCTCGAGCAGGCCGACCACGCGCTCGGCTTGCTTGAGCGTGCGAACGAACGGCACCATGATCTCGACGTTCGTGAGACCCATTTCTTCACGCACGCGCTTGAGCGCCAGGCACTCCATTTCGAACGCTTGCGCGAAGTCTTCGGCGATGTAGCGCGAGGCGCCACGGAAACCCAGCATCGGGTTTTCTTCGTCCGGCTCGTAACGCGAACCACCGATCAGCTTCTTGTACTCGTTCGACTTGAAGTCGGACAGACGCACGATCACGGGCTTCGGATAGAACGCCGCCGCGATCGTGGCGATGCCTTCCGTGAGCTTGTCGACGTAGAACGCGCGCGGCGAAGCATGACCGCGAGCCACGCTTTCCACGGCCTTCTTCAGGTCCGCGTCGACGTTCGGGTACTCCAGAATCGCCTTCGGGTGAACGCCGATGTTGTTGTTGATGATGAACTCGAGACGCGCGAGGCCAACACCCGCGTTCGGCAGCTGCGAGAAGTCGAACGCCAGTTGCGGGTTGCCCACGTTCATCATGATCTTGACCGGGATAGCCGGCAGCTCGCCACGCTGAACTTCGCTGACTTCGGTTTCGAGCAGACCGTCGTAAATACGGCCTTCGTCGCCTTCCGCGCACGACACGGTCACCAGCGCGCCGTCCTTCAGCACGTCGGTCGCGTCGCCGCAACCCACCACGGCCGGCACGCCCAGCTCACGCGCGATGATGGCCGCGTGGCAGGTACGGCCGCCACGATTCGTGACGATGGCCGAAGCGCGCTTCATCACCGGCTCCCAGTTCGGGTCGGTCATGTCGGCGACCAGCACGTCGCCCGGCTGCACGCGTTCCATTTCGGACGGATCGTGAATCACCTTCACGCGGCCCGCGCCGATCTTCTGGCCGATGGCACGGCCCGTTGCCAGCACCTGCGATTGGCCCTTGAGCTTGAAGCGCTGCTCGACCTTGCCCGCCGACTGGCTCTTCACGGTTTCCGGACGCGCCTGGAGAATGAAGATCTTGCCGTCGAGACCGTCCTTGCCCCACTCGATGTCCATCGGACGCTGGTAGTGCTTTTCGATGATGACGGCGTACTTGGCCAGCTCGATCACGTCTTCGTCGGTGATCGAGAAGCGGTTGCGCTGCTCGTGCGAGACGTCGACCGTCTTCACGCGGCCCGGCTCGCCCGGCTGCGTGAATTCCATCTTGATGAGCTTCGAACCGATCGAGCGGCGGATGATCGGTGCCTTGCCTTGCGCGAGCGTGGTCTTGAAGACGTAGAACTCGTCCGGATTCACCGCGCCCTGCACCACGGTCTCACCGAGGCCGTAGCTCGACGTGATGAACACGGCTTCCTTGAAGCCCGATTCCGTGTCCAGCGTGAACATGACGCCCGCGGCGCCGCGATCCGAACGGACCATGCGCTGCACGCCCGCCGACAGCGCGACTTCGGCGTGGGTGAAGCCCTTGTGGACGCGATAGGAAATGGCGCGGTCGTTGTAGAGCGACGCGAACACGTGCTTGAGGCGGTCGAGCACGTCTTCGACGCCCACCACGTTCAGGTAGCTTTCCTGTTGACCGGCGAACGAGGCGTCGGGCAAGTCTTCGGCCGTTGCCGACGAACGCACGGCAAACGAGAGTTCCGAAGGCGAACCGGCCTGCAGCGTTTCGAAGCCCGCGCGGATATCCGCTTCGAGCTGCGGCTGCAACGGCGCGTCGACGATCCATTGACGGATTTCCTTGCCAGCCTCGGCCAGCGCCTTGACGTCGTCGACGTCGAGCGTTTCCAGGCGAGCGGCGATCCGTTCGGTCAGGTTGTTATGTTTCAGGAAGTCGCGGAAAGCGAGCGCGGTCGTCGCGAAACCCGTGGGTACGCGCACGCCAGCCTCAGCCAACTGGCTGATCATTTCGCCGAGCGAGGCGTTCTTGCCGCCCACGATCTCGACGTCGGTCATCCGCAACTGCTCGAAAGGCACTACATAAGCCTGATCCTTGGCAACGGTGTTAGTCATACAAGCCCCTAAGTGTGAAAAAAATTCACGATTGCGCAAGTGGGCTCGAACGCGATCCACCTATTGGAGGCGGATTCGCGTCTTGCGCAACCTGTTGGAGAAGCAATCGCCAACCGCCCAGGCGAAAAAACGCTTGAACGGAATAGCGCGGAGTTGCGCGCGATTGCATGCAGTTAGAACGAAACGCAGCGACTTGACACCAGAATGCGCCACGATGGGCGCCCGTTTGATGCGCGTTCGGCGCGGTTGCCTTGCAATTGCTTATCCAACAGGTTGCCGCTATTCTACCGTGCCGACCCGCGATTTGTGTCAGTCGGCGAGAATTGCGTCCCGGAGCTTGCCGCGGGCGTTTTTCGGGCGCCCGCGCCTGCCCCAGAGCGGCTTAGCAGCTCACGTACCCAGCCTCAACCGATGCCGCCCACCGTATTCATCGTTTCCGACGGTACCGGGATCACTGCCGAAACCTTCGCGCATTCGATCCTTTCCCAGTTCGACCAGAAATTCCGGCTCGTGCGCGTGCCGTTCGTCGATTCCAGCGACAAGGCGTTCGCCACCGTCGAGAAAATCAACGAAGCCGCCGTACAGGAAGGCCGCCGCCCGATCGTCTTCACGACGCTCGTGGACAGCAACTCGAACGAGATCGTGAAGCGCTCAAACGCGCTCGTGCTCGACATGTTCCAGACCTTCGTCGAGCCGCTCGAACAGGAACTGGAGCTGAAGTCGAGCCACGCGATGGGCCGCGGTCACCAGAACGCGGATACCGACGAATACAAGAACCGCATCGAGGCGATCAACTTCTCGCTCGCGCACGACGACGGCCAGTCCGACCGCAACCTGGCCGACGCCGACGTGATCCTCGTGGGCGTGTCGCGCAGCGGCAAGACGCCAACCAGCCTCTACCTCGCCATGCAGTACGGCGTGAAAGCGGCCAACTATCCGCTGATCCCCGACGACTTCGAGCGCGGCAAGCTGCCGAATTCGCTGCTTTCGCATCGCGGCAAAATCTTCGGACTGTCGATCGATCCGCAGCGCCTGACCGAAATCCGCAACGAGCGGCGCCCCGGCAGCAAGTACGCCGCGCTCGAAAACTGCCGCTACGAAGTGAACGAAGCCGAAGCCATGATGCGCCGCGAAGGCATCAAGTGGCTCTCGTCCACGCACAAGTCGATCGAGGAAATCGCCACGACCATCCTGCAAGAGATTCGTATCGACAAACCGTCGTACTAAGGCAGCGCGTTTCTCGCACGTTTGACGCACGCATGAAAAAAGCCCGCGAATCGCGGGCTTTTTTATTTCGCGGCAACGCTGGCCGATTTCAACGCGCATGCCGCTGCTGCCGGCACTGCTCGAACACGCACACGGCCGCCGCCGCCGCTACATTGAGCGACTCCATGCCGCCCGGCTGCGGAATCGTCACGCGCAACGTGGCCGCGTCGCGCCACACCTGCGAGACGCCCGCGCCTTCGTTACCGAACACCCACGCGAGCGGGCCCGTGAGGTCGCTTTCGTCGATGGCTTGAGCGCCGTGCGAATCGGTAATGACGATGGGCGTCGCGAGCAGGCCGATGAGGGTTTGCGGTTCGACGTTTTCATACACGTGCAGCAGGAAGTGCGCGCCCATCGCCGAGCGCAGCACTTTCGACGACCACGCGTACGCCGTGCCCGGCGTGCAGAACACGTGCTCGATCCCGGCCGCGGCCGCGCTGCGCAGGATCGAGCCGACATTGCCCGCGTCCTGCAGGCCGTCGAGCACGAGACAGGTCGATGCGACGCGCTCCGGCAGTGCCGGCTCCGGCATGTCGACGAGCAGCAGCAAACCCGCGCCATGCACGACATTCGATAGTTGTCCGAACAAGGCGTCGGGCAGCGTGATGACGCGACGCTCGTCCACGCGCGCGACGATCGCCTGCGCTTCGTCGTGGGCGAGCGCGCCTTCGGTCACCACGCAATACTCCGGCTGCGCGCCGCCGTCGAGCCACGCGCTCGCGAGATGGAAGCCTTCGAGCAGCGCCTGATGCGCGCGGCGTTGCTGATGCGTCGAGCCGGCCAGCGCCTTCAGGCGCTTGTAGAGCGGATTGTCGCGCGAGGTAATGGCTTTCACGGGCGGCCTGGCGTTGAATGGGTTATCGATGAAAAGAAAACGGCGCCGCGTGAAGCAGGCGCCGGCTGATTCGCGTGCCGATCAGAACTGGCCGATCACGCTGGCGCGAACGCGTCGCCGTCGAGATCGGCGACTTCCGTCACCAGCACCGTGGCGCCGCCAACCGCGACGCCGTGCAGCGCATACGCCTCGCGCACGGGCGCGAACGAGCGCCGGTGATGCTCGCACGGACCGTGGTCGCGCAACGCGGCGAGATGCTGCGGCGTGCCGTAGCCCGCATGCGCGTCGAAGCCGTAATGCGGAAACGTCTCGTGCAGTTCGAGCAGCATGCGGTCGCGCGTGACCTTCGCGATGATCGATGCCGCCGAGATGCTCGGCACCAGCGCGTCGCCGCCGATCACGGCCTCGCTGCGTACCGTCATGACCGGGCAGCGATTGCCGTCGATCTTCGCGAGCGTGGGCACGACGCTCAAGCCTTCCACGGCGCGGCGCATGGCCAGCATCGTCGCGTGGAGGATATTGAGCGTGTCGATTTCTTCGACCGTGGCCGAGGCCACGCACCACGCGAGCGAGCGCTCGACAATGCGCTCGTAGAGCGCGTCGCGCGACTTCGCCGTGAGCAGCTTCGAGTCGTTGAGGCCGCGAACAGGCCGCGCCGGATCGAGAATCACGGCGGCCGCGACCACCGGACCCGCGAGCGGACCACGCCCCGCTTCGTCCACGCCGCAGATCACGTCGTCGGGCGATTCGAACAGCAAACCGGCTTGCTTCGCGAGCTTGCGGCGCGCGGCGATCTTGAGCGCGGCCTGCGAAGGCGGCTTTTTGACGCCCGACTTCGCCGCCGGTGCCTTTACCCGCTTTTCGCTGCTCTCGCTCATACCTGTCCCCTGCGGCTCTCGACGATCCGCGCGACCACTTCGGCCGCGCGCTCCGCCGTGTTCTGGCGCAGCGCGAGATGCATCTGCGTGAACACTTCCGTGAGAGTGCGCCGGTTCGCCTCGTCGTGCAACTGCGTGAGCGTGGCGTCGGCGAGCGCTTCGGGCGTGGCGAAGTGCTGGAGAATTTCGGGCACGACGAAGCGGCCCGCGAGAATGTTCGGCAGTCCCACGTACGGCAGATAGCCCTGGCGGCGCATGATCTGGCCCGTGAGCCAGGGCACCTTGTACGAGATGACCATCGGCTTCTTGAGCAGCGCCGCTTCGAGCGTCACGGTGCCGCTCTTCACGAGGATCGCGTCGGCGGCCGTCATGGCGAGTTGCGACTGGCCGTCGATGATCGTGAGCGCGAGACCTTGGTGCGAATTCGCCAGCTCCTGCAACTGCGCGTGGATCGCGGGCGTCGCCGCTGGCATCACGAACCGCAGCGACGGCTCGCGCTGCTGCATGATCTGCATCGCATCGAAGAAGGTCGGGCCGATCAGATTGATCTCCGAACGACGGCTGCCCGGCAACACGGCGATCACGGGACCGCTTTCGGGCAGGCCGAGCGTGCGGCGCGCGCCGGGCACATCGGGCTCGAGCGGAATCTCGTCGGCCAGCGGATGGCCCACGTACGACGCGGCAACGCCGGCTTTCTCCAGCAGCGCCGTCTCGAACGGAAACACGCAGAGCATGTGATCCACGGCTTTCTGGATCTTCTTGATGCGACCGCCACGCCACGCCCAGATCGACGGGCAGACGAAATGGATCGTGGGAATGCCCGCCGCGCGCAGCGGTTGTTCGAGACCGAAATTGAAGTCGGGGGCGTCCACGCCAATGAAGACGTCGGGCGGTTCCGCGAGCAGTTGATGCTTGAGTTCGCCGCGAATGCGCAGGATCTCGGGAATGTGCCGGAGCGCCTCGACATAGCCGCGCACCGAGAGCTTTTCCATCGGCCAGTGCGCGTCGAAGCCCATCGCCATCATGCGCGGGCCGCCAATACCGTAGTACTGCGTCGTTTCCGGCAGGCGCGCCTTGAGACCGGCCAAGAGCGAAGCCGCGAGCAGATCGCCGGACGGCTCGCCGGCGACCATCGCGAGGCGCAGCGGACGCGTTTGCAGCGCCATCGGTTAGCGGATGATGCCGCGCTGCGACTGCTCGACGAAGTCGAGCAGCGCCTTCACGTGCGTGTCGCCGTCGCCGCCGGCCTGCGCGAGTTCGGCGAGCTGCACCTTCGCTTCTTCGAGCGAAAGGCTGTTCTTGTAGAGCGTGCGATAGGCCGCGCGCAACGCCGAAATCGCGTCGGGCGAGAAGCCGCGGCGGCGCAGACCTTCGACATTGATACCGTGCGGCACCGCCTTGTTGCCAGCGGCGATCACGAACGGCGGCACGTCCTGCACGAGCGCCGAAGCGCCGCCCACCATGGAATGCGCGCCGATGCGCACGAACTGGTGCACGCCCGTCATGCCGCCGACGATCGCGTGATCGTCCACGATCACGTGGCCCGCGAGCTGCGCGTTGCTCGACATGATGACGTTGTTGCCGAGGCGGCAATCGTGGCCGACGTGCACGTAGGCCATGATCCAGTTGTCGTCGCCGATGATCGTGACGCCGGTGTCCTGCATCGTGCCCGTATGCAGCGTCGTGAATTCGCGGATCGTGTTGCGGTTGCCGATCACGAGCCTGGTGGGCTCGCCCTTGTACTTCATGTCCTGCGGGCGACCGCCGATCGACGCGTAATGGCCGATCGTGTTGTCTTCGCCGATCGTGGTGTGGCCTTCGATCACGCTATGCGAACCGATCGTGGTTCGCGCGCCGATGACGACATTCGCACCGATGACAGCGTACGGGCCGATTTCGACCGATTCGTCGACTTGCGCGCCCGGCTCGACGATCGCAGTGGGATGGATCCTGCTCATTCGTCCTTGCTCTCCGATTCAGTTACCGCGCCGCGGCGCCTCGCTCACGAGTCGCCCGACGGCATGCGGCGGCGCCGCTTACTGCGCCGCGTCCATTTTCTTGACGGTGCACATGAGCTCCGCCTCACAGGCGACGGCGCCCTCCACTTCGGCCACGGCCTTGAACTTCCAGATGCCGCGCATGTAGCGCTCGAACGTGACGTTCAGGATCAGCTGGTCGCCCGGTTCGACCACGCGCTTGAAGCGCGCACCGTCGATGCCGACGAAGTAGTACAGCGTGTTCTCGAAGTCCTGCTCTTCTTCCGAGAACGTGAGCAGCGCGGCGGTCTGCGCCAGCGCTTCGAGAATCATCACGCCGGGCATGACCGGACGTTGCGGGAAGTGGCCCGTGAAAAAGGGCTCGTTGACCGTCACGTTCTTCAACGCCTTGATGCTCTTGTGCGGCTCGAGCTCGAGAACCCGGTCGACCATGAGGAACGGGTAACGGTGCGGGAGCAGCGTGAGGATCTTGTGGATGTCGAAGTTGAGTTTTTCGATGTTCATGATGGTTCTGCTCACGCAGGAATTGCGCGTGTGACTGTCGATTTCGATATTCGCGGCGCCCGGCATGCCCTTTGGGTTCCCCGTTTGGGTGCCCCACTCGGGGTGCCCGGTTCAGGCAACCGTGATCGGCAAAATGGCCCGCGCTGAGGCGCAGTATGCGCCACCGGCGCGATCCCGTGCATGCGGATTGGCCCGAGCGAATCCTTCTTTGTTGCGGTTCCCGCGCCCCGCCATGCGGCGCGAAACCCCGCGCGGCGCATGAAAACCGCCTGGCCGTTCGCGTCGGCGAGGCCGGCCCGGCCGGCCACCGGACGCGACCCGGCGGAACCGCGTCAGGCGTCTTCGCCGTCCTGCGACGGCTGCGCGGCGGCCGCCTCGAGCGCCTTGATGCGTTCGCGCAGCTTGTCGATGTTGCGCAGGAGCGCGGCGCTCTTGTTCCACGAGGCGTGATCGACGGCCGGGAAAGCGCTCGTGTAGATGCCCGCCTTCGGCAGCGACTTCGACACGCCCGACTTGGCCGTGACGATCACGTAGTCGCCGAGCGTGACGTGCCCGGCAATCCCCACGGCGCCGCCGATCATGCAATGCCGGCCGATGGTCGTGCTGCCCGCGATACCCGCGCAACCCGCGATGACCGTGTACGCGCCGATCTTGCAGTTGTGGCCGATCTGCACGAGGTTGTCGATCTTGACGCACTCCTCGATGATCGTGTCGGCCATGGCGCCGCGGTCGATCGTGGTGTTCGCACCGATCTCGACGTCGGGGCCCGTGTTCACGCCGCCCACCTGCGGAATCTTGACCCAGCTACCCGTGCGCGCATCGCCTTCGCCCGTGAAATCGGGCGCGAAGCCGAAACCGTCCGAGCCGATCACGGCGCCCGAATGCACGATGTTGCGCGCGCCGAGCTTGCAGCCGTGGTAGACGCTCACGCCGGGGTACAGGTGCGAGCCTTCGCCCACCTGAGTGCCGCGGCCGATGAAGACGTTGGCGTCGAGACGCACGTTCTCGCCGATCACCGCGCCCGCTTCCACCGTGACGTTCGGGCCGATCACCGCGCTCGCGGCGACCTTCGCGCCCGCGTCGACATGCGCGCTCGCATGCACGCCCGGCTTGGCCTTCGGCGTGGCGAGGTCGATGAACGCCTGCGCGACGCGCGCGAAGTAAGCATACGGGTTCGGTGTGACGATGAAGTTGCGACCTTCGCGCGAAGCCAGCTTGTCGAGGTCGGCCGGACTGATGAGCACGGCGCCCGCGCGGGTCGACTCGACCTGCGCGAGATACTTCGGATTGGCGAGGAACGCGAGTTGTTGCGGACCGGCCTGATCGAGCGGCGCGAGCGAACCGACGCGTTGCGTCGCGTCGCCTACGACTTCGCCGCCGAACTGCCCGACGAGTTCCTCAAGCGTGAATGCCATGCGCGTGCTGCTCCTGCTCAAAACTGCTGCATTAGTTGCTGCTGGTGCCCGACGACGAAGCGAGCGCCTTCAGCACCTGGTCGGTGATGTCGATGCGCGGGCTCACGTACACCGCTTCCTGCACGATCAGATCGTAGTGCTGCTGCTCGGCGATCTGCTTGATGACCTTGTTCGCGCGATCGAGCACCGCCGCGAGTTCTTCGTTGCGGCGCTGGTTCAGGTCTTCGCGGAATTCGCGCTGCTTGCGCTGGAAGTCGCTGTCGAGCGCGGAAAGGTCGCGCTGCTTCTGCGCACGGTCGGCGGGCGCCATCGACGGACCATTCTTGTCGAGCGCGTCGGACATCGACTTCAGGCGCTGCGCCATGTCCTGCAGATCTTTGTCGCGCTTGGCGAATTCCGCTTCGAGCTTGGTCTGCGCGGCCTTGGCCGGAGCGGATTCGCGCAGGATGCGATCGGAGTTCACCGCCGCGATCTTCGCCTCCTGCGCCTCTGCCGCCGTGGCGCCAAAAGCGAGCAGTGCCAGCGATACCGTCATCGCTCCGATCGTTCGTCTGGAAAACATACCCGTTAGCAAAGTCATCCTCTCGTTTCTTGGGAAGCCGGCGCCGCGCTTCGCGGCACCGGGCTGCTGTACACCGGTCAGAATGCCGTCCCGATCTGGAACTGGAACTTCTGGTACTGGTCCCCGTCGTGCTTGACGAGCGGGAAGCCCAGGCTCAGCTTGAGCGGGCCGATCGGCGAGATCCACGCGAGACCGAAACCGTAGCTGTAACGTAGGCCGTTCGAGCCGATGCTCGTGCCTTCGTCGCCCCAGACGTTACCACCGTCGACGAACGTGAAGACGCGCAGCGTGCGGTCGTAGCCCGTGCCCGGCAGCGGGAACGTCAGTTCGATGTTGCCGACCACCATCTTCGAGCCGCCGATCGGGTCGTTCGTCGTGCGGTCGCGCGGGCCCAGCGAGCTAGGCTCGTAACCGCGCACCGAACCGATACCGCCGGCGTAGTAGTTCTTGAAAATCGGGTACGGCTTGCCGCTCAGCCCGTTGCCGTAGCCGCCTTGCAGGTTCAGGCCCAGCACGAAGCCGCGCGCGAACGAATAGTAGTACTGCGCCTGCACGTCGGCCTTGTAGTACTGCGTCGCGCCGACCGGCGTGCCGTATTCGGCGTTGGCCTGCGTGAAGTAGCCACGGCTCGGCACGAGCGCGCTGTCACGCGCGTCGCGCGACCAGCCAATCGTGAGCGGCACGTTGTTCGACACGCGGCCGAACTGGTTCACGTAGTCGATATAGCTCTGCGGCGTGGCCGAGTCGATGTCGAGACGGTCCTGCTCGAAGCCCACGCCGAAGAACACCGTGTCCACTTCCGAGAACGGAATGCCGAACTTCAGGTCGCCGCCCGCCGTGATGATGCGGAAGCTCGAATCGGTCGAGTAGTACAGCGGCTGATACGTGCGGTAGTAGACGTCGGTGATGCGCTTGATGCCGTCCACCGTGAAGTACGGGTCGACCTGCGTGACGGCCAGCGTACGGTACGTCTTGGCGGTATTCACGTTCACCGAGAGCGACGTGCCCGAACCGAACACGTTGTCCTGCGAGACACCCGCCGAGAGCACCACCTTGTCCGTGGACGAGAAGCCCGCGCCCAGCGTGATCGCGCCGGTCGGCTTTTCGGCCACCTTCACGTCGACGTCCACCTGGTCGGCCGTGCCTTCCACGGGCACCGTGGTCACGTCGACGTCGGTGAAGTAGCCGAGACGGTTGATACGGTCCTTCGAGAGCGCGAGGCGGTTCGAATCGAACCACGAGCTTTCGAGCTGGCGCATTTCGCGGCGCACGACTTCGTCGCGCGTGCGCGTGTTGCCCACCACGTTGACGCGGCGCACGTACACGCGGCGGCTCGGATCGACCTGCAGCGTGAGGTCGACCGTGTGATGCGTCTGATCGATCTGCGGCAGCGCGTTGACGGTCGCGAACGCGTAGCCGTACTCGCCGAGCTTGTCGACGATCGCCTTGGTCGTGGCCTGCAGCTTCTCAGCCGAGAAACGATCACCGGCCTTGATCTTGATCAGCTTGTTGAGTTCGGCTTCGCGGTCGAGCAGATTGCCCGCCAGATGAATGCCCGAAATCTTGTACGGCTCGCCCTCGTGCAGCCCGATCGTGAGGTACATGTCCTTCTTGTCGGGCGAGATCGAGACTTGCGTCGAGTCGATGTTGAACTCGAGGTAGCCGTGATTCAGGTAGTACGAGCGCACGTTCTCGAGGTCGCCCGTGAGCTTTTCCTTCGAGTAGAGGTCGTTCTTCGTGTACCACGAGAACCAGTTCGGCGTGGACAGCTGCATTTCGCTGAGGAGCGTGCCGCTGCTGTAGGCCTTGTTGCCGATGAAGTTGATCTGGCGGATCTTCGCGCTCGGACCTTCGACAACCGAGAACAGCAGACCGACGCGATTGCGGTCGATCGGCGTGACGGTGGTCGTGACCTCGGCGGCGTAGAAGCCGCGCGTGAGGTACTGGCGCTTGAGCTCCTGCTCCGCCTTGTCGACGAGCGCCTTGTCGTAGTAGCGGCCTTGCGAGAGGCCGACCGCGCGCAGCGCCTTGGTCAGATTGTCCTTGTCGAATTCGTGGATGCCCGCGAAGTCGATCGTGCCGATGGCGGGACGCTCCTGCACCTGCACCACGACGACGCTGCCTTCGGTGGCGATACGCACGTCGTTGAAGAAGCCCGTTGCATACAGTGCGCGGATCGCCTCGGATGCCTTGTCGTCGGAGAACGTGTCGCCCTGCTTGATCGGCAGATAGGCGAACACCGTGCCCGGCTCGACGCGTTGCAGCCCTTCGATGCGGATGTCCTGAACCACGAAAGGCGTCGTTGCTGCGTGGGCAACGAGTCCATGTGCGGCGATCGCCGCGGCCGCAACCGTTTTTGGAACCAAGCGATGAGGTCTAAACAACGTGCTTCCCCAATTATCTATAGCTGCATCAAGTCAGGCGGCCCGCCCGCCCTCGGACGCCGCCAGACATCTTTAAAAATGGATTAACCGAGCCAGATCGTTGAACAACGCAATCGCCGACAGCGCGACGATGCAGGCCAGCCCCGCTCGCTGCAGTACGAGCTGCCAGCGATCCGATACGGCTTTGCCTGTTACGGCTTCAACCAGATAATATAACAGATGACCCCCATCCAATACCGGAATTGGGAGCAGGTTGAGTACGCCAAGGCTAATACTGACAAGGGCGAGGAACGAAAGAAAGGCCGAAGGACCCAATCTGGCGCTCTTTCCGGCATAGTCAGCGATCGTCACCGGCCCCGAAAGATTCTTCAGCGACGCTTCGCCCGTGATCATGCGGCCGAACATGCGCAGCGAGTACGCCGCGATATCCCACGTGCGATACGCGCCCAGCCGCACGCTTTCCAGCGGGCCGTAACGCACGTCAACGGAAGGCGTTTGCGCCGAGAGCGCCGCGCCGATCCGCCCCACTTCCTGGCCGGTCTGTTCGTCGCGCTGCATCGCGGGCGTGATCGTCAGCGTGAGCGTTTGCAGCGAAGCCTGCGGGGTTGCCTGCGTCTGCGGCGCGCGCTGCGCAACCGTGTCGCGTGCGACCGTGAGTTGCACGGGCTTGCCCGCATGGGCCTTCACGTAGTTGATGAACGTGCTCGCGCTATCCACCGGACGGCCGTCGATCGCCTTGAGCTGATCGTTCTTCTCGAGGCCCGCGTGTTGCGCCGCACTATCGGGCTCGACCGCCGCCACGCGCAGCGTGCCGCCGCCGGCTTCGAGGCCGAGCTTCGACATGAAGTCGTCGTCGAGATCCTTGCTGGTGAGGCGCGAGAGGTCGAGCGGGAAGTCGTAGGTGGCGCCGCCGTCGCGCGCGGCCAGCACCACGCGGCCCTGATCGAACGCGGCCGAGAGCAGTTTCCAGCGCAGGTCGGTCCACGAGCGCACACTGCGCGTGTCGCTGCCGTTCGCATCGGAGACGGAAAGTACGGTTTCGCCGCCCTGCAAGCCGGCGCGCGCGGCCGCCGACTGCGCGGGCGGCGCGGCCACCACGGCCGCGGGTTCGCTCACGCCGCTCGCATAGAGCACCGCGAACAGAACGACCGCGAGCACGAAATTGGCGATGGGCCCGGCCGCGACGATAGCGATGCGCTTGAACACGGGCTGACGATTGAACGCGTGCGGCAAGTCGCTCGCGGGAATTTTCTCCGCCGATTCGCGCTCGTCGAGCATCTTCACGTAGCCGCCGAGCGGCAGCGCGGAGACGGTCCATTCGGTGCCGGTCTTCTTGCTGACCCATTGCACGAGCGGCCGGCCGAAGCCGATGGAGAAACGCAGCACCTTCACGCCGCACAGGCGCGCCACGCTGTAATGGCCGTACTCGTGCACGACCACCAGCACGCCGATCGCAACGATGAATGCGACCAGTTCGGTAAGCAGGTTCATGAGCGCCTCCTTGGCGGGAAGCAGCGCGCCGGTGCGGAAACGGGCGCCGAAGCCGCGCAACCGAAGGGCCGCGCGATGCTTCGGGCGACCATTACGCCCTGGATCCTGGAGCGGCCGGTCAGGCCGGCACCGGCAGGCTGTCGATGAAGGTGTGCGCCGCGCGGCGCGCTGCCGCGTCGGCTTCGAGCACGACGTCGAGGCTCGACGCGCTGTGGTTCGCCAGCGCGCCCAGCACGGCGTCGACGGTTTCGGCGATGGCCGTGAAACCGATACGACGGTTCAGGAATGCGTCCACCGCGATCTCGTTCGCCGCGTTGAGCGTCGTGCTCGCCACGCCGCCCGCCTCGAGCGCCTTCATGGCGAGCGCGAGACACGGGAAACGCGTGTAGTCGGGCTTTTCGAACGTGAGCGTGGCGACTTGCGCGAGATCGAGCTGGGCGACGCCCGAGTCGATCCGGTCCGGGTACGCGAGCGCGTGCGCGATCGGCGTGCGCATGTCGGGGTTGCCGAGTTGCGCGAGCACCGAGCCGTCGGCGTACGACACCATCGAATGGATCACGCTCTGCGGATGGATCAGCACGTCGATGCGGTCGCCGGGAAGATCGAACAGATAGTGCGCCTCGATCACCTCGAGGCCCTTGTTCATCATCGTGGCGGAATCGACGGAAATCTTGCGGCCCATCGACCAGTTCGGATGCTTGCACGCTTCATCGGGCGTGACGTTCACGAGCGTCGACGGTTCGCGCGTGCGGAACGGGCCGCCCGACGCGGTGAGAATGATCTTCGTGACGCCGTCGCGTTCGGCGTTCTCGCGCGGGAAGCACTGGAACACCGCGTTGTGCTCGCTGTCGAGCGGCAGCAGCACCGCGCCGCTTTCGCACACCGCATTGATGAAGATGTCGCCCGACATCACCAGCGCTTCCTTGTTGGCCAGCAGGATGCGCTTGCCGGCCTTCGCGGCGGCGAGCGTGGGCGCGAGGCCCGCGGCGCCGACGATGGCGGCCACCACGGTGTCGCAGCCGTCGCTCTTCGAGACTTCGACGAGCGCCTGGGTGCCGTAGGTCACGAGCGTTTTCGAGCCGGCCGCGCGCAGCTTGCGTTCGACCTGCGCGGCCGTTTCGGCGTCGCCGACCACGGCCACTTCGGGCGCGAAGCGCAGGCATTGCTCGACGAGCTTGTCGCCGTTGCGGTGCGCGGTGAGCGCGTAGACGGCGTAGCGTTGCGGATGACGCGCGATCACGTCAAGCGTGCTGTCTCCGATCGAGCCCGTGGAACCGAGCAGTGTGATTCGTTTTTGCATATTCAATTCTCTAGCCGGCCTTACCAGACCGAATCAGGCCGAACCTTGGCCGAGCAGCAGCATGGCGAGCGGCAACACCGGCAACAGCGCGTCGATGCGGTCGAGCACGCCGCCGTGGCCCGGCAGCAACTGGCTCGAGTCCTTCACGCCAGCCTGGCGCTTGAGCATCGATTCGAACAGATCGCCGATAACGCTGAACGCGACCAGCACCGTCAACACGAAAAGCGCGCGTCCCACGCCGAGCTGGGCCGCGAGCGCGGAATACAGCGTGGGCTCGAACGCGTGCAGCGCGATGGCGAGACCCGCCACCACCATCACGGCGACCCAGCCGCCCACCGCGCCTTCCCAGGTCTTGCCGGGGCTGATCGCGGGTGCGAGTTTATGCTTGCCGAATGCCTTACCCGCGAAGTATGCGCCGATATCGGCGAGCCAGACGAGAAGGAGCAGCGAAAGGACGAACGCGACGCCCGCCGCGCGCGCCGACACCAGCGCATGCCAGCAGGCCGCGAACACCACCAGCCCGACGAGCAGCAGGAACACGCGCCACGCGCCGGCGGCGAGCGTGGGCTTGCGCAGCAGCACGTAGGGTCCGGCGACGATCCAGAACACGCCTGCCGCCTGAAACAGCGGCCGCGGCACGGGCAAATGGGTACTGAGCGCGACGACGATAGCCGCGATTACCGCATAGACGATCGAACCGGTCGCGCCCGCCTTGAGCAGTCGCGCCCATTCCCAGGCGGCGAACACGACGACGAGACCGATCAGCGCGGCAAACCAGCCAAGCGGTGCGAACAGCGTGACCGGCAAAAACACGGCCAGCAGGACGATTGCCGTGATGACACGGGTTTTTAGCATGAAAGCGAGTCGGCGTTCTGCGAGTTGGCGACGACCTGCGCGCTCGTGCGGCCGAAACGGCGCTCGCGCTCCGCATACGACGTGATGGCGCGATTGAGCGCCTCGTTGTCGAAGTCCGGCCAGAACGTGTCGGTGAAATAGAACTCGGCGTAGGCGAGTTGCCAGAGCAGGAAGTTGCTCACGCGCTGCTCGCCGCCCGTGCGGATGAAGAGATCCGGCTCCGGCGCATAGGCCATGGCCAGATGCTGCGACAGCGTGTCTTCGGTCACCGGCACCGGCTGGCCGCTCGCGGCCGCCTCTTCGACCAGCTTGCGCGTGGCCTGGAGGATGTCCCAGCGGCCGCCGTAGTTCGCGGCGATGGTGAGCGTGAGACGCGTATTGCGCGCGGTCTTGGTTTCCGCGCGGCGAATCAGGTCCTGGATGCGCTCGTTGAACATCGACACGTCGCCGACCACGCGCAGGCGGATGCCGTTCGCGTGCAGACGCGCGATCTCGCGCTCCAGCGCGGTGACGAAGAGCCGCATGAGAAACGACACCTCGTCGGTCGGACGGCGCCAGTTTTCGGAGCTGAAGGCGAACAGCGTGAGATATTCGACGCCGCGGTCGACGCACGCCTCGACGGCCGAACGCACGGCGTCGACGCCGCGCGTGTGGCCCGCGACGCGCGGCAAGCGGCGCTGCGTTGCCCAACGGCCGTTGCCGTCCATGATGATCGCGATGTGGCGCGGTACCGCCGCCACGTCGGGCACGCGAACGGTTGAGCTGGAATAGGTCATGGCCGTTGGACTCAAACTACCTGAAAAAGGGGAAATCTCGACGAGGGCAAAGCCGGGCGGCTTCGCTCAAACCGTCATGATTTCGGCTTCCTTCGTCTGCACGAGCTTGTCGATCTCGGTCACGAAGCGGTCCGTCAGCTTCTGGACGTCGTCGCCGCCACGGCGCTCGTCGTCTTCCGAAATCTCCTTGTCCTTCACGAGCTTCTTGAGTTGCTCGTTGGCGTCGCGGCGCAGGTTACGCACGGCGACCTTCGCCGTTTCGCCTTCGTTCTTGACGACCTTCGTGAGTTCCTTGCGGCGCTCTTCGGTCAGCGCGGGCATCGGCACGCGGACCAGATCGCCGTGCGTGGCCGGGTTCAGGCCGAGTTCCGAGTCGCGGATCGCCTTCTCGATGACGGGAACCATCTTCTTTTCCCACGCCTGAACGCCGATCGTACGTGCGTCGACGAGCGTCAGGTTGGCCACCTGCGAAATGGGCACCGGCGAACCGTAATAGTCGACCTGGATGTGGTCGAGCAGGCCCGTATGGGCGCGGCCCGTGCGAATCTTCGCCAGGTCGCCCTTGAACGAATCGATCGAGCGTTGCATTTTCTGCTCGACGCCCTTCTTGATGTCAGCCACAGCCATTTTGATACCTCCGAACCTTCATAACGGAACGGGCCCGCCAGCGCGCAATGGGGCGGCGCGGCCCGTATTCGATCGCTCTCGTGAGACGAGAGTTTACACGTGGACGAGCGTCCCTTCGTCTTCGCCCAGAACGATACGCTTGAGCGCACCGGGCTTGACGATGGAAAAAACGCGGATCGGCAGCTTCTGGTCGCGGCACAGCGCGAACGCCGTGGCGTCCATCACCTGCAGATTGCGGCCGATTGCCTCGTCGAAGCTGATCGTCGAGTAGCGCGTGGCCGTGGGATCCTTCTTCGGATCGGCCGAGTAGACGCCGTCGACCTTGGTCGCCTTGAGCACGACTTCCGCGCCGACTTCCGAGCCACGCAGCGCGGCGGCCGTGTCGGTCGTGAAGAACGGGTTGCCCGTGCCGGCGGCGAAGATCACGACCTTGCCCTCTTCGAGCTGACGGATCGCGCGGGGACGGATATACGGCTCGACGACCTGATCCATGCGCAGCGCCGACTGCACGCGCGCTTCGATGCCCGCGTGACGCATGGCGTCCTGGAGCGCGAGCGCGTTCATCATCGTGGCGAGCATACCCATGTAGTCGGCCGTGGCGCGATCCATGCCGGCCGCGCCGCCCGCGACGCCGCGGAAAATATTGCCACCGCCGATCACGACCGCGAGCTGGATGCCGAGACGCACCACTTCGGCCACGTCCGCCACCATACGTTCGATCGTGGCGCGATTGATGCCGAAGGCATCGTCGCCCATGAGGGCTTCGCCGGAAAGTTTGAGCAGGACGCGTTTATAGGCGGGTGTGGGCATGGAGGTATCCAGGATCGCGCGCAAAGGGCAATAACTTGAAACTGTAGGGGTGAAATACGGCTTCGGGCAAGCGCCGCCAGAAATAGCGAAGATTTCCAGCGCCGCACGAGACGGGGATTGCCTCGTGCGGCGCCGCTACGCTGCCCGCCGTGGCGGAAAAGCTCCGCCCCGGCTTGCTACGATAAAACTGCGATGCTACGACTGCGGTACGGCTCGCTCCCGCCCGAACGCTGCGGGAGCGGATAACGTCGCGTTATTGCTGCTTTGCAGCAGCGACTTGCGCGGCCACCTCGGCGGCGAAGTCGTCTTGACGCTTTTCGATGCCTTCGCCAACGACGAAGAGCGCGAACTTCTGCACCGAGCTGCCTGCGGCCTTGAGCATCTGTTCGATCGTCTGCTTGTCGTTCTTCACGAACGGCTGGTTCAGCAGCGACACTTCCTTCAGGTACTTCTGGACCGAACCGTCGACCATCTTGGCGACGATTTCAGCCGGCTTGCCCGATTCGGCGGCCTTCTGCTCGGCGATGCTGCGCTCCTTGGCGATCAGCTCGGCCGGCACGTCGTCCGACGAGAGCGAGACCGGCTTCATGGCCGCGATGTGCATCGCGACGTCCTTGCCGACCTGCTCCTGCTCGCCCGTGTACTCGACCAGCACGCCGATACGCGTGCCGTGCAGGTACGAAGCCAGCTTGTTCGACGTTTCGAAACGCGCGAAACGGCGGATCGAGACGTTTTCGCCGATCTTGCCGACCAGTGCGAGGCGCACCGCGTCGACCGTCGAGCCTTCCAGCGGCAGAGCCGAGAGCGCCGCGACGTCAGCCGGGTTTTGCGTAGCGACCAGTTGCGCCACCGTGTTCGAGAACGCGAGGAAGTCGTCGTTCTTCGCGACGAAGTCGGTTTCGCAGTTCAGTTCGACCACGGAACCGGCGTTGCCCGAGACGTACGAGGCGATCACGCCTTCGGCCGTCACGCGCGAAGCGGCCTTGCTGGCCTTGTTGCCGAGCTTCACGCGCAGCAGTTCTTCAGCGCGCGCGAGGTCGCCGTCGGCTTCCGTCAGCGCCTTCTTGCATTCCATCATCGGCGCATCGGTCTTTGCGCGCAGTTCTGCCACCATGCTTGCGGTAATTGCCGCCATCATTCGCTCCTTGGGTCTGTCTGGTACACGCCGTGCCGCATTCGACGCGGCCGGCAGGAATTCGTTTCCGTAATCGTATTTCGAAACGCTTTCCGAAAGCCGCTTCTACACGATTACCGTGCCGCCGATATGACGCGGCCACGAAAGCCACGGCTTAAAAAAAAGGGGCCCATGATAAGCCCCTTTTCTTGCCGGACACGGGGCAGCTTACGCCTCCGCGTTGACCTCGACGAACTCGTCGTCGCCGTCGTTGCCGCGCGCCGCTGCGACCACTTCGTTCACCGAGTTGGCACGGCCTTCGAGGATCGCGTCGGCCACGCCTTGCGTGTAGAGCGCGACAGCCTTGCTGGCGTCGTCGTTACCCGGGATGACGTAGTCGATGCCTTCCGGCGAGTGGTTCGTGTCGACCACGGCGATGACGGGGATGCCCAGCTTGTTGGCTTCCGTCACGGCGATCTTGTGGTAGCCGACGTCGACCACGAAGATGGCGTCCGGAATGCCGCCCATGTCCTTCACGCCGCCGATCGACTTTTGCAGCTTGGCGATTTCGCGTTCGAACAGGAGCGCTTCCTTCTTGCTCATCTTTTCGAGCTCGCCCGCTTCCACGGCCGCTTCCATGTCCTTCAGGCGCTTGATCGAAACCTTCAGCGTCTTGAAGTTGGTCAGCATGCCGCCGAGCCAGCGCGCGTTCACGAACGGCATACCTGCGCGACCTGCTTCTTCAGCGATCGTGTCACGCGATTGACGCTTCGTACCGACGAACAGGATCGTGCCGCGGTTCGATGCCAGCTGACGCACGTACTTCAGTGCGTCGTTGTACATCGGCAGCGTCTTTTCGAGGTTGATGATGTGAATCTTGTTGCGATGACCGAAGATGAAGGGGGCCATCTTCGGGTTCCAGAAGCGCGTTTGGTGACCGAAGTGGACACCGGCTTCCAGCATTTGGCGCATGGTAACTGCCATGAGAAATTCTCCGCTAGGGTTTGGGTCTAAAGCCGGCTGCCGTATCGGTGCGCCGTTCCGCCGATGTCTTATTTGGCGGAATCGGTGCGCCCGACACCCTGGGTGCGCCGGCTCGCGAGTCAGCCGCCCCGCTCCATTCCCGCGAATAATAGAAAGCCAATTCGAAAGATATGGGGAGCGACTTAGCCGAAGATTATAGCACGCAAAAGTATGCCCGCTCAAGATGGCTGTTACCCTCGCAGCGCCGGGGCCCGTGCCTCCCGGCGGCCGCGAACGCGCGGGCACGGCACCGGATTCAGGGATCGCGCGAGCCCGTATGAAAACCGTCTGAGGCGACCTATATATAGAGAGAGATAACGCAAGCGCCCTCGTCGCCATGCAGCAGGCGCGATAAGGCGCCGCGAACGGCGTACAATACGCCATCTTCGGCGGATAGATGGGTCACGGAGCACGCAGTGACCCATTTTTCATTTGTGCCTGAATCCGCTTCCGCTTCACGAATGGCGAACTCAACGGAACACTCGCTTCCTCACCAGCTCGCCAAACGACAAACCCTTTAACATCAAGGGGTTAAGTAACCATGACCGTCTCGATCAAAACCGGACACGACATCGCGCAAATGCGCGTCGCCTGCCGCCTGGCAAGCGAAGTGCTCGACTACATTACGCCGTTCGTCACGGCCGGCGTGACCACGGGCGAACTCGACCGCCTTTGCCACGAATACATGACGAACGTGCAGGGCACGGTGCCGGCGCCGCTGAACTACCAGCCGCCCGGTTATCCGCCCTACCCGAAGGCCATCTGCACGTCGGTCAACGACGTGATCTGTCACGGCATTCCCGGCGACAAAGCCCTGAAGAACGGCGACATCCTCAATATGGATATCACCGTGATCAAGGAAGGCTATTTCGGCGACACGAGCCGCATGTTCATCGTCGGCGAAGGGTCGATTCTGGCGAAGCGCCTCGTGCAGACCACTTATGAATGCATGTGGCTCGGCATCGACCAGATCCGGCCGGGCGCGCATCTCGGCGACATCGGCCACGCCATCCAGCGTTACGCCGAAAGCCAGGGCTACAGCGTGGTGCGTGAATATTGCGGTCACGGCATCGGCACGGTGTTCCACGAAGATCCGCAGGTGCTGCATTACGGGCGACCGGGCACCGGCATCGAACTCGTGCCCGGCATGATCTTCACCGTCGAGCCGATGATCAACGCCGGCCGCCGCGACATCCGCACGATGCCCGACCAGTGGACCGTGAAGACGAAGGATCGCAGCCTGTCGGCGCAATGGGAGCACACCGTGCTCGTTACCGAAACCGGCTACGACGTGCTGACCGTTTCCGCGGGCACGCCGGCCAAACCGGCCATCGTCGCGCAACTGGCCGGCACGGCGGCGTAAGCGGCCGGCCCGCCCCGCGCGGTGTGCGTTCAGGCGCCCGCGCGGCGAACCGCCGGTGCGGTTTTATGTCGATATGGCGACAAGCGGCTGCGCCGTGTCAACGACTTGCGCGGCGCGACGCTATTCAGATAGTGCAAAGCGGCACCGCAATATTGGACGCACCGCGCCGCCTCCCGGCGATCGCGCCGTTCGACCCCGTTCCTGGCACGCGTCGCGCCGCCTGGCCAATCGTCCGATCCGCTTCAACCCGCTTCATTCCAGACTGAGCCCATGAGCGTTCCTGCTGTCGCCGTTCCCGATACGTCGTCGCTGAAGACCGACTACAAGGCCGCCAAGGCCCAGTTACTCGAGCGTTTCCGGAGCGCGACCAACGTCGATGCGCTGATGCGCGCACTCGCCCGCACGACCGACGAAACCCTGCGCCGCGCGTGGAGTCTCTGCGAACTGCCCGCTTCGCTCGCGCTCGTCGCGGTGGGCGGCTTCGGCCGCGGCGAACTGGCACCGTATTCCGACGTCGACATTCTCGTGCTGCTGCCCGACGACGAACCGCTCGCGACGCTCGAAGAGCGGATCGAGCGCTTCATCGGGCTCGCGTGGGATCTCGGGCTCGAGATCGGCAGCAGCGTGCGCAGTGTGTCGCAATGTCTCGAAGAAGCCGCCAACGACGTGACCGTGCGCACCTCGCTGCTGGAGGCGCGCCGCATCACCGGCAGCGCCACGCTGTTCGGCGACTTCGCGCAGCGTTACCGCGACGCCATGGACCCGCGCACGTTCTTCCAGGCGAAGGTGCTCGAAATGCGCCAGCGCCACGCGCGCTTCCAGGACACGCCGTATGCGCTCGAACCGAACGTGAAGGAAAGCCCGGGCGGCCTGCGCGACCTGCAATTGATCCTCTGGATCACGCAGGCGGCGGCGTTCGGCAACAGCTGGAAGGAGCTCGACCAGCGCGGCCTCATCACCGACCGCGAAGCGCGCGAACTGCGCCGCAACGAGGCGTTTCTCAAGACGCTGCGGGCGCGCCTGCACGTGGTCGCGGGGCGCCGTCAGGACATTCTCGTCTTCGATCTGCAAACGGCCGTGGCCGAAAGCTTCGGTTATGCGGCGAGCGGCGCGCGGCGCGCGAGCGAGCAACTCATGCGCCGCTATTACTGGGCCGCAAAAGCCGTCACGCAACTCGCCAGCATCCTGATCCAGAACATCGAAGCGCAGTTGTTCCCGAGCACGAGCGGCATCACGCGCACGCTCTCGGATCATTTCGTCGAGAAGCAAGGCATGCTCGAAATCGTCAGCGACGACGTGTTCGAGCGCGAGCCGCACGCGATCCTCGAAGCCTTCCTGCTCTACGAACAGGTGCCGGGCGTCAAGGGTCTCTCGGCGCGCACGATGCGCGCGCTCTACAACGCGCGCGACACGATGGACCGGAACTGGCGCCGCGACCCGGAAAACCGCCGCCTGTTCATGGAAATCCTGATGCAGCCGGCGGGCATCACGCACGCGCTGCGCCTCATGAACCAGACGAGCGTGCTCGGGCGCTACCTGCTGAATTTCCGCCGCATTGTCGGGCAGATGCAGCACGACCTCTATCACGTCTACACGGTCGATCAGCACATCCTGATGGTGTTGCGCAACATCCGCCGCTTCGCCGTGGCCGAGCATGCGCACGAGTACCCGTTCTGCAGCCAGTTGATCGCGAACTTCGAGCGCCCGTGGGTGCTCTACGTGGCCGCGCTGTTTCACGATATCGCCAAGGGCCGCGGCGGCGATCACTCCGAACTCGGCATGGCGGACGCGCGGCGTTTTTGCCGTGAACACGACATCGCGGGCGAGGACGCGGACCTGATCGTCTGGCTGGTCCAGCAGCATCTGACGATGAGCCAGTTCGCGCAGAAACAGGACATCACCGACCCCGAAGTCGTGAAGCGCTTCGCCGATCTCGTGGGCACCGAGCGTCGATTGTCGGCGCTGTATCTGCTCACCGTCGCCGATATTCGCGGCACCAGCCCGAAGGTCTGGAACAACTGGAAAGGCAAGCTGCTCGAAGACCTGTATCGGTCGACGCTCGCCGTGCTCGGCGGCGCGAAACCCGACGCGCATTCGGAGCTGAAGACACGCCAGGAACTCGCGCTCGCGCTGCTGCGCCTCGAAACCGTGCCGGAGAACGCTCACCGTGCGCTGTGGGACAAGCTCGACGTGGGCTACTTCCTGCGTCACGACGCCGCCGATATCGCCTGGCAGACGCGCGTGCTGTATCGCCATGTCGAAACGCCCACGCCGGTCGTGCGCGCGCGGCCCTCGCCTATCGGCGAAGCGTTGCAGGTGCTCGTCTATGCGAAGGATCGTCCCGATCTGTTCGCGACGATGTGCGCGTATTTCGACCGCAGCGGTCTTTCGGTGCTCGACGCGCGCGTGAGCACCACGCGCCACG
Organism: Paraburkholderia acidisoli; assembly: GCF_009789675.1. NCBI lineage: Bacteria > Pseudomonadati > Pseudomonadota > Betaproteobacteria > Burkholderiales > Burkholderiaceae > Paraburkholderia > Paraburkholderia acidisoli. The sequence goes on along the minus strand of NZ_CP046913.1, from coordinate 1,425,087 downwards.
GTTACGCGCTCGACAACTTCATCGTTGCGAACACCGAAGACGACGTGCATTACCGCGATATCGCCAATCTCGTGGAGCAGGAACTCGTGGCGCGCCTGAGCGCGACGGGCAATGCGCTGCCGGAACCGTCGAAGGGACGTCTGTCGCGCCTTTCGCGCACCTTCCCCGTGACGCCGCGCGTCGACCTGCGAGCCGACGAACGCGGCCAGTATTACATCCTGTCCGTGTCGGCGAACGACCGGCCGGGCCTTCTCTATTCCATCTCGCGCGTACTCGCCGAGCGACAGGTCGGCGTCCATGCGGCGCGGATCAATACGCTTGGCGAACGTGTCGAAGACGTGTTTCTGCTCGACGGCTCGGGACTCTCCGATAACCGCCGCCAGATCGACGTCGAGACCGAGTTGCTGCGCGCGATAGCAGTCTGAACACCTTGAAATACCCAGATCCATGCGAGCCAAACTGACAGCCAAACATCCGCGCCCGACCGCCCCGGAGCGCGCACCCGTCCGCCGTGGCAGCACGACGGCGCGTAAGCAGGTGCGACCGGAAGGGCGTCCCGAGGGACGTCCTGCCGATGCGTCGGCGGAGAAACGGCCGGGTTCGGCTGCGAAACCGACGCGTCCCGGCAATGCCCGCTCGGGCGAGCGTCCCGCGCGTCGGCCGGAAGGCGAGCATCGCGGCTTTGCGCGCAATCGCGACGAAGGCGGCGAGCGTCGCTTTGCGCGCCGTGACGAAGGCGACCGTCCGCCGCGCGCTCCGCGTGAAGATGGCGGCGAACGTCGCTTCGCCCGACGTCCCGAGGGCGACGAGCGCCGGCCGTTCCGTGCGCGCGAGGATGGCGGTGAGCGCCGCTTCCCGCGTCGTGACGAAGGCGGTGAGCGTCGTCCGTTCCAGGCTCGTGAGGATGGCGGTGAGCGCCGCTTCCCGCGTCGCGATGAAGGCGGCGAACGGCGCCCGTTCCAGGCTCGTGAAGATGGCGGTGAGCGCCGGTTTCCGCGTCGCGATGAAGGCGGTGAGCGCCGTCCGTTCCAGGCTCGTGAAGGCGGTGGTGAGCGCCGGTTCCCGCGTCGGGATGAAGGTGGTGAGCGTCGTCCGTTCCAGGCTCGTGAAGGCGGTGGTGAGCGCCGCTTCCCGCGTCGGGATGAAGGTGGTGAACGTCGTCCGTTCCAGGCTCGTGAAGATGGCGGTGAGCGCCGCTTCCCGCGTCGGGATGAAGGTGGTGAACGTCGTCCGTTCCAGGCTCGTGAAGGCGGTGGTGAGCGCCGGTTCCCGCGTCGTGACGAAGGCGGCGAACGTCGCCCGTTCCAGGCTCGTGAAGGCGGTGGTGAGCGCCGGTTCCCGCGTCGCGATGAAGGCGGCGAGCGTCGTCCCTTCCAGGCACGCGAAGGCAGCGGTGACCGCCGATTCCCGCGCCGTGACGAAGGCAACGAGCGTCGCCCCTTCCAGGCACGTGAAGACCGTGGTGAACGTCAATTCCCGCGTCGTGACGAAGGCGGCGAGCGTCGTCCGTTCCAGGCTCGTGAAGGCGGTAGTGAGCGTCGGTTCCCGCGTCGTGACGAAGGCAACGAGCGTCGCCCGTTCCAGGCACGCGAAGGCAGCGGTGACCGCCGATTCCCGCGCCGTGACGAAGGAGGCGAACGTCGTCCCTTCCAGGCACGTGAAGACCGCGGCGAACGTCAATTCCCGCGCCGTGATGAAGGCGGCGAACGTCGCCCGTTCCAGGCTCGTGAAGACCGCGGCGAACGCCGCTTCCCGCGCCGTGACGAAGGCAACGAGCGTCGCCCGTTCCAGGCACGCGAAGGCAGCAGTGATCGCCGCTCCCCGCGCCGCGAGGAAAGCAGCGAACGCAAATTCGCCCGCCCGGTGAAGTTCGCCGAAAAATCCGCGCAACGCCCGGCCGAGTCTGAAGCGCCGCGCCACGCGGCGCGCGAAGAGGTCGACGGCGAGAACGCCCTGCGTCTGTCCAAGCGCATGTCGGAACTCGGCCTGTGCTCGCGCCGCGAAGCCGACGAATGGATCGAAAACGGCTGGGTCTATGTCGATGGCCAGATCGTCGACACGCTCGGCGCCAAGGTCACGCCGGAACAGCGCGTCGAGGTCGATCCCGCCGCGCTGCGTGCCCAGGCGCGTCGCGTGACGATCTTGCTGCACAAGCCCGTCGGCTACGTTTCCGGTCAGGCGGAAGACGGCTACGAGCCGGCCGCCGTGCTGCTCACCGCCGAGAATCAATGGGAAGGCGATCGCTCGGGCATCCGCTATTCGGCGCAACATCTGCGCACGCTCGCCCCGGCAGGCCGCCTCGACATTGACTCCACCGGCCTGCTCGTGCTGACGCAAGACGGCCGCGTGGCGAAGCAACTGATTGGCGAAAACTCGGACATCGACAAGGAATACCTCGTGCGCGTGACCTTCGGCAACGTCGAGACCGAGGTCGACCAGGTGTTCCCGCAGGACCGGCTCGACCAACTGCGTCACGGCCTCTCGCTCGACGACGTGCCGCTCAAACCCGCCGAAGTCGAATGGCAAAACGGCGAGCAATTGCGCTTCGTCCTGCGCGAAGGCAAGAAACGCCAGATCCGCCGCATGTGCGAGCTGGTCGGTCTGCGGGTGGTCGGCCTCAAGCGCGTGCGCATGGGCCGCATCCAGCTCGGCGCGCTGCCGCAAGGCCAGTGGCGCTACCTCGCCGCCGACGAAGCGTTCTGACGTCGCAACGTCACGGCGAATAAAAACGGGAGCCAGCAGGCTCCCGTTTTTTATTGCCACTTCGCGACGATCGAACGCGGCGCGCCGCCGCGCGTCATCATCTGTCGCGGCTTGTGGACACTAATCGTCGCTATTCGGATCGAGTTCCGGAAACAACACCTCGGTAAAGCCGAACTTCGAGAAGTCGGTGATCCGCATCGGATACAGCTTGCCGATCAGGTGATCGCACTCGTGCTGCACCACGCGCGCATGGAACCCTTCGGCCACGCGCTCGATCGGCGCGCCGTACTGGTCGAAACCGTTGTAGCGGATCATCGAAAAGCGGCTCACCGCGCCGCGCATGCCCGGCACCGAAAGACAGCCTTCCCAGCCCTCTTCCATGTCGTGCGACAGCGGATGGATGACGGGATTGATCAGCACCGTTTGCGGCACCGCGGGCGCGTCGGGGTAGCGCTCGTTCTGCTCGAAGCCGAAGATGACCACCTGCAGACCCACGCCGATCTGCGGCGCGGCGAGTCCCGCGCCGTTCGCCGCGTGCATCGTGTCGAACATATCGGCGATGAGCTCGTGCAGTTCCGGCGTGTCGAAGTGATCGACCGGTTTGGCAATACCGAGCAGGCGCGGATCGCCCATCTTGAGAATTTCGCGAATCATGTCGTTTGCCCCTCCAGGAGCTTGCGCATTCCTTCTTCGTCGAGCACCGCCACGCCGAGTTCCTCGGCTTTCGCGAGTTTGCTGCCCGCGTCGGCGCCCGCCACCACGTAGTCCGTCTTCTTCGACACCGAGCCGGCCACCTTCGCGCCGGCCGCTTCCAGCATTTCCTTCGCGGCTTCCCGCGTGAGCGTGGGCAAAGTGCCGGTGAGCACCACGGTCTTGCCGGCCAGCACGCCGACCGGCGCCCTGGGCGCGGGCGGACCTTCCGGCCATGTGACCTTGCCCGGCGCGCGCAGTTGCTCGATCACGATGCGGTTATGTTCTTCCGCAAAGAACTCGTGAATTGCGAGCGCGACAATCGGACCCACGTCGTTCACTTCGAGCAACGCCTCGATCGACGCGTCCATGATGGGCGTGAGCGAACCGAAATGTTTGGCGAGATCGCGCGCCGTGGATTCGCCCACGTGGCGGATGCCGAGCGCATAGATAAAGCGCGCGAGCGTCGTGGACTTGGCTTTTTCGAGCGAATCCAGCAGGTTCTGCGCCGATTTGTCGGCCATGCGGTCGAGTTGCGCGAGTGTGCCGAAGCCGAGATTGAACAGGTCGGCGGGCGTGCGCACGAGGTTCTGTTCGACGAGCTGGTCGATGATCTTTTCGCCGAGCCCGTCGATGTCGAGCGCGCGGCGCTGTGCGAAATGCCAGAGCGCCTGCTTGCGCTGCGCCGGGCAGATCAGGCCGCCCGTGCAGCGCGCGATGGCTTCGTCGGGCAGGCGCTCGATGTGCGAGCCGCACACGGGGCACGCCGTCGGCATCACGAATTCGCGAGCGTCGGCCGGGCGGCGGTCGAGCAGCGCGCTCACGACTTCGGGAATCACGTCGCCGGCGCGCCGCACGATGACCGTGTCGCCGATACGAATGTCCTTGCGGCGCACTTCGTCTTCGTTGTGCAGCGTGGCATTGGTGACGGTCGCCCCGCCGACGAACACGGGCTCCAGGCGCGCAACCGGCGTGATCGCGCCCGTGCGGCCCACCTGCACGTCGATCGCCAGCAGTGTTGTGAGCGCTTCCTGCGCGGGAAATTTATGCGCGAGCGCGAAACGCGGCGCGCGCGAGACGAAGCCGAGCGTGTCCTGCTCGTCGCGGCGATTCACCTTGTAGACCACGCCGTCGATGTCGTATGGCAACGCGTCGCGCTTCTCGCCCACCGCGCGGAAAAACTCCAGCAGCCCTTGCGCGCCCTTCACCACCGCGCGCTCGCTGTTCACCGGCAGCCCAAGCTCGTCGTACCAGTCGAGCAACTCGCTATGCGTAGCCGGCATCGGCTCGCCGTCCAGCACGCCGATGCCATACGCGAAGAACGACAGCGGCCGCTGCGCCGTGATCTTTGGATCGAGCTGGCGCAGACTCCCCGCCGCGGCGTTACGCGGATTCGCGAATTCCTTTTGACCGGCGTCGCGCTGACGCTGGTTCATGCGCTCGAAGTCGCGGCGGAACATCAGCACTTCGCCCCGCACGTCGAGCACCTTCGGCACGCGCTTGCCCTTCAGGCGCAACGGCAGCGAGCGGATCGTGCGCACGTTTTCGGTGACGTTCTCGCCGGTCGTACCGTCGCCGCGCGTGGACGCCTGGACGAACTGGCCGTCGACATAGCGCAGCGAGATCGCGAGGCCGTCGAACTTCAGTTCGCACGCGTATTCGACCTCGGTTTTGTCGAGCGTGTCGGCCACGCGCTTGTCGAACGCGGCGATGTCCTCGTCGGCGAAACCGTTGTTGAGCGACAGCATCGGCACGTCATGGACGACGGGCTCGAAGCCGCCCGCGGCCTCGCCGCCCACGCGCTGGGTGGGCGAATCCGGCGCGATCAGCTCGGGATGCGCCGCTTCGAGCTGTTGCAGTTCGCCGAACAGCTTGTCGTATTCCGCGTCGGGCAGATCCGGCTGGTCGAGCACGTAGTAGGCGTGATTGGCGCGTTCGATTTCGGCGCGCAACCACGCCGCGCGCTCTTCAGCGGCGGCTTCTTCGGACGGACGGGCGGGATGACGGACCATGCTTGTAGCGGCTTCTTGCAATGATTTCGGACATCAGATTATCTCAGGAAGCCGCGCGAATCGCATCGGCCGAACGGCCATGTTTGTGCGCCGCTCCACTGCATTCTCGAACGTCCTGGCCGAACGGCCAACGTTGCGCCCAACCCATTGACCACGGCGTTCTCCAATGCGATTTTGGTTGCACCGCAATATTCGCGCCGACGCCCGGTGCAACCCGCTCATGAACGCCGTATCGCCCCGCCGCGCCCGGGTTCGAACCCGGGAAAGAATCGAATCTCGCGCGCCCATGAAAAAAGCGCGGCGCCCAGGCGGCGCCGCGCTTCGTTCGCGACCGGAAACGCGGTTCGCGTTACTGGCTGAAAAGGCGTCGCGTGGCCGCCGAACCCGCCGGAATGCCGGCCTGTTCGAGCTTGGCGTAGAGCGTCATCAACTGCTTGTCGATGGACTGCAGCACCGACTCCGGCAACGGCCGGCGCTGATCGTCCACCACGCGGCCGCCGATACGCTCGGCGAGCGAACGCGCGTAATCGCACATCAGACGGAACGGCAAGATGTCTTCGTCGGCCACCGGCACGTCGAGGATCAGCGTGATGAGTTCGCCGCCCTTGTAGGTGAGGTCGTCGCGCAGGAAGTTCGTGTCGCCGAACTGCAGCATGAACACGGGATTCTGGCGCGCGTCGAGCTTCACGAAGCGCGTGCCGTCGCGCGACAGCAGCAGGCCGTCTTGCGCGGCCACGGCCTGCACGTAATTGGCCGACCAGGGTGCGCCGTCCGACATCACGTTGATCGAAAGCTGCGCGTCGCATTGCGCCGCGAAGCCGTCCAGTTCGCGCGCCATCGCCACGGTTTCCATCATGTCGGGGAATTCGGGCGCGCCGTCGATCGCGTCGGCGAACTGCTGCACGCCGGTCACGAACTCCGAGAATTCGAGCTCGTTGAGCGGGCCGCCACGGTTTGCGAGCTGAGCCGCCGCGCGCAGTTCCTCGTAGCGCACGCCGTTTTGCAACAGCTCCCAGCCGTCGCCGCCTTCGGGCTTGCCTTCGATATGCACGGGCTTGCTGCCCGCGCGACGCAAGCGCTGCGCGAGCGGAATCACGCGCTCGCCGGCCACCGGCGCACCGAGCCGGACCGGCACGATGCAGTCGATACGGCGGTCGACCACCGCCGGCGGCACAGCCGAAATCGTGGTCGCGGCAGGCATCACGGGTTCGAGGCGCGCGGCTTCCTCGGCCGCGCTGGCCGGTTCCTGTCCGGCGGTAGCGGCGGTCGCAGCGGCAGCACCCGCGGTCGCCGCTTCGGCGCCGGCTTCACCACCGGCTTCGGCGGGCACGATGCCGTTCGGCGTAGTGGTTTCGGCCTGGATGTCGGCCGGCGTGTCGAGCGGCGCGGCCGGTGCGAAACCCGGCTCGACACGCTCGACCTCGGCGCCGCCCGCCAGCGACGGTTCACGCCGCGACGGCGCGCGGGCCGGCTCGATGAACGGACTCGGCTCCTGCAACTCGTCGCGCAACGGCGTTTCGACGGCTTCGTCCGGCATAGGCCGCGGCATGCGTCGGCGCACCCTCGCGCCCTGCCAGGCGTTGTACACCACCACGCCCCCGACCACCACGGCACCGGCGCCGATCAACCCGAGAGTCAACTCGTCCATGCATGCTCCATCAGCAATTCTTTTTCGACGATGCGCACATGCGCATCGTATGGGTGGCGCTGGCGAGTCGCGCGGCGGCGCCCTCGTGCCGCGTTCGGCACGCTGGCCGATGCAGTGGCGCCACCGGCTGCGCGTCGCGCGCCGTCTTTAGACCGTATCGATCGATTAAATCGTATTCTGGGCGAAACCCGCCGCCGTTTCCATGTCGACGGCCACGATGCGCGACACGCCCTGCTCCTGCATGGTCACGCCAATCAGTTGCTGCGCCATCTCCATCGCGATCTTGTTGTGCGAGATGAAGAGGAACTGCGTCTTGTCCGACATCGCGCGCACGAGGTTCGCGAAGCGCTCGGTGTTGGCGTCGTCGAGCGGCGCGTCCACTTCGTCGAGCAGACAGAACGGCGCCGGATTGAGCTGGAACATCGCGAACACGAGCGCCGTGGCCGTGAGCGCCTTCTCGCCGCCCGAGAGCAGGTGAATCGTCGAGTTCTTCTTGCCGGGCGGTTGCGCCATCACCTGCACGCCGGCGTCGAGAATCTCGTCGCCGGTCATGATGAGTTTCGCCTGGCCGCCGCCGAACAAACGCGGGAACAGTTCGCCGAAATGACGGTTCACTTCGTCGAACGTGCCTTGCAGCAGCGTGCGCGTTTCCTGGTCGATCTTGCGAATGGCGTCTTCGAGCGTTTCGATCGCGCTCGTCAGGTCGGCCGACTGCGCGTCGAGGAAGGTCTTGCGTTCCTTCGCCGCCGCGAGTTCGTCGAGCGCCGCCATGTTGACAGGACCGAGCGCCGTGATCGCATTGTTGATGCGCGTGACTTCGCCCTGCAGATACGCGGGCTTCATGTCCGGCGAGAGCTTTTCCTGCAACGCGGCTTCGTCCACGCCCGCCGCCTGCAATTGCTCCACGAACTGCTCGCCGTTCAAGCGCGCGGCCTGTTCCTTCAACTGCAATTCGGTGATGCGATCGCGCAGCGGCTGCAACGCGCGCTCGGCGGTCAGGCGGGTTTCGTCGGCGGCACGCAGCTTCGCACTCAAGTCGTCGAGTTCCGCGCGGGCCGCACGCAGCGTTTCCTCTTTCTGCGCGCGAATTTCGAGCGCGTCCTGCAAGCCGGTATGCGCGGTCTGCTCGTTGATCGTTTCGAGTTCGGCGCGCGCGTCTTCGAGCGATCCGGTCACGCGTTCGCTCTGATCGTGCGCAACCTGAATATTGCGACGCAGTTCGTCGATGCGGTTCGCCATGTTGCGGGCCGCGAAGCGCGCATCGCCCGCGGCGCGCTCAAGATCGCGCGCGCCGTTGCGCGCCGTGCCGAGTTCTTCGTCGAGCGCTTCGAACGCGAGCTGGTTGTCTTCGAAACGCGCCTGCAATTCGGCGAGTTCGACGTCGTGGCGCTCGAAGTTCGCTTCCGATTCCGCACGCAACGCGCGTTGCTCCTCGATCTGCGCGCGAATTTCGTCGAGTTCTTCGCTGATCTGCGTGCTGCGCGCCATGTAGCGCTCATGCGCCTGCGTGAGCTTGAGCACGTCCATCTGCAACGCGTGCACACGCTGGGTCGCGCGCTCGGCCTGCTGGCGCACGTCGGTCAGCACCTGCGCGGCCTGGGTGTGCGCGGCTTCCGCGCGCACAACGGCGCCACGCGCCTCGTCGGCGAGCAGCGCCTGCGCGCGCACCTGACGGCCGAGGTTTTCGATTTCCTGCTGACGCGCGAGCATGCCCGCCTGCTCGGTATCGGCGGCATAAAGCTGTACGCCCACGCGCGTCACGCTGTGCCCCGCCTTCACCACGAACGCCCCGCCGTTCGGCAGTTGCGCGCGTTGCGCGAGCGCCGCGGCAAGATCGTCGGCAACGAAGATCGAGCCGAGCCATTCGGTAAGCACGGCGCGCAAGCCCGCGTCGTCGATACGCACGAGCGAAAGCAGCGGCGTGAGACCGGCCGGTGCCGCGCTGGCCTGACCGGCAGCGGGCGGCGAATAGAACGCGAGCTTCGCGGGCGGCGCATCGCTCGCGAACGCCTTCACCCAGTCGAGATTCGACACTTCGAGCGCGGCGAGACGTTCGCGAAGCACCGCTTCGAGCGCCGTTTCCCAGCCCGCTTCCACGTGCAGCTTCTTCCACAGACGCGGCAGCGCACCCAGTTCATGACGCTCGAGCCACGGCTGGATCTTGCCTTCGGTCTGCACGTTCTCCTGCAGTTGCTTGAGCGCCGCGAGGCGCGCCTCGAACTGGTGGATCTGGGCGTTTTCCGCCTGCACGCGGTCGTGCGCGGCGCGACGCTCGGCGTCGAGGCGCGGCACCGTTTCCTGCGCGTCGGCAAGGCGCGCCTGCGCGTCGTGAAGAATCTCTTCCTGCTCGGCGAGCTGCATGCGCAGTTCTTCGAGCTGTGCTTCGTCGGGCGCGTCGAGTCCGCCTTTTTCGGCCTTCAGGCGTTCGTCGCGCTGCTGCAGCTGTTGCAGCATTTGGTCGGCGTTGCGCTGATGCGCGGCCTCGAGCTTGAGCGCCTGCTCCGTGCGCGCGATACCCGCGCGCTCGTCGTTCAGTTGCGCCTGAGCGTCGCGCCAGCGGTTTTCGAGCGCCGGCAACGCTTCCTGCTTCGAAACCGCGTCGTCTTCGGCGAGCGCGGCTTTTTCCTCGGCGATCGCCAGTTGCTCTTCGGCGTCTTCGATATCGCCTTGCGCCTTCTGCGCCTGCGACTGCCATTGCTCGCGCTGCGCCGTGAGCGCCGCGATCTGGGCCTGCACGCGATTGCGCGATTCGACGATGAACTTGATCTCGGCTTCGAGACGGCTCACCTCGGCGTTCGCTTCGTAAAGGCCGCCCTGCGCGCCCTGCATGGCGTCGCTGGCCGCGTAATGCGCGACGCGCAGCGTTTCGAGCTGCGCTTCCACTTCGCGCAGTTGCGCCGTGTGACGTTCGAGATCGATCTGCGCCTGTTCGATGGCGCGCTGCTGGCGCTGCTGTTCGGCGGCCGCTTCGTTCTTACGCAGCAACCACAGCAGGCGCTGCTTCTCTTCGCCGTCGCTTTGCAGTTCGCGGAACTTCGTGGCGACGATCGCCTGGCCTTCGAGCTTTTCCAGGTTGGTGGAAAGCTCGCGCACGATGTCTTCCACGCGCGTGAGATTCTCGCGCGTGTCGTGCAGACGGTTTTCGGTCTCGCGGCGGCGTTCCTTGTATTTGGAGACGCCCGCGGCCTCTTCGAGAAACACGCGCAGCTCTTCCGGTTTCGCCTCGATGATGCGCGCGATCATGCCCTGACCGATGATCGCGTAGGCGCGCGGACCGAGGCCCGTGCCGAGGAAGATGTCCTGGATGTCGCGGCGGCGTGCCGGCAGATTGTTGATGTAGTAGCTGGAGGTGCCGTCGCGCGTGAGCACGCGCTTGACGGCGATTTCCGCATACTGGCCCCACTGGCCGGCGGCGCGGCCGTCCGCGTTGTCGAACACGAGTTCGACGCTCGCCCGGCTGCCCGGCTTGCGCGCGGTGGAACCGTTGAAGATGACGTCCTGCATCGACTCGCCGCGCAGCTCGGAAGCGCGCGATTCGCCGAGCACCCAGCGCACCGCGTCGATGATGTTGGACTTCCCACAGCCGTTAGGCCCGACCACACCGACGAGTTGGCCCGGTACCTGGAAATGCGTGGGATCGACGAAGGATTTGAAGCCAGCGAGTTTAATCGAGGTCAGACGCACGGCGATATCGCTGTTGGAATAGTGGTGATCGGGACCGCTCGTGCCGCACGTCGCCGTGGAGCGCCACGCAGGCGCGGCATCGATCGCACGGCGGCGGTTTGCGTACGGGGCAGCCGCCACGGCTCGCCGCGCGAACACGCACGATGTGCGTCCCGGCGACGGGAATTAGGGGCAATCATACCATCGCGCGCGCGCCGTTCCGCGCACGCAAAGGCGGCGCGGCGCGGCGAACGCACGTGCTCAGGGCCGCCTGGCCCCGGCCGATTCGTCGAGGCGGCTCGCTTGCGCATGCGTCATGACGCTCGCGTCGGCGCTCACGTGCGCGTCGTGCGGTTTTGCCTCGCGGGCGCGATGCAGCCAGCTCGACAGCAGCGAGGCGAGCACGATGCACGCGCCGCCCGCCCATTCGCGCGGCCCCGGCGTCTCGCCGGCGAACAGCCAGGACGAGAGCGCCGTGACGACGATCTCGAACAGCATGATGATCGACGCGCGATTGGCCGGCACGCGCGCGAGGCCGTATTGCACGAGCATATTGTTGCTGCCGAGCACCACGCCGAGCGCGAGCACCAGCAACACGACGCGGGCGAGATGCTCGCCCACCGGCGCGATCGACATCGGCTCGAGGCAGGAGGCGAGTGCGCCGAACAGCGCGGCGCCCGCGAAGATCACAGCCGTGCGCATCTCCGGCTTCATGTCGGGCAGCACGCGGCTCGTTTTCACGACCAGCACGTTGCTCATCGCGAAACCCATGCCGCCCGCGAGCCCGGCCCATTCGGCGGCGTTGGCGGGCAACGGCACGCCGAGCTTCGGCGACCAGAGCATCAGCACCGCGCCCAGCAGCGACAGCGCCGAAAGCGCGGCGCTCGACCCCGTGAGGCGTTCATGCAGGATCACATGCGCGAACAGCGCGGTCCACGCCGGGGTCAGATAAAACAGCAGGAGCACACGCATCACTTCGCCGTGGATCGCGCCCCACACAAAACCCACGTTGGTCACGCCCGCCGCGAGCGCGAGCATCGGCAAGACGCGGTGCCAGCGCAAGGTCGCGATCGAACGCCAGCGCAGCAGCAGCACGAACAGGCAGCCGGCCGCGCTGGTCGCCGCGCTCGACGCCGTGCCCGTCAGGCCAAACGCCGCCAGCATGCGCAACGGATACCAGACGAAGCCCCAGACGGACGCGCCAATCATGATCGCGAGCGTCGGCCACGCCGCGCGCAAACCGGGATTCTGGCTCATCGCGCGTCCCGGTTGCCGCGAGCGCCGGGCAGCGTCTGGCCGACCGGCTGATGTGCAGGCTGCCACGCCGGCTGCCGTACCGTCTGAATCGAAAACCGCATCTTTTTCCCTGGTTTTGAGGCCTTTCGGGGGCCGCGACGCCACAAAATGCCGAAAAGCACGCGCGGCGGCGCTCCCCACCCCACGCTATAATCACGGATTGCGCATGATTGGCCCGCTGAATCAGCCGGCGTCCGTCGCAGCAGAGATCGCGGCAAAAATGCAGCGCGATTCCTCGCGATCAGGGCCGGCCTGCAATGAACCAACGCCCGTGCGCGCCAGCCGCCCGCCGTTCCCGGGCGCCGCGCCCCGTCTTTCGCCCACGCCCGTCCAGCCCCAAGTGAATCCGTTACTCGACACCCTCCAGACCTATCCCTTCGAAAAGCTCCGCGCGCTCTTCCAGGACGTCACGCCGAAAGCCGGCCTGCGCCACATCAGCTTCGGGATCGGCGAGCCGAAACACCCCACGCCCGCGCTGATCCGCGACGCGGTCGTGGCTTCGCTCGACGGGCTGGCGACCTATCCGGCCACCGCGGGCACGCCCGCGCTGCGCGAATCGATCGCGAACTGGGTGAAGATGCGCTATGCGCTGCCGGCCGTCGACGCCAACACGGAAGTGCTGCCGGTCTCGGGCTCGCGCGAGGCGCTCTTCGCGCTCGCGCAGGCGGTGGTCGATCCCACGCTGGGCGTGAAAGATCCGGCAAAACGCGCGATCGTACTCTGCCCGAACCCGTTCTACCAGATCTACGAAGGCGCGGCGCTGCTCGGCGGCGGCGAGCCGTATTTCGTCAACAGCGATCCGGCCCGCAACTTCGCCTGCGACTATTCGCAGGTGCCCGAGGCCGTCTGGGCGCGCACGCAACTGCTGTTCGTCTGTTCGCCGGGCAATCCCACGGGCGCCGTCATGACGCTCGACGACTGGCGCGAACTCTTCGCGCTGTCCGATCGCTACGGCTTCGTGATCGCCTCCGACGAGTGCTACTCCGAGATCTATTTCGACGAATCGAAGCCGCCGCTCGGCGGGCTCGAAGCGGCGCACCAGCTCGGCCGCGGTTTCGAGCGCCTGATCATGCTGTCCAGCCTCTCGAAGCGCTCGAACGCGCCGGGCATGCGCTCGGGCTTCGTGGCCGGCGACGCCGCCGTGCTCAAGAAGTTCTTGCTGTACCGCACCTATCACGGCTCGGCGCTCTCGCCGGTCTGGCAGTCCGCCAGCATTGCCGCGTGGGGCGACGAAACCCACGTGCGCGAGAACCGCGCGAAGTATGTGCAGAAGTTCTCGACCGTCACGCCCATGTTGGCCGAACACCTCGACGTGAAGTTGCCCGACGCCGCGTTCTACCTCTGGGCCAACGTCGCGCGCACCGGCCTCTCCGATACCGCGTTCGCCCAGCGTCTCTACGCCGACTATAATGTGACGGTTCTGCCCGGCTCGTTCCTCGCGCGCACCGCGCACGGCACGAATCCGGGCGAGGGCTTCGTGCGCCTCGCGCTCGTCGCCGACGTCGAGGAGTGCATCGAGGGCGCGAAGCGCGTCGTCGAGTTCTGCCGCTCGCTCAAACCGTAATACCTCTCTCCTGCGCGCCGGGCCGGCGTTACACCGGCCGCGCCGCGCGCACCGCCGATTTCATCTTCAAACTCACGCGAAACCAACACCATGTCGCAACAACTTCAGCAGATCATCGACACCGCCTGGGAAAACCGCGCCGACTTCTCGGCGAAGTCCGCCCCGAACGACGTGCGTGAGGCCGTCACCCACGTCATCGCCGAACTCGACAAAGGCACGCTGCGCTGCGCCGAAAAGAAGGACGGCGACTGGGTCGTCAACCAGTGGGTGAAGAAGGCCGTGCTCCTGTCGTTCCGTCTGGAAGACAACGCGCCGATGCCCGCCGGCGGCTACACGCAGTTCTACGACAAGGTGCCCTCGAAGTTCGCGAACTACACGGCCGAAGACTTCGCCGCGGGCGGCTTCCGCGTCGTGCCGCCGGCCATCGCGCGCCGCGGCTCGTTCATCGCGAAGAACGTCGTGCTGATGCCGTCGTACACCAACATCGGCGCGTACGTGGACGAAGGCACCATGGTCGACACGTGGGCCACGGTCGGTTCGTGCGCGCAGATCGGCAAGAACGTGCACCTCTCGGGCGGCGTGGGCATCGGCGGCGTGCTGGAGCCGCTGCAGGCGAACCCCGTCATCATCGAAGACAACTGCTTCATCGGCGCGCGCTCGGAAGTCGTGGAAGGCGTGATCGTCGAAGAAAACTCGGTCATTTCGATGGGCGTGTATCTCGGCCAGTCGACCAAGATTTACGACCGCGAAACCGGCGAAATCTCGTACGGCCGCATTCCGGCGGGCTCGGTCGTGGTCGCGGGCAACCTGCCTTCGAAGGACGGCACGCACAGTCTGTACTGCGCCGTGATCGTCAAGAAGGTCGACGCCAAGACGCGCGCCAAGGTCGGCCTCAACGAGCTGCTGCGAGGCGACTGATGGCGAAGGCCGCGAAAACCGTCGTCTACGGCATTCCGAACTGCGACAGCGTGAAGAAAGCCCGCGTGTGGCTGGAAGAGCACGGCGTCGAGTTCGAATTCCACGACTTCAAGAAGGCCGGCGTGTCGAATGCGCTGGTCCAGGACTGGCTCAAGGACGTGTCGCTCGATCTGCTGATCAACAAGCGCGGCACGACCTGGCGCGGCCTTTCCGAAGTGCACAAGGCGGAAGCCGACACGACCGCGGGCGCGATCGCGCTGATGATCCACAAGCCGTCCATCATCAAGCGGCCCGTGATCGTGGTGAATGGCCGCGTGAAGACGCTCGGTTTTTCCGCCGAACAGTACGAAACGCTGTTCGCCTGACGTGTTGCCATGGTGCGTCGCGCGCGCAGTCCCGCGCGACGCCCGAATGACAAGCTGTTGCCGGCCCCTGTTCGATCAGCGGCGCCGGCATTTTTATTGAACGTGGTTCCTTATGTCTGCCAGCCCCGTGTCCGCCACCCTCGCCCTTACCGAAGCCCTGATCAAGCGCGCGTCCGTGACGCCCGACGACCAGCATTGCCAGAACGTCATGACCGAGCGTCTCGAAGCGATCGGCTTCGTGTGCGAAACGATCGCGTCCAACGGCGTGACGAACCTCTGGGCCGTCAAGCGCGGCACGGCGGGCACGGACGGTCCGCTGCTCGCGTTCGCGGGCCACACCGACGTGGTGCCGACCGGCCCGCTCGACCAGTGGAGCTCGCCGCCCTTCGAACCCTCGCACCGCGACGGCGTGCTCTACGGCCGCGGCGCCGCCGACATGAAAACGTCGCTGGCCGCGTTCGTGGTGGCGAGCGAGGAGTTCGTGGCCGCCCAGCCGCAGCACCGCGGCGCGATCGCGTTCCTCATCACGAGCGACGAAGAAGGCCCGGCCACCGACGGCACCGTGAAGGTCGTTGAAGCGCTCAAGGCGCGCGGCGAGCGCATGGACTACTGCATTGTGGGCGAACCGACTTCCACGCACACGCTCGGCGACTGCGTGAAGAACGGCCGGCGCGGCTCGATGTCGGGCAAGCTCGTCATCAAGGGCGTGCAAGGCCATATCGCCTACCCGCATCTCGCGAAGAATCCGGTGCATCTGCTCGCGCCGGCGCTCGCGGAACTGGTGGCCGAAAAGTGGGATGACGGTAACGAATACTTCCCGCCCACCACGTGGCAGGTGTCGAACCTGAATAGCGGCACGGGCGCGAGCAACGTGATCCCCGGTCATGCCGACGTGCAGTTCAACTTCCGCTTCTCGACCGCGAGCACGGTGGAAGGCCTGCAACAGCGCGTGCACGCGATTCTCGACAAGCACGGTCTGAACTACGACCTTACGTGGACCGTGAGCGGCCTGCCGTTCCTCACGCCGCGCGGCGCGCTGTCGAACGCGCTCGAAACCGCGATTCTCGACGAAACCGGCGTGACGACCGAACTCTCGACCACGGGCGGCACGTCCGACGGCCGCTTCATCGCGCGCCTCTGTCCGCAGGTCGTGGAATTCGGCCCGCCCAACGGCAGCATCCACAAGATCGACGAGCACATCGAAGTGAAGTTCATCGATCCGCTCAAGAACGTGTACCGCCGTGTGCTCGAACAACTGATCGCGTAAAAGCGATCGCCCTGGAGTCCTGCATATGACGCATCCGCTTGCCACCACCTTCGCCACCGTGCGCGACCTGCTGCGCTACGGCGTTTCGCGCTTCTCGGGCGCGCAGCTCTCGTTCGGTCACGGCACGAGCAACGCCTACGACGAAGCCGCGTACCTCGTGCTGCACACCTTGCACCTGCCGCTCGATCTGCTCGAGCCGTTCCTCGACGCGCGCCTCACCACCGAGGAAGTCGACCAGGTGCTGGGCGTGATCGAGCGCCGCGCGACCGAGCGCGTGCCCGCCGCCTACATCACGCAGGAAGCGTGGATGCACGGCGTGCGTTTCTACGTGGACGAACGCGTGATCGTGCCGCGCTCGTTCATCGGAGAACTGCTCGCCGACGGCCTGCAACCTTACGTGGAAGACCCCGAACAGGTCGGCGCGGTGCTGGAACTCTGCACGGGTTCGGCCAGCCTGGCCGTGCTCGCGGCGCACGCATTCCCGAACGCCGACATCGACGCGGTCGATCTTTCCGCGCCCGCGCTCGAAGTGGCGAAGCGCAACGTGCACGACCACGGTCTCGACGAGCAGATTTCGCTGTTCGAAGGCGATCTGTTCGCGCCGCTGCCCGAACGCCGCTACGACGTGATCATCACGAATCCGCCGTACGTGAACGCCGCCTCCATGGAGGCACTCCCGGCCGAATATCGCCACGAGCCGGAAATGGCGCTCGCGGGCGGCGAGGACGGCATGGACATCGTGCGCCGCATCGTCAAGGAAGCGCGCAACTGGCTCACCGACGAAGGCGTGCTCGTGGTCGAGATCGGCAACGAACGCGAGAACGTGGAAGCGGCGTTCGGCGGCCTCGACCTCGTCTGGCTCTCGACGAGCGCCGGCGACGACCAGGTGTTCCTGATCCAGGCGAGCGACCTGCCCGTTTGATCCGGCCGTCTGATCGGCCGGTTTGATCGGCCGGTTCGACGCCGTCGTATCTGCCCCGCGCGATCGCTGTCTGACCCGCTGTCCGACTCGATCGCGCGCACCGGACGCAAGGCTCGCGCCCCCCAGGTTTGTCATCCGGACTGCCACGCTCCTGCCCTCGTCGATGGGCGGCGTCATGACGCTTCGGTAAGATTGACGTTTCCGGCCATGCGCATCGTGCGCGGGCCACGCCTTCAGGCTCCGGGAGCGTTGCGCGCCGCTATGCATTTCGACTGGCTACATCTCGGCACGCTGCTCGCGATCATCCATTTGTTCGGGCTGATCGCGGCGTGCCACGCCATCCTCAATACCCGCACCTCGCAAGGCGCGATCGCGTGGGCCGTCTCGCTCGCGACGATGCCCTACCTCACGCTCGTCCCGTACCTGTTCCTCGGCCGCAGCAAGTTCGCGGGCTACGCCGACGCCCGGCGCCTGCGCAACGAAACGCTGCGCACCCGCGCGAGCGCCCCCGACGAAGACACGCCCGTGCCCGCCGGCGACTGGCCCGCCGACGCCCTCGGCGAGCGCCTGATCCGCACGCTCTCGCGGCTCGGCGGCATGCCGCTCGTGCCCGGTAACTACGTTCGCACGCTGCCGAACGGCGAAGCCACCTTCTCGGCCATCTTCGACGCGATCGAGCGCGCCGAGCACTACGTGCTGGTGCAGTTTTTCATCGTGCGCGCGGACGCGCTCGGCGACATGCTCAAGGACCTGCTGATCGCCTGCGCGAAGCGCGGCGTGCGCGCGTACTTCCTGTACGACAGCATCGGTTCGTTCGACCTGCCCGCGCGCTACGTTCACGAGTTGCAGGATGGCGGCGTGGAAGTGCATCCGTTCTCGACCAGCCAGTTCGTCAACCGTTTCCAGTTGAACTTCCGCAACCACCGCAAGATCGTGGTGGTGGACGGCCAGTGGGCGTTCGTGGGCGGCCACAACGTAGGAATCGAATATCTCGGCGCGAACCCGCGGCTTTCGCCGTGGCGCGATACGCATATCGAACTGCGCGGGCCGGCCGTGGCGAACCTGCAGTTCGCCTTCACCGAAGACTGGTACTGGGCCAAGCAGCAATTGCCGGAATGCGAACCGCCGCGCGTGGTGCCGCGCGACGGCGACGACATGTACTGCCTCGTGATCCCCACCGGCCCCGCCGACCGCCAGGAAACCTGCTCGCTGTTTTTCGTCGAGGCGATCAACGCCGCGAAAAAGCGCCTCTGGATCACGACGCCGTATCTCGTGCCCGACGAAGCCGTGTTTTCGGCGCTGCGGCTCGCCGCGATGCGCGGCGTGGACGTGCGCATCATGATTCCGAGCCGCCGCGACCACTACGTGGTGTTCGAGGCGTCCACGCTTTACGCCTTCGACGCGGTACGCGCCGGGATTCGCATTTTCCGCTACCAGCCCGGCTTCCTGCACCAGAAGGTGGTGCTGATCGACGACGTAGCCGCCGCGATCGGCAGCGCGAATCTCGACAACCGTTCGTTCCGCCTGAACTTCGAGATCATGGTGCTCACCGTGCACCATGGCTTTGCGGCCGAGGTCGAAGCCATGCTGCTGCGCGACTTCGACCTGACAGTGGAAATCGACCGAAGCGAATACCGCGATGCGCCCGCATGGCGCAAGATCACGATGCACCTGGCCCGCCTGTTCGCGCCAATCCTCTAGCGGGCGGCGGCGCGGCTCGCCGTCAAGCTCAGAGCAGCTTTTCGATGTCCGCCTCGATCGACTCGGGCTTCGTGACCGGCGCATAACGCTTCACGACGTTGCCGTTACGGTCGACCAGAAACTTCGTGAAATTCCACTTGATGGCTTCGAGCCCGAGGAGCCCCGGCGCCTCGCCCGTGAGCCAGCGATACAGCGGATGCGCGTTCGCGCCGTTCACGTCGATCTTCGCGAACACCGGGAACGTCACGCCGAAGTTCTTTTCGCAGAAACTGCCGATCTGCGCGGCGTCGCCGGGCTCCTGCTTGCCGAACTGGTTGCACGGAAAGCCGAGCACCGCGAGCCCGCGCGCGGCGTAGGTTTCATAGAGCTTTTGCAGGCCCGCGTACTGCGGCGTGAAACCGCATTCGCTCGCCGTGTTGACGACCAGCAGCACCTTGCCCGCGTAGCGTTCGAGGCTGACCGGCTCGCCGCCGCCCAGCGGCTCGGCCGAAAACGAATAGATCGATGTCATCTGGCTCTCCCGTGGAAAAGCGCCAGTCTACGTGAGAACGGGGTCCGTCCACACCTCGTCCGAACGGCTAGCCGTTCGGATGATGCCGGCGCGAGTGCGGCACAGTTTAAAATGGCGCTTCGTTTCCTTTTGCTGGCGTCGTCGTGATCCGCTTCAATCAATTCAGTCTTGCCCGCGGCACCAAGCCGCTCTTCGACCAGACCTCGTTCACGCTCAATCCGGGCGAGAAAGCCGGGCTCGTGGGCGCGAACGGCGCGGGCAAATCGACCCTGTTCGCCGTGCTGCGCGGCGAACTGCACGCGGACGGCGGCGACTTCGCGCTGCCACCCACCTGGCGCATCGCGCACGTCGCGCAGGAAACCCCGGCCGTGGACCGCACGGCGCTCGACTACGCGCTCGACGGCGACGTGGTCCTGCGCGAAATCGAGGCACGCATCGCCGCCGCCTCGGCCGCTCACGACGGCGCGGCCGAAGCCGAGGCCCACGGCGCCTTCGCCGACGCCGACGGCTACACCGCGCCCGCGCGCGCGGAAGCCCTGCTGCTCGGCCTGGGCTTCACGCTGGAGCAAACGCGTCAACCGGTCTCGAGTTTTTCGGGCGGCTGGCGCATGCGGCTGAATCTCGCCCAGGCGCTGATGTGCCGTTCGGATCTCCTGCTGCTCGACGAACCCACGAACCACCTGGATCTGGACGCCATCGTCTGGCTCGAAGACTGGCTGCACCGCTACCCGGGCACGCTCGTCGTGATCTCGCACGACCGCGAATTCCTCGACTCGGTCTGCAACGTCACGCTGCATCTGGAAAATCAGCAGATCAAGCGCTACGGCGGCAACTATTCGCAGTTCGAGATCCTGCGCGCGCAGCAGATCGCACTCCAGCAAAGCGCGTACGAGAAGCAGCAGCGCACGGTCGCGCATCTGCAAAGCTATATCGACCGCTTCAAGGCCCAGGCCACCAAGGCGCGGCAGGCGCAAAGCCGCGTGAAGGCGCTCGAGAAAATGGAGCTGATCGCGCCCGCGCATGCCACTTCGCCCTTCACGTTCGAATTCCGTACGCCCGACTCCGCGCCCAATCCCATGCTCGTGATGGAAGACGTGCGCTGCGGCTATCGCGCGGAAGACGGCAGCGAGACGCCCATCGTCGAGCGTGTCGCGCTGTCGATCCAGAACGGCCAGCGCATCGGCCTGCTCGGCGCGAACGGCCAGGGTAAATCCACGCTCATCAAAACGCTGGCCGGTACGCTCGCGCCGCTCGCGGGTCACACGCGCACCGGCAAGGGCTTGCAGATCGGCTATTTCGCGCAGCATCAGCTCGAAACCCTGCGCCCGCAAGACACGCCGCTTCAGCATCTCGCGCGCCTCGCGCCCGACACGCGCGAGCAGGAATTGCGCGACTTCCTGGGCGGCTTCAACTTCCCGGGCGAAATGGCCACCGCGCCCATTGCGCCGTTCTCGGGCGGCGAAAAGGCGCGTCTCGCGCTGGCGCTCATCATCTGGCAAAAGCCCAATCTGCTGCTGCTCGACGAACCGACCAATCACCTCGACCTCGAAACGCGCCACGCGCTCACCATGGCGCTCGCGCAGTTCGAAGGCACGCTGATCGTCGTCTCGCACGACCGGCATCTGCTGCGCGCCACCACCGACCAGTTCATGCTCGTCGCGAAACATCGCCTGCAACCGTTCGACGGCGACCTCGACGACTATCGCGACTGGCTGCTTCAGCATGCGGCAGAGCAACGCGCGGCGCTCAAGGAAGCGGCGGCCGGCACGGCGAATGCGGCACCGGGCGGGAACGGGGCCGCGGCCGACGGCGTGAATCGCAAGGAGCAACGCCGGCAGGAAGCCGAGCAGCGGCAGAAGGTTGCGCACCTGAAAAAGCCCCTGCAGGCGAAAATCGGCAAGATAGAGAAAGAGATGGATGCGCTCAACGCCGAAAAGGGCACGCTCGATGCGTTCGTGGCCGACCCTGCGAGCTACGAGCCGCAGCACAAAAGCCGCCTGACTGACGCCATCCGCCGTCAGGCCGACGTGCAGGCGCGGCTCGACTCGCTCGAAGGCGAGTGGCTCGAGGCGCACGAAGCGCTCGAGCAGCTCGGCTAACGCACGCGGCGCCCGCCTTCCCGTACGCTTATCGGATCTCTGCGTGTCACTGACTTCCGCCCAGGAGAAACGAGTGTCGTCACCCGCCGCCTTGCAAGGCCTACGCGTCCTCGACCTGACCCTGCTGTTGCCGGGTCCGGTGGCCACCATGCGGCTCGCGGAGCTGGGCGCCGACGTGCTCAAGATCGAGCCGCCCGGTGCCGGCGACGCCTCGCGCGTGATGATGCAAAGCGCCACCGACGAAGTGGCCGCGCGCCCCGGCGCGTTCTATCGCCTCGTCAACCGCGGCAAGCGCGAGACCCGGCTCGATCTCAAGACCGACAGCGGCCGTTCCGTGCTGCTGGCGCTGGCACGCGACGCGGACGTGCTGGTGGAGAGCTTTCGCCCCGGCGTGATGGACAAGCTGGGCGTGGGCTACGAAGTGCTGCGCGAGATCAATCCGAAGCTGGTTTATTGCGCGATCACGGGCTACGGCACGACCGGCCCGTTCGCGGGCCATCCGGGCCACGACATCAACTACGTGGCCTACGCGGGCGTGCTCGACCAGCTCGCGAGTCGCGACGGCACGCCGGTGCTGCCCAATTTCCAGATCGCCGACCTGCTCGGCGGCGCGCTGTCCGCGGTCACGCAGATTCTCGCCGCGCTGTGGGCCGTCGCGCGCGGCGGCGAAGGCCGTTTCGTCGATGTGTCGATGACGCATGCGAGCTACGCCAGCAACGTCACAGCGCAAGTGGCGCTCGCCAACGACGACGCGGCGGCGCTCCAGCCCGGCGGCGGCCTGCTCAACGGCGGCGTGCCCTGCTACAACCTGTATCGCACCCAGGAAGGCCGCTGGCTCGCGGTGGGCGCGCTCGAACTGAAATTCTGGCAAACGCTTTGCCATGCCATCGGCCGCGACGACTGGGCGCAACGTCACTGGAGCCTCGGCCAGGCGATCGGCGGAGCCGACGCGGCCACGCTCACGCGCGAACTCGCCGACCTGTTCGCGTCGGAAAACCTGCAAACGTGGATCGACCGGCTGGAGGCCATCGACTGCTGCGTCTCGCCGGTGCTCACGCCGGGCGAGGCTTCGCGGCATCCGCTATTCAATGCCGAAGTCCTGAAAGCGATGATGGACGACATGGAGGCGCGCCAACGCGCGCAGGAAGCCGGGCTCGGCGGCCAGATGCCAGTCGCGCCGGGCGGCGTGAATCCGGCCAATCCTTATCAGCAAAATCAGCCGGGGCAACCGAAGCAGGCCAGCCAGTCCGGCGATAACCCGACACCCGGCCACAAGAAGCCGTTTCACAACCCGTGGATCTGAGGGTTTCGCGGCCGCGGTTTCACCCTTCGCGAGATCAAACAAAAATGGGCGCTCCGAGGCGCCCATTTTTGTTTCCGCTTTCGGCCTAGCGCCGTGGCAGCGTTTGCCGGGGTGTGCGCTCGTCGTCGTAGAGCACGTGCTTGCGGCCTTCCACATGACGCGCGATGGTGCTGCGCACTTCGGCAGCCGTCACGTCTTCCGCGACCACGCGGCGTGAGATGCGGCCGTCGCCGTCGATCCATTCGACGATGCGACAGCTGCTGCCCCAAGGTTGCAACAGCGGCTCGGAAACCCGGCAGCCGCGCACGGTGATCGATCGACCGCCGAAGGACGTATCAGTGTGTTTCAAGTCGCTATCCTTTCCGCTCGATACGGGTTACACATCGGGCACAGGATAGGGAAATCGCGCAGCGAAATGGTTACAGCGTCCACCAGGGTTGTTACTAATCATTACGTGACAGGTTGGACGTAACAAACGTCCGCCCCGCCTTCATTCCAGCTCGCGCACGCGGTCGATGGCTTCCTCGATTCGCTCGACCGCAATGACGTTCAACCCCTCGATCGGCTGCTTGGGCGCATTGGCGCGGGGAATCAGGGCGCATGAAAAACCGAGCTTGGCCGCTTCCTTCAGACGATCCTGTCCGCGCGGCGACGGCCGGATTTCGCCAGCCAGCCCGACTTCGCCAAAAACGATCAGACCCTTGGGCAACGCCTTGTTACGCATCGACGAATGAATCGAGAGCAGCACGGCGAGGTCGGCGGCCGGTTCGGTGATCTTCACGCCGCCCACCGCGTTGAGGAACACGTCCTGATCGAAGCAGGCGATTCCCGCGTGCCGATGCAGCACCGCCAGCAGCAGCGCGAGCCGGTTCTGTTCGAGACCGACCGCGAGGCGCTTCGGGTTGGGCACGTGCGCCGTATCGACGAGCGCCTGCACTTCCACCAGCAGCGGCCGCGAACCTTCCTGCGTGACCAGCACGCAGGAGCCCGGCACGCTCGTCTCGTGCTGCGAGAGAAAGAGCGCCGACGGATTCGCCACGCCGCGCAGGCCCTTCTCGGTCATCGCGAACACGCCGAGTTCGTTGACCGCGCCGAAGCGGTTCTTGAACGCGCGCACGAGGCGGAACGACGAATGGGTATCGCCCTCGAAGTACAGCACGGTGTCGACGATATGTTCGAGCACGCGCGGCCCCGCGAGGTTGCCCTCCTTCGTCACGTGGCCGACCATGATGATCGCCGTGCCCGACTGCTTGGCGATACGCGTGAGCTGGGCCGCGCACTCGCGCACCTGCGCGACCGAGCCCGGCGCCGAGGTTAGCGCTTCGGAATAGATCGTCTGGATCGAATCGATGACGGCCACGTCGGGCCGCTCGGCCTCGATCGTCGCCTGGATTTTTTCGAGCTGGATTTCCGCGAGCAGTTGCAACTCGCTCGCCATCGAGCCCGGATCGAGCAGCGCGAGCCGTTGCGCGCGCAACGCGATCTGCGCCGCCGATTCCTCGCCGCTCACGTAGAGCGCGCGACGTTCGGCCGCGATCTGCGCGAGCGACTGCAGCAACAGCGTCGACTTGCCGATACCCGGATCGCCGCCGATCAGCACGACGCCGCCCGCGACCAGACCGCCGCCGAGCACGCGGTCGAATTCGCCGACGCCCGTCGAGAAACGCGGCACGTCCGACGCCTCGATATCGGCGAGACGGCGCACCGGCGCGCTCTTCGCGAGCGCCTGAAAACGGTGGTTGCCCGCGGGTTCCGCGACGCCCTCCACCAGCGTGTTCCACGCCTGGCACGCGGGGCACTGCCCTTGCCACTTCGGCACCTGCGCGCCGCATTCGCTACAGGTGTACAGCGTCTTGACCTTCGCCATGCTCTTTGCCATGCGGTGTTGTTGCGATTTCGTGATTCGTTCTTGCGGATCGGCCGACGCGAGATGCGGGGATCGCGCCGCATCCTGCGCGCGCTCGCGCCCATGCTCGTGGGCGTGCCCTTGCGTCCTTACTCGGCGCGCACCGGCACGCGCGGCGCCACCGCGCACATGAGTTCGTAGCCGATCGTGCCGCACGCCTGCGCGACGTCGTCGATCGGCAGATGCGCGCCCCACAGCTCGACGCGCGTACCCACGCCCGCGTTCTGCACCGGCGTGAGATCGACGGTGAGCATGTCCATGGAGACGCGCCCGACCACGCGCGTGCGCACGCCGTCGACGATCACCGGCGTGCCTTCGGGCGCGACGCGCGGATAGCCGTCGGCATAGCCGCACGCCACCACGCCGACGCGCATGGACTTGCGTGCCGAGTAGGTCGAGCCGTAGCCGACGGTCTGCCCTTCGGCAACATGCTGCGTGGCGATGATCTCGGAAGCGAGCGTCATGGCGGGTTGCAGGCCGACGCCGTCGAGCGCCGTGGCCACGCCGGAAGGCGACGCGCCATACAGAACGATGCCCGGGCGCACCCAGTCGAAATGCGAGGCGGGATGCCAGAGCGTGGCCGCCGAGTTGGCGAGACTGCGCGCGCCGGCAATGCCCTGCGCGCCGCGCTCGAACGTCTCCATCTGTTCGCCGATGCCGCGCGGCGTGTCGGCGTCGGCGAAATGCGTCATCAGCGTGATCTGACCGATGCCGGCCGCCGCGCGCGCCCGTTCCCACGCCGCGCGATACTTCTCCGGCGTGTAACCGAGCCGATTCATGCCGCTGTTCATTTTCAACTGAATATTGACCGGCTTCGAAAGCCGCGCCATTTCCAGCATGCGCATCTGTTCGTCGCAATGCACCACGGTCGTGAGGCTGTAGCGATCGATCACGTCGATGTCGGTGGGCCGGAAAAAGCCTTCGAGCAGCAGGATCGGGCCCGCCCAGCCCAGCTCGCGCAATTTGGCGGCTTCTTCGAGGTCGAGCAGGCCGAAACCGTCTGTCGCGCGGAGCCCGGGAAAAGCCCGCGCAAGCCCGTGCCCGTAGGCGTTGGCCTTCACGACGGCCCAGATTTTCGACTTGGGCGCCGACTTGCGGACGACGGCGAGATTATTGGCGAGTGCGGCGGTGTGAATCGTTGCGGAGAGGGGGCGCGGCATGGGAGATTTTTCGCAAAGACGCTTTCGAATCAGGAGCTTACAGGGTGTTTTCAGCGCCCGGCAGGCCCGCCTGATGGGCGGTCAAGGATTGTGCTAGTCCGAATACACCTATTTTCGTGATATAAAGCCCTGCGCACAACCCATTTCGAACGTAATAAGCCCGGATGCCTCCCACCCGTCCGGGGCGGACGGACCGCAGCGAGGAAAGCATCGCATCAGATGAAAAAAGGCTTTTACACCATCATGGCCGCGCAGTTTTTTTCGTCGTTGGCCGACAATGCGCTCCTGATCGCTGCGATTGCACTGCTCAAAGATTTACACGCTCCGAACTGGATGACGCCGCTGCTAAAGCTGTTTTTCGTCCTGTCCTACGTCGTTCTTGCCGCTTTCGTCGGCGCCTTCGCTGATTCCCGCCCCAAGGGCCGCGTGATGTTCATCACGAACACGATCAAGGTCGTGGGTTGCGCCATCATGCTCGCGGGTCTGCATCCCTTGCTCGCCTACGGCATCGTCGGTTTCGGCGCCGCCGCGTATTCGCCCGCCAAATACGGCATTCTCACCGAACTGCTGCCGCCCGAACGCCTCGTCGCCGCCAATGGCTGGATCGAAGGCACGACGGTCGGCTCGATCATTCTCGGCACCGTGCTGGGCGGCGCGCTTATCAGTCCCCACATCGCCGCCCACGTGATCCGGCACACGCCTGCCGCGATCAACACACCCGCCGAAGCCGCCATGCTCGTGATCATGGGCATCTACGTAGTGGCCGCGCTGTTCAATCTGCGCATTCCCGACACCGGCGCGCGCTACCCGCGCCAGCAGCACGGACCCATCCGCCTCATCACCGATTTCGCCGACTGTTTCAACACGCTCTGGCACGACAAGCTCGGCCAGATCTCCCTCGCCGTCACGACGCTGTTCTGGGGCGCGGGCGCGACGCTGCAATTCATCGTCCTGAAGTGGGCCGAAGTGTCGCTCGGCATGTCGCTCTCGGAAGGCGCCGTGCTGCAAGCCGTGGTGGCCGTGGGCGTGGCGGCCGGCGCGATGATCGCGGCCGCGCGCGTGCCGCTCAAGAAGTCGCTCTCCGTCTTGCCCGTCGGCATCATCATGGGCGTTGCCGTCATGCTGATGGCGTTCTACACGCGCAGTCTGTTTCCGCCGCATTGGGGCCTGCATATCGGCCATCTGCGCATTCCGGGTTACCTCGTTTTCGCCTACCTGTTCCTCATGGTGGTGGGCGGCCTCTCCGGCTTCTTCGTCGTGCCGATGAACGCGCTGCTCCAGCATCGCGGCCACGTGCTGCTTTCCGCCGGTCACTCGATCGCCGTACAGAATTTCAACGAGAACCTCTCGGTGCTCGTCATGCTGTGCCTCTATGCCGTGCTCGTCTGGCTCGACGTGCCGGTGACCATCGTCATCGTGCTGTTCGGCACGTTCGTCTGTCTGATGATGTGGGTCGTGATGCGCCGCCACCAGGCCAATCAGCGTTCGTTCGACTCGGTCTCGCTGATCGGCGAAAATCACGGTCACTGATCCGGCGGCGCGCCGCGCCCGGGCCGCCCCTTTCCCAGACATTCCGCTGAATCGTTTTTTCCCCGCGCCCGCGTGCCGCTGGCCGATTGGCCCGGCACCGGACGCAGCGCATTCCAGGCCGCCATGAACTCACCGATTTTCAACGTCCTCACGATCGCCGGTTCCGACTCCGGCGGCGGCGCCGGCATCCAGGCCGACCTCAAGGCGTTCTCCGCGCTCGGCGCCTACGGCGCGAGCGTCATCACCGCGCTCACCGCGCAGAACACGCGCGGCGTCACGGCGATCCACGCGCCCGACGCGGGCTTCGTCACCGCGCAACTCGACGCCGTGTTCGACGACATCCGCATCGACGCCGTGAAGATCGGCATGCTCGCCAACGCGTCGATCGTGCGCGCGGTTGCCGAGGCACTGCGCCGCCACCAGCCGCCGCGCGTCGTGCTCGACACCGTGATGATCTCGAAGAGCAATCACGCGCTGCTCGCGCCCGAAGCCGTCGCCGCGTTGCGCGACGAGTTGCTGCCGCTCGCGGGCATCGTCACGCCGAATCTGCCCGAGGCGGCCGCGCTGCTCGGCGTCGCGCCGGCCACCGACGAAGCCGCGATGGTCGAGCAAGGCGAAGCGCTGCGCGCGCTCGGCGCCCAGGCCGTGCTGATGAAAGGCGGCCACCTCGGCAGCGACGACAGCCCGGACTGGCTCGTCGAAGCGGGCGGCACGCTGCGTCTGGGCGGCCCGCGCGTGCCGGTCACCAACACGCACGGCACGGGCTGCACGCTGTCTTCGGCGATCGCGGCGCTGTGGCCGCAGCGCGGCGATCTCGCGCCGGCCGTGAGCGAAGCCAAGCAGTATTTGACGTCCGCGCTCGAAGCGAGCGCGCGCCTCGACGTCGGTCATGGCGTCGGGCCCGTGCATCATTTCTGGCGATGGTGGTAAATGCGCCTCGGGCGCGAGTTCACGGCTGACGATGCGCGCGGAGCCAGGCGCGCGTCGATCATCGTTGAATGGCGTGGGTCGAGCTGGCTTGCGCGAACACGCGCTCACTCGCGCGCGAACGCGGCGGCCTGCCCGGGCCAGTCGTCGGGGACGATGAACCCCCGCGAACGCTCGCGATAGCCGCCCGCGCCATCGGCCACAAAAGCGGCCACCAGGGTGGGCTCATCCGGACGCGCGCTCGCCGCGATAGCGTCGATCAGCGTGCCCGCATCGACCGGCCCGGCCACGGCGCTTCGTGCCTTCCACGCCGATGACGACCGCGCGGCGCCTTCCTCTTTAGTACCGCCGCTGTGTTCCGCAGCACCGCCTTCGGGCCGACTTGTCGCGGCTCGCAAATCCTCGCCGTTGGTGGCATCGGCACGGCATCCGAGCCGACGCGGCGCGAGCCACGCCAGCCGCGGCAGCACGCTCCAGCCATCGGCCGCGTGGGCGCGCGCAAATGCCGCCCACCCGGACCGCGTGACCCACCAGCCGCGTAAATGATCGGCGGCGAGTTCCGGCGCGCCAGGCTCCGCCGTGTCGGCCGCTTGCGTCGCCCGATAAAACAACCAGCCTTTGACGAACATCTGCGCCCGCCAAGGCCCCGCGAATCCCAGCGCCGCGAGTTCCGGGCGCTCGCTCAGGCGCAATTGACGATCGCGCAGATGCGTGAGTTTCCAGTCGAAGCGATCGCGCAGATTCGGCCCGACGTAGTCCGCCAGCGCACTGCCGCCCGCATGCAAATAGCACTTCACCGCCAGTTCCCAATGCAGCTTCTCGCCATCGGCTTCGAGCAGGAAATCGCATTCGCCGAGCGTGCGCCCTTCGCCGCGCAGCGCCACGTTCTGGGCGACGAGCCGCGCCGCAGGACCGTGCGCGAGAAACCAGCCGAGCAGGGTTTCGGCGTAACGGCCGAGCCGCGTGGGCGCCTGGGCCGCGAGCGCGTCGTGCAGCGGCGTGGGCTCGCGATCGAGCGCGTCGAGCCAGTCGAGCGCGTTCGAGGCGTCATCGGTATGAAGAAACGGCTGCGCGAGCGGCGCCGAGGGAAGTTGCGCGCGCAACAAACCGGCGCTGAACAGCAGCCATGCGAGATCGCGCACGGCCGCGTCGGTGTGCGCGGCGAGTCGCGCGGGCAAGCCGGCTGCCGCGTTCACGTCGACAGGCGACATGGCGGCTGACGCCGCGCGCGGCGTTGCAGCCTGCACGGTGGCGTGCGAGCCGCCGCGCGCGTTCGGGCCATCCCGCTCGTCCGGGTCTCCCGGTTCGCCCGCGGCCCGCGCTTCGCTCACCGGCTTTCGCCGGCGGCGCGCCACGTGTCGCGCGCGAGGCACAGGTCGGCCCACGCCTTCGACTTGTCTTGCAGGCTGCGCAGCAGATACGCGGGGTGATACGTGACGATCACGGGCACGCCTTCGTACTGATGCACGCGGCCGCGCAGCGAGGCGATGCTGCCGTCGGTCTTGAGCAGACTTTGCGCGGCGAAACGGCCCAGCGCGACGATGATCTTCGGTTTCACGAGCGCGACCTGGCGTTGCAGATAAGGCTCGCAGCGCGCGACTTCGTCGGGCTCAGGATTGCGGTTGCCGGGCGGCCGGCACTTGATGACGTTGGCGATATAGACGTTCTCGCCGCGCGCGAGCGTCAGCGCCTGCAGCATGTTGTCGAGCAGCTTGCCCGCCTGGCCGACGAACGGCTCGCCCTGGCGATCTTCGTTTTCGCCGGGCGCCTCGCCAATCAGCATCCAGTCGGCCTCGCGATCGCCCACGCCGAATACCGTGTTGGTGCGCTTTTCGCACAGGCGGCAACGCGTGCAATCGGCAACGCGTGCGGCGAGCGTGTCCCAGTCGAGCGTCGCGACGTCGTCGCGCGGCGCACGGGCCGCTGCGCCGGCATCGATATCGGCAGGCAGCGCGGGTTCGGCGATCGTGTCGAACCACGCGAAGTCGTCTTCGGTGAGCGGCGGCGGTTCGTCGGAGGAAAGGGAAGCGGCGGGTTTCGATGCTGGCGCGGACGGTTGGCGCGATGACGCCGCTTCGCGTTCGAACGCGGCCATGGGCGCGGACTCGCGCGCCTCGGCGGGCGCGGTGCGCGCCTCGCGTCGATCCGCATGCGACACGTCCGGCGCGTCGGCCGCCCGCGCCACGGGCGCTGCGGGCGCGCCTGCCCGCGCCGTCGCGACTTCGGCCGCCACGCGCGGCGCGTCAGGCTCCGCATCGACAGCATCGACCGCCGGTGCCGTCACAACGCCCTTGCGCACCCAGCGCGGCGCGAGCCCGAGTTCTTCGAGCACGATGTCATCGAGCGCCATTCACGGCCTCCCCTGCAAATGAAAAGCGCATCACGAGCGCGTCCTCGCGTGCGTGATGGCGCGCCGGATAATAATTTTTGCGACGGCCGATGGTGACGAACCCGAACTGCTCGTACAGCCGGATCGCCCGGTGATTCGACGGCCGCACTTCGAGCAGCAGGCCTTCGAGCCCTTGCGTCTGCGCGAGGCGCGCGGCTTCGCGCAGCATCGAGAGCCCGGCGCCCGCGCCCTGCGCCGGCGGCGCGACGCACAGATTGAGCAGATGCATTTCGTCGACGACGGGCATCAGCACGCAATAGCCGATCAGCGTGCCCGTGACGTGGCGCATGCACAGGCCGTAATAGCCATTGCGCAGCGAGTCTTCGAAGTTGCCGCGCGTCCACGGAAATTCGTAGGCGGCGCGCTCGATGATCGCCACTTCGTCGAGATCGCTTTCGGTCATCGGCGAGAGATAGCGGTCGGTCATCAGCACGCCGCTCATCGGCCGCCTCCGCCGCCCTCGCCCACGTTCGCGGCGCCCTCGCGGCCCTGCGCGCCGGCTTTGGCGGCCATGCGTTCGGCCGTGGTTTGCGCGACCTTGTTGCGCACGTATTCGGGCGCGGCCTGGTCGGCGGGCTGCGTGCGGCCCGCGCGAAACGCGCGCAACGCCGCGTGCGCGAGCGGCAAGGCGTGCGGCAGCGCTTCGGCGTCGATCACACGCGCGCTCGCCGCCGCCGTCAGACGCGCGCCGAACGCGGCGGCCGCATTGCCCACGAGCGTAAACGGCGCGTCGGGCGCGGGAATCGCCTCGGGCGCGTCGAGCGAGGCCGCCTGCAGTGTGCGCCAGTCGCCGGCTTCGGCGTCCCAGGCGTAGTCGGCCCAATAGGCTTCGTCCATGCGCGCGTCGAGCGCGGCAAGCACGCGCGTGGCCGCGGGATCGCGCAGGCGCGCGCTTTCCGCGCAAACCAGCAGCGTGCCGACCGGCACCACGGGAATGTTCAAACCGAAGGCCAGCCCCTGGGCCACGCCGGTTGCCGTGCGCAAACCCGTAAACGAACCGGGACCGGCGCCGAACGCGATGGCGTCGCAGTCGGCGAGCGCGAGGCCCGCCTCTTCGAACAGCTCGGCGATCGCGGGCAGCAGCCGCGTGCTCGACACGGCGCCCGTGGCTTCATGCCGCACCCAGACGCTCACTTCGGAGCGCGGCGCGGCAGCGGCGTGGGTGGCATCGGCGGGAACGGTGGAAGGCGCGGAATTGGCGCCGGCGGCGACGCGAAGCAGCGCGACCGAGCAGAATTCGGTCGAAGTATCGAGGGCAAGCAGCACGGTTTGAGTCATGGCCGCTATTGTAATGCCCCGCCCGCGCGGGAAAGCGGTCGCTTGATTGCGGTCGGCCGGAAGCGCGCTCGCCGCCGGGTTCCGCATCGCTTTCACTTCCGCTTTGACTTCGTTTCCCGCGCCGTGCCTGATGCGTGTGGAGGAATCGCTCCAGCCTTTCGTGGGAATGCGCTGATACCATCGCCGCTGATTTGTCCTGATTCGTCTCGCCAGCGCGCCCGCCAGCCAGCCCGCGGGCCGCGCCGGACGGCAACGCATTCGAACCATCCAGCACCATCAAAGCGGAGGAAACAATGAGCGATGTGAACACGCAGTTCGCCCAGGCCCAGGAAGACGTGCAACAACTGCCCGAGCGGCCCGGCAATCTCACGCTGCTGCGCCTCTATGCGCTCTTCAAGCAAGCCACCGAAGGCGACGTGCACGGCGACAAGCCCGGCTTCACCGACGTCGTCGGCAAGTACAAGTACGAGGCGTGGTCGGCGCTGCAAGGCACGGCGCAGGAAGCCGCCAAGGCGCAGTACGTCGAACTCGTCGAATCGCTCAAGAGCGGCGCGGCGAGCTAACGCCCTTCCCGACGCGCCTTCCCGTCCCGCCGGGCGCGCAGCGCGACAACGTTCGCGGGCCGCTCCGGCCCGCTCGAGCCATCGCGCGGCGTCATTCGCGACACCCCGCCCGGCGCCGCGAGCCACCTCCCGGCGGCCTCGCAAACCCGGCGAAATCCGCACTGGCGCGCCGCAACAAAACGAGATATAATGCCCGCTGCGTTGCGCTCCGGTCGCCTTTTCGATCAGTGCAACGACTCGTTGCGTTAAGCTCCAATCCAGTTTAGAACCTGTCCCCCCCTGCATTGGCCCTCATACCGGGCTGTCAATATCAGGCTGGCGGCTGGCCAATCCCGGCCTGAGCCGCACCCAAAACAGCTTCTAACTAAAATCCGCCATTGTGTGTGGCGGATTGCCCCCGTTTTTCGATTTGTTTGCAGAATCAGACGACTTGGGTATGCCGATTGGCGCCGACGTTCTATTTCCTGTGTACCAAGGATTTTCATGACTTCGAGCAATACCCAAAGCCCCCTCGACGCAATCGCCGACCAAGCCCTCGGTCTGGACGCCGCCGCCGCCGCTGACGCACCCGCGCAAGCCGCCGACGCCGCCAACGACGGTTCGGCCTTTGCGGCGCTCGGTCTGTCGCCGGAGATCGTCTCCGCGCTGATCGCAGCGGGCTACAAGGCACCGACGCCCGTGCAGGAACGCGCCATTCCTGCGGGCATCGCCGGCCGCGATCTGCTGGTTTCCAGCCCGACCGGTTCGGGCAAGACCGCCGCGTTCATGCTGCCCGCGATCGAGCGCTTCGCGCAGATCCAGAAGGCGCAGGCCGCGCAGCCGCGCGAGCCGCGTCCGCAAGGCGCCGCAGGCCAGCAGGATCGCCGCCAGCGCCGTCCGCAGCCGGTGGCACGCCCCGGCCTCCTCGTCCTCACGCCCACGCGTGAGCTCGCCATGCAGGTGACCACGGCCGCTTCGACGTACGGCCAGCATCTGCGCCGTCTGCGCACGGTCAGCATTCTCGGCGGCGTGGCCTACGGCCAGCAGCTGATGCTGCTCGCGAAGAATCCCGAGATTCTCGTGGCAACGCCGGGCCGTCTGCTCGACCACCTCGAGCGCGGCCGTATCGACCTGTCCGAACTCAAGATGCTCGTGCTCGACGAAGCCGACCGCATGCTGGACATGGGCTTCATCGACGACATCGACACGATCGTGGCCGCCACGCCCGAAACGCGTCAAACGATGCTGTTCTCGGCCACGCTCGACGGCAAGATCGCGTCGATCACCGGCCGCCTGCTGAAGGATCCGGAGCGTATCGAGATCGTGCGCAAGGTTGAGTCGAACTCGAACATCGCGCAAACCGTGCACTACGTGGACGACCGCGATCACAAGGATCGTCTGCTCGACCATCTGCTGCGCAACGAAAGCCTCGACCAGGCCATCGTGTTCACGGCCACGAAGATGGACGCCGACCAGCTCGCCGGCAAGCTCGCCGACGCCGGCTTCGAAACCGCTGCCCTGCACGGCGACCTGCCGCAAGGCGCGCGTAACCGCACGATTCGCGCGCTGCGCGAGCGTCGCGTGCGCGTGCTCGTGGCAACGGACGTGGCCGCGCGCGGTATCGACATTCCCGGCATCACGCACGTGTTCAACTACGATCTGCCGAAGTTCGCGGAAGACTACGTCCACCGTATCGGCCGTACGGGCCGTGCCGGCCGTTCGGGCGTGGCGGTGAGCCTCGTGCATCACGCCGAGCAAGGCGCGCTCAAGCGCATCGAGCGTTTCGTGCGCGCACCGCTGCCGGTGAACGTCGTCGAAGGCTTCGAGCCGCGCAAGTCGGCGCCGGCTAACCGTGGCTTCGGCGGTCGCGGCCGTCCGGGCGGCGGCAACGGCGGCGGCCGTCGCTTCGGCAGCGGCAGCGGCAAGCCGGGTGGCTATGGCAACAACCGTGGCACCGGCGGCGGCTACGGCGGCGATCGTGGCAACGGTGGCGGCTATGGCGGCGACCGCGGCAACGGTGGCGGCTACGGCGGCGACCGTGGCGGCAACAGCTGGGGCAGCAAGCCGGAAGGCGCGCGCGGCGGTTATGGCGCGCGTGACGGCAACAGCAACGGCGGCGGCTATGGCGCCCCGCGCGGCGAAGGCAACGGCAATCGCGGCGGCTTCGGCGGCCAGCAGCGCGAAGGCTACGGCCGTCGTGAAGGCAATGGCGGCTACGGCGCGCGTCGCAACGACGGCCCGCGTGTGCGTCGCGACAGCTAAATCGCCTGTGGATAGCGCACGGCGAGGCGTCAAGACGCTTCGCCGTGGCGATCGGCAAGAAAAAGACCGGTGCTCTGTCACCGGTCTTTTTTATTTCCGCCTGCATTTCACGATACGAAAAAAATTTTTGCTTCGTAAAAAATCGTGCTGCGTGGCACAACACGCGCGATTGCAGCATGGAAAATTCCGTTTCACATCTCGAAATATAATCGACAATTCATTGATTCATAACGATAAAATAAGATAGAAAAAGCTCAGTGCGCGCCTCGCGCCGCTTCATCGATTTGCCTAGACTCTTATATAAGAGTTCGCGAAACGAAACGCCCGAAACGTCCCGGAACGAGACCCTGAAGGCGAACCGCTTGCGCGAAGTCACCGATTCAGACGTACCGATCAGCGATTCACTTATCAGGCAAACGAAGGAGCTCACCATGTCGAACCGTCAAGAACAAGCGAAGCAACTCCAGCAACAATGGGAAACCGATCCGCGCTGGAAAGGCATCAAGCGTAACTACTCGGCTGAAGACGTCGTGCGCCTGCGCGGCTCGATCCAGCCCGAGCACACGCTCGCGAAAAACGGCGCCGAAAAGCTCTGGAAGGGCGTGAACACCGAGCCGTTCATCAACTCGCTCGGCGCGCTCACGGGCAACCAGGCCATGCAGCAGGTCAAGGCCGGCCTCAAGGCCATCTACCTCTCGGGCTGGCAGGTCGCGGGCGACGCCAACCTCGCGGGCGAAATGTATCCCGACCAGTCGCTCTACCCGGCCAACTCGGTGCCGCAGGTCGTGAAGCGCATCAACAACACGCTCACGCGCGCCGACCAGATCCAGTGGTCCGAAGGCAAGAATCCCGGCGACGAAGGCTATGTCGATTACTTCCAGCCGATCGTGGCCGACGCGGAAGCGGGCTTCGGCGGCGTGCTCAACGCGTTCGAACTGATGAAGTCGATGATCGAAGCGGGCGCCGCGGGCGTGCACTTCGAAGACCAGCTCGCCTCGGTGAAGAAGTGCGGCCACATGGGCGGCAAGGTGCTCGTGCCCACGCGCGAAAACGTCGCCAAACTCACGGCCGCGCGTCTCGCCGCCGACGTCTGCGGCGTGCCGACCGTGCTGCTCGCCCGCACCGACGCCGAAGCCGCCGACCTCGTCACGTCCGACATCGACGACAACGACAAGCCGTTCCTGACCGGCGAGCGCACGGTGGAAGGCTTCTTCCGCACGCGCAACGGTCTCGAACAGGCGATCTCGCGCGGCCTCGCCTACGCGCCCTACGCCGACATGATCTGGTGCGAAACCGGCAAGCCGGATCTCGAATTCGCGAAGCAGTTCGCCGAGGCGATCCACAAGCAGTTCCCGGACAAGCTGCTTTCGTACAACTGCTCGCCGTCGTTCAACTGGAAGAAGAATCTCGACGATGCGACCATCGCGAAATTCCAGCGCGAACTGGGCGCGATGGGCTACAAGTTCCAGTTCATCACGCTGGCGGGCTTCCACTCGCTCAACTACTCGATGTTCAACCTCGCGCACGGTTATGCGCGCCAGAACATGAGCGCGTTCGTGGAGTTGCAGCAGGCCGAGTTCGCCGCCGCCGAGAAGGGTTTCACGGCCGTCAAGCACCAGCGCGAGGTGGGCACGGGCTACTTCGACGCCGTGACGCAAACGGTGGAGCGCGACGCCTCGACGACGGCGCTGCACGGTTCGACCGAAGACGAGCAGTTCTTCGACAAGAAGGTGGCGTAACGCCGCCGGCAGGATTGCCACGGAAGGCTGCGCTTCGCGCGTGAGGCAGCGCGACGTAGCGAGAAAACGGCGGCGGCCGGTACGTGTGTCCTTGGCGGGGCGCGCTGGTTGCCGCCGTTTTGCCCGCGCGTCGCACCGTGGCGACAGGGCCGTGCCGAAGCCGGCGCGGCCTTGCGGTTCAAGGGAGCGGTAGCACACATCAAAAAGAGCCACAGGCCACGCGGGACCGGACACGATCCGGCTCGCGGCGCGCGCGGCGACACGCCGAACGCGCCGGGCCTCGTGCTTCGCCGTGCACGCCACGGTGCCACCCGTCTAGCGATAGACGATCACGGGAATCTTCGTATGGGTCAGCACGCGCTGCGTTTCGCTGCCGATCAGCAGGCTGCCGAGCCCGCGCCGCCCGTGCGAGGCCATGAAAATCACGTCGCAACCGCCCTGTTCCGCGACTTCGATAATGCCGAGATACGGCGCCGGATGCACGCTGGTGCGGCTCTCGCACGTCACGCCCGCCGCGCGCGCCGCCGTTTCGACCTCGTCCAGATGCGCGCGCGCCTCTCGCTCACTGCGCGTCTGGAAATCGCCGGGCGGCTCGATCACCACGTCGCTGTACGGCGAGTACGGATATTGCGGCAAACACGCGTACGCCGTGATGCGCGCGCCCACCGTGCGCGCGAGATCGATCGCGCCGTCGATCGCTTTCTTCGACAGCTCCGAGCCGTCGGTCGGAACGAGGATGTGCTGGAACATGGCGCCCTCCGGTTGCGGCAGCGGCAGGTCAAGCGAGGCGCGCAGGCCGCGCGCGGGCATTGTCACGTCGATTGTAGTGCGCGAAAAAATCCTGCCGATGGAACGCGCCGCGGGCCTCGCACTCCTCGCGCACGGCGCCAACGCCCGCCAGGCGCCCCCCGTTTGCGCGCCTTAACCCCAGTAACCGGGTTGACCGTAGGTATGTTTGAGAAAGTCGAGAAAGAGCCGCACGCGCAGCGGCAAATGACGGCGCTGCGGGAACACGGCGTGAATGCCGATGGGTGGCGCCGCGAACGCTTCCAGCACGGCCACGAGGCGGCCCGCCGCGATGTCCTCGCCCACTTCCCACCACGAGCGCCACGCGAGACCGTGGCCCGCGAGACACCATTCGTGCAACACCGCGCCGTCGGAGCATTCCATCGTGCCCGCCACGCGGATCGACACGACCTTGTCGTCCTGCTGAAACGCCCAGCCGCGC
This sequence comes from Paraburkholderia acidisoli, assembly GCF_009789675.1. Taxonomy (NCBI): domain Bacteria; kingdom Pseudomonadati; phylum Pseudomonadota; class Betaproteobacteria; order Burkholderiales; family Burkholderiaceae; genus Paraburkholderia; species Paraburkholderia acidisoli. Next base: position 1,387,464 of record NZ_CP046913.1, on the reverse strand, counting down.
TGCTGGTTCGCGCTCGCACCGAACGCGAGGCAATTGTGGCGCGCGAGGTCGGCGAGCGTTTCGGGCGCGCCGCGCCGCGACAAATAGGCCGGCGCCGCCACGCACACGCGGCGGTTTTCGCCGAGCTTGAGCGACACCAGCGACGAATCGGGCAACTCGCCAAGCCGCACCGCGCAGTCGAAACCTTCGTTGACGAGATCGACGAGCCGGTCCGAAAGATCGAGCGTGATCGTCACGTCCGGGTGCGCGACCGTGAAGTCGGGCACGAGCGGCGCGACGTGCCGCCGCCCGAAGCCCGCTGGCGCCGAGACGCGCAGGTGCCCGCTCGCCTTCACGCCGCCCGCGGAGACGCTGGCCTCGGCGTTCTGCATGTCGTGAATGACGCGCTGGCAGTCCTCGAGAAACGCCGAGCCCTCGAAGGTCAGCGTGATACGGCGCGTGGTGCGCACGAGCAACTTCACGCCGAGGCGCTCCTCGAGCGCGTCGATCCGCCGGCCGATGATCGCGGGCGCGACGCCTTCGGCCTGTGCGGCGGCGGAGAGACTGCCTTTGGCAGCCACGGTTACGAACGTCTCGATCTGCTTGAAGCGATCCATCGGCGTCTCACGGAAAACCGCTCATGCGGTGGGCAGCGGGCAAACGAAAAAGTCAGGAAAACGGCGCAGCCTGGACAGATTAGGTATGTAAAAGTAAAAGATCAAGTGATCAATCGCGGCTTTTTCAGTCATATCACTCATGAATACAATCGTCCTCGACCTCTGAATACGGAGTGCAAGGCTATGTCGGCCAGAACGACAACCACCGCAACCACGACCGCGACGAACCCCGCCACGCCGGCCACGGACTTTCCGGCCGCCGTGATTTTCGACGCCTACGGCACGCTGTTCGACGTGCACTCGGTCGTCGCGGCCGCCGAACAAATGTTTCCGGGCCACGGCGACGCGCTTTCGCAGCTCTGGCGCACGAAGCAGATCGAGTACACGCAGTTGCGCACGCTTGCCGATACCGCCGGCGCGCGTTATCGCCCGTTCTGGGACATCACGCTCGACGCGCTGCGCCATGCCGCGCGCCGGCTGAATCTCGCGCTCTCGGGCGCGGGCGAAAAGCGCCTGATGGACGAATACGCGTGCCTCTCCGCGTTCCCCGACGTGCTGCCTGCACTGCGCCGCCTGCGCGAATCGCGCGGCGTTGGCGCGAACGGCGCGCCCGGCCTCGCCATTCTGTCGAACGGCAATCCGCAGATGCTCGACATCGCCGTGAAGAGCGCGGGCATGCATGGGCTGTTCGATCACGTGCTCTCTGTAGACGCCGTGCGCGCCTACAAGCCCGCCGCGGCCGCCTACGCGCTCGGCACGGCCGCGTTCGGCGCCGCCGCGCGCGACATCGTGTTCGTCTCGTCGAACGGCTGGGACGCCGCGGGCGCCAGCTGGTTCGGCTACACCACGTTCTGGATCAACCGCCAGCGCCTGCCCGCCGAAGAACTCGGCGTCGCGCCGCACGGCACCGGCGGCGGCATGACCGACCTGCTCGCTTTTCTCGAAACCGCCGCGGCCGAACGGCGCGGCCGTCATCGCCCCAGCCCGGGCGCATGACGGGCCGCGATCGCTCGCCTCGACTATCACTGACCCACGCATTCATCATCTGACCGACCAAGGAGCAAGCAAATGGCAACGTTGCAACTGCCGCAAGGCATGCAGATCACGGCTGACAACCAGCCCGGCTTCGACACGATCCTCACGCCCGAAGCGCTCGAACTCGTCGCGAAGCTGCATCGCACGTTCGAGCCGCGTCGCCAGGAACTGCTGAAGACGCGCGCCGAACGCACGAAGCGTCTCGACGCCGGCGAACGCCCCGACTTTCTTGCCGATACGAAATCGATCCGCGAAGGCGACTGGAAGATCGCCCCGTTGCCGAAGGATCTCGAATGCCGCCGCGTGGAAATCACCGGCCCGGTCGAGCGCAAGATGATCATCAACGCGCTGAATTCGGGCGCGGATTCGTACATGACGGACTTCGAGGACTCGAACGCGCCGAACTGGGAAAACCAGATCGTCGGCCAGATCAACCTCAAGGAAGCGGTGCGCCGCACGATCTCGCTCGAACAGAACGGCAAGTCGTACCAGCTCAACGACAAGACCGCGACGCTGATCGTGCGTCCGCGCGGCTGGCACCTCGACGAGAAGCACGTGACGGTGGACGGTCAACGCGTGTCGGGCGGCATCTTCGACTTCGCGCTCTACCTGTTCCACAACGCGAAGGAACTGCTCGCGCGCGGCAGCGGCCCGTACTTCTATCTGCCGAAGCTGGAGAGCCATCTCGAAGCGCGCCTGTGGAACGACATCTTCGTGGCCGCGCAGGAAGCCGTGGGCGTGCCGCGCGGCACGATCCGCGCGACGGTGCTGGTCGAAACGATCCTTGCCGCGTTCGAAATGGACGAAATCCTGTACGAGTTGCGCGAGCACAGCTCGGGCCTCAACGCGGGCCGCTGGGACTACATTTTCTCCGCGATCAAGAAGTTCAAGAACGACAAGGACTTCTGCCTCGCCGACCGTTCGCAGATCACGATGACGGTGCCGTTCATGCGCGCCTACGCGCTCGAACTGCTCAAGACCTGCCACCGCCGCAACGCGCCGGCCATCGGCGGCATGAGCGCGTTGATTCCGATCAAGAACGACGCGGCCGCGAACGACAAGGCCATGGGCGGCGTGCGCTCCGATAAGGCCCGCGACGCCGGCGACGGTTACGACGGCGGCTGGGTCGCGCATCCGGGTCTCGTGCCCATCGCGATGGAAGAGTTCGTGAAGGTGCTCGGCGATCAACCGAACCAGATTGGCAAGCAACGCGCCGACGTGAACGTGACGGCCAAGGATCTGCTCGACTTCCGTCCCGAAGCGCCGATCACCGAAACGGGCCTGCGCAACAACATCAACGTGGGTATCCACTATCTCGGTTCGTGGCTCGCGGGCAATGGCTGCGTGCCGATCCACAACCTGATGGAAGACGCCGCGACCGCGGAAATCTCGCGCTCGCAGGTGTGGCAATGGATCCGCACGCCGAAGGGCAAGCTCGACGACGGCCGCAAGGTCACGGCCGAACTCGTGCGCGAACTGATCCCGCAGGAACTCGACAAGGTCAAGGGCGTGGTGGGCGGCGACACGAAGCCGTACGAGCGCGCCGCGCAAATCTTCGAGGAGATGTCGACGGCCGACAATTTCGTGGAATTCCTGACGCTGCCGCTCTACGAAGAGATCTGATCGCGCTGAACCCGCGTGCATGAAAAAGGCCCGGCGGATGCGAATCCGCCGGGCCTTGTCGCTTATGAGGGTCGTTGCGGCGCGAAGCCGCGAACGTTATCGCGCGCGCCGATGCGCGACCCAGTCGCCGCCCGGGATCTCGGGTTTGTCCGCCACCGCGGCGGGGGCAACCGGATAGTAGAGGCACGCCACCCGCTCGCCCGCGACATCCACGCTCACTTCCTTCGAGACGAACAAACCGTCCACGCCCGGATACACCTGCTCGATCTCGTCGAGCACGGCGATCAGCGCGTCGTCGATTTCGTAGACGTCGCCGATCACGGTGCTGGCATCGGTGGCGCTCGCCACGATCATGCCCGGATACGTGCCGAAGTCGAACAACCGGCCCGCGAGCTTCGTCACGCCCACGTGACGCGGACGCGCGATCGCATGGCGTTCCGCGGCGAGATTGATGTCGTTGATTTCGCCCGCGCGCAGCGTGCCGTAGACGAACACATATTTCATGGCGTTGTTTCTCCTCGATGCCTGTAACCGTGCCGATAACCGTAGATGCTTCGGCATTATGCCCGCTCGATCGGCCCGTACGCGTTCCGACACGCCGCACGAGCCCGCATGAACGCGATCGCGCGCACGACTACAATGAGTCGCTCCACGCGCCATTTCACGCTTTCACGCCTCCACGCTCTCGCGCCGCCCATGCCTCATGAACTGCTCACGCCCGCGCCGCCCGACTCCGAACTCGTCGACATCCCGCCCGAGTTCGAGCCCGCGGTCGCGCATCCGATCCGCGTGCGCTCGCGGCCAATGGCGGCCGGCGTGCGCATCGCCCTGCACACGCACGCGTGGGCGCAACTCGCTTACGCGTCGCGCGGCGTGCTGCGCATGGCGACGCCCGGCACCACGTGGATGGTGCCGCCCTCGCGCGCGATCTGGGTGCCGCCGCTCGTCACGCACGAAGTTGTGATCGTCGAGGACGCATTTCTGCGCACGCTCTATGTCGACGAATCGGTGATACCGCCGGGTCTGGACGCGTGCCGCGTCGTCGAAGTCTCGGGCTTGCTGCGCGAGACCATCGCCGCGCTCGACGAGCCCGGCATCGCGCCCGCGCGCGAACGCCTGCTGGGCGCGCTCGCGCTCGACGAGATCACGCGTTCCGCGCCCTTGCCGCTCGCCGTGCCCATGCCCGAGGAAAAGCGCCTGCGTGCGCTCTGCGAAGCCTTGATCGCCGATCCAGCCGGTCCCGGCTCGCTCGAATACTGGGCCGCGCACGTGGGCGCGAGCACGCGCACGATCGCGCGGCTGTTTCGCCAGGAACTGGGCGTGAGCTTTTCGCAGTGGCGCCAGCAGGCGATCCTCGCGCGCGCGATTCCGCTGCTCAATCAGGGGCGGCCGATGGCGATCGTCGCGCAGGAACTCGGCTATCAAAGCCAGAGCGCGTTTTCGGCGATGTTCCGCCGCGCGTTCGGCCAGAGCCCGCGCGCCTTCATCGCGCGCGGCACCGACGATCGCCACGACGACGATCGCGACGACGAGACCTTCTAGTTCATCGCCAACGCCTGAGCCGGGCTTGAGCGCCCATCAAACGAGCCGCGTCATGTGCCGGATCGAACCGAGCCGCGCGAGCCGCGGTCCCGCCACGCGATAGCCTTTGCGCAGGTAGAGCCGCGCCGCCGGGTTATCGACGAATACGCGCAGTTGCAACTCGCGCAGCCCGCGCTCGCGGGCCCAGCGGTGCGAAATGTCCAGCAGGAAGGTGCCTGCGCCGTTGCCGCGATGGCCTTCGGCGATCTGCACGTCGCGAATATGCAGCGAGTCGCCCTCTTCGGTCACGCGCAAGACGCCGATCGCGCAACCATCGGCTTCGAGAATGAAGTTTTCGGATTCGCGATAGCTCGCGAGAAAGAGATCGCCGCGCCAGACGAGATGATGCCGCTGATAGTAGCCGCCCATGTTCCTGCGCGTGAGCGCTTCGGCGAACTCGAAGTCGTCCATGGAGGCGCGCCGCAACTGGAAACGCGACGGGATATCGTTCGGTGCGAACATGTCGGCAGCGGGAGAAACGAAGTTTCGACAACGCTACGATAACGCGCAGCCGCCGACAATGGCAGTTTGCACGTACGCGAACCGGAGAGCGAAGGCAGGATTGCGCCGATGAACTCGTAGGACTGCCGATCTCGCATGAGATGCAATCGCAAAAAGAAAAAGCCCGTTGGACGTATCCAACGGGCTTCGTTCTGGCGGAGCGGACGGGACTCGAACCCGCGACCCCCGGCGTGACAGGCCGGTATTCTAACCAACTGAACTACCGCTCCAGCTTGCTGCTACACCGGCGGGCGTCGGTTAGATCCCCGCTGGCGGCTTCGCCTTGCTGCTTTGGCGCCGCATTTTAATTTGGCGTCCCCTAGGGGATTCGAACCCCTGTACTCACCGTGAAAGGGTGATGTCCTAGGCCTCTAGACGAAGGGGACAACACAGGCACAAGCGCTAGCTTGCGCCTTGAACTACATGCTGCCCAACACTGCTGGACAACTCGAATCTGGCGGAGCGGACGGGACTCGAACCCGCGACCCCCGGCGTGACAGGCCGGTATTCTAACCGACTGAACTACCGCTCCAGTCTTGCTTCACTACTCACCGGCGGGCGTCGGTTAGATCCCGCTGGCGGCTTCGCCTTACTGCTTTGGCGCCGCATTTAAATCTGGCGTCCCCTAGGGGATTCGAACCCCTGTACTCACCGTGAAAGGGTGATGTCCTAGGCCTCTAGACGAAGGGGACAACATGGACATAAGCGTAGGCTTACACCTGTACAACTCTAACTAAAAAGCCCGCTCAATATTTCTGAACGGGCTTCTATCTGGCGGAGCGGACGGGACTCGAACCCGCGACCCCCGGCGTGACAGGCCGGTATTCTAACCAACTGAACTACCGCTCCAGTTCGACACATACAGATGGACGTTGGTTGATTTCCACCTGCCACCTCACCGGGATCATGACGATCTTACCGGCGACGCTCATGTCTGGCGTCCCCTAGGGGATTCGAACCCCTGTACTCACCGTGAAAGGGTGATGTCCTAGGCCTCTAGACGAAGGGGACATTGATCTTTGCAGATAATGCCTTTGCTACACTTTACTGCGTTTGTTCTTGTTCTGTTGGTGGAGGTAAGCGGGATCGAACCGCTGACCTCTTGCATGCCATGCAAGCGCTCTCCCAGCTGAGCTATACCCCCTTGCAGAACAGAAGCGAGATTTTAAACATCAATTTCGCTTTCGTCAAGAGCTTTTGAATCGTTTTTTGCAGCGCTTCGAAATTTTCTTCAAACTTCGTTGCCCGATTCTCCGGCTCTTTGCGTGAGTTTGACGGCTGGTCTGCCGTTTCTCGCGCTCCGTATTCAACGGAGCCCGAATACTACAAGAACTCTCGCCCGAGCGCTAGGGCCTGAGCGAAAAATTCGTCAAAAAATTTACTTATTGCCCGAAATTCCCTTTTCGAGGCGGCTCACCACCGCGTCACGGCCGAACAATACGAGCACCGCGTCCACCGAAGGCGTGTGCGTCGTGCCCGCCACGAGCAGACGCGCCGGCATGGCCAGTTGCGGCATCTTGAGCTTATGCGTCGCGAGCGTCGCCTTGAGGGCCGCCGAGACGCCCTCCTTCGTCCACTCTGCCGCCTTGAGCGCCGCCGCGAGATCGGTCAGCGCCGGGCGCACCGCGTCGGTGATGTGCTGCGCGAGCGCTTCCGCCTCGGGCTGCGGCTCGCGATAGAACATCAACGCGCTTTCGGCAATTTCCTTGATCGTGTTCGCGCGGTCCTTGAAGAGCGCGACCACGCCTTCGAGCGACGGCCCGTTCGCGAGCGCGGCTTCGTCCACGCCCAGCGCCGCGAAAAACGGCTTCGAGAGTTCCGCGAGCCGCGCGTTGTCCACTTCCTTGAGGTAGTGGTTGTTGAGCCAGTTGAGCTTGTTGTGGTCGTACTGCGCCGGCGACTTGCCGAGATGGTCGAGATCGAACCATTCGACGAACTGCTCGCGCGAAAACACTTCGGCGTCGCCGTGCGACCAGCCGAGGCGCGCGAGATAGTTGAGCACCGCTTCCGGCAGATAACCGGCGTCGCGATACCCCATCACGCTCATCGCGCCGTGGCGCTTGCTCATCTTTTCGCCCTGCTCGTTGAGCACGGTCGGCAAGTGCGCGTAGACCGGCGGTTCGGCGCCCAGCGCACGCAGGATGTTGATCTGGCGCGGCGTGTTGTTGACGTGATCGTCGCCGCGAATCACGTGCGTGATCTGCATGTCGAGGTCGTCCACGACCACGCAGAAGTTGTAGGTCGGCGTGCCGTCCGGGCGCGCGATCACGAGGTCGTCGAGTTCTTCGTTCGAGATTTCAACGCGGCCCTTCACGGCGTCGTCCCACGCCACGACGCCGGTGAGCGGATTGCGAAAGCGCAGCACCGGCTTCACGCCTTCGGGCGGCGTGGGCAGCACCTTGCCCGGCTCCGGACGCCACGTGCCGTCGTAGCGCGGCTTCTCGCCCGCTTCACGCTGACGCTCGCGCAGCGCGTCGAGTTCTTCCGTCGACATGTAGCACGGGTACACGAGGCCGTTCTGCTGCATTTGCGCCAGCACTTCGCGGTAACGGTCCATGCGCTGCATCTGGTAGAACGGGCCTTCGTCGAAGTCGAGGCCGAGCCACTGCATGCCTTCGAGAATCGCATCGACGGATTCGCTGGTCGAACGCTCGACGTCGGTATCTTCGATTCGCAGCACGAACACGCCCTCGTTGCGGCGCGCGAACGCCCACGGATACAGCGCGGAACGAATGTTGCCGAGGTGGATGAAGCCGGTCGGGCTCGGCGCGAAGCGGGTACGGACGGTTTGGGTCATGGACGATTACTCGAAGACGATGCCGGCCGGCGCACTGCCTTCGATACGACGGCAGCCACGGCGGCGGTGAACGGCGGAGGTTCGCGGCGCGAACGTCGCGCGCACAAAAGTATGGAAATTCGAGACCGGATTATACCCGCCGCATCCCGGTTCGGCCGGGCGGTGGGGGCGACATCGCGGCCCGGTGCGCCGCCCTTTCGCGCCTTTTTCCGGCTCGCCTCGCTACCTGTCGATGCGTTTCGACACACGGCCCCGGGCATGCCGATACGTGCACCGTGACCCCGCCGACATCCCGAAATGCAGTTCGAAGCCCCGCGACATATGGCGTTACACACGCGCTCGCAAAACGCGTTCGGCTTTGCCTTATGATGTCGGCGCGCCGCCACCCGCACGCGGCGTCGCGCGCGCTTCGAGCATCGCCCCCCAGCCGGACCCCGGCGGCGCGCGCCGCATGGAGAACCTTTTTTGAAGCCGTCATCGCACTCATCGAGCCGCCGCCACTTCTCGCTCGCGGCCGCCTCCACCGTCCTCGCCGCCTGCACGACCGCGGGCACGCAAACCGCCGGCAATCCGCCGCCCACGACCACGGCGCCGCCCGTGACGAAACCCGCACGGCCGATCCGCGTGGGCCTCGCGCTCGGTGGCGGCGCGGCGCGCGGCTTCGCGCACATCGGCGTGATCAAGGCGCTCGAGGCGCGCAACGTCCAGGTCGATCTGGTGGCGGGCACCAGCGCCGGGTCGGTGATCGCGGCGCTCTATGCGTCGGGCATGAACGGTTTCGCGATCAACAAACTCGCGCTGACGATGGACGAAGCCTCGATCAGCGACTGGGCGATGCCGTTCCGCACGCGCGGCATCCTGCAAGGCGTGGCGCTGCAGAACTTCGTCAACACCACGCTGCACGACCGCCCGATCGAAAAAATGGCGAAACCGCTCGGCGTGGTCGCCACGGATTTGCGCAACGGCCAGCCCATCCTGTTCCAGCGCGGCAATACCGGCATCGCGGTGCGCGCCTCGTGCAGCGTGCCGTCCATTTTCGAGCCGGTGAAGATCGGCGGGCATGAATACGTGGATGGCGGTCTCGTGAGCCCCGTGCCTGCGGCGTTCGCGCGCAAGATGGGCGCCGACTTCGTGATCGCCGTGGACATTTCGGCGCGCCCGGACACGGCCTCCACGCTGAGCCAGTTCGACGTGCTGATGCAGACCTTCACGATCATGGGCCAGACGATCAAGACCTACGAACTCGACAAATACGCCGACGTCGTGATCCGCCCGAGTCTCAACGCGATGTCGAGCAGCGACTTCACGCAGCGCAATGCGGCGATCCTGGCGGGCGAGGAAGCGGTTGCGCGCATGATGCCGGAGCTGGAGCGCAAGCTCGCCGCGGCGCGCGTAACGGCCTGAGCCGCAGCGCGCGCGTTGGCCTAGTCTGGCGCTCCGGTCTGGCGCTCATTACGGGCGCCAAAAACAAAAAGCCTGCTTCGCGAGAAGCAGGCTTTTCTTTTGCTCAAGCTACGACGAAGCGGTGGACGGCGTGCGGCAACGCACACCGACACCTCGCCGCGATCAGTTGCCGCCGTTCGGGTCGAACTGGGCGCTCACGCGCTGCTTGAGATTTTGCTGCTGGTCCGGCGTGAACGAGGCCTCGATACGGCGCGCGCCCTGGAAACGCTTTTCCCAGTAGTTGTCGTCGAGGTCGTCGACACGGATCGTGCTGCCGGTGGACGGCGAGTGCACGAACTTGTTGTCGCCGATATAGATGCCGACGTGCGAGAAGCTGCGGCGCATCGTGTTGAAGAACACGAGGTCGCCCGGCTTGAGGTTGCTCATGCTCACCTTCTCGCCCACGCGGCTCATTTCCTCGGCGCGGCGCGGCAGCGACATGCCCAGCGTGTCCTGGAACACGTAGCGCACGAAACCGCTGCAGTCGAGGCCGGAGTCCGGCGTGTTGCCGCCCCAGCGATAACGCACGCCAATCATGTTGAGCGCGCCCACGACGACGTCGCCGGCTTTGCCGGCCATGCCGGAAAGGAACGATCGTGCGCCGCTTTCAGCGGGAACCGGCGCTGCGGGAGCGGCCTGGTTCGCGTTCTGAAGCGCGTTTTGAATAGCGGGAATCGACGGGGAGATCGCCGAGTTACCCGGCGAAAATGAGGCATTCTGGTTAAAGCTGCTTAGATCGTCGGCGAATGCGCCTTGACTTGCTGCCATCAGTACGCCGATGAACATCCCGGCGACGGTGCGCGCGCAAGCCTGGGTCAGGTATCGGTGCTGCATGGGTCGGTAGAAATTGCCCGTAAATCAGGGAGTTAGAAGAAAAGTTTGGACGATACTAGCCAGTAAGTATTTGTGTGTCAAAACAAATAGAAAAATTCAATCGCGATAAGCACCTCATTGGTGAATTTCACTGAAATGCCCCCTAAAGTTCACGGAAGGGTCAGCGATCGAATGCGGCTTTCAATAATTTTCGGGTGTAAGGGTGCGCGGGGCTATCGAAGATATTCGAGACTTCTCCACTTTCGACGATAGTGCCGTTCTGCATCACAGCGACACGGTGCGCCATCGCACCGATCACCGCGAGATCGTGGCTGATGAACACATAGCCCAGGTTGTACTTGCGTTGCAAATCCGTCAACAATCGCAGCACCTGTTGCTGAATCGAAACGTCGAGTGCGCTGGTCGGTTCATCGAGTACGATCACGCGCGGCTCCAGCACCAGCGTGCGCGCGATGGCAATTCGCTGCCGTTGGCCGCCGGAAAACTCGTGCGGGTATCGTTGCAAAGCCGTGCGATCGAGTCCCACCTCGCGCAACACGCTCACGATGCGTTTGCGGCGTTCTTCCGCCGATAAATCGGGCCGGTGCAACGCGAGCCCCTCGCCCACGATGCGCTCGATGGTCTGGCGCGGCGAAAGCGAACTGAACGGGTCCTGAAAGACCACCTGGAGATGCGAGCGCAGCGTGAGCTTCTCGCGCCCCTGATAACTGCCGATCGGGCGCCCTTCGAACTCGATACTGCCGGCCACCGTGCGCTGCAAGCCGAGCATCGCCATCGCGAGGGTCGTTTTTCCCGATCCCGACTCGCCGACAATACCGAGTGTCTCGCCCTGGCGCACCGCGAGGCTCGCATCGTTCACCGCGCGAAAGCGCCCGGTTTGCCACCAGCCGCGAAATCCCGGCAGTTTCGTCGCGAAATCGACCATGACGTCCTGCGCCTGCAGCAGCACGGGCGCGATCGGCAACACGGGCAGCACGTGACGCTCGGGCCGGCTCGCGATCAGGCGCTGCGTGTACGCGTGCTGCGGCGACTCGAAAATCTGCTCGACTTCGCCCGACTCCACGAGCTTGCCCTGCTCCATCACCGCCACGCGCTGCGCGAAGCGCCGCACGAGGTTGAGATCGTGCGTGATGAGCAGCACTGACATGCCGCGCCGCTCGGCCTCCTCGCGCTGCAACTCGAGCAGCAGGTCGACGATCTGGCCGCGAATGGTCACGTCGAGCGCCGTGGTGGGTTCGTCGGCGAGCAACAGGCGTGGACGGCACGCGAGCGCCATCGCGATCATCACGCGCTGCCGCTGCCCGCCCGAAAGCTGATGCGGATAGCTCGACACGCGTCGCCGCGCCTCCGTGATGCCGGTGCGCTCCAGCAGCGCCACCGCGCGCTCGTAGGCGGCCTTCTTCGCCACGCCGTCGTGCAGCACGATGGTTTCCGCGATCTGCTCGCCGATCGTGTAGAGCGGATTGAGCGCGGTCATCGGCTCCTGAAAGATCATGGCGATGTCGCTGCCGCGCAGGCCGCGCATGGCGCGCTCGCTCTTTGCCAGCAGGTCGTCGCCGTCGAGCCGGATCGCTCCCGTGGTGCGCGCGTCCTGCACGAGCCGCAGGATCGACAGCGCGGTGACGGTCTTGCCCGAGCCCGATTCGCCGACGAGCGCCACGCGCTCGCCGCGTCCGATGGCGAGCGTGACGTCGTCGACGGCCAGCGTCTCGCCGAAGCGCACGCTGAGGTGCTCGATCGACAGCAAGGGCGCACCGGGGGACGCGGCGATGTCGTTGGGCACGGCGCTCACTGATTGCCTCCGGCCTTCATCGCGTCGGAGATGCGGGTGTCGAGCGCGTTGCGCAACGCGTCGCCGATAAACGTGAGCAGCAGCAGCGTGGCGACCAGCACGCCGAAGGTCGAGAGCGCGATCCACCATGCGTCGAGATTGCGCTTGCCCTGCGCGAGCAGCTCGCCCAGGCTCGGCGTGGGCGCAGGCACGCCCAGACCGAGAAAGTCGAGGCTCGTGAGCGCGAGGATCGCGCCGCTCATACGAAACGGCAAGAACGTGATGACGGGCGTGAGGCTGTTGGGCAGCACATGGCGCCAGATGATCTGCCAGTTCGACAGTCCCATCGCGCGCGCCGCCAGCACGTAATCCTGATTGCGATTGCGCAGGAATTCCGCGCGCACGTAATCGGACAGACCGATCCAGCCGAACAGCGAGAGCAGCACGATCAGCAGCACGAAGCCCGGCTCGAAGATCGCCGCGAAGATGATCAGCAGATACAGCTCGGGCAGCGAGCTCCAGATTTCGATCAGCCGTTGCCCGACGATATCGACCTTGCCGCCGAAGTAGCCCTGCACCGCGCCCGCGAGCACGCCGAGCACCGTGCCGATGAACGTGAGCACGAGCGCGAAGATCACCGAGACGCGGAAGCCGTAGAGCAGCCGTGCGAACAGGTCGCGCCCGCTTTCGTCGGTGCCGAGCCAGTTCTGGCGCGACGGCGGCGCCGGGTTCGGCACCTTCGCGAAGTAGTTGAGCGTGTCGTAGTAATACGGATTCGGCGGATAGAGCGCGAAATTGCCCGGCGCGTTGAAGCGCTTGCGGATGAACGGGTCGAGGTAATCGGCGGGCGTGGGGAAATCGCCGCCGAAGGCCGTCTCCGGATAATCCTTGAAGAGCGGGAAATACAGGTGCCCTTCGTAGCGCACGACGAGCGGCTTGTCGTTGCACCAGAGCGGCCCGGCGAGACTCGCCGCGAACGCCACGAGAAAAACGATCAGGCTCCAGTAACCCAGACGCTGCTGCCTGAAGCGCATCCACACGCGCTTCGCGGGCGTGGGCGACTTGAAGGCGCGTACGCTTTCGGTACGCAGTTCGGGCTCGGCGCCGGCGCGGACTCGGTTCAAATCAGCGCTCCAGTTGTTCGAATTGAATGCGGGGATCGACCCACACGTAGCAAAGATCGGAAATCAATTTGGTCAGGAGTCCGATCAACGTGAAAAGGTACAGCGTGCCGAGCACGACGGGATAATCGCGCCGCACGACGGACTCGTACGAGAGCAGCCCGAGGCCGTCGAGCGAAAACAGCGTCTCGATCAGCAGGCTGCCCGTGAAGAACGCGCCGATGAACGCGGCCGGGAAGCCCACCACGAGCGGCAGCAAGGCGTTGCGGAACACGTGTTTCCAGAGCACCGTACGCTCCGACAAGCCCTTCGCGCGCGCGGTGAGCACGTACTGGCGGCGAATCTCTTCGAGGAAGGCGTTCTTGGTCAGCATCGTCGTAACGGCGAAACTGCCTACGACGGAAGCGGTCACGGGCAGCGCGATATGCCAGAGATAGTCGAGCACCTTGCCGCCGAGCGAGAGCGTGTCCCAGTTGTCCGAAGTGAGATTGCGCAGCGGGAACAGTTGCAGGAAGGTGCCGCCACCGAACAGCACGAGCAGCAGCACGCCGAGCACGAAGCCCGGAATCGCGTAGCCCACGAGCACCACGAGACTCGTCACGAGATCGAAATGCGAGCCGTTGCGCACTGCTTTCGCGATGCCCAACGGCACCGATATCAGATACGTGAGGAAGAAGGTCCAAAGGCCGATGCTGATCGACACGGGCAGCTTCGAGACGATCAGCGACCACACGCTCTGATGATGAAAATAGCTTTGCCCGAGATCGAAACGCGCGAAGCGGCTCAGCATGAGCACGTAGCGTTGCAGCGGCGGCTTGTCGAAGCCGTAAAGCTGCTTGAGTTGCGCGATCTGCTGCGCGTCCACGCCCGAATGCGCGCGCATGCCGAACGGCATGCCCTGCTCCGCGCCGCGCCGCAGCTCGCGCACGGCCTGCTCGACGGGGCCGCCCGGCACGAACTGGATCACCGCGAATGTCAGCGTGAGGACGCCGAGCAAGGTGGGGATCATCAGCAGCAGGCGTTTGACGATGTAGCTCCACATGATTCGATCGGTTCCGTCGTTGTCGTCAATGTTGAGCGGCTTGCGCGGGCGCGGCCTGCGGCTTGCGCCACCAGGTGGAGATGATCCAGTCGCCCGCGCCATAGTACAGCGGCAATTTCGCCGGATACGCCAGCGTGTTGCGATACGCCACGCGGTGCGTCGCGCTGTACCACTGCGGCACCACATAGTAGCCGTGCATCAGCACCCGGTCGAGCGCGTGGGTGGCGTCGAGCAATTGCTCCAGCGTCTGCGCCTGCGTGAGCGCCTTGAGGATCGCGTCGATGGCGAGAGATTTCACGCCGATCAGATTGCCCGAGCCCGCCTCGTCGGCGGCCTTGCTGCCGAAGCGGTCGACCTGCTCCGCGCCCGGCACCTGCACGTCGGGGAACTTGATGGTCGTCATGTCGAAGTCGAAGGCGTCGAGCCGCTTCTGATACAGCGCGAAATCCACCGACCGGTAGTTCACCTGGATACCGAGCCGCTTGAGCGCCTGCGTGTACTGCGCCATGATCGGCGCCCACTGCGAGGAGGCGGCCGTGTCGTCGAGCACTTCGAACGTGAACGGCTCGCCCTTCGCGTTACGCAGCGCGCCGTCGCGGTAGGTCCAGCCCGCATCGGCGAGCAACTGGCGCGCTTGCAGCAGATTCGCACGCAGCGAACCGGGCGGCGTGGTGACGGGCTGCACCGGCGGCGGCCCGAACACGGCCGGATCGAGCGACTTGCGCCACGGGTCGAGCAGCGCCAGTTCGCCCGGCGACGGCAGGCCCTTCGGTTGCAACGGCGTATTCGCGAACCAGCTGTCGAGCCGCCGGTACTGGCTATAGAACAGCATGCGGTTGAGCCACTGAAAGTCGAGCGCGAGGTCGAGTGCGTGGCGCACGCGCACGTCCTGGAACACGGGCTTGCGCAGATTCATGACGAAGCCCTGCATGCCCGTGCCGTTGTGCTGCGGGAATTCGCGCTTGATGAGCTCGCCGCTGTCGAAGCGCTTGCCCACGTCGCGCCGCACCCAGTTGCGCGAGACGTTCTCGACGAGCGCATCGTATTCGCCGGCCTTGAACGCCTCGAGGCGCGCGACATCGTCGGAATACAGCTTGTAGGTGATGCGCGTGAAGTTGTTGGTGCCCACGCGCACGGCCAGATCCTTACCCCAGTAGTTCGGATCGAGCTGATAAGTGATGGTGCGGCCGTTCGAATAACGGTCGATCACATACGGGCCACTGCCGATGGGCGGCTCGAACGCCAGCTGGTCGAACGCGATGCGGCTGCCGTCCGGGCGCATGCCCCACTTGTGCGAGAACACCGGCATGCCGCCCGCGATCAGCGGCAGCTCGCGATTGTTCGACTTGAACTCGAAGCGGATGGTGGCCGGGTCGACCACCACCGCGCGCGTGATCTCGCTGAAATAGGCTTGCATCGAAGGCGCGGCCTGGCGGCTCTTCAGCGTGTCGAGCGAGAACTTCACGTCGGCGGCGGTGACCGGGTCGCCGTTCGAGAAATGCGCACGCGGATTGATGTGAAACGTGACGGAGAGCGCGTCGGGCGCGATGCGGATATCGTCGGCGAGCAGACCATACGCCGAAGCGACTTCGTCCATGCTGCCCGTGGTGAGGCTTTCGAACAGCATGCCGAGGCCGGGCGCGGCGTTACCGCGCAGCGTGAACGGATTGAACTTGTCGAAACTCGTGAGCCGGTCCGGGTTCGCGAGCACGAGCGTGCCGCCCTTCGGCGCATCGGGGTTGACGTAGTCGAAATGCGTGAAACCCTGCGGGTATTTGGGCGCGCCGTATTGCGCGATGGCGTAGACGGCGTGCGCCGAAGGCATCGTCGCCATCCCGAACGCGAGCGCCACGCCCGCCGCCGCCAGCCCCTTCGCAAGCGCGCCACGCGCCGTTCCGCCAAGCGTTCGAATCGTCATAGAAAGGGATTTGTCCGGGCAGCCTTGTCAGTTGTGAGAGAATTCTACCCAAACCTCGCGGCGCCGCCCCACAGGCGCCCGACGCATTGACCTGATTTAGGAGAATTCATGGGCTTCCTCGCTGGCAAACGCATCCTGTTGACCGGCCTGCTGTCGAACCGTTCGATCGCGTACGGCATCGCGCAGGCGTGCAAGCGCGAAGGCGCGGAACTGGCGTTCACGTACGTTGGCGACCGCTTCAAGGATCGCGTCACGGAGTTCGCGCAGGAGTTCGGCAGCGACCTCGTGTTCCCCTGCGATGTCGCCGACGACGCGCAGATCGAGGCCCTTTTCGTGGACCTCAAGAAGCACTGGGATTCGCTCGACGGTCTCGTTCACTCGATCGGCTTCGCGCCGCGCGAAGCGATCGCGGGCGACTTCCTCGACGGCATGACGCGCGAAAACTTCCGCATCGCCCACGACATCTCGGCCTACAGCTTCCCCGCACTCGCGAAAGCCGCCAAGCCGATGCTCTCGTCGAACGCTTCGCTGCTCACGCTGACCTATCTCGGCGCCGAGCGCGCGATCCCGAACTACAACACGATGGGCGTCGCGAAGGCCGCGCTCGAAGCGAGCGTGCGTTATCTCGCAGTCGCGCTCGGCACGCAAGGCGTGCGCGTCAACGGCATTTCGGCGGGCCCGATCAAGACGCTCGCGGCCAGCGGCATCAAGGGCTTCGGCAAGATTCTCGACTTCGTCGAAACGAACGCCCCGCTCCAACGCAACGTGACGATCGAACAAGTGGGCAACTCGGCCGCGTTCCTGCTCTCCGACCTTTCGTCGGGCGTGACGGCCGAAATCATGCACGTCGATTCGGGCTTCAACGCCGTGGTCGGCGGGATGGCCGGACTCGAATGACACGGGTGTTCGCTGCGTAGATCCGCGTCGTTGCGCAGGCAACGGCTGCAATAAAAAAGCCGCCCCTTGGGCGGCTTTTCTTTTGTGCGCCACGCGAAGCGCGCGACGCCAATACTCGCTGGATCGGCTTAGTGCCAGTGTCCGGGAGGACCGCCGTGATCCCAGTGACCACGGCCGGGGCCAGGGCCGCGACCATAGCCGCCACCATGATGGCGATACCAGTCGTCACGCGCCCAGTAGCGGCGGCCGTCCCAGTAACGGTCGCCGTGCCAGCCGATCACGATGGCCGGTGCCGCATACACGGGCGCCGGCTGATAGACGACGGGCGGCGGAGGCGGCGGCGCATAGACCGGCTGCGGCGCGACATACACGGGCGCAGGAATACCGATGTTGACGCCAACGCTCACGTGGGCCATGGCAGCGCTCGACGCACCAATAGCCAAACCCCCGAGCAGCACTGCAACGACGCGTGGGAACTTCATGAACTCACCTTTCGGGTTGATGTTTTGTTGAAGCCAATATAGCGCAGGCACTTTGGCCGGCGTATTTCAAACTTGTAATAACTGATGCACAACACTGCGCACGAGCGATGACGTTACGTCTCGTTACACTGACGCGGGCTGGCTGCGGCGCCGCGAGAATAGCACTGCTCGCCGCATCGTGCCGTCGAAACCGCAGCGGCTTGCCGCGAATTGCGAACCGACGCGCGAAGCTCTACGCAATATCGGCAAGCGGATGAAAATCTTTCGCCCGTGCAACATGAGCACACGGCGTGCCCCACGACGCGCATCACCGAAACGGACACGGCACGCCACAATGCCTGGGATTCCTGACTATTGATCGGCATGCAATGCGATCACATGTGCATCTCGCCCACCGTGCCTTTGCACGTCGCGCGAAGGACAAAAGAAAAACCCCGCAAGCCTTTCGACTTGCGGGGTTTCCACCGCCATTTCTGGCGGAGACGGAGGGATTCGAACCCTCGATCCAGGTTTTGGCCCAGATGCTCCCTTAGCAGGGGAGTGCCTTCGACCTCTCGGCCACGTCTCCCGAAAACTTCGTTCGCGCCAGGGAGGCAGCGCAACGAAGCCAAGATAATAGCGGGTTAAGACGCCCCGGTCAATTCATAAGACGCTTTTTTGCAGATTTTTTTCTGCAACCGCACAAGCCATGCGGCGCCCTGATTTCAAGACCGAAAAACCTCGTCATCCCCGCGTCATACAACGTCGGTCGAACGACGAACCGACGCTCAAGCCTGCTCGAGTTCGAATGCCTTGTGCAGCGCACGAACCGCCAGTTCCATGTACTTCTCGTCGATCAGCACCGAGATCTTGATCTCCGACGTCGAGATCATCTGGATGTTGATGCCTTCTTCCGAAAGCGTGCGGAACATCTTGCTCGCCACGCCCACGTGCGAGCGCATGCCCACGCCCACCACGGAAACCTTCGAGACCTTCGCGTCGCCGAGCACCTTCTCCGCGCTCACGTGGCCTTGCACGGTGTTCTTGAGCACGTCGACGGCGCGTTGATAGTCGCCGCGCGGCACCGTGAACGTGAAGTCGGTCTTGCCGTCCACGCTCTGGTTCTGAATGATCATGTCGACGTCGATGTTCGCATCCGCCACCGGGCCGAGGATCTGATACGCGATGCCGGGCTTGTCGGGCACACCCGCCACGATGATACGGGCCTCGTCGCGCTGGAACGCGATACCCGAGATGACTGCTTTTTCCATGGTCTCGTCTTCTTCAAAAGTGATCAGGGTGCCCGACTTCATTTCCGCGTCGAGGTCCATCATCGGATCGGTCAGGCTCGAGAGCACGCGCGTCTTCACCTGATACTTGCCTGCGAATTCCACCGAGCGGATCTGCAGCACTTTCGAGCCGAGGCTGGCCATTTCCAGCATCTCTTCGAAGGTGATGCGATCGAGCCGGCGCGCGTCGTCCACCACGCGCGGGTCGGTCGTGTAAACGCCGTCCACGTCGGTATAGATCAGGCATTCGTCCGCTTCGAGCGCGGCTGCCACGGCCACGGCCGAGGTGTCCGAACCGCCGCGGCCGAGCGTCGTGATGTGGCCTTCGGGGTCGATGCCCTGGAAGCCCGTGATCACGACCACCTTGCCGGCATCGAGGTCGGCCAGCACGCGCTCGCCGTCGATGTCGTTGATGCGCGCCTTCGTGAAGGCGCTGTCGGTTTTGACCGGCACTTGCCAGCCCGTGTAGCTGATGGCGTCGACGCCCGCTTCCTGCAGGGCGATCGACAGCAGGCCGACGCTCACCTGTTCGCCGGTCGCCGCAATCATGTCGAGCTCGCGCGGACTCGGTTGCGCCGAGATCTCTTTCGCGAGACCGAGCAGACGATTCGTTTCGCCGGACATCGCCGAAGGCACGACGACCATCTTGTGGCCAGCCTTGTGCCATTTCGCGACGCGCTTGGCGACGTTCTTGATGCGCTCCGTCGAGCCCATCGAGGTGCCGCCGTATTTATGTACGATGAGTGCCATTGTCGTTCTGAACTGGAGATGTTTCCGCGCTGGCGCACTGAAAGACGGCGCCGCCCGGACTTCGCGGCCTGGCGACCGTTTCATGCAGCGCGTGCAGCACGCGCGGGATTGTCCTCAGGGGCGTCAAGATCCGCCGCCTCGCGACCCGAGCCGTGGCCCCGATCGAAACGAAACGCGCGCGCAGCGTGTGCTGCCCATGTCTTGAAACGCGCCCTGCCCGCATGCCGCTACGACGTCCCTGCAACCGTCGGATACCGCTCGAAGGAAAAATCGCGCCTTCACTGCAGACACCGCTTTTGACGGCGTCCGTGAACGCGAAAAAGCGGGCTGGACAAACGAGTTACCCTACCCGAATGACGCCAAAATTACAAGGCGGAACTCGCGTGCGAGGCGGCAAAAACACTTGCCTGGCAAGGATTTGCGGGAGATCGGCCGAGGTAGGGCCACGAAAGCGGCGCGCAGCCCGAGGGATAGCCGGTAATTCCTGCCGATGTCGTTCCGATGTCGTGCCGAGGTCCGCCGGTCCGGTTTGGATCACGCTGGATCACGCGATCGTCAGATCCTCGCGCCATTCGATACGGCGCCAGCCCGTGACCGCCTGCGGGTCGAGCGCCCCGAACGCCGAGCGATTCACGCCGATCCGGGGCACGAACAGGAGCGTCTCGCCGAGATACAGCAGCGGCACATCGCGCTCCCACGCGGGCACACCGCGCATTTGAAACAGATTCTTGAGCGTGCGGCTCACGTTGGCCGCCTCGTCGCGCAAACGCTCGCCGCCGCTGCGCTCGCGCGCGACGAGCGGCGCGCGCAGCAGCACGGCTTCGGGCACCGCATCGGCGTCGTCGGCGCTCGCGGGCGCGAACACGTAGGTGCCGCGCCACGCGGGCAAGCGCCAGATTTCCTGACCGCGCCAGCGTAGTTCGGCATGCGGGCGCGCCGGCGCCGGATCGACTGCGGCGCGCGGCGCATCCCACGACACCAGCCCGCGATAACACCGCAACTGCTGACCGGCGTGATCGACGCGCAAGGCGTGATCGTTCGGCGTGTCGGCGGCCCGCGCGTCGCCGTGCGCGATCTCGCGCAACTGGCGCAGCGCGTCGTTCAGCCGCGCCGTGGAAGCGGCGGGCAGCCCGAGCGAACGCATCCAGTAGCGCAGCAGATTCAAGGCGCGCGCGTCGTCGAGCGCGACCAGCGCCGCATGCGACAGCGCGCGCCCGTCGTCGCGCGCGATCTCGCGCAAATCGATCTGCGCGAGGTCGTCGAGCAAACGCTGCGAGGCGGCCGCGTGGGCCGCTGTGCGCGCGAGCGCCTCGCGATAACCGGGAAAGTGCGCGGCGAGCGCCGGCATCACGTCGTGACGCAAGGCGTTGCGCGCATAGCGGGTGTCGTCATTCGATTCGTCGTCGATCCAGCGCAGATCGTACGCATGCGCATAGCGCTCCAGTTGCGCGCGCAACAAACCCAGCAGCGGGCGCATGCGCGGCACGCCGCCTTCGACCGCGCGCACCGGCGCCATCGCCGCGAGGCCGGCGAGGCCCGCGCCGCGCAACCATTGCAGCAACACGGTTTCGGCTTGATCGTCGGCATGCTGGGCGAGCCAGAGCGCCGCGACGCCGTGCTCCGCGCACATCGCGTCGAGCGCCCGGTAGCGCGCGTCACGCGCGGCCGCTTCGATACCCGCCGCGGCGTCGCGTGCGACCTCCACGCGGCGCGCATCGAACCTCACGCCATAGGCGCGCGCGGTCGCCGCGCAGTGCGCGAGCCAGGCATCGGCATGAGGACTGAGGCCGTGGTGCACATGCAGCGCGACCACGCGCGCCGCGCCCGCCGCCCGCACGGCGGCGTCGAGCAACACCGAGGAATCGAGGCCGCCGCTATATGCGACGGCGATACGCGCCTCGAATGGCAGCGCAGAAAGCACGACGCCGAGCGCGTCGAGAACGATGCGCCCGGCGTGCGGGTCGGAATGCGGCGTCGGCATGACGCGACGGCGGTGCGTTACGCGCCCGGCGTCGTTTCCTTGTACTTGCCGTAGGCCATCAGGCGCTCGTAACGACGCTCCTTCAGTTCGGCAATGCTCATGCCCTGGAACTGGCGCAGCGAGTCGGAGAGCGCGCGGCGCAGCAGCGCGGCCATGCCCTTCGGGTCACGATGCGCGCCGCCGAGCGGCTCGTTCACGATCTTGTCGATCAGGCCGAGCGCCTTCAGACGATGCGCGGTCAGACCCAGCGCCTCGGCCGCTTCGGGCGCCTTCGCGGCGCTCTTCCACAGGATCGACGCGCAGCCTTCCGGCGAGATGACCGAGTAGGTCGAGAATTGCAGCATCATGACCGTGTCGGCCACGGCGATCGCGAGCGCGCCGCCCGAACCGCCCTCGCCGATGATCGTCGTGATGATCGGCGTCTTGAGTTCGGCCATGACGTACAGATTGCGGCCGATAGCTTCCGACTGGCCGCGCTCTTCCGCGCCGATGCCCGGGTACGCGCCCGGCGTGTCGACGAACGTGAAGATCGGCAGGCCGAACTTCTCGGCGAGGCGCATCAGACGCTCGGCCTTGCGATAGCCTTCCGGACGCGGCATGCCGAAGTTGCGCGCGGCGCGCTCCTTCGTGTCGCGGCCCTTCTGCTGGCCGATCACCATGCACGGCTGGCCGCTGAAGCGCGCGAGCCCGCCGACGATCGACAGGTCGTCCGCGTACGAGCGGTCGCCGTGGAGTTCGTGAAAATCGGTGAACAGCTCATGCACGTAATCGAGCGTGTACGGACGCTGCGGATGGCGCGCGATCTGCGAAACCTGCCACGGGCTCAGGTTGGCGTAGAGGTCCTTCGTGAGCTGCTGGCTCTTCTTCGACAGCCGCTCGATTTCTTCCGAAATATCGACGGCCGAATCGTCCTGAACGAAGCGCAATTCTTCGATCTTCGCTTCCAGCTCAGCGATCGGCTGTTCGAAATCCAGAAACGTGGTCTTCATGATGATAGGGAATCCTTCAACTTTGCGGCAGCGCGTATTCTAACCGCGACCGCTGTCGCCGAAATCGGCCAAGAACTATCGACACAACTGGTTCGATAGGATTATTCTTAACTCAAAACTGATGCAGCAAGACAGGCGCCCGCACCGCCACGCAGGGCGGAGCGCGCCTTCACGACGGTTCGAGGCTGCGCCACATGTACCAGGTCGCGACAGTTCGCCACGGCTCCCAGTTCGCCGCGACCTCGCGCGCTTCGCTGCGCGTGACGGGTTCGCCACTGAAATAATTGACGCTGATCGCGCGGATCAGGCCGAGATCGTCGAGCGGCAGCACGTTCGGCCGCGCGAGATTGAAGATCAGGAACATCTCGGCGGTCCAGCGACCGATGCCGCGGATCGCCGTGAGTTCGGCGATCACGTCTTCGTCGTCCATGCTCGTCCACTTGCCAACATGGAGCGCGCCCGAGACGAAATGCTGCGCGAGATCGAGGATGTATTCCGTCTTGCGCTTCGACAGACCGCACGCCGCCAGCTTCTCGTGACCGAGCTTGAGGAACTGCTGCGGCACGAGTTTCGGGCACGCGGCTTCCACGCGCTGCCAGAGCGCCTGCGCGGCCGCCGTGGAAATCTGCTGACCGACGACCGAGCGCGCGAGCGTGACGAACGGATCGTCGCGGCTCAGCAGATGCACCGGACCGAATTTCGGAATCAGCTTCTTGAGGATACGGTCGCGCTTGACCAGGTCGGCGCACGCCTTGTCCCAGTAGTCGGGACGCTGCACCTCGAATTCGAGATCGCCGAGCGCGGCCGCGGCTGGCTCCACCGTTTCGAGCGCGGCGGGCTTCTCGAGCGCCGCGTCGATGGCGGCGCCTTCGAGCGCATGCGCCGCACCGTTGGCCTTCGCGCGGGCGGACCTGGGCGCCGCCTTCACGGGCTCCTTCGCCAACTCCTTCGCGCCCGCATGGCTCGCACCATTGGCCGCGCGCTTCGCGTCGGCGCTCTTGCCCGCGTCCTTCGCCTTCGCGTCGCCGCTGCGCGCGGCGCGCTTCATCACCGTGCCCGCCTCACCCGCTGCGGCGCCCGTTAGCGACGCAGACCGTTTGGTCTGCGTCTTCGTGGCCGTTGCCATCCTGCCTCCTGCCTCGCGAATCGATCAGTGGAAACTGGACAGCCCGCTCACACGCGGCGCCACTCGGTCAACCCGCCCGGTTTGTCTTCGAGCGCGACACCGGCATCGAGCAGTTCGGCCCGGATCCGGTCCGCCTCCGCATACTGCTTTGCCTGCTTCGCCGCCGTGCGCGCGGCGATCTGCGCTTCGATCGCGGCCACGTCGAGCGCGCCCGCCTCCTGCGCACCCGCGGCCTGCTGCAGGAATGCGCGCGGCTCGCGCACGAGTACGCCGATCACGCGCGCGAGTTGCTGCAACTGACGCGCGAGCGCGGGCTCGCCCGTGCGGTTCACTTCGGTTGCGAGTTCGAACAGCACGGCGATCGCCACCGGCGTGTTGAAGTCGTCGTTCATCGCCGCCTGGAAACGCTGCGCGTACGCTTCGTTCCAGTCGAGCGGGTTCGCGTCCGGCGCGGCGTCCTTCAACGCCGTGTACAGCCGCGTGAGCGCGTTCTTCGCGTCGTCGAGATGCACGTCGCTGTAATTCAGCGGCGAGCGGTAATGCGCGCGCGCCATGAAGAAACGCACGACCTCGGCATCGTACTTCGCGAGCACTTCGCGGATCGTGAAGAAGTTGCCGAGCGACTTCGACATCTTCTCGTTGTCGATATTCACGAAGCCGTTATGCATCCACGTGTTGACGAACGTCTTGCCGGTCGCGCCCTCGCTTTGCGCGATTTCGTTTTCATGGTGCGGGAACTGCAGGTCCTGACCGCCGCCGTGAATGTCGAAATGATCGCCGAGCAAGGTGCAGCCCATCGCCGAACACTCGATGTGCCAACCGGGCCGGCCGCGCCCGTACTTCGAGTCCCAGCTCGTGTCGGCCGGCTCTTCCGGTTTTGCCTGTTTCCACAGGACGAAGTCAAGCGGATCCTGCTTGGCATCGTTCGTCGCCACACGTTCGCCCGCGCGCAGGTCCTCGAGCGACTTGCCCGAGAGCGCGCCGTAATGCGCGAACTTGCGCACGGCGTAGTTCACGTCGCCGTCCTTGCCCTGATACGCGTAGCCGTTCTGCTCGAGCTTGCCGATCATGTCGAGCATCTGCGGGATGTACTGCGTCGCGCGCGGCTCGTGATCGGGACGCTGCACGCCCAGCGCGTCTGCGTCTTCATGCAGCGCGGCGATGAAACGGTCGGTGAGCGCGCGGATCGTCTCGCCGTTTTCCACGGCGCGGCGAATGATCTTGTCGTCGATGTCGGTAATGTTACGGACATAGGTCACGTCGTAACCGAGCGTGCGCAGCCAGCGCTGCACGATGTCGAACACCACCATCACCCGCGCATGCCCCACGTGACAATAGTCGTACACCGTCATGCCGCAGACGTACATGCGTACGACGCCGGGCACGAGAGGCGCGAAAGTTTGCTTGTCACGCGCGAGCGTGTTGTAGATGCGCAGTGATTCCATAAAGACGATGGATACGTGGGTCGAGATAAACCGCGAGGGAAGCGCGTCGGCACCAGGTGCAGCCGGCGGGTGCGTAGCACCGCGTTGCTCAGGCTGCCGCTTGCCGGTACCCGCCATGCGAACCAACCTGCAACTGGGCGGAGACGACCACGAGTGGCGAAAGAAAGCCTGGCGATTCCTGCTGCGCAACCCGAAATGCCCGGACTTGAAGCCCCGAAAATGAAGCAACGTCTGGCAAGGGACAAAGCGCGCGACGAAACGCACAGACCTTTTGTTAGAATGGCTCGGAGTATAACACCGCGACCTCACCCTATGAAACCTTCCAGCGGCCGCGCGCGTCGCGCTGCGACCCTTGCCGCGTCGGCTCTCGCGAGCGTCGCGTTCGTGCTGTGCAGCGCGCGCATCGCCCATGCCGCACCGCCCGCCACGTCCGACTCCACGCCCGGCGCCGACACCGCCATCGCCCAGCGCGACTGGTCCTCGGCGCTGAGCCAGCTCGATGCGCGCATCCAGTCGAATCCCCGCGACGTGCAGGCGAAATTCAAGCGCGCGACCATCCTTGCGCGCATGAATCGCGACGACGACGCGATCGAAGCCTTCACCGAACTCACGCAGCAGTATCCCGAGCTGCCCGAGCCGTACAACAACCTCGCCACGCTGTACGCGAAGCACGGCCGCTACGAAGAGGCGCGCGTCGCGCTGGAAACGGCCACCAAGGCGAATCCTTCGTACGGTCTCGCGTGGGAAAATCTCGGCGATCTGTACCTGCGTCTCGCCGACGCATCGTACAAGCGCGCCCAGGCGACCGGCCACACGAGCGGCCCGACCGCGCAGCGCCTCGCCGACCTCGAGAAGATCGTCTCGCCGCCGCCCTCGCAAAAGAAAAAGCGCGCCGCCGCGGCCGACGACACCTCGAACACCGGCTCGAAATACATCACGCCTACGCTGAACAATCCGGCGTTCCAGTTCGGCGGCCCGACCGGGTCGCTTGCGATGCCGCCCTTCGTGGCGCCATCGAACTAAGCCGCGGCGCGCATGCCGCATGCGCGTCTCGACTCGTTTTCCCGTACTTCCGAGGATACTCATGAAATGGTTGATGTTGGCGCTCGGCAGCGCCGCCCTGATCGCGAACGCACCCGCCTTTGCGCAGGCCCCCACGGCGGCCGCGCATCCGCAAGTGCTATTCAAGACCAGTGAAGGCGACATTCGCGTCGAGCTGTACCCGGAGAAAGCGCCGAAGACCGTCGACAACTTCCTGCAGTACGTGAAATCCGGCCAGTACAACGGCACGATCTTTCATCGCGTGATTCGCGGCTTCATGATCCAGGGCGGCGGCTACACGACGAGCTTCGTCGAGAAGCCCACGCGCGCGCCCATCGCGCTGGAAAGCAAGAACGGCCTGAAGAACACCACGGGCACGATCGCCATGGCACGCACGAGCGACCCGAATTCGGCCACGGCGCAGTTCTTCATCAATACCGTCGACAATGCCGGCCTCGACTATCCGAATCCGGACGGCAACGGTTACGCCGTGTTCGGCAAGGTCACGCAGGGTATGGACGTCGTGAAGAAGATCGAAGCGGCGCCCACCATTTCGCGCGGCCCGATGGGCGACGTGCCGCAGAAGGAAATCGTGATCCAGTCGGCGAGCGTCGTCGGCAAGTAAGCGGCACCCGGGCAACCACGAAAGCAGCAACCACGCCCGCCAGGAAGCAGTCCTCTCACGTCGGGTTGCCGTTACGGCGGCCCGATCCGGGCGCGAACCGCGCCCACTCCCGTCGCACGGTCGCGGCGGCGGCACACGCGCAGGCTCGACGCCTCGCCTCGTGCCGGCGCCGCACCGTCCTTCCCCCCAAGCCACAGGCAAAGGATTCCATCATGGTCGAACTGCACACGAACCACGGCGTCATCAAGCTCGAACTGAACGCCGAGAAGGCCCCGAAGACGGTCGCCAACTTCCTCAACTACGTGAAGAACGGCCACTATGACGGCACGGTGTTCCACCGCGTCATCGACGGGTTCATGATCCAGGGCGGCGGTTTCGAAGCCGGCATGAAGCAAAAGCCGACCGAAGCGTCGATCGAAAACGAAGCGAACAACGGCCTGAAGAACGAACTCGGTTCGATCGCCATGGCACGCACCAACGACCCGCATTCGGCGAGCGCGCAGTTCTTCATCAACGTGGCCGACAACGACTTCCTGAACCACTCGTCGCCCACGCCGCAGGGCTGGGGTTACGCCGTGTTCGGCAAGGTGGTCGACGGCCTCGACGTGGTCGAGAAGATCAAGAAGGTCAAGACGGGTTCGAAGGGCTTCCATCAGGACGTGCCCGTCGACGACGTCGTGATCGAGAAGGCCGTGATCGTCGACTAACGACGGCACCGCCACGTTTTCACTCTTACGCGCACTCTTTCATCGATGCTGCAGGAAAAGGCCTTACGAGACGCTGCCGCGGGCGTGCCCGGCGAGGGCAAGCGCCCGCATGCGGCGCGTCCGTTTCTGTTCATTTCCGATCTGCATCTGAATGACGGGATTCCGCGCACGGTCGCCGCGTTCGAACACTTCATCCGGGTCACGGCCGATCAGGCCGACTCGGTGTTCATACTCGGCGACCTCTTCGAATACTGGATCGGCGACGACATGCTCGACGATCCGTTCGTCGCGCGCATGGCCGCGTTGATGCACACGCTCTCCGAGCGCGGCATCGCGCTCTACATCATGCACGGCAACCGCGACTTCCTGATGGGCAAGCGCTTCATGAAAGCCGCGGGCGCGATTTATCTGCCCGACCCCATCGCGATCACCGCGTTCGGCACGCGCGTCGCGCTCGCGCACGGCGACGCCATGTGCACCGACGACCGCGGCTATCAGCTCTTTCGCAAGCTCGCGCGCAACCGCATGCCGCAACTGTTCTTTCTCGCGTGGCCGTTTCGCTGGCGCAAGGCACTCGCCGAACGCGCGCGGCGCGCGAGCGAAATGCGCCGCGAGGGCCCGCGTCTGCCGAAATACGACGTGACCGCGCGCGGCGTGGCGGCGCTCTTCAAGCGCGCCCGTACGAATACGATGATTCACGGCCACACGCACCGCCCCGCGCGCCACCAGGAACCGGGGGGTACGCGCTGGGTGCTGGCCGACTGGGACCTCGATCACGGCGCGCCGCGCGGCGGTTATCTGCGCGTGGATGCCGAGGGGTTCCGCATGTTGCCGCTCGACTGAGGCCGGAGCGCGCCTTGGTCTGAAGCCGCGCGGGCTTCAGACGTTCGCCGGCGCCTGGTCGGCGTTATCCGCTTGATGGGTTGTGTCCGCGCGCGTGGCGGCTTGGGCCGTGGCTGCCGCGCTGCACTCGATGCCGGCCGACAAGCGCCGCAACTCGATCAACGCCGCGTCCGCGCCGTGCAGCGCTTCGAGTCGCGTGCCCAGCCGCTCCAGCGCCACGACAATCGCATCCACACGCTGGGTTTGCGTCGCCGCATGATCGATCAGGCCATGAATCGCGAGCGACACGGGATCGTCCGCGTTCGGCGAAATGCCGTAGGCGCAAAAGCCTTCGCGCGCCGGCTTCGCGTTCGCGGCCGCGCCCGCAGCCACCGCCTGGCTGGCCACATCGACGGCCGCCTTCGCGGGCGCCACGATGCGCGCGGGATTGCCCACCGCCGTCGCGCCTTCCGGCACCGGCTTCACGACCACCGCGTTCGAGCCGATCTTCGCGCCCGCGCCCACCGTGAAACCGCCGAGCACCTTCGCGCCCGCCCCGACGATCACGCCCGCGCCGAGCGTGGGGTGACGCTTCGCGCCGCGCGTGAGCGAGGTGCCGCCGAGCGTCACGCCCTGGTAGATCGTGCAGTCGTCGCCAACTTCGGCCGTCTCGCCGATCACCACGCCCATGCCATGGTCGATGAACACGCGGCGGCCGACGGTCGCGCCCGGGTGAATCTCGATGCCGGTCAGAAAGCGCGCGAGCTGCGAGACGTAGCGCGCGAGCCAGCGGTATTGCGCGCGCCAGCACGCATGCGCGAAACGATGCAGCACGAGCGCGTGCAGCCCCGGATAACAGGTGAGAACTTCCCAGGCGCTGCGGGCGGCGGGATCGCGCTCGCGGATCGTGGCGATGTCTTCGCGAAGTCTCTTGAACATGGCAGTCACGCTGGACGGGTCGAACATGGGGAACGGCAGCGCCGCGCATGACGCGCGGCGGCCGGTGTCGCGCGCCGCTTATGCAGTCGCGCGTATTTGCTTATGAGGTTTCGTCGATTTTAGGCGCAAAGCGGCCATGCCGCCGGAAGCCCCCGTCGCCGTCAAGGTCGGCGCGAACGCCGGGCCAGCGACGAGAAAACCGGTCGCGGATCAGCGGCCGTCGCCCTTGCCCTTCAGCATGAGGATGTGTTTCGCGATGCCGCGCACGATGTTGACTTCCTCGCGCTCGAGCCCCGAGCGCGCGAACAAACGCCGCAGGCGCGACATCAGTTTCTTCGGATTGGCGGGATCGAGAAAATCGAGCGCGATCAGTGCGTTCTCGAGATGGACGTACATGCGCTCGATGTCGTCGCTCGCGGCGAGCGGCCCGGCAACCCCAGGCTGCGCGGCCGCGCCCGCCGCTACCGCCGGATGCGACGCGGCGCCCGGCGCATGGGCGTCGAGATACGCGAGGCGCAGCTCGTAGGCGAGCACCTGCACCGCCTGCGCGAGATTGAGCGAGCTATACGCGGGGTTCGCCGGGATGTGCGCGAGCGCCGTACAGCGCTCGACGTCTTCGTTCGAGAGGCCCGTGCGCTCGTTGCCGAACACCAGCGCGATGTCGCCGCCGTGCGCGACCTGGCGGCAGGCGTCCTGCACCGCGTGACGCGGCGCGGCGGGCGGCGGACCGTATTCGCGCGTGCGCGCCGTGAGCGCGAGCGACCACTGCACGCCCGCGAGCGCGTCGGCGAGTGTAGGGACGATGTGGGCGGCCGCCAGCACGTCGTCGGCGCCGCTCGCCATCGCCACCGCTTCCGGGTCGCAATGGACCTGCGGCACGCGCGGCGCGACCAGCACGAGGCGCGAGAAGCCCATGGTTTTAAGGGCGCGCGCCGCCGCGCCCACATTGCCCGGGTGGCTCGGCTCGACGAGCACGAAGCGCGTGGACGTGAAGCCGCCCGCGAGGGATTCGTGGACGTCGTGGGTGTCGGGGTGGGGGGCGGACGTCTGCGCGCCGGCCGGAGCGGCGGAATCGGGGTGCACCAAGATATGTCTCGAACGCGAAGCGTAAGGAAAACGTCTATGTTAGCGCGGCTGGGCGCCGGGGCGGAGCCTCCGCACGCCCGTACCGCGGCTAAGCCGCGCCATCGGTCCGCCCGAGCGGCCCGGTCTCGGGTAAAATGCGGGATTCGCGCGTTTCATCGCCGCGCCGGAATCTCCTTTCGTCTCGACCCGCTTCGGCCCGAATCGACCGTTCCCGCGCCACGCCGGCCTTCGTGCCGCCGCGCACCGCTCTTATCCAATTCGTCTCCGTTGACGGGACAGGCAACGCCGGCCGCTCGCGCCGCGCGCCCTGTCCAATCGTTAGACGCTTTTATCTTTCGCAACACGGGCGCACCGCGTGCATTACGCGGGCGTTCGACACTAAGGATCTGGCTCATGCATCCCATGCTCAACATCGCTGTCAAGGCCGCGCGCCGCGCCGGACAGATCATCAACCGCGCGTCGCTCGATCTCGACCTCGTGCAGGTTGCGAAAAAGCAGCATAACGATTTCGTCACGGAAGTCGACAAGGCGGCCGAAGCCGCCATCATCGAAACGCTCAAGACCGCCTATCCCGACCACGCGATCCTCGCCGAGGAATCGGGCGAATCGGAGAACGAATCCGAATACCAGTGGATCATCGATCCGCTCGACGGCACCACCAACTTCATCCACGGCTTCCAGTACTACTGCGTTTCCATCGCGCTCGCGCACAAGGGACTCGTCACGCAGGCCGTGGTCTACGACCCGACGCGTAACGACCTCTTCACCGCTTCGCGCGGCCGCGGCGCGTTCCTCAACGACCGCCGCATCCGCGTGGGGCGCCGCGACCGTCTCGCCGACGGCCTGATCGGCACGGGCTTCCCGTTCCGTGAAAAGGACGGCCTCGACAGCTACTGCGAACTGTTCGCCGCCATGACCAACGCCTGCGCGGGCCTGCGCCGCCCGGGCGCGGCGGCGCTCGACCTCGCGAACGTCGCGGCCGGCCGCATGGACGGCTTCTTCGAACAAGGGCTGAACCCGTGGGACGTGGCCGCGGGCAGCCTGCTCGTGACGGAAGCCGGCGGTCTGGTCGGCAACTACACGGGCGACTCGGACTTCCTGCGCGTGGGCGAAGTGGTCGCGGGCAACCCGAAGATCTACGCGCAGATGGTGCCGATCCTCTCGAAGTTCACGCGCATCAGCAAGGGCGCCTGAGTCCCGGTGGCCCGCGCACGCATGACGATGTGCGGCACGGCGGGCTTCGTCGATATTTGCCGATCGATCGAACCGGATTGAACCCGGCCAGCGCACGACGCGCGCGGCCCTGTCAGCGGAGCGCTTCGCGCCTGAGCAACGAGCGGCTTCGGCCGCTTTTTCGTTTCGGCCGGTACGCGTTCCTGAACCCCGACGCGCGCGAGCGCATCCGATGAAAAAAGGCTTCTATACGATCATCGCCGCGCAGTTCGTGTCGTCGCTCGCCGACAACGCGCTGCTGATCGCCGCGATCGCGCTGCTCAACGTCATCTCGTCGCCGGCCTGGGTCACGCCGCTCCTGCAGATCTTCTTCACGGTCTCGTACGTGCTGCTCGCGCCCTTCGTGGGCGCCTTCGCCGACGCGCTGCAGAAGCGCCACGTGATGTTCGTCTCGAACGCGCTGAAGGCCGCGGGCTGCCTGCTGATGATCGCGGGCGTGCACCCGATGATCGCGTACGGCGTGGTGGGCTTCGGCGCCGCGGCCTACTCGCCCGCAAAGTACGGAATCCTCACGGAATTGCTGCCTGCCGAACGGCTCGTGGCCGCCAACGCGTGGCTCGAATCGGCCACCGTGCTCTCCACCATTGTTGGCACGATGATGGGTGGCGCGCTCGTCTCCACCTACGCCGACCGCTTCGTCGCGCATCATCATTTGCCGCTGCTGCACTCGGCCGCCGATCTCGCGATGTTCGCCGTGATGCTCACCTACGCGGCCGCCGCGCTCATCAACATCGGCATTCCCGACACGCACGCGCGCTACGAAAACCGCCTCAAGCAGCCGGGCCGCCTCGTGCACGACTTCGTGCACTGCTTCAACGTGCTATGGGCCGACAAGCTCGCGCAGATCGCGCTCTGGGTCACGACCCTGATGTGGGGCGCGGCCGTGACGCTGCAATTGCTCGTGCTCAAATGGGCCGACGCCAATCTCGGCCTCTCGCTCTCGAAAGCGGCCGTCATGCAAGGCGTGACGGGACTCGGCATCGCGCTCGGCGCGACGGCCGCCGCGGCGTGGGTCTCGCTGCGCGCCTCGCTCAAGGTGCTGCCCGTGGGCGTGCTGTGCGGCGTGGTCTCGATCGCCATGGCGTTCTACAACAAGAACCTCTTTCCGGCGGGTGAAGGCATTCGCGTGGGCACCTTCATCCTGCCCTTCTACCTGCTGTTCGCTTACCCGCTGATGGTGCTGCTCGGCACGCTCGCGGGCTTTTTCATCGTGCCGATGAACGCGCTCCTGCAGCATCGCGGCGCGACGCTGCTTTCCGCGGGTCATTCGATCGCGGTGCAGAATTTCAACCAGAATCTCGCGGTGTTGCTGATGCTGGGCGCCTATGCGCTGCTGCTCACCGCGAAGATGCCGGTGCAGTGGATCATCGTGGTGTTCGGCATTTTCGTTGCCACGCTGATCTGGCTCGCGAAACGGCGCAGCGCGGCAAACGCGCGCACCGTGGACCTCGCGGCGCTCGTGGACGAATAACGGCGCGCCTTGCGAGCATGACACAGCGCGAGTTCGCGCGGCATTGGCCGAACGGCTAGCTGTACATGCGACTGGCGCGCGTTACACTCACGCCCTGAACTCCAAGCAAGACACCGAGGATGGCTACACATACCGCCGGCCCAGCCGACATCGCCCAACACACCCCCATGATGCAGCAGTACCTGCGCATCAAGGCCGACCACCCGGGCACGCTCGTGTTTTATCGCATGGGCGACTTCTACGAGCTCTTCTTCGAAGACGCCGAGAAAGCCGCGCGCCTGCTCGATCTGACGCTCACGCAGCGCGGCGCGTCGGCGGGCAATCCCATCAAGATGGCGGGCGTGCCCCACCACGCGGTCGAGCAATACCTCGCCAAGCTCGTGAAGCTCGGCGAATCCGTGGCGATCTGCGAACAGATCGGCGACCCGGCCACGTCCAAGGGACCGGTCGAGCGCAAGGTCGTGCGCGTCGTCACGCCCGGCACGCTCACCGATGCGGCCCTGCTCTCCGACAAAAACGACGTCTACCTGATGGCCGTGTGCCCCGCGCACAACCGGCGCGGCGTGACCGTCAACGTCGGCCTCGCGTGGCTCAACCTCGCGAGCGGCGGCTTGCGTCTCGCCGAAGTCGCGCCGGATCAGGTCGCGGCCGCGTTCGAGCGCATTCGCCCGGCGGAAATTCTCGTCGCGGAACTGCCCGCGGAAAGCGCCGGCTGGGCGCCGCCCACGGGTCACGGCGCGCTCACGCGCGTGCCCGCATGGCATTTCGACGTAAGTTCGGGCAAGCAACGCCTGTGCGATCAACTGGATGTCGCGAGCCTGGACGGCTTCGGCGCGCAAACGCTCGTGAGCGCGTGCGGCGCGGCCGGCGCCCTGCTGCTCTACGCGGCGGCCACGCAAGGCCAGCAGTTGCGCCACGTGCGCAGCCTGAAGGTGGAAGTCGAAACCGAATATATCGGCCTCGATCCCGCCACGCGGCGCAATCTCGAACTCACGGAAACGCTGCGCGGCACGGAATCGCCCACGCTCTGTTCGCTGCTCGACACCTGCAGCACGACCATGGGCAGCCGTTTGCTGCGGCACTGGCTGCATCACCCGCCGCGCGACGCCGCGGTGGCGCAAACCCGCCAGCAGGCCATCGGCGCGCTGCTCGAAGCGCCGCCGCAGGCGAGCGTCGACACCTTGCGCAGCGCGCTGCGCCAGATCGCCGACGTCGAACGCATCACCGGCCGGCTCGCCCTGCTTTCCGCGCGGCCCCGCGACCTGTCCAGCCTGCGCGACACCTTCGCCGCGCTGCCCGCGCTGCGCGAACGGGTGACGGCCGCGAGCGGCGCCGTGCCCTCGCTCATGCATCTTGCCGAAGCGCTCGAACCGCCCGCGGAATGCGCCGCGCTGCTCGCCCGCGCGGTCACGCCCGAACCCGCCGCCATGGTGCGCGACGGCGGCGTGATCGCACGCGGTTACGACGCCGACCTCGACGAGCTGCGCGACATCTCTGAGAACTGCGGCCAGTTCCTGCTCGATCTGGAAACGCGCGAGCGCACACGCACCGGCATCGCCAATTTGCGCGTCGAATACAACAAGGTGCATGGCTTCTATATCGAAGTCACGCGCGGTCAGACCGACAAGGTGCCCGACGACTATCGGCGCCGTCAAACGCTCAAGAACGCCGAGCGCTACATCACGCCCGAACTCAAGACGTTCGAAGACAAGGCGCTCTCGGCGCAGGAGCGCGCGCTCGCGCGCGAGAAGGCGCTCTACGACGCGCTGCTGCAAACGCTGCTGCCCTTCATTCCCGACTGCCAGCGCGTGGCCTGCGCGCTCGCCGAACTCGATCTGCTCGCGGCGTTCGCCGAACGCGCCCGCGCGCTCGACTGGAACGCGCCGGTGTTTTCGGAGATGCCAGGCATCGAGATCGAACAGGGCCGCCATCCGGTCGTGGAGGCGCAGGTCGAGCAGTTCATCGCCAATGACTGCGTGCTCACGGCCGAGCGCAAGCTGCTGCTCATCACCGGCCCCAACATGGGCGGTAAGTCCACGTTCATGCGCCAAACCGCGCTGATCGCCCTGCTCGCCTACGTGGGCAGTTACGTGCCCGCGAAACGCGCGCGCTTCGGCCCGATCGACCGCATCTTCACGCGTATCGGCGCGGCCGACGACCTCGCGGGCGGCCGTTCCACCTTCATGGTGGAAATGACCGAAGCCGCCGCCATTCTCAACGACGCCACGCCGCAAAGCCTCGTGCTGATGGACGAGATCGGCCGCGGCACGTCGACCTTCGACGGCCTCGCGCTCGCGTGGGCCATCGCGCGGCATCTGCTCGCGAGCAACGGTTGCCACACGCTGTTCGCCACGCACTACTTCGAGCTGACGCAACTGCCGGCCGAGTTTCCACACGCGGCGAACGTGCATCTTTCGGCCGTCGAACACGGTCACGGCATCGTGTTCCTGCATGCGGTGGACGAAGGTCCCGCGAATCAGAGCTATGGCCTGCAAGTCGCGCAACTCGCGGGCGTGCCCGCGCCCGTCATCCGCGCGGCGCGCAAGCATCTCGTGCATCTCGAGCAGCAATCGGCGGGACGCCCCGCGCCGCAGCTCGACCTGTTCGCAGCGCCCGCGCCGGATTTCAGCGACGACTTCGACGAAGCCCCTACCCAACTCGAAGATCGCGCCGAAGCCGATCCCGCCGCCTCGCTCGTCGCCGAACGCCTGCGTGCGCTCGATCCGAACGAGTTGCGCCCGCGCGAAGCGCTCGATCTGCTGTACGAACTGCATGAGCTGGCCACGGCGCCGGACGCGAAACGCTGAGCGTCGCCTCGCGACGCCGCTGCGGCCACGTGGCCGTGGCGGCGTTCCCACGCGTTATCTAAAAATAATGCGCGGCGCCTGGCGGGGTCTTTGCGCCGCACTTGCGTTGTGGCTGGCCATCTCGGCGCACCTCGCCTGCGCGCAATCGCCGCGTTATGCGTTCGCTGTCATCGCCAATGTGGTCACGTCGCCAGCCGAGGAACCGGCGGCGCAGCGGCTCGTCGACGCCATCGGCCGCGATTCGCAAATTGCCTTCGTCGTCTACGACGGCAATCTTAAAGGCGCGCACGAACTCTGCGCCGATCACGTCTACGACAATCGTCATGCGCTGCTCGACGCCTCGCGACCGCCGCTCGTGTTCGTGCCGGGCGAGCGCGACTGGGTCACGTGCGGCAGCAACGGCTCGGGCGCCTATGATCCGGTCGAGCGACTCGATTTTCTGCGACAGAATTTTTTCGGCGATTCGAAATCGCTCGGCCAGGCACCGCTCACGCTCACGCGCGAAAGCGAGGTCTCGCGCTTTCGGCCGTATCGCGAAAACGTGCGCTGGCAACTCGGCGACACGGTATTTATCGGGCTCAACGCCCCCGACGGCAATAATCACTATCTCAATGCGGGCGGCCGCAATGGCGAGTTCGAAGATCGCGTCATCGCCAACGGTTTCTGGCTCGAACATGCGGCCGAATACGCCAAGCGCCGCAACGCGCGGGCGATCGTCATCTTCATGCAAGGCAACGCCCTCGCCGAACACTACGACCGCACCGATCATTTCGCGTGGCTACGCTTTCGCCGCGCGCCGCGCGATGGTTACGCCGAATTGCGCCGCAGCCTTGTGCGGCTCGCGCAGGCGTTTCGCGGCCCCATCATCATCGTGAACACCGACGAAGCGAAGCTCGCACGCGGCTTCGCGATCGACCAGCCGTTGCGCACCGAGAAGGGAACCAGGATAGATAACGTGACGCGCATTGCGTTTTCCTTGCGCGATCCGCAAACGCAATGGCTACAGGTGGAAGCCGACATGGCGCGCAGCACGCCGTTGCGCGTGAGCGTACGCGACGTGCCGAAGCACTTGCCGTTGCTGCCGGCGCAACCGCCCGCGCTCGCGCCGGGCGCGGCTTCGTCCACGCCGCTGCCGGATATGCCCGAAGTCTCGTCGATGCCCGACGTCACCGAAATTCCGGGCATGCCGCAAGCTCCCGACGTCACGCCCACGCCGCCAGCGCCGGGCGGAGCTTCATCGACGTTCAACTCGCCCGCGAGCAACCCGGTCGTCATGCCAGATTGGCCCGGGCGCAACGGCAACGTCGGCAACCTCGGCAACTTCGACAACAACGGCGCGCATAAAGCTGAGCCGCCCGGCGCTCCCGCGTCGGGCGGCTCATATTGATCGCCGCGTGACTGCCGTCCAATGTGCGGACGGCGAGATGCCAACCGCGCGGGCTTTACGCCAACGCAGTCGAGCCGTGGCGTTTAGTGCAGCGTAGGCTTCGCGTCGCCTTCTTCGCCGTCGTCCTCTTCGTCTTCATCGACGACTTCGAGGCCATCGGCGCCATGCGCGTGCTCGTGCTCGATCTCGTCTTCGGTCGCTTCACGCACTTCCTTGACCGTGAGCGCGAAACGCAGCGCCATGCCCGCGAGCGGGTGATTGCCGTCGAGCACGACCTTGTCTTCGGCGACGTCCGTGACCGTGTAGATGAGCGTGTCGAGATCTTCGTCGCCCTCTTCCGGCGTGCCCTCGAACTGCATGCCGACTTCGAGCGGCTCGGGAAAGCGCGTGCGCGGTTCGATCTTCACGAGTTCGGGATCGTATTCGCCGAACGCGTCGGTCGGCTCGAGCTGGATCTGGGTCTCGAAGCCCGGCTCCTTGCCGTCCAGCACTTCCTCGATCTTGGGGAACGTGCCATCATAGCCGCCGTGCAGATAGACCATCGGCTCGTCGCTTTCCTCAATCAGATTGCCCTGCGTATCCGATAGCTTGTAAGCAACCGAGACGACGGTGTCCTTTGCAATTTTCATTCGTTCCTCCAGATTACAGACCTCATTATACGATGCCGAAGCGGTCCCCAGACCACCCGGTGGACGCGCGCAAGCAGCGCGCCGCCGTCTCCCTGGCGAGTCCCGCGCCGAACGTCCCCACCTCCCTGTTAGGCGGATTGACGCCGGCGCAGTTCATGCGGAAATACTGGCAGAAAAAGCCGCTGCTGATCCGCCAGGCGATTCCCGACATCGAGGCGCCTCTCTCGCGCGAGGAACTCTTCGAACTGGCCGATAACGACGACGTCGAATCGCGCCTCATCACGCATTTTCGCCGCCGCTGGGCGCTCGAACACGGCCCGTTCTCGCCCGACGAACTGCCCACGCCGAAAACGCGTCAATGGACGCTGCTCGTACAAGGCGCCGACCTGCACGACGACCGCGCGCGCGCCTTGCTCGAACGGTTTCGCTTCGCCCCCGACGCGCGCCTCGACGACCTGATGATCTCGTACGCGACCGATGGCGGCGGCGTTGGCCCGCACTTCGATTCGTATGACGTGTTTCTGCTACAGGTCCATGGCAAGCGGCGCTGGCGCATCGGCGCGCAGCGCGATCTCTCGCTCGTGGATGGCCTGCCGCTCAAGGTGCTCGCGAACTTCGAACCCGAGGAAGAGTGGCTGCTCGAGCCGGGCGACATGTTGTATCTGCCGCCGCATATCGCGCACGACGGCGTGGCCGAAGGCGAGTGCATGACCTGCTCGATTGGCTTTCGATCGCCTTCCACGAACGAACTCACGAGTCAGTTTCTCTACTGGCTCGCGGAACGTCGCGGCGACGAGCCCGCCAGCGGCAAGAACGCGCTGTATCGCGACCCCGATCAGCCCGCCGTCGAGCATCCCGCACAATTGCCCGCGGCACTCGTAGAGCGCGTTGCGGGCGTGCTTGCTAAAGTGCGCTGGAATGACGCGGATGTTTCCTCGTTCGTGGGCTCGTATCTTTCGGAGCCGAAGTCGAATGTCGTCTTCGACTCGCCCGAGAAGCCACTCGACGAGCGACGTTTCGTTGCGCAGGCCGCGAAAAGCGGGATAACACTCGACCGCAGGACGATCCTGCTTTACGATTCGCGCTCGTATTACCTGAACGGGGAACAGTACTTGCTCAAGGAAGCGAGAAAGTGGCTGCCGGCATTGGCTGACAACCGCTTTCTGGATGGGAAACGCTTTGTAACACTCTCACACGATTCGTGTGTGACAGCGTTACTACACGAGTGGTATCGTGCGGGCTGGATACGGGTTGGGGTGCTTGCCTAAGCGCTTCGGACTGTTTACCGTACTAATATAGTGCTTGTATGAGAAAGACAACGTATTGTCCCCGGATTTGTCGACGGTCGATACGAAAGTGCCTATAATTTCCGCCCAGGCCGTAGGGAAGATTCACGCTCTTGCTGTGCGTCTCCACCAGCGGCTCAAGGTCGGTGTTGGGGCACATTACCGGTTTTATTTTGCGCTGTTGCTTACCTTTAACCATAAAAGGACGTGATCATGAAGAAATCCCTCCTCGTAGCATCCCTGCTGGCAGCTGTGGCACTGGCTGCATGCAACAAGAGCAGCGACCAAGCTGCTGCGCCGGCTAGCGATGCGACCGCTGCTTCGGCACCGGCTGCTGCCGCTTCGGATTCCGCAGCTGCTGCTTCGGGCGCTGCTGCTGCTGCGAGCGACGCTGCTGCTTCGGCTACGGCTGCTGCTTCGGACGCTGGCGCTGCCGCTTCGGACGCTGGCGCTGCTGCTCCGGCTTCGGGCGCAAGCCAGTAAGCTGCGTTCGCACGACACTCGTCCGGGTCTCCGGGTCCGGCGAGTCTCGCAGCGAACCGCCCTGCAGTCTGGCGTTATCGTCATACGCGGGGCGGGCAAGCAAAAAAGCCACGAACTCAGGTTCGTGGCTTTTTTGTTTTGCAGCCCGCATTGACGTGAAGCGCGTGTAACTCCGTCAGTCGATGCGCAATCCAACACGCATCGACTCGTCCCGCGCAGACCCGGTCAATCGTCCGTGCCCGGTTCCTGCTGCGCGGCTTCGTTCTCGAAGAACGCCTGCACGACTTCGATCTCGCGCGTGCGCTTGAACGGCGGCAAGCTCTGCCAGATGCGCCGGCCATACGGTTTATCGACGAGACGCGTATCGCAGATCA
Organism: Paraburkholderia acidisoli; assembly: GCF_009789675.1. Classification (NCBI taxonomy): domain Bacteria; kingdom Pseudomonadati; phylum Pseudomonadota; class Betaproteobacteria; order Burkholderiales; family Burkholderiaceae; genus Paraburkholderia; species Paraburkholderia acidisoli. The sequence continues at coordinate 1,347,374 of NZ_CP046913.1, read as the reverse complement.
TCAGCACGCCGCGATCGGTTTCCGCGCGAATCAGCCGCCCCGCGCCCTGCTTGAGCGTAATGACGGCCTGCGGCAACTGATGAACCGCGAACGGGCTCAAGCCTTTCTTCGTGAGCGCATCAAGACGCGCCGCGAGCACGGGATCGTCGGGCGGCGCGAACGGCAGCTTGTCGATGACGACGAGCGACAGCGCATCACCGCGCACGTCCACGCCTTCCCAAAAACTCTGGCTACCCACGAGAATCGCATTGCCGTACGCGCGAAAACGCTCCAGCAATTCGGTACGGCTGGCGTCGCCTTGCACGAGCAGCGGCGTATTCCAGCCGCGTGCCTCGATCGTATCGCGCAGCTTCGCGGCAATGCGATCCACGGCGCGCAAGGTCGTGCACAACATGAAGACGCCGCCGCCTGACGCCTCGATCGCGGGCAACGCCGCGTCGAATACCGCGTCGGTGAATTGCGGCGACGACGGCTGCGGCATGTTACGCGGCACGTACAGCAAGCCCTGCTGCGGATAATCGAACGGGCTCGGCAACGTCATCGAACGGCGCGAGCTCAGACCCATCTGCGCCGCGTAATGCGTGAAGTCGCCCTTCACCGAAAGCGTGGCCGACGTGAAGATCCACGTGCGCGGCACGCCGGCGCGCTGCTTCGCGAAGATCGGCGCGACCGACAGCGGCGTCTCGTGCAATTGCACCGTGTGCGAGAACACTTCGACCCAGCGCACCTTTTCGTCGGCGTCATGAGCGTGAGCGGATTCGTCGCCTGCTTTCGTCTCGGACTTGCGCGCGTCGCGTTGAGGCGTGGCGTCGGCGGCGGGCACGGTCCAACCCGCGAGAATGCCCTGCAACTCGCGCGCGCGCCGCAAGCAAGCGCCCAGCGACTCCGCACGCTCGGCCTGGCCGCCAAGCGCCGTGGCCAGCACGCCGAGCTCCGTCTGCAACGCATCGAGCGCGTCGAAGAGCGGATGATTCTCGGGCAACTGCGTGATCGCGAGACGCAGCGAATCTTCCTTGAACGCGAGACGCACGTCGCGCGCGGCACGTTCGAGCCCGGCCGCGAGCTTGACCCATTCGACCGCGTCGCGCGCATGGCTCAAACCTTCGGCGACGCAATCGCGCGCGAGTTCGAGGAACTGCGTGGTGGAGAGCGTTTCGCCGAAGAACAGCGTGGCCGTTTCGGGCAACTGATGCGCTTCGTCGAAGATGATCGTGTTCGCGCTCGGCAGCAGTTCGGCCATGCCGGTGTCGCGCAACATGATGTCGGCGAAGAACAGATGGTGATTCACCACGACGATGTCGGCCTGCTGCGCCTCGCGGCGCGCCTGCATCACGAAGCAATCCTTGTAGTGCGGACACTCCTGGCCGAGACAGTTGTCGCGCGTGGAGGTGACCATGGACCAGACGGCCGCCGTTTCCGGCACGCTGGCGAGTTCGGCCTTGTCGCCCGAACGCGTGATCTTCGCGAAGCGCACGATCTCCTGCAGATACGCCGTTTCCTGGCGCGACGGCAAGCGGCCGTTGTCGGCCGTGCGCTGCAGATAGTAATGGCAGAGGTAGTTCGAGCGGCCCTTGAGCATGGCGATGCTGACCGGCACCGCGAGCGCATCGCGCACGGTGGGAATGTCGCGCGCGAACAGCTGGTCCTGCAAGTGCTTGGTGCCCGTGGAGACGACCACCTTGCCGCCCCACAGCATGGCCGGCACGAGGTACGCATAGGTCTTGCCGGTGCCCGTGCCAGCTTCGACGATCAGCGTGTTGTCGCCGGCATCGGAGGCGGCGCGCGCGGCCTCCTCGACGTCGGCTTGCCCGGCCGAGGCGACCGGCGCACCGCGCTCGAGGCGGCGCGCGGGACGCGCCTGCAACTCGAACATCGCGGGATCGGGTTGGGCCTGCGCCGAGGCTTCCATGGCGGCCGCCACGGCGCTCGACATTTCGATCTGCGCGGCGCGCGGGCGATAGCCGTCGATCTTGCGCGCGAGCAAGCCGTTGGCGGCGAAGAGTTCCTGGAGTTCGGCGGCGCGGCGGGCGCTCAGTTTGGCGGGCGCCACCACCACCGACGACGCGGACGATCCGGTCGCGCGTGCGTCGGCCGCCGGCGCGTCGCTGTCACGCGCGGGCCGGGAACGGGAAACGGTCGGAGAATTCAAGGCAAGCGGTTCCTGCTCGTTCCGGATGGGCGCGGCCCGGCTGCGATCGCCGCGCCCCGGCGCCTGCCGGGACGGGGATCAGGCGTGCCCGTCCGAAGTCTTCGTTGAATCGGGGTCCAGCTGCAATTGCAGCAGGATGATGTTGTCCTTGACCTTGAGCTTGCGCTTTTTCAGCTTCTGCAATTCGAGGTCGTCGTAGTCCGCGGTGTCGGCCATGCGATCGATCAGCCGATCGAGATCGCCATGCTCCGTTTCGAGTTGCAGAATGCGGTCACGAAGGACCTCGGCCTTGACTGCACGTTGCTCGCGCATGCTCGCCTCCTCGATAAAGGTGGCGCGCTTGCGAAGGACGGCGCGCCTGAGGTTGCTGTCCGGCTGAAAAAGCGTGTGACTCGGGTTACTGGTCTTGCTGCTGCTGTTGTTGCTGCTGCTTGAGTTGCTGCTGTTGCTGCTCGTCTTGCTGCTGTTTTTGCTGCGCCTTCTCGGCCGCCTGCTTCTGGCGCGCTTCCACGTCGGCCTTGTGCTTTGCGGCGTCTTCCTGCTTCTGCTGGAAGCGCTCGGCCTTCTGCTCGCGCTCCTGCGCCTGCTGCGCACCTTGCGCGCGCGCCTGATCGAGCTGCTTCTGGAAGTTCGACTGCTTTTGATCGTACGCCGCCTGGTTCGCGGCGCGCTGCGGTTGTTCGCCCTCGCGCTGCGCCTGCGCGAGCGCATGTTGACGCTGCTTGTCCTGGTAGGCCTGCTCGTTCGCCGCGCGCTGCGGCGCTTCGGCCTGGCGCTGCGCCTGATCGAGCGCATGCTGACGCTGCTTGTCCTCGAACGCCTTCGAGCTGGCCGCCTCGTTCGCGGCGCGCTGCGGCGCGTTCGCTTCGTCCTGCGCGCGCTGCAACGCGGCCTGCTGATCGCGCTGCTGCGCATGCACCGCGCGCTGCTCGTCGTCGAGCGCGAGCTGTTCACGGCGGATATCCGACTGCACCACGCGCATCTGGTCGCGCGCCTTGCCCAGACAGTGGTTCACGAAAAACGCGCTATAGCAGTCGTGCTGCGCGACGCCATAGCGGTAGTTGTTCTCCGCGCTGCGGCGGTCCAGCACCTTCTGCCGCGCGTCGAAGCCGGTCTGTTGCGCCGATACCCCCGACGCGTCGAGCGGCGCGGCGGCCACATCCGACGCGGCCAGCGGCGCGGAGGCGGCAGCTTGCGCGAGGGCCGGAACGCTCGTGCCCATGCTGATTACGACGGCGGCGACGGCGCAAATCGCCCCCGCGGCGATGGTCCGCCATGCAGCGCCAAAGCGCGCTTCGAACCGGGCAAGGGGCAAATCGGAAAGGCGGCGGGAGGTCGTCAACGTCTTCGATGGGCAGCGGAACATGGCCGAAATTCTAACACCCCGCGGGTTGAGCGCCCGGCCATTTATGGCAAAATGCCCCGCTCCACCGGCCGGCGGCGAAGCCCGGCGAACGCAAAAAAAGCGCCGGAAAAGCGCTTGCGCGCGCCACCGTGCGGCCACAGCGCCCCACGCCTTCATCCGTACGGCCATCGGACGCAATCCGGACCGCAAACCGATCCTCGCAGGAATATCCAGACCCTATGACGGAAACCGTAGCACTCAAGATCGTCCAGCGTATCGCCACCGAGCTGACCGTGCAGCCGCGCCAGGTCGCCGCCGCCGTGCAGCTCCTCGACGAAGGCGCCACTGTTCCGTTCATCGCCCGTTACCGCAAGGAAGTCACGGGCAATCTCGACGATACGCAACTGCGCACGCTCGAGGAGCGCCTGCTCTATCTGCGCGAACTCGAAGACCGCCGCGCCGCGATCCTCGCGAGCATCGAAGAGCAAGGCAAGCTCACCGACGAGCTGCGCAACGCGATCGAAGCCGCCGACAGCAAGCAGGTCCTCGAAGACCTCTATCTGCCCTACAAGCCCAAGCGCCGCACGCGGGCGCAGATCGCGCGCGAAGCCGGCCTGCAGCCGCTCGCCGACGCGCTGCTCGCCAATCCGCTGCTCGACCCGCAGACGGAAGCCGCGCAGTACGTGGACGCCGAAAAGGGTGTGGCCGACGTGAAGGCCGCGCTCGACGGCGCGCGCGACATCCTCTCCGAACAGTTCGGCGAAACGGCCGAGCTGCTGGGCAAGCTGCGCGACTGGCTCTACAACCAGGGCATGGTGATGTCGAGCGTGGTGGAAGGCAAGGAGAACGAGGAAGGCGAGAAGTTCCGCGACTACTACGACTACTCCGAGACCATCAAGACGGTGCCGTCGCACCGCGCGCTCGCGCTGTTCCGCGGCCGCAACGCCGGCGTGCTGATGGTCAAGCTCGGTCTCGGCGGCGAGCAGGATGCGCTGGTGCCGCATCCTGGCGAAGCGCTGATCGCGCGTCACTTCGGCATCGCCAATCAGGGCCGTCCCGCCGACAAGTGGCTCTCCGACGTGTGCCGCTGGTGCTGGCGCGTGAAGGTGCAGCCGCACATCGAAAACGAGCTGCTCACCAATTTGCGCGAACTCGCCGAAACCGAAGCGATTCGCGTGTTCGCACGCAATCTCAACGACTTGCTGCTGGCGGCGCCGGCCGGTCCCAAGGCCGTGATCGGCCTCGATCCGGGCTTGCGCACGGGCGTGAAGGTCGCCGTGGTGGATCGCACCGGCAAGGTGCTCGCCACCGACACGATCTACCCGCACGAGCCGCGCCGCGACTGGGACGGCTCCATCGCGAAGCTCGCACGCATTGCCGCGCAAACCCAGGCGGAACTCATCAGCATCGGCAACGGCACGGCCTCGCGCGAAACCGACAAGCTCGCGGCCGAACTGATGTCGAAGCATCCCGAACTGAAGCTGCAGAAGATCGTGGTGTCGGAAGCGGGCGCCTCGGTGTACTCGGCGTCCGAACTCGCCGCGAAGGAATTCCCCAGCATGGACGTCTCGCTACGCGGCGCGGTGTCCATCGCGCGCCGTCTGCAGGACCCGCTCGCCGAGCTTGTGAAGATCGAGCCGAAGGCGATCGGGGTAGGCCAGTATCAGCACGACGTGAACCAGCGCGAACTCGCGCGTTCGCTCGACGCCGTGGTCGAAGACTGCGTGAACGCCGTGGGCGTGGACGCGAACACGGCCTCGGTCGCGCTGCTCGCGCGCGTCTCGGGCCTGAACGCCACGCTCGCGCGCAACATCGTGGATTACCGCGACGCCAACGGTCCGTTCCCCTCGCGCGATCACCTCAAGAAGGTGCCGCGTCTCGGCGACAAGACCTTCGAGCAGGCCGCGGGCTTCCTGCGCATCAACGGCGGCGAGAATCCGCTCGACCGCTCCTCCGTCCACCCGGAAGCGTATCCCGTGGTCGAGCGCATGCTCGCGAAGATCAAGCGCACGATCGGCGACGTGCTCGGCAATCGCGAGGCGCTCTCGGGCCTCTCGCCCAGCGAGTTCGTCGACGAGCGTTTCGGTCTGCCGACCGTGCGCGACATCCTGAGCGAACTGGAAAAGCCGGGCCGCGATCCGCGCCCCGAGTTCAAGACGGCGACGTTCCGCGACGGCGTCGAGAAGGTGTCGGACCTCGTGCCCGGCATGCTGCTCGAAGGCGTGGTGACCAACGTGGCGGCGTTCGGCGCGTTCATCGACGTGGGCGTGCATCAGGACGGTCTCGTGCACGTTTCGGCGATGTCGACGAAGTTCATCAAAGACCCGCACGAAGTCGTGAAGGCCGGCCAGGTCGTCAAGGTCAAGGTGCTCGACGTCGACGTGAAGCGTCAGCGTATCGCGCTCACCATGCGTCTCGACGACGATGTCGCGAGCGGCGGCACGGCGCGCGGCGGCGCGCCGGCGGGCGGCAATCGGGAGTCGCGAGACTCGCGTAGCGGCGGTCGCGATAACCGCGGCGGCGGCGGTCAGCGTTCGCGCGAAGCGGAACCGGCCGGCGCGATGGCGGCCGCGTTCGCGAAGCTCAAGCAACGTTGATCTGAAGGGCTTGAGCGCGCTCGTTGCGCGCTCAACGACCAACAAAAAAGGCGCCGAGGCGCCTTTTTTGTCGTCTGCGAGAATCCCGCAACTTCGTCCCGCTACCTCGCTCAGATCTCGATCTTCGTGCCCAGCTCGACCACGCGATTGGCAGGAATGCTGAAGAAGTCCGTGGGCTTCGCGGCGTTCTGATGCATCCACGCGAAGATCCGCTCGCGGAAGATCGACATGCCCGGCAACTGCGTCGGCACCACGGTTTCGCGCGCGAGGAAGAACGACGTGTCCATCATCTCGAACGTCATGTTGTGCTGACGTCCGACTTCTTCCAGCACGGCCTGCACGTCGGGCGTTTCGTTGAAGCCGTAAGCGGCCTTCGCGAGGAGCAGGCCGCCGCCGATATCCTTCACCGTCACGCGCTCCGCGTTCGACACGTACGGGATATCGCGAATCACGAACGTGAGGAAAATCGTGCGCTCGTGCAGCACCTTGTTGTGCTTGAGATTGTGCAGCAAGCTCACCGGCACGAGCGTTTCGCTGCCCGTGAGATAGATCGCCGTGCCCGAGACGCGGTGCGGCGGATGCGCGAGCAAGCCTTGCAGGAAGGGCATCAGCGGAATGCCGTCGGCGGCCGTGCGGTCCTTCACGATCATGCGGCCCTTGAACCACGTCATCAGCAGGAAGAACAGCAGCGCGCCGATACCCAGCGGCAGCCAGCCGCCCTCTTCGACCTTGAGCAGATTCGCGCCGAAAAAGCCCAGATCGACAGCCAGCAGCACGGCGATGATGCACGCCACGAGCGCCCGGTTCCACTTCCAGATGTTGACCATCACCACGCCCACCAGCACCGTGGTGATCACCATGGTGGCGGTCACGGCGATCCCGTAGGCGGCCGCGAGGTTGTCGGAACTCTTGAACGCCACCACGATGCACAGAATGATGAACAGCAGCATCCAGTTCACGACCGGCACGTAGATCTGGCCGATGGCGAGATCGGACGTGTGCAGCACTTTCATGCGCGGCACATAACCGAGCAGAATGGCCTGACTCGTGAGCGAATACGCGCCCGAAATCACGGCTTGCGAGGCGATCACCGTGGCGACCGTCGAAAGCACGACGAGCGGCAGCAGCGCCCAGTCGGGTGCCAGCAGGAAGAACGGGTTTTCGATCGCGCGATGGTTCTGCATCAGCAGCGCGCCCTGGCCGAAGTAGTTCAGCACGAGCGAGGGCATGACGAGCGTGTACCAGGCGCAGCGGATCGGCTTTGCGCCGAAGTGGCCCATGTCGGCGTAGAGCGCTTCCGCGCCGGTGAGCACCAGGACCACGGAGCCGAGCACAACGTAGGCTTGCAGCAGGTGCGCGCCCATGAAGCTGACCGCGTAGTACGGGTTGATCGCCTTGATGATGGCCGGCGACTGCACGATGTGCGAGATGCCCAGCACGGCAATGGTGATGAACCACAGCACCATGATCGGCCCGAACAGGCGGCCCACGAGCGCCGTGCCGTGACGCTGGATCCAGAACAGCAGGATCAGGATCACCATGGTGAGCGGCAGCACGAGGTGCGTGAGCTTGGGCGCGGCGATCTCGAGACCTTCGACCGCCGACATGACCGAGATGGCCGGCGTGATCACCGCGTCGCCGTAGAACATGCACGCGCCGAAAATGCCGAGCGCCGTGAGCACCACGGCCGTCTTGCTCTTGCGGTTGAACGAGCGCATCGCGAGCGCCATGAGCGCCAGCACGCCGCCTTCGCCGTTGTTGTCGGCGCGCATCACGAAGAGCACGTACTTCACGCTCACCACGATCACGATCGCCCAGAACAGCAGCGAAATCACGCCGAGGATGGAGGTTTCGTTGAGCGGAATGCCGTGGGAGGGGCTGAACGCCTCTTTGAGCGAATACAGCGGACTCGTGCCGATGTCGCCGAACACCACGCCGATGGCCGCGACTGCAAGAGACGGAAGCGGCTGTTTGGCCTCGTGTGTGCTAGTTGTCATATACGCAGTGATCCGTTTGAGGCGGAAAAAACGAGCGCTATTCTAAACCGGGCGGCGCAGGATTCCGAGTCGTCGCCACCGCACTGCGACATAAGTTGTCCCCGCGCAGTTTAGCACCGGCCCCAAAAGGCGTCTGCCCGTCTGCGTCCCGATTCGCGACCGCCCGGCGCGCAGGCCCGAACCGGCGGGACTTTGGCGCTTTGCAACCGTCGTTCCCGCGTGCGGCCGCCGCCGCTCAGACGAAAAAAAACGGAGCCGCGAGGACTCCGTTTTCCCGATGCCACCGCCGAACCCGAAGACCGGCGGCACGCATTACCGCAATTACTTTTGCCCTTCCTGCGCCTGCGCCAAGCCGCGCTTGATCCACGCGCCGAGGTTGTGCGGGCGCACCGTGTCCCACTCCTCGAACGGCTGGTGGATCCACGGATTGGTCGGCAGATGCTGGACGAAATAGTCCGGCGTCACCTTCGAGCAGCCCTTGTACCAGAGCACCGCCGAGCGCACGCCGGTCACCGCCGGATAACGCTCCTTGAGATGCTCCTGCACGCGCGCGAGCGTGACGCCCGAATCGACCAGATCGTCGACGAGCAGCACGTTGCCTTCGAGATGACCGCGCGTCATGGTGATGTACTGCGCGATGTCCAGTTCGCCCTGCTCGGTGCCTGCCGCTTCGCGGTACGAGCTGGTCGCGAGAATCGCGAGCGGCAGATCGTAAATGCGCGAAAGCTGGTCGCCCACGCGCAAACCGCCGCGCGCGAGGCACAGAATCTGGTCGAATTTCCAGCGCGATTCGTGCACCTTGAGCGCGAGCAGTTCGATCAGCCGGTGATATTCATCCCAGCCGACCCACAGGTTCTTCTCGTCGTTGCGCGGGTCCATCATTTGAATCATCTTTGCTTCTACCTTCTTGCGACGGGTTGCGACTCAGACCTTGAACGGGTGACGCAGCAGGATCGTTTCGTCGCGATCCGGGCCGGTCGAGACCATGTCGATCGGCACGCCCGCGACTTCCTGCACGCGTGCGAGGTAAGCCTGCGCGCTCTTCGGCAGCGCGTCCCACTGCGTGATGCCGATGGTGCTTTCGCTCCAGCCGGCGAACGTCTCGTACACGGGCTCGCATGCCGCGACCTGCGAGGCGCCGCGCGGGAGAATGTCCACGTCCTGGCCCGCCACCTTGTAGCCAACGCACAGCTTCACTTCTTCGAGGCCGTCGAGCACGTCGAGCTTGGTGATGCACAGGCCCGTCACGCCGTTGATCTGGATCGAGCGGCGCAGCGCGGCGGCGTCGAGCCAGCCGGTGCGGCGCGGACGGCCCGTGACCGAACCGAATTCCTTGCCGACCTTCGCGAGCGTGAGGCCCACTTCTTCCTGACGGTCGGCGTTGTCGGCGTCGTACAGCTCGCTCGGGAACGGACCCGAACCCACGCGCGTACAGTACGCCTTCGTGATGCCCAGCACGTAGTTGAGCTTTTGCGGACCGACGCCCGCGCCCGCCGACGCCGCACCCGCGACGCAGTTGCTCGACGTGACGAACGGATAGGTGCCGTGGTCGATGTCGAGCAGCGTGCCTTGCGCGCCTTCGAACAACAGATTGCCGCCTTCGTGATTCACGTCGTACAGACGACGCGAAACGTCCGTGACCATCGGCTTCAGGCGTTCGGCGTACGACAGCATCGTGTCGAGCGTTTCCTGATAGTCGACCGCCGGCGCGCCCAGATACTGCGTGAGCACGAAGTTGTGATAGTCGAGGTTTTCACGCAGACGCGCGGCGAAATTCTCCGGCTCGAACAGGTCCTGCACGCGCAGGCCGCGGCGTGCCACCTTGTCTTCGTAAGCCGGGCCGATCCCGCGCCCCGTCGTGCCGATCTTCGCGGCGCCGCGCTTGGCTTCGCGCGCCTGGTCGATGGCGATGTGATACGGGAGGATCAGCGTGGTGGCTTCGGAGATGAACAGTCGCTTCTGGACGTCGATGCCCGCGGCTTCCAGCTCGCCGATTTCCTTGAAGAGCGCTTCAGGCGAAAGCACCACGCCGTTGCCGATGTAGCAGGCGACGCCGGCACGCATGATGCCCGAGGGAATGAGGCGGAGAATGGTCTTCTTGCCGCCGATGATGAGCGTATGGCCGGCATTGTGACCGCCCTGGAAACGCACCACGCCTTGCGCGTGATCCGTCAGCCAGTCGACGATCTTGCCCTTGCCTTCATCGCCCCATTGGGTGCCCACGACGACGACGTTACGCCCCGGGGTTACATTCACTGCGCTGGCAGACATGGTGTTTCGTTAGCTGGTTAAAAACGTATTTTACCTGGGTTCCGCGACAAGACCGCCTTTTTTTCCCGGAATTCGCGGAATTTCCTTTTGGACTCAACGGCATGCGTGCCGTGGAGCGCCTGCGCGGGCGCCCTCGCCGCGATCGAAGGCGAGGTGCGCGGAAGCGACAATCGGCCGATAAAACGCCCGCCCAAAAGCGCAGCGAGCGTGAGAAACGCGTTAGCCGCGCGTCTCGACGACCCATGCGCCGTCGCGCTCGACCAGTACGCGGTCGAAGGCGAATTCGTCGACGTCGTGCTCATGACCCGGCAGCGCCTGGATCACGACCTCGCCCGCGTCGCGCAGCGCGGCAACCGCGGTGCGCAGGGTGTCGTCGTGGCGCCACGGGGCGAGAATCGCGCTGCTGCGCGCTTCCACCGGCGAGATGCGCGCGACTTCGCGCAGATCGAGCGAAAAACCGGTGGCGGCACGCGCGCGGCCGTAGGCCTCGCCCACCTTGTCGTAACGGCCGCCGCGCGCGACCGCGTTCGGCACGCCGTCCACATAGGCCGCGAACATCACGCCGCTGTGATACGCGTAGCCGCCGAGTTCGGCGAGGTCGATCATCAGCTCCGCGCCGCCGACTTCGCGCACGAGGAACGCGAGGTCGTCGAGCGCACGGGCGATGCCGGGCAGCGCGGGCAGACGCGCACGCGCCTCGTCGAGCACGCTCGCGTCGCCGTACAGCGCGGGCAGCGCGCGCAGCGCATCGCGCGACGGCGCGGCGAGGTTCTGCGTGAGCTCCGCGACACGCGGCACGTCCTTGCTGGCGAGCGCTTCATACAACGCGTCGCCGAGCGCGGCCGCGGCCGGATCGGCTTCGAGCAGCGCCGCGAGCACGCCCGCGTGCGAGAGGTCCAGACGCACCTTCGCGAGGCCCGCGAGACGCAGCGCGTCGAGCATCAATTGCTGGATTTCGAGGTCCGCTTCGAGCCCTGCGTGGCCGTAAATTTCGGCGCCGATCTGGATCTGCTCGCGCGTGGCGTGCAGACCGCGCGGACGCGTATGCAGCACGTTGCCCGCGTAGCACAGGCGCGTCACGCCTTGCCGGTTCAGCAGATGCGCGTCGATGCGCGCGACCTGCGGCGTCATGTCGGCGCGCAGGCCGAGCGTGCGGCCCGACAGCTGATCGACGAGCTTGAAGGTGCGCAGATTCAGATCGTGGCCGCTGCCCACGAGCAGCGACTCGAGATACTCGAGCAGCGGCGGCATGACCAGCTCGTAGCCATACGCGCGAAAGCGGTCCAGCAGCCGGCGGCGCAGCTCTTCGATCTTGCGCGCCTCGGACGGCAACACGTCCGCAATGTTCTCGGGAAGTAACCAGGTCGACATCGGTTGAGTCCTACGACGATGAAGGCCGCGCGCGGCGCAACGCTGCGCGGGCCGAAAAACGGAAATCCGGCGGCCGGCGTACCGGCAATCGGGCGATCATCGGGCGAATCCGGCAGACCGGTCGAACCGGCGGCGGATTCCTGCGCTCAGGTCGCCAGCATCAGGAGCACGAGGCCGAGCCCCATCACGATGAGCCCGCCGATCCGGATGTGATGCGGCGGCCGTTCCGCGATTTTACGGAATGTGTCGCGCCACGCCGTCGGAAAGACGAACGGGAACATGCCCTCGATAATCAGCATCAACGCGATCGCGAGCAACAGGGAGCCGGCTATGTCCATGCGAAAGAAGCGCCGCGCTTGGGGCACGGCGCCATTGTCTCTTGTTGTCTAGTGTTTGCGTGGCGCGGCCGGCGCGGGCGAAGCATCGCCGTTCGGGCTGCGCATGAAGCGGAAGAAGTCGCTCGACGAATCGACGACGACGACATCGCCGGGTTTGAAGCTGTCGCGGTACGCCTGCATGCTCTGGTAGAACCGGTAGAAGTCCGGATCGCGCCCGAATGCCTGCGCGGCGATCGCGGCGGCCTTGCCGTCGCCTTCGCCCTTGATGGCCTGCGCCTGACCGTACGCGTCGGCGACGATGCCCTGCTGCTTGCGTTCCGCGTCGTCCTTGATCTGCTGCGCCTCGGCCGCGCCCTTCGCGCGTTCCTCGGCGGCGCCCTGCTCGCGCACGGCGCTCATGCGCTTGTAGACGGTGTCCGCGAGTTCGGGCGGATAGTCGAGGCGCGTGAGTTCGATGTCGATCACGTCGATGCCGAGCGCAGCCGCCGCCTGGCGCAGCGCGTCGCGCGCGCTGTTGGCGATGGCCTCCTGCTGGCCCAGCGCCTCGGGCAGCGTGACCTTCGAGAACGCGTCGCCGAGCGCGTCGCGCGTGAGCGCGGCGAGCCGGTCGGAGAGCGTTTGCGCGTCGCCCTTGGTCGCGGCGAACAGCTTGAGCGGCTCGCCGATGCGATAGCGCACGACCGGATTCACGAGCAACTCGGTTTTGTCCGACGTCGTGTAGCGGTCGGCATCGGGCGCGTCGAACGCCTGAATGCGGGTGTCGATGAGCGTGGCGGTCTGGAACGGCGGCGGCAGCTTGACGTGCAGGCCGGGGCCGGCGAGCGTGGCCGTGCTGCCGCCCGAGGACGACAGGATGGCCACGTGGCGCGGATCGACCATGAAGACGGCCGACGAGGCGACCAGCACGAGAACCACGACGGCGACGACGAGCGCAATGATCTTGTTCATGTCGGCGCTCCGTTATTGCGTGTCGTCTTCGCGGCCGCGCGAGCGGAACGCGTCGCGCGAACGGAAGGCGTCGCTCGCGGCGGCGGCCGCGTCGCTGGCCGAGGCCGGGGCGGCGTTCTGCTGCGGCGCGGCGGACTGCGCGGCCGGCGGCGTGGCCGGCTGCGCGCCTTGTTGCTGCGCATCGCCGCTGATCGCGGGCGCGGGCGCCGCATTGGCGTCCGAAGCCGCGTTTGCGGCGGCCGGCGCAGTGGCGGCGCCCGAGGAGGCTACAGCCGCCGCGGCCGTGGCGGCGCGCTGACGCGTCGCATCGACGAGCTTGTCGAGCGGCAGATAGATCACGTTGTTGCCCGACTTGCTGTCGACGAACACCTTCGTCGTATTCGAGTAGATGTGCTGCATGGTGTCCAGATACATGCGCTCGCGGATCACGGCCGGCGCTCTCGCGTACTGCTCGTAGACCTGCGTGAAGCGTTGCGCGTCGCCCTGCGCCTGCGCGACCACGCGGTCGCTGTAGGCCTTGGCGTCGTCGACGAGGCGCGTGGCGTCGGCCTGCGCGCGCGGCAGAAGCTGGTCGGCATAGGCCTGCGCGTCGCGCTTCGCACGCTCGCGGTCCTGATGCGCCTTCGCTTCGTCGTCGAAGGCGGCCTGCACGCGGTCGGGTGCGGCAATGCTCTGGATCGTCACGCCCGTCACGCCGAGGCCCGTCTTGTACTGGTCGAGCGCGTGCTGGATCGTGTCGGCGAGTTGCGCGCGGATCGGTTCGCGATCGGCATAAAGCATGTCGCTCGTGCTGCGCGCGCCCACTACCGTGCGCACCGCCGCCTGCGCGGCCTGGCTCACGGTGAGGTCGGGATCGACGCTGCGGAACAGGTAGTCGGTGGGCTGCTTCACCTGGTACTGCACGGAGAAGCGCACGTCGAGAATGTCGCCGTCGTGCGTGAGCACGGCCGCGTCCTTCACGTTCGCGGGCCGCACGAGATTGTTGCGGCCGATCTCGACCGTGCGGATCTGGCCGACGTTGACGATCTCGTGGGTCTGGAACGGGTACGGCATGCGCCAATGCACGCCCTGGCCGACGGTATGACGATACTGGCCGAACTGGAGCACGACGCCGGCCTGGCCTTCCTGCACGACGAACACGCCACTGCCGATGTAGATGGCGATGAGCACGCCGAGCACGATGCCCACGCCAATGCGTGCGCCGTGCCCGTTGTCGGGACGCGGGCCGAAACCGCCCGGGCCTTTGTTACGGCGTCCGAAGAAAGCGGAAACGCGACGGTTGAACTCGCGCCACATCTCGTCGAGATCGGGCGGTCCGTCACCGTCGTTGCCATTGTTGCCGCCCTTGTTGCCGTTATTGCCCGACGGGCGGCGCGCGTCTTCCGGGCGCTGGCCATTGCCCTCGCCTCGTCCCCAACGCGGGTCGTTCAGCGAGAAAATGGCGCGCGCGCGCTGCCAGCCAGTCCGCTTGTTGTAATCGTTCACCTGTGTTCGTTCACCAGAGTAGACAGCGGGTCAATTGCGTGCGGAATCCGTCGATCCGCCGGGCCGGCCCGATCGGCTCGGCGCGGCAAAACCGCAGCGAAACCGCAAGGCGCATGCAGGACGCGCGAAGCGCGCGCTAGCGTTCGTGCTCGTGTTCCCGGCGGGGTTCTTGCAGTGCCGCGTTCCAGTCGGCGGCCAGAGGCTGCGACGCATCGGCGAGCGGCTCGGCAGACGCGATTTCGGCGATGGCGGCGCGCAGCGCATCCAGTCCGACGCCCGTGCGCGCGCTCAAAAAGACGCGCGAAATATTACCATATTCATCACGCTCGACCGTCCCGCCTCGGGCCGCCAGTTCGGGCACGGCGTCGATTTTGTTGAAGACGAGCACCTGGCGGATCGTATCCGCGCCGATGTCGTGCAGCACACCGTTGACCTGATCGATCTGATCGAGCCGCACGGCGCTCGATGCATCCACCACGTGCAGCAGCAAGTCGGCCTGCACGGTTTCCTGCAAGGTTGCGCGGAATGCGGCCACCAGTTGGTGAGGCAATTCGCGGATGAACCCGACGGTATCGGACAGCACGATCTGGCCCACCTGGTCGCCGAGCCAGACGCGCCGCGAGGTGGTGTCGAGCGTTGCGAACAACTGGTCGGCCGCGTAGGCCTGCGCCTTGGTGAGCGCGTTGAACAGCGTGGATTTGCCCGCGTTCGTATAGCCCACGAGCGACACCGACATCGTGCGCGTGCGTTCGCGCTGACGCCGCTGCGTGCCGTGCTGGCGACGCAGTTTCGCGAGCTTGCCCTGCAGCATCTTGATGCGCTCGCCAATCAGGCGGCGGTCGGTTTCGAGCTGGGTTTCACCCGGGCCGCGCAGACCGATACCGCCCTTCTGCCGCTCCAGGTGAGTCCACGCGCGCACGAGGCGCGTGGCGAGATATTGCAACTGCGCGAGTTCGACCTGCAGCTTGCCTTCGTGGCTGCGGGCGCGCTGCGCGAAGATGTCGAGAATGAGGCTCGTGCGATCCACCACGCGACGATTTAGCGCACGTTCCAGATTACGTTGCTGGGCCGGCGAGAGCGCGTGATTGAAGATGACGATTTCGATGTCGTTCGCTTCGCAGGCGAGACGGAGTTCCTCGGCCTTGCCGCTGCCGATGAACATGGCGGCGTCGGGGCTGGAACGGCGCCCGGTGAGCGTGACGACGGGAGAGGCGCCCGCGCTTTTGGCGAGCAGGCTGAGTTCTTCGAGGCTGGCTTCGAAGTCGGTCTTGCCGAAGTCGATGCCGACAAGTGCGGCGTTGATCAAATTAGCGGAATTCAAAATGGAAACGGCCGGACCGAAGTCGCCTGCGAGGCGCCCCGGCCCGGCCGCATCATGGGTCAGGACGCTTCCGAGTCCGGGTGGAAGTTCACCGGACGGGCCGGGACCACCGTGGAAATGGCGTGCTTGTAAACCATTTGCGTAACCGTATTACGGAGCAACACGACGTACTGGTCGAACGATTCAATGTTCCCTTGAAGCTTGATGCCGTTGACCAGATAGATCGAAACAGGCACGTGCTCCTTGCGCAGCGCGTTCAGAAACGGGTCTTGTAACAATTGCCCTTTGTTGCTCATAGCAAACTCCGTATTTTTTTGCAGGTTTAACTTATATCGGGGTGAAGAAAAAGAAATCCACCCCAATCGCTACACTATAGCTGATTCTCGTTCCCCGGCGCGGATCCTGGCTGTCCGGCCAGGAGGCCTCTGCGCGCTAGCGAACGTTAATCGGCACAGTCTAGTTTTTATCCTTGTCGCTATAGGGATTCGTCGAAGAACGAAACTCTATGCGCAATGGAGTGCCCGTCAGCGAGAAAGTTTCCCGGAAACGATTCTCCAGATAACGCTTGTAAGTCTCGGTCACGGCGTCGAGCGCATTGCCGTGAATCACGATGATCGGCGGGTTCTGCCCCCCCTGGTGCGCGTAGCGCAGCTTCGGGCGCACCGGTCCGCGGCGGCGCGGCTGCTGGAATTCCACGGCTTCGATCAGCGCGCGCGTGAGCTTGGGCGTCGGCAGCTTCGCCATGGCGGCGGCGTAGGCATCGTCGACCGAGCGCATCAGCGTGGGAATGCCGAACTTTTCCGTTGCCGAAATGAAGTGGAACTTCGCGAAATCGAGGAACTTGAGCTTGCGCGCGAGGTGATGCTTGATCTGGTCGCGCGCGTGCTCGTCGAGGCCGTCCCATTTGTTCACGCCCACCACCAGCGCGCGGCCCTGCTCCACCACGAAGCCCGCGATGTGCGCGTCCTGATCGGACACTTCCTGGCGCGCGTCGAGCAGCAGGATCACGACATTGGCGTCGGCGATCGACTGCAGCGTTTTGACCACCGAGAACTTCTCGATTGCCTCGAACACCTTGCCGCGGCGGCGCAGCCCGGCCGTGTCGATGAGCGTGTACTTCTTGCCGTTGCGCTCGAAATCGACGTAGATCGAGTCGCGCGTCGTGCCCGGCATGTCGAACGCGATCACGCGGTCTTCGCCGATCAGCGTATTGACGAGCGTGGACTTGCCCACGTTCGGACGGCCGACGATGGCGATCTTGATGCCGTGCTTCTTGGCGTCGTCTTCGGATTCTTCCGGACGATCGGCGTAGGCCTGTTCGAGCGCCTCGTTGATCATTTCCGTCACGCCGTCGCCGTGCGCGGCGGAAATCGCGCGCGGGTCGCCGAGGCCCAGTTCGTAGAAGTCGGCGGCCACGGCGCTGTACTTCATGCCTTCGGCCTTGTTGACGACGAGGAAGATCGGCCGGCCGGTTTTGCGCAGGTAATCGGCAATGTGCTTGTCCTGCGGCGCGAGCCCGTTGCGGCCGTCGCAAATGAATACGACGATGTCGGATTCTTCCACGGCCTGGCGCGTCTGCCGCGCCATTTCGTGCAGGATGCCGTCTTTCGCGACCGGCTCGAAGCCGCCGGTGTCGACCACGAGATACGCGCGGTCGCCCGTGCGCCCTTCGCCGTAGTGACGGTCGCGCGTGAGGCCAGGCAGGTCGGCCACCAGCGCATCGCGCGAACGCGTGAGCCGGTTGAACAGCGTGGATTTCCCCACATTGGGGCGCCCGACGAGGGCGATTACGGGTTTCATCTGATTTTTTCTACGTTAAGGCGCGGCGCCGGGAGGTCCGGCGCGCTGCGCGGCACGCCCCGCGCGTGCAGGGCTGCATGAGTTGCAAATTATCACGATTCGGTCGTCAAAACCGGGCCGTGGGCCCGAGCCGCGACGGCGGCGGCCGGAACCGGCGCTTCGCGCCTCTCGCGCGCTGGCGTGCCCGGATCCATGCCGATACCGACGCATTGCGAAGCAGACATGGCAGACCGACCTCGCGGACCCGGGTGGGTCGCGCATCGTGGCATCCCAAAATGCGCGCGGCCGGCTGGAGCCGGCCTTCGGATCGGGCGGCGGAACCGTCTGGCTCCGCCACCCGCTTCAAGCAGTCGCGGGTCGTATCCTTGTTACGCCGGGGCGCTTCGAGCGCCCTGCGGCAAGGGTGTGAAACCGCGTTTTGAAACTTAGCGCGGACGCAGACCGTACAGGTCGCCGTCCTTCGTCTGCACGACGAGCGTATTGCCCGCGAGCACCGGCGCCGCCGTGATCGGGCTGCCGTCGGTCTTCACGCGCGAGACGAAGCTGCCGTCGTCGAGCGAAAGGAAATGCACGTAGCCTTGATAGTCACCCATCACCACGGCGTGGCCGAGCACGGCCGGCACGCTGACGTCGCGGCTCTTGAGCTTGTCGTTCGTCCAGGCCGGTTGGCCGGTCGAGACGTTGTAGGCCTTCACCACCGACCAGTCGTCGCCGCCCACCACCGTGGTTTCGTCCTGCGCGACGCCGCTCGTGCTCGAGAACGGCTTTTCCCACATCGCGCGGCCCGAATTCGCGTCGAAGCAGCCAAGCTGGCCCTGGAACGTCACCGCGCAAGTGGTCGCGCCGACGAGCGTGGGCGGACCGCTCACGTCGTTGATGCGCTCGACTTCCGTTACGCCCTTCGGATACGACACCGGCGTTTCCCAGAAGGCGTCGCCGCTTTGCAGGTTGATCGCCACGAACGTGCCGCCGGGGAAGCCCGCGAGCACCGCCTGATCGCCCGCGAAGGTCATGCCGGCCGACACGCGCAGGTTCAGCGGCACCGCACGATTGCGGTAGGTCCACTTCTGCTCGCCGGTCTGCCCGTTGAACGCGACGATCTGACCGTCGATGGTGCGCACGATCACGAGGCCGTTGCCGACCAGCGGCGGCGAGATGATTTCGCCGGGCGCCTTGGCTTGCCACGAGAGCTTGCCGTTCGCGTCGAGCACGTAGACGTCGCCCTTCAGGCCGCCCACGGCCGTGAGATTGCCGTCGCTGCCCACACCCGCCGAGAGGTCGTCCTTGAGCTTGACGCTCCAGACTTCCTTGCCCGAGGCTGCGTCGATCTTCGCGACCGAGCCGTTCGCGCCCGCGGCGTAGACGGCGTCGCCCACGGCGACCGGCGAGAACAGGTAGCGGCCGGCCTTGCCGACGCTCGCCTTCCAGACCTGCTGGACGTCCAGCGCCGGCTTGAATTCGGTCAGCGGCACCGGCACGCGGCGCTCGTCTTTCGTCGATGAGCAGGCTGCGAGAGCCAGGACGGTCATCGCGCAAGCGACGGGCACAACGGTTCGTTTCAGCAGATTCATCGGAGAACGAAGCAAGATTGAAAGTGATTGAATTGGGTTCGCAGCGTCGCGCGCCTCGGGCAGGATCATGCCGGTGAAGCGCGGTCGACGGCGGTCAGACCGGGTACGACGCGGGCCGGCGCAGCGCCGCCCCGCCACGATGCCGGTCAGCCGCCCAGCGCGTCCAGCTTGAACTGAACGAGCTGGCGCTGGGAAGCGTCGCTTTTCGGCAGGCTGTCGAGCGCGAGCTTGTACGCCGCACGCGCGTCGTCGCGCTTGCCGGCAGCCGCGAGCAGATCGCCGCGGCCGTCGGCCACGACGCCCTTGAACGGACCGGAGTCCGGCTGCGGAATCAGCGCGAGGCCCTGGTCGTAAGCCTTTTCGTCGAGCAGCAGCGAAGCGAGACGCAGCTTCGCGACCTGGCGGAATTCGTCGTCCTTGGCGTGGTCGGCGGCCCATTGCAACTGCGCCTTCGCGCTAGCGCCATCGCCCGCCATATAGAGCGCCTTGGCGACCGAAAGCGCGGTCATCTGCGCGTAGGCCGTGCCGCCGAAACGGTCTTCCATGTCGGTCGCGACGCGCGTGAGCATCGCCTTGTCGCTGCCGTTGACGGCCTGCTGCACCTGATCGTAGAGCACAGCGGCCTCGGCGGCCTGACGGCGCTGCCAGAAGTTCCAGCCGTTCCACGCGGCGAGCGCGACCAGAACGATCAGCACGAGCCACGTGGTGGCGTTACCCCACTGTGCCCACCATGCCTTGACGCTCTCGATCGATTCCTGTTCGTCGTGATAACTCATCGCGTAGCGATTCCTTGTTTATTCTGAAGCCTGTCGTCGGACGCGCCGCGAGTGCCAAATCCGTTGCCTCGGGCGCGCCGTTTCGGGGTTGCGGTCTGGCCCGATCAGTCGTCGCCGTCTTCGGCGGATGCAACCATCGCATTGATCAGATATTCGGTCAAGTCCTCGAACGCGACCGTTTGCTGTTCGCTGCGGGCCTCGGCGGCCGAGCCGCGCAACGCCTTTATGCCCACCGTGCCGTTGGCGATTTCGTCTTCGCCGAGCACCACGGCGAAGGCTGCGCCGCTCGCATCCGCACGCTTCATCTGCGACTTGAAGCTGGCCGTTTGACCGTCGGCGCTGCAATGCAGGATCACGTCGAGACCCGTGTCGCGCAGGCGCTCGGCCACGATGAACGCCTGCTCGCGCGCCGTTTCGCCCTGATGGACCACGTACACGTCGCAGCCGTCGTCTTCCGGCACGAGGTCTTCTTCCTTGAGCAGTTCGAGAATGCGCTCGACGCCCATCGCCCAGCCGCACGCGGCCGTGGGCTTGCCGCCCAGTTGCTCGATGAGCGGATCGTAACGGCCGCCGGCCGCGACGGTGCCCTGCGCGCCGAGCTTGTCCGTGATCCATTCGAACACGGTCAGATTGTAGTAATCGAGACCGCGCACCAGACGCGGATTGATCTTGAAGGGAATGTTGTTCGCCTTCAGGATGCGCTGCAGCCCTTCGAAGTGCGCCTTCGATTCCTCGCCGAGGAAGTCGATCAGCTTCGGCGCCTGCTCGGCGATTTCCTGCAGCGCGGGGTTCTTCGTGTCGAGCACGCGCAGCGGATTCGTGTAAAGGCGGCGCTTGCCGTCTTCATCGAGCTTGTCCACGTGCTGCTCGAGGTACTTGATGAGCTCGACGCGATGCGCCGCGCGCTCTTCGGCCAGACCCAGCGAATTGATCTCGAGCTTGATACCGGTCAAACCGAGATCGTCCCAGAGACGCTGGCACATCAGAATGATTTCGGCGTCGGCATCCGGGCCCGCGAAGCCGAGCGCTTCCACGCCAACCTGGTGGAACTGGCGATAACGGCCGCGCTGCGGACGCTCGTGGCGGAACATCGGGCCCACGTACCACAGGCGCTTCGGGCCGTCGTACAGCATGTTGTGCTCGATCGAGGCGCGCACCACCGCCGCCGTATTTTCCGGGCGCAGCGTGAGATGCTCGCCGTTGAGCGCGTCGGTGAAGCTGTACATCTCCTTCTCGACGATGTCGGTCACCTCGCCGATGCCGCGCGTGAACAACTGCGTGTGCTCGACGATCGGCGTGCGGATGTTCTGGTATCCGTACGAACGCAGCATCGACTTCACCGTGGTTTCGAAGAATTCCCACAGTCCCGCCTCCTGCGGCAGGATGTCGTTCATGCCCTTCACGCCCGTGAGTTTTTCGGGCTTTCTTTTCTGTTCAGTCATTGCGTTGCGAGTTTGCGCGAAATTTCGAGAATGGTCAGCACGGCGGCCGCGAACGGCGCGCGGCTCGGGTCGTGGCTCAGTTGACGACTTCGGCCTTGCCGTACTTGCGCGCGACGTAGTCGCTCACGATCTGCTGGAACTCTTCGGCGATGCGCTCGCCGCGCAGCGTCTTCACCTTTTCGCCGTCGATGAACACCGGCGCCGCCGGGTTCTCGCCCGAGCCCGGCAAGCTGATGCCGATGTTCGCGTGCTTCGACTCGCCGGGACCGTTCACGATGCAGCCCATCACGGCGACGTTCATCGTTTCCACGCCCGGATAGTCGTCGCGCCACAGCGGCATTTGCGCGCGCAGGTAGTTCTGGATCTGCGAAGCGAGTTCCTGGAACAGCGTGCTGGTCGTGCGGCCGCAGCCGGGGCACGCGATCACCATGGGCGTGAACGAACGCAGGCCCATCGTCTGCAGGATTTCCTGGCCGACGACGACTTCGCCCGTGCGCGGCGCGCCCGGTTCCGGCGTGAGCGAAATGCGGATGGTGTCGCCGATACCCTGTTGCAGCAGCACCGAAAGCGCCGCCGTCGAAGCGACGATGCCCTTCGAACCCATGCCCGCTTCGGTGAGGCCCAGGTGCAACGCGAAATCGCAACGCTTCGCGAGCTGCTGGTACACGGCGATCAGATCCTGCACGCCGCTCACCTTGCACGACAGGATGATCTTGTCGCGGCCGAGGCCGAGTTCGACCGCGCGTTCCGCCGAGCCGATCGCCGACTGGATCAGCGCTTCGTACATGACGCTTTGCGCTTCCCACGGCACCGCGCGCGAGGCGTTCTCGTCCATCATGCGCGCGAGCAGGTCCTGGTCGAGACTGCCCCAGTTCACGCCGATACGCACCGGCTTGTCGTACTTGATCGCGGCTTCGATCATCTGCGCGTACTGCGTGTCGCGCTTCGCGCCCTGACCCACGTTGCCCGGATTGATCCGGTACTTCGAGAGCGACTCGGCGCAGGCGGGATGATCGCGCAGCAGCAAGTGACCGTTGTAATGGAAGTCGCCGACGAGCGGCACCATCACGCCCATACGGTCGAGTTGCTCGCGGATATGCGGTACGGCGGCGGCCGCTTCCGGCGTGTTGACCGTGATACGCACCAGCTCCGAACCGGCCTGCGCGAGTTCCTTGATCTGGATGGCCGTGCCGATGGCGTCAGCCGTGTCGGTGTTGGTCATCGACTGCACGCGCACCGGCGCGTCGCCACCGATCGTCACCAGCTGGCCGCCCCAGCGCACGTGCACGCCGTGCGACTTGCGGCGCGGCGCATGGCCGCCGAGGATCGGCTCGTTCGAGACAATCTGACTGTTGCTGGACGGGGATTGCGTTTCGCTTTGCATCGAAAAACCCATTTACGCCTCACGCGCGCCGCGCGGCTCACCGATCTCGATGAACCCGCGGGACGCGGCATGAATTGAAAAAGCGTCGCGGCCGGATTCGCCAGCCGCGACGCGTGCCATATCGTTGTTCAGTACCCGCTGCCCGGCACCGCGCCGGACGCGAACGGCCTTGCCGCCGTTATCAACGCCGTCATCAAGGCAGCACGAAGCGCGCGACGTTACCGCGCGCCGAAGCGTACTTCGACGGATCGACCGGCTGGCCGTTGATCGTCATCGACTCGATACCGGCCTTGTTGCCCACCGTGACCTTCAGCGGCTCGACACCGCTGATTTCGCGCGCGTCGTTACCATGGACGAGACCGGAGAACACTTCCTTGCCGTCCTTCTGGCGCACGCTCACCCACGTATCCTGCGTCGCGTGGATCGCGAAGGTCGAAGCACCCGGCGCCGCCACCGCGCTCGCCGCCGAGGCAGCCTGCGCCGCTGCCGTCGCGCTCGCAGGCGTTGCCACCGTTGCGCTGGCAGGCTTCGCTGCCGCGACAGCCGCAACCGGTGCCGCGCTCGCGGGCTGCGGCGCGGCGAGTTGCTGCGCCACCGACTGATCCACCGTGGCGTTAGCGCCGTTGCCCGCGCCGCTATTCGCCGGCTCCGTGCCCGGCGCGGCCGAGGCGCCATCCGAGCCGGTGGCTTCGCCCTGCGTGACGTTGGACGGCGTGCCCGACTGCGTGCTCGCGCCGTTGGCCATCGCCTTCAGCCGCGAGAACCACGCCGACGACTCGCCGCTGTTCGTATGCCACATCGAAATGACGATAACGGCGATCACGACGATGCCGATCCCCCACAGCCACGAAGCACGACGGCGCGGCGCACGCGCGCCACCGCCGCCCAGCGAGAGCGACACGCGCCCGCGCGGCAGATCCGACCCCGACGAGGCCGGCATCGACAAATCGGGTTGCGCCACGCCGGTTTCGCGACGCAGCGCCTGCGCGAACGGCGCGGGGTCGGCGCCGAGCAGCTTGGCGTAAGCGCGCACCACGCCGGCCGCGAACGTCGCGTCGGGCAGATGGCTAATGTCGCCGGCCTCCAGCTCGCGCAGCTTGGCCACCGAGACCTTGAGCCGCGCCGATACGTCCTCGACCGCCCAGCCCTTGGCCTGGCGCAACTGCGCGAGACGCGCGCCGGCCGCGGCCAGCGTGTCGGGCACGGCCTGCACCGGCGACGGCGTCGCGCCCTGCGCCGCACGTCCTGCGTTGCTGTCAGTTCCGTCTGTCCCGAAAGGGTGCTGCGGCTCGCTCATCCCAAAGTCCTTGCGTCGATTCTTTTCCATCCTGGAACCGGCGGGTCGCGGCGTCATGCGCGCGCCAACCCCTGTTCGCCCCGGTTCGCAGACCGTTTATAACAAATGCGCGGCCTGTCTGCCGCTTCCGATCGCTTCTGCAACGTTACGCTTCAATACTGCGCCTTGATACGAAACCTCGCTGCGAGACGCGCGAGTTGCAGCGCGCCCGCCCCGTGCGCGCCGGCTGTCCACGGCCGCGTCAAACCGGCCGAACTTCGATGATCTTGCCTGCCGCGCGGCCCATGCGCTCGGCGAGCCGCGTGCGGTCTTTCACTTCGCCGGCGAGCTGACCGCAAGCGGCGTCGATGTCGTCGCCGCGCGTCTTGCGCACCGTCGTGACGACGCCCGCATCCATCAGGATCTGCGCGAACCGCTTGATCTGGTCCGATTTCGAGCGCAGCAGGCCCGACTCGGGGAACGGATTGAACGGGATCAGATTGAACTTGCACGGCACGTCGCGCGTGACCGCGAGCAACTCGCGCGCATGCTTCTCCGTGTCGTTGACGCCGTCGAGCATGCAGTACTCGAATGTGATGAAATCGCGCGGCGCGACTTCCAGATAACGCTGGCACGCCGCCATCAGTTCGCGCAGCGGATATTTGCGGTTGAGCGGCACGAGTTCGTCGCGCAGCGCGTCGTTCGGCGCGTGCAGCGAGACCGCGAGCGCCACCGGCAATTCCGCGCCGAGACGGTCCATCATGGGCACGACGCCCGAGGTGGACAGCGTCACGCGCCGGCGCGACAGGCCGTACGCGTTGTCGTCGAGCATCAGGCGCATGGCCGGCACGACCGCGTCGTAATTCAGCAGCGGCTCGCCCATGCCCATCATCACGACGTTCGTGATGACGCGCTCGCCCTTGCCGTCGCCGCCATTGGCGCGACCGCCTTCCTCGCCGCGCAACGACGCGCGCAAGGCGAATTCCGCCATGCGCAGCTGACCGATGATTTCAGCGGTGGTGAGATTGCGTGAGAAACCTTGCTTGCCGGTCGAACAAAACCGGCAGTTGACCGCACATCCCGCCTGCGACGACACACACAGCGTGCCGCGCGTTTCTTCGGGGATGAACACGGTTTCGACGGCATTGCCGTTGCCCATGTCGACGAGCCACTTGCGTGTGCCGTCGGACGAGACGTTGTCGCTGACGATGCCCGGCATGCCGATGACGGCGCGCCCTTTGAGCTTTTCGCGCAGCGATTTGGCCAGATCCGTCATGCCGTCGAAGTCGGCGGCATTGTATTGATGGATCCAGCGCTGAAGCTGTTTGGCGCGAAACGGCTTCTCGCCCAGGCTTTCGCAATAAGCGACGAGCCCTTGGGCGTCGAGATCGAGAAGGTTGACGGTGGAACTGCTCGTCATGTCGAATCCTGCCATTTCAGTGCGAGAGCGCGTCCACCACCCGATTCCGCAAAACCTGGTACCGGACAGTGGACGTCGTCGCCGTTCGCGACCCTATGCTACTTTGACCTGCCGAATACGCGCGTTGAATTAACGCGAGTAAACGTTGACTTCCGGGAAGAAGAACGCGATTTCAACGCGTGCCGTTTCCGCTGCATCCGAACCGTGAACGGCGTTCGCGTCGATGCTGTCGGCGAAGTCAGCGCGGATCGTGCCCTTTTCCGCCTTCTTCGGATCCGTTGCGCCCATCAGGTCGCGGTGCTTCAGGATGGCGTTTTCGCCTTCCAGCGCCTGGATCACGACCGGACCCGAGATCATGAAGTCGACGAGGTCCTTGAAGAACGGACGCTCAGCGTGAACAGCATAGAACTTCTCTGCGTCGGCGCGCGAGAGTTGGACCATGCGCGAAGCCACGATCTTCAGGCCAGCGTTTTCGAAGCGGCTGTAGATCTGACCGATCACGTTCTTTGCCACTGCGTCCGGCTTGATAATCGACAGGGTGCGTTCGATCGCCATAAAAACTCCAAGAAATTAAGAGGTTACAGATTCAAATGAATCCGCTATTGTAGCATGTTCCCATGTATGATTGCGATTGAACCCTCTTTGGTCTGCAAAGCAGATTGGCGGATCAGATCCGGGGAGTCGCATCGCGTCATTTCGCCTTCTCCGCGCCTGCCTTGCGGGGCGCAAAAGCCGGGGCGCAAAAGCCGGGGCGCAAAAGCCAGGCTGGTGGCGCCCGCAGCCGCGCCTTGCCGGCCGCGGTTCGCCGGCCGCACCTTTCAGCCAGGCTTAAGAATGGCGGAATACGCTGCCAGAACATAACGCAAACCGTGTGGCAACCCGTTGAAACTCCCGGTCGCCGCACGTATCTTACGAGTAAGCGGCCCGCGTATCTTGCGCGCGCCGCCAACCACGCGTCTCACGCAAGGAGAAAGCATGAACGAGTATCCCTACAACTTCGGCCGCGGCGGCACCGTCACCTCGGTCGAGACCCGCAACCGCGTACTGCGCAACACCTACTGGCTGCTCGCGCTTTCGATGGTGCCGACGGTGCTCGGCGCGTGGGTGGGCGTCGCAACGGGCTTCTCGCTCTTCGCGGCCACCAGCCCGGCCATGAGCCTGCTGGCGTTCTTCGCCATCGCTTTCGGCTTCATGTTCGCCATCGAGCGCACCAAGAACAGTTCGGCCGGCGTGTTCGTCCTGCTCGGCTTCACGTTCTTCATGGGCCTGATGCTGTCGCGTCTGCTGTCGTTCATCCTCGGCTTCTCGAACGGCCCGTCGCTCATCATGCTCGCTTTCGGCGGCACCGGCGTGATTTTCGCCGCCATGGCCACGATCGCCACGGTCAGCAAACGTGACTTCTCCGGCCTCGGCAAGTGGCTGTTCATGGGCGTGGTCGTGCTGCTGCTCGCCAGCGTCGCGAACATTTTCCTGCATCTGCCCGCGCTGATGCTCACGGTGTCCGTGCTCGCCATCGTGATCTTCTCGGCTTACATGCTGTTCGACGTCCAGCGCGTCGTGAACGGCGGCGAGACGAACTACATCTCGGCCACGCTCGCCATTTATCTGGACCTCTACAACGTGTTCACGAACCTGCTGGCGATCCTCGGCATCTTCGGCGGCAATCGTAACTAAAGCTTGCGCCGGGCGCCGAACGCCAACCCGGCGTTCAGCGCACGCCCCAAAGCAAAAAGCCCATGACCTGCGTCATGGGTTTTTTTTCGTCCGCCGATCGGGCACGCGGTGCGCGTGGCGCTCAGAGCAGGATCCAGTCGAAACCGTCTTCCTGCGTCGCCACCGCGATTTCCGTGATCGCATTGCCGAGCACGCCGGCCATCGCCTCGCGCGCGAGTTCGGGCGTGTTGTTCTGCTGGCTCAGATGCGCAGCCACCAGATGCCGCAGCTTCGTACGATCGAGCCCTTCGAGAATGTCCGCCGCCGCGCCGTTGTTCAGATGCCCGTGCGAACCGCCGATACGCGCCTTGAGCGACGGCGGATAGCGGCTCGCCGCCAGCATCGCCAGATCGTGATTGCATTCGAGCACGAGCGCGTCGCAGCCGCCCAGCACGGTGCCGATGTGGGGCGTGGATTCGCCGACGTCGGTCAGCACGCCCAGCCGGCTCGCGCCGTCGCTGAACACGTACTGCAAGGGCTCGCGGGCGTCGTGCGGCACGGTGTACGGCAGCACGCCCAACGCACCGATTTCCACCGTTTCGTCGCCCCACAGCACGTGGAGATCGACGCCGGCGTCGTCGGCGCCCACGGCTTGCGCCGTGCCCCAGCTCATATAGAGCGGAATGGACCAGCGGCGCGCCAGCGTGAGCGCGCTGCCGATGTGGTCGCTATGTTCGTGGGTGATGAGAATCGCGCTGAGGGAGTCGGCGGCGAGACCCGCGCGCGCGAGGCGCCGCTCGACTTCCTTCGCTGAGAAACCGCAGTCGAGCAGCACGCGCGTGAGCGTCGCGCCGCCGTCTGCTTCTACGACCAGTGCGTTGCCTTCGCTGCCGCTGCCGAGGCTCGCGAATCGCACGGCGTTAGTTCAACTGCGCGTGGAGCGCCGAAACGATACGCTGCGCGTCCGACGACGTGTCGATCTGACCGTTCTGGTTGACCACCGCCACCTGCGTCTGCGCATTGCTCGTCGAACGCACCGCGACGAGGAATTCCGGGCCCTGCTCGTTGGTCGCCTTCTTCGGGTTGTAGAAGAGCTTGCCGAGCAGGCCGTCGCCCTTCAGTTCCTTCATCGAGTCGGCGTAACGCACGTAGTAGATGCCCTTCTGGCGATCGCGGTTGTCGACCGTGAAGTTGGTGCGATCGAGCGCGAGACCGACACGCAGCCAGGCGGTATCGAACGCTTCCGGCAGATCGAGCGTCGTGCCGTCCGGACCCGCGGCGACCTTGGCGGCCGACGACGACGGACGGGCGTCCGTCAGCAGTTGCTTCGACTGCGCGTCGGTCAGGCCGAACTTCTGCATGATCTTCGAGAGGAACGCGGCTTCGAGCGCCGGGTCGCGCGGACGCTCGACCCACTTCGAACCGGTCTTGTCCTGGCCCGTGAGCACTTCTTCCATCGCGCTATGCGTGACGGAGATGTCGGTCTGGCCGTCCGGGCCGCGCGAAACCAGCGTGCGGAAGCGGTCGCGCGTACCCGACGAGTACGCGAAGTCGATCACGCGGCCAATCGTGCGGCGGAACCAGTCGTCCGGAATGTTGGCGCGGTTTTCGGCCCAGTTCGTCGTCATGATGCCGGTTTCCGGCGAGTCGGTCGCGAGCGTGAAGCCGTTGCTCGTCCAGAATTCCTGGAGTTGCGGCCAGACGTCGGCGGGCACGCGGCCGTCGATCACGAGCCAGCGGCGGTCGCCGTCACGCTCGACGTGCATACCGAGCGGATCTTGCGTGTTCGGCACGCCCAGCGTGGCGTTGCCGGCGGCCGTGACGGTGCGCTGCGTGGCGCCGCCGAGCGTGGCCGTGGGCGGCGGCGCGACATACTTCTGGTCGCCGGGCGCCGACGACAGATCCTGCGGCACCGCGAGCGGCGGCGCGCTCGGCGTGTCCTTGTAGTTGACGCGATCCGACGCGAACATGTCGTTCAGCGACTCGCAGCCTGCGAGCGAGCCAAGTGCGAGCGCCAGCACCGCCATGCGGGTTGCGTGGAGGGAAAGAGCGGAACGTTTCATGTGGACCTTCGTGATACGGGAACGCTAAGCCTAGATCTGCCAGAAGTCTGTCGGTGGTCTGTCAGCGGTTGGGCGATGGCGGCAGCGGTTAAAAAAACGGACGGCGGCTGAAGGATCAGCCCGCCAAACCGGCTTCGCGCAGCGCGGCGCGCACCACGTCGTGATAGCGCGCGTCGAGCGGCGTCAGCGGCAAACGAATGCCACCCTCGATGCGGCCGAGTTCCTGCAGCGCCCACTTCACCGGAATCGGGTTCGATTCGATGAACAGGTTCTTGTGGAGCGCGAGCAGCTTGAGATGGATCTCGCGCGCCGTTTTCGCGTCGCCTGCGAGCGCCGCCTTGCAGAGGTCGCTCATCTGGCGCGGCGCGACGTTCGCGGTCACCGAAATATTGCCGTGGCCGCCGAGCAGCATGAGCGCGATCGCGGTGGGATCGTCGCCGCTGAAGATCTTGAAGCCTTCCGGCGCGTGCTTGATGAGGTGCGCGGCGCGGTCGATGTTGCCCGTGGCTTCCTTCACGCCCACGATGCCCGGCACGCCCGCGAGACGCAGGATGGTCTCGTTGGTCATATCGGCGACTGTGCGGCCCGGCACGTTGTACAGAATCACGGGCAGGTCCACGTCTTCCGCGATTTTCGCGAAATGACGGTACATGCCTTCCTGGGTCGGCTTGTTGTAATAGGGCACGACCTGCAGGGACGCCTGCGCGCCCACGCTCTTCGCGTGCTTCGTGAGTTCGATGGCTTCCGCCGTGGAATTGCCGCCCGCACCGGCGATGATCGGCAAACGGCCCGCGGCCTGCTCCACCGCGGTCTTCACCATCAGGATGTGTTCTTCGACGTCGAGCGTGGCGGACTCGCCGCTCGTGCCGACCACGACGATCGCATCCGTCCCTTCCGCGACGTGCCAGTCGATCAGTTTGCGAAATGCCGGCAGATCGAGACTGCCGTCTTCGTGCATGGGGGTGACGATCGCGGGAATACTGCCGCGCAGCGTGATGCCGTCCTGAGTGCCGTTAGCCATGAAACGCCAGAAAATGAGTCGGTTAAACCGCGATTGTAGCGGATTAGCCGGTCAGATCGTAACGCGCCAGGGGTAGGACCTGAGTACCCGTTACGTTACCGGCTCTTTCGCCGCCGCCTTCGGTCAATTTTTCCCGGACCGCGCAGATGCGCTGAATATACGCCTCACGCGGTTGCGGGAGAAATCCGTCCTGATAGGCAATCACGCGCAGCGCGGGCGTACAGACCGCCAGCAATTCGCCGGGCGCCAGCAAGAACGCCGGATTCGACGGTTTGCCCACGCTTTCGTTGCCTTGCGCGAAGGTTTCGTAGATGAGCACGCCGCCGGGCGCGAGCGCGTCGATCAGGCGCGGCATGAGCGGCCGATGCAGATAATTCGTGACGACGACGGCCGCGAATCGCGCATCGGCGGCGAGCGGCCAGGGCGCGCCTTCCAGATCGCATTCGAGCGGCGCGATGTTCGGCACTTCGCGCAAGCTCGCCAGCGCGGCCACGTCGCGATCGAGCGCCGCCACCGGATGCCCGCGCTCCGCCAGCCAGCGCGCGTGGCGCCCCGAACCGCACGCGACGTCGAGCACCGTGCCGCCGGGCGCGATCAGGTGCGCCCAGCGGCGCACCCATTTCGACGGCTCGGCCATGCCGGCATGCGTGGACGTCGTCATGCGTTCGGTCATGCGCGATCAGTTGTACGAAAGGCCCATCGCCTCGCGCACGTCGCGCATGGTTTCGGTCGCGTACTTGCGTGCGCGATCGCAACCGTCCGCAACGATCGCGCGCAGCAGCGACGGATCGTCCATGTACTTCTGCGCGCGTTCGAGCATCGGCTGCTGTTCGCGCAGGATGCCTTCGATGACCGGCTGCTTGCATTCCAGACAGCCGATGCCCGCCGAGCGGCAGCCCTTCTGCACCCACTCGTGCGTCTGTTCGTCGGTGTAGACCTGATGCAACTGCCACACCGGGCACTTGTCCGGGTCGCCCGGATCGGTGCGGCGCACGCGCGCCGGGTCGGTCGGCATCGTGCGGACCTTCTTTTCGATCGATTGCGCGTCTTCGCGCAGCGCGATCGTGTTGCCGTACGACTTCGACATCTTCTGGCCGTCGAGACCCGGCATGCGCGACGCTTCCGTCAGGAGCACCTGCGGCTCCGGCAGGATGATCTTGCGCGAGCCTTCGAGATAGCCGAACAGGCGCTCGCGGTCGCTCATCGACAGGCTTTGCGACTCCGACAACATCGCGCGCGCCTGTTCGAGCGCCTCGTCGTTACCTTCCTGCTGATACGCGTTGCGCAGCTCGTGATAGAGCTTCGAGCGCTTGCCGCCGAGCTTCTTCGCGGCTTCGTTGGCCTTTTCCTCGAAGCCCGGTTCGCGGCCGTACATGTAGTTGAAGCGGCGCGCCATTTCGCGCGCCATTTCCACGTGCGGCACCTGATCTTCGCCAACCGGCACGAGCGAGGCGCGGTACAGCAGAATGTCCGCCGCCATCAGCACGGGGTAGCCGAGGAAGCCGTAGGTGCCGAGGTCCTTGTCGCGCAGCTTCTCGATCTGCTCCTTGTACGTGGGCACGCGCTCGAGCCAACTGAGCGGCGTGCTCATACCGAGCAGGAGCGCGAGTTCGGCGTGTTCGGGCACGCGACTCTGGATGAACAGCGTGGCCTGGTTCGGGTCGATGCCCGACGCGAGCCAGTCGATCAGCACGTCCCAGACGTTCTTCTCGATGACATCCGGCGTTTCGTAGTGCGTGGTGAGCGCATGCCAGTCGACCACGCAGAAGAAGCACGGATACTCGGATTGCAGGCGCACCCAGTTTTTCAGCACGCCGTGATAGTGGCCGAGGTGCAGCGACCCGGTGGGCCGCATGCCGGAGAAGATACGGTCTGGGAACATGATGTTATGGAAAGAGCGACTTATGAAAAAAGCGACACAAGGGGGGTGAGAATGGCCGTCACCGCGTCGTAACCTAGACTCACGAGCGGACGCAGCCAGAATCGCGTGAAGACCCCCGTCATGAGCAGGACCATCACGATGATGAAACCATAGGGCTCGAGACGCGACAGCGCAATGCTGGCGCGGGTGGGCAGCAGCGCCGCGAGCACGCGGCCGCCGTCGAGCGGCGGCAACGGAAAGAGGTTCAGCACGCCCAGCACGAGATTCACGCCCACGCCAGCCGCGGCCATGCGCGTGAAGAACGGTTCGTCGATGCCGAGCACCGCCAGCGCCACGCCGAACACGCCCCACACGAGCGCCTGCACGAAGTTGCAGGCCGGGCCCGCCGCCGCGACCCACAGCGTGCCCCAGCGCGGATCGCGCAGGTTGCCGAAGGCGATCGGCACGGGCTTCGCATAGCCGAACACGAACGCGCCGCTGGTCAGGAAATAGAGCACGAGCGGCATCGCGATCGTGCCGATCGGGTCGATATGGCGCATCGGGTTGAAGGACACGCGGCCGAGCACATAGGCCGTGTTGTCACCGAGCAGGCGCGCAACGTAACCGTGCGCGGCTTCGTGCAACGTGATCGCGAAGATCACGGGCAACGCGTAGACGACGATCGTCTGAATGAGATTGGCTTCCATGGCGGGGGCTATTGTATCAATGCGCTACCGGTATTTCGCCCGCGCGCTGTTTCACGGCGCCGCGCGGCGCCTGATTGCGGTTCGGCCGCCGGATCTGCGGCGCGGTGCTTCATGCTTCTTCCGCGGTCAAACCGAACGGCGCCAGCGCGCCCCGCCCCGCGCGCACGAGCACCGGCTCCTCGCCCGTGAGGTCGATGACCGTCGACGGTTCGCACGGGCACGCGCCGCCGTCGATCACGAGATCGACCTGTTTTTCGAGGCGTTCGCGAATCTCCTCGGGGTCGTTGAGCGGTTCGGTGTCGGGCGGCAGGATCAGCGTGGAGGCGAGCAGCGGCTCGCCCAGTTCTTCGAGTATCGCGAGCGGGATCGGATGGCCCGGCACGCGCAGCCCGATCGTCTTGCGCGACGGATGCGAGAGGCGGCGCGGCACTTCCTTGGTCGCGACCAGCACGAACACATACGGCCCCGGCGTCACCGACTTGATGAGCCGGTACTGGCGATTGTCGACCATCGCGAAGTTCGCGAGTTCGGACAGGTCGCGCACCATCAGCGAAAGCAGCGCCTTTTCGTCGAGCCCGCGAATGCGGCGCAAACGCTCGGCGGCGCTTTTATCGTCGATGCGCGCGGCGAGTGCATAGCTCGAATCGGTCGGCAGCGCGATCACGCCGCCGTCGCGAACGATCTCGACGGCCTGTTTGACGAGGCGCGGTTGCGGGTTGTCGGGGTGAAGCCGAAAGAACTGGGACATGGCAGTAATCAGCTGACGAATGGGTACGAACGGTGCGAATGAGCGCGAGCGGTGCGAAGCGCGATGCGAAACGGTACGACGCACGACAACCGGACGGGAAACCGGACAAAACGCGGGACGAAAAGCGCGAGACGCATGCGAACCGGGACGAATGCTCCGCGCCCGGCGCGATCCAGGACGATACGCGAACATCGCAAACGGCGTGCGCCGTATCAACGTCGAAATCGGCAACCTGCAAACGCGTGCGAGAGGTACGACGGCGAGCGATAACGGCCGGCGAAGGTCAAACCCGCGCGCGGCCTACAGCCATCGCTCCCAAACGGGCTTGAGATCGGACGGCAGCGGCGGCAACGTGCCCGGCGCGATGCTGTCCGGGCCCGGCGCGTGGAAGTCCGAGCCGCGCGACGCCTCGAAGCCGAAGCGGCGCGCGACGGCCGCGTACTCGCCGTACTGGTCGGGCGTGTGGCTGCCCGTGACGACTTCGATGGCCTTGCCGCCGAGGTCGATGAATTCGCCGAAGAACGTGTCGAATTCGAGTTGCGTGTAGGCGTAGCGGCCCGGATGCGCGACGATCGCCTCGCCGCCCGCGGTTTTGATCCACGAGATCGCGTCCGCGAGCTTGGCCCAGCGGTGCGAGATGTAGCCCGCCTTGCCGTCGCCGAGCCAGCGGGAAAACGCGTCCTGCGTGTCTTTCGCGCGGCCCGACTCCACCAGAAAGCGCGCGAAGTGCGTGCGCGAGATCAGGTCGGGGTTCGAGACGTACTCGAGCGCGCCCGTGTAGGCGTCGGGAATGCCGAGTTCCTCGAGACGTTCGCCGATCGCTTCCGCGCGGGCGGCGCGGCCATTGCGCGTGCGCGCCAGACCGTCGGCGAGCGCCGCGCAGTCGGGATCGACGTTGAGGCCGACGATGTGCACCGTGCGCGACGCCCACGTGACCGAAATCTCGACGCCGCTCACGTAGCGCATGCCGAGCGCCTCGGCGGTCGCGCGCGCTTCGCGCTGGCCGCCCAGTTCGTCGTGATCGGTGAGCGCCCACAGCCCCACCCCGCCCTGTTTCGCGAGCTGCGCGACGGCAGCCGGCGCGAGCTGGCCGTCGGAGATGGTGGAATGGCAGTGGAGATCGGCGTTCATTGCGGGCGTCTGGGAAGTAAGCGTCCATTTTACTGCAACGCGGCGCGGCCGTTTGACCGGGCCGAGCCCGCCGCCCCACGTCCCGCGTGCGGAAGTCAGGCGCAGAACGCCTCGATCAACTGCGCGATTTCCTCGGGCTGATCGTGATGCACCATGTGCCCCGCGCCTTCGACCACGCGCTCGCGCCAGTCGGGGAACGCCTCGAAGCGCCGCTTGAACTCGCCGACAGGCACCGCGCCCGCCAGCCGCGCGAGCGTTTCCGAGCCGGCCGCCTCCACGTGCAGCACTTTCGCGCGCACCTGCGACCAGATCGCCATGACCTCGTCGGCCTGATAGAGCAAGGGTCCGCGCATCTTGTGCGCGGGATCGGCGAGCAGCACATAACCGCCCTCTGCCGCCGGTTTCGACCAATGCCCGGCGAGAAAGCGCGCACGCGGTTCGATCAGGCGCGGATTGGTCTTCACGAGGCGCGCGGCGACGGCTTCGAGCGACAGATACGGGCGCAACTGCGGCGGCGAACGCAGTTCGTCGAGCCAGCCGGCCACGCGGCGCGGCGCCTGCTGGGCCGTGGTCGCGGGCATGCCGAAGCCTTCGAGATCGACCACCCGGCGCACCCGCTCGGGCCGCACGCCCGCGTAGAGACACACGATATTCGCGCCGAGACTGTGGCCGACGAGATCGACTTCGCCCTCGGGCGCGTAATGCGCGAGCAGCGCGTCGAGATCGGCGAGATAGTCGTGGAACAGGTAGTGGCTCGCGCGCCCTTGCGCGACGGGCCAGTCGGAGAGCCCGAAGCCGCGCAGATCGGGGGCGATCACCTGCCAGCGGTCGCCGAGCGCATCGACGACGAACTGAAACGACGCCGCCACGTCCATCCAGCCGTGCAGCATGAAGAGCGCGGGGGCATCGGGCGCGCCCCAGCGGCGCACGTGCACACGGACGCCGTTGACGTCGACGAATTCGGATCGGGAAAGGTTCATGTGCGCTGCCGCAAAAAAGAATGATCGTTCGATTATAGGAGCAAGTGACGGCCGATGCGCGGCGAATCGCGACGATGCGCAGCGGGATTGGCCGATTCGTGCCGATTCGTGCCGATTAAGTAGCGATGGCGTGGCGACCGGCCGACGGCATGTTCATAAGCGCATGCGCCCGCGGCGACTCGACGCGCCACGCAACTCAGCGCTCAGCGCGATCTTCCGACGGCGCCCCCGCTGCCTTTGCCTCTGCCGCGTCCTGCGCGGCGAGCGCGCTCAACTCCGCTTCGTCGAAGCCCGCCGAACGGCGCGCCTCGAAGTTGAATGGCCCGCGCAGGCGCGGCGCGTGGTACTGCTCGGCGAGCGCGAGCCACGTGGCGTGCGGGTCCACGCCACGCGCATCGCACAGATGGCGGAACCAGTGATTGCCGATGCGCACGTGCCCCACTTCGTCGCGCAGGATGATGTCGAGAATCGCCGCCGAGGCGTTATCGCCGGCCTGCTCGAGGCGCGCGCGGATTGGCGGCGAGGCGTCGAGCCCGCGCGCTTCGAGCACGCGCGGCACGAGCGCCATGCGGGCGAGCACGTCGGCGCTGGTGCGCTCGCACATCTCCCAGAGGCCGTTGTGCGCCGGAAAATCGCCGTAAGCCTGGCCATAGTCGGCGAGGCGCGCGACCAGCAGCGAAAAGTGATACGCCTCCTCCGCCGCGACCTTGAGCCAGTCGGCGTAAAAGGCGTCGGGCATGCCGGGAAAGCGCCAGACCGCGTCGAGCGCGAGATTGATCGCGTTGAACTCGATATGCGCGAGCGCGTGCAGCAGCACGACACGCCCTTGCGGCGTGCTCATGGCGCGGCGCTTCAACTCGCGCGGCTCGACCAGCGGCGGACGCGCCGGGCGCCCCGGCAGCCCTTCGGGCGCGGCCAGGGCGCGCGCGGGCTGCCAGTCCGGCGCGGCATGCTGGGCGAGCGCGTACAACGCGCGCACGGCCTCGGCCTTGGCGCGCGGGTCCTGCTCGCGCAGGGCGTCGAGCGCGGCGGCGCGCCAGCCGGAGGCGGGGGAAACCGCGGGAGAGACGGCGACTGGTGTCGCTTGAGGAACCGGAATCATCGGGACATCGTCGGAAAAAAGCGCAATGGCCAGGCCGCTGCGTGCGTTGGCACCCGGCGAACCAGGCAGGCAACCGTTTACAATACGCGATTCACCTGCTGCACGGGGCCGCGCTCGCCGGGCACGCCCGCGACTTCGGAGCTTCGGGCACCGTGCAGCAGCCGCCCTCGCAGGAACCATCCGCAGGACAAGGAGACGCAATACCGTGGCCATCTACAAGCTTGGCGAAGCTGCCCCGACCATTCACGAAAGCGTGTTCGTCGCCGACAGCGCGACCATCATCGGCAAGGTCGAACTGGCCGAGGAATCGAGCGTCTGGTTCGGCGCGACGCTGCGCGGCGACAACGAGCCGATCCGCATCGGCGCGCGCAGCAATGTCCAGGAAGGCGCGGTTTTGCACACCGACCCCGGCTGCCCGCTCACGGTCGAGGAAAACGTCACGATCGGCCACCAGGCCATGCTGCACGGCTGCACCGTCAAGGCGGGCGCGCTGATCGGGATTCAGGCGGTGGTCTTGAATGGCGCGGTGATCGGCCGCAACTGTCTGGTTGGCGCGGGCGCGGTGGTCACCGAAGGCAAGGTGTTCCCCGACAACTCGCTGATTCTCGGCGCGCCGGCCAAGGTCGTGCGCGAGCTGACCGAGGCCGACATCGCCAATCTCAAACGCAATGCCGACGGTTATGCGGAACGTCGCGAATATTTCAAGGCGCAGCTCGTGCGCATCGGTTGATCGGTTCCGGGGCCTGAAGCCCTCGCCGAAAGCCGCGCGGGCCGCGCCGCCAGGATCGAAATGAAGGAAAAGATTGTGAACGACCAGCTGCAAAAATTCATGTTCAGCGCCGCGCCGGTGCGCGGCGAGATCGTCTCGCTCACCGACACGTGGCAGGAAGTGCTCACGCGCCGCCAGTATCCGCTACCCGTGCGGCAGGTGCTTGGCGAGATGATGGCCGCGTGCTCGCTGCTGTCCGCGAACCTCAAGTTCGACGGCACGCTGATCATGCAGATCTTCGGCGACGGCCCGGTCAGGATGCTGGTCGTGCAGTGCGGCTCGGATCTGTCGATGCGCGGGACCGCGCGGCTCGCAGAGGAATACACGGGCGACAACCCGCTCGCGATCGCCGACGACCTGAACTTCGCCGAGCTCGTGAACCCGAGCGGCAACGGCCGCTGCGTGATCACGCTCGACCCGGCGAGCAAGCAGCCCGGTCAGCAGCCGTATCAGGGCATCGTGCCGCTCAACGGCGAGGACGGCCCGCTCAAGTCGATCGCGGCGGTGCTCGAGCATTACATGCATCACTCCGAACAACTCGACACGCGCATGTGGCTTGCCGCGAACGACGAGCGCGCGGTCGGCATGCTGCTGCAAAAGCTGCCCGGCGACGGCGGTATCGTGCCGCATCAAGGCGAACACGACACCGACACGTGGGAACGCGTGTGCACGCTCGGCGGCACCCTCACGCGCGAGGAAATGCTCGAACAGGATTCGGCCACGCTGTTCCGCCGTCTGTTCTGGCAAGAGAACGTGCGCCACTTCGATCCGGCCACGCCGCGCTTCCAGTGCACGTGCTCGCGCGAGAAGGTCGGCGCGATGCTCAAGATGCTCGGCCGCGACGAAGTCGACAGCGTGATCGAGGAACGCGGTCACGTGGAAATTCACTGCGACTACTGCAATCAGCGCTACGAATTCGACCCGGTCGATGTGGCGCAACTTTTCGCGGCGAACGCGCTCTCAGAAGGTGTCAGCCCGGCGCAGGAACGGCGTCACTGAGTTGGAGCACTGAGTTGCGTCACTCGTACGCGCCGCTCGGGAAGGCGCCTGCCGGGCACACAACGATCGCGCTACGAGGGAGAACAAGATGAAACCCAACCAATGTCACGCCATCGCCTCGCGCGAACGCGCGCCGCGCACGGCCTCGTGGCATGCCGCGGCGCGCGGCGCGGGCGTGCTGGTGGCTGCCGTGTTCGTCGCGGGTTGCACGATGGACCCGCCGGGTCCGTCACCCATCTACAGCCGCCTGCCGCCCAACCAGCCGGGCGCGGCCACCACCGCCACGGCGCCCGCGCTCACGCCCGAACAACGCGCGCGCTATGACGCGATCGACCGTCAGGTGCTCGCCGATCAAGACCAGGCCATCGCCACCGAGGCCGCCGCGCAGGCGTGGTCGCGCGCCTATGCGCCGCCCGTGACCGTGTACGGCGGCTATTCCAGCGGCGGCTGGGGCAGCGGCTGGGGCACGGGCGTCGGTTACGGCTATCCCGGTTGGGGTTGGGGCTGGTAAGGACGTTTCGCCATCAGGCGCGAGGCGTGCCGATTCTGGCGCGGAAAACAAAAAAGCGCGGCTCGCTGCCGCGCTTTTTTCATGGTCGATGCGAAACCCGCGCTCTCGCGGTCGCACCGGACGTTCAGCCCGCCTTCTTCTTCGTTTCCTTGCCGTGCCCGTGCTTCTTCTCCGGCACGCGCGACACCGGGTTCGGCACCACGCGCACCGGCGCCGCCGACATCTCGCCGCGCGTCGACGTGTTCGACGATACGCTCGGCGCGGGTGCCGGCTGGTTCGGCGAAACGAACTGCACGAACACCTCGCCGTCCTTCACCATGCCCATCTCGTAGCGCGCGCGTTCTTCGACGGCCGAGGTGCCGTTCTGCAAATCCTGCACCTCGCCCGCGATGCGCTCGTTACGCAGCTTTTCGTCGTCGTTCTGCTTTTGCTGCTGCGCGAGCTGCTGTTGCAGTTCGTGCACGCGCAGCCAACCCCCATGGCCCCACCAGAGCGGATACTGGATCAGCACGAGCAGGATGATCAGGACGACAGTGACAAGCCGCATGAAAGGTGCCGGATAAATACACGCCGCCCTGCGCTAAAACGCAGGGCGGCGGTGAACAAGAACGAAGTGGGACAGCAAGGCTGCTGCCGGCGTCGGATCCGCTTAACGGAGGTTATAGAACGCCGACTTGCCCGGATAGCTGGCGATATCACCGAGGTCTTCCTCGATACGCAGCAGCTGGTTGTACTTCGAGATGCGGTCGCTGCGCGAGAGCGAACCGGTCTTGATCTGACCGGCGTTCAGGCCGACGGCGATGTCCGCGATCGTCGAGTCTTCGGTTTCGCCCGAGCGGTGCGAGATCACGGCCGTGTAGCCCGCGCGCTTGGCCATTTCGATGGCGGCGAAGGTTTCCGTCAGCGTGCCGATCTGGTTGATCTTGATGAGGATCGAGTTGGCGATGCCCTTCTCGATGCCTTCCTTCAGGATGCGCGTGTTGGTGACGAACAGGTCGTCGCCCACGAGCTGGATCTTCTTGCCGAGTTTTTCCGTGAGCAGCTTCCAGCCGGCCCAGTCCGACTCGTGCATGCCGTCTTCGATCGAGACGATCGGGAACTTGTCGCACAGCGTCGCGAGGTAGTCGGCGAATTCCGACGACGACAGTTGCAGGCCTTCGCCCGCGAGCTGGTACTTGCCGTCGTGGTAGAACTCGCTCGCCGCGCAGTCGAGCGCGAGCAGCACGTCTTCACCGGCGCGATAGCCGGCTTTCTCGAT
Source organism: Paraburkholderia acidisoli (assembly GCF_009789675.1). Lineage (NCBI taxonomy): Bacteria > Pseudomonadati > Pseudomonadota > Betaproteobacteria > Burkholderiales > Burkholderiaceae > Paraburkholderia > Paraburkholderia acidisoli. The sequence continues at coordinate 1,307,080 of NZ_CP046913.1, read as the reverse complement.
GGCTTGCAGGATCGTCGAAAGGCATTCGTCGTTGCTGCCGAAGTTCGGCGCGAAACCGCCTTCGTCGCCCACGGCCGTGCTCATGCCGCGATCCGAGAGGATCTTCTTGAGCGCGTGGAAAATTTCCGCGCCGCAACGCAGCGCTTCGCGGAACGTCGGCTGGCTCACCGGCACGATCATGAATTCCTGGATGTCCAGGCTGTTGTTCGCGTGCGCGCCGCCGTTGACGATGTTCATCATCGGCACGGGCAGTTGCATCGCGCCCGAACCGCCGAAGTAGCGGTACAGCGGCAGGCCGGCTTCTTCAGCGGCGGCCTTCGCGACGGCCATCGAGACGGCCAGCATCGCGTTCGCGCCGAGACGCGACTTGTTGTCGGTGCCGTCGAGCTCGAGCAGGGTCTTGTCGAGGAAGGCTTGTTCCGACGCGTCGAGGCCCATGATCGCCTCGGAGATTTCGGTGTTGATGTGCTCGACGGCTTTGAGCACGCCCTTGCCGTTGTAGCGGCCGGCTTCGCCGTCGCGCAGTTCGATCGCTTCGCGCGAGCCCGTGGACGCGCCCGACGGCACGGCCGCGCGGCCCATCGTGCCCGACTCGAGCAGCACGTCGCATTCGACGGTGGGATTGCCGCGCGAATCCAGGATCTCGCGACCGATGATATCTACGATTGCACTCATGGTTTCCTCAGGAAATGACAGTAATTCTTGCGCGACCGGCGCCGCCTGCCCTGCTGCCCGCCTCGCCCCTTGTCCGGCGCTGAGCGGCCGGTCACGCGCGGGCTGAGATGTCGTCGCCTGCAACGCGTGGCGCGCAGGGAACGGAAAGCGCGGTCGTCGGGTTCATGTCGCAGCGCGCCGGGCTGCCGTTCGACGGCTACCCACGCGCTGCCACGCTGCCTTCTACATCATGCGCGGCGTGCAAGTCATGGTACGCACGGGACGATGCCGCTTCGTGACATCGGTGCGCGTGACGCGCGGACTTGCCCGGGAGTTGCCCACCACCGCGCGGCTCCTCCATCGCGCCGCCCGTGCAACCGAAGCGGCGCGTACTGCATGGGTACTACCCAGGGTACAACCAGGATGACAGCTTCAGTTGAAGTCGTTCTCGAGGAACGGCGTGCGCTTGACCGCCTGGTCGAGCGTCACGAGCGTTTCGAGCAGATCCGCCATGCGGCCGAGCGGCACCGCGTTCGGACCGTCGGATTTCGCTTCCGCGGGGTTCGGGTGCGTCTCCATGAAGAGACCCGAAACGCCCGTGGCCACGGCCGCGCGCGCGAGCACCGGCACGAATTCGCGCTGGCCGCCCGAGCTGGTGCCCTGCCCGCCCGGCAACTGCACCGAGTGGGTCGCGTCGAACACGACCGGCGCGGCGGTCTCGCGCATGATGGCGAGCGAGCGCATGTCCGAAACCAGGTTGTTGTAGCCGAACGAGACGCCGCGCTCGCACGCCATGAAGCGGTCTTCGGAAAGACCCGCTTCACGCGCCGCGTTGCGCGCCTTGTCGATCACATTCTTCATGTCGTGCGGCGCGAGGAACTGGCCTTTCTTGATGTTCACCGGCTTGCCCGAACGCGCGCAAGCGTGGATGAAGTCGGTCTGACGGCACAGGAACGCGGGCGTTTGCAGCACGTCCACAACCGCCGCGACCGGTTCGATCTCTTCTTCCGTGTGCACGTCGGTGAGCACGGGCAGGCCGAGCTGACGCTTCACTTCCGAAAGAATGCGCAGACCTTCGTCCATGCCCGGACCGCGGAACGACTTGCCGCTCGAACGGTTCGCCTTGTCGAACGACGACTTGTAGATGAACGGAATGCCGAGCTTCGACGTGATCTCTTTGAGACGGCCGGCGACGTCGATCGTCATTTGCTCCGACTCGACGACGCAGGTGCCCGCGATCAGGAAGAACGGCTTGTCGAGACCAATCTCGAAACCGCACAGGTTCATGCTTTCTCCTCGGCGCGCGACTGCTGGTGCGCGAGCGCCGCTTCGACATACGCCTTGAAGAGCGGATGGCCGTCACGCGGCGTGGACGTGAATTCCGGGTGGAACTGCACGCCGACGAACCACGGGTGCATCTCGCGCGGCAGTTCCATCATTTCCGGCAGGTCTTCGCTCGGGGTACGGGCGCTGATGATAAGGCCGCCCGCTTCGAGCTTGGGCACGTAGCCGTTATTGACTTCATAACGGTGACGGTGACGCTCGTTCACATCCTTGCCGTAGATTTCCGATGCGAGCGTGCCGGGCTTGATCGGGCAGCGCTGCGAACCGAGCCGCATCGTGCCGCCGAGGTCCGAATCTTCGCTGCGCTTTTCGACCTTGCCTTCGCGGTCGGCCCATTCGGTGATGAGCGCGACCACGCGGTCGGGCGTGTCCGGATCGAATTCCGTGCTGTTCGCGTGCTTCAGGCCCACCACGTCGCGCGCGAATTCGATCACCGCGAGCTGCATGCCGAGGCAGATGCCGAGATACGGCACCTTCGCTTCGCGAGCGTACTGGATGGCCTTGATCTTGCCTTCGGTGCCGCGACGGCCGAAACCGCCCGGCACGAGAATCGCGTCGAGATGCTTGAGGCTGTCCACGCCCTGTTCGTCGATCTGCTCCGAATCGAGATACTCGATGTTGACCTTGGTCGACGTCTTGATCGACGCATGGCGCAGCGCTTCGATGAGCGACTTGTACGACTCGGTCAGGTCGACGTACTTGCCGACCATGCCGATGGTGACTTCGTGCTCCGGATGCTCGAGCTTCTCGACCATTTGCGACCACACGGTCAGGTCGGCCGGCTTGGCGGAGAGCTTCAGCTCGTCGCAGACGATCGAGTCGAGACCCTGATCGTGCAGCATTTGCGGAATCTTGTAGATGCTGTCGGCGTCCCACACCGAAATGACGGCGTCTTCGGGGACGTTCGAGAACATCGAGATCTTGGCGCGCTCGTCGTCGGGAATGCGACGGTCGGCGCGGCACAGCAGCACGTTCGGATAGATACCGATTTCGCGCAGCTTCTGCACGCTGTGCTGCGTGGGCTTGGTCTTGAGTTCGCCCGCCGTGGCGATGAACGGCACCAGCGTGAGGTGCACGAAGCACGCGCTGTTGCGGCCGAGGCGCAGGCTCATCTGACGCGCGGCTTCGAGGAACGGCAGCGATTCGATGTCACCCACCGTACCGCCCACTTCGACGATCGCCACGTCGGGCTCGCCGCAGGTGGCCGAGGCCGCGCCACGCTCGACGAACGCCTGGATTTCGTTCGTGATGTGCGGAATGACCTGCACGGTCTTGCCCAGATAGTCGCCGCGGCGTTCCTTGCGGATCACCGATTCGTAGATCTGGCCCGTGGTGAAGTTGTTGGCCTTGCGCATCTTCGTGGAGATGAAGCGCTCATAGTGGCCGAGGTCGAGGTCGGTTTCCGCTCCGTCTTCCGTTACGAACACTTCGCCGTGTTGAAACGGGCTCATCGTGCCGGGGTCGACGTTGATGTAGGGATCGAGCTTGAGGAGGGTGACTTTGAGACCGCGCGATTCGAGGATCGCGGCGAGGGAGGCGGCGGCAATACCCTTGCCGAGGGAGGAAACTACGCCGCCGGTGACGAAAACATATTTGGTCATCGCTGAATGCTCGCGGGAAAAACGGATTATACCTGAAAGCAAGGGCTAACCCTGAATTTTGCTCGCGCGTTGCGCGAGGTGCGATGGCGCTTGACTTCGGTCCTGCGATACCGGCAGGAGGCGCTCATCGAGCCGCGTGGCGGCGGCTCGCAGCGCGTGCGGGGCGGGCGATCCGGTCACGCTCGAGCCGCCCTTCTGGCCCGATGCCGGCCAGACGCTGGCCAGACGAATGACGCGACGGGATAGCGAGATTCGGAGCGATCAACGGGCGCCGCGCTCAGGCGCCGTTTTCCATTGCGTAAAGCAGGCGTTGCACGGCGCGCGCGGTGTCGATGGGCCGCTCCATCGGATAGAGATGGCTGCCTTCCATCCACTCGAAACGCTCGCCCGCGATCCGCCGCGTGGCGTCGAGACCGACCTGACGCACTTCGCGCGAGCGCGTGCCCGCGATGAAGCTCACCGGCACCGGCGCCCCGTGCACGAGACGCGCGCCCAACGTGTGCGGCAACGTGCGATAGATCTGATATTCGATCTGCCGATCGAACGCGAGCGTGCGCGTGCCGTCGGGCGAAGTTTGCGGCATGCCGAAGTCGATATAGTCGGACAACACGCGCTCGTCCCAGCGCGCGAACGCGGGCTTCGAGTGAAAGTGGCGCCATGCCTCGTCGCGGCTCGACCAGCTCGTGCGGCGCTTGCGCGTGGCGGCGGCCGGCGAGAGCCGTTCGTCCAGCCCAGTCCATTGCGTCATGCGCAGCAGGCTGCTGCGCCAGCCCGCGATCACGGGCGAGTCGAGCATCACCACGCCCCGCACCCATTGCGGCTTCCTGAGCGCCGCCATCAGCGAAAGATAGCCGCCGAGCGAATGCCCGACGAGCCACACCGGTTCTTCATAGCGGCGGCCGATATCGTCGATGAGCTGTTCGACCAGATGCGGCCAGTCGCGCGTGACCGGGAAGCGCGCGTCGTGCCCGATGCGCTCGATATGGCGCAGCTCGTAGGTGTCGCCGAGTTCCGCGAAGAAGGTCCGGTACGTGGACGCCGGAAAGCCGTTCGCGTGCGAGAAGTGAATGACGTTTTTCAAGGGCGCGCTGTCTCTCTGTTTTTGCGTTGTGTTTTTCGCGTTGGGCGGGGGCGTGAGCTTTTTCTCTGCCGATGCCGCGAGTCGATCACCGCCGTGCCACACGTTAATCGACATCAATCCGCATCAATTGACGTCGGGCGCGCGCGGATCCATCCAGTAGCGCCGCGCGTGCTCGCGAAAGCGTTCCACGCCGATCGCTCCCGCCCGCGCCTCGATACGCACGGCGCCATCCGTGTCGCTGCGCGCCAGCACGATGTGGCGCGCGGCATAACGCGCGTACACGCCCGGATTCGGGTGATGAAATCGATTGAGGAAGCCTACCTGAAATACGGCGACCAGCGGCCAAACGGAATCGAGGAACGGTTCAGTCGACGAGGTGCGGCTGCCGTGGTGCGGCACGATTAGGACCTGCGCGCGCAGCCGTTCGGGTGCGCGCGCGAGCAGCGTGCGCTCGACGTTCGCTTCGATGTCGGCGGCGATCAGCGCCGTGACGGGTTCGCCTGCCGGTTCGCCTGCGGGTTCGTCACCGCGCGCGTCCGGCCCATCCGGCAATTCCGCCGCGCTCGTCACGCGCAGCACGCAGCAATGCCCGTTCGGCTTGCCCGCGAGCGGTCCCGGATCGGGCCAGAGCACCTCGAAACCCACGCCGTCCCATTGCCAGCGCTGCCCCGCCGCGCATTGCACGCGCCGCGCGCCCTGCTCTTGCGCCTTCGCCCACAACGGATGGGCACGCGCGATGCCCGCCACAAAGGTGTCCACGCGAATCGCATCGAGCACGGCCGGCGCGCCGCCCGAATGATCGGAGTCGTCGTGGCTGATCATCAGCGTGTCGAGCCGTTGCACGCCATGCGCCTGCAAATACGGCACGACGATGCGCTCGCCCGCGTGGGTGGACTCGGGACCGGGTCCCGCGTCGAACAGCAGCGTGTGGTGCGCCGTCTCGACCAGCACCGAGGTGCCCTGCCCGATGTCGAGCGCCGTGAGCCGGAACGCGCCCGGCGGCGGGCCGCCCGGCGCGGGGATCACGAGCGGAAGCCATGTGAAAGGGGCGAGCCAGCGCAGCGGCCAGCCGCGCGGCGCGAGCAACCAGGCCACGCCCACCGCCGCGCAGACGAGCGGCCACGCGCCCGGTTGCGGCAAGCGCAGCACGGCGCCCGGCAGGTCGGCGAAGGCGCCGAGCGCCTGCATCATCACGCTGATGAAACGATGCGCGGCGTGCAGCGCGTACGCGTCGAGCGGCGCGGGCAAGGCGGCGCTCGTCAGGACCGTGGGCGTGACGAGCATGCTCACCCACGGAATCGCGAAGGCGTTCGCGAATGGGCCGATCAGCGGAATCTGGCCGAACCAGTACGCCGTGAGCGGGGCGAGCGCGACGGTCACGGCCCATTGGACGCGGGCGCTGTCCGCCACGCGCGCGCGCCAGCGTTGCGCACCGGCGCGCCAACCACCGCGGGGCGCGAAGACCGCGCGCAATCGTTCACGCAGGCCGCGCGGTTCGCGCACTGCCCGGGAAACGGACGCCGTGGCGTCGTCCTTGTCGCGCATCGGGTTCGCGAAGTCCTCGTCCGGCATCCGGTCGGGCGCGTCGCGACGGACGCGCGGCACGCCCGTCGCCGCATAGAGGATCGCCGCGACGGCGCCGAACGAGAGCCAGAAACCGGCGGCCGTGACCGCCCACGGATCGCGCAGCAGCACGAGCCCGAGCGCCCACGCGAGAATGGTCGCGCGATCGATCGCGCGACCCGCGAACAGCGCGAGCGCCGCCACCGCCAGCATGCCGAGCGCGCGCTGCACCGGCACGTTGAATCCCGCCAGCGCCGCGTAGAGCGCCGCCGCGACGAGCGCGCCCGCGAGCGCGACCCGTTGCGCCGGGAGGAACAGCGGCGCGGGCACGCCGCGCCAGCGCGCACGCCGCCAGAGTGCGCCCGCGGCCCAGCCCGCGAGTCCCGCGACGAAGGCCAGATGCAGCCCGGAAATCGCCACCAGATGACTCGTGCCCGTGTTGCGCATGAGCCGCCAGTCCGCGTCGCTCACGGCGTCCTGCGCGCCCGTGGCGAGCGCGATCACGATGCCGCGATGCGGCGCCTGCCCCAGCACCGCGTCGATCCGCGCCCGCAGCGCCGCGCGCCGCCGTTCGATGCGCACGCCGAAGCCGCCCGCATCGGGGGCGAGTCGCGTGGCGTGTTGGGGATCGCTGATGTAACCGGTCGCGCGCACCCCACGCGCGAGCAGCGCGGCTTCGCTGTCGCGCAAACCGAAATTGCCGTTGCCGTGCGGCCGCTTGAGCCGCACCGTCAAGCGCCAGCGCGCGCCGGGCACGAGCGGCGGCAACGGCGCGTCGCGCGGCACCCACGACAACTGGATTAAATGCGGCAAAGGCGTTGCCGCACCGCGACCGCCCCACGATTCGACGTGAAAGAGAAAGCTCGCGCCGCCTTCGGCGTCGTTCTTACCATCGTTCTTACTGTAGGCAGGCAGGCTTGCGATATAGCCCGTGACATCGACATCGCGCGTTTGCCACGCAACCGGCAGCGCTTCGGCGAGACGGATCTCGGCGCGCCAGGCGGCATAGCCGAAACCCGCGCAGGCGGCCGCGAGCCAGACCGCCGCCCAGCCGCTCGCGACACGCCAACGCGCGCCGCTGGCTTTGAAACGCGTGGAGAGATTCGCAGCGGTATCGGCGGCTACGTCGTCGGAGCCATCGCCGCGATCGTCGAGCAACGCGCCGCGCAATGCAAGCGCGGCCCACGCCATCGCCAGCACGCCGGCGAAGCCCAGCGCCAGCCAACAACGCCAGCCCGGCAACGCCGCCTGTTGCTGCAACACGATCACGCCCAGCGCAAACCCGCACCACACCGCCCGCATTCCGCCTCCTTCGCATGAGGCAGCACTGCACCGCCTTGTCGACGATTATGCGGAGGAAAGCGCCAGCCGCGGCAGCGCGGCCGCAGCGTTAGCCGTTGTGCCAAGGGCGAGTTCCTCGGGCCTCAAGCCGCGCAAGCCCGCGAGCACGGCGCCGATGCGCGGCACCTGATCCGGCGTATTGCGCTCGCGATAAAGCCAGGACGGCGCGATGTCGGGCGCGTCGGTTTCCATCACGATCGCCTCGAGCGGCAGTTGCTCGGCGAGACGACGGATCTGCAGCGAGCGCTCGAAGGTCGTGTTGCCGCCGAAACCCAGATGCATGCCGTGCTCGATGAACGCGCGCGCCTGCTGAAAGCTGCCGTTGAACGCGTGCGCGATGCCGGTCTTCACGCCGTTGCGGCGCAAGCCCGCGAGCACGCGATCCTGCGACTTGCGCACGTGACAAATGGCAGGCAGATCGAACTCGCGCGCGAGCCGCAATTGGGCTTCGTAGAAGTGCTCTTGACGTGCCGCGTCGAGGCCCGGCACGAAATAGTCGAGGCCGATTTCGCCGATGCCGATGAAGCGCGGGTCGTCGAGACTCGCCGCGATTTCCGCGCGCAGCACGTCAATGTCCTCGTCGCGGGCGTGCGGCGTGTAGAGCGGATGAATGCCGAGCGCGTACACGGCGCCCGTGGTGCGATGCGCGAGCGCACGCACGGTCGCGAAGTTCTCGCGCGCCACGGCCGGAATCACGATGCGCGACACGCCTGCCGCCAGCGCCGCAGCCGCGACCGCGTCGCGGTCCGCGTCGAATTCGCCGGCGTCGAGATGACAGTGCGTGTCGATCCACATGATTCGCGTGGCCTCGTCGAGCGTCCTCAGTCCTGCGCCTGGAACGGCACGACCGGCTCTTCATGCACCGTGCCGTCGCGCAAACGCACGATACGGTCGCAGCGCGCCGCGAGTTCGGTGTCGTGCGTGACGATCACGAAGCTCGTTTCGAACTGGTCGGAGAGTTCGAGCATCAGGTTGAAGACGTTGTCGGCGGTGCTGCCGTCGAGATTGCCCGTGGGTTCGTCGGCGAGCACGCAGGCCGGCTTCGTCACGAGCGCGCGCGCAATGGCCACGCGCTGACGCTCGCCGCCCGACAATTCGCCCGGACGGTGCCGCGCGCGATGCGCAAGACCCACGCGATCGAGAATGGCGAGCGCTTCCGCGCGCGCCGCTTCCTGCGGCATGCGGCGAATGCGCAGCGGCATCGCCACGTTGTCGAGCGCCGAGAATTCCGGCAGCAAATGATGGAACTGGTAGACGAAGCCCAGCGCGCGGTTGCGCAGGTCGTTGCGCTCGCGCTCGGAGAGTTCGGTGAACGGCTTGCCGAGCAGCGAGACCTTGCCCGCGCCGGGTTCGTCGAGACCGCCCAGCACGTGCAGCAACGTGCTCTTGCCCGAGCCCGACGCGCCCACGATAGCGAGTTTCTCGCCGCGCTTCACCTTGAGTTCGGTGTCGTGCAGCACCTGCACGGAGAGCGTGCCCTGGCCGAAGACCTTGGAGATGCCGTGCGCTTCGAGCACGTAAGGATGATCGCTGGACATAAGCTGATTCGATTGACGGTCATTCATAACGCAGCGCCTCCGCCGGACGCACCTTGGCCGCGCGCCAGCTCGGATACAGCGTGGCGAGCGCGGACAGCACGAAGGCGATCAGGCCGATACGGATCACGTCGCCGGGCACGAGTTCGGAAGGCAGCTCGCTGATGAAGTAGACCGAAGGCGGCAGGAACTGCACGCCGAGCAGGTGTTCGATCATCGGCACGAGCCACGGAATGCTCCACGCGATCAGGCAGCCGAGCGCGACGCCGATCGCCGTGCCCACGAAGCCGATCGTCACGCCCTGCACCACGAAGATCTTCATGATCGAGCCGGGCTGCGCGCCGAGCGTGCGCAGGATCGCGATGTCGGCCTGCTTGTTGGTGACAGTCATCACCAGCGACGAAACCAGGTTGAACGCCGCGACCGCGATGATGAGCGTGAGGATGATGAACATCATGCGCTTTTCGATCTGCACGGCCGAGAACCAGGTCTTGTTCTGCTGCGTCCAGTCGCGAATATAGAGGTCGCCCGAGAGCGTGTGCACGAGTTGCCGCGCCACGGCGGGCGCCTTCTGCATGTCCTTGAGCCGCAAGCGCACGCCGCTCGGCGCGCCGAGCCGGTACAGCACTTCGGCGTCGCGGATGTTGGTGAGCGCGAGCGTGCTGTCGTACTCGTAATGGCCCGATTCGAACACACCCACCACGGTGAACTGCTTCAGGCGCGGCAACATGCCGGCCGGCGTGATCGAGCCTTCGGGCGCGACCAGCGTGACCTTGTCGCCCACCGTCACACCGAGATTGATGGCGAGGTCGCCACCGAGCACGATGCCGAAGCTGCCCGGCGTGAGATTGTTGAGGCTGCCCGCCTTCATCTCCTTGCCGATGTCCGACACCTGCGGCTCTTCCGAGGGCTCGACGCCGCGCAACTGCACGCCGTTCACGCTGTCGCCGCGCGTGAGCAGCGCCTGGGCGTCCACGTAGGGTGCCGCGCCGATCACCTCGGGGTTGGTCTTGGCTTCCTTCGCGGTGAGCTGCCAGTCGGGCATGGTGCCCGTGGGCGAGAAAACTTCGATGTGCGCGAGCACCGAGAGCATGCGGTCGCGCACATCGCGCTGGAAGCCGTTCATCACCGAGAGCACGACGATCAGCGCCGCGACGCCGAGCGCGATGCCCGACATCGAGATGAGCGCGATGAACGAGATGAAACCGTTGCCGGTCGTGCGCTTGCCGGCGCGCGTGTAGCGCCAGCCTATCTGCCATTCGTAGGGAAGTTTCAAGCGAATCCTTTATGCGTCTTCGTGGCGGCCCGGCGGCCCGGCGCTCCGGCGGTCCGGCGGTCCGGCGCTGCTCGCGCTAACTGTCTGCGCTCACTGCGCGATTGGCGTGTGTCGCAGGGCGGCGCCGGGTGCGAACTGCGGCGTCGCCTGAGCGAATATCGTGCCGGGTCCGGTGTCGATCAAGCGCGAAGTTTGCCACACTGTCGGCGCTAGACGGACTTTCGCACGGTTTTCCGTGTTCCGCCGGGGTCTCGCGGGCGTGCCGTCGGGCGCGCCGGTTGGCCGCAGGTGGTGCGTCGATACTGCGCGCCGCCCGTCGCGGCAGCGGCGCGCCCTACGCTTCGAGCGGGATGACGCCGACAAAGTGCCCGTCCGCGCGCGGCTCCGGTCACGCCGCCGCGGCTGAATCACCTCGACCCGCGCGCCGCGGACCGCGCCCGCGAGCCACGTGCGCCGAAGTACAATGCGCTCCATGCCCGCCGACCGACTTCATCTTCTCGTCCCCTTCGCCTTGCCGCCCGCGGCCATCGCCTCCACGGCGCTTTCGGGCCTCGACTATCCGGCCCTCGCGAAACTCGCGGCGCGCGCCACGCTCGGCGAACAGGTGATCGGCGAAGACTTCCAGCGCACGCTGCCGCACGAGCGCTGGGTCGCCCGGCAGTTCGGCGTGCTGGCGGCCAGCGCCGGTGCGAACGCCGCCGGGGCCGCGCCGGACGAAGCGCCGCTCGCGCCCTACATGCTGCTCGCCGACGGCGGCGCGCCCGGCGACGCCACGTGGGCCTGCATCCAGCCCGTGCACGTGCGCATCGCGCATGACCATCTCGTGCTGATCGATCCGGCCGCGCTCGAACTCACCGATAGCGACGCCGCCACGCTCTACGAGGTGGCCCGGCCGCTGATCGAAGAACTGGGCGTGCGCATCGTCGCGCCCGCGCCGCAGCGCTGGTATGTCTCGAGCGAGCAGTTCGGCACGCTCGCGGGCGCGTCGCCGTTGCGCGCAAGCGGGCGCAACATCGAAATCTGGCTGCCGCACGAAGCGCAGTCGGGCCAGCGCTCGCGCCCGTGGATGAAGGTGCAGAACGAGGTGCAGATGGCCTGGTTCGAGCATGCCGTGAACGAAGCGCGCGAGGCGCGCGGCTTGCCCGCCGTCAACTCGATCTGGTTTCACGCCCAGGGCGCGTTGCGCGCCGTCGCGAGCCCGTTCGCCCGGGTGCGCTCGGACGCCGCCGCCACGCGCGGCCTCGCGCTCGCCGCGAAAGCCGAGGTCGGCCCCGCGCCCGCCACGTTCCAGGCGTTCGCCAACGCCGCCACGACCACGGCGGGCGCCGCCCTCGTCGAACTCGATCCGTTTTCGGCCGCGTTCATCCAGCAGGACTGGGGCCGCTGGAACGCGGCCTTCGCGCAGCTCGAGCAGGACTGGTTCTCGCCCGCGCTCGCGGCGCTCGAAGCGGGCGCGCTCGGCGCGCTCGATCTCACGCTATGCGGCGACACGGGCTCGGTCACGCTGTCCGTCACGCGCGGCGATCTGCGCAAGTTCTGGCGCCGCCGCCCGTTCGCGTCGCTGTTCATCGAATAAGCCCATCCGCATGACTTCTCTCTTAAGCCGTTCAGCATGACCCGAATCGTCACCCGCGCCTGCTCCCCCGCCGACACCGAAGCGCTCGTGCGCCACGGCCTGCATCCCGTGCTCGCCCGCCTGTACGCCTCGCGCGGCGTCTGCGAACCGGTCGAAATCGAAACCGGCCTCGCCCGCCTGATCCCGCCCGCGAGCATGAAGGGACTCGAAGACGCCGCCGTGCTGCTCGCCGACGCCCTCGAAGCGGACTGCCGCATGCTGGTGGTCGCCGACTACGACTGCGACGGCGCGACCGCCTGCGCCGTGGCCGTGCGCGGCCTGCGCATGTTCGGCGCGCAGATCGACTATCTCGTGCCCAACCGCTTCGAGTACGGCTACGGCCTCACGCCCGAAATCGTCGCGCTCGCCGCGCAGCGCAAAGGCGGGCCGCCCGACGTGCTGATCACCGTCGATAACGGCATCGCCAGCGTGGAAGGCGTCGAAGCCGCCAACGAACTCGGCATCGAAGTGCTCGTGACCGACCACCACCTGCCCGGCGACACGCTGCCCGACGCGCGCGCCATCGTCAATCCGAACCAGCCGGGCTGCGAGTTCCCGAGCAAGTGCATCGCGGGCGTGGGCGTGATGTTCTACACGCTGCTCGCGCTGCGCGCCGAGTTGCGCCAGCGCGGCGCGTTCGCCGACGGCAAGCCCGAACCGCGCCTGGACGGCCTGCTCGACCTGGTCGCGCTCGGCACCGTGGCCGACGTCGTGAAGCTCGACGGCAATAACCGCGTGCTCGTCGCGCAAGGCTTGCAGCGCATTCGTAACGGCCGCATGCAACCGGGTATCGCCGCGCTGTTTCGCGCCGCGGCGCGCGAGGCGAAAAGCGCGTCGGGATTCGATCTCGGCTTCGCGCTCGGGCCGCGCCTGAACGCGGCAGGCCGGCTCTCGGACATGTCGCTCGGGATCGAATGCCTGACCACCGACGACGTGGGCCGCGCGTGGGAACTCGCGCAGCAGCTCGACGGCATGAACCGCGAGCGCCGCGAAATCGAGGCGGGCATGCAGCAGCAGGCGCTGGCCGATCTCGCCGATGTCGACCCGCAAGGCAAGGCCACGCTCACGCTCTTCAACGAAGGCTGGCATCAGGGCGTGATCGGGATCGTCGCGGGACGGCTCAAGGAACGCTTCCATCGCCCCTCCTTCACGTTCGCGCCCGCCGACGACGACGGCGAACTCGTGAAAGGCTCGGGCCGCTCGATCCCCGGTTTCCATCTGCGCGACGCCGTCGACCTGATCTCGAAGCGCGAGCCGGGTCTCATCCACAAGTTCGGCGGCCACGCCATGGCCGCGGGCATGACGATCGCCGCCGCCGACGTGCCGCGCTTCGCCGAAGCCTTCGAGCGCGTGGGCCGCGAGTGGCTCACCGAAGAAGCGCTCGCCCGCACCGTGGAAACCGACGGCGATCTCGAAGACGCCTATTTCACGCCCGATTTCGTCGAAATGCTCGACGCGGCCGTGTGGGGCCAGGGCTTCCCGGCGCCGGTGTTCGCGGGCGAATTCGAGGTGGCCTCGCAGGCGCTCGTCAAGGACAAACACCTGAAACTCCAACTGCTGCGCGGCCGCCAGCGCTTCAACGCGATCTGGTTCAATCACACCGAGTCGCTGCCGCAGCACACCACCATCGCGTACCGCCTCGTGCGCGACACGTGGAACGGCGTGTCGCGCGTGCAGCTCGTCGTGGAGCACGCGGCGCTCTGAGCGCGCGCGTCGTGCGCCGGCACACGCGGCGCGCGATCCGGCGCGGCGCGGCGTCAGGACGGCCGTCGCACCCTTCAGGCGGGGCCGATCGGCTATAATTGCGTGTTTTACACGCCGGATCACGACACAAATGGAAGCGGAACGTCTCAACGCGATCGAAGCCCTTTTGGCGGACCTGCGCTCACGCGCGGGCGAGCTACGGGGGTATCTTTGACTACGACGTAAAAGCCCGACGGCTCGTCGAAGTCAACAGCGAACTCGAAGACCCTAACGTCTGGAACGACTCCAAACACGCCCAGGGTCTCGGCAAGGAAAAGAAGCTGCTCGAAGGCGTCGTGCACGTGCTCGACGGCATCGAGAACGACACGCGCGACACCCTGGATCTCTTCGAGATGGCGCGCGAGGAAGGCGACGAAGACACGCTCGTCTCCATCGAAGCCGACGCCCAGGAGATCGAGAAGCGCGTCGCCGACGTCGAATTCCGCCGCATGTTCGCGAATCCGGCCGACCCGAACAACGCGTTCATCGACATCCAGGCGGGCGCGGGCGGCACCGAGGCCTGCGACTGGGCGTCGATGCTGCTGCGCCAGTACGTGCGCTACTGCGAGCGCAAGGGCTTCAAGACCGAAGTGCTCGAAGAGTCCGAAGGCGACGTGGCCGGCATCAAGAGCGCGACCATCAAGGTCGAAGGCGAATACGCCTACGGCTTCCTGCGCACGGAAACCGGCATTCACCGCCTCGTGCGCAAGTCGCCGTTCGACTCGTCGGGTGGCCGCCACACGTCGTTCTCGTCGGTGTTCGTGTATCCGGAAATCGACGACTCGTTCGAGATCGAGGTCAACCCCGCCGATCTGCGTATCGACACGTACCGCGCTTCGGGCGCGGGCGGTCAGCACATCAACAAGACCGACTCCGCCGTGCGTATCACGCACGTGCCGTCGGGCATCGTCGTGCAGTGCCAGAACGACCGCTCGCAGCACCGCAACCGCGCCGAAGCCATGGCCATGCTGAAGTCGCGCCTGTACGAAGCCGAAATGCGCAAGCGCCAGTCGGAACAGGACAAGCTCGAAGCGGGCAAGTCGGACGTGGGCTGGGGTCACCAGATCCGCTCCTACGTGCTCGACAACAGCCGCATCAAGGACTTGCGCACCAACGTCGAAATCAGCAACACGAAGGCCGTGCTCGACGGCGATCTCGACGCGTTCATCAGCGCGAGTCTGAAGCAAGGCGTGTAACGCCACCCGGGCGGCCGCGCGCCGCCCGCTTCCGCGCGTGTCCCGGCCCATTGCGGCGAGACCGCGCGGCAACCGAAGTCCGCATTCCGCGCGCACCGCGCGCCGCGCCCGCCTCGCTTCGTCTGGCTCTGCTCCACCCGCCAGGAAGCCGCCGGCCGCGATCCAACCCGCGAAACAAGAACACCGAGCCATCATGACCGAATCGACCCAGCCGAACGCGCCCAGCACCGCGCCCGAGATCGACGACAACCAGATCATCGCCGAGCGCCGCGAAAAGCTGCGCGCGCTGCGCGAGGCAGGCGTCGCGTATCCGAACGACTTCCGCCCGACGCACCACGCCGCCGACCTGCAACGCGACTACGCCGAGACCGACAAGGACGCGCTCGAAGCGAAGCCGCTCGAAGTCGCCATTGCCGGCCGCATGATGCTCAAGCGCGTGATGGGCAAGGCGAGCTTCGCCACGGTGCGCGACGGCTCGGGCCAGATCCAGTTCTTCATCACGCCCGCCGACGCGGGCGAGACGACCTACGACGCGTTCAAGAAGTGGGACCTGGGCGACATCGTCGCCGCGAAGGGCGTGCTGTTTCGCACCAACAAGGGCGAACTGTCGGTGCGCGTGACCGAACTGCGCCTGCTCTCGAAGGCGCTGCGCCCGCTGCCGGACAAGTTCCACGGTCTCGCCGACCAGGAAACGCGTTATCGCCAGCGCTACGTCGACCTGATCGTCACGCCCGAAGCGCGCAAGACCTTCCAGGCGCGCACGGCCGCGATCTCCTCCGTGCGCCGCTTCATGTCGGACGCGAACTTCATGGAAGTCGAAACGCCGATGCTGCACCCCATTCCGGGCGGCGCGGCGGCCAAGCCGTTCGTCACGCATCACAACGCGCTCGACATGCAGATGTACATGCGCATCGCGCCCGAGCTGTATCTCAAGCGCCTGATCGTCGGCGGCTTCGAGCGCGTGTTCGAAATCAACCGGAATTTCCGTAACGAAGGCGTGTCGCCGCGTCACAATCCGGAATTCACGATGATGGAGTTCTACGCCGCGTACACCGATTACGCCTGGCTCATGGACTTCACCGAGCAACTGATCCGCCAGGCCGCCATCGACGCGAGCGGCAGCGCCGTGCTCACGTATCAGGGCCGCGAACTCGATCTGTCGAAGCCGTTCCATCGCCTGACGATCGTCCAGGCCATCCAGAAGTACGCGCCGCAGTACACGACCGAGCAACTCGCCGATGCCGCGTTCCTGCGCACCGAGCTGAAGAAGTTCGGCGTGGACGCGAACCAGCCGCAGTTCCTCAACGCGGGCGTGGGCTCGCTGCAACTCGCCCTCTTCGAGGAAACCGCCGAGTCGCAACTGTGGGAGCCGACCTACATCATCGATTACCCGGTCGAAGTCTCGCCGCTCGCGCGCGCGTCGGACACGGCGCCCGGTATTACCGAGCGCTTCGAGCTGTTCATCACGGGCCGCGAGATCGCCAACGGCTTCTCGGAGTTGAACGATCCGGAAGATCAGGCCGCGCGCTTCAAGAAGCAGGTCGAGCAAAAAGACGCCGGCGACGAAGAAGCGATGTTCTACGACGCCGACTATATTCGCGCGCTCGAATACGGCATGCCCCCGACGGGCGGCTGCGGTATCGGCATCGACCGTCTGATCATGCTGCTCACCGACAGCGCAAGCATCCGCGACGTGATTCTCTTCCCGCATCTGCGTCGCGAAGACTAAGCTTCACGCCCTGCGCGAGATCGTTCGCGCGATGAAAAAGGCGCATGCGGCCCCGGCCCATGCGCCTTTTTTGCGTCTGGGCGATCCGCTTTGCGTGCACAGAAAGTTAGCGAATTTGTAACGTTCGGTAAAAGCTGCCGGTGTGCGACGCGCGCCAAACGGGTACGCGGATTGCGACAGCGTGGAAAACCGCGCCGTGCAATGCTGCGCAACGATCAAGCTCTTTTTCGCGGCGACGGTGGCCGGCGCAAGGTTACATCTTGAAACGCCGGGGAATCCGGATTGGCTCACACTCGATCCCACCCAAGTGCCAACTCTGCAAAAGACGGAGCTTGTTATGAACACACCTGAAACCACGCAAAAACGTCGTCTTCATCCGCTCATCGCCACGGCGGCGGGCGCCGTTATCGTCGCGAGTCTGGCTGCCACCGCGGCGATCACCGGCGTCTTCCCGCACGCTTCGAGCCAGTCGGAGCAAACCGCGCAAGTGCAAACCGGCCAGACAATGGCCGGTGCGAGCACGCCGGGCGGCGTCGTCGATTCGACGCAACCGAACGCCTCGGCGCAACCGTACACGCAGAACGCACCCGCGCAACCGACGGCCGCCCAGGCCGCCGCCGCGCAACAATACGCTCAGCAGCAACAGCAACAGCAACAACAGCAGCCGCCTGCGCAACAGCAGCAGTACGCGCAGGAACCGCAACCGCAGCAGGCCGCGTGCAGCACGTGCGGCACGGTGGTCGCGGTCTCGGCGGTCAAGCATGAAGGTCACGGTACCGGGATCGGCGCGGTGGGCGGCGCGGTGGCCGGCGGCGTAGTGGGCAACCAGTTCGGCGGCGGCGGCGGCCGCACCGCTATGACGCTGCTCGGCGCGCTCGGCGGCGGTCTGGCCGGCAACTCGGTCGAAAAGCACCTGCGCAGCACCACGAGTTACTCGGTGCGCGTGCATATGGAGAATGGCAAGACGCGTTATTTCACCTATCGTGAACCGCCGCCGTTCCAGCAAGGCCAGCACGTGCGGATCGAGAACGGTACGCTCGTAGCGGCCTGATTGATTCGACCGAAGCCCTGCCCCACGGCATGGTGAAAAGAAAAAAGGCGATTCGCAGTCAAGCGAATCGCCTTTTTCACGTCCGGCGCGCGAACTCGTATGAAGTTGGCGCGCAGCGGCAATTCAGGGGATCAATACTCCGCTTCGGAGATCCACGCCGCCTGAATCGCTTCGAGGATCTTCTCGTTCGAACGATCGGGCGCGTCGTCGAAACCTTCCAGTTCCGTGATCCAGCGATGCAGATCGGTGAAGCGCACGTATTGCGGATCGACCTCCGGATGGGTGTCGGTCAAGGCGATCGCGATGTCCTGCGTATCCGTCCATTTCATGGCTGCGCGCTCCTCTCAGTGGCTCAGTGGTTTTCCTTCGCGTGGTTGATCGAGTAACGCGGAATCTCGACCACCAGATCGTCGTTCTCGGGCACGAGGGCCTGGCACGACAGCCGCGACGTGGGCTCGAGGCCCCACGCCTTGTCCAGCAGATCGTCTTCGTCTTCTTCCGAAGGCGTGAGCGCATTGAAGCCCTCGCGCACGATCACGTGACAGGTCGTGCAGGCGCACGACTTTTCGCAAGCGTGCTCGATTTCGATGCCGTGTTCCAGCAGCGCATCGCACACGCTCTCACCCGGCTTGGCGTCGATGACCGCGCCTTCGGGGCACAGTTCGACATGGGGCAGCACCACGATTTGAGGCATTGTGATTTCCGTATCCAATAACTTTCATACCGGGCGCATGCCCCGCCGGTGGCGGCGGCATGCGCTCCATTCTACTGGCGTCGCGCGCTTTGCTGCATCGGGAAAGCACGCACGTGCTTGCCGGCTCCAGCCACGCTCGCGACGCGTCATCCGGTGGCGCGTGGTATCGCGCTCTGCTACTGCTCGAGCGCGCACGCAACCGGCATCAGCCGATTTCGTCGAGCTTCTTGCCCGCGAGCGCGCGCTTGATGCCCTTGTCCATGCGGCGCGCGGCGAACTCGTCGGTGCCTTCGGAAAGGGTCTTGGTCGCGGCTTCGATCGCTTCCGTGTCTTCGCTTTGCGCGACCTTCGCCAGTTCGGCAAGCAGCGTTTCGAGTTGCGCGCGTTCGGTGTCGTCGAGCAGTTCGCCGTCGGCGGCGAACGCGGCCTGAGTCGCTTCGATCAGGCGCTGCGCTTCCACCTGCGCCTCGCGCAACGCGCGCGCGCGCATGTCGACTTCGGCGGTCTTGAAGCTGTCTTCGAGCATGCGCGCGACGTCGTCGTCGGCAAGACCATACGACGGCTTCACGACCACGGAGGCTTCCACGCCCGACAACTGCTCGCGCGCGAAGACGGACAGCAGCCCGTCGGCGTCGACCTGATACGTCACGCGGATACGCGCCGCGCCCGCGGCCATCGGCGGAATGCCGCGCAGCTCGAAACGCGCCAGCGAGCGGCAGTCGGCGACGAGTTCGCGCTCGCCCTGCACCACGTGGATCGCCATGGCCGTCTGGCCGTCCTTGAAGGTCGTGAAGTCCTGCGCACGCGCCACGGGAATGGTCGAATTGCGCGGGATGATCTTCTCGACGAGGCCGCCCATGGTTTCCACGCCAAGCGACAGCGGGATCACGTCGAGCAGCAGCCAGTCGTCTTCGCCGCCGCGGTTGCCCGCCAGCAGATCGGCCTGGATCGCCGCGCCGAGCGCGACCACCTGGTCGGGGTCCAGATTCGTGAGCGGCGCCTGGCCGAAGAACTGTTCCACCGCGCGGCGCACCACGGGCATGCGCGTCGCGCCGCCCACCAGCACCACGCCCTTCACTTCCTTCGCGGTGACCTTCGCGTCGCGCAGCGCCTTTTTCGTGGGCGTGAGCGTGCGCTGCACGAGCGCTTGCGTGAGCGCCTCGAAACGCGATTCGTCGAGCGTGAGCGCGATCGGCGCGCCGTTCGAGAGCGTCACCTCGATACGCGCTTGCGGCGCCGAGGAAAGCGCTTCCTTCGCGTCGCGGGCGTGATCGAGCAACAGGCGCACGTCTTCGGGCGCGAGCGCCGCGCGCGCGAGGTTCGCCTGCTCGAGCACGTAGTCGAACACCGCGTGGTCGAAGTCGTCGCCGCCGAGCGCCGAGTCGCCGCCCGCCGCGAGCACTTCGAACACGCCCTTCGTGAGCTTCAGAATCGACAGGTCGAACGTGCCGCCGCCGAGGTCGTAGACCGCGTAGAGGCCTTCGGCGCCGTTGTCGAGGCCGTAGGCGATCGCGGCCGCCGTGGGCTCGTTCAACAGACGCAGCACGTTGAGACCGGCAAGGCGCGCGGCGTCCTTGGTCGCCTGGCGCTGCGCTTCGTCGAAATAAGCCGGCACCGTGATGACCGCACCGACGAGATCGTCGCCGAGCGTGTCTTCCGCGCGGTAACGCAGCGTGGCGAGAATTTCGGCCGAGACTTCGACCGGGCTTTTCACGCCGTCGATCGTCTGGATCTGCACCATGCCCGGCGCATCGACGAAAACGTAGGGCGCGTTGGCCGCCCCTTCCACTTCCGCCTTGCCGCGACCCATGAAGCGCTTGACCGAGACGATCGTGTTACGCGGGTCGGTGGCCGCTTCCGCCTTCGCCGCGCGGCCGATGCGCCGGCCGCCGTTCGCGAGATAGCGCACGACCGAGGGCAGCAGCACGTCGCCGTTTTCGTCGGGCAGCACGTCGGGCACGCCGTTGCGCACCGCGGCGACCAGCGAATTCGTGGTGCCGAGGTCGATGCCGACCGCGAGTCGCCGCTGATGCGGCGCCGGCGCCATGCCGGGTTCGGAAATTTGCAGTAAGGCCATCTGTCTGATCTGCTTGTTAACTGTGGGCGTTGCGCCCGTAACCACGGTATCGACGGATCCATTCCAGGCGTGAACCCGCCTTGCGTATCAGCCTTCGAGGCGCTCGATCTGCGTGTCGATGTCGCTCGCCACGCGCTCGATGAACATGAGCTGGCGCACGGCTTCCGCCGCGGGCTGGTTCGAGCCGCTGCCGAGCAGCGCCGCGAGCTTCGTGAAGCGCACGCGCTCGTCGTCGCGCAACTCGTTCGCCAGCGCGTCGAGCGCATCGACGTTCTTCGCGCCCACGGCATCTTCGATCGACTCGCGCCACTCCATCTGCTGCATGAGGAACGCCGGTTCCATCGCCGTATTGTTTTCGGCGCCGACGTCGATGCCGCGCAGATGCAGCAGATACTTCGCGCGCTTGAGCGGATCGCGCAGCGTCTGATACGCCTCGTTCGTGCGCGTCGCCCATTGCATCGCGATGCGCTTTTGCGCGTCGCCAGCCGCCGCGAAGCGGTCCGGGTGCACCTGCGCCTGCACGGTGCGATACGCGTGATCGAGCGCATTGGCGTCGACCTCGAACTGCTCGGGCAGGCCGAACAGCACGAAATGGCTGTCGGACAGCGAACCGGACGGCGCGGCGGGCGTGGAAGGCGTGCTCATGGAATGAATGGGGTCTCGGGGACTTCCGTTAGCCCGTCTTGCGGGGCCATCAAAATCAAAAAGGCGGCACAGGCCGCCTTTTCACCGCTCAACGCGGGATCAAACGCGGAAGGACTCGCCGCAGCCGCACTCGTCCTTCACATTCGGGTTGTTGAAGCGGAAGCCTTCGTTCAGGCCTTCGCGCACGAAGTCGAGCTGCGTGCCGTCGATATACGCGAGGCTCTTCGGGTCCACCACGACCTTCACGCCGTGGCTCTCGAACACGTTGTCCTCGGGCGCGAGGTCATCGACGTACTCGAGCTTGTACGCGAGGCCCGAGCAGCCCGTCGTGCGCACGCCAAGGCGCAGACCCACGCCCTTGCCGCGACGGACCAGGTACTTCTGCACGTGCTGTGCCGCTTTTTCAGTCAACGTAATTGCCATAGCGTCTTCGCCGCGCTCCGCCGCCCGAGACGGGCACTCGCCCGTATCTCGCGCCGCGGCGCAACCCTGCTGCATCCCAAATCGTTAATCCCGCGGCACCGCCTCTAAGCGGCGCCGTCCTACGCAAGTTCGTCTCGAACCGCGTTCGAGTTAAACCGCGTCGGCCTTCGCTTCCGTCGTGTGACGCTGACGATAGTCGGCGACCGCTGCCTTGATCGCGTCTTCCGCGAGGATCGAGCAGTGGATCTTCACCGGCGGCAGCGCCAGTTCTTCGGCGATCTGCGTGTTCTTGATGTCGAGCGCCTGATCGAGCGTCTTGCCCTTGACCCATTCGGTCACGAGCGAGCTCGACGCGATGGCCGAACCGCAACCGTAGGTCTTGAACTTCGCGTCTTCAATCACGCCGTCCGCGCCCACGCGAATCTGCAGCTTCATCACGTCGCCGCAGGCCGGTGCGCCGACCATGCCGGTGCCAACGGTGTCGTCGTCCTTCGAGAACGAACCGACGTTACGCGGGTTTTCGTAGTGGTCCAGAACCTTGTCGCTATATGCCATGATCACACTCCTTCAATTCGTGGCCGCGCTGCACTGCATTGGCGCTGCGGCCGGGTCGATGTTCGCTGCGTTTGCTGCTTACGTCCGTCGCTGCGCGGGGCTTAGTGCGCCGCCCACTGGATGGTCGACAGGTCGATACCGTCCTGATGCATCTCCCACAGCGGCGACAGTTCGCGCAGCTTGGCGATCTTCGTCTTCAGCAGGTTGATGACGTAATCCACGTCCTGCTCCGTCGTGAAACGGCCCACCGTGAAGCGGATCGAGCTGTGCGCCAGTTCGTCGTTGCGGCCGAGCGCGCGCAGCACGTACGACGGTTCCAGCGAAGCCGACGTACACGCCGAACCCGACGACACCGCCACGTCCTTCACCGCCATGATCAGCGACTCGCCCTCGACGAAGTTGAAGCTGATGTTCAGGTTGTGCGGCACGCGCTTTTCCATGTCGCCGTTCACGTAGGTCTCTTCGATTTCCGAGAGGCCCTTGAGCAGACGGTCGCGCAGCATGCGCACGCGCTCGTTTTCCGTGGCCATTTCTTCACGGGCGATACGGAACGCCTCGCCCATGCCGACGATCTGGTGCGTGGCCAGCGTGCCCGAACGCATACCGCGCTCGTGACCGCCGCCGTGCATCTGCGCTTCGATCCGCACACGCGGCTTGCGACGCACGTACAGCGCGCCGATGCCCTTCGGACCATAGGTCTTGTGCGCCGAGAACGACATCAGGTCGACCTTGAGCTTTTGCAGGTCGATGGGCGCCTTGCCCGTCGATTGCGCGGCGTCGACGTGAAACACGATGCCCTTCTCGCGGCAGATTTCACCGATCGTCTCGATGTCCTGAATCACGCCGATCTCGTTGTTCACGTGCATGACGGAAACGAGGATCGTGTCCGGGCGGATCGCCGCCTTGAACGCTTCGAGGTCGATCAGACCGTCGTCCTTCACGTTCAGATACGTGACTTCGTAGCCTTCGCGCTCGAGCTCGCGGCAGGTATCGAGCACGGCCTTGTGCTCGGTCTTCACCGTGATGATGTGCTTGCCCTTGCTCTTGTAGAAGTGCGCCGCACCCTTGATCGCGAGGTTGTCTGATTCGGTCGCGCCGGAGGTCCAGATGATTTCGCGCGGATCGGCGTTGACGAGCGCCGCGACGTTCTCGCGCGCTTCCTCGACGGCACGTTCCGCGTCCCAGCCGTAGGCGTGGCTGCGCGACGCCGGATTGCCGAACTGCTCGCGCAGATACGGAATCATCTTGTCCACCACGCGCGGGTCGACGGGCGTCGTCGCGCTGTAATCCATGTAAATGGGCAGGTGGGGAATGTCGTTATTCATCTATCGCTCCGAAAATCTGTGTGCTGCGCTGTACTGTGTCTTGTGCGTCTGCCGCGGCTCGCCGGCCCCTGCCCGTTCTTACGAACTCGCCATGTTGAAGATCGAGTTCGGCCCGAGCGGCACCGGGCGAACCGGCTCGACCGCGGGCGACTCGGCGCGGCGATCGCGCAGGACGGTGGGCGCTGCGCCTTCGCGGGCACGCTGCTTGTCCACCAGATCCTTGAGCGACACCGAGTCGAGGTACTCGACCATCTTCTGGTTCAACGTCGACCAGAGCTCGTGCGTCATGCAGTGACCGTCGTGCTGCTTGGTGCCTTCGCAGGCGCCCTTGCCGCCGCACTGCGTGGCGTCCAGCGGCTCGTCCACGGCGATGATGATGTCCGCCACCGTGACGTCCTCGGCGCGACGCGCGAGGTTATAGCCGCCGCCCGGCCCGCGGACCGATTCGACGATTTCATGACGGCGCAGCTTGCCGAACAGTTGTTCGAGGTACGACAGCGAAATATGCTGGCGCTGGCTGATACCCGCAAGCGTCACCGGGCCCTGCTCCTGGCGCAGGGCCAGGTCGATCATCGCCGTAACGGCGAAACGGCCTTTCGTGGTGAGTCTCATGATGTAGGGGAACCGCAATTCTCGACAATTTTCGTCAAGTATAAATACATGACTAGTTTAGTCAAGTATCCGCGCCGCGAACCGGGTTATTAGGCAGCCTGCGAATAGCAAAAATGACGCAAAACGCTCCTGTCCGGCTGGAACGCTCACGCCCTTTATTTCGAAAACGACATCACCCCAATAATTGGGGTCGCAACGCGGCGAGCAACCCGGCGCACGCCGCCTCACATTGATCGAGTACCGCCTCGAAGCCTTCGGCGCCTCCGAAATACGGATCGACGACCACTCGGCCGGCCGTTTCGGGCGCGAATTCCATCAGCAGCCGAATCTTGTCGCGCTCCGCGGCAGGCGCCACCGCGTGCAACGCCGTGACATTGGCGTCGTCCATCGCAACGATCAGATCGAAGCGGCGAAAGTCGTCGGCGTTGATCTGACGCGCACGCAGAGATGCGAGGTCGTAACCGCGCTGGCCGCCTGCGCGCTGGGCGCGTTCGTCGGGCGCTTCACCCACGTGCCAGTTGCCCGTGCCCGCCGAATCGACCGAGACCTGCGTGCTCAAGCCTGCTTCGTCGACGAGACGACGCATCACGGCCTCCGCCGTGGGCGAGCGGCAGATGTTGCCGAGACAAACGAAGCAGACGGAAACCTTTTTCATCGATGCACAACGAAAAACGGACTGGAGCGCGCGAAGGCCAATCTCAAATTATACAAAGGGAGCGATGAGCGCGCTTGGCTGCCAATCCGTGCTGGCTACCGAACGGTCGCGATCCGGCCGCGGTTTTACTGGGTTACTGGGTTCGCGACCCGCGGTGCCATCGGCAAACGCTCCTGACGGCATGACTGCGCCGCCGCTCCACCGCTACTTATTAGATGGCGTTCGACTGCGGCAAGCGAGCGACGACGCCATTCATCGCTTTGACAGGCGTTTGACCTTCGCTGCCGACAAGGCCGTACGACACCGCGCGGGCCAGTTCGGCCGTGAGTTGATCGGCGGCGAGCGGCATTTGCTGCTCGGCCGTATTCCACGCATGCACCCATGCGATTGCCGCGAGCGGCACGATCAGCGCCAGCGGCCAGTACACCGTTATTTTCTTTTTCATGATGCGACTCTCTCGACTGTAGAGCGACGTGTATGGACACACTATCGCCAGTCAGAATGATATAGAGAGTCGCAATCAGGAAAAACCCGCCCTGAACGAACACACTGTTGTCTCAGATTAAACAGTGCGCGGATTTTCCTGGACGCGAGCGTGGCGCTAGCCCATCCCGCGGTTACGCGCGGTGGCGTCGAGGTGAGTTTGCCGCGCTGCATACAACTCGCGGAACGTGCGCCCAACCGGCGCCGGCATGTCGCGACCTTCGGTCCAGCCGCGCGCGAACGGCAATTTGCGAATGACGCGCCCCTGCCGCCCCATGCGTTCGAGCACGCGCACGCCGAGTTTGGTCAACAAGGCGTAGGCGGTGGGATGCAGCGCGAACCAGCCCCACGCCGCCAGCGCCGCACGTTCGCGCCACGGCCGCAGATGGCGCTCCACCTGCTTCTCGCGCAGCTTGCGCAGCAGGTCGGACAGCGGGATGCCGACCGGGCAGACGCTGTTGCATTCGCCGCAGAGCGTGGCCGCTTGCGGCAGGTCGAGCGTTTTTTCGAGCCCGACGTAACTCGGCGTGAGCACCGAGCCCATCGGCCCCGGATACACCCAGCCGTATGCGTGGCCACCGACCTTCTGATACACGGGACAGTGATTCATGCACGCGCCACACCGGATGCAGCGCAGCATGTCCTGGAATTCGCCGCCGATCAGACCGGTGCGTCCGCCATCCACGAGCACGACGTACATATGCTCGGGGCCGTCCTGATCCTCGGCGCCGCGCGGACCGGTCAGCATCGAAAAATAGTTGGACGTAGCCTGCCCCGTGGCCGATCGCGGCAACAGACGCATGGCCGTGGCGAGATCCTCCAGCGTGGGCAGCACTTTTTCGATGCCGGTGACCGCCACATGCACGCGCGGCATGACCGTGCACATGCCTTCGTTGCCCTCGTTCGTGACCAGCACGACCGAGCCCGTTTCCGCGACGAGGAAGTTGCCGCCCGTCACGCCCATGTCCGCCGAAAGGAAATGCGGCCGCAAGACTTCGCGCGCCTCGCGCGTCATGTCGGGGATTTCGGTCAGGCGCGGCTTGGCGTGGGTTTTCGCGAACAGATCGGCGATCTCGTCTTTGTCCTTGTGGACGACGGGCGCGATGATGTGGCTCGGCGGCTCGTTGTCGTTGATCTGGAGGATGTATTCGCCCAGATCCGTCTCGATCGACTGCACGCCCATTTCCGCGAGCACGGTATTGAGCTTCATCTCCTCGGAGACCATCGACTTGGTCTTGATGACCTTGCGCACGTCGTGCTTGCGCGCGATGTCACCGACGAGCTTCGCGGCGTCGCGCGCGCTTTCGGCATAGAGCACCGTCACGCCGCGCCGCGTGGCCTCGGTCTCGAACTGCTCGAGCCACACGTCGAGATTGTCGAGCGCGCGATTGCGGCGCGCCTTGAGCGCCGCGCGCGTGGCCGGAAAGTCGATGGCGTGAATGGCCTCGGCCCGCGCCGAAACGAACTTGGTCGAGAGCTTCTTGAGGTTGTGCTGCAAACGCTCGTCGGCGAGTTTCTGGCCGGCGCGCGCCTTGAACTGCATCGATTGGACTTGCATGGCTTGAGCGAGTTGGGCGAGTTCGTGGCAGGTTCGTGCGAGGGGTATCGATTGGCGCAGCGACGGTTCAGACGTCGCCCGCTAGCACCTGCGCGATGTGGAAGACGCGCGTGGCGGTGTCGCCGGTGCGCCGCAGGCGGCCTTCGATATTCAGCATGCAGCCGAGGTCGCCGAGCACGACGGTGCCGGTTCCGCTCGCCTGCACGTTCACGCATTTCTCGTCGGCGATGGCGGTGGAGATCGCGCCGTACTTCACCGCGAACGTGCCGCCAAAGCCGCAGCAATGCTCGCAGTCCTTCATCTCCTGCACTTCGATGCCGCGTTGCGCAAGCAGCGCGCGCGGCTGCGCCTTCACGCCGAGTTCGCGCAGCCCCGAGCACGAGTCGTGATACGTGACCGGACCGTTGAAGTCGCCGGCCGGCAAGCTGACCTTCGCGACGTTCACGAGGAAATCGGTCAACTCGTACACACGCTCGCGCAGCTTGCCGTAACGCGCCATGAGTTCGGGGTCGTCGCGAAACAGGTCGCCGTAGTGCACGCGAATCATGCCGCCGCACGACCCCGACGGCACCACGACGTAGTCGAATTGCTCGAATTCGCGCAGCGTCTTTTCGGCCAGGTCGCGCGCGAGCGGACGCTCGCCGGAGTTGTAGGCCGGCTGCCCGCAGCACGTCTGGGCCGGCGGCACGACGACGTCATAGCCCGCCTCTTCGAGCAACTTCAGCGTCGAAAAGCCAATCTCGGGGCGCATCGTGTCGATCAGGCACGTGACGAACAAACCGACTCGCATGGGGACTCCTTGTAAAAACCGTGCCCGATTATCCGCTGTTTCGCCGTGACCTCCAACGCGGGTCTGCCCCGTTCGACCGGCTCGACCGCGCGTTTCAGTCATGCCGCAGTGCAGCGCCGGGACCCGACCGAGCGCTTTCTTTTTTCACAATACGATATACAATGGGTTTCCGCCTCACGCGTCCAACGAATCTGAACCCATGAGCGACATCCATCCAGAGCCGAAGACCTCGATCCAGGTGATCGAGCGCATGATGCGCCTGCTGGACGCGCTCGCCGATCACAGCGACCCCGTCAGCCTCAAGGAATTGGCGCAGCGCACCGAACTGCACCCTTCCACCGCGCACCGTATCCTCAACGACATGGTGAGTTGCCGCCTGGTCGATCGCTCCGACCCCGGCACTTACCGGCTCGGCATGCGCCTGCTCGAACTCGGCAATCTCGTCAAAGCACGGCTTTCGGTTCGCGATGCCGCGCTCACGCCCATGCGCGAACTCCACCGCCTGACCGGCCAAACCGTCAATCTTTCGGTGCGCCAGGGCGACGAGATCGTATATATCGAGCGCGCTTATTCGGAGCGCTCGGGCATGCAGGTGGTACGCGCCATTGGCGGCCGGGCACCGCTGCATCTGACTTCGGTCGGCAAGCTCTTTCTCGCCGCCGACGAAGCGAATCGCGTGCGCGCCTACGCCACACGAACCGGTCTTTCCGGCCATACGCGCAACAGCATTACGGATCTCACGCGCCTCGAACGCGAACTCGCGCACGTGCGCCAGCAATATTGCGCGCGCGACAACGAGGAACTCGAACTGGGCGTGCGCTGCATCGCAGCCGGCATTTACGACGATACCGGCAAGCTCGTGGCAGGTCTTTCGCTTTCCGCGCCCGCCGACCGCTTGCAGGATTCATGGCTCAATCAGCTCAGCAAAACGGCGCTCACGATTTCCGAGTCGCTCGGCTATCACGCCGAACCTGCCGAAGGCATCGTGCAACCGGCTTAGCCCCTGGCGCAATCTCATTCACG
The DNA here is from genome assembly GCF_009789675.1 of Paraburkholderia acidisoli. Taxonomy (NCBI): domain Bacteria; kingdom Pseudomonadati; phylum Pseudomonadota; class Betaproteobacteria; order Burkholderiales; family Burkholderiaceae; genus Paraburkholderia; species Paraburkholderia acidisoli. The sequence goes on along the minus strand of NZ_CP046913.1, from coordinate 1,278,511 downwards.
CAGTCACAAAGTCACAACGCGCGGAGCTTCGTCTCCGCTTTTTTTATGGGCCACGTGCCTCCCGGCACGGCTTTGCTTGCGGCGAATCAGGCGAGCAGCGCTTCGAGCTTGCCGTTGATCTTCGCGTCGATGTCGCGCGCGCCTCTCGCGAGATTCACCTGCTTCGCCGTACGCGCTATATCAAGCAAAGCCGTGTCGATGCTGTAGCCGTCGCGGCCTTTCAGCCATGCGAGTATGTCGCTCAAATGCCAGAGCGACGGATTGCCCTCGTGAACCGGCTGAGGAAACTCCGCCACGTGCCCGAGCATCAGCTTGCGCAGATTCTGGCGCGACATACCCGTGAGATCCGCCGCGTCGGTCAGGCCGACGAAGTCGGGCGCGGCTTCCACGAGTTGCGCCGTAGGCACCGCCTGCTTCACGTCGTGCAGCGCCGAATACACCGCGGCCCAGGCGCTCGTGCCTTCGCGAGCGAACGTCAACGCAATGCGCCCCGGCACGCCCACGCCGATCGTGGCGTCGTCGCAGCCGGCTTCGGCCAGGCGCTCCACGAGCGCCTCGTGGTCGGCATCTTCCGGCGCGAGCTGGTATTTGAGAGTGAATACATAGTCCATGCGTTACTCCGGCGCTTCAGCGGCCTTAGGAGCGGCCCGGGAAGCGGCCACTGCGTTGATACGGTGCGCGGTGCAGTTCTCGACCACGCGCTTGAGCACCCACGCGTGATGACCGGCATTGCGCGGCGTGCTCCAGATACTCATGATGCAGAACTCTCCGCAACGACACGCGGCTTCGTTGTACGGGCAGTACAGCCTTCCCCACGCATGGCCGCTGCCTTTGGCTGGCCGAACGAGCCAGCCGTTTTGTTCGGCCCAGACCAGTGCGGCCTCGACCTCTTTCTTCGGATGCGTTCGTCTCATCGACAGACCCAGTGTAGGTAGCGCAATTGAGGTTGTCAATTGACAACCATCAAGGCGAAGCTTCGTTACGCGCCGTCGCGAACATTGCCGTTGCGCGACGCGACCAGACACCGGGCGATATTGCAGGGACATCGAGCCAGGACACAGTCAGCCGATCGGCGTAAGACGCATCCCAAAAGCAAAACGCCCCGCAGTTGCGGGGCGTTGCAGCGTCGTTGCCGAAACCGGCACAACGAAAGCGTGAGGCGCGCGGCTCAGGTGCCCGCGCCGCCCGCGTCTGCGCTCGTGATACGCGGCTGCTGGTCCGCGCCGCCGTTGTCGAGCCACGTGCGCACACGCGTTGCGTCGGCGAAACGCGAGTACTTGCCGCTCGAATCGAGCAGCACCATGATCACCGGGCGGTTGTGGATCGTGGTCTGCATGACGAGGCATTCACCGGCTTCGTTGATGAAGCCCGTCTTCTGCAGGCCGATGTCCCACGACGGATTGCGGATCAGCGCGTTCGTGCTGTTGTAGGCGAGATTGCGCTTGCCCGTGTACACGTCGTAGCTGTGATCGGTCGAGAACTGGCGGATCATCGGATATTGATACGCCGCGTTCACCATCTTCACGAGGTCACGCGCGCTCGAAACGTTGTGGCTCGTGAGACCCGTGGAATTCTCGAAATGCGTGTCGGTCATGCCGAGCTGCTTCGCCTTCGCGTTCATCGCCGCGATGAACGCCGGACGGCCGCCCGGGTAGTAACGCGAGAGCGCCGCCGCCGCGCGGTTTTCCGAAGCCATCAGCGCGATGTGCAGCATGTCTTCACGCGACAGCACCGAACCCACCGAAAGGCGCGAGCCCGTGTTCTTCTCGTAGTCGCGGTCTTCGTCCGTGACTTCGATCTGCTCCGTGAGCGGTTCCTTCGAATCGAGCACGACCATGGCGGTCATGAGCTTCGAGATCGAGGCGATCGGCACCACGGCGCGCGAGTTCTTGTCGAACAGCGGCTCGAGCGAATTCTGGTCGACCACGTAGGCCACGCCAGAACGCAGCATCAACGTGTCCGGCGTTTCATGCAGGCCGAAAGCCTGACCGACGGTCGGCTGACGCGGCTCGAACGCCACGCGGCGCACCGCCGTGTGATGGCGGCCGTTCATGGTGTAGGAAACGCGATGCTTCTTCGCGACCGGGCGTGCATCGTCGTCTTTGGCGGCGACGGTGCGGGCAGCGCCTTTTCGGGCGGCCTTGGCCTCGGAAGCGCTAGCCTTCGCAACTTTTTTGGTGGCCTTCTTCGCTTTGGCCGTCTTGGCCGTAGCGGTTTGCGACGCAGCAAATGCGCCTTCGGGCACCACAAATGTCGCACTGATTGCCACGGACACAGCGACCGACAGCGCGGTGCTGACGACCGACGTCGGCATCAGTTTGAACGACAGGAGCTTGTCGAATTTCATTGGTGTTCTTGATGGAGCGGCGGGATCGTTCGCCAAGTGTAGTAAAACCACGAAAATTTCGCAAATTGAAGCACTTATCGGCGCTCATTAAACCGAAGTCTGACCTTCGATTGAGCAAGCCAATGTACTTCCCGCATTTGATGGAGACAGACAATCGAAAAGTCGAGTCCCCTACTGCGACGCCGCTAACCGCCAACTCATGCAATGCGCGTAGCGCCTTTGCTTGTTTACGGCTTTCGTCGTACAGAACTTGAAGTGAGGGGAAATACCGGTGCGATTGTCCGATCGCCAGTGCCGCCGTGCCGCGCGACGCGCGTTCGACAGCTTTGGATCCTTAACGTTCCATGTAGGAATCTGGTAGACGCGCTCAGGGAAATCCTGCACACATCTTCGTTCGATCCAGCGCGCATCTTGCCAGAAGCCGCGCTGGCGTGCTTGAGCGGGGTACAGTCGGCTGGGATCCGACAGGCTGTCGGCCCCATCCGCCAAGCCTCTGGCGCGATTGTCGCGGTTATGAGATGCGCGAAGCATAAGTGTTTGTTTAATAATAAATTATCGACATTGTGCAACGCATCAAAATTCCTTGACTTTCTCGCCTGGCATCCTAAAATCGAGGTCAATGTTGCGACGCACAAAGCACGCACAGAGCACCCGCGCCTTGCCACCTACTCCAGGCGACCCACGAAGGCCGCCAACCATCCAGGAGCGTAAACATGAGTCTGCTGACCCCTGAGCAATTCGCCGCCGCCCAGAAAGCCAACCTCGAAACGCTGTTCGGTCTCACGAGCAAGGCGTTCGAAGGTGTGGAAAAACTCGTCGAGTTGAATCTTCAGGCCGTCCGCTCGAATCTGGCGGAATCGCAGGAACACGCCCAGCGCGCGCTGTCGGTGAAGGACGCGCAGGAATTGCTGGCGCTGCAATCGAGCTACGCCCAACCGCTGACGGAAAAGCTGCTGTCGTACGGCCGTCACGTGTACGAAATCACCTCGGCCACGCAAGCCGAGTTCGCCAAGGTTGCCGAAGCGCATTACGAAGAGCAGAACCGCAAGGTGCAGTCGCTCGTCGACAACGTCGCGAAGAACGCGCCGGCCGGTTCGGAAACCGCGGTTGCCGTGATCAAGTCGGCGATCAACGCCGCGAACACGACGTACGAAACGGTTCACAAGGCCACCAAGCAAGCCGTGGAAATGGCCGAAAGCAACTTCAACGCCGCCACGGCCGCCGCCAGCAAGGCCGCCGCGCAAGCGTCGCGCTCGGCCGCCGCTTCGGCCGCTGCTGCGAAGAAGCCGGTCTAAGCTGTTCCCTGGCCGCATCAAGTTGCAAACGGAGCGCGTTGAAATCACCACGCGTTCCGCGCCGGATCTGACGCTCCGGCGGGCCGTTCGAAGTCACGGTTCGGCACGCCGCTTGCCCGGTCACCGGTGACCGGGAATTTTTTTGAGCGCGGGCACGCGGCGCATTCTGCATCGCCCAAACACAAACGGCGCACTCCTCGCGGAGCGCGCCGTTTTTCATGCGCGCGCCTTTCAGCACGCGGCAAGGTTGATTACTTCTTCTTTTGCGGCGGCAGGTCCGTGCAGACGCCTTCGTACAGCTCGGCGGCCATCCCCACCGATTCGCCCAGCGTCGGGTGCGGGTGAATCGTCTTGCCGATGTCGGTCGCGTCCGCGCCCATCTCGACCGCGAGGCACACTTCGCTGATCAGATCGCCGGCGTTCAGACCCACAATGCCGCCGCCGATCACGCGATGCGTCTCTTCGTCGAAGATCAGCTTGGTGAAGCCTTCGTCGCGGCCGTTCGCGATCGCGCGGCCCGAAGCGGCCCACGGGAACACGGCCTTGCCGTACTTGATGCCTTCGGCCTTGCACTGCTCTTCGGTCTTGCCGGCCCAGGCCACTTCCGGATCGGTGTAGGCCACCGAGGGAATCTGCAGCGCGTCGAAGTAGGCCTTCTCGCCATGCGCCGCTTCCGCCGCCACGTGGCCTTCGTGCACGGCCTTGTGCGCGAGCATCGGCTGACCGACCACATCACCGATCGCGAAGATGTGCGGCACGTTGGTACGCAGTTGCTTGTCGACTTCGATGAAGCCGCGATCCGTGACCGCCACGCCCGCTTTATCGGCACCGATCTTCTTGCCGTTGGGCGAGCGGCCCACGGCGACCAGCACGAGGTCGTAGCGCTGCGGTTCGGCCGGGGCCTTCTCGCCTTCGAACGTGACGTAGATGCCGTCGTCCTTCGCTTCCGCCTTCGTCGTCTTGGTCTTGAGCATGACGTTCGCGAAGCGCTTCGCGTTGAACTTCTCCCAGACCTTCACGAGATCGCGGTCCGCGCCGGCCATCAGGCCGTCGAGCATTTCGACCACGTCGATCTGCGCGCCGAGCGTGGAGTAGACCGTGGCCATTTCCAGACCGATGATGCCGCCGCCGATCACGAGCATCTTCTGCGGCAGTTGACGCAGTTCGAGCGCGCCCGTCGAGTCGATCACGCGCGGATCTTCCGGCATGAACGGCAGCTTCACAGCCTGCGAACCCGCGGCGATGATCGCCTGCTTGAACTTGACGATCTTCTTGCCGTTCTCGCCCGCCACTTCCATGTGGTGCGGATCGAGGAACGAACCCACGCCCGTGACCACTTCGACCTTGCGCGCCTTGGCCATGCCGGCGAGACCGCCGGTGAGCTTCTTGACGACGCCCGACTTGAAGTCGCGCAGCTTGTCGAGGTCGATCTGCGGCTTGCCGAACGAGATGCCGTGCGATTCGAGCGCGGCGGCTTCGTCGATCACGAGCGCCGTGTGCAGCAGCGCCTTCGACGGAATGCAGCCCACGTTCAGACACACGCCGCCGAGCGTCGAATAACGCTCGACCAGCACGGTCTTCATGCCGAGGTCGGCGCTGCGGAACGCCGCCGAATAGCCGCCGGGGCCCGCGCCGAGCACGAGCATGTCGCACTCGACGTCGGCGTTGCCGCTGAAGCTGCCGGCCTGCGGCGCAGGTGCGGCGGCCTTCGGTGCTTCGACAGCCTTCGGTGCTTCCGCAGCCTCGGGCGCTTCCGCCTTCGGAGCCGGCGCGGCCGCGCCTTCCGACACCTCGACGATCGCGACCACGGTGCCTTGCGACGCCTTGTCGCCGGCCTTGATCTTCACTTCCTTCACGGTGCCCGCGACTTCGCTGGGCACTTCCATCGTGGCCTTGTCCGACTCGAGCGAGAGCAGCGACTGCTCCTTCTCGATCACGTCGCCCGGCTTGATGTTGACTTCGATGACGTCGATGTCCTTGAAGTCGCCGATGTCCGGCACTTTCACTTCGACGAGACTCATGGTGTCCCCTTCTGGATGACCGGCCGCGCCCGCCGCGGCGCGCACGTCAGCGACGTGCGGCGCGGCGGCGCGTGCCGGTCAAAGCGGTTTTACAGAATCACGCGGCGGAAATCGCCGAGGATCGAGCCGAGGTAGGCGTTGAAGCGCGCGGCAGCGGCGCCGTCGATCACGCGGTGGTCGTACGACAGCGACAGCGGCAGCGTGAGGCGCGGCACGAACTGCTTGCCGTCCCACACGGGCTTCATGGCGCTCTTCGAGAGGCCGAGGATCGCCACTTCCGGCGCGTTGATGATCGGCGTGAAATGCGTGCCGCCGATCCCGCCGAGCGACGAGATCGAGAAGCAGCCGCCTTGCATCTGGTCCGGCTTGAGCTTGCCTTCGCGCGCGAGCTTCGACAGCTCCGTCATTTCCCTGGCGATGTCGACGAGACCCTTCTTGTCCGCGTCGCGGATCACCGGAACGACGAGACCGTTCGGCGTGTCGGCGGCAAAACCGATGTGGAAGTACTGCTTGAAGACGAGATTGTCGCCGTCGAGGCTCGCGTTGAACGCCGGGAACTTCTTCAGCGCGGCAACCACGGCCTTGATGACGAACGCCAGCATCGTGAACTTCACGCCCGCCTTCTCGTTTTCCTTGTTCAGCTGCACGCGCAGCGCTTCGAGGTCGGTGATGTCCGCTTCGTCGTTGTTCGTGACGTGCGGGATCATGACCCAGTTGCGATGCAGGTTCGCGCCCGAGATCTTCTTGATGCGCGAGAGCGGCTGCGTGTCGATCGGGCCGAACTTCGTGAAGTCGACCTTCGGCCACGGCAGCAGGTTCAGACCCGCGCCGCCAGCGGCCGGTGCCGCGGCCGCGCCCGCCGGTGCGGCGAGCTGACCCGTCATCACGCCCTTGACGAACGCCGTGACGTCGTCCTGCGTAATGCGACCCTTCGGACCCGTGCCGGTGACACGCGCGACATCCACGCCCAGATCGCGGGCGAACTTGCGCACCGAAGGCGAAGCGTGGCTCGGACGGCGTGCGCCGCCTTCGCCGGCCGGAATCGCCGGTGCCTGCGCGAGCGCCGAAGGCGCGGCGGGAGCCGGCTTGGCCGGCGCGGCCGGGGCGTCCGACGGCTGTTCGGCCGGCGCCTTCGCAGCCGGAGCGGCGGCCGCAGGCGCGGCGCCTTCCGCTTCGACGACGACGATTTCCGTGCCTTCCGAGACGTTGTCGCCGACCTTGACCTTGATTTCCTTGACGACGCCGGCCACCGGGCTCGGCACGTCCATCGTGGCCTTGTCCGACTCGAGCGTGACGAGCGACTGCTCCTTCTCCACGCGGTCGCCGACCTTCACGTTGACTTCGATGACGGGCACGTCTTTGTAGTCGCCGATATCCGGGACCTTGACGCTCTGCGCGCCGCCGCTCGCGGCGGGGGCGGCAGCCGGCGCGGGCGCCGCCGCTTGCGCGGGCGCGGCAGCCGGTGCGGCCTTCTCTTCCTTCGCGGCCGGTGCGGCGGCCGGCGCAGCGGCGCCGCCTTCCAGCACGAGGACGAGCACGCCTTCCGAGACGTTGTCGCCGACCTTGACCTTCACTTCCTTGACCGTGCCCGACGCGGGGCTCGGCACGTCCATCGTCGCCTTATCGGATTCCAGCGTGATGAGGGACTGTTCTTTTTCGACGGTATCGCCCGCCTTCACCAGCACCTCGATCACAGGGATGTCCTTGTAATCGCCGATGTCCGGCACCTTGACTTCGATCGCTTGACTCATTGTTTTGTCTCCGGGGCCGCATACGACGCGCCTCCCCGCTTCGGGGAGGCGCGCATGCCATGCACAGGGGGTGATGGGTTAGACGGTCATCGGGTTGGGTTTCGACGGATCGAGGTTGTACTTGGCGATGGCTTCACCCACCACCTTGCGCTCGATCTTGCCTTCGTCCGCGAGCGCGTTGAGCGCCGCAACCGTCGTCCAGTAACGATCGACTTCGAAGAAGTGACGCAGCTTTTCACGCGTGTCCGAACGGCCGAAACCGTCGGTGCCGAGGACCACGAACTTGCGCGGCACGAGGCCACGGATCTGGTCGACGAGCGCGCGCACGTAGTCGGTCGAGGCGATGACCGGACCTTCCGTGCCCTTGAGCAGCTTCTCGACGTGCGATTCGCGGCGCGGCTCGCTCGGGTGCAGCAGGTTCCAGCGCTCGATTTCGTGGCCTTCGCGGGCCAGTTCCGTGAAGCTCGGCACGCTCCAGAGGTCGGCTTCGACGCCCCAGTCGTTCTTGAGCAGGTCGGCGGCGGCGATCACTTCGTTGAAGATCGTGCCGGCGCCCAGCAGTTGAACGCGCGGGCCCTTGGCCTTGGCGTCGCCCTTGCGGAACGCGTACATGCCCTTGATGATGTCGGCCGCGACGTGCTCGCCCTGCGGAATCGCCGGGTGCTCGTAGTTCTCGTTCATCACCGTGAGGTAATAGAACACGTCTTCCTGGTCTTGCACCATGCGGCGCAGACCGTCCTGCATGATGACGGCGAGTTCGTAACCGAACGTCGGGTCGTAGCTCACGCAGTTCGGCACCGAGGCCGCCCACAGGAGCGAGTGGCCGTCTTCGTGCTGCAGACCTTCGCCGTTCAGCGTCGTACGGCCGGCCGTGCCGCCCAGCAGGAAGCCGCGCGAGCGCATGTCGCCGGCGGCCCACACGAGGTCGCCGATACGCTGCATGCCGAACATCGAATAGAAGATGTAGAACGGGATCATCGTCTCGCCGTGCGTCGAGTACGACGTGGCGGCTGCGATCCAGTCCGACATGCCGCCGGCTTCGTTGATGCCTTCCTGCAGGATCTGACCGGTTTCCGATTCCTTGTAGAACATCAGCTGGTCGGAATCTTCCGGCACGTACTTCTGGCCTTGCTGATTCCAGATACCGATCTGGCGGAACAGACCTTCCATGCCGAAGGTACGCGACTCGTCCGGCACGATCGGCACGACGCGCTTGCCGAGCGCCTTGTCCTTCAACAGGATGTTGAGGATCCGCACGAACGCCATGGTCGTGGAAATCTCGCGGCCTTCGCCCGTGCCCTTGAGCAGCGGCTCGAACACCTCGAGCGCCGGCACCGGCAGCGACTCCGCCTTCTGGCGGCGCGCGGGCAGGTAACCGCCGAGGTCCATGCGCTTCTGGCGCATGTATTCGAGTTCCTTCGAGCCTTCTTCGAACGTGAGGTACGGCACGTCGACGATCTGCTCGTCCGTGATCGGCAGACGGAACTGGTCGCGGAACTTCTTGAGCTGATCCACCTGCATCTTCTTCTGCTGGTGGGTGATGTTCATGGCCTGGCCGGCTTCGCCCATGCCATAGCCCTTGATCGTCTTCGCGAGAATGACGGTCGGCTGGCCCTTCGAGTTGGTCGCTTCCTGGAACGCCGCGTAGATCTTGTGCGGGTCGTGGCCGCCGCGGTTCAGATTCCAGATGTCGTCGTCGGACCAGTCGGCGACCAGCGCCTTCAGTTCCGGCGTGTTGAAGAAGTGCTCGCGCACGTAGGCGCCCGACTCCGACTTGTACGTCTGGTATTCGCCGTCGACCACTTCCATCATCCGGCGCATCAGCGCGCCCGACTTGTCGCGTGCGAACAGGGCGTCCCAGCGGCTGCCCCAGATGACCTTGATGACGTTCCAGCCGGCGCCGCGGAACTCGCTTTCGAGTTCCTGGATGATCTTGCCGTTACCGCGCACCGGGCCGTCGAGACGCTGCAGGTTGCAGTTGATGACGAACACGAGGTTGTCCAGACGCTCGCGGCCGGCCATGCCGATCGCGCCGAGCGATTCCGGTTCGTCGGTTTCGCCGTCGCCGAGGAAGGCCCAGACCTTGCGGCCTTCGGTCTTCACGATGCCGCGCGCCTGCATGTACTTCATGAAGCGCGCCTGATAGATCGCCATGATCGGGCCGAGGCCCATCGAGACGGTCGGGAATTGCCAGAAGTCCGGCATCAGCCACGGATGCGGATACGACGAGATGCCCTCGCCGCCCACTTCCTGACGGAAGTTGTCGAGCTGCTTCTCGGTCAGGCGGCCGAGCAGGAACGCGCGCGAGTAGACGCCCGGCGACGAGTGGCCCTGCACGAACACGAGGTCGCCGCCATGCTCGGCGGAGGGCGCGTGCCAGAAGTGGTTGTAGCCGACGTCATAGAGCGTGGCCGCCGACGCGAACGAAGCAATGTGGCCGCCGACGTTGGTGTGCTTGCCCGCGCGCAGGACCATGGCCATGGCGTTCCAGCGCGTGTACGAGCGAATGCGGTGTTCGATGTCCTGGTCGCCGGGGTTTCTGGCCTGATTGGCGACGGGGATCGTGTTGATGTACGGCGTGTTCGCCGAGAACGGCAGATGCTCGCCATGCACACGGGCGAACTCGATCTGCTTCTCGATCAGGTAGTGGGCGCGGTCGGGGCCGACCGTCGAAATGACGCCGTCGAGCGCCTCGAGCCATTCGGCGGTTTCCTGAGGATCCTCGTCCTTGTCGGCGGCAACGTACTTGAGGACTTCGTCGGGTACAGCGGACATGCTCGTCTCCTGGATGTAGGGGAACGCTGTTGATCGGACCATGCGGGCGGCGGCGCTCAGGGCGCAACCTTGGCCGACCGCAGCAGCTTCGGGCGATTGTAATGACCCCCCTTGGCATCGCGCAACAAAATTTTCGAATAGCGAGATGCGATTTTATAATGTGAAAAATTGCTGCAGTGCACGCTGAATAGTTCGCGCCGCTTGCGCGATAACGGCCAGTTTGCGCCGGTTTATCGGCGATTTACTGCTTTTTTCGCGGCTTTTCCGTGTCTGACGCTGAGCTACAATCCTTGCCATGTTGACCGAACGGCTTTTCGCACGCTCGGCGAGGCCCCCCGGAACGCCGGGCGAGTCGTCGCCGTCCCGCTGGCACCACGGACCCTGGTGGTCGAACTCCTATTTGCTGACGCCGCTCCTGTCGATCCTGGTGTTCCTGGTCGTCATGAGCCTGATCCTGTGGAGCCTGAACCGCCGCGAACAGCAGCAGCAGGAAGACACGCTCTACCGCAACGTCGCGTGGGCCCAGCAGCAGATCCGCCTTTCCATGACGGGCGCGCAAGAGCAGCTCCAGGCGCTCTCGCGCGACCTCGTGGCCGGCCACAACGACCCGCAATATTTCCAGACGTCCACCACGGACATCATGCAGGGTCACCCCGAGATCCTGTATCTGAACTGGTACACGAGCCAGGATCAGCCGCGCTGGCCCAACACGGCCATGCCGATGTTCGGCCAGCGGCTCGCCAAGCCCAACGACGAGCAGATGGACGACGCCGTGAAGGCCGCCTTCGCGGAAGCCCGCTCGACGCGCCGCCAGGTCTATTCGCCGCTCATTTACGACGACGTCGGCAACGGCTACATCACCTTGCAGACGCCTGTATACCGCGACCGCGAATTTCTCGGCTCGATCGCGGCCGTGTTCTCGGTCGAAGGCATCCTGAAGCACGACATCCCGCCCGAGCTGTCGGCCAAGTACAAGATTTCGATTCTCGACGCGAACAACCGCGAGCTGTCCACCACCTCCACACGGCCGCGCCTGCCGCGCGACGTCTACTACGACCTGCCGCTCGACCCGCCGGGCCAGGGCGTCTCGGTGCGCGTGTATTCGTATCCGCAGATGACCAACTTCACGAACAACACGCTCGTGTGGCTGGTCGCGGGGCTCTCGTGCTTCGTGCTGTGGAGCCTGTGGAGTTTGTGGAAGCACACGCGCCAGCGCTTCGAGGCGCAGCAGGCGCTCTACGCCGAGGCGTTCTTCCGCCGGGCGATGGAAAATTCGGTCCTGATCGGCATGCGCGTGCTGGACATGCACGGCCGCATCACGCACGTGAACCCGGCCTTCTGCCGCATGACCGGCTGGGACGAGGCCGATCTGGTCGGCAAGACCGCGCCGTTCCCGTACTGGCCGCGCGACGCCTACCCGGAAATGCAGCGCCAGCTCGACATGACGCTGCGCGGCAAGGCGCCCTCCTCGGGCTTCGAGCTGCGCGTGCGCCGCAAGGACGCCTCGCAGTTCCACGCGCGGCTCTACGTTTCGCCGCTCATCGACAGTTCGGGCCGCCAGACCGGCTGGATGTCGTCGATGACCGACATCACGGAGCCCAAGCGCGCGCGTGAGGAACTCGCCGCGGCGCACGAACGCTTCACCACGGTGCTCGAAAGCCTCGACGCCGCCGTGTCCGTGCTCGCCGCCGACGAAGCCGAGCTGCTGTTCGCCAACCGCTACTATCGCCATCTGTTCGGCATTCGCCCGGACGGCCATCTGGAACTCGCGGGCGGCGGCGGCTTCGACTCGGCGAGCGCCTCGTCGGACTCCATCGACATGGTCGACGCCTTCGCGGGCCTGCCCGCCGCCGCGCTCACGGAAAGCACGGCGGACGCGCAGGAAATCTACGTCGAAAGCATTCAGAAGTGGTTCGAAGTGCGCCGCCAGTACATTCAGTGGGTGGACGGCCATCTCGCGCAGATGCAGATCGCGACCGACATCACCACGCGCAAGCAAGCGCAGGAACTGGCGCGCCAGCAGGACGAGAAGCTGCAGTTCACGAGCCGCCTGATGACGATGGGCGAAATGGCCTCGTCGCTGGCGCACGAACTGAACCAGCCGCTCGCCGCGATCAACAACTACGCGTCGGGCACGGTGGCGCTGGTGAAATCGGGCCGCGGCGCGCCTGAAAACCTGCTCCCCGCGCTCGAAAAAACCGCGCAGCAGGCCGTGCGCGCCGGCATGATCATCAAGCGCATCCGCGAATTCGTGAAGCGCTCCGAACCCAAGCGCCAGGCCGCGCGTGTCGCCGACATCGTGGCCGACGCGGTGGGCCTCGCCGAGATCGAAGCGCGCAAGCGCCGCATCCGCATCGTGACCGACATGCGCTCGCGCCTGCCCGTGATCTACGTCGATCCGGTGCTGATCGAGCAGGTGCTCGTCAATCTGCTCAAGAACGCCGCCGAAGCCATGGCCGAGGCGCGCCCGAATCTGGCCGATGCGGCCGTCGATCCGGTCATCCGCGTGATCGTGAAGCGCGACGGCGGCAACGTGTGCATCAGCGTGGTCGATCAGGGCCCGGGCGTGGACGAAGCCACGGCCGAGCGCCTGTTCGAGCCGTTTTACAGCACCAAGTCGGACGGCATGGGCATGGGCCTGAACATCTGCCGCTCCATCATCGAATCGCATCGAGGACGTCTCTGGGTGGTCAACAACGTCGAAGCCGACGGCCACATCAGCGGCGCCACGTTCCATTGCAGTCTGCCGATCGGCGAATCGGACACGCCTTCGCGCTCGTCCGCCGAGTCGACCCCACAAACCGTTACGGGAGAGCCATGAACAGCCCAGTCACCACCCAGGAAACCGTCTTTGTCGTTGATGATGACGAGGCCGTACGAGACTCGCTGCGTTGGCTCCTCGAAGCGAACGGCTACCGCGTGCAGTGCTTTGTCAGCGCGGAGGAGTTCCTCGAGGGTTACCAGCCGGCGCAACAGGCCGGGCAGATCGCCTGCCTGATTCTGGACGTGCGCATGTCGGGCATGAGCGGCCTCGAACTGCAGGAGCGCCTGCTCGCCGAAAACGCTTCGCTGCCGACCATCTTCGTGACGGGCCACGGCGACGTGCCGATGGCGGTCTCGACGATGAAGAAAGGCGCGATGGACTTCATCGAAAAGCCGTTCGACGAAGCCGAACTGCGCAAGCTCGTCGAACGCATGCTCGACAAGGCGCGCAACGAAAGCAGCAACGTGCAGCAGCAGCGCGCGGCCGCCGAGCGCCTCGGCAAGCTCACGGCGCGCGAACACCAGGTGCTCGAACGCATCATCGCGGGCCGCCTGAACAAGCAGATCGCCGACGATCTCGGCATCAGCATCAAGACGGTGGAGGCGCACCGCGCCAACATCATGGAAAAGCTCAACGTCAACACGGTCGCCGACCTGCTGCGTCTCGCGCTCTCCAACAAGCCGCAACAGGCGCAGCAGCAATAAGCCGCGCCTTGCGTTCGCGCGCCCTGCACGGCGCGCGAACGACGGAGGCGGCGCGTGGCCTTCGTGCGCGCGCCGCTTCGGTGTCCGGTTCCCTTTCTCCGCTTCAAATCCCTGCTTCAAATCCCCGCTTCAAATCCTTGCTTCATCCCCCTTCCGCGCGTCCGTTCGTTCCCGTTTTTCGCTTTACCCGCATCTCAGACGCGTCTCACACGCGTCTCACACGCTTTCCGCACGCGTGACCGACCGATCGCAGCCGCTTCACACCCCCTTCCCCTTCGCGCAAAAGCCCTTGCGCCGCGCGGGTATAATGTCGGCCTTCGCGACGGCGTCTCGTCCCGAGCGCGCCGAGCCTCGCCATCGCCCGCATTCGTCTTCCACTCTCGATCTCGACCGACCATGACTGCCACCCTCATCGACGGCCTCGCCCTCTCAAAGAAACTGCGCGCCGACGTCGCCACGCGCGCCGCCGCCCTCACCGCACGCGGCCATCAGCCGGGCCTCGCGGTCGTGCTGGTCGGCGACAACCCGGCGAGCGAGGTCTACGTGCGCAACAAGATCAAGGCGTGCGAGGACAACGGCCTGCATTCTTCGTACGACCGCTATCCCGCGACGCTCTCCGAAGCCGATCTGCTCGCGCGCATCGACGCCCTGAACAACGATCCGAAGATCCACGGCATCCTCGTGCAACTGCCGCTGCCGAAGCACATCGACAGCCACAAGGTGATCGAGGCGATCGCGCCCGAGAAGGACGTGGACGGTTTTCACGTGGCCAACGCGGGCGCGCTCATGACGGGCCAGCCGCTGTTCCGCCCGTGCACGCCCTACGGCGTCATGAAGATGTTCGAGGAGTACCAGATCCCGCTCGAGGGCGCGAACGCCGTGGTGATCGGCCGCTCGAACATCGTCGGCAAGCCAATGGCGCTGCTGCTGCTCGAAAAGGGCGCCACGGTCACCATTTGCCACAGCAAGACGCGCGACCTCGCGAAGCACACGCGCGACGCGGACATCGTGGTGGCCGCCGTCGGCAAGCGCAACGTGCTGACGGCCGACATGGTCAAGCCGGGCGTGACGGTGATCGACGTGGGCATGAACCGCGACGACAACGGCAAACTCTGCGGCGACGTCGATTTCGCGGGCCTGCAGAATGTGGCCGGCTACATCACGCCGGTGCCGGGCGGCGTGGGTCCGATGACCATCACCATGCTGCTCGTGAACACGATCGAAGCCGCCGAGCGCGCCGCGAACGCGGCCTGAGCACGCCAGGCGCCATCGCGTCACGCATCTTGAAGCACCGCCGGAAGCGGCCCCTTCGCGGGCCGCTTTTTCTTTGCGGGCGCCGTTTCGCCACGCGCGCGCGACATCTGTTAATTTGCTCGGATGACCTGGCGGCGCGTCGCGGCCACGCGCGATGCAACCCGCGCTTGGAATCCGCACTTCCGCCCCAATAACCGTTCTATCGACACAGACCCGGCGCGCGCGCCGCCGCGCCGCCGCTACCCGACTCAACCGCGACAGACAGGAACAGGACGCATCATGGCTACTTCGAATTCCGACAATCCGCTCCTCGACTTCAGCGGCCTGCCGCGCTTCGGCGAGATTCGCCCCGAGCACGTCACGCCCGCACTCGACGTGCTGCTCGCGAACGCCAAAGGCGCCGTCGAGCGCGCTGCCGCGCCCATCACGCCCGCGCAATGGGACGACGTGGTCGAGCCGGTCGAGCGCGTGACCGAGCCGCTTTCGCGCGCCTGGGGCGTGATCGGCCATCTGAACGCCGTCGCCGACACGCCGGAACTGCGCGCCGTGTATGGCGAAAACCTGCCGCGCGTGACCGAATTCTGGTCGAGCGTCGGCCAGAATCTCGAGCTGTTCAAGAAGTACAAGGCCATCACCAGTCACAACTCGTTCGAACTGCTTTCGGGCGAGCGCAAGAAGATTCTCGACAACGCCGTGCGCGATTTTCGCCTCTCCGGCGCGGAACTGCCCGAAGACCAGAAGCCGCGTTTCGCCGAGTTGCAGGAACGCCAGGCCGCGCTCTCGAAGGCCTTCTCCGACCACGTGCTCGACGCCACCAACGGCTACGCGTTATACGCCACGAGCGAGGCCGAACTCGCGGGCCTGCCCGAAGACGTGATCGCCGGCGCGCGTGAAGCCGCCGAACGCGAGAACAAGGAAGGCTACAAGTTCACGCTGCACTTCCCTTCGTATTTCCCGGTGCTCCAGTATTCGGAAAACCGTGCGATGCGCGAGACGATGTATCGCGCCTATGTCACGCGCGCCTCGGAACTCGGGGCCGTGTACGGCGGCGGCAAGGCCGAATGGGACAACACGGCTATCGTCGAGGAACAGCTGAAGCTGCGCGCCGAAGAAGCGAAGATGCTCGGCTACAACAACTTCGCCGAAGTCTCCCTCACGCCGAAGATGGCCGAGTCGCCCGCGCAGGTCATGAGCTTTCTCGAAGACCTCGCCACGCGCGCGCGTCCGCATGCCGAGAAAGACTGGGAGGAACTGCGCGAATTCGCCGCGAGCGAGCTGGGCCTCACGCAAATGGAACCGTGGGACGTGGCCTTCGCGGCCGAGCGTCTGCGCCAGAACCGCTACTCGTTCTCCGAGAACGAAGTGAAGCAGTACTTCCCGGAAGACTTCGTGCTCAAGGGCCTCTTCAAGGTCACGGAAACACTGTTCGGCGTGCGTATTCGCGACGACAACGCGCCGGTCTGGAACGATAGCGTGCGCTTCTTCCGCGTCGAGAACACCGACGGCACCCTCGTCGCCCAGTTCTATCTCGACCTCTACGCGCGCGAAGGCAAGCGCGGCGGCGCGTGGATGGACGACGCCCGGTCGCGCCGCAAGCTCGACGCCAACGGCGTGCAAACACCGGTCGCGTATCTCACCTGCAACTTCTCCGCGCCCGTGGGCGGCCGCCCGGCCTGCTTCACGCACGACGAAGTCATCACGCTGTTCCACGAGTTCGGCCACGGTCTGCATCACATGCTCACGCGCGTCGACGAACTCTCGGTGTCGGGCATCAACGGCGTGGAATGGGACGCGGTCGAACTGCCCTCGCAGTTCATGGAGAACTTCTGCTGGGAGTGGGACGTGCTCACGGAAATGACCTCGCACGTGGAAACCGCCAAGCCGCTGCCGCGCGAACTGTTCGACAAGATGCTGGCCGCGAAGAACTTCCAGAGCGGTCTGGGCACGCTGCGCCAGATCGTGTTCTCAATGTTCGACATGGCGCTGCACGTCGACTTCGACGCCTCGCAGGGCAAGACCGTGAACGAGCTGGCGCGCGAGATGAACGAGCGTTATCACGTGATTCCGCAAGCGGCGTTCTCGCGTTGGCCGAACACGTTCAGCCACATCTTCGCGGGCGGCTACGCGGCGGGCTACTACAGCTACAAGTGGGCCGAAGTGCTTTCCGCCGACGCTTACGCGGCCTTCGAAGAAGCCGCCCAGGCCGCGAAATCGAGCGTCCTCGACGCGGCCACGGGCACGCGCTACCGCAAGGAGATTCTCGAAGTGGGCGGCAGCCGGCCGGCCATGGAATCGTTCAAGGCGTTCCGCGGCCGCGAGCCCAGCATCGACGCGCTGCTGCGTCACAACGGCATGGAACAGCCGCCCGCGCAGCACTAAGCGCTGGCTGTTTGAATCGCCCGAGCATCGCCCAGGCGTCTCGCCGATGAAAACCGCGCACTCCGGTGCGCGGTTTTTTATTGCGCGCGAGCCTCAGCGATGCAGCTTGAAATCGACGCTCCCGGGCCGCCCTTCGAGCGCGAGCGACGCGCGCTGCGCCGGTTGCCGGCTCACGATCTTGCCACGGCTCACCACGGCAAGGCGCGCGGCGCGCAAACGAATCGCCTCGATGGGATCGCGCGCGTCCAGCACGACGAGATTCGCGGCGCAGCCCGGCGCGATGCCATAGCCTTCGAGGCCGAGAATGCTCGCGGGATTGACTGTCACCGCGTCGAAGCAGGCGCGCGAAGCGTCCACGCCCGTCATCTGCGCGACGTGCAGGCCCATGTGGGCGACTTCGAGCATGTCGCCGGAGCCGAAGCTGTACCACGGGTCCATCACGCAGTCGTGGCCGAACGCGACCGTCACGCCCGCCGCCATCAACTCGGGCACGCGCGTCATGCCGCGCCGCTTCGGATAGGTATCGGCGCGACCTTGCAGCGTGATGTTGATGAGCGGATTCGCGATCGCCGCCACCCCCGACTCGCGCATCAGCGGAATCAGCTTGCTCACGTAATAGTTGTCCATCGAATGCATGGACGTGAGATGCGAACCGGTGACGCGGCCCAGCAAACCGAGCCGGTGCGTTTCGGCCGCGAGCGTTTCGATATGACGCGAGAGCGGATCGTCGGATTCGTCGCAATGCATGTCCACGCGCAAGCCCTTCTTCGCGGCGAATTCGCAGAGCAGGCGCACCGACGCCGCGCCCTCGGCCATGCTGCGCTCGAAGTGCGGAATGCCACCCACCACCTCCACGCCCAGCGCGATCGCGCGTTTGAGATTGTCGAACGCGCCGGGACTGCGCAGCACCCCGTCCTGCGGAAACGCCACGAGTTGCAGATCGAGATACGGCGCGACGCGGCGCTTCACTTCGAGCAGCGCCTCGACCGCGAGCAGGCGCGGATCGCAGACATCGACATGCGAACGAATCGCGAGCAGCCCGCGCGCGACGGCCCAGTCGCAGTACTGAAGCGCGCGCTCGACCAGCGCTTCCTGCGTGAGATCCGGCTTCAGTTCGCCCCACAGCGCAATGCCCTCGAGCAGCGTGCCCGACGCGTTCACGCGCGGCAGGCCGTACGACAGCGTGGCGTCCATGTGGAAATGCGCGTCGACGAAGGGCGCGCTCACGAGTGCGCCAGCCGCGTCGATTTCCTCGCGCGCCGTGGCCGTGAGATGCGCTTCGATCGCCGCGATGCGCCCCGCCGCGATGCCGATATCGACCGTGGCGTGCCCGGCGGGATGCGCATGCGCGAGCACGGCGTGGCGAATGATGAGATCCATCTGCGGCTCCTTGATCGTGTGGGCTTCTACCGGCGATTCTATCGGCGCCAGAAATGCGGCACCGTTTTCGAGGCAACTGTCCGCCACGCGACCCACGACCGTATCGCGGCCGCGCGCGGCGACTGTACCGGTACGGCACGCGCGACGCGCCTATACTCGTGCGCTAACCTGCGAACTTTCGCACTATCGAAGCGAGGCGTTGCAATGAAAACGATCGGCGTGATCGGCGGCATGAGTTGGGAATCGTCGGCCGAGTATTACCGGCTGCTGAACCGCTACGCGAAAGCCCGGCTAGGCGGCCACCACAACGCGCGCAGCCTGATGGCAACGGTGGATTTCGCCGAAGTCGAAGCGCTCCAGCGCGCGGGCGACTGGGACGCGCTCGGCGCGCAGATGGCGCAGGCCGCGCAACATCTCGAGCGCGGCGGCGCGGACATCGTGCTGCTCGCGACCAACACGATGCACCGCGTGTGCGGCGCGATCGAAGCGACGATCGGCGTGCCCTTCCTCCACATCGCCGATCCAACCGGACGCGCGCTGCGCGCCGCCGGCGTCACGCGCGCGGGGCTGCTGGGCACGCGCTACACGATGGAGCAGGACTTCTACGTGGGGCGGTTGCGCGACGTGCACGGCATCGAAGCGATCGTGCCCGACGACGCGGGCCGCGCGGACGTGCATCGCATCATTTACGACGAGCTGTGCCACGGCAAGGTGGCCGAGGAATCGCGGCGCGTGTATCAGCGCGTGATCGACGATCTCAAGGCGCGGGGAGCGCAGGCGGTGATTCTCGGGTGCACGGAGATCACGCTGCTGATCGGCAAGGAGGATTCGGCGCTGCCCGTGTTCGACACGACCGCGCTGCATGCCCAGGCGGCGGTGGATTGGGCGATTGGGGCTACTTGATCACTCTGCTGTGCGGAATCACGCGGGGATCGTCGCACAGGGACGCGCAACTTCCTTGGCAGATCGGGGTAAGTTCGACCACAACTTGCTGAATATCGACGCGACCATCGGCATGCTTTACAACCATCGCGTCCGTGAAAGTCTTCTTGTCGATCAAGATATTTTCGTTCTTGATCCCGAGCTGGTTCAAGTAGGCTTTCACCGTGTTTGCTCGCTCTTCCTTGAGTCGATCGAGATTACGCTCTTTCACATAAGCGCCCGCGATAACCACGGCCTGAATTCGCACGTCGGGCCATTGTCTCGCCTCCAGGACGGCATTGGCGATAGCGACTCTGTCCGCATTGGCCAGTTCAACCGTATTGAACGGGAATTGCACATCGGCTTCTTCACTGATCGTACAAGCACAAGCTGCAGCGGGGAAAACACCTGACAATGCCGATACTACAACAAGAGCGATAAATCGAATATTTCCATTCAAATTCATTGGATCACGATCCTGTCGAAGGTTGCAATGTAGCCCGTTAGGCTATCTGCGTTACGAATCGCCCGGTCGGGATTTTGCATCGCAAAAATTCGCATACCCATTTCGGTATCGCCGTAAGCAATATCTTCTGAATTAAATGTATCGGTATAGTGAGTACACTCGTGAATCAAAACTTTTACCTTTGCCGCATGAAACAGTTCGCCGAGTGAATCACTACAAAATTTCGAGTATATTGCAATAACCCGATTCGCGGAGTCGGGTTTGCAGACTCCCGCATGATTCGAGCCATTGTCCGGCACGACAGCGCATGTCAGGTTTCTGTTTAGCCCACTATCCCAGCGGACTATCTTTTCTGGCACCAACTCCTGCACGGCGGCTAGCAACCGCGGTAGCCCTCCAGCCAAAATTCCCCGAATTTCCTGGTCCGCACGACCGAAGTAAATTTTCGCACGAGTCTGTTCGCCGATATCCCACCGGGAAAACGCAACTATGCGATCTTTTATCAGGGAAATCGCTGCGTCCCGTGCTCGCACCACAGCTTCAGTGAATTGCCGATTGGACATATTCGGACAAATCGGCGTAGTGTTAATGACGACGTCGACACAGGAGTCACTATCGGTATTTGTGCATGCGGCATCGTGCACGGTCACCCATTCGGAATTCTCATTCATCTTCCGCCCTCTGATTCACGCGCAATCGACCAGTCGTTGAACGCCTGGAACGCGATGCCCAGATTTGCGCAGTAGAGACACCGCCTGTTTACGCGAACGATCATTTTTGAAGTAACACATCGAGCCGAAGATCTCGACGCCCTTCTGTGGCAATACGTTGCGTGCGTCCGTTTGCATCGGTCGTTCCAACCGCCACGATATTTACGCCTGCGTACACGCGATAACGGACGTTGCGAAGTACGACACCGTTATCATCGATGAGCCTGAATTGCTCGTTGTAGACAGCATTGACCGCGTGTGAGCCTGATTTACCGTCCGCGCCGCTGTTCACCGTCTCGTCAAGCCCAAACTCATGCCACGCACTGTCTTGCGATGCGAGACATAAGGGCGGTGGACTACAGCGGCAAAGGCAGATATCGCCGTCTAGCGCCTGCTGCCTTCCCGTCATCGTCGCATTGCGATGCGGGCCTTTCGCGCCAATCACTCCCCTGGAATGGCAAGCGGGACACCAGATTCCTGCTCCGATAAAAGTAATAGGCGTACCGTGATGCGTGCAATTGTCGATACCTTCGAGCACGTGGCCATCCGCCGTGGTTTTGTCTCCCGCCCTCAGCAAATACCGCCTCAAGAGACACACTCGAGTGGTTTTGACTTTTCGAACATTTCATCGCCCTTCCGCAAGTGATCGGGAGGGTCATACTCGCGCGGTACCTGAGTCGAGCGATATCGGAGCGGTCTGAATTCTGCAGGTAAAGACGAGCGCTCAATTCGCTACGCATTGGGGCGCATTGCTAGCTCGAACGCGGCTCCATAGCGGTACGCTGACCGCGCACGAATAAAGGCAGAAGGAGGATTGGCGTTCGAGGTAGAACGCTGTGAACAAAGGACACCGGACAGAAAACAAAAAACCCGCTCAAGGCGGGCTTTAGTTTCAGGACATAACGAATCGCCCTGATGTTTCCAACGGATAGCTCTTGGTTGCGGGGGTAGGATTTGAACCTACGACCTTCGGGTTATGAGCCCGACGAGCTGCCAGACTGCTCCACCCCGCGTCCGTCAGAGAAAAGAATTATAGGGTGTATCGAGCGTTCCGTCAAACATCTTTTTCACACGGCTGAAATATCGTTCGCCGCGGCGCATTTTTGCTCGCTTGCACAGCCGCGCGATTCTTCAGGATAACCAGGCAATCCTAGGCATCCGGCGACGCATCCGACACCAGCGGCCCCACCTCCGCGGCCCACGCCAGCCACGACTCCTGCGTGCGTATGCCCGCCTTGAGAATCGCGTACTGCAACGCTTGCCCGCGAGACAGCACCGCCGCGCCAAAATCGCGCTGCTCGATCTCCCGATACACCGCCAGCCGCGCGCGATTCTCGCGGACGAGCCGCGCCAGTTGTTCGGCAAGCCCCAGCGGCCCGATGACCGCATCCGCGCGCAGCTTGAGCAGAAACACATTGCGCTCGTTCGGCCCGAGCGGCGTCTCGCGCACCCAGCGCGCCACTTCGTCGCGTCCCACTGGCAGCACGGCGTACACCTTCTTGCGCGACGCGGCGGCGTCGTCCATCACCGAAACCCAACCGGCCGCCACCATCCGGCCCAGTTCGCGATAGATCTGCTGATGCGTCGCCTGCCAGAAATAGCCGATCGCGCGATCGAAGCGGCGCGCGAGGTCGTAGCCCGACGAGGGCTTTTCCAGCAAGGCGATGAGGATGGCGTGCGGCGTCGACATGCGGCGATTCTAAACCACGCCAGAACCGATACCGCCCCGCTTACCCTCCGCCACGCCGAGTCGGCCCACTATGCAACCAGTTGCATAGCGACGACGCCTTTGCTATTTTTCATAGCAGACAAGACACACGACGGCGGTCCCACCATGCCGTTGCCTCAACCAAGGAGATACGCATGTCCCTGCCCGCCGTGCTGCGCCGCGGCCTGTCGATTCCGGTCGTCGGCTCGCCGCTCTTCATCATTTCCAACCCCGATCTCGTGATCGCCCAGTGCAAGGCCGGCGTGATCGGCTCGTTTCCGGCGCTCAACGCACGGCCCGAAGCCTTGCTCGGCGAATGGCTCGACCGCATCACGACCGAACTCGCCGAGCACGACGCGAAGCACCCCGACAAACCCGCCGCGCCGTTCGCCGTCAACCAGATCGTGCACAAGTCGAACGATCGTCTCGAGCACGATCTCGGCGTCTGCGCGCAGTACAAGGTGCCCATCGTCATCACGTCGCTGGGCGCGCGCGAAGAGGTCAATCGCGCCGTTCACGCGTGGGGCGGTATCGTGCTGCACGACATCATCAACAACACGTTTGCGAAGAAGGCCATCGACAAGGGCGCGGACGGCCTGATCGCCGTCGCCGCTGGCGCGGGCGGCCACGCGGGCACGCTCTCGCCGTTCGCGCTCATTCACGAGATCCGCGAATGGTTCGACGGCCCGCTGCTGCTCTCCGGCGCGATCGGCAACGGCAACGCGATCCTCGCGGCGCAGGCGGCGGGCGCGGACCTCGCGTATGTCGGCTCGGCATTCATCGCCACGCACGAAGCGAACGCCGCCGACACCTACAAGCAGATGATCGTGGATGGCAGCGCGGGCGATATCGTCTATTCGAATCTCTTCACGGGCGTGCACGGCAACTATCTGCGCGCGAGCATCGTGGCCAGTGGCCTCGACCCGGACGCGCTGCCGCACGCCGATCCTTCGACGATGAATTTCGGCTCCACCCGCGTGAAGCCGTGGAAGGACATCTGGGGTTCGGGCCAGGGCATCGGCGCGGTGAAGGACATCGTGCCGGCGGCGGAACGGGTTGCGCGTTTGCAGCGCGAATACGAAGCGGCGCGGGCGCGGCTCGGCGTGGCCTCGTCAGCGTTGCCGGTGGAAACCACGGCGGGCTGACGCGCGACCTGAAGCGGACGCCCATGCTCGCGCGCCCGCTTCTTTTCCGGCATCGCCGCGTGGTAGCGCGTTTCGCGTAGCGCGCGCCGAAGCAAGCGATAATGACGCGTTTCGCGCACGCTGCCCCGTCACACGTGCGCGCCCGCATCTCTCGCCTTTCGCGCGACACCACGCTATCGAGCCTCACATGAAAATCGCCACCTGGAACGTCAACTCCCTCAAGGTCCGTTTGCAGCACGTCATCGACTGGCTGAACAGCAGTCAGGTGGACGTGCTCTGCCTTCAGGAACTCAAGCTGACCGACGATAAATTCCCGCGCGCCGAACTCGAAGCGCACGGTTATCGCGCGTGGTTCGCGGGCCAGAAGACGTATAACGGCGTGGGTATTCTCGTGCGCGAAGGCGCGTTCGTGGACGAAGCAACGGTCGTGCGCAACATTCCCGGCTTCGAAGATCCGCAGCAGCGCGTGATCGCCGTCACCGTCGGCGACACGCGCGTGGTGAGCGCGTACTTCCCCAACGGCCAGGCGCCGGGCACGGAAAAATTCGCCTACAAATTGCAGTGGCTCGACGCGATGCATGACTGGCTCGCGCAGGAAATGCAGCGCTATCCGAAGCTCGCCCTGCTCGGCGACTACAACATCGCGCCCGAAGACCGCGACGTGCACGACCCGAAAGCGTGGGAAGGCCAGAACCTCGTTTCGCCCGAAGAACGCGCGCAATTCGAGCGTCTCATCGCGCTCGGTTTCGTCGACGCGTTCCGCCAGTTCGAACAGCCCGAAAAGCTGTTCACGTGGTGGGACTACCGCATGTTCGCGTTCCGGCGCAACGCGGGTCTGCGTATCGACCATATCCTGCTCTCGCCCGCGCTCGCGCCCGATCTCGTGTCGTGCGAAGTCGACAAGGCGCCCCGCAAGTGGGAGCAGCCTTCCGATCACACGCCCGTGATCGCCGATATCAAAACGCCCGCCTGAGCGGGCGCACGCGGCAGGCGCAAGCGGGCGCGTGGAACCGGCGTCACCACGTGCCCGCGAGCGTCGTCCACAGGAAGCGATAAACGAGCGCGTCGTACTGCGCGCGTTCGAGCGAATCGCTGCCCGGCCCGTGACCGCCGTCGGTGTTCTCCAGATACCAGACGTTGGCGTGGCCCTGCTGTTCCATGCGCGCGACCATCTTGCGCGCGTGCGCGGGATGCACGCGGTCGTCGCTGGTCGACGTCGTGAAGAGCGACGGCGGATACGCCACGCCCGCCTGCACGCGCTGATACGGCGAGTACGCCGCGAGCGCGCGCGCTTCCTCGGCGTCTTCCGGGTCGCCGTATTCGTCGATCCACGATGCGCCCGCGTGCAGCAGCGTGTAGCGCTGCATGTCGAGCAGCGGCACTTCGCACACCACGGCGCCGAACAATTCGGGCCGCTGCACCATGCACGCGCCCACCAGCAGGCCGCCGTTGCTGCCGCCCTTGATGCCGAGTTGCGCGGCGCTCGTAAAGCCGTCCGCGGCCAGCCGCTCCGCCACGGCGATGAAGTCGTCGAACGAACGCTGGCGATGCTCGCGCTGCGCCTCCACGTGCCACGCCGTGCCGTACTCGCCGCCGCCGCGAATATGCGCGATCGCGACGATGCCGCCCTGCTCCAGCCAGCCGATACCCGAGCCCACGAGATACTGCGGCGTGAGCGCGATCGCGAAGCCGCCATAGCCCGTGAGCAGACACGGCGACGCCTTGCGCGTGCCCGCTTCGATCGCGGCCTTCGCGCCGATCACCGTGAACGGCACGCGCGTGCCGTCCGCCGAGCGCGCGTGCGCGCGGATCACGGTGAGCGGTCCCGCGTCGAACTGCGTCGGCCAGCGGTCGAGCAATTCCCACTGCTGGAGATCGCTCTGCGCGAGATCGGCGAGCCAGTACTCCGGCGGCAGCAGGTAATCGTCGACATCGACGAACACTTCGTCGTCGAGCGTGTCTTCCACGGGCGACACGTCCACCTGCGAACTCGCGCGCGCGGGAAAGAGCCGCGATTGCCACTGCCACGCGCCATCGGCGAATTGCGGCTGCCACAGCATCGTGCGGCTTTCCACGTCGTCGAGCCACGAGACGATCAAGACGTTTTTCGTATTGGTCCAGTCGCACGCCGACGTCACGGGCGTGGGCGTGAACAGCGTCGTGAATGTGCGATCGCCGGCGAGGAATGCGTCCTCGCGAATCGCCAGCAGCGAGCCGCCCGCATAGGTTTGCTGCGAAACGGTCCAGTCGATGGTCCAGTCGAGCCGCGGTTCGAGCAGGAGCCAGCCATGCCATGCGCCCACGGCCACGTGCGAGGGCACGTCGTACGGCTGCCACGCGCCGTTCGGATCGAGACGATAGGTATAGGAGTCGAAAAAGTCGACGCTGCGCACGATGTCGTGGCGCTGTTCGACCGGATCGTAGTCGCCTTCCACGCTGATATCGTCGAACTCGCCGCTGAACACCACGGGCGCGTCGGCGAGCCGCGTGCCGCGGGTCCAGCGGCGCACCTCGCGCGGATACCCCGAGCGCGTGAGCATCTTCTTGCCGGCCTTGCCGCCCGCATCCCAGCCCACGTAGACGGTATCGCGGTCGATCCACGAGACGATGTGCTTGCCTTCCTTCGCGATCGCGAAGCCGTCGCCGATGAATTCGCGGCGCGTGAGATCGAACTCGCGTACGACCACGGCGTCGGCGCCGCCATCGGAGAGCTGGATCAGCGCGCGGTCACCATCGGGATACAGAATGTCGATGCCCGCGCACACCCACGGCATGCCTTCCTGCTTGCCGAGCGCGTCGAAGTCGATGAGTGTTTCCCACTGCGGCCGGTGCGCGCGCCAGTCGTCCCACAGCGTGCGGCGCCACAGGCCCTTAGGGTTGTCCTCGTCTTCCCAGAGGTCGTAGGCCCATTCGCGCCAACGGCTCGGAATCACGGGCCGCTCGCGCGGCAAATACGCTTGCGCGAGACGCTTTTCGAGCGCCTCGAAGCGCGCGCCGCCCTGCCATGCGGCACGCGTACGCGCGTTCTGCGCCTCGACCCACGCCATCGCGGCGGGATCGTCGAGCACTTCGAGGGAAAGGAACGGATCGGCCTCGGCGGGCCAGGGGGAAGTCACGGGCATGATCGATCGTCGACAGAAGAACAACGTCGATTATGCCTTGTACGCGCCCGGCACCTCGAACCGCGCTTTGCGCGCAAGCTCGCTCGATGCCGGGGTTCGCGACGCGGCCGGGCGCGCCCCGCTTGCGAGGAGCGCCGCCCGAGCCGTCGCGCTCATTCCAGGTTGAGTTCCTGGATCTTGCGCGTGATGGTGTTACGGCCGATGCCGAGACGCTCCGCCGCCTCGACCTTGCGGCCGCGCGTGAAGTCGAGCGCTTCGCGAATCACGGCGGCCTCGAAGCGGCGCGAGAGTTCGTCCATGACGTCGGCGCTGTTCTCGCGCAGCAGCCGCGCGACTTCGGTGCGCAGGCCGCTTTCCCACACGCTCAGCGCGCCCGCCACGCCGTTGCCGGCCTGCGCCGCACCGAAGGCCGCCGCCCCCGCGATCACGCCGCCCGCCGCGCTCACGCCCGGCGGCACGCCCAGCCCGCCGTTGACGCCCGCCGTCACGCCCGCGAGCGGCACGACGCCGTTTGCGGCCGACGATTCGATCAGCGTGGCGGCCTCGCCGACCGCCGCGTGCGCAGGCACGAGATCGGGCGGCAGGTCCTTGATCTCGATGGTCTGCGCGGGCGCCATCACCGTGAGCCAGTTCGCGAGATTTTCGAGCTGACGCACGTTGCCCGGAAACGGCAGCGACGACATGTACACGAGCGCTTCGTCCGACACGCGCTTGGGCTCCACACCCAACTCGCGCGCGCTCTTTTGCAGGAAGTGACGCGTGAGCAGCGGAATGTCCTCGCTGCGTTCGCGCAACGCGGGCAAACGCAGCCGGATCACGTTGAGACGGTGATACAAGTCCTCGCGGAACAAGCCCTGACGCACGCGCGTTTCGAGGTTCTGGTGCGTGGCCGCGATCACGCGCACGTTCGAGCGCAGCGGGTTGTGACCGCCCACGCGATAGAACTGCCCGTCGGAGAGCACGCGCAGCAGGCGCGTTTGCAGATCGAACGGCATGTCGCCGATTTCGTCGAGAAACAATGTGCCGTTCTCGGCTTGCTCGAAGCGGCCTTGACGCATGGCCTGCGCGCCCGTGAACGCGCCGCGCTCGTGACCGAACAGTTCGGATTCCAGAAGATCCTTCGGAATGGCCGCGGTGTTCAGCGCGATGAACGGACCGTTCGCGCGTGGGCTATGTCGGTGCAAAGCGCGCGCGACAAGCTCCTTTCCGGTGCCCGACTCGCCCGTGATGAGCACGGTGGCAGCCGAATGCGAGAGCCGTCCGATGGCGCGGAACATGTCCTGCATCGCGGGCGCCTGCCCCAGCATCTCGGGCGTTTCGGCGGGACGCTCGTCCCACTGCTGCTCGCCGCGCATGCTTTCGTCCACGGCGCGGCGAATCAGCTCGACGGCTTTATCGACGTCGAACGGCTTGGCGAGGTACTCGAACGCGCCGCCCTGAAACGCGGCCACGGCGCTGTCGAGGTCGGAGAACGCCGTCATGATGATGACGGGCAAACCCGGCACGCGTTCGCGCACGGTCTGCAACAGCTCGAGGCCCGAACCGCCCGGCATGCGGATGTCCGAGACGAGCACCTGCGGGCTGTCGTGATCGAGTGCGCTCGCGGCCTCCCGCACGTTCGAAAAGCTGCGGGTGGCGAAGTTTTCGCGGGCGAGTGCTTTTTCGAGCACCCAGCGAATCGATTGGTCGTCGTCTACTATCCAGATCGGCTTCATAAGATCGGTCGAAGTCCTGGTGGCGTGCGTATCGGTAATTCGAAATCAGCTTCAGCCGTCTAACGGCAACAAGATCTGAAACTCGGTTTGGCCCGGCCGGCTATCCACTTCGATCAAACCGTCGTGCTGCTGCACGAAGGTCTGCGCGAGCGTGAGACCGAGACCGCTGCCGTCCTCGCGTCCGGAGACGAGCGGATAGAAGATGCGGTCGCGGATCTCCTCGGGAATGCCGGGTCCGTTGTCCGTGATATGCAAGTCCAATGCCAGCTTGCACAGGCGTTTTGAAATCGTGACCTTGCGCGCGACACGCGTGCGCAATTCGATGCGCGCGTCGCCTTGCGAAATCCGCTCGCGCAAGGCCTGCGCCGCGTTGCGCACGATGTTGAGCAGCGCCTGAATCAGCTGCTCCTTGTCGCCACGCAGATCGGGCACGCTCACGTCGTAGTCGCGCTCGATCGTGAGGCCGCGCGGAAACTCCGCGAGAATCACGGCGCGCACGCGCTCGCAAACCTCGTGGATGTTCACGTCGCCGACGATATGCGGATGCCGGTGCGGCTCCAGCAAGCGGTCGACAAGCGTTTGCAGGCGGTCGGATTCCTTGATGACGACCTGCGTGTACTCGCGCAGCTCGTCGCGTTCGCGCGCGCCCAGCTCGAATTCGAGCAGCTGCGCCGCACCGCGAATGCCGCCGAGCGGGTTCTTGATCTCGTGGGCGAGATTGCGGATCAGATGCTTGTTCACGGCCGTGAGGTCGTGAATGCGCTCCTCGCGGTCGCTACGCAAATGACGCTCGTTCTCGAAGAGTTCGAGCAGCACGTAGTCGGGTGCGGCCTCGAGAAAGCCGACGATCGCGTGCACGTTGAGCGGCTCGCGTCCCGGCCGCTCCAGCGACGCGTCGAGGCGCGTGGCATGAAAGCGGTGCTCGGCGATCGAGGCGATCGTCGAGAGCAGTTCGTCGGCGTTGGTGAAGAGATCGGACCACGCCATCTGCGCGAGTTGCCGGCGCGAGAGTTCGAGCATCGCCTCGGCGGAAGGATTCGCGAAGGCAACGCGCAGCGTGCGCTTGTCGAGCACGAGCACGACGGTCGGCAGCGCCTCGAAGCCGGGCAGCAAGCCCGAGTCGACGAGCGGCGCATGGTCCGAAAGCGGTTCCGCCTGGCCTTTACGAGCCTTGATCAGATTCTTGAGCACCATGTGTCTGGCCAGCTGCCCGGAGGCGCGCCGGCTTCGGTTCGGGTCGTGGAAATCGTGCCGGCGCGAAGGTCCGGCGCGGCGCAACGAAAAAGGGACGGCACCGCCGTCCCTTCGAGACCTTCGTCACAGCATCGTGCGAATCGAACCGGCGCTTCGCTGCCTCGTTGCAAAGGCGAGCCGCGAAGCGCCATCGCCAATTACAGCGAGTAGTACAGTTCGAATTCGACCGGGTGCGTCGTCATGCGAACGCGTTGCAGTTCGCTTTCCTTCAGCGCCAGGTACGCGTCGATCATGCCGTCCGTGAACACGCCACCGCGCGTCAGGAACTCGCGATCCTTGTCGAGTGCTTCGAGTGCCTGGTCGAGGCCCGCGCACACGGTCGGGATCTTTGCATCTTCTTCCGGCGGCAGGTCGTACAGGTTCTTGTCCGCGGCTTCGCCCGGATGGATCTTGTTCTGCACGCCGTCGAGACCCGCCATCATCAGCGCCGAGAAGCACAGGTACGGATTCGCGAGCGGATCCGGGAAGCGCGTTTCGATACGGCGGCCCTTCGGGTTGGACACGTGCGGAATACGGATCGATGCCGAACGGTTGCGTGCCGAGTAGGCCAGCTTGACCGGCGCTTCGAAGTGCGGCACGAGACGCTTGTACGAGTTCGTACCCGGGTTCGTGATGGCGTTCAGCGCGCGAGCGTGCTTGATGATGCCGCCGATGTAGAACAGCGCGAATTCCGACAGGCCGGCGTAGCCGTTGCCCGCGAACAGATTCTGGCCGTCCTTCCAGATCGACTGGTGAACGTGCATGCCCGAACCGTTGTCGCCCACGATCGGCTTCGGCATGAACGTGGCCGTCTTGCCATACGTGTGCGCGACGTTATGGACGATGTACTTCAGTTGCTGCGTCCAGTCGGCGCGCTGCACGAGCGTCGAGAACTTCGTGCCGATTTCGTTCTGGCCTTGGCCCGCGACTTCGTGGTGGTGCACTTCGACCGGAATGCCGATCTGTTCGAGCAACAGACACATTTCCGAACGGATGTCCTGGAACGTGTCGACCGGCGCGACCGGGAAGTAGCCGCCCTTCGTGCCCGGGCGGTGGCCCGTGTTGCCGCCTTCGAATTCCTTGCCCGACGACCACGGGGCTTCTTCCGAGCCAATCTTGACGAACGTGCCCGATTGGTCCGTGTTCCACTGGACCGAGTCGAAAATGAAGAATTCGGGTTCCGGACCGAAGAAGGCGGTGTCGCCGAGGCCCGTGCTCTTCAGGTAGGCTTCCGCGCGCTTCGCGAGCGAGCGCGGATCGCGTTCGTAGCCCTTGCCGTCCGACGGCTCGACCACGTCGCAGGTCAGGACGAGCGTCGATTCTTCGTAGAACGGGTCGATGAAGGCGGTGTTCGCGTCCGGCACGAGCAACATGTCCGAGGCTTCGATGCCCTTCCAGCCGGCGATCGACGAACCGTCAAACGCATGGCCCGACTCGAACTTGTCCTCGTCGAATGCCGACAGCGGCACCGAGACGTGCTGCTCCTTGCCGCGCGTGTCGGTGAAGCGGAAATCGACAAACTTGACGTCTTCGTCCTTGACGAGTTGCATGACGTCGGCCACGGATTTACTCATTACCTTTCTCCTGATTAATGATTTCGGCGAATGCTGCCGCCGTCCCAATCCTTGCGAATCGATCGCGACTACTAAAGCAGCTTCCGTGCCATGCATGCGCCAAGCTGGCGCAAAATCGTTTCGCGACACGCACTTAAACTCGAAAGTCGTGCGTCTCGCGAGGATGGTGCCGCCAGCATGGCGGGTGGCTAGCACCAAAAACGTGCAATCCCGGGTTTGGCGCGCGCCTAAAGCTCGATTATGGTGCATTCGAGCGACTCTGCACCACTGCGATGCATTCGTACTACGCGACGTTGCCCGGGTCGCAGACCGCTAGGGTAGACCCGGCCGCACATCGCGCGCCAGCCCCGCGCGCTAGAATATTCGTTTGGTTCAATGCTTCAGTGCGAAAGAGGAGATCCGCCGTCATGAGTACGCTCGAACAGTTGTACGCCCAGGCCGACAAGCGCCGCGTCGAGAACCAGTTGCCTTACGCGGGCGCGCTGTCGCCCGCCGAGGCGTTCGAACTGCTCCAGCTCGACCCGCGCACGCGTCTCGTCGACGTACGGACGCGCGCGGAACTCGACTGGGTCGGCCGCCCTGTGATCGGCGACGGCCAGTATGCGCATGTCGAGTGGACGCGCTACCCGGGCGGCGTGCCCAACGCCGACTTCCTCGCCCAGCTCAAGACCGCCGTCGAACCCGACGCGCCCGTGCTGTTCCTGTGCCGCAGCGCCGCGCGCTCCAAGCTCGCCGCCGTCGAAGCCGCCAAGGCGGGCTTCACGCACGCCTACGATCTGCTCGAAGGCTTCGAGGGCGACAAGGACGGCCAGGGCCACCGCAAGACCGTCACGGGCTGGTGCTTCCGCGGCCTGCCCTGGATCGGCGCCTGACCTACCGGAACGTTTGCAGAGCATCGGGCGACTTTGAGCGCCGCGTGTGACATCGCGATGATGTGCCTTGCGCGGTGCATCGTCGTGCGCGGTATCGTCGCCAGGCGTCAGCGTCAGCCGGCCCGCGTTATCGAACGACGCTCTGCGCGCTCGAGCACCCTCAAGCGCCCTCGCGCTTCCCGTTGCCGCTGGCCGGCGGCTCCACCACATCGCCGCCCAGTTCGTGCACGCCTTCGCGTAGCTTCACGAAGGCGGCCGCCACGGCTTCGGGCTCGCCCTTCACGCCCAGATCGATATGCCGGCGCGCGTAGATGCCGCCGCGCTCCGCGTCGCCCACGCTCGGCAGGCTGAACACGCGCACGCCCGCGAAATCGCGCTCGATCCGCTCCATCAGCGGCGTGAGCGTGGACTCGGGCAACTCGAACACGAGCAGCGACTTCTCCGCATGCGGCGTCTGGTGGTGCAGATGCGCGTACTTCGTGTCCAGCACCCACTCGATCATGGGCCACGCCATCACCGGAAAGCCCGGCACGAAATGGTGCTCGCGAATCGAAAAGCCCGGAATCTTGTTGTAACCGTTGGGGATGATTTCGCAGCCTTGCGGGAACGTGCCCATTTGAAAGCGATGCAGGTTTTCGGGCGAGTCGAAGTCCACGGGCGCGTCGCCGGTATGCATGTCGCGGATCCGCTCGCTGATCGCCGCCTTCGCCTCGGGATGCAGCGCGAGCGGCACGCCCAGCGCCGCCGCCGCGCACTGGCGCGTGTGGTCGTCCGGCGTCGCGCCGATGCCGCCCGTGGAGAACACGATGTCACCCGAAGCGAACGAACGGCGCAAGGTTTCGGTGATGCGCGCGGGGTCGTCGCCCACGTACTGCGCCCACTCGAGCGTGAGGCCGCGCGCGCCGAGCAGTTCGATGACCTTCGGCAAATGCTTGTCGGTGCGGCGCCCCGAAAGAATCTCGTCGCCGATGATGATGACGCCAAATGCCATGTCTCGCCTCGCTGGAATGTCGTAGTCGTTGAAGAATCAGTGTTCGATACGGGCCACGCTCACGTCGCGTGCTTGCTGGATCTCGCTCGCGCGCATGCGTTGCAGCGCGCGCAGACAGTAGTGTCCGAACCAGAGCGCCGTGAACACCAGAATGAATGCATAGATCCAGATCGTCACCGCGGCGAACACCGGGAAAAACAGCAGCAGCCACGCGGAGACGACCCAGATCGCCGAAGGCAGCGAACTGAGCAAGCCGCTCGCCACGCCGATCACGAGTAGCGGCAGACGGTGGCGGCGCACCAGTTCGCGGCGCTCCGCGAGGCTCGCGTGCAGCGCGAGCGCGTCGTAGGTCATCACGCGATACGTGAGCCAGCCCCACAGCAGCGGCGGGATCAGCGCGAAGAACGGCGGAATTAGCCAGAGCGGCAACGTCACCACCATCACGATCAGGCACACGAGCGTCGTCACGAGCGAATAGCCGACGCTGCCGTACCAGCTGCCGCCGCGGCGCTCTTCGAGCATCGCGTACTGGCGTTTCGAAAGATGGCGGATCACGCGCGGCATCGCGATCGCGACGATCAGCAGCAGCACGGTGATGACGATGAGCGGAATCGTCAGAATGATGACGAGAAACGGCGCGATGGTGGCACGCAGCCAGCCAAAGCCGAACGCGTCGAACAGATGGTAGAGCCACGCCATCGACGACCATTGCGCGAGCGCGCCGCGCACGAGATCGAGCAGCGGCTGCCAGAACACGTAGAGCACACCGCCCCACAGCGCCGCCGCGACCAGAAACGGCACGAGCGTGAGGAACAGCATGGCGGGATGGAACACGCTCGCGAGCGCGCGTCCGAACGAGCGCAGCAGATCATTCATGCGGGCGGAATTCGGCGTAAGAACGGAGAAAAGACACGATGTCGGCGACGAGGGACGTAGTGGGACGGCCTGCGTGGAGTTGCCGTGAGGACGGCCAGTGCGACAGCATAAACCACGGCGGCCCTGGCGAGTAAGTCGGGCGGCTTTCCCGCCCTGGTTCGCGCGAATGCGCGTGGGCGGCGGCCTAGCCGGTCGTGACGTCGTCGCGGGCGTTGCGGTTGGCGTTGTCGCCGCCGTTACCGCCAGCGTTACCACGAAGCACGCCGCGGGAAGGATGGCCGGCAACGGCGGCGCGCGCCCGCTCGTCTGGCCGCTGCAAGCGCCGCGCGATGCGCGCGAACGCGTAGCCGTGCTGCGCCCAGAAGCCTTCGCCGTACTGCGCGCCTTCGAGCTGGTCGCGGATACCGGTGGGCTCGATCGCGCGGTCGAACGACGCGCTGCCGAACAGCATGTCCCACCACGGGAACAGCACGCCGAAGTTGCACCCGTAAGCCGTGCCTTCATGACCGTAGCCGATAGCGTGATGCCGCCGGTGAAAGCGCGGGCTCACGACGAGCCGCTCGCCGAGCCAGCCGAAATGCGCGCGGATGTTGGCATGCTGCACGCTCTGCACGAAATTCGTGAGCGCGACGGCCACCACGAACTGCGCGGGCGGCACGCCGATCGCGAGCGCGATGACGGCGAACATGCACGACTGCATCAGCACGTCGAGCAGATGATTGCGGTTATCGCACCAGAGCGACATCTTGCGCTGGCTGTGATGCACGGCGTGCAGTTCCCACCAGATGCCGAACCGATGCGAGAACCGGTGGTACCAGTAGCCCGCGAAGTCGAGTACCACCACATAGATCGCGAACGCGACCAGCGGCTCGGTGGTCACGCCGGGCCAGAGATTGTCGATGTCGAGCGTCTTGACGCCGAGCAGGCGCAGCGCGCTTTGCGCGCGGTCGAAGAACGGCTGGAGCGTGAAGAAGAACAGCAGGTTGAGAATGCCGAGCCGCGTGACCCAGGTATAGACCGCGTCCACGCCCACGCCCTTGCGATCGCGCCATTGTTCCGCCGGCGCAAGCGCTTCGAGCGGACGCAGCAGCGCATACATCGCCACCACTTCCAGCACGCCGACGATCACCCAGTAGAGCGCGTCGTACGTGTCTTCGTCCACGTCCATCCAGCCAAGCTGGAACAGCAGCGGCTGGATGCCGTTCACGTACAGGAGCGTTTGCAGCCACGACACGAAGTCGTCGGCGTGGGTCGCGAGCAGGTGAAGAAACGAGGACATCGCGCGAAAACTCAAACGAACATCAAAGGAACATCAAAGGAACATCGGGCGACCGTCACGCGCCGTTCGGCGACGCGACCGGCGCGCGGTCGTGGAAGTAGATGCCGTGCGGCGAGCGGCCCACGGCGATCGTCTTGACGAGCTTCCTGGTTTGCATGTCGATCAGGCCAATATGCTTCGCGAAGCGGAAGGTCACCCACAAATAGCGCTTGTCGGCGGTGAGTTCCATGTCGTCGGGTCCGGGCATCAGACCGCTGATCTCGCCCGTCTTTTCGAGCGTTTCTTCGTCGATGATGCTGATGACGTTCGACACGCGGCTCGACACCAGCACGTGCCGGCCGTCCACGAGCGAGCGGAAGTTGTGCGCGGCCTTGCCGACCTGGATCGTCTTGACGATCTTCTGGTTGCGCCAGTCCACCACGGCCACGTAGTCGGCGCCCGTCATGCCGACCAGCAGGTACTTGTCGCCGGGCGTGAGCCACAGACCCGCGGGCGCGGGACCGACCTTCATCTTCCAGAGCACTTTTTGCGTGGGCAGGTCGACGGCGGCAATTTCGCCCGATACCTGCAGCGAGACGAACACGACGCGGCTGTCGTTCGTGAACGCGAGATGGCTCGGCATGGCCGAAAGCGGCATGCGCTTCGCCAGCGTGATGTTGCTGCCGCCCGCGTAGTTGTAGATGTCGAGGCGATCCAGACGCAGGCCCGTGGTCACGAACCACTTGTGGTCGGGCGAAAAACCGAGCTGATACGGGTCTTCGATGTTTTCGACCCAGCGCTGCGGCTTGCCCGTTCTCGGGTCGACGAACAGCAGGTTGTTCGAGACCGAGTTCGCCACGATCAGCGAGCTGTTGTCGGGCGTGGGAAAGAGGTGATGCGGTTCCTTGCCGGTGGGCACGGTGCCGACCACTTCGTACGTTTTATCGTCGATGAGGCTCAGCGTGGCTTCGCCCGAATTGAGCACGATGATGTTGTTCGCGTGCGCAGCAGGCGACGCGAACGACGCCAGCGCGGCAAACGTGGTGCAGGCAAGAGCGAAAACGGCAGCGCGGCTGAAAAGGATCTTGGACATGGAGAATCGTTCCGGAGCAGATTCGCAATTGTAGAACGTCTACCTTCGTGCAAGGTTGACGTAACGCCGCTGAAATGAAAAGGGCGCCGGTTTTGTGGCCCGGCGCCCCGCTTTTCGAACAAATGTTATGTCCCGCTTATGCGGGCCTCGCGAAAATTCGCGCGTTCAGCGCTGCATCGACTCCCACACCTTGTGCAGCCGCTTCACCGAAACCGGCATCGGCGTACGCAGTTCCTGCGCGAAGAGCGAGATGCGCAACTCTTCGAGCAGCCAGCGAAACTCCGACAAGCGCGCATCGAACACGCCGCCGCGCTGCGAGAGCGCCCGCTGATACTGCTGCGCGAGCGGCAGCAGTTCGGCCGCCTGACGCGCGTCGCGGGCGGGATCGGCGCGCAGCTTGTCGATGCGCAGCGCGATGCCCTTCAGGTAGCGCGGGAAATGCACGAGCTGCGCATACGGCGTGGCGAGCACGAAGCGCTTGCCGATCAGCGCATCGAGTTGCGCCTGCATGTCGGCGGCGGGCGCGCCGAACGCCTTGGCGGCCACGAGCTTCTTCGCCACCGAGGCGTATTCGGCCAGAATCTGCCCTACCAGTCGCGCGATTTCCTGCGCGAGCAGCGAAAGCCGCGCGCGCCCTTCGTCCTTGCGCGCGTGGAAGCTCGCGTCGTCGTCGGGCAGCGGGTCTTGCAGGCACGCGCGATCGAGCGCCAGTTCGACGAGCTGATCGCGCAATTCTTCCTGCGTCGCGCGCGCCATGAACTGCATGGCCATTTCGCGCAGGCCCGGCAAGCTCCTCTCCAGGTAGCGGATCGGCTCGCGCAACTGCAACGCGAACAACCGGCGCAAACCCGCGCGATGAATGCGCGCCGCTTCCTCCGGCGAGTCGAACACTTCCACGTCGCAATGCGAACCGCGATCGACGAGCGCCGGATAGCCGTAGAGCGTCTGACCGCCGCGGCGGATTTCGAGCAGCTCCGGCAGTTTGCCGAAGTTCCATGTAGTGAGGTTTTCGTAGAGCGCGGTGTTGGTGCTCGCCGCATTCGCGGCTTGCGCAGCTTCGCTCGCCGTGGGCGTGTGCGGTGCCTGGCCTCTCTTCGACGCGCTCTCGTTTTGCGCGGCGCCACCTGTCGATGCCGATGCCGCCCCGCCCTGCGCATGCGTTTCCAGCGCCGCCAGCGCGGTCGCGCTCGCGAGTTTCTGGAATTGCTGCTGCGCCTGCGCGCCCAGTTCCGAGCGCAACTGCGCGAGATTGCGGCCCATCGCGAGCTGACGCCCGTGCTCGTCGACGACCTTGAAGTTCATGAACAGATGCGCCGGCAGCGTTTCGAGCTTGAAGTCGGCGGTCTTGAGCACGATCTGCTTCTGCTCGCGCACATCGGCAATCAACGCTTCGAGCAAACCGCCCGCGCCGAAACGCTCGCCACCCGCGCGTTCGGCAAAACCCGCCGCATACTCCGGCAGCGGCACGCAATGGCGGCGCAGCTTCTGCGGCAGCGACTTCAGCAGCAGTTGCGCCTTCTCCTTGAGCATGCCCGGCACGAGCCATTCGCAGCGGCGCGCGTCGACCTGATTGAGCGCGTAGAGCGGCACCGCGAGCGTCACGCCGTCACGCGGCGAGCCCGGCTCGAAGTGATACGTGAGCGCCATTGCCGCGCCCGACATCGTCATGCGCTTCGGGAACAGATCCGTGGTGACGCCCGCCGCTTCGTGCCGCATCAGGTCGTCGCGCGAGAGATACAGCAGGCGCAGCTTGTCTTCGGGCTGGCCGCTCTTGCGCACTTCGTCGCGATACCAGCGCTCGAACGACGCGCCCGAATACATGCCCTCGGGAATCGCCTGATCGTAGAAGCCGTAAATCAGCTCGTCGTCGACCAGCACGTCCTGGCGGCGCGACTTGTGCTCGAGCTGCTCGATGTCGGCGAGCAGCTTGCGGTTGTGCGCGAAGAACGCGAGCTTCGTGTCGAACTCGCCCTCCACGAACGCGCCGCGGATGAACAACTCGCGGGCGCGCGCCGGGTCCTGTTTGCCGAACGCCACGCGCCGGCGCTGATACACCGGCAAGCCGTACAGCACGCCGCGCTCGAACGCGCTGACCTGCGCCGCGCGTTTCTCCCAATGCGGCTCCGAAAGCGACGTGCGCAGCAAATGCGCGCCCACTTTTTCGAGCCACTCGGGTTCGATCTTCGCGATACAGCGCGCGTAGAGCCGGCTCGTTTCCACGAGTTCGGCGGCCACGACCCAGCGCCCCGCTTTCTTCACGAGCGCCGAACCGGGCCACAGGTGAAACTTGATGCCGCGCGCGCCGAGATAATGCGGTTCGTCGTCGGCTTTGAGGCCGATATTGCCGAGCAAACCCGTGAGCAGCGCGTGGTGAATCTGCTCGTAAGTCGCGTCGGATTCGTTGATGCGCCAGCCGTGCTCGCGCACCACCGTGAGCAGTTGCGAATGCACGTCGCGCCACTCGCGCAGGCGCAAGTGCGAGAGGAAATTCGCGCGGCACGCGTCCACGAGCTGCTTGTTCGACTTCTTGTGCGCGACCGCGTCCTCGAACCACGCCCAGATCTTGAGCCACTGGAGAAACTCGGAGCGCTCGTCGGCGAAGCGGCGATGCGCCTGGTCGGCCTGCTCCTGCGCCTCGATCGGCCGGTCGCGCGGGTCCTGCACCGAAAGCGCGCTCGCGATGATCAGCACTTCGCGCAGCGCCTGCTGGTCGCGCGCGCCCAGAATCATGCGGCCCACGCGCGGATCGAGCGGCAGGCGCGCGAGTTCGCGGCCGAGCGGCGTGAGGGCGTTGTCGTCGTCGACGGCACCGAGTTCGTTGAGCAGCTGATACCCGTCGGCGATGGCGCGGCCCGGCGGCGGCTCGATGAACGGGAACGTTTCGATCGCCGTGAGATGCAGCGACTTCATGCGCAGAATCACGGCGGCGAGCGACGAGCGCAGGATTTCCGGATCGGAAAACCGCGGCCGCGCGACGAAATCCATCTCTTCATAGAGGCGGATGCAGATCCCGTCGGCGACCCGGCCGCAGCGGCCCGCGCGCTGGTTCGCCGCGGCCTGCGAAATCGACTCGATCTGCAGCTGCTCGACCTTGTTGCGATACGAATAGCGCTTCACGCGCGCGAGGCCGGTGTCGACCACGTAGCGAATGCCGGGCACCGTGAGCGACGTTTCGGCCACGTTGGTCGCGAGCACGATGCGGCGCGCGTTCGACGGCTTGAACACGCGCTCCTGCTCCTGCGCGGAGAGCCGCGCGAACAGCGGCAGGATTTCCGTATGCGGCGGATGGTGCTTGCGCAGTGCCTCGGCCGCGTCGCGAATCTCGCGCTCGCCGGGCAGGAACACCAGCACGTCGCCGGAACCTTCGCGGCAGAGTTCGTCCACCGCGTCGACGATCGCTTCCATCAAGTCGCGATCGCTGTCGCGTTGCGACTTCCTGCCCTCGCGCGGCGCCGTGCCCTGCGCGTTCTTCACCGCCGGGCTGTCTTCCTGCACGGGGCGATAGCGCACCTCGACCGGATACAGCCGCCCGCTCACCTCGATCACGGGCGCGGGTTTTTCGTCGCTACCGAAATGGCGCGCGAAGCGGTCCGCGTCGATGGTCGCCGAGGTCACGATCAGCTTGAGATCGGGCCGGCGCGGCAGGATCTCCTTCAGGTAGCCGAGCAGGAAGTCGATGTTGAGGCTGCGCTCGTGCGCCTCGTCGATGATGATCGTGTCGTAGGCCTTGAGCAGCGGATCGGTTTGCGTCTCCGCGAGCAGAATGCCGTCGGTCATGAGCTTGACCGAGGCGCCCGGCGAGAGATTGTCGTTGAAACGCACCTTGTAGCCGACCACTTCGCCGAACGGTGTCTTCAACTCCTCCGCGATGCGGCGCGCCGTGGCCGACGCCGCGATCCGGCGCGGCTGCGTATGGCCGATCAAGCCGGTGCCGCCCGCGCCAATGCCGCGACCGAGCGCGAGCGCGATCTTCGGCAATTGCGTGGTCTTGCCCGAGCCGGTTTCGCCACTGACGATCACCACCTGGTTCTGCGCGATCGCGCGCGCGATTTCCTCGCGGCGGCCGGAGACCGGCAGCGCTTCGGGGAACGTCACGGGCGGAATCGGGTTCGGCGTGACGGGCGCGCGCGGCGCGCGTTCGCGGCGTGGTTCGCGCGTTTCGCGCGGCGCGGCGTACCCGGCTTCGGGCCGTTGGGTGCGGGTTTCGCGGGGTTCGCGGGGTTCGCGGGTTTCGCGGGTTTCGCGGGTTTCGCGGGTTTCGCGGGGTTCGCGGGGTTCGCGGGGTTCGCGGGGTTCGCGGACGGCTCGTGCACCGTCGCCGTCGCGCGTGGCCTCGTTCGCGGCACGCGGCACCGACTCGCCTTGCGGTTTCGCGGCGCGCGGCGCGTTACCCGCATCGCGCGGTCGGTCTTGCGGCTGGCTTCGTGCTTCGCTGCGTGCTTCGCTGCGTGATTCGCCGCGTGATTCGCTATGGGCTTCGCCTTGCTGCGCGCGCGGCGCGGCGCGGCGCGGCGATTCCGTGCGTTCAGGGCGCGGCGCTCGCGAGTCACGCGAGTCACGCGAATCGTGCGACTTGGGCTCACGGCTCGAGTGCGAATCACTCGACGCATCGGCGGTGTGCCGCGTACGCGGCTGGGCAGGCTGCCCTTTGCCGGGCGTCGCCGTTGCCTCGTGCGTGCGGGCCGGTGTGCCGGTTCGCGTCCCGCCTTGGGCCACGTCGCGAGTCGGCGCCGGCTGCGCCGGGCGAGTTTCGGTTTTCGGCGAGGCGTGCGCAGTCGCGGCTCGAGGCGCCTGCGCCTTAACCGGCGACGATCGCGGCGCAACGGCCGGCGCTTCTTCACGCGTCACCTCGCGCCGGGCCGCGTCACTCGCGTCACGCGGCGCCTGCACCGGCCGATGCGCCGCGCCCCCGCGATCCGCTGCTTGCGGCGCACCCGCGCTCGCCTTCGGTTCGGGCTTCGCCTCCGGCGTCCGCGTCGCGGCGGGCGTCTCGCCAGGCGCCGCTTTGCCGCGCTTGTCCTGCACGCGCGCGCCGCCCAGCGCGCCGCTGCCCATCAGCGCGGCGAGCCGGTCGGTGGACGCGAGCTTCTGTCCGTCGCCGTACTTCTGCGACGCACGCTTTTCCTGCGCGCCGCCGTGCGCCGCGTCTTTGCCTTCCGGGGTGTTGCTGCCCTGCGCCGAGGCAGGTCTTTTGGGTACATTCGACATGGGGGCGCATTATAATCCCGGGCATGAATTCCCAAACCGACCTCGTCCCCGCTCCCGCCGGCGCGCCGGCTCCGTCCAACGCCGCGGAATCCGTTTCCCAGCACGACGCGCAGCATGCGCAATTCGTCGACTGGATGCGATCGGTCGCGCCCTACATTCATGCGTTCCAGGGCAAGACGTTCGTCGTCGGTTTCGGCGGCGAAGTGGTGCATCAGAACCTGCTTAACGCGCTCGTCGCCGACATCGCGCTGCTGCAGGCCATGGGCATCCAGATCGTGCTCGTGCACGGCTCGCGTCCTCAGGTCGAGGAGCAGATGAGCCTGCACGGCGTCGAGTCCGAGTTCTCGCACGGCATGCGCATCACCAATGCCCGCGCGCTCGAATCGGCGAAGGAAGCCGCCGGCGAAGTGCGTCTCGACATCGAGGCCGCGATCAGCCAGGGTCTGCCGAACACGCCCATGGCGCACGCGCACATCAGCGTGGTGTCGGGCAACTTCGTCACCGCGCGCCCGGTCGGCATTCTCGACGGCGTCGACTTCCAGCACACGGGCGTCGTGCGCAAGATCGACGCTGACTCCATCCGCCATTCGCTCGCGAGCCGCAAGCTCGTGCTGCTCTCGCCGCTCGGCTTCTCGCCCACGGGCGAGGCGTTCAATCTGTCGATGGAAGACGTGGCGTCGGCCGCCGCCATCGCGCTGCGCGCCGACAAGATCGTGTTCCTCACGGAAACGCAGGGTCTCATCAACGAAGAAAACGAGCTGATCCGCGAAATGTCGCTCGACGACGCCTACAAGCTGCAGGAAAGCGGCACCGTGCTCGGCGACGCGGGTTTCTATCTGAAGCACTCGATTCGCGCCTGCCGCGGCGGCGTGGGCCGCGCGCACATCATTCCGTATTCGCTCGACGGCGGCCTGCTGCTCGAACTGTTCCTGCACGACGGCGTGGGCACCATGATCTCGTACGAGAATCTGGAGAGCCTGCGCGAAGCCACGCCCGACGACGTCGGCGGCATTCTCACACTGATCGAGCCGCTCGAAACCGACGGCACGCTCGTGCGGCGCGGGCGTCACCAGATCGAACGCGACATCGACCATTTCTCGGTGATCGAGCACGATGGCGTGCTGTTCGGCTGCGCGGCGCTGTACGCGTATTCGCAGGAGCGTATCGGCGAAATGGCGTGCCTCACGGTCTCGCCCGAAGCGCAAGGTTCCGGCGACGGCGAACGCCTCCTGCGCCGCATCGAGCAGCGCGCCCGCGCGCGCGGCCTCACGCGCATTTTCGTGCTCACCACGCGCACGGAGCACTGGTTCCTCAAGCGCGGCTTCGTGAAGGCCAACGTGGACGACCTGCCCGAAGACCGCCGCCGTCTCTACAACTGGCAGCGCAAGTCGCTCGTGCTGATGAAGCAGCTGTGAGCGCCGCGCCCTAACCCACACAAAATCCCATAACCCCCGCTATGGGACGGCAGCCGGCGCGCGAGCGCCCACTGCCGTCGACACAGGAGAAGCACAGCATGGCCCGTATGATCCAATGCGCGAAGCTCGGCAAGGAAGCCGAAGGTCTCGATTTCCCGCCGCTGCCGGGCGAACTCGGCAAGCGCATCTATGAAAGCGTGTCGAAGGAAGCCTGGCAGGGCTGGCTCAAGCAGCAGACCATGCTCATCAACGAAAACCGTCTGAACATGGCCGACCCGCGCGCACGCCAGTACCTCATGAAGCAAACGGAGAAGTACTTCTTCGGCGAAGGCGCCGACCAGGCAACGGGTTTCGTGCCGCCGACGGAAGGCTGAACGCCAGCGAGAGGCGAGGAGATCCTCCCCCCAATCCTGTCGACGTAAAAACCGACTGCAAAAACCGCGCCGTGTGCGCGGTTTTTTTTGCCCCGCGCGCCGGTTTCCAGGCGCCGGAAACGGTTCCATCGAATCGCCGCGATCCCCCGCCAGGCAAGGCCTGGCGCGATCCTCCCGCACCCCGGAGATGGCCCGGTTTGCACGATCTTACGTTATCGTGCTATCATAACGCTTCGTTCAACAGGCATTAGCCATCAATTGCATCCGGTTCGGCGCCCCAAAACGCCTTCCAGCCGAGTGCGCATAACACAGAAGGAACGCTCCGCCACGCGGTGCTTCTTTTTCGTTTCAGCGGCGCTGCTTTATCAGGTACCTGGCACCTCTTGCCGGTCCGGCGTCTACCGTGCCCTGCCCCCCGAACCGGCCACGCAGGCACAACGTTAATTACAACTCGTCCCGAGTGTCGTTTCGCGACACTTCAGCAATGCTTTCGCGCGCCAGGTTTGCGGCCGAGGCTCGTGCAACGTTTGTCCGTTGCGCCAACCCGCCCGCCTTTGCCGCGCGAAATGTCGCCGCTATCGCGAAACGGCACTCTCCGGCAACTGTGGCGAGCTTCGGGGCTCGTCGCTGTCATTGGAGAATTTGACCTTGACTGCGTCCACTTCCGGTACTTCGGCCTCCGCTGCGCGCGGCGCGGCTTCGACCGACCTTTCCCTCGACGACATCACCATCGTCGACAACACGCTGCTCAAACGCGCTGTCGGCGCCATGGCGCTCGGTAACGCCATGGAATGGTTCGACTTCGGCGTGTACAGCTACATCGCCGTCACGCTCGGCCAGGTGTTCTTTCCGTCGAGCAGCCCGTCCGCGCAGCTGATCGCCACCTTTGGCACGTTCGCG
This sequence comes from Paraburkholderia acidisoli, assembly GCF_009789675.1. Lineage (NCBI taxonomy): Bacteria > Pseudomonadati > Pseudomonadota > Betaproteobacteria > Burkholderiales > Burkholderiaceae > Paraburkholderia > Paraburkholderia acidisoli. The sequence continues at coordinate 1,234,260 of NZ_CP046913.1, read as the reverse complement.
GCGGCGTTCCTCGTGCGCCCGATCGGCGGCATGGTGTTCGGCCCGCTCGGCGACCGTATCGGCCGCCAGCGCGTGCTCGCGATGACGATGATCATGATGGCGTGCGGCACCTTCGCCATCGGCCTGATCCCGTCGTACAAGTCGATCGGCATTGCCGCGCCCGTGCTGCTGCTCGCGGCGCGCCTGATCCAGGGCTTCTCGACCGGCGGCGAGTACGGCGGCGCGGCGACCTTCATCGCCGAATTCGCCACCGACAAGCGCCGCGGTTTCATGGGCAGCTTCCTCGAGTTCGGCACGCTGATCGGCTATGTGTTCGGCGCGGGCTCGGTCGCGGTGCTGACCGCCGTGCTCTCGCACGACGCCCTGCTCGACTGGGGCTGGCGCGTGCCGTTCCTCGTGGCGGGTCCGCTGGGTCTCGTCGGCCTCTTCATCCGCATGAAGCTCGAGGAAACGCCCGCGTTCAAGCGCGAAGCCGAGTTGCGCGAAGCCGAAGAACATGCGCGCCCGAAGCTCACGGTCGGCACGCTGCTCACGCAGCATCTGCGTCCGTTCCTGCTGTGCGTGGGTCTCGTGCTGATCTTCAACGTGACCGACTACATGGCGCTCTCGTATCTGCCGAGCTATCTGTCGGCCACGCTGCACTTCAACGAAACGCACGGTCTCTTCCTCGTGCTCGCCGTGATGGTGCTGATGATGCCGATGACGCTCGCGTTCGGCCGCCTGTCCGACGCCATCGGCCGCAAGCCGGTGATGCTCGCGGGCTGCGTGGGTCTGATCGTGCTGTCGATTCCGTCGCTCACGCTCATTCAAACGGGCGCGCTCGTGCCGGTGTTCCTCGGCCTGCTGATCCTGGGCGCGCTGCTCTCGTGCTTCACGGGCGTGATGCCCTCGGCGCTGCCCGCGCTGTTCCCGACCGCGATCCGCTACGGTGCGCTCGCCATTGGCTTCAACGTGTCGGTCTCGCTGTTCGGCGGCACGACGCCGCTGGTGGCCGCGTGGCTCGTCGACCACACGCAGAATCTGATGATGCCCGCGTACTACCTGATGGGCGCGGCCGTGATCGGCATCGTCTCGGTGCTGGCGCTGCATGAAACGGCGCGTCGTCCGCTGCCGGGTTCGGGGCCGAGCGTGAGCACGAAGGCCGAAGCGCATGCGGTATTGCGCGGCGTGCGTCTTGCCCGCGAACTCGACGACGAATACGCGACCGCCAACGCCGTGCGTGCTTGATGGATGACACGCGATAGCGCGAGATAGCGCGAGACAGCGCGTTCGCAGGATTCGCGCAAGAAAAAGGCCAGCTTCGTGCTGGCCTTTTCCTATTTCTGCCGATGAAACCCGCGATGCATTCAGTCGATCAGATTCGCGTGCTCGATCGCGAACTCGCCGTTGGCCTCGATGGTGAGCCTGGCCGCGCTGACCGGCAGCTTGAAGCGGCGCGGCCCCGCGCTACCGGGATTCACGTACACGACGCCCGCGCGCGTCTCCAGCGCAGGCTTGTGCGAATGCCCGCTCACCACGATCGCCACGCGCCCCGCCGCAAGGTCTGCGAGATCGCCAGGCAAGTCGCGCAACTCGTGCACCACGGCCAACCGCACGCCGTTCACCTCGAACGTGGCGAGCAGCGGCAACGCTTCGGCCCAGGCGCCCTGATCGTTGTTGCCGCGCACGACCGTGAGCGGCGCGACGGCGGCGAGCGTGTCGAGCACCGCCTGCTCGCAGATGTCGCCCGCGTGAACGATCGCGTCGCTGCCCGCCACGAAGGCGAGCAATTCGGGGCGCACGAGGTTGTGCGTGTCCGACACGAGCGCGATGCGCTGCGGGCGTCTGGAACTCGATTTCATGCCTGGGCGCCCAGATACACGGCCAGCCACACGGTGGGCACGGCCGGATCCGTCCACGACACGCGGTGGCGGCAATGGGCGGGAATGTGCACGTAGTCGCCCGGCACGAGGCGACGCGACTGCCCCGCGGTATCGGCGGTATCGGCAAACTCGAGCGTCGCTGCGCCGGCGAGCAGCACCACCCATTCCTCGCGCGCGTCGTCGTACCAGAAGCCGGGCGGGCTCGCCTGCCCCGTCGACACGATGCGCTCGATCAGCACGCCCTCGCGCTCGACGAGCGGATCGAAGCGTTCTTCAGGCGCGTCGTGCACGAGGCCTGCGTAGAGATTGCCGTTCGCTGCGGTTGCCATTGCTGTTGCCATTGCTGTCATGGCTCGGTGATGTGAAGCAGGCTTGCCTCGATTTAATCAGGATCGCTTACTTGAGCGGCTTGAGCCCGTCGAGCAAGGTGGGCACGAGTTCGCTCACGGTCGGATGCACGTGCATCGCGTATTGCAGCGTCGTATAGGGCGCGCCGGCCGTCATCGTGTCGATGAAGGTATGTATCGCCTCGTCGCCTTCAATGCCGTAGATCGCCGCGCCGAGGATGCGCTTCGTGTTCGCATCCACGAGCGCTTTCATGAAGCCGTCCGTTTCGCCGCGCTCGCGCGCCCGGCCCACGCGCGACATCGGCATCGTCGCGATCAGTGCGGGCGTGCCGCGTTCGCGCACTTCGCGCTCGCTGAGGCCCACGCGCGCGAGCGGCGGATCGACGAACACAGCGTAAGCGGGAATGCGCGTGTCGGCGCTGCGCGGGATACCGTTGAAGCCGCCGTCCAGCAGGTTGGCCGCGACGATCTGGAAGTCGTCGTAGGACGTGTGCGTGAACGCGCCGCGACCGTTCACGTCGCCGATCGCCCAGATGCCTTCCACGCGCGTGCGCAACTGACCGTCCACGGGAATGTGACCGTGCGCGTCGCGTTCGATACCGGCGGCCTCGAGCCCGAGGTCGTCGGTGTTCGGCACGCGGCCCGTGGCGAACAGCAGATGCGAGACCTCGAGCGCGCCGTCGTCCAGCGCGATGCGCACGCCCGCTTTGCCGTCGAGCGGCGCGACGCCGCGCGGTTCGGCACCCAGGCGGAACACCACGCCTTCGCGCGCGAGCACCTCCTGCACGGCGCGCGCAATATCGTCGTCCTCGCGCGCGAGCACGCGGTTGCCGCGCACGAGCACCGTCACGCGCGCCCCGAAGCGGCGGAACATCTGCGCGAATTCGAGCGCGACGTAACTGCCGCCGACGATCGCGAGATGGTCCGGCACCTGCTCCAGTTCGAGCAGCGTGGAGTTGGTGTCGTAACGAATGGTGTCGAGGCCGGGAATCGACGGAATCTGCGCGCGCGTGCCCGTGTTGACGAAGATTTCGGGTGCTTCGAGGTCGAGCGTGGCGCCGTCGCTCGCGCTCACGCGCACGCTATGCGCGCCCGTGAAGCGCCCGTGGCCCTGAAATACGCTCACGTTCTTCGCGGTGCGCAGCCAGCGCTCGACGCCGTTGCGCGACTCGCCGATGATCCGCTCCTTGCGCGCCTTCACGAAGGCGAGATCGACGCGCACGTCGTTCGCCGTGGCATCGCGAGCAGACGCGCCGATCTGCACCCCGAACTCCGCCGCCCGGCGCGCGACATGCGCAACCCGCGCGCACGCCACATAGGATTTGGTGGGCGTGCAACCCACGTTCACGCAGGTGCCGCCGAACAGCGCGCGCTCGATGATCGCCGTCTTGCGTCCGCTCGCGCCGAGGCGCACCGCGAGCGGCGGTCCGCTCTGGCCCGTGCCAATCACGATGGCGTCGAATCGCTGTGCCATGCCGCTCTCCTGTGCGTGTGCGGGACTGCGCGCCTTCGCCGTTGCGGCGAGGCTCGCGCCATCTTACGCGCGCGGGCGGCGTGCCGCGCGCAACGCGTCGCATTGAACAAACGATAAAGAAACGATCAACAAACGATCAACGAGCAATCAACAAGCCGTCGAACGCGCCAACGCCGCTCGCCCGCACGAAAAGAGCCGCCTCGCATCACGAGGCGGCTCACAGGGTGACGTCGCAACAGCAAACGGGCGGATGCCGCTGCACGTCAGGGGGATCGTCGAACGCAGCGCGTTACCGCGCGCGAGCAGCAATACATTCGGTAGGGTTTTGGGGGGGGGCGAGCGAGAGTCAGCGTGCGTTCAATGCACGCAATCCGTGGCGGCGCATTCGCCCTGGCCCGCGTTCCACAGCGTGCGCGAACGCGTCAATGCCGCACGCGCGCCGCGTGTGGCCATCATCAGCCCGACTTGACCCATGTTGAAGTCGAGCGACACCATCAACTGCATCAGGTCCACCATCGGCAGAACCAGCGCTGGTTGATACAACTGTCGTTCGATAAAGGATTTCATGACCCGCTCCCACTGCGTGCCCGCGTCGCAGCGACACGGGCTCTTTCGATGGATGTGATTCTAGGGAGACGGGACGCAACGATAAATGGGCTATCGGCGAAGTCACTTGTCGCGATTCACAAACAATCGCACGCCATGGCACGAGGCGGGACCGCTCTATCGACGCGATCGATTTCGACAATCGCCGGGTGTATCGGCACAAGGCGTCGGCACAAGGCGTCACCAGGCGATGGCGCGCCAGCCCGGCACGCCAGCGCTCGGACGCAATGGCTCACTCGAGCGGCGTGGCGATGAACTCGGGCAGCGCCTCGGCACGCGCCGAAAGCGCCGCGATTGCCGGATACCGCGCGGCATCCACGCTGCCCGGCAGCATGTGCTGCATGAAGCGCCACGCCACGGCCGCGGTGATGTCGGCCTGCGTGATACGGCCCGCGCACAGCCAGCCGTCGCGGCCCGCAACGAGCGTATCGAGCACGCCCCACGCCGCGTGCATCTGCGCGTGCACGCGCTCGAACCAGGGCTCGTGCTGACGCTCGGCCGGGCGTAGCGCACGCTCGTAGACCTGCTGCACGGTCTTTTCCGTGGCGGCCAGCGCGAAACCGGTCACGCGCAACGCGTAGGTGCGCTCGAGCGTTTCCTCGGGCATGAGCCGCTGCGCGGCGGGCACCTTGCGATCGAGGTAGTCGAGAATCAAGGTCGAGTCGATGAGCTGGGTGCCGTCGCTGTCGATGAACGTCGGGGCCTTCACGACGGGATTGATGCGGGCGAATTCATCGTAGCCGCCGAACACCGAAATGCTGCGGTGTTCGAACTCGAAGCCGAGCACGTGCAGCGAAATCGCGACACGCCGCACGTAAGGGGAATCCATCATGCCGATCAGCTGCATAGGTCACCTCGCAAATTGGGGAGCGGGCGTCGATCTTGCGGGATTGCCATCGGCTTGACAAGCAGCGCCCGGGTTCAGGTTTGCAGCGGACTCTTAAAAGCGTGGCGCGTAGAAATGCGCGTGATTGGCTTCGTCGATCAAACAGGGGCGTACAAGAGCGTTTGCGAACGTTCTGACGGTGCATCCCGCTACGCCAATGCCCTGAAAACTGCGCGTTTTCGCGCAGCGACCGTGTGCCGCGCGCGCAAAAAAAGGCTGGCGACTACAGTCGTTAATTGACGTCTCACCTGATGCGTCGCGCCATTGTTGCGACGCAATGCCTGACGGATTTTCGTGGGGCCGCAACACGGCGCCGCGCTCCACAAGGCGCAGAAGTTCCGCGGGCATGAACAGGATGCCGAAACATCTCGCGGAGTGCATAAAACAAGTGGTTTTACGCGCCGCATGTGTTGCACTGCATCGCCGGGAAACTCCTGGATTCGGACGTCGATCGACTGGGATAGTCTCAATACAAAGGAGACGAAATCATGAGACAAGCATTCAATGTCGGTGTCTGTATCGTCCTCGCACTTCTCCTCGCGAACCGCGCGTTCACACGCGTGCAAGCTCACGAGGCCGGGTCGCTCACCTGCGCGCAAGGTTCCGCGCTCGTGAAAGCCAAAGCGCTACTGCATGGCTTCGGCGAACACGGCGCCAGCGCACAGGGCGAGAGCTTCCTTTCGTCCTGCCTCGTGTCCGGCCAGGGTCAGGTCGGCGACGTGATCGCCCACGACTAAGGTCGTTCAGCGCGTTCTTGTCGTTCGCAAGGCGGCACGCTGCCGGAGGTGGCGTGCGCGTTATCGCCCTGAAGGGTCGCGCAACGCTCGTGAGCCTTGTGAAACGTGGCGCCCGCCAAGGGTTTGAGTTCGGTCGCACCTGATTCTCGAACTGATCTCGCCCCGATAATCGGCGTACGCCCCTTCGGCGCGCTTTCTCCGCGCGCCGTCTCGTTGCATGCGCGACACTCCGCTTGCCAGAATCCCGTTTCTACCGTCGCTCTTGCGGGCTTTTTGCCTGCCTGACGGCGCGTGCGCTCCGCTTTCTTTCGGGTTGCCAATGTCACGCTTTGGCGGCGAGAATGCTCGCGGACCACGGAGAATCTATGAAAGGACACATCCTCCTGCTTGGAGTCAGCATGCTGGCAGCCTGCACGTCGGTGACCGGCATCAATTCGAGACAGGATGGTCATCTCACCGTCACGAGCCGCGCGCGCTGGGACCTCGTTTCATGGAATCGCGTCCGCTCCGCTGGCGTGAGCGAAGCGCAGTCGTACTGCCGCAAGCAACAGAAGCAGATGCATGCCGTGGCCGTTCACAGCACCGGCGTACGCGGCATGACGACACAGACAGTAGAAGTAATCTTCGACTGCATCTGAAATTATTTCCCGCCATTACGACTTCTTTCCGCTCCGTAAGCGGTCACTTCTTCCGCACGCCCCGCCAGCCGGGCTTTTCCGGCCGTTCCCCGCACCGCCAGGTCCTTGATTATCTTGCGATAACGCAACACTATGTTGTCGTTCTCCCTGATACCCAATTCACATAGCCGGGTTACACTGACGAAACATTTTGTTACGTATTGACCTGGTGCGCATCATGTTGACCGCTTTCTTCATTGCCTGCCCCTTCGCAATCGCAGCCTTGTTCGGTTTCGCCAAGCTGATCAATCCGCACACCGGTCGAATCGGCACGCGCTGATCGCTTTCCGTTTCCCTGAACGTCCGGCAGGTTCGCCGGAGCGCGCTCTTTGCCGCGCCGGCCGTCTCGATCGCGCATTTGGCCAGCGCGCCAAACGTTGCCGTCCTTCGTTTTCTCCTTCCCGATCGCCCTTTTCCGCGTGTGTCTTTGCGTGACGAGCCGGGCATTCGCGCGCCCATGAAAAAACCCGCGAAGCGTGACGCTGTCGCGGGTTTGCGCAATCCAGACAATGAAACGCACGAAGCCAGCTTCGCCGATTCACTGAACAACAATGGTGCCGGGGACCGGGCTCGAACCGGCAGGCCGTGAGGCGGCGGATTTTCGTCACACTACGCCTTTCGACGCCGCGTCGCAGCTGCGAGGCTCGCAGGTGACGCGTTCGTGCGCTGGACTATGCCTTCGCCGTTGCCGCTCGCCGCGTTGTACACGCCGCGCGCCGCCTTAGGCGCCCCCCGTCTAGTCTCTACACCTTCCACGCCGCCGCTGTGCGCGACGGCGGGCTTGGCTCGGCGTTGCCTCGGGTTCGACTTGCGCGCCGTGTCGCAAGCCCCAGGGGTTTCGCCGAATTTGAGGGGTTCTGCACCGGCCGTTTCCGGTCGGGCACTCAATATTTTAAGTCCGCTATGTTTACCAATTTCATCACCCCGGCAGGGCGGACGCGATTCTACCATTGCGCACCGCACAGCCAAAGGCCGCGCCACGCGCCGCGTCATCGCGCGGTCATATGCAGTTCCGATAATCCCTGCATCGAAAACGTTTACAACGACGCCGGGGCCGCACACGCATGACGCCAACCATCAAGGATGTCGCCGCACACGCGGGCTTCTCGATCGCCACCGTCTCGCGGGCGATCAACGCGCCGCACACCGTCAATCCGGTCACGCTCGCGCGCGTGCGCGAAGCCATCGACGCGCTCAAGTTCCGCCCCAACCCGCTCGGCCGCCAGTTGCGCGGCGAACGCTCGCGCCTTATCGGCGTGGTGCTGCCCACGCTCGCTAATCCGGTGTTCGCCGAATGTCTGCAGGGTATTGACGATCTCGCTTCGGCGCAGGGCTTTCGTCTCATGCTGATGACGACGCAATACGACGCCGACCGCGAGCGCCATGCGATCGAAACGTTGCGCGCGCAACGGGTGGAAGGCCTGATCCTGACGGTCGCCGACGCGGATACGCATCCGCTGCTCGACGAACTCGACGCCGACGGCCCGCTTTACGTGCTCATGCACAACGACACGAAGCGCCGCCCCTCGGTGTCCGCCGACAACCACCAAGCCGCCTACGACGGCGTGCGCATGCTGATCGCGCATGGCCACCGGCGCATTCTCATGCTGGCCGGCACGCTCGCGGCCTCCGACCGTGCGCGTCAGCGTCACGCCGGTTACGCGCTCGCGATGCAGCAGGCGGGCCTCACGCCCGCGCCCGCGCTGGAAATCGACTTCAACGCCGAAGAACTCGCGCCTGCCGTGCTCGCGCATCTGACCCACGGCCCGCAGCGCCCGACCGCCCTCTTCTGCAGCAACGATCTGCTCGCGATGGTGGTGATGCGCGGCCTGCGCCGTGCGCGCATGCGCGTGCCGCAAGACATGTCGATACTCGGCTTCGACGGCCTCGCCGTGAGCGAACTGCTCGCGCCGCCGCTCGCGAGCATCGGCACGCCCAACGCGGAAATCGGCCGGGCCGCGTGGCAGCGGTTGATGGCGCGCATCGGCGGACATTACGTGGGACCGCTCGCGCACACGCTGCCGCACGATCTGCGCATGGGCGGTACCGTCGCGGCGATCGCGCATGCGCCGCTCGCCGCGCACGGGCGCGACGCGCAGAACGCGGGCAGCGAAACGAGTGGCGGGATGCGTGGCGGATCGAGCGGCAAGGCAGGCGGCCGCAACGTCGACCTCGCCTGAGCGCGCGCCCGCATCGTTCGCATGAGCCGCCTCGACACGTTCGACACGTTCAGCCCACGCCTCCCGTTTCGCTGCGCCTCCGCTTTATCGGCCTGACGACGTACCCAAGCCACGACCGGGCGACCTCACGACGCCGCCCGCCATGCCCCTAACAAGCAGAACGCTTTTCATCCGACCTGGAGACCTGCCGTGATTCGCCGACTCGCCTTCGCCGGCCCGCTCTCGCTGACCCTGCGTGCGTTCGCCGCGCCCGCGCTGCGCGCCGCCAGCGCCGCCGCCCTCGTCGTTGGCAGCTTCGCCGCGCTCCTCGCGCCCGGCAGCGCGCACGCCGACGCCACCGCGATCTGCTACAACTGCCCGCCCGAATGGGCCGACTGGGCCGCGCAGATCAAGGCGATCCAGCAAAAGACCGGCATTCGCGTGCCGTTCGACAACAAGAACTCCGGTCAGGCCATCGCGCAACTGATGGCCGAACAAAAAAGCCCGGTCGCCGATGTCGTGTATCTCGGCGTCTCGTCGGCGTTCCAGGCGAAGGACAAAGGCGTGATCGCGCCGTACAAGCCCGCGCACTGGGACGACATTCCCGCCAACGAGAAGGACCCGCAAGGCTACTGGTTCGCGATCCACTCGGGCACGCTCGGCTTTTTCGTCAACAAGGACGCGCTCGACGGCAAGCCCGTGCCGCGCTCGTGGGCCGACCTGCTCAAGCCCGAGTACAAAGGCATGATCGGCTACCTCGATCCGTCCAGCGCCTTCGTGGGCTATGCAGGCGCCGTGGCCGTGAATCTCGCGCTCGGCGGCACGCTCGACAACTTCCAGCCGGGCCTCGACTGGTTCAGCAAGCTCAAGGCCAACCAGCCGATCGTGCCGAAGCAGACCGCCTATGCGCGCGTGCTCTCGGGCGAAATTCCGATCCTGCTCGACTACGACTTCGACGCCTATCGCGCGAAGTACAAGGACGGCGCGAACGTCGAATTCGTGATTCCGAAGGAAGGCACGATTTCCGTGCCCTACGTGATGAGCCTCGTGAAGAACGCCCCGCACGCCGACAACGGCAAGAAAGTGCTCGATTTCGTGCTCTCCGACGAAGGCCAGAAGCTGTGGGCCAACGCGTATCTGCGCCCGGTGCGCGCGAACACGCTCTCGCCCGAGGCCGCCGCGAAGTTCCTGCCCGCGAGCGAATACGCGCGCGCCAAGCCGGTGGATTTCGGCAAGATGGCCGCGCAGCAACAGCGCTTCGGCGAGCGCTATCTGCAGATCATGCACTGAGCCGTGTTCGCTTCATCGCCCCATCATTTGCCCGATTCATGCACGACCTGACTTTTCCGTTGCGCTGGCGCGTGGCGCTACTCGCGCCCGCGCTCGCCGTGTTTCTCGCCTTCTGGCTGCTGCCGATGGTCACGCTCGTGCAGGTCAGCGCCGACGGCCATTTCCTCGACACGTATCGCGCCCTCCTCACCAACGGCCGCTACATGCGAAGCCTCGTGGCAACCGTCGCGCTGTCGGCGGCCGTGACCGCTGCGACGCTCGTGATCTCGACTATCTGCGGCCTGCTGCTCGCGCGCCGCGCCTTCCCCGGACGCCGCACGCTGCTCGCGCTGCTCACGTTTCCGCTCGCGTTTCCGGGCGTGGTGGTCGGCTTCATGGTCATCATGCTCGCCGGGCGCCAAGGCTTGATCGGCGCGCTCGCGCTGCGCTTCACGGGCGAGCGCTGGGTGTTCGCGTATTCGATGGCGGGCCTCTTCATCGGCTATCTGTACTTTTCGATTCCGCGCGTGATCGTCACGGTGATGGCGGTCGCGGGCCAGCTCGACGCCTCGCTCGAAGAAGCCGCGCGCTCGCTCGGCGCCTCGCCGTGGCGCGTGTTTCGCGACGTGGTGCTGCCCGCGCTCACGCCGGGACTCGTCGCCGCGGGCGCAATCTGCTTCGCGACGGCGATGGGCGCGTTCGGCACCGCCTTCACGCTCGCCACCGACATCGACGTCTTGCCGATGACGATCTACACCGAGTTCACGCTCAACGCGAACATGGTGACGGCGGCCGGTCTCTCGATCGTGCTCGGCGTGGTGACGTGGGCCGTGCTCACGCTCGCGCGCAGCGTGACGGGCTCGGCCGTCGCGGCCACCGCATGAAGTCGCCCATGAAGTCGCCCCTGCATTCGCTGCCCGCTTCCACGCGCTCGCACAACGACGACGCACCCGGCGCGCAACGCACGCCGCGCCGTTTCGCGGTGCCCACCGCCCGCACGTGGATCGCGTGCGGCCAGTGGCTCGTCACGCTCGCCACCTGCGCGTTCCTGATCGTGCCCGTGGTGATGTCGATCGTCGCCGGGCTCACGGTCAACTATTTTCGCGGCGTGGCGAGCGGTCTCACGCTGCGCTGGCTCGACGAAGTCTGGACGCAATATCACGCGAGCGTGTTCCTCTCGCTCGAAGTGGCCGCCGCGACGCTCGCCGTCACCCTGCTCACCGGCGTGCCAGCGGGCTATGCGCTCGCGCGCAGCAAGACGCGTCTGTCGCGCGTGATCGAAGAACTGCTCGTGCTGCCGGTCGCGCTGCCGGGCCTCGCTTCGGCGCTCGCGCTGCTCGTGGTCTACGGCGGCTTCTCCGCGTTTCGCATGAGCGTGGCGTTCATCGTGGTCGGCCACGTGGTGTTCACGCTGCCGTTCATGGTGCGGCCCGTCGCGGCCGTGTGCTCGCAAGCGGATCTGCGCACGCTCGAAGAAGGCGCCGCGAGCCTCGGCGCGAGCTTCTGGCAGCGCTTCGTGACGATCGTGCTGCCCAACGCGCGGCCCGGCATCGTGGCGGGCGCGCTCGCCGTGCTCACGCTCTCGATCGGCGAATTCAACCTCACGTGGATGCTGCACACGCCCGACACGAAAACGCTGCCCGTGGGTCTCGCCGACACCTACGCCTCGCTGCGGCTCGAAGTGGGCAGCGCGTACACGATCCTGTTCTTCCTGATGACCATGCCGCTGCTCGTGGCAATGCAATGGCTCGGCGTGGACGTGCCCGGCGTGGCGGGAAAGCAGCACAAGCGGCAGAAACCGAAGGACACCGTATGAAACTCGAATCGATCCCGATCACGCTCACGCGCTGCGCCAAGACCTTTCACGGAGCGCGCGTGCTCGAAGCGCTCGATCTGACGATCGGCGCGGGAGAAACGCTGGTGCTGCTCGGCCCCTCGGGCTGCGGCAAGACCACCACGCTGCGCATCATCGCCGGTCTGGAGATGCCCGACGCGCACGGCCGGGTGGCGTTCGGCGACGAAGACGTGACCGCGCTGCCCATCGAACGCCGCAAGGTCGGCATGGTGTTCCAGAACTACGCGTTGTTTCCAAACCTCGACGTGCGCGGCAACATCGGCTACGGCCTCAAGATCCAGCGCGTGCCCGCCGCCGAGGCGCGGGCCCGCGTGGACGAACTGCTCGCGATGATGCGCCTCGAAGCGCACGCCGCGAAGCCCATCAGCCAGCTGTCGGGCGGCCAGCGGCAGCGCGTGGCGCTGGCCCGCGCGCTCGCGCCGCGTCCGCGCGTGCTGCTGCTCGACGAACCGCTCACCGCGCTCGACGCGCGCCTGCGCGACACCTTGCGCGCCGAGATGAACACGCTCCTGCGCGAACTGGGCGTGACGACCGTGTACGTCACGCACGATCAGGCCGAGGCGATGGAACTGGGCGACCGCATCGTCGTCATGAGCGCGGGCCGCATCGAGCAGATCGGCACGCCGCGCGAGATCTACTACCAGCCCGCGAGCCGCGCCGTCGCGCAGTTCATCGGCACGCTCAACCGGCTCGCCGGAGAATGGCAGGACGGCATGCTGCGCACGAGCGGCGGCGCAATACGTGTAGAGCGTGCGGCCAGCGCGACGCATGCGGCAAGCACCAACCCATCGGGCGCGGCGGAGCTGTTCTTCCGCCCCGAAGACGCCACGCTCGCCGATCCCGCCGTCGCGCCCTTGCGCGGCGTGATCGAACAGGCCACGTTTCTCGGCGAGCGCACGCGCCTCACGATCGGCGGTGCGGCACCCGATGCGCTTTTCGTCGATGTCGCGGGCCGGATCGAACTGGCTCGCGGCACGCCTGTCGGTATCGCGATCGCCCCGGAAGCATTGATCGCGCTCGCGTAATTTCTACACAGTGGAGAATTCCATGTTGCTCGTCCAGATCAGCGACCTGCACATCAAGCAACCCGGCGCGCTCGCCTACCGTCGCGTCGATACGGCGGCGAGCCTCGCGCGCACCATCGCGCGCCTGAACGCCCTCGCGCCGCGCCCCGACGCCGTGCTGATGACCGGCGATCTCGTCGACCGCGGCACGGTCGAGGAGTATCGACATCTGAAAACCTTGCTCGACACGCTCGAGATTCCCTACTGGCTGCTGATCGGCAATCACGACGCGCGCGAGCCGCTGCGCGAAGTCTTCGCCGATCGCCCCGAACTGCGCGAAGGCGGCGACTTCATTCAGTACGCCGTCGACCTCGGGCCGCTGCGCGTGATCGCGCTCGATTCGATGCAGCCGGGCCAGAGCGCCGGCACGCTCTGCGAGGCGCGTCTCGCGTGGCTCGCAGAGCAGCTCGACGCCGCGCGCGAGTTGCCCGTGATCGTCGCGCTTCATCATCCGCCGTTCGATTGCGGCATCGCGCACATGGACGCGATTCGTCTCGAGCCGCGCGCCGCCGAGCAACTCGAAGCGCTGATCGCGCGCCACCCGAACGTGGAGCGCGTGCTGTGCGGCCACGTGCACCGGCCGATGTTCGTGCGCTTCGGCGGCACCATTGCCGCGGCCGTGCCCGCGCCCGCGCACCAGGTCACGCTCGATCTGGCGCCCGACGCGCCTTCGACCTTCACGCTCGAACCGGCCGCTTACGCGATCCATCGCTACGAGGCGCGCGGCGGGCTCGTCACGCACCACGGCTACGTGGACGCGTTCGACGGTCCTTACCCGTTTCACGATATGTCCGGCGAACTGATCGCCTGATTCCCGCTTCCCGTACCCCGCACCCGGTCGCGGCGGCGGCGCGCGCCTGCGCGCCGCGCCGCCAGCGCCATCAGCACGATTGCGCGCGCTCCGGTATGATCGGCACGCTCCAAGCCAGCCGACGCATGCCGGGCGCCGCCCGCCTCACATCATGTCCCACACCGATTCCGCAACCGCCGGCGAGAGCCGCTCGTTGCGCGGCCTTTTGCTCCTGCTCGCGACCATCGCGGGCGTGACGGTCGCGAACATTTATTTCAACCAGCCGCTGCTCGACGATTTTCGTCAAAGCTTTCCGTCCGGGGCCGCGTGGATCGGCGCGGTGCCCGCGGCAACGCAACTCGGTTACGCGCTCGGCATGCTGCTGCTCGCCCCGCTCGGCGACCGCTACGACCGCCGCCGCATCATCCTGCTGCAGATCGCGCTCGTGTGCGTCGCGCTGCTCGTCGCGGCCACGGCGCCCACGCTCGTCGTGCTGATCGCCGCAAGTCTCGCCATCGGCGTGCTGGCCACCATCGCGCAACAGGCCGTGCCGTTCGCCGCCGAACTCGCGCCGCCCGAAGGCCGCGGCCATGCGGTCGGCACCGTCATGAGCGGCCTGCTGCTCGGCATCCTGCTCGCGCGCACGGCGGCCGGTTTCATCGGCCAGTACTTCGGCTGGCGCGCGGTGTTCGGCGCGTCGATCGTCGCGCTGCTCGTGCTCGCCGTCGTCATCGTCAAAAAGCTGCCGAAAAGCCAGCCGACCTCGACGCTCGGCTACGGCAAGCTGATCGGCTCGATGTGGCATCTCGCGGTCGAGCTGAAAGGCCTGCGCGAAGCGTCGGCAACGGGCGCCTGTCTGTTCGCGGCATTCAGCCTGTTCTGGCCGGTGCTCACGTTCCTGCTCGCGGGCGAGCCATTCCATTTCGGTCCGCAGGCCGCCGGGCTGTTCGGCATCGTGGGCGCAGCGGGCGCGCTGGCCGCGCCGTGGGCCGGCCGTTCCGCCGACAAGCGCGGGCCGCGCGCCGTCATCACGCTCTCGCTCGCGTTGCTCGCGCTGGCGTTCGTGATCTTCGCGTTTTCGGGGAAAAGTCTCGTCGGTCTCGTGATCGGCGTGATCGTGCTCGACGTGGGCGTGCAGGCCGCGCAGATCTCGAACCAGTCGCGCATTTACGCCCTGCGGCCCGAGGCGCGCAGCCGCGTGAATACGGTCTACATGGTCTGCTATTTCATTGGCGGCGCGACGGGCTCGGCCGTGGGCGCGATCACGTGGCACGCGTTCGGCTGGGTGGGCGCGTGCGTCGCGGGCCTGGCCTTCACGGCGCTCGCGGGCTGGATCCACTATGCAACGCGCCCGCGCGAAGGCGCGGGCGCTCAGGCTTCGTCGGCGCAATAAACGCCTGCGGGCTTGATCTGGCGATGCGCGCCGGGCGACCGGCGCGTCTCTCGCTCGACGTCTTCCGCTTATTTGTCGAGCAGGTCGCTCATGTCGTCGGCGTGTTCTTCTTCCACCGCCAGAATCTCTTCGAAGATACGGCGCGTGGTCGTGTCGCCTTCGCCGAGATACTGGATGATCGAGCGATAGCTCTCAATGGCGATGCGCTCGGCGATCAGGTTCTCGCGGATCATGTCTTCGAGATTCTTGCCTTCCTTGTATTCGGAATGCGAGCGTTCCACGAGGTGCGCCGGCGAGAAGTCGGGCTCGCCGCCGAGCTGGACGATACGCGCCGCGAGCATGTCGGCGTGCTGTTGTTCTTCGTTCGCGTGCTCGAGAAATTCTTGCGCCACCGCTTCGGACTCAATGCCCTTCGCCATGAAATAGTGGCGCTTGTAGCGCAGCACGCACACGAGTTCCGTGGCGAGCGAATCGTTGAGCAGCTTCAGCACGGTCTTGCGATCCGCACCGTAGTTTTCGGTGACGGGGCCTTGCTCGAGATTGCGGCGCGCTTCCTCGCGCACGCGCTTGAGGTTGAATTCATACGAAGCGTGGGTAGTAGTCGACATCTCACTCTCCTTCGAACGTTGGTGCCTTGTGGGTTGGCGTTGGCGTGAATCCGGTCAATCTGGCCACAACTCGCCGTCCGCACTCGCGCATACCGTGCAAAAGCTGCACATGGCTGCACGTAATGCGGCGCGCCGGTTTGCATCGTTGATGGGCAGGCGCGTGGCGGTCGGGATTCGATCCGCGAACGTACTGCAAGCTCGCCCGCACACCGACAAAACCCGACGGGACCGCTTCACGCCGACATTCGCCTAGCGCAAACGCCGCTCCCGAGCCGGTTTTTCGCGCCGGAAACGGGTCGGCGGCACCCTGAAAAAAGTACCGAATCTTTCAGGCACGCCCCGTGCGCAAGGAGAGTTCCCTAGACACCGTGGAGGATCTCCTCATGAAGCGCCTGATTGCACTCTTTCTCGTTACCGCATCGATCGCTGGCCTGGCCGCCTGCAATACGATTGCGGGCGCCGGCGAGGACGTTTCCGCTGGCGGCCACGCCGTCACGAACTCCGCCGAAAAGGCGAAGTAATCGGGCTGACGACGGTGTTGGCGCCGGTGGGCCCGTGCACGCCGTTGTAATGTGCGTATCGAGGACGAAAACCGGCTGGATGTGAACGAAGTCTGCGAACGGCCGCGCCGCGAATCCATCGCGGCGCGGCCGTGCGTTTATTGGCGGGAGTAGAAGGCTGTTCGAGGCTGCCCGCGTGATCGCGATGCGTTGGCCGGCGAGGGCGCCAAAGCGACACCCACGCCGGTAATCAAGCGGCGCGGCGCCGGTCGTCGAAGATGAACGACAAGCCGACACTGCCCAAAATCAGCACGGTCGCGATGACCGTGGCATGCGTGATCGGCTCGCCGAGGAATAGCGCGCCCAGCGCGACGGCCACAACCGGATTCACGTACATGCAGCTGCTCGCCACGAGCGGGCTCGTATGGCGAATGAGATAGCCATACGCGACATACGCGGCCATCGTGCCGATCAACATGAGGTAGAGAAACGCGGCCACGGGCAAAAAATGCAGCTCGCCCATACGCTCACCGCTGACCCACGCGACGAGCGTCGAAATCGCGCCGCCCAGGCCGATCTGCAAGGCCGTGGCGATGAACAGATCCTTCGGCAGCGCGAGCCGCCCGGCCAGATGCGCGCCCACCGCCCAGAACAGCGCGCCGCACAGAATCGCGAGACAGCCGCCCGGCGTACCCGAGGCGCCCCCGCCGCGACTCAGGATCGCAATGCCCACGAGCCCGAGCGCGATCGCGCCCCACTCGGCTTTCGCGACGCGGCGCCCCGAGAGCGCGGCGATCAACGTGGCGAACAGCGGCACCGTGGCGACCATCACGGCCGCCGTACCCGTGCCTACGGTACGCATGCCGTACGCGAGCATGCCACTCGACAAGCCCACCAGCATCGTGCCGACCACGCCCGCGTTGCGCACCTCGACGAGCGTTGGCATCACAGGCCGCCGGCGCAGCGCGAACACGAACAAACCGATGCCCGCGAGCAGGTTGCGCAGGCCCGAGAGCAGCAGCGGCGGAAACGATTCGAGCGCCACGTGCACGCCCAGATAGGTCGAGCCCCAGACGAAATAGACGACGGCCAGCGCCAGCGCGACCTGACCGCCGCGCGTTTGCGGCAGCCGCAGCGAGCGCGCGAAGCGCCATAGCGCCGTGGCGAAGCGCAGCGCGCCAGCAGCAAGCGTGCGCGTGGTGGAGCGAAGCGGCGTCGTCATGACGCGAAACCGGGAAGACGGATGGCGCGCGGACATCCCGGCGTGAGTGCGGCGGCGGGACGAGTGAAGCTCGACGACATGGTGCGGAGGCGAAAAAGGCGCTGAGGACGCGGGAGACGCTGAAGAAAACGGAGCATGAAACGATGACTACGCGCGACCCGAAAAGTGCCTGCGATAGTGATGCAGACTCCTTCACACCGACTCGTTGAGACAAGTTCGTTCAGACCGATCCAGGCCCTGCGCGCCACGCATTATGCAGCATCGCATGGCGTTGCGGCCGCTTTCGAAAGGCTTTATGCGCAACAGTTGCAGGCGCGCAAAACGCGGTCGCTCCGCAGCCTGGACGGCGTGCTGTTTTCTTCTGTCGACAGGAAAAAATCGCGCGGGCTCCGATCTTGCGCTAGCTTATCGAGATCGTGCTAGCATCAACAATTCTTTCGATTCACTTTCATATTTTTACGGGCCGAGCCTGACCGTTATGGTCGGCTCGGCCCAAAATCGTCTCCATGCACACGTTAGCTTCACGCCCCGATTCCGCCCTGCCGCCGTGCGCTTCGCACGGTGCGCTGGCGCGCGCGCGCGGCGTAACGTCGTGCAAGCCGCCTGGCGGCCCGCTTCATAGCCCGCCTGGCAAATCGCGTGGGTACGCCGTCCCAGCCGTCGCGCGACATCCTTTCGCGAACCCGGCTGCGCACTTCCGCCATTCGCCCACGACCCCGCGCGCCCCGCTCCACGCCGCCCGGCGTCCGCACTGAACGCTTCCTTCGCTGCACCGGAGCCGTTTCGTCGGGCTCCGGGCCGATCCATCACGTCTCGTTAGCCGCGCTGTGCCGCCGCTGAAACTCGAACCGCACCATCGATCCCGATAACCCGATCGATACACCGCTCCGCTCGCCGGAAGGAGAACCGCCATGTCGTCCCGAAAAATCCGCTACCTCACCGAACTCGATCTCGCGCGCCTCGAAAAAAGCGCCGCGGAACCCGGCGCCGCCGCGCGCCAAACCATGCTCGACGAATTCCTGGAACGCGCCGAGATCGTCGAGCCGCGCGATGTCGGCGCGAACATCGTCACGATGAACTCGCAGGTCACGCTCGTGAACGATCAGGGCGAGCCGTTCACCTACACGGTCGTGTATCCGCAAGGCGCGAATGTCGAGCAAGGCCGCCTCAACGTGTTTTCGCCCGCGGGCCTCGCGCTGCTGGGCGCCAAACGCGGCGACACGGTGCGCTTCATGCCGCCGAGCGGCGCGGTGGAAACGCTCAAGATCGAGCGCATCCTGTTCCAGCCCGAAGCCGCCGACGACTTCTCGCTGTAAGCGCCCGCGAGCCATGCCGGGCACACGGCGCGCGCAAAGGCACTTGCCAGATCGTCGCAGCGCGGTGTATCGTCTGGCCTTGCTTACGCGGGGGTCCTGCGTCATGCGCCGCACTGAACGAAAGTCGTGCAGCGTATTGCGCGGGTGAGAAATACCCTTTGAACCTGATCTGGATAATGCCAGCGCAGGGAAGCGTCCGGACTTCGCAGCCTCATTCGCACGTCATCCTTCATCGCGAAGTCCGTCCACGTTCCGTCTCGTCTCCTGCTAAGCCTCGTTCCCACTTTGCTTTGCATGGAGAGACAGGCATGAACGCCAACCCCAAATTCATTTCCGCCAACGCGCACGTCGACGAAGCCGCCATCGCGCCGCTGCCCAATTCGCGCAAGATCTACGTGAGCGGCTCGCAGCCCGACATCCGCGTGCCCATGCGCGAGATCACGCAATCGGACACGCCCACGGGCTTCGGCGGCGAGAAGAATCCGCCGATCTACGTCTACGATACGTCGGGCCCGTACACGGACCCGGAAGCGCAGATCGACATTCGCGCGGGTCTGCCCGCAGTGCGTCAGGCGTGGATCGAAAAGCGCGGCGACACCGAAGCGCTGCCGGGCCTCTCCTCCGACTACGGCCGCGAGCGCGCCGCCGACCCGGCCACGGCCGAGTTGCGTTTCCCCGGCCTGCATCGCACGCCGCGCCGCGCGCAACGCGGCAAGAACGTCACGCAGATGCACTACGCGCGTCAGGGCATCATCACGCCCGAGATGGAATACATCGCGATTCGCGAGAACCAGCGCCGCGCCGAATACCTCGAAAGCCTCAAGACCAGCGGCCCGAACGGCGCGAAGCTCGCCGCCATGATGGGCCGCCAGCATCCGGGCCAGGCGTTCGGCGCCGCGGCCTTCGGCAAGGATGCGCTCAAGGAAATCACGCCCGAATTCGTGCGCGAGGAAGTCGCGCGCGGCCGCGCGATCATTCCTGCGAACATCAACCACCCGGAAAGCGAGCCGATGATCATCGGCCGCAACTTCCTCGTGAAGATCAACGCGAACATCGGCAATTCGGCGGTGACGTCGTCGATCGGCGAGGAAGTCGACAAGATGACGTGGGCGATCCGCTGGGGCGGCGACACCGTCATGGATCTCTCCACCGGCAAGCACATCCACGAAACGCGCGAGTGGATCCTGCGCAACTCGCCGGTGCCGATCGGCACGGTGCCGATCTATCAGGCGCTCGAAAAGGTCAACGGCAAGGCCGAAGACCTCACGTGGGAAATGTTCCGCGACACGCTCATCGAACAGGCCGAGCAAGGCGTGGACTACTTCACGATCCACGCGGGCGTGCGCCTGCAATACGTGCCGCTCACGGCCAACCGCATGACCGGCATCGTGTCGCGCGGCGGTTCGATCATGGCCAAGTGGTGCCTCGCCCATCACAAGGAATCCTTCATTTACGAGCATTTCGAAGAGATCTGCGAAATCATGAAGGAATACGACGTGAGCTTTTCGCTGGGCGACGGCCTGCGCCCCGGCTCGATCTACGACGCCAACGACGAAGCGCAACTCGGCGAACTGAAGACGCTCGGCGAACTCACGCAGATCGCGTGGAAGCACGACGTGCAGGTGATGATCGAAGGCCCGGGCCACGTGCCGATGCAGCTCATCAAGGAGAACATGGACCTGCAACTGGAATGGTGCGACGAAGCGCCGTTCTACACGCTCGGACCGCTCACCACCGACATCGCGCCGGGCTACGACCACATCACCTCGGGTATCGGCGCGGCCATGATCGGCTGGTTCGGCACCGCGATGCTCTGCTATGTCACGCCGAAGGAACACCTGGGCTTGCCGAACAAGGACGACGTGAAGGAAGGCATCATCACGTACAAGCTCGCGGCGCACGCGGCCGATCTGGCCAAGGGTCATCCGGGCGCGCAGGTGCGCGACAACGCGCTCTCGAAGGCGCGTTTCGAGTTCCGCTGGGAAGACCAGTTCAACATCGGTCTCGATCCGGACAAGGCGCGCGAGTTTCACGACGAGACGCTGCCGAAGGACTCGGCCAAGGTCGCGCACTTCTGCTCGATGTGCGGCCCGCACTTCTGCTCGATGAAGATCACGCAGGACGTGCGCGACTTCGCGGCGAAGCAAGGCATGAGCGACGCCGAAGCGCTCAAGAAGGGCATGGAAGTGAAGGCGGTCGAGTTCGTGAAGCAAGGCGCCGAGATTTATCAGCGTCAATAAAGGCGCAGTCATCGCGTCGATCAGCGGCCGCACGGCGATGCCCGTGCGGCCGCCCGCGTGCTGATACATTTTTTAACGACTCCGACAACTCGCTGACAAGCGCATACACCCGGATACCGGTCGTTTGCCTACGATGCGTGTATTGGAGGTGCGACGTGTGCATACGCCCATGACGCACTGCACATAACTTCTCGGAGTCGGACAATGAAAACCCTCGCACGTGCACGCACTTTGGTTACGGCGGCGTCGATCGTCGCCGTGCTGGGCAGTCTTTCGGCTTGCGACAACATGTCGAGACGCGACCGCGATACCGCGATCGGCGCCGGTGTGGGTGGTGTCGCGGGCGCGGCGATCGGCGGCAGCGCGCTGTCGACGGTGGGCGGCGCGGCCGTCGGCGGCATTATCGGCAACCAGGTCGGCAAGTAAAACCTGCGCATCAGGAAAAACAGCGCGATGTAGATTCGTGCGCGATCTACATCGCGTTGGCGTCGCGTTGGCCGTATGTGCGTCTCGCGCGGCCGCGGTCCCGCGGTCCATTTTCTGGCGCGGCGTTCAGTGCGTCGCGCTGAAACAATCCTGCTGAAACAATCCGTTAACGAGCTGTTCTCGAACGGCAACCCATCGCGAACACTTCGGGCGTAAGCTCATCCGGTTACGTGCAGCAACGCCGGGGAGTTCGCCATGAAGCCGTCCAGACTATCGTTGATCGCCCTCGCGGGTGCCACGCTCGCACTCTCGGGCTGCTATTACTACACCCCGTACGGCTACTCGCCCTATCCCTATTACTACGGCGCCACGGTGCCCGCCTCGGGCACGCAGCAGGCAACCGCCGTTGCGCGCACCGCGAATCCGAATCCGGCGCCCGCCGCCGTTCCCGACGCCCAATATCCGGGACCGCTCTACTCCACCCAGCCCGTCGCGCTCGCCGTGCCCGCGTACTCCGCGTGGCCGGGCTACTACCCTGCTGCTTACCCCGCTGCTTACCCTTACCCAGCTTACCCCGCTTACGGCGCCTGGCCCGCTTATGGCTACGGCTACGGTTATGGCTGGGGCGCGCCCGCTATTTCGTTCGGCTTCGGCTACTGGAGCGGCGGCGGCCATTGGGGCGGCGGTGGCGGGCACTGGGGCGGTGGCGGCGGGCACGGCGGCGGCGGACACTGGCATTGATGCGCATACGCGCAACGTGGGACCGGCGCCTCCGTTCGTGAAGGCGCCCGCAGGCACATCCCGAAACGGTGCCGGACCGTAGTTTCCCTCCCTTGACGCCTCCCTCACGTTTCCTATTCTCGAAAGGGCTTCGGGGATTTGAAGCACAGCCTTAATACGCTGACGACGTGCCCCGGCGCGCGCGCTCACTCGCCGCGCCGATTCGAACCAGCACAAAGGAGACGTCATGTTCCACCAGCTGTTGACTCCCATCGGCAATTCGCTGCTGTTTTCCTTCCTCGTGGCCGTGCTGCCCATCCTGACGGTGCTCGCGATGCTGGGCTGGGCGCGCCGCCCCGCGTGGCAGGCGTCGCTCGCGGGTCTCGTAGTGGGCTTGCTCGTGGCGGTGCTCGGCTGGCAATTCCCCGTGGGGCTCGCGATCGATTCGGTGCTCGCGGGCGCCGTGTTCGCGCTGTGGCCGGTCATGTGGATCGTCGTCACGGCCATCCTGCTCTACAACATCGCGCTGCGCTCGGGCCGTTTCGCCGCGTTCCGCATGTGGCTGCTCGACAATCTGCCGAACGACCGGCGCATCGTGCTCGTGGTGATCGGCTTTTCGTTCGGCGCGCTGTTCGAAGGCATCTCGGGTTTCGGCACGCCGATCGCCATCACGAGCTCGCTGCTCATCATGCTCGGCTTCCCCACGCTCGAAGCGCTCACCTTCACGCTGATCTTCAACACGGCGCCGGTGGCGTTCGGCGCGCTGGGCGTGCCGATCACCGTGCTCGGCGCCGTCACCCACCTGCCCGCCGACTTGCTCGCGCAAATGGTCGGCCGCCAGTTGCCGTTCTTCGCGCTGCTGCTGCCGTTCTACGTGATCGCCATCTACGCGGGCGTGGGCGGCATGCTGCGCATCTGGCCCGTGCTGCTGGTTTCGGGCGGCAGCTTCGCGATCACGCAGTTCCTCACCGCGAACTACATCAACTACAGCCTCACGGATGTGCTCTCTTCGCTGGTCTCGCTGATCCTCACGATCCTGTTCCTGCGCGTCTGGAAGCCCGCGCCCGATGCCCGCTTCGCGATCAAGGTCGATCGCGCGAGCGAGGTGCGCGGCAGCGTGACGGGCGCGCAAGGCTGGTATCCGTGGATCATCGTGGCGGCCGTGGTGATCGTCTGGACGGTCGCCAAGGTGTTCACGATCGGCGACGTCAAAGTGCCGTGGCCCGGCCTCGACAAGGCTGTCTTCATCACGCTCTACAAGACGCCGTACGGCGCGATCTGGGACTTCCAGCCGCTCGCGACGGGCACGGCCATTCTGGTCGCGGCCATCATCACCGCGTTCGTGGTGCGCCTGAAACCCGCCGAGTTCGTCGCGGCCATCGGCGACACGTGGGTGCAAACGCGCATCGCCATCCTCACGGTCGCGACCATCGTCGGGCTGGCGTTCCTCATGAACTATTCGGGGCTCACGTACACGCTCGGGCTCGGCGTGGCCTCGGTGGGCGCGTTCTTCCCGCTGGTCTCCGCGTTCCTCGGCTGGGTGGCCGTGTTCCTCTCGGGCAGCGACACCTCGGGCAACGCGCTGTTCGGCAATCTGCAGGTCGTGGCCGCGCAGCAGCTCAACCTCAATCCCGTGCTGATGGCGGCCACCAACTCGTCGGGCGGCGTGATGGGCAAGATGATCTCGCCGCAGAACATCGCCACGGGCGTCGCCACCACCGAACTCAAGGGCCAGGAAGGCCACGTGTTCGCCAAGACCTTCAAGCATTCGATCCTGCTGACGGTGCTGCTCGGCATACTCGTGTGGCTGCAGCAGAACGTGCTGACGTGGATGATTCCGCATTGAAGGCCGCCGCGAGCGCGATTGGCGGCGGCCAAGAAAAAAGCCCGCGAAATGCGGGCTTTTTTTATCGAACGCCGATATGGGTGACCGGCGATCCAGCGCTTGACGCTCAGTGCAGTTCGTCGACCACGAGGCTCATGATCTCGCGTGCCGGGCGCGACGAATCGACCTGACCGTTGTCGTCGATGATCGCGACACGCGTCTGGTTCTCCGTCACCGCGCGCACGTTGACCTTGTACTGCTTCGCGACCTTTTCCTTGCGGCCGTGGAAGATCTGGTTCCAGAAGCCCTGCTCGGCCGACGTCATGTCCTTCGGGTCGACGTAGCGCACGTAGTAAATGCCCTTCGTGCGGTCGCTGTCGTCCACGGTGAAATTGCCGCGGTCGAGCGCGATGCCCACGCGCACCCAGGCGCGGTCGTACGGCTCGCCGAGCGTGAGTTCGGTGGACGAGTACTGACCCGAGGTGCCTTCCGAACCGCCCGACTGCTGACCCACGGCCGCGACGTTTTGCGCGGCGATGGACGCGGCGGCGGCGTCGGGCACCTTCTTCGGGTTGGCCTTGGCGTCGGCTTCGGCCGCGATCTGCGCGTCGGGCACGCCCGGCTTCGCACGCGAGAGCGTGACCATCAGGCGCTTGAGGTATTCGGCTTCGAGACCCGGATCGTTGGGCTTCGGCACCCACTTGCTGGTGTCGTTGTTGGTGCCCGACAACTGCTCGCTCAGCCCCTTCTGGCTGATGAACACGTAAGTGCCGCCCGTGGGCGACGTTTCGAGGCGCGTGCGGTACTTGTTGCGCTCGGCGGTCACGTACGAATTGCCCGTGGCCCACGAGAGCGTATTGCGGATGATGCCGTCGCTGATCTTCGGATGGGTTTCGTTCCAGTCCGTTTCCATCACGCCCTTGTCGCGCTGGTCGACGACGAGCAGGAAGCCTTGCTCCTGCCAGAAGCGGCGCACCTGCGCCCAGACCTGGTCGGGCGTGCGGTTGTCGATGACAAGCCAGCTTTCCGTGCCGTCACGCTGAAGATGCATGCCCGGCAATTGCGGCAGCACCGACGTCTGGTCGGACGGCGGCGCGTCGGCCTGGGTCTGCTTCAGGGACGACAGCGACGTTTCCCCGCCTTGCGGCGCGAGCGTGCGCTGGTCCGACGTTTCGTCGAGCATGTTCGGCGGCACGGCCAGCGAAGCCTGCTTCGCCTTGGCGTCACTACGGTAATCGATCTTGCCCGGCGTCGGCGAGCTGCAGCCGGCGACCAGCCCGCCTGCCATCAGGAGCGCGACCGCGCGCGTGGCAAGACGTTGATGAAAATCACTCATGTTTCGGGTAATCCCTCGGCTACGCCACGGCCACCTTCCGTGGATCAATCAGCCATTTTACCGGGCTAGCGGCCTGCTGTGCAAAATCCGCAATACTCGCGCGTTTCGCGGCATGACAGGCAACGCGGCGCGCAGGGGTTTTCATCGTCGTGAAAAACCGCGGACACGGGGCGGAAACACGGCCGAAACACCGGCGTCACGCGCACGCCGCGCCAACGTCACACCTACGCCGTTTTCACACCTCATCGACGTAACGTTCTTCAACAATTGTCGCGGGTTTCGCCGCATGCGCTAATCGAAACTTTCTTCTTATGGATCAAAGCGATACGGCACATCCTTGCCGTATCGCCAGTTTGCGCTGCGCCGCCCTGTCAGCGTGAGTGCCTTGCCGAATTCGACCCGGTGCTACTTTTCCCCGCGAAATCTCAAAAAAAGCGGTTCACACACAGCAGCACCGGAGAGCGTCATGAAAACTTGCAGCCTCGCGCAGGCGGGCCGGGCCGTGGCCCGCGCCTGCACGCTCGGCGGCCTGGCTTGCCTGAGCCTCGCCGCCGCCCTTCCCAGCGCCCAAGCCGCGCTCGGCGGCGCGCCGACCCTGCCCGCCGGCGCGACTTCGCGCACGCTCGCGAACGGCACGGCGCATGTAGTCGGTTATGTCGATGCCGCGGGCACGAGCGTCAACGAATACGTCGCGAACGCCAGCGGGACCGTGGTCGCCTATACGTGGGCAGGCCCGGCGCGGCCGAATCTCGATGCGCTGCTCGGCGCCTATGCCGCCGACTGGCGCAGCGCCGCCGCGGCCTTGCACGCGGCCGATCGTGACGATCTGCACGCCGCGCGCGTGGTGGGCGCTCACGTCGTAGTGGAAACCGGCGGTCACATGCGCGGCTACGTAGGGCGCGCGTGGCTGCCCGACGCGCTGCCGGTGGGAATGGGCGAAGGAGATGTGCAATGAGCGCCCGCTCGCGTTCCACATGTTCCGTGCACGCGGTGCTTGCGGCTCGGGCGTTCAGGGCGATCACGACAACCCGGCCGCTTCGCTCCGCCTTCGCGCGCCGCTTCGCCTGCCTGCTGTGCGCCGCGCTCGCGGCCTGCGGCGGCGGCAGTAGCGGCTCGAACGCGAGCGGCGCCGCCACGCCCGCGAGCGCCCCCGTCACCGCCAGCGCGCCCACGGCCGCGAGCACACCGGCCACGCCTCCGGTCACGACGACCGGCGCCGTCACGCCATCGACGACCCCCAACGTGATGCCCGTCTCGGTGGCCGCGACGCCCACGCTCACGCGCAACATGCTGATGGCCAGCGTGACGGTGTGCGTGCCCGGCACCGCGACCTGCGCGACCGTCGACAACGTGCAGGTCGACACGGGCTCCCAGGGCCTGCGCCTGCTCGCTTCGGCGTTGCCCACGGGCTTCGCGCTGCCCGCCGTGCCGGCCGGTTCGGGCGGCGCGCCCGCAGGCGCGTGCGCGGCGTTCGGCACCGGCTACACGTGGGGCGCCGTGCGCAGCGCCGACGTCAAGCTCGCGGGCGAGACGGCCGCCGCCTTGCCGATCCAGCTGATCGCGGACCCGGCCGTGGCCGCCGCGCCCTCGGGCTGCGCAGGCCTCGGTCTCGCGATGACGAGCGCGACCACGCTGCGTGCGAACGGCATCCTGGGCGTCGGGCCGTTCAGCGCCGATTGCGGCGCGGCCTGCGTGAACGCCGCGCTCAGTTCGTGGTATTACGCGTGCCCCGCCGGCGCTTGCACACCGAGCGCGCAGCCGCTCGCGCAACAGATCAGCAATCCCGTGGCCGCGTTCGCCACCGACAACAACGGCGTGGTGATCGACCTGCCCGCGATTCCGGACAGCGGCGCGTCCTCGGTCGCGGGCCAGCTCATCTTCGGTATCGGCTCGCAGGCCAACAACGCGCTCGGCGGCGCGACCGTGCTGCGCGCGAACAGCGTGACGGGCTACGTGCGCACGACGACCTCGGACGGCTCCGTGTACTCGCGCAGCTATCTCGACAGCGGCTCGAACGCGCTCTACTTCAATAGCTCGACGCTCACGCGCTGCGGCTTCTGGTATTGCCCGGCCACGCCCACGAGCCTCGCCGCCACGATCCTCGGTATCGACGACGCGAGCGCCACCATCAATGTCGCCGTGACCAGTTCGCAAACGCTGTTCGGCAGCGGCAACTGGGCCTTCGACAATCTCGCGGGCTACAACGCGAGCGCGTTCGGCTGGGGCTTGCCGTTCTTCTTCGGCAGACGCGTCTTCACGGCGATCGAGGCGCAGGCCACGCCCGCCGGCAACGGCCCGTATTTCGCGTTCTGACCGGCGCGCGCGGCCGCACCGTGCCGCGCAGAAACACCGAAGGCCTCTCGCGAGGCCTTCTTTTCTGGCTCACGCCAGGGCAATGTCGATACGGCGGCGTTAGCGTGCTGCCACGCGCGAACGCGTCATTCGTCGTCGCTATCGGCGTTGGGGTCGGGCGTGGTCTTCGCGAGCTTGTCCGGCGCGAGCCAGCGGAACGACACGATGTTCCCCGCGTCGCCGAACGTGCATTCCGCGGCCGTTGGCGTGCGCTTCGCCTTGCCGATACCGAGCTTTTGCGCGATCACGCCGACCGGTGTCGTCGGTTTCGCATCCGAGGCCGAATCGGCGCCATCGGTCGAATTCGCCGAATGGGTCGTGGGCACGCCCGTGAAGCCCGGCAGTCCCGTTGCGGGCTGCGAGAGGGTCGAGTCCTCCGCCGCGCGGCGCGCGCCGCTGTGGGCCGACACGCTCGACGCCCCCGATGCGGCCGAGGCCGCTTCCGCGCCCGAAGCGCCCGAAGCGCCAGATGCGGCGTCGGCGAACGGCGTGCCTTCGAGGCTGCCTTCGACCACGACGCGCGCGCCGCGATACGTGGTGGCGCGATGCGAGACCGCGAAGTCGTTCACCGGCATCGCGGCGAGCCGGTTGCGCATTTCCTCTTCGCACGCATTCATGTTGCGATATTGCGCCGCGCATCCCGCGAGCAGGGTCGTGGCGGCCGCGAGCGCGGCGAGGCAGGCATTGCGTTTGTTCATCGCTCTTCCGGTTTTCAGGCTGCGGCAATTGTAGCGTAAGGGCCGGGCAATCCCTGAGCCGGGCTTCGTCACCCACGAGCGCGCGCGTTGGTGACAGCGCAGGCCTGCTATCATCGCGGCTGTATATCCATACAGTGCCGCGCGTGCTTCCCGATTCTCCCGATCCGTTCTATTACCTCGCGAACTTCGAGCGCGCGCTCGCGTGGCTCGACGCGCGCTGCGCCGACCTGTTCGACGCCGAGGAACGCCGTTTCGCCGCCGCGTTCCCGCGCCTGCCGCGCCCCGCCCGCGCGCTGTTCGTACGCATGCTGATGCGCAAGGGCCCGCAGTTTCGCGCGAGCCGGCTCGATTACGCGGAGATCGGCTGCCCGCGCGCGGCGGCGGCGCCGCTCGTCGCCGCTGGATGGCTCGAGGGCGCGCCGGCGCTCGACTTCGCCGCCCTCGCCGCGCTCGTCACGAAGGCCGAATTGCAGGCGCTCGCGGCGCACGCGGGCGTGGCCTGCGAAGCGCGCGCCACGCGGGCGGCCACGCTCGAGGCACTGCGCGCGCATTTCGTCGACGGAGAGAATGCGCCCGTGGCGCGCGGCTGGCACACGTGGTTTCCCGCTTCGCCCGACACCGTGCTGCGGTTCGCGGCCGCGCCGCTCTGCGAGCGCTTGCGCCTCATGTTCTTCGGCAATCTGCATCAGGACTGGAGCGAGTTCGTGCTCGCCGATCTCGGCGTCTTCCGCTACGAGACGGTCGCGTTCGACGCCGCCTCGCGCGCGTTTCAGCGTCGCGACGACGTGGACGCCTGGCTCGCGCTGCGCGATTGCCGCGAAGCGCTCGACGCGGCGCTGCAAAGCGCGAGCGCGAACGCGGCAAGCAGCGCCGATCCAGGCGCCAACCTGAGCACCAACCTGAGCACCAACCTGAGCACCAACCAGAGCGCGGACCTGAGCGCGGGAACGAGCGCAAACCCAAGCCCACGCCCCGATTTCGTCACGCCGATCGAAACCGCGCTCGCCACGCTCGATGCGCTCGCGCCGCGCACGCACGCGAACCCGTGGCTGCGCCAGCGCCACGACAAGCTGCGCCACGCCGCGGGTCTCGCCGCCGAGCGCGTGCGCGAACCGGCACTCGCGTGGCGCGCCTATCTCGACAGCAGTCATCCCGAATCGCGTTACCGGCGCGTGCGCGTGCTCGAACAGCTCGATCGCCGCGACGACGCGCTGGCGCTCGCGCGCCGTATCGCCGAAGCGCCCATCAACGAAGAAGAAGCGCAACGCGCGGCGCGCACGCTCGGCCGTCTCTCGCGCGCGCCCGTTCGCGCCCGGCGGGCGGCCATGGCCGCGGCGAACTTCGCGCAGGCGGAACTCGTGCTGGCGCATGCGCCCGCCGTGCGTGTCGAGGAAGCCGCGCGCCTCGCGCTCGCCACGCCCGAGGCGCCCGTGTTTTACGTGGAGAACACGCTCATCAACGCGCTGTTCGGTCTGCTCTGCTGGCCCGCGTTGTTCGCGCCGCTGCCGGGCGCGTTCTTCCACCCGTTCCAGCGCGGTCCCGCCGACCTGAACGCCGCCGACTTCGCCGCGCGCCGCGCCGCCCAGTTCGACGCCTGTCTCGCCGAACTCGACAGCGGCGCGTATCGCGAATCCATCCTGCAACGTTATGTCGACAAGGCCGGCATCCAGTCGCCGTTCGTGGCGTGGGGCGCGCTGAACGACACGCTGCTCGCGCTCGCGCTCGACTGCTTTCCGGCGGCGCATGTGCGCAAGTGGTGCGAGCGCCTGCTGCGCGAGCCGCTCGCGAATCGCTCGGGCTGGCCCGATCTCGTGCGCTTCTGGCCCGCCGAACGCCGCTACGAGCTGATCGAGGTGAAAGGCCCGGGCGATCGTCTGCAGGACAACCAGCGGCGCTGGCTCGCGTACTGCGCCGCGCACGGCATGCCCGTTTCGGTGTTGCAGGTGCGCTGGCCCTTGCCTGCCGAAGCCCGCGCCGAACCGGCGAACGCGCTCGCGTCATGAGCTACACCGTCGCCGTGCGCACGCTCTGCGAATTCACCGCGAAACGCGGCGACCTGGACTTGCGCTTCACGCCCTCGCCCGACGCGAGCGAAGGCCGCGCGGGACATGCCGCGATCGCCGCGCGCCGCCCCGCAGGCTACGAAACGGAGATCGCGCTCGCGGGCACTTACTCGAGCACGAGCGCCGCCGACGCAACCGCAACGCTCACCGTGCGCGGCCGCGCCGACGGCTACGATCCCGCGCGGCGGCGGCTCGAAGAGTTCAAGACCTATCGCGGCGATCTCGACGCCATGCGCGAGAATCAGCGTGCCCTGCACTGGGCGCAATTGCGCGTGTACGGGGCGCTGCTCTGCGAGAAACTCGCGCTCGATTCGCTCGAACTCGCGCTCGTGTACTACGAGATCGGCTCGGGGCGCGAAACCGCGCTCGTCGAGCACGCCAGCGCGGCCGAACTGCGTGCCGCGTTCGAGGCGCAATGCGCGCGCTTCGTCGCGTGGGCCGCGCAGGAAAGCGCGCATCGCGCGGCACGCGACGCGGCACTCGGTGCGCTGCAATTGCCGCATGCCACGTTCCGGCACGGCCAGCGCGATCTCGCCGAAGCCGTCTGGCGCGCGGCCACGCAGGGCCGCTGTCTGCTCGCGCAAGCGCCTACCGGCATCGGCAAAACCATCGGCACACTGTTCCCGCAACTGAAGGCCTGCGCGCGCGGCGGCATCGACAAGATGCTGTTTCTCAGCGCCAAAAGCTCGGGGCGGCAACTCGCGCTCGATGCGCTCGAGACACTCGCGAGCGCATCGACCACGCCGTCAATGCCCGTTTTGCCGCTGCGCGTGCTCGAACTCGTCGCGCGCGACAAGGCCTGCGAGCATCCCGAAGCCGCGTGTCACGGCGAATCCTGTCCGCTCGCGCGCGGCTTCTACGACCGCTTGCCCGCCGCGCGCGCGGCCGCGCTCGAACGTACGCGGCTCGACCGCGCGACGCTGCGCGAAGTCGCGGCCGAACATCGCGTCTGCCCGTATTACCTCGGTCAGGAACTCGCGCGCTGGAGCGACCTGATCGTCGGCGATTACAACTACTACTTCGACGTGAGCGCGATGCTGTTCATGCTCGGCGCGCACAACGCGTGGCGCGCGAGCGTGCTCGTCGACGAGGCGCACAATCTGCCCGAACGCGCCCGCGCGATGTACTCGGCCGAACTCGTGCAAACGCGCATCGACGCCCTGCGCGGCAACGCGAGCACGCCGGTCAAACGCGCGCTCACGCGCCTGCAGAAGCACTGGAACGCCCAGAACGCCGTGACGCCCGGCGCGTGGCGTGCGAGCGACGCGCTGCCCGATGCGCTGATCGCCGCGCTCGGCGACGTGACCGGCGCGATCGGGGATCAACTCGCGGAAGCGTCGCTCGCGCGCGATCCCGAACTGGAGCGCTTCTATTTCGACGCGCTGCATTTCACGCGTATCGCCGAACGCTTCGGCGCGCATTCGCTGTTCGACATCACGCCGCTCCCCGCACGTTCGATCCGTTCGACCCAGCGCGCGCGCACCACGCTCGCGATCCGCAACATCGTGCCCGCCGACGCACTGCGCGCGCGCATCGCGGCCGCGCATAGCATCACGCTATTCTCGGCCACGCTCTCGCCCACGCACTACTACACCGACATGCTCGGCCTGCCCACGAACACGGTGAGCATCGACATCGGCACGCCGTTTCGCGCCGAGCAACTGCACGTGCGCATCGCGCGGCACATTTCCACACGCTACAAGGATCGCGCGCGCTCGCTCGAGGCGCTCGTCACGCGCGTGGCCGCGCAATATGCCGAGCGTCCCGGCAACTACCTGTGTTTCTTCAGCAGCTACGACTATCTGCAGCAAGCCGCCGAGGCGTTCGCCGCAAGGCACCCGCATATCCAGGTCTGGCTGCAGTCGCGCACCATGGACGAAGCCGGCCAGCACGCGTTCGTCGCGCGCTTCGCCGAAGACGGCTGCGGCATCGGCTTCGCGGTGCTGGGCGGCGCGTTCGGCGAAGGCATCGACTTGCCGGGCACGCGGTTGATCGGCACGTTCATCGCCACGCTCGGCATGCCGCAGGTGAACGCGCTGAACGAAGCCATGCGCGAGCGCATGGACGCGCTCTACGGCTCGGGCTTCGACTACACCTACCTCATCCCGGGCTTGCGCAAGGTCGTGCAGGCGGCCGGGCGCGTGATCCGCACCGAGACCGATCGTGGCGTGGTGCACCTGCTCGACGATCGTTTCGCCCAGGCCGACGTGCGCGCGTTGCTGCCCGCCTGGTGGCACATCGACGCGAATTGATTCGCTATCCTGAGCAGATCCCGTCAAACAAAAAAAACGGCTGACGCATCAGCCGTTTTTCTTCAATACGCTCAAGCCGATTTCGACTTGCCCGCGCCCTTGCCGTTCTTCTTCGAAGGCGGCGGCGGTGGCGGATCGCCTTCGGCGTCGTCGGCGGCCAGCTCGGGCGCGACTTCGTTCACGTCCGGTTTATCGCCCTTCTTCGCCTTCTTCGCGGGCTTCGCTTCCTTCACGTCGGGCGGCACCGCAATCTTGCTGATGGTGGTTTCGTCGTTCGCCTTGTCGTAGCCGATCTCGACGGTATCGCCCGTTTGCAGCGCGTCGCCGAGTATTTCCTTCGCGAGTCGCGTTTCCACTTCCTGACGCACCTGGCGCTTGAGTTCGCGCGCGCCGAACTCGGGCTGATACCCCGCCTCGACGAGATGCTCGACCAGCGAATCGCTCATCTTCAGCGTGATGCCCTGCGCGGCCGCCGTGCGCTTCACGCGCTCGAGCTGGATCTCGACGATCGAGCGGATGTTCTCCCGCGAGAGCGCATGGAACACGATGATCTCGTCGATACGGTTGAGGAACTCGGGCCGGAAATGGCCTTTGAGCACCTTCATCAACTCGGCGCGCAACGCCTTGTCGTCGAGCCGGTCCTTCTCCGGCTGCTCCAGGTTGTTCATGATGATCGACGCGCCCAGATTGCTCGTGGCGATCAGGATGGTATTGCTGAAATCGACCACGCGGCCCTTGCCGTCGGTGAGGCGGCCGTCGTCGAAGACTTGCAGCAGCACGTTGTACACGTCGGCGTGCGCCTTCTCGATCTCGTCGAGCAGAATCACGCTGTACGGGCGGCGGCGCACGCGCTCGGTGAGCTGGCCGCCTTCGTCGTAGCCCACGTAGCCCGGCGGCGCGCCGATCAGCCGCGCGACCGTGTGGCGCTCCATGTATTCGCTCATGTCGATACGGATGATCGCCTGCTCGTCGCCGAACACGGTTTCCGCCAACGCCTTCGCGAGTTCGGTCTTGCCCACGCCCGTCGGCCCGAGGAACAGGAAGGTCGCGATCGGCCGGTTCGCCTGGCCGAGCCCGGCGCGCGAGAGCCGCACGGCATCGCTCACGGCGGTCACCGCGTCGTCCTGGCCCACCACGCGATCGCGCAGCGTCTCTTCCATCTTGAGCAGCTTCTGGCGCTCTTCCTGCGTGAGATCGGCCACGGGAATACCGGTGAGCCGCGAGACCACTTCGGCGATCGACGCCACCGTGACTTCGAGCGTTTCGGAGCCGGTCTTGCGCTGCCACGCCTCGGTGAGTTCGTCGAGCTTCGCCTGCTTCTCGTTGATGCGCGCCTCGAAGCCCTTCGCCTCGTCGTAGCGCTTGCGCGAGGAGGCATAGTCCTGCTCGCGCTTGAGTTGCACGATCTCGGCTTCGAGTTCCTGGATGTCGGCGGGCCGCGAGGTCGCGCCGATGCGCACGCGCGCCGCCGCCTGATCGATCAGATCGATCGCCTTGTCGGGCAAAAACCGCGACGTGATGTAGCGATCCGACAACTCGGCGGCGGCCACGAACGCGTCGTCGGCGAAGGTCACCTGGTGGTG